>CAWAIK010000009.1:0-357242 GCA_963782115.1 uncultured Verrucomicrobiae bacterium
CCGCGACCATGACCTCGCCGGCCTCGGAACCAATCATCGTGAAGCCGAGAATGCGGTCGTCACTCCCTCCGACAAGAGCCTTCATGAAGCCTTGTGTTTCGCCCGTCGCCTCTGTGCGCAGCACCGCGCTCATCGGCAACCTCGCGACGCGCACGGTGACGCCTTGGCGTTGCGCATCGCCTTCGCTCAGTCCCACGTGGGCAAGTGGAGGGTCTGTGAACAGGCAGTATGGAACCAGCCGATCCCGCGTGCTGCGCTTCCCTCCAGCCAGATTGTCCCTGATGATTCGAAAGTCGTCGACGGATACGTGCGTGAACTGGGGGCTACCGGCGGATTCCCCCAGGGCCCAGACACCGGACGCAGTCGTCTCCAGCCGCTCATTGACGCGAATGTAGCCACGACCATCTAACTCAACGCCAGCCTTCTCAAGCCCGATCCCGGCGGTGTTGGGAATGCGCCCCGCCGCGACAAGGATGTCGCTGCCTTCGATCTTTTGCTCACCGGAGGTTGTGCGCACGGTAACGCTGACTTCCTCTCCGGATTTGCCGTGCACATTGAGTGGCTCAGCCGCCACTAGAATTTGCATACCTTCCTCACTGAGAATCCTCTGCATTTCATCCGCGACGTCGGGATCCTCGCGGGTCATCAGCTGAGGCCCAGACTGGATGACCGTCACGCGGCTACCGAAGCGAATGGTTCGCCTAAGACGCTGCGGCCTACGTTGCGGTCGGTGACACAAGCATTGGTTTACTTCGATAAGTTATTCACAATTGCGCATGTGGCGAACGATTCAGAAGATCCACCAAATCGAAAGTACCGCAATTATTCGACCACGCAGATGACGCAGTAGCAATGCCTGATGCAGTGCACTCCGGCGCGGAGGAGGAATTTTTCACGATCCGACCGACCCGACAACTGGCTGGAACAAGAAGGTTCTGAACGCAGCCACGCACCGGCGCTTTTGGGCGCCACATCGTCAAGGTGCTTCAGTGGCTTTGTCGCTTCCTTTCCCATGCAAGGGCCGCCATAGCTTCCTCGAACGTACCGTATGTTCGTCGGTCGAAACTCTCGGACCGGGGCAACAAGGTTATAATCGAAACAGATGTTGATTGCAAAATCAGCCTGACCACAGATGCTGGCCCATTCAGCTATAAAGCACGAAACCTGGAAACAGCCTCGCAGTACGCCGCAAAGAAAATGGAAACCTTTCAATTTGAGAAAACGAGTTTCCAAATCGAACCCTTCGATTCCGAGAAGCTCTCTATCCGTGTCACAAACGTGGACAAATCCATCAATACCGACCTGTTCCTGTGGCTAGAGCGCGATTTAATCTATACGGTGTATGTTCCCGAAGCACAAAACACGCACCAGGCAGCCATGGCCCTAGCCGAGATCTTTAGAGCCGATGCCAAAAATCTGTTTCCGTATAGGATCAGTGAAAACAGCAGTTACCTAACCCTCCTGAACAGAGTCGCCCAAGAAATCGCCAGAGGCGCGATCATGGTGAACTGGGCGCTGGAGCGTATGAAGATTCCGCAGTTTCAAAAGCCAGACGAAGAGATCTACGCCGAGTTGGCTTCCGAGACTTTCCGAGCCCTGGACAGACAGGATTACGACAAGCGACTCGCCGCTGGTCCAATCGCAAATTTAATGTTCGAGCGAAAGATCAGCCAAAAAGAAGCCGGCGTGAAAATGGCAAAGCGATACCCAAACCTGACTCGCGCTGAGAGAGACAACCTTTTAAGATGCGCTTTACTAGAAAGGCTTGGCATCGAAATGGCCGAGATGCAGCGAACGGATAGAGCTCAGAACAGGCCGTCCACCGATCCTACGAGCTTCATGAAGCAATTCATCCTCGACGTTCATCCGAGTGAAGCCCAATCAGCGATAAACTGGGGCTCGTTCGCCCTCCGCTGACCCTCCTTTCGTCCTAGATTGGACTTCAGATCGACCTGTCCATTAGCGGTCAATTTCTTTAGCATTAGCCCACGAAGCACAATTAATGGGGAGCACCGTGGCAGCGAACCAGAATAAACCCTATCAAGAACACGAGCACCGGAAGGAGCGCGGATAGAATAATGAGCTTGGAGCCCTGCCAACGCGTTTTCCAACCCTGGACCGATTGCAAGTGTTCATGCCGACCAGTCAGCTTCACTGCATCAGGGTTATCCAGCTCCGCTTTCATGGCGGCGGCCGATGCGTAGCGGCGATGTGGTTCACGCTCCATGGCGTGCAGGATGATTTCCTCGATTTCTTTCGGGATCTCGCCATTGAGCTTCCGCGGCGCGATTGGATCACCCGTAATCCGCAAGTTCATGACGATGAATGGATTTTCGCCTTCGAACGGGATCGAGCCTGTTGCCATTTCGTAAAGCACCGCGCCGAGGCTGTAAATATCGGTGCGTTCGTCACCCCGCTTTCCTTGGACTTGTTCCGGGGCCATATAATCAGGGGTGCCCATGGCTGGGCTGAAGCCGGCAAAGGTAATCCGCCGCATCTCGGTGGACTTCGCAATGCCGAAGTCCATGATCCGCAGCGACCCGTCGTTGCAGATCATAATGTTCTGGGGCTTAAGGTCGCGATGCACGATCTTATGCTCGTGCATGTAGGCGAGTGCGCCGCAGACCTGGCTCGCGATTTGGACTGCATCCGAAATCGGCAGCGGGCGGATTTTGTTCATCACCTGGTCCAGGGTCTTACCATCTAAATACTCCATCACAATGTAGGGGCGGCTATGTTCGCCGACATCCAGGAGTCGAAGGATATTAGGGTGGTTGAGCTTTTTGCCAATCTCCGCCTCGCGCTGAAACCGTGCTAACGAAGCCGGATCTGATTCAAACTGTTGGTGGGGAATCTTCACCGCAACAGCCTGGCCGGTCATAAGATCCTTTGCCTTGTAGATGGATGCCATTCCGCTGCGGCTGATCACGCCCTCGATTTGCAATCGGCCGTCCAAGGTTTCGTTCGGTTGCACTTCGGTGATCATGCCGGTCGGGAGTCCTCCATGGATTCGCTGCAGAACGGAGATTCTCTGGTCATGCTTTGGCTCGTTAGTTGGTCAACTCGTACAGCCTGCACCGCATCGTTGTCACCCCAGCCTTGGCGTTCGGCAAGAGAAATGAGTTACGGAAAGATTGTGTCACGCAAGAAGTACGGAGCTTTTCGAGTTCGAAAATGGCCAGCGCGTCGGAGAGTTGCGGGAATCGATCGATCGTTTCTTGGAGACTCTCATCCGTGTGCAGATCCCCGGAGTCGTCAAGATAGGAGAAGCTGACCGGCAAGGAGCACGAGATGCCTGTGCATCACCAGCTTGAGGAGAAACTGAACGAGCATATTGTCGCCGCAGGCCTCCAGAGTGGGCAGCCCCTGTTTCAGAGCTTTAATTCGCTTTGAACGGAGATAACGGGACGCGTTTTTTGAACGGTACAACGCCTGGGCTGCGATTCGGAAGCGGGCAAGGCGGCGGGCCTTCTCACCCCCGTCGGATGTCACACCTGGCGGGCAACGGGCATCACGATTTACCTGGAGAACGACGGACGGCTCGAGCGAACCCAGCAGATGGCCGGCCGTGAGTCTCACCGTAGAGATCCACAAAACCGCTGTCCAGATCCCGACAAACGCCCGGGGGCCGCGGTTATCCGATGTGGGTTCCGCGCCGAGGAAATCGGCGCCCATGAAGGGCCAATAGCAGCAACCGTGCGAATATTTACTCTAGCGTATTGTGCGCAATTTTAACTCCGTACTTAGTGGCGCCGGTCAATACTTTTTCGAGCACCAGCGCGGGGATTCTCGAAGGCCGGCCAGGCCACGGCGCCTCATCCAAGCATTCAATACCAAGATCCACAAAGTGCTGTCGCCACAGGTACCCAAAAGCTGGTGCGTCGCGCCCGCATTATTCTAATGGCAGCCGAGTCTAACCCGCGATTGGATCAGGACATGGAAAACCCGAATCGCTCCCGGTTATATCGCCTTAGGGCCTGTCATGAAATAAGTGTATCAAATACATTCATATATTTGGACGAATTGTGTAGTTCCATTCTCCGTGGAACGAGTCGGGACGAATATTTATTTCTTCAATCTGTTTTTTTGACACCTTGGCTCCTGGCGGGTAGGAGTTGGTGTCGAGTTCGGCCCGCACCTTTAAACCAGTCTGAGTGGTGGTCGCTGAAATCAAATTGACAATCACCTCGTGGCTCACCAAGGGCTTGCCGCGCCAGTTCTGGCTGATGAAGGAAAACAATCGGTGCTCGATCTTGTTCCACTTGCTGGTGCCCGGAGGTAAATGACACACCGAGATATGCAAGCCGGTCTCATCGGCCAACTTCTGCAACTCCAGCTTCCAGAGCCTGACCCGTGAGCCGTTGCTACCGCCCGAGTCGGCGGTGATCAGCAAGCGCTGGGCTTGGCGGTAGACCGGTTTGCCCATCGAACGCCACCAGCGTCGGATGCTCTCCACGGCGAAGGTGGCTGTGTCGTGGTCAATACCCACGCTCAGCCAGCCTCGATTCTTGCCCACATCGTAGACACCATAGGGAGTGACCCGTCCCAATTCGGGAATGACGAAATCATGTACCCGCACCTGTTCCGGGTCTCCCTTGAGCCGTAGCTCTCGCCCTCCGTTTTTGAAGTCCCCCACCAACTCCTTCTTCTTGGTATCGACCGAGATGACCGGTTGACCCTGCCTCAGGAAGCGCCGGACCTTGCGGTGGATATGTTCAAACTGAGCATTGCGATCAGGGTGCGAAGAGCCTTCCAGAGTCTTGGCGTTTGCCTGCAGGCTATAACCTAAGTCGTGCAGCAACTCGGCCACCAAACGGTGGCTGACGCGATGATTGTGGCGGCCCAATTCCTGGGCCAGTTTGCGCACGCTCTTGCAAGTCCAGCGCAGCGGAGACTCCGGGTCACCACGGCTCAATGGCTCGATCAACAGCTCCAAATCTCTCACCAGCGTCGCGTCCTGTTCCACTGTGCTCTTGCGTCCTCCGCCAGGTTTACGGATAGCTCCGCCGGAAGGCATTGGGGGATTGCCTAATTCGACGATGCCACGTGCAATCGCGCGCCTGGAGACTCCCGTGGCACGAGAAACAATGGAAATACCTCCGTAATCGATGGCGAGACTTTCCGCAGCGGCAATCATTCGGCGCATCCGCTCATCCACTGTAGGCAACAGACTCTCGAAACGACGCTTTATCGCGTCTATATCAATCATTAGCTCCAGAGTATACATTCTGAAGAAAAATTGATACACTTATTTAGTGACAATCCCTTAAGCGGCTATTTGCGGTGATCCGAGAAGCGGGGGCACCCTTTCGGTAGTGCCGGCAGGCCACCCGAAGCTGCAGAACGATCTGCGCCGGCCCTCGATAGAAGAGATCGGTTCACGCGCGACGATATTTGAATTGGAGGGCTTGGGAAGAGAGAAGAGAAAGCTCTTCGCGGCAAGCCTCGCCGAAGTCCCGCAAGGGGTCGAGCTCGCCGCTCTCCACCATCGCGCGCAGCTCTTGGAAAGTCTTGTTCGGTAAGGCATAGGTGTCGACAATGATTCGAACGACCTTGTCTGCCCGTTCGGCGATGCCGGGGTTGGAGACGACCCTCATTTTGTTGATCGAAGCGTAAAGGCTTACAAACGGTGGAATTGCCGCCTGATCGTGAATAAGTGCATCCACATATAATTTCGATGCCTCTTCAATAAATTGCTGGTAGAGCTCTTGCCGTCTTGTCTTCTCTTGCAAGAGCCACTGTACATTCGCCTGCTGACGCTGCGTAACCCATGCTGCCGCAAAAGTCGTCAGTCCACCGATTAGCGATCCGGCCAAAGCGGCAACGGCGGAAACATAAGCTGCATTCATTTCGTCTCCCCAGCTTTAGCATTGCCAACTGCCTGATTGTGAAAGTACGTACCGTTGGGTATCACATGGCGGTGAGCCAATGGGGATACCCTGGATAGATCAGCATCATCGATTTGTTCACCCGCTGCGCGCAGCTGCCCAACGATATTGCCGATCTTGATCGTGTTCCACACCAGGACTGCGTTCGACAGCAGACTCAGGCAGCTCGCCTTATTCATAATCTCCTCGTAATCACCGGTCCGAAATTCGCCGCGATTAGCAAAGAACAACCAGCGGGCCAATTCATGCCGCGCTTCGCCTCGATTGAGTTGCAACTGTACGCGGCGCCGAATTTTGTCGTCGTGGATGTAGCGCAGTATGAAAATCGTTTTGACGATCCGGCCGAGCGTCGTCAGTGCTTTAGCGACTCGATCCGATGGCGAGGCGCTGCTCAAGCGCTGGAGCACTATGTGGGCGGGCACCACGCGATTACGGAGACTCGCCGCCACTCTCACTAACTGATCCCACTGTTCGGGGATCAAATCCAGATCGACTCCGGAGTGAAATAGCGGCTGGAGCCGTCCCAACGGTAGCGTGCGATCAACTTTGTAGAGTTGTTGGTCCGCCAGATCGCGCAGCCGCGGCATAAACGAATAGCCCAACAGAAAGCACAGACCGAACAATTGCTCGGTGAATCCATGCGTGTTGGTGTAGTGCTCCCGTGGACGCAGAACCGTATCGTTCTCCAGCAATCCGTCGAGCACATACAATGCCTCGCGCGGCGAGCACGAAATTACCCGAGTGCCGAAAACACTGTACTGGTCGGAGGTGTGCGTAAAAATCGTGATCGCCCGCTCATAGTAGCCAAAATATCGCGGATAAAAGGAGGCCAACAGTGAACTGGCCTGAATTCCAAACCGTTGGCCGTCTGAAGAAGAGGCAATTCCGGTGCCATATATAGAGCTGAGCGCGAGGCGGTGGTGATAATCGACCAATATCGTGTTCGCCGATTTCAGCGTGGTCTCGGTCAGAAACATCTGCGAGACGTATTGCAGCATATCGACTGTGATCCCCTCGACGCTGTGAGCCATCCCCACGAGACCCAGGTTAGTTCCATGAGCAATTAGCGCCCCTAGCAAAGTCTGATAGAGGTTACCTACGCGCGGTTCGTATCCGCTTAGCGGCCTCAACTCCCGGGTGAATCTACATAACCGGTCGATCTCCTGCAACAAATCCTCAATCCGGACGTGGGGCAGACTTGTTTCAATGATACGCTTTATCTGCTTAACACGTTCAGGAACTTCCAGCGCATCGGGACGCTTCAAGTGCAGTCTTCCATCTCTTAGCGTTGCAAACGGATTATCCGGGAGACCGCCCTCGGCTTGCTTGAGCGCTTCCATGTATTCCTGGCACAACTTATCCAGCACTCGGTCGGCCTCATTCGGAAGGCCCAGCGCCGTGTATGCCTCTTTGCGCTGGTTTGCCCACTGGTTCTCATCATAGACGAGGTTCCAGAACGAGACATGCCTGCGACTCTCAGCAAGATTGAGATCGCCCGCCCGTAACGCATCACGGACCGCAAGGCCGAGCGCGATTTCCCATAAGTTGCGTTCCAGCGAGCCGTCCTCACCTTCAAGGGCCGCGCGCCATGCCGCCGGCACAAACTCGCACGGTGCATCCACAGGCAGAGTTTTCATTTCATCCGAATCAAGGCGGCGTACGAGATCGATCGCAGCAAGTAACGACTCGCTTCCGGTCTCCGCCTGGAAGGGCAGTCCAAAGAAGGTCGGCAGATAGCGACGCAGGGGTGCATACCGTGCGCACAACTCGTCGAGATAGCCGCGCTCTTCGAGGCGCTTGAAGTAGCGGCAGCTCATCACCGCCTCGCGCAAGGTTTGCTCATCGATCTGTTGATATAGCCGGTCAAGCCTGTTCTCGCGTGATCTTGCTGGGTCCAGCAAGATATCGACTGAAGCGAGGACCATCTCCAAGCCTTCCTTGGCCTTGCGGCGAAACTGTCGATGCTGTTCCTCAAAGGCGTTACGCGCCCGGCGGCACATGTCGATGAGATATTGGTCGTGCATCTCCACAACGTGGTCTAGCAGCGTCTTTCGTGTCTCGGCCAGAAAACAGGCGACAAGCGCATAGCGCTTCGCTGGCGCGAATCGTTTCAGCGCCTGCGCGTCGTATCTCTTGGCCAGTTGCGCCAAGTAGTCCACCATGCGCGGGTCAATGTCCCGGAGTGTGATTCGATTGGCGACGATCTCCTCGACTAATTTGCGCTCCAGCTTTGCACGTAATCGTCGAGGAAGCGCCCGTAATTGCGCAACGTGTCGCCGCGACAACGCCGCGCCTCCGCCTTATCAGCCTCTGACAAGCGTCCAGTCACGTGCCAGTTCCTCGTCGGCTGGGTCTACCGGTAGCACCAGCTTACTTGGGCGCACACGCGCAGTCGGCTTCCGTTGAGCGGATGGACGATCTCTATCAATAGACATTTAAGCGGCTCCGTTCCAGATCCGCCGCCAACTCTTCTTTAGAGGGCCGCGTATAAATCGCGGTCGTGTCGAGCGATTCGTGCCCGAGCAGGCTGGCCAAGTCAACCAGTTTGCCAGGATTCTGCCGCAGGTAGTTCAGTGCAAAAGTGTGCCGCAAAGTATGAGGAGAGACTTTCACGCGCGAGATCTTGGCGCGCCTGGCCAATTCTGTGATCACAGCTTGAATGGTTCTGGTGGGAAGCCTTTTGTCGCGAGCGTTAGTGAACAAGGAGTCGTCCGCGCTGATTTTTCCCCGGGATTCTCGATAAAGACCCAACGCTCGCCGGGCCGTTGCGTTGAGCGGCACCTCACGCTCTTCCGCCCTCGCCCTGCCGGATCCGCACAATCCCGGAACGCTCGCGGATGCGCACGTCGCCGACCGATAGCGCTGCGACTTCGCCGACCCGTAGGCCAGCCTGGAGCATCAGTTGGATCAATGCATAGTTACGCTTCGCGAGGCCATGACGCGACTGACCGGCAGCCCGCAACAGCATATGAACCTCGGGCTCGACTAAGCCGATCGGCCTTTGGCTCCGGACCATGCGCATCGCCTTGAGTTCTTGTGCGACGTCAGTTTTCATGAGCTTTTGACTATGCGCCCACTTACAGAACCGTCGCAGCGCCTCAAGCCTGCGATTGACGGTCGCCGGCTTGAGACCTTTTACCGCAGTGAGATGTTGGCGATAGTTGATCAGATCAATCGTGCTGATCTGGTTGAGCCCGAGCCTGACCCCACGCGATTGTTTTAACCAGGCGAAGAACATCTCCAGATCGGAGACGTAGCCGCGTACAGTGACGGGTGAGAGGTCCTCGCGTTTCATTACTTCCGTGAACGCTTTCAACCACCGAGTGATGAGGGAAGTAAGGTGTATTTTATGCAATGTTGACCCCCGCGTTAGACCCCTTGTTTATTGCGTACAATACAGGAGTTGACGGAGGAATCCTGCGCACAATGTGTATTGTACGCAAGTATTTCACGCAAGAAACGGCTTCAAATCTCGTTTTTGGCAGTTTTCTGGTGAAAAATTACTCCAAGGAGCGGTTCAAAGGGCAGCTTAGAGTAAATTTCTGCAGGCGTGCTGCTGGCACCCCGGCAGTGCTCGGGATGGCCGTCGGGGTCCTGATCATGGTGCTACACCAAACGCACATCGACCAGGAGCACGCGAAAGCGCCCGAGGCCCGGCTAGCCCGAGACCTGGCGACGATCGGAGCTTCGCTCGGCTATGAGGTATCCCCAGATGGCCGCTCAATCACGCTCCAGGTTTTTCCGGGTCAAACCTGGAAGGTGCGGAGCGCTCAAACGGATCAGCACGGTACGGGCACCATCACGCTTTACGACCCCACTCGGTAGCAACCTCCCATCCGATGAAATATCACATCTATATCCAAGACGAGGAGGCGGGTGGCATCGCTGAGCGACACAACCCCGCAAGTGAAGGCGTTGGTTATTTAGTGGAAGACAGATTCGAAGCCGAAAACCTCGAAGAGGCCACCAAAATAACTCAAGAATGGATAGCCCAACGGATTCTGTCACGTCCCAGAGATCCAGTGACGGTGTTCATAGCGGAGCTGGAGACTGGAGAGCACCGCCATTTAAAAGTGACGCTTCCGTCTGCGAAGCCCATAACCGAAGCCGACAAAGACGCAACGATCGCATGGCTCCAAAAACGCTGCGCGCTCCTGGACAGCCTGCTCGGGGAATGCCTCAGGCATCACTACTACGACGATGCCGCGGTCTCACAGACTTGGCTGGTCGAAGCTCGCAAGGCCGTCACGCCATGAAACCGCCGGGCGCGGGCCTCGGTCTCGAAGTCAGATTTCCTGAGGGATCAAAAGGGTAATCAGGTTCCTGCAAAAAGACCTCCTCGGCACCCGTAAAAAGACCTCCTCAAGGGCAGCGAACAGAAGCGGAGCGACACTGAATGAATTGTACAAACCTTCCGCTGAAAACATGGGAAGGGCGCGCGCGAGTCGGAGGAAACTCGGGCTGTTTCGCGGTTTGATCCATCCGTACATCAGTTAGATTCTCCAACCGGCGGCTGCTCTGCCGACATGCGGATGCTAATTGGATCCGTGAAGGCGGTAAAGTTCTCTATCGCAACATCGTTAGCGAAGTCTTCGACTGTCATCGGTCTTTCGCAATTGTCCCTGGAATCAATGCGGAGAAAATCGGTGAGCCTTATATCAAACGCTGAATCATCCGTTACCTTCAAAATGGCGACTTGGTCATCCGTTTGCTGGGTTCTCCAAGCCTCTTCGCGCCGATGAATTGCCTGCCTCATTCTTCCGGCTACTTCGGGATGAATGCGTCCAAAACGAAGACGCCCATCGAAGACAATCACGCTGCGGCCGCTTTCATCGATAACGGCAAAAAGCTGAAGGTCCAGGATGTCGCACAACGCTTTGGATTGTTTGCTGGATCTGTGAAAGCTGGTCGGTTCGGACCAACAACTCACGCGGATAGTCTGGTCCAACTTTCTTTTAGGCGCGAAACGCTGCAAAACAGTTTCTAAATTCGAAGATGGCAGGTCGTCCGATTTCAGGTACAGGGTCTGGACGTAGGCGCAGTCCGCTCTCAAGCAGAACGGGTGAGGTTCTCTTGATCAGGCAAACAACGACGGCTCCTTGGAGCGATCGAGCGAAGCGGGGGCGAAAACAGCGCTGCCATAAAGCCTCCGGCGGCAGCTCCTATTTCATGTAAATCCGGAGCATCAGGTGACCGACGAATAGCGTTTTCCCGGTAGCCAATTGCGACAGAGTTATGTCGCTCGTCAGTCGACTGCTGACAGATTCCCACAAATGGGATTGGGGGAAATCCGGGTGATCCTGCGCGACGGGGGAGCGATCAAAAGAGATTCCCCAGGTCGATTGTGACATCTGGAAACGCCTGTAAGGCGATAGTGTCTTTGGAGTGGGTCTCCTCGGAGTAAGTTTTGGCTTGGTTCAGCCGGTGTATCCTGACTACCTTGGCCGCAACATCCACGATCCAATACTCCGCAATTCCAGCGTCCTGGTATGCCAGGAGTTTTTTGCCTTCGTCTTGCTTCAGCGTGGTTTCAGACACCTCAACCACAAGGTATATTTCGTTCGGTGAGGGATGTCTCTCAGTGGGCACGCCTCTCTTGAAGAGCACCATGTCTGGCTGCGGTTCGTTGAAATCGGGAATTGGAATTGGCCTTCCAGGGCTGACTTTGTATCGGCCTTTGTTCTGTGCACTGAATTCCTCGGTGAACTGATCAACGATGGACTGGTGGCGTGGACCGATGGGAGCCATTTGGACGAGTAGGCCGTCGAGGAGTTCAACGCGTTCTTTTGGGTGAAGAACCCCTGCTCCGACCAGTTTGTGGTATTCGGCGATCGTGAGCCTCCGGAGGGTCTGTTCCTCGGGCTGTAGTTGGAGAACCGATGTGGCCATAACGATCTTCGCTAAGCTTGGGGCGTTTTTGCTTTCAAGCAAGTCTTACCGCGCTGTGGCGCCTTCGATTTTCGCTTCCCGAGGATCTCCTCGACCGTTAGGGCTTGGACTTGCTTTTCGCTCTGTGGTCGAGCGCCGGCAGTTCACAGTTTACTTGGAAAACAACGGAACACTCGAAACTGCTCAGAAGATCGCGGCGCATGAGAGCCCTTGCACAACGAAGCTTTACGATAGAACGGATGATCAGCTAACACTTGATGAAATCGAGAAGATTTCGGTCTAGAAACGGCTTAGGAATCACCTGGAGCCCTCACAACGAAAACAAAGAAAAGAAGAAAGGAATGAGTGCTGAAGCTACCAAAAAGTCAACCGCGGCAACGGCGGAAACCATTGACGAGGTATATCACGAGGCCATGCGCAGTTATGAGAAGGCCCTGAAGTCGGGAATTCAACTTCAGGAGGAATCTGTGAACCTCTGGAAAGACCTGCTCACCAAGCTAGGCTCCCCCGAGGAGTTCCAGGCGAGGCTCGAATCGATGACGGCGGACGCTTTCCCGCAGGCTCGCAAGCGGATGGAGGAGTTTGTCGAGACGTTCAACCGCACGAGCAATCAGACGATTGATCTGTTCGAGAAAACGCTGGGTGTTTACCAGGCCACATCGGTGCCCGATGCGCAGCGCCGCGTGCAGGATCTGATCGAAAGCTCGCTGAGCGCCGTGCGGGTCAACGTTCACAGCGCCCTGAACACGAACGCTAAAATCATCGCCTCGTGGAATGAACTCGTGGATCGTTTCGGCCCGCCCGTGAAGATCGTGCGACGCGCAATTCAGGTCGTCGTGGAAGGTGCGCAGCTGAGCACGCTTGAGGATTACACCGCTCTCGAAGGATTAAAGTCGGTGGTGGCTGAATCAAAACTGCAGGAACTGCGCAACGAGGTGCGGAACCGCGCATTCGCGATCTGGCTGGGACGTGTCCAAAGGGGGGAAGGGAGCCACTTTGGGGATGCATCGTCCGATTGGTTCACAGCCCGCAATGAGCTGGGTATCCCTCCAGATCTCTTATTGTAAAGTCTACGTCGTCTAATAACCCGTACCCTGCCAGCCGAAGTCTAGCGGCGAAAGACGAGCTAGGTCCTCTGATGTAGAGTGATATCCTTCGCGAGCAAGCTGCCAGCGCGCTTCTTCTCCGCTCCTCTTTTTTTCTGGCGTTTAGTGGAGTCGCAAGATGTAGCAAGCCGTGATGCCAGCGGCTACGAGCGCGGCGGCCAGAGCGAGCCAGACAATTACCTGTGCAACCGCCAGCGTTTCGCGCATACGTCCAAAGCCATCATCGAAGGCTTTGCGTATCAGAGCGGCGTTTTCCCTGGAGGATTCTTCCATCAATCGTACCGAATTTTCCCGGGCGGCCCGGAAGGCGGCGTTCAAGCTTTTCTGTGCGAGGCTTTTGGCTTCTTCGCTCCATGCGGTTTGGTTGCGATCAAAACCAGCCTCCCACTCCTTCAACTGTCCGTTCAACTGCGCTGCATCCCGTCCGATCTAGCTTAGGAAACAGATTTTTAAGCTCGGTCGATCCGTTACTATCGTCTTTCACGCGAGCATATGGCTTTTTGCGCCAGGGCCGGGAACCGCAATATTTTCAAGCTCATCGCCTTCAAAATTGCCCGGCAGCCTCCCCTGCATACGACGGATAAATGGTCGGACCCGAGGCAGAGCCGTCTCCAGGAAACGTTCGAAATTTTGTTCATCGCTAACTTAACTAAGGACACTTCGATTTTGCCAAACCTGGACGTCGTCGGTGCACCGTTTCCCAAGAAGTGCTGCACCCTTAGTGTCTAACTAAGGATCTGTAAATAAATAAATGTTACAACTTGAGTTGTTGTTGGAGGGGTGCGATGGTGTAGTTCCATTCACCGTGAAAGCTCTCCATGGTGAGGTTGATCTGAGCCATCTGCTCGTCGCTCACTTTCTGTCCGGCGGGATAGATGGTGTGATCAATTTCGGCTTCCACTCGCAAACCTTGCGCCGTCTTGGTCGCTTTGATCAGGTTGACAATCACTTCATGGCTGACCAAGGGCTTTCCACTCCAGTTCATGCTAATAAAGGAAAACAACCGGTGCTCGATCTTGTTCCATTTGCTAGTCGCCGGTGGTAGGTGGCAAACTTGGATGGGGAAGCCCAGTTCCTCGGCCAGTTTCTGAAGTTCAACTTTCCATAACCGCACCCGCGAACCATTGCTGCCGCCCCCATCGGCCATGATTTGCAAGCACTGTGCCTTGGGATAAAGCGTCGCTCCCATCGATTTCCACCAACGCCGGATCGTTTCCACGGCAAAGGCAGCCGTGTCATGGTCTGTGCCGACGCTCACCCAGCCCATGTTGTGGGCCAGATCATAAACTCCATAGGGGTTTGCACGCCCCAGTTCAGGGATGCTGAAGTCATGCACGCGGACCTTCTCGGGGTTGCCTTTGGCTCGATAAGTGCGTCCGTGGTTCTTAAAATCGCCCACCAACTCCTTCTTCTTGGTGTCCACCGAGATGACTGGATTGCCGGCCGCCAATTCCTTTTTGGTGCGCGCATTGATGAACTTGAACTGCGCATTGCGGTCCGGGTGTGTGGCACCTTCCTTGGTCTTCTGGTTGGCTTGAAGACTGTAACCCATCTTGCGCAGTAGTTCGCCCACCAAGGTGTGGCTGACCGGATGCCCGAGCGCGGTGAGTTGCGTGGCGAGTTGGCGCAAGCTTTGACAAGTCCACCGTAGCGGGGACTGTGGATCCCCACGAGTGAGCGGTTCGATGAGGCTTTCCAAATCACTTTGCAAAGTGGTATCGAGCACCACTGCCTTTTTACGCCCTCCACCCGGACGGCGAATCCACTCCGGCGTCTTCTCCGGGACGTAACTCACTCCACTGCTCAGTTCCGCCAATCCTTCCGTGATAGCGCGTCGCGATACTCCTGTCGCGCGAGCCACCAAGGAAACGCCGCCATAGCCAAGAACTTCAGCCTCGGTCGCGGCGAACAATCGCCGCAGCCGTTCGTTGAGAGCGCCGGAAATTCTCGAGAAGCGTTGCCTGACAGCATCAAAGTCTTCCATTACCCTCATTCTACCACTAAACCCTAACTTGTAATACTTATTTTCTTACAAGCCCTAAGCGTTAAAATCTGGCCTTTTGAGTTAGGACTTTTGTGCGCGGCCCGTTTATTGCTTCTTTTTCGGCCTAAGACAGCTAAACCGCGAAAAAACGATCTATGAGTGAATGTGCTGAACTGCACTGGGATGGCAACCAGGCGAAGTTGCCTCTGATTACCGGAAGCGCTGGTGAGCGGGCAATCGACATTAGTAAACTTCGAGACGAGACCGGTTTAATCACCCTCGACAGTGGTTACGGAAACACCGGTTCCTGTACGAGCTCCATCACCTTCATTGATGGGGAAAAGGGCATCCTTCGCTACCGCGGCATCCCGATTGAGGAGCTGGCCGAGCGATCGAGCTTCGTCGAGACTGCGTTCCTGATCATTTACGGAAAACTTCCCACGCACGCCGAGCTCCGGCGCTTCTCCGACCTGCTGACAAAACGCCAGTTGATTCACGAAGATATGAAATTTCACTTCGAGGGTTTCCCGTCCAATGCTCACCCGATGGCAATCCTTTCTTCGATGATCACCGCAGCCGGTTGCTACTACCCGGAACTCCTTGCGCCTCAGGCGATAGAGAAATTTGATGAAGAGACAGCCCTTATCCTTTCTCAAGTTCGTACCATCGCCGCGTTTGCTTACCGGAAATCGCGTGGGCTTCCGTTTATCTATCCCAAACCGCAATACAAATTCTCGGCCAATCTTCTGCACATGATGTTCTCCGAGCCTTACGGCGATTACGAACTCAAGCCACAAGTCGTCCGCGCGCTCGATTTGATTTTTCTGCTCCATGCCGATCACGAGCAGAACTGCTCAACCTCTACGGTACGAATGGTTGCGTCCAGCAAGGCCAATCTGTTTGCGAGCATCGCCTCGGGGATATGTGCGCTTTGGGGACCCCTTCATGGCGGTGCAAACCAAGCGGTAATCGAAATGCTGAAACAGATTCACCGGGAGGGCGACGATGGATCGCGTTTCCTCGCAGCGGCCAAGGACAAAAAGAGTAGTCGCCGGCTGATAAGTTTCGGCCATCGAGTTTACAAAAATTACGATCCAAGGGCGAACATGATCAAAAGAGAATGTGACCAGTTGCTGGAAACACTCGAGGTCAGCGATCCACTGCTGGATATAGCTCGCCGGCTGGAACGAACCGCTTTGCACGACCCGTACTTCATCGAGCGCAAGCTTTATCCAAATGTTGATTTCTACAGCGGCATCATCATGCGAGCCATCGGGATCCCAGTGGAGATGTTCACGGTGGTTTTCGCAATTGGCCGCATGCCGGGCTGGATTGCTAATTACCGCGAACTCAATGCAACCGAACGCGAACGCATTTGCCGTCCTCGGCAGATTTACATGGGCGAACCGCTGGCGTCCTATGTTCCGATCGATGAGCGGGGAGGTAAATGAACCCGCAAGCGGATTTGATCGCTGTTTCGCGTGTCAGCATACGCGCGATTCCCTGGCGGAGCTTGCCCTGGATATGCGCTGGTCGTGGAATCATGCTACTGACAAAGTGTGGCGGCAGCTTGATCCCGAACTGTGGGAAATCACGCATAGCCCCTGGGTTGTCCTGCAGACGGTCTCGCGGGACCAGATCGAGCGCGTGTTGGCCGATTCCGTTTTTCGCAAGAACGTTGATGGCTTGATGCAGACCAAGCGGCAATCGGTGGCGGCGCCCGCGTGGTTTCAGCAGAATCATTCGCAGGGTTCCCTGACCTGCGCTGCTTATTGGTTGCGCTTGGAGATCGCCTTACCCGGTTATTCGGTCTGGCTGCGCGCCTGGCAGGTGCAAGTCGGTCGAGTCAAGCTTTACATGCTGGACAGCAATGACGCGGCGAACTTTCCTGCTCATCGAGGGATCACCAGTGAGTTGTATGGGGGCGGCCCGGAGTTACGTCTCAAGCAAGAAATGCTTCTCGGGATTGGTGGCTGGCGGCTGCTCACCGCACTTGGCACCCAGCCGGAAGTCTGTCATCTCAATGAAGGGCATGCGGCCTTTGCCGTGTTGGAACGCGCCCATAGTTTCATGCAAGAGACAGGGCAGCCCTTCGAGGTCGCGCTGGCCGTCACGCGAGCCGGGAACCTCTTCACCACCCACACGGCAGTCGCTGCCGGCTTTGACCGTTTCGCTCCGGCCCTCATCGAGCAATACCTCGGTGGTTACGCCGAACAGCAGCTCGGCATAACACTCCACGATTTGCTGGCCCTGGGCCGGCAGAATCCGAACGACTCGTCGGAAAGTTTCAACATGGCCTATCTTGCCATCCGGGGGAGCGGGGCGGTGAATGGCGTGAGTCGCTTGCATGGCAAAGTGAGCCGGCAGCTCTTTGAGCCTCTTTTTCCCCACTGGCCAGAGGACGAAGTCCCCGTCGGACACGTGACCAACGGAGTTCACATGCCGAGCTGGGAATCGGCGGCATCCGACGATCTCTGGACAAAAGCCTGTGGAAAAGACCGCTGGCTGGGGACGACAGAGACCCTGGATCAGGACATTCGCCGCCTCTCCGACGCCAGCCTTTGGCAATTTCGCACCGAGGCCAGCATGACTCTTGTTGAATTCGTCCGCCAGCGATTGTCCAGGCAACTGGCCGTCTCCGGCGCGTCGCCCGAGGCGGTTAGCGGGGCGAAGCATCTATTTGATCCCAATGCGTTGACACTGGGCTTTGCGCGCCGCTTCGCGACCTACAAGAGACCGGACCTGTTGCTGCACGACCCAAAGCGATTGCTTCGTCTGCTAACCAATTCTCAGCGCCCAGTGCAACTCATCCTTGCTGGCAAGGCCCATCCGGCAGACCAGGCGGGGCAGGCATTGATTCAGGAATGGACACATTTCATCCGGCGCCCGAGGCCCGCCCCCACGAGATCTTCCTCAGTGACTATGACATGCATTTGACCGGGCACCTGGTGCAAGGCGTGGACCTCTGGCTCAACACGCCGCGGAGGACTTGGGAGGCCAGTGGCACGAGCGGCATGAAGGTGCTCGTCAATCGGGGCATCAATCTCTCGGAATTGGACGGCTGGCGGGCGGAAGCATACACGCCTGAAGTGGGTTGGGCGCTGGGAGACGGTCGGGAGCATGGCGACGATCTCGCTCGGTCTCGAAGCCGACGCTCTTTACGACATGCTAGAGCGGGAGGTAATTCCGGAGTTTTATACCCGAGACGAGAACGGCATCCCCACCGCATGGGTCAAGCGGATGCGGGAAAGCATGGCGGCGTTGACACCGCGCTTCTCCGCCGATCGAACGGTGCGCGAATATACCGAGCAACACTACCTCCCGGCTGCTACCGCCTACCATTTGCGCATTGCCCATAAGGGCGCAATCGGCAGGCAAATGGTCGATTGGCAGCACAGTCTGGAACACAAATGGGCCACGCTACAACTCGGCGACACGAAGGTTGAGACTCGTGGCGAACAGCACGTATTTGAAGTTCAGATGTGCCTCAATGACTTCGACCCCGAGGCGGTGCGGGTAGAGCTTTACGCCGAGGGCGTCATGGGCAGTGCTCCTGTGCGCCAGGAAATGAAGCGCTTTCGCCAACTGGCCGGCGCGTCGGGCTACTACGTTTACGGCGCGGCTGTGTCTGCCGCCCGTCTACCAGCGGATTATACGGCGCGAGTGATTCCGCACTGCGACGGTGTGGCGGTTCCCCTCGAAGAGGCGCGAATCCTGGGCAGCGGTGATTCATACGGGCATGAAGACGCCTGAACGCGCACTGCAAGATTACGTGCCAGAGATTTCCGAACGCACTGAAGTTCGAATGGGCGTTCCGTTACCATGGGAACCCATGAACATCGGGGCGTCAACTTCGCCTTCTTCAGCCATCACTCCAGCCGCGGCGGAACATGTTTGCATCGTTGTCGCTTCCCAATTTGGCCGATTTATCATGGGAGACGAAAAAGGCATTGACCGGACGCCATGCACTCATCCGAGCGCAGCTTGAGGTCTTGCAACTGGGCTCCTAAGAAACTGGATCAGTTCAACCTAATAGGTAAGTCTAGACTAAATCATCAACAGCGGGTTACCGGCGTGAACAGAACGTTTCTTGCCGCAACAAGAACCCGCAGGCGTTTTGGGGAACTATTATAGCTAGCGTTCACAAATGCCTGCGGATTCGTGACTTGTACAAGGAACTGGGAATTGTTGTCTGCGCGCGCATATTGCAGCGGAGCGGGAGCGGCAAGCCAAGACCGACGCTTATTTGGTGCCTTTGTGCCCGTTAGCTAGCATGGTTCCGGTGTTTTGGCGGTGAATTGTTTGGTGGCAGCCTGAAGGGGGTCAGGGAGGCTCGACCCCGTTGGAGAGATTACTAAACCGATTCCGCCACCGGGCCGAGCCTGCCCCCATTTTTCACCAGGAGCAAGCTATGCGCAGGAAAAAGAAAAACGCCAATAAAAGTGTTAATCTGCAGGTCTTACCCATCGTCAATCCAAATGCGGCGGGTATCGACGTCGGGGCCAAAGAACACCTCGTAGCAGTGCCGTGCGATCGAGATCCAAAACCGGTACGAACCTTCCAAGCCTTTACTCCAGACCTTCATGAATTGGCGGCTTGGTTAAAGCGCTGCGGGATACAAACCGTCGCGCTGGAATCAACGGGTATTTACTGGATCAGTCTTTACGAAGTTTTGGAGCAGTATGGCTTTGCAATTCGGGTGGTCAATGCACGCCATGTGAAGCACGTGCCCCGCTGAACCAAAACCGACGTGCTCGATTGCCAGTGGATTCAAAAGCTTCACAGCTTCGGTCTGCTCAATGGATCCTTTCGTCCTGATCAGCAGGTTCGCAAGCTACGCACCTATATGCGCCTGCGCGACAACTTGGTAGTGGCCAGTACTCAAGCCGTTCACCATATGCAAAAGGCACTCTTCGAAATGAATGTGCAATTGAGCAACGTCATCAGTGATATTGTTGGCGAAACGGGTTTGAACATCCTGGAAGCGATTATTAGCGGGAAAGAGATCCAAAGCAGCTTGCCGCCTTGTGCAGTTCACGGATTAAGACATCACGCGAAACGGTGGCCAAAAGTTTGCATGGCAATTGGGACGTGGCACTGCTCTTCGCCTTGAAAGTTGCGCTCGAAACCTACCGTTTTATCCAGATCAAAATTCAGGATTGTGACTGTTGCATCCAGCATCATCTGGCCCAATTCGAATCTCGAGCCGAAGAAATCAACTCGCCCAAGAATTTAAAAACTCAGCTGCACCGTGTGTGCGGAGTCGATTTGACTAAAATTCCCGCTGTTAAAGAGCGATCAGCCCAGACCCAAGGGTCCGGCTGTTCCCGGTTAAAGTGGTACGCGAGCTGGGTTCAGAACGTCGCGAGACAGTTCGGTCCTTATCCACTGTGGGATCATCATCTCCGAGGAGGCCTGGATATGACTAACTGGAAGACCGAAAAGCAGTTCTGCTCCTTTCTGGGTCTATGCCCAAACAACTCTATAATATCAGCGGAGGAAAAGTGCTCCATCGAGCCACGCGCAAAGTCTACAATCGAGCCGCTGACACCCTACGACTTTGCGCCCAGAGCCTGACTTATAGCAAAAGCGCACTCGGAGCGAAATACCGGCGCCTGAAGGCCAGACTTGGTGCTCCCAAAGCAATCGTTGCCATGGCTCATCATCTTGCTCGGTTAGTCTACCGCATGCTCCGCTACGGGCAAAATTACGTCGAACAGGGCATCCATCACTATGAACTTAAATTCCGGCTGCAGCGCATCAAATGGCTCAAAAAAGAAGCCCAATCACTCAATCTTCAACTCGTTGCCGTTTAGCGACTTCCACCACCAGTTCCCCTTTGGCCTTAAGGTAAGTCATTCAGCGCCAATAACCTAAGTTTTCACACTGTCGAAGACAGGGTAAATGCAGTCGACACCGTCGCGCCAAGAGTCTCGTTGATGCAACACTTAGTGTTCTCCTGCAGGATGAACGGCGCCGGCTCGCAAACTTCCTCCCAAGTCATCTTTAGCCTCGATCGATCACGGGTGCTTGAAAGTTTCTGACTGCCAGCCCCGTTGCTTAAACCGGTTTTCTACCCCGCCCCAACACCAACGGCCGCCGCCTGCGCCCACGCGGATTCTCCGCGAAGGCGTGAACGTCCTTCTCACCAGAACGGAGGAAATCTAAAAAGCGAACCCCGCAGCATTTGCACGTTTCACAAATACTCAACAAAATAAGATAGTCGTCTGTCCCTCCTTCTGTCGACTTTCCGCCAATTGCCCTGCGCAGGGCTGCGAGCGCTTTAATAGCATGTTCAGCTGTGTTGTTATTCCAAGAGACGCCGTCGTGTTCGAGAAAGGTGAAGAGGGTTTGGCGGTTCTTCTCGAACCGTCTCTGGTATCTCGCGGCGGTCTCGGTCCTGTAAACCTGACTTGAAAGTCTTCGAAAGAAGCGGGCGACACCTTGCCCATGCTTGCGCAAGTAGCGAGCTCTCAAACCGAAGCGGTCTATTGTCTCCACGATTTGCTTTAATAGGTCACCGAATTCTTGAGCCAGCGCCTTGAGTTCATCGTTAAAAGCCTCTTTCAAAAGATCGTTGTTAAAATCCCTCATTAGATGAACCAAGCATTTCTGTTGTGGACATCGGATTGCATCATAGGCTGGATAGAAGTCGCTAACCAAGATACCTTTGTAATCTTCGAGAAGTTCCTTCAGGAAGTGGCCTTCGCGGGTTTCAGTACGCCAAAATACGATCTGGTTCGCATTGCAGAATACCCAGGCGTATTCCTGTACTCCTTCGAGACTGATCGGTGTCTCATCCACATGCAATACGTTTCCGCCTACAAGTTTCACAAGCATTGTGTCACACGTTTCGCTATAGATCTTGGCTGCTCTGGATTTTAGACGATTTACTACGATACGTGGCAATCTCATCCCGAATAAGTCACTCAGGGATCGATCAACCACTCTGTTAGAGATACGCAGTTCGATCAGTTGATAAACCACATACGCGAGCAAGCCCGCACCTTCGCTGTGCTGTGGCCATTCCGGTGAGCGGTCGGAGAATGTTGTTCCGCAAACGCTGCAGCGATAGCGGTGACCTATGTAATTTACTATCCAACGCTTCACACCCGTTCTACCAAACTTGAGATCACGCACTGTCTTTTTGATCTTGGCGGTTTTGAAGATTTTCGAAGACGCGCAGGTAGGACACGACGTAATGGAGGGAAACTCAATCGTCTTGTTAAACTGCCGAATCTTCGACACCTTGCGGCGCTTGTTTTCGCTAGAAAATGTCGGGAATTTGGCGGATCTCGCTTGTATTTTTTCCCGCTGATAGTCCCAGTAGGCTGTTTTGTTTATCTGCTCGAATGTTGGGACCACAAACGTGATTGTTCCAAGATGGTGAGGAAGATCGCGCTTCAGCGAGTCGGTTTTAACAATTTTGTCGCTACCTTGTGGGCTGCTGTCGCGACTCTCGCAAAGGAGGGCGGTGACCTCCTCAACGACTAGTTGCAATGCGAGACAGTCCTCAGCGTTATAAATGACCAGTTTGTTTTGGATAAGAGCACTCCGATCTTCTTGCCAGTCGCATCTTTGAACGACGCAATCCAATCCTGAACAAGTATTATCCGACCACTCAGCCCCAAGCCAACGGGCGATCTCCTTTAACCGGTTTGAAACAGGGAAGTATAACTGAGCGAAGATTATTGACACCAAATTCAGTGGCTTATTTATCGCCGCCAACACAGCGGAGTCTTGTGTTGGGGTTCCGTAACGGCGGAGCATTTCTTTCAAGAATATCGTTTCATAGCTGCCATAGTGAATCAGGTGGGGATTCTCTACCGTTTCAAGGATGCCAAGGAATTGCATCCAAATCTTTCCTTCTTCCTTGATGGTGTCCGCCCACAAGCTGTGCTGAACAGCAGATTCGCCGTTTCCGATGAGCACGCCGATGAGATAGTAGAAATCGCGATCCGGCAGCCCCTCGACATCCAGATAAACGGGCGTGCCTTCGATCTTGAGTTCCGGGCTGCCAACGATGTGTATTTTCTGCTCCCGAATTGCCCGCGCCTTCAGCGAGTGGTGATACTTCTCGCGCTTGCCAGCGAGCCGCTTTGGCCGCCGGCGTGCCCGGAACGTGTAGGAAAGTTGGGTGACGGTGAAAATACCATTGGTGTGGAATTTCTTGCGCTCCTTTGCGGACATATTCGACAACAGGCTGAGATCATCTTTTTCCTCTGCCTTCTGCCGGCAACGAGCTTGAAATTCGCACTCGGGGCAGTGCGGGTTCAATACGAGGTCTGGCGGTGCAGGATTGGACAACAGAGTGGCGATTCTCTCGAGACGCTTTCGCACCTCGCTTGTCATAGCCGAGGTCTTCACCTTCAGCGTGGTGTGGTCGTCACCGTGGACAATTCTACCGATACTGACTTCACGTCCCAGCGATTTCGAGAGCGCGAAGGCATCGAGGGCCAGCAGCAGTTTGTCGTCCTTGCTTAGCTTGTTGGTGAAGACGAAGCGAATAGGGATGAACCGAGTCGGTTTGCCCCAGCCCTCGGCGGGTACGCGTTCCAACGCGTGAAGTTCGGATTCCAGGGTACAGGAATCCATCTGCGCGTGCACCGCCAAGCTGGAAGCCAACCGCCACTTGGCAGCTTTGAAATTCTTCATGTCTGGCGAAAGCGCGACTTCGTTATTCGGAAACTCGGCAACCAGCCGGCGTGCCTCGCTCACCCGGTAAGAGTCATTCTGCGCCTTCACCCATTCTGGGTAGGTTCCGCCGGCGGATGGTTCGTTGGTTGCTCGCAGCCAGCATTTGGTCGGGCACTTCAGGTAGGCTTCAAACACATCGGGAGTGATTTTCATTTTAAGGAAACTACCTCGATGGGATAGGCCGATCTTGAAACCCTGTGCGAGAAAACCCGGGCCCTTGACAGGCGCGGATCGTGGTTTGCTCACTTTCCGGTCATCGCACAACGGCGTCGTGACGCAGCTCTTCTTGGGATCGTGTCCGAGCCGTCAACATATCGCGGACGCGCCGGAATCGTCCTTCGGCTGATCAACGAAATCACAAGAGCAGCTTGACTCTGACCAGGAATGCGCTCTTCCCAAGCGGTCGTACGGTCCCTTTGGCCCGGAGCAGCGCTCATTCAAGGCAGACGTCAACTTTTGAAACACCCCTCTAAAACCAATCCTGCAAAGCCAGCCAACGATTGGTTGATGTCGCTCTGAAATTGTAGCAACTTCGCGCTAAACCTATGAGCCTAGCCGAAATCCTGGAAGAACTACCCAAACTCACCGAAGAAGAACGCGACGAATTACGTTCACGGCTTGATGAGTACGATCCGGGATTTTTGGCCGTTCTTCAAGAGCGAGTCAGGGGCATCGAATCCGGAGAACGCGAAACTATCCCCGTTGATCAAGTGATTGCTGAAGGCCGGCGCTTGGCTCAAGAGCTCGCTCAGCAATGAGCGCCGAATTCGACAAAGAAGCCAAGCAAGAATACCTCGACGCAATACGGTTTTACGGCAAAGCCGCGGAACGCTTTTCTGAAGCGCTCGCCGCTTGCATCCAAAAGATCCAGGAATCGCCAACTCGGTTTCGACAGATTGCGCCAAATATTAGGACCTGCAAGTAGAGAAATTTCCTTACCAGCTTCTTTTTACGCTCAAAGAAGACCGAGTATACATCATCGCAGTCAAGCACGACCGGCGGGCTCCGGATTATTGGCGGCACCGGATATCGTAAAGAATACTTAAAGGGGCAACACAAAGGGAAGCTGCGACCAGACACGTGGCCTCCAGGCGCTGAAGGACCGCACCTTGGAATCCACGCCAGTCTTGCACGCTAGTTTCTGATTATCCGCTGTTTCGACAACCATCCGCGAATCGAAGTCCTGTCACAATCCAAGTGATCTTTGCTGGTCGTGGCCCCAGGTATCATTTCCGGGCGATCGGTCGCCGAACACCTGCGAAGGAAACAAGTCTGATCGCTTCGGCCTCTGGCTACCGATTGGCTACCGATATGGACCCCGACCTACGCTGCATTTAGGGTTTCCGGGAGTAACCGATACTCAGATCGAACGCATCCGGTAATCGTTCCTTTCGAGGATCGACCGATTCGGACGTTCCTTCTTACTGGTACTTTGGCTTAATTCAAGCTAGTAGGCGAAAACGCGAAAAATACGACGATCGCAGCGAGCCCAGGCAGATCGGCGAAATTGCGGTCCAGTTTCTCTGGGTCGATAAGCTGCGCGGCGTTGAATCCACGCAGGTTTTTCGGCATGACTCAAACTTCTGCGTCATAAGTAATTGTTGTAATGGTACTTACGCATACGATCGCCAGTCATAAAACGGGTTATGCAGGGTAATCGTTAGGACAACCTCATAGTAGAGACTGTCGCTTTGCGAATTATTTGGCCGAACTTTTTCGTGCTATTTGGCACATCGGTGCCACTCCATGTCCGGCCGCTCACATGGCCCTAATTTCCGCAGTTCGAGCTATGCGAGAAGCCCGGATTTTGAAGCGACCCAGCTGCGTCGACAGTCTTTGTGCACGCTCGGCAACTCCGTGAACGGGCGCGCTGAAGTTTTGCAGCTTTGTTATTCCATTGTCTTCGCATTTATTGGCTACGGCGGGATCTTCACCGATTACACAAAACCGCGCGCGCCGTACTCGGCGCCGCCGAAGCTTTATTTGCGTTCAACTCTGCCACGTAGTTCCGAAGAAGAGGAAGTCAAAGACGTGTAGCGTGTAATCCTGACGTAAGGATTGTTCAGGTTCGTGCGTCGCCGATCTCATTGTCTCGGGGGATTGCTCGCCTCCTTGCAAAAGCCGCCAAAAACTTGCCTCGTTCTTTACGATTTCGGGCCTTAAAGACAGTCAGAGGTCAAAATTGGTGATGCTGCATAAATATCGTCTTCTAGCTTGTCCGCTGCGATCGGGTTGTCGTTGGCGATATAAACCCAGATTTCCTGGAGGTCGTCTGTCGCCTCTGGCGACAGTTCGTATCCCTTCATTTAAGGTTACGATTCTTCTTCCACTTTTTTTTGAATGCGGCCATCTCAGCTTGGACCTGCTCTGCTGGAATGGTACGACCGGCGCGGATTGAATCCATACCTTGCTTGACCTTGTCGCGCACGTCAGCTTTCCAGACTTCATCGCGCTGTTTCAGAAGGCGGAGACCTTCACGAACGACTTCGCTGGCGGTTTCGTAGTCCCCAATCGCCACTTTTTGGCGGACAAATTCCTCCATCGCTTCTGGCAGAGAAACGTTCATGTCTCGACTTTTCCATCTACCTCCCTTGAATGTCAAATTTTGACATTCGGGTAATGGGAGTAGTGAAACCGAGAATAGCGCTGAGGTGTCTCGTTTTGTGAACAGCTCTGGCTCCTCGCGTGTTAAGCGCAACCTTGCTGATGTGGTCGCTTTCCTGGCATCCGTCGATACCTGCTGGGTAACACAATTAATGCTTTGACGGCGCTGGCTGTGTTGGGCGGAATCCCGCACGCTGTCAAAATTGAATCATCCAACAGTTGCGGTGGGACATGCGGCTTTCGAGCAAGCCGATGAATTGCTCGCTACGTAGATCTAGCAGACGGGCTTGCTTTCGCCAAGCGAGGCATCGTTAGTCTTCTTAGCGGTGTTCACACTTTGCCTGGTAGGCGTTGCGGACTTCGTAGAGTATCGATTCCCGCGCGTGGACACGAAAATGGTCTACAAAAACAACCCTGGAACGAAAGGCTCGGATTAGCACTCCCCCTCATCCATTCCTACCTTACGCCGAATAGACATACTTGAGTCGCAGCTGAATGCCATTCCCTGCTACAACATACATTTTACAATTTAGGATATATGACACATAAACGCTACGTTATGTTTTACAGTGGGACACGGAAAATTGTGAATTTGGAAATTGACAAGTTCACTTAATTGAGTGTTAACCCATGTCGGCAGTTGCACCGACGTTCTTTATTGACGCACGAAGAGTAGAATTTACGCTTGCGTGGAATGATCGAGCTGACAACGAAACTTATAGGGGTGTCGATTGACTCCTCATTCGTTCAACCAAGGCCATTTGCGAAAGAGCGGCTCGATCAGATTGGTTTGCGGGCATTGGATTCGTTCAAAGCCAACGGACTCCAACCAGAGCACATCGGACTCCGCACCGTGGACGTACTGTTCGGCTATGAGCTAAATTTCACCCTATTTGGAGGCAGCACCACATTCCGTCTCACAGGCGGGCACTTGATTCTGAATTTTCAAAATATTTTAAACAGAGATGCTTTGCGAATTGTCGCAGAAACAGCCAGCAAAGCACATTCTCTGTTTGAGGAAACCGAATTTTTGGAACACGCGATAGGCGTAGCTGCACACCTGTCATTCCGGGACAAACAGGAAGAGAAGAATGCCAATGGCTTCATGCAGGACCCTGTGCGGCAGATCGAATTCCTTGGCCGCCTCGCTCACTTCCGGATACCCGAGTGGCAACAAACGATTCGTCTCGAAATCGATCGGTCCATATTCTTTCCACCCGGCCTCTTTATGTCGTGGAATTCTAGCTGGCGCGGAAAATTAGATGTGGATACGCTGAAGCAGGCCGCCAAGGCATTTGAAATTGCCGCCAATCGGTTTGACTTTAATATCGTGGTGCCGTGAACGAAGAATTTTACAATTCCGCAATTTCCGTATTGGAGTCGCGCTCGAGAGTGCAAAGTGGCCTTTGGCCGGACCAAAGCACAGTCCCCGCAATCCAACCTACCGTACCGGGTGCCACACAAATGCCGTCCGACTCATATCACGATTGGTTTTTAGGGGCAGCAGCGGTCAAGCCTCTTGCAACTAAGATTGAATCTGACTTGCCATTTCGGAAATTGTCACCGAGCTGGCCCACGCACTTGCAACGTCGCTCTGGAACACCCCAGGTATTGATCGACCCATACTCTTCTGCCCAAACGCAGTTCGCGTCGGCGTTGGCTAGCGAGAGTCAAAATCTCACTTGGACTGTTCCGTGGAACGGACTGATTCCAATAACTGGGGCTAAGCCCAATATACAAGAAATTGAACAGCAGGCGTCGCTTAGCGTTGCTGAGAACTGGGAGAAGCAGGACGATCTACGTTTCGATCTTTTGGTTGAAAAGGAAGCTCTGGGCGAGCTGAGCCTCGAGGAAGCAAAAGAGTTAGAACAACTTTCTGACAAACACGATCGAACCCTGGCCCAGGTTTCGGAAGAAGATTTGTTGCGAGAAAGAATGCGTGGCAGAGCTTTGATTGAACTCCGGGATTTATTGGAAAAGTATGCCCCCCTTTTTGCAAGGAGACGTTAATGCTCCAAGACTGCAGCGTGGGTCTCCGCCGGACTACGAGTTGAACGACAGCAACGTCAGAACGGCAAACCCGTTTCTTTTAAGAGACTCGGGCGGAAGGTGTGCATATTCGATGATCCACGAGCGTGAGATTGGCAAAGAAACAATCGAAGTCGATCACTTCGACCCGCGCAAGGTTGACGGGAAAAAGAACCATAACTACGACAACTTGTTGCCAGCATACGGTCCGTGTAATCGTTCAAAGAGCAACAAATGGCCTCGGCCTGAAGCGGAAGCATTGGGAATTCGATTTCTAAATCCCAGCGTTGAGCGAGACTACGGGGTACACCTCTTTGAAGATCCCGAATCTCACAAGATTGTCGGGTTCACGGGCGCGGGCAAATACCACATCCGACATTTGGCACTTAATACGGAGTACCTGATCTATAAGCGTAAGAACCGATCGATAGCCAGGGGCCTGCGAGATAAAGTCGAATTGATGCAGGCTTTTTCACCTTACGATGCTGCTCAATTAAACGATTTCCTTGGTGATGCCGAATCGGCCATCCCCGACATCGATCCTCCTCCATTGGATTGACCTAGTGCACCTCTCCACCACCGCGAGCAACCGCACCGGAAGGCTGTGAATATTGTTTCTGAGTAGGTCGGCGTATAGCCGAAGTGTCCCTTCAGAACTTCCAATGTTTCCGCGCAGCCAAGCAATATCCCGGCAGTTCAGCTGTACCCCGTACTTTCGGTATACGTCCTCCATCAGCTTGTCTTGTGCTCGCACCTGTCGGTTCGTCACATAGAAGAACCGTCCACATTCTACTCCTCTTTTCGCAAGACTCGCCAGGGAGCGGAAAATCTTTGCCCGAGAATCAGCCTCGATCGAGATTTGATATATTGTGCGTTGGTCATCCTTCACCCCGCCGAGTGGACAAAGTCGATCCCTATGACCGAACAAAGAAGCCCCTTGCGCAAATCGTTCGAAGACGAATCCATCCGTGATCTTGCCGATCACGTAGTCGAATGCCTCAAGGTGAAAGTCTACTTCGTCTGACAGCATAGAACTAGCATTCCTTACCTACTCAGGAAGTTCCCTCTCATGTCAGTAGCGAATTCGCTCCATATCTTCGAGAAGAACCTTCTGAATTCTCGCTGGTCATCCCCTCTCGATGTCGGCCTCGTCAAGCGGCTCCTCGACAGCGTTGCGCAACCATGTCGGATCGTAGCCAGCCGCGTTCGACGCTTCGATTTGGATTGTCAACTTTCCTTCATCAGATTTGTCGGCGAGATTCGCAATTGCTGGAAACGCTTTGAAAACCTGGTCTCGCGTCGCTCTGAATTTTACTGCGAAAACTGTTCTCTTCTCGCCCGACGCCGCTCCTGCTACAGGCTGGGTCGGAGAAGCGGGCTGAGGTCCGGCAGGCACAACCGGTGTAGGCTGCCCAGTTACCGGACCTGAGGGCGATATCGATTGCTGGACTTCCGGTAGAGCGGCGGGCACGAGTAAATATCCAGAATCGAAATCAATTTCGTCCTCGGACAATTGAATCCCAACAATAACGCGCTCACGATTCACCTGGAGCTTCCCGTCAGTTCCTAACGCCGGAGCAGGACCGCTATACCAAGCGAGCGAGCCTTCAGCTACGCCACGAGAGATCGCTTTTCGGAGCACGGGAAGATCGTTGAGGCGCGGCGGTTCGATGAAACAATAGAAAGCGTCTCTAACCTCGCTGGCTCGAACGCTCATGCGCGGCGGCTCACCCGCAGCCACCACTTCCCCGAGTTTAAGGCGCTCGGCTATTTTTCTCGGGGTAACGCTGCTGTGAACCTTCGGAGTTCCGATGGTCGTCAGCAACTCCATCATTCTTTCATGGACTCCGGTTGCCTGGAGCGGACGACCTCCGACTTCAACTTTCTCAAGATTCAATTCGCCGTTCTCCACGCGGGGAAGCCAAACGGAATGATAAAGGCCGCGAAATGACGATTCGACAACCGTCTCCTCACTGCGGCGGCGTTGTTCCCTGAGCTGCTCAAGCTGGTCGGAAGTCAACCGATGCTGGCGCTTGTTTTCATCGACCTTCTCGATTGCCAGCAAGTAACGAACTGCCCGCCGGAGCGACTCGATCTGCTTCTCGTTGGGAACAGCTAACCCGACGCCGTTGCGATATTTCCTAGGTCGCTGGCCGTAATTAAACAACGTCTCTTTTGCCCACTTCTCTTGTTCGCCTTTCGATTGCTCCGCAAATTCCAGCGGCATATAGCCGACCAGAAACTGCGGCTCCTCATCGGGCAAATCTTGCGATTTCATTGGCCATAGAACCGCCGCCAAGTGACCGGCCAGCCGCTTGTCGAGTATCTCGCGAATACGCTCTCGAAGCGCGTCGGCATTTCGCGACACCTGCTGCTCAGCGTCCTCGATCAACTTCGTTACATTCGCCTTCTTCTTAAACAGTAACGGACGCCGTCGTAGTGCAGGTAAAGACACACGTTCCTCAGCTCGGAAAGCACTGCCGTCGCCGTAATGTTGTCCATGTCAGATCCCACACAGGAGGCGAGCAACTCCGGTTCCGTCACGCCCGGCGGGAGCGTTTCGCCGTCACCGGAACCGCCTCGGCGCAATCCTCCGAAGGAATACGCGAGGATCGCCGTAGCCAATCGCGTGGCTGGCTTCACATTTGTCAGCGCTGGCGTCTCACGGCTCAACCGCTCGTCGATCTGCTTCGCGCGTGCGTTCGGCCCTTCAATATCGGCCGTGATAACTGGATCGTATTCGTTTTGAACGCCGAGCTCTTTGAGCATCTTCACACGAACTTCGACGTTTTTGAGCGGAATTTCCGACGGACCGAGCCCAGCTCGCGCGCCACCATCCTTCTTGAGCGCATAGAGGCACGACGCAAGCAATCGCAGCGCGCCGCGCGTCCGCTGAAAATTATCGAGCGAGCTCCAGCGCTCGCACATAATATCGATTAGCGCGGGATGAAAAGGATACGCCTCCCTAATCCTATCCCGCAGCTTCAATCCATCTTCTTCAGCTTGTTGACGGCCCGACGCCGTGTCCGCCTGCGCCCGACGCATGCCGGCACGACCTTTGCGTACGCTTCGGCGACATCTCCAGCGGCCTCGGCAGGCGGAGGAGCACCTAACAGCCGGCGCCGCAAAATTTGCAAAACCTCATCGCCGGTCACCGGCTCACGAAGCTGATCGACGCGCGACGCCAATTTGTCGATTTCTTGCAGTAAGGCGATGTTCCCAAGCGACTCGCGCGCGCTCCACTGGAGCGAATACAGCATCGCAGCCTTTGAGCTACCCGATACTTCCACCGTCAGGCTTTGGAAAAAATCCTTCGCCTGCCGCTGCAAGGCTCAAGAGGGTATTGAGGTTCCGTGGCCGATCCCCCACTTCCCTCCCCCACCCTACTCGCCCCGCCGCCGTGAGAATCGTGGCCCATTCCGTGCAAAACGGGCTCAGCGTACGTTTGGGTTCGTAATCCCGAGCTCGGGATTAGGTTCGAATGATAGTCGGACCCCGAATTAGCCGTCGCAGTTTCTTGCTTCAGAAAATCAAATAGCATTCGGCCAAGTTACTGTGCTATTAGTTACCAGTTGGACAACCGCCCGTTTAAGACGTGACCCTAAGCGCCTCCGCCCCCTGATTGACAGGCAAATCTGTCTCAAATAAAGTCTTTTCTCCCCCCCTACAATCTCCTCCCCCGTACAAAAAATGAAGTCTCCAAAAACGAAACTTGGATTTTCCGCATTTATCTTGATCTTTGCTCTCGCCGCCGCGGTTGCGCCCAGCGCTGCGTCGGCGCAACAAGCAAACAAGAAGTACGTGATCGCCTTTGTGCCCAAACTGATCAACATCGGCTATTTCAACGCCATGCTCCAAGGCGGGAACGAGGCGGCGAAAGAGCTGGGCGTCACGTTCGACTATGAGGGCCCGACCACCGCCGATGCGTCACTACAAGTGCAGACGATCAAGCAACTCATCGCGAAGCACGTGGATGCGATCGCCGTTGCCCCCGACGATCCCGCGGTCGTGGCTCCGGCGCTGCAACAGGCCGAGGCGCAAGGGATCAAGACGTTCACGTCTGACACCGATGCCCCCGGCACCGTGCGGCGGGTGTTCGTCAACCAGGCACTCGATTCCGAGATCGGGGCGGCCACGATCGACACCTTGGCCGACGCCATGGGGAAGGAGGGCGATTGGGCCATTGACTCCTGCGGTCCTGCGGCGCAGAACCTGAATGCCTGGATCGCCATCGAGAAGGAGCGCGCCGCCAAGATGTACCCCAATATGCACTTGATCACCATCGTCTATTCCGGGGAGGACATCGCGAAGGCCGTCGCGGACAGCAAGGATCTGATCACCGCCCATCCCAACCTACGGGGCATCATCGGTCAGTGCAGCACCTCCGCTCCAGGCGCGGCCAAAGCGGTGACCGACCTGAATGTGATCGGAAAGGTATTCGTTACCGGCATCACTGTGCCTTCCCTGATGAAGCCGTACGTTGAGAACGGCGCCGCGAAGAGCTTTGTGCTCTGGAACCCGGTGAATCTGGGATTCTTGACGGTCTGGGCCGGGCTCGAGCTCGTTGAGGGCAAACCCTTTCAGCCGGTTAACAATGTGCCAACGCTTGGCGAGGTGAAGTACGATGCCAGCAAAAAGATGCTGATCCTGGGGCCGCCGACGGTGTTCGATAAGTCGAACATCGACAAGTTCAACTTCTGAACTAGACTGCGGCATACACCTATAAGGCAAAGCTGGACGGGGCAGCCCAGGAGTGCTTGACCGTACCTTCCTGCCCCGCGCGCCGGCCGAGCGAGGCATAGCCATGGCAACCGTGCTGGAAATGCAGGGCATCGATAAGTCGTTCGGTGGCGTCCACGCGCTGATAGACGTGGCCTTTGACCTGCATGCCGGGGAAGTGCATGCCCTGTGCGGACAGAATGGCGCCGGTAAGTCCACGCTGATCAAGATTCTCGCGGGGGCGCTACAGCCGGACGCGGGGACGATCCGTATCCATGGAAAGCCGGTCACGCTCGCATCGCCTGCCGCCGCGTTGCAGATGGGCATCGGCACGGTCTATCAGGACCCGCTGGTCTACCCGGAGCTCACTGTCACGGAGAACATCTTTACCGGACGCGAGCTGCGGGACCGCTTCGGCAATGTCGACAAGCGAGCGCAGGTGCATCGGGTTCAGGATCTGCTGCGCGATCTGAACGTCGATCCACGGCTGGCACTGCGGCCAATGGGAAGCCTTAGTGTCGCCCTGCAGCAGCTCGCGTTGATCGCCAAGGCGCTCAGCTGGGCCGCACGCGTGATGGTCTTCGATGAACCAACTGCTATCCTCACCGCGCGGGAGGCGGAGAATCTCTTCACCATCATTCGCAAGCTGCGCGACCGCGGTGTGGGCATTATCTATATCAGCCATCGGCTGGAGGAAATTTACTCGCTCGCCAATCGCGTCACCGTGCTCAAGGATGGGCAGATCAAGGGTACATGGCCGCTGGGCGCCGTGAGCAGCGGACAGCTGATCGAGCTCATGGCCGGGCACGCCTTGTTTGAGAGCGTGGCTCGCCAGGCGCCGGGCGACTCGCGGCCGGTGCTCTCCGTGCGAGGATTGAGCCGGCGCGATGCATTTCAGGGCGCGGACTTTGATCTGCAGCCGGGTGAGATTCTTGGCTTCTTCGGCCTGGTCGGCGCCGGACGTACCGAGGTGGCGCAGGCACTCTTTGGCGTCGAACCGGCCGACGCCGGCGAGATCAGGGTCGATAACCGTCCTGTACGCATGCGGTCTCCGTCCCAGGCACTACACCTGGGCATCGCTTATCTGCCGGAAGATCGGAAAGGTCAGGGTCTGTTTGGCACTCTGACCCTCCGCTATAACACGGCGATCGCTATCATCCGGCGGCTCTCCCTCCGGGGGACAGTGGTCCGGCCCCGCCGCGAGGACGAGGTAGCGCGCCGTTACCTTAAGGAGTTGTCTATCAAGGCGCCGGGCACGACCGCCAAAGTGTCGAACCTCTCGGGCGGAAATCAGCAAAAGGTGGTGCTGGCCAAGTGGCTGGCGACCGAGCCACGCATCTTCATACTTGACGAGCCGACACGCGGTATCGACGTCTCTGCCAAGCAGGAGATTCATAACCTGATCGTGAGCCTGGCACGAAAGGGCGTAGCCATCATGCTGATCTCGTCAGAGCTACCCGAGGTGTTGCGATTGAGCGACCGCATCATCGTGATGCGCGAGGGTCAGGTCACAGGCAGATTTGCTCGCGACGCCGCCGCGGGCGACGTGCTGGCTGCGGCAATGGGAGGCAGAACTACTGATGCGCAGCATGCCACCGCTTAAGACAGCCGAGCCTCCGCTTGCCAAGCCACCGCCGGGAGAACCCAGCCGGATCGACTGGCGTTACTGGCTGGCACGGCGCGAGGTCATTGTGCTCCTTATTCTGGTTGCGGGGAGCGTCATCTTTAACTTCACACACCGCTCGTATCTGACCGGCGAGAACATCGTCTCCATCCTGTCCAACGTGTCCGTGGTGGCTATCATCTCGATCGGCATGACCATGGTGATCGTCACCGGCGGCATTGACGTGTCGGTCGGATCCATGCTGGCGCTCTGTATGCTGATGTCGGCGAAGACGATGGTCGCCGGTGGCGGTCTGGTTGTGGCCCTGCTGGTCTCGCTTGGCGTGGGCCTGCTGATGGGCCTGATCAATGGCACCATCGTGGCCTTCGGCCGCATTCATCCCATCATCGTTACCCTCGGCACACTGAACATCATCCGCGCCGTGCACATCCAGATCCTCGGACCACAATGGATCACACCGCCCCCGGCGGCGCATGCCCTCGCGCTCGGTGGGTTCATCGGCTGGCCCATTCCCTGGTGGCTGACCGTGCTGCTCTGCGTGCTGTTCAACCTATTTCTGGCACGTCGGCCGCTCGGTCGCCACATCTATGCCATCGGCGGCAATACGGAGGCCGCGCGTCTCGCCGGAGTCAACGTGCGTGGCGTGATCATCTTCGTCTATGCCATGACCGGGATGTTGGTGGGCCTGGCGGCGGTGATCCAACTGGGCCAGAGTGGTACCGTGCAGCCGAACGCCGGCCTGGGGCTCGAGCTCCAGGTGATCGCTGCCACGGTGATCGGCGGCACCAGTATCCTGGGCGGCAAGGGTACGGTCGTCGGGGCAGTGCTAGGGGCGTTGCTCGTCGAGGCAGTGCATAACGCGCTAATCACGATCGGCAATCTCGGGCTCATCGAGGGCTTAATCATCGGGGTGCTGATTCTGATCGCCGTCGGGGTTGATGTGATCCAGAACAGGAGGGCGATACGCACATGAGTCCTTCAGCGCCCATGGGAGCGGGGGTAAGCGCGCCCACCGGCAAAGAAAGTCTCCGGGGAGCGAGGCTGGCAAGCAGCTTGCGGGTGATTGCGACAGCGCGTCTCGCCTTGTTGATCGTCCTCTTTGCCGCGTTGTTCCTCTATTTCTCGGTACATGTGCCGAACTTCCTCGGACCCTACAACATCTACTCAGTGGTACAAAATGGCGTGATCATCGGGATACTGGGGATAGGCGAGAGCGTGGTGATCATCTCCGGCGGCGGAGGGATCGATTTATCGGTCGGATCGATGCTGAGTCTCTCCGGCATGATCCTGGGTATCATGAACATCGAATGGGGAATGAATATCTGGCTGGCAGTAGCGGGGTGCATTCTGACCGGTTTGCTGCTCGGCTGCCTTAATGGTTTGCTCGTCAGTCTGGTGCGTATCCCGCCGCTGATCGTAACGCTGGCCACGTACTATGGTTATGCAGCGATTGCGTTGCAGCTCACCAACACCCGGCCTCTGCCTGATGCCACACAGCCTAACCTTCCACAGTCCTTCCCTTCTGAGTTCATCACCATCGGCAACGGGAACATACAGGATAGTGGCTGGCTGAGCTGGTTCCCGAAGATCAGTGGCGAGGGTATACCCTTCCAGGTTTTCTTTGTCTTCCTGCCGCTCACCATCCTCACGGCCTTCGTGCTCCGTCGCACCGTGGGTGGTCGCTATCTGTATGGCGTGGGGGTCAATGCGCTGGCTGCCCGCTTTTCCGCGATACGTGTGTGGGGCGTGCGGTTCTGGGCCTATGCTGCCGCGGGGCTGTTCGCCGGCATCGCCGCTGTGGTGCAAACGGCCTTGAGCGCCAGCGCAACGCCCAACGTGGGCGAAGGGCTCAACCTACAGGCGATCACCATCGCCGTGTTGGGTGGCGTCAGCATCATCGGCGGTGAGGGCACCGTGCTGGGCGTGATCCTCTCCACCTTGATCGTCATCTTCCTGTATAACGGATTGGGACTGCAGCTCGGCAATAATGCCGGAGTGTGGCAGCCATTTGCTCTCGGCGTGCTGCTCATCGGCAGTGTGCTGCTCAACGAGTGGGTACGGCGGCGCCTGTCGGTCTCCTGATCCCGCGCCGGCGCGTCCATGCCGCGGCGGTATGCAAGGGTCGCGTCTTTTGAAGACTCTACAAATTCAGCCGGCGCGTTCGCGGGAGGCCCCGTCTGTGAGCCTGGGCTTTGCTGCATGTTAAATGCCAAATTAAGTGCGACGCTTCATCAAGCTTCAGATTAATCGCTTCGAGCTGCTGGACTATTTGGGGATTCGCGGCAATGGCGCGAAATGGAAAGGGATTGACCTCCTCTTTCTCTTGGGCGAAGGCCGGCAGAGCAAAACTGATTGCCAAACCTACGAGGGCAAGTAGGGGCTACAAAAGGGACGCTGCGATGGGACGCAATAAGCACTTGATTGCAAGTAGCGGAGGTTATGCTTGAAAACGATAGAGCTTGCTCGTTGACATCCAGATCATCAGTGGTGTAAAACTCGGCGCAGCAGTGGCGGCTTTGGACCTCGGCACGCCCTGGGTTCCTTTGGTGGCTGGACCGGACGGCAAGCTCTCGAGCCGGCACGCGCCAAGAGGAGTGTCTCGTGGCTAGCCAATACATCGCGCAAACGCCGGCAGCCTACGGTTTCCCTTTATTGATTAAGGGTTTGCTGGAATCCGGGGTCACACGCGCCCCGGAACAGGAGATCGTGTCTGCCAACCAGAATCGGCTCACCTATTGGCAGTTCGCCGAGCGAGTCGGAAGGCTCGCCTCAGGTCTCGCCGGCTTGGGCGTAGAGCGGGGCGATACGGTGGCAATCATGGATTGGGATACCCATCGGTATCTGGAGTGTTTCTTCGCGGTGCCAATGATGGGCGCAGTACTGCATACCGTGAACGTCCGGCTTTCGCCCGAGCAAATTCTTTACACGATCAATCACGCCGAGGATGACGTCATTCTGATCAGCGGCGAGTTGCTTCCGCTCCTGCAGCAGATCTGGGACCGGGTCGACGCCGGGAAAAGGCTCGTCCTCTTAAACGACACCGGAAAGCCAGCTCAGACCGTTCAGACCTCGCTTTCTTTCGACGCCGAATACGAGGCGTTGCTTGCGGCCGCCGACCCACGGCGCGATTTCCCGGACTTGGATGAAAGCACCCGCGCCACAACGTTCTACACGACCGGAACCACCGGGCAGCCGAAAGGCGTCTACTTCAGTCACCGGCAGCTGGTGCTGTACACCTATCTACCCGCGCCGCCCTGGCTGCAATCGGGAACGGTTAGTTTAACGATAGAGACGTCTACATGCCCATTACGCCGATGTTCCATGTTCACGCATGGGGCTACCCGTACATCGCCACCATGTTGGGCCTAAAACAGGTTTATTGCGGGCGGTATGTGGCCGACTCTGTCGTTGCACTCTTTCAACGCGAAAAAGTGACTCTTTTCGTAGCATTTTTTAGACGCTCGGCGCTCCCAGCGTTTTCCGCTAAAATCAAACCTCATGCCACAGAAAAAACTCCCCGAAAAAAGCCGGGCTTTCGACGTTCTCTAAAAGCCAAAAGACGTGGCCTACGGCAATCGTGCAACCCTCTGTTGTACAAATGCCAGCGGTTGAGGTCGGCGGTTTTCGAGCCTGTCCGTTGATTGCAGTCTATGACTTGGCGCAAGGTGGATTCGCATGATCGATGGAAGGGCTTGCCCAACAGCATTCAGCGGCCATCACCGGGAATCGGTGGAAATTTGGTCGAAATCAGGTAGAATACTTCAGATGAAAGCGTTTCCGGTACGGAAGTCCGCGCAGCAAAAGGTGCCTGTACAAAAGCACGACAGTAGAATTTCTGGGGAAAGCGCCGGCCGGCCGAAGCTTTTTGCTGACACCGATTACACCGCTAAATTGTTCAACGAGACTAGCGGAAGACTCGATATCCGTAGCGTCGCTGAGGTTTATGATCTCTCTATTTCGGAGCTCGCTCGCATGATCAATGTCGAGGCGAAAACGGCTCATAAAACGCCTGATTCAGCAGCTATCCACGAGGGGCTAATACCTTTTGAGGAGGTGGCTAGAACGCTGAGTTTGATGCGTGGCAGCGTTTCGGATTTCCGTCGATGGCTCAATGCTTCGAATGCCGAGCTGAATTACCGGGCTCCTTTGCAGATGATCCGCGCGGGCCAGATCCATGAACTCGCAGGGATCGTACGATCTGCGCTTTTAGGTCAGCCGGATTGAGATGCTGCCCGAAAGCGCTTTACGCTCCGCCCTCGACAAGGTGACGCCCGTTAAACTGGCGGGGAAATTCTGGCGGGTTGTAGCGACTTCGTCACTCCTCGGACTGGTACGCGGCGAGAATGGGCTGCCGGAGGTCACGCGGATTCATCCAAATTTGCTCTTCGCAGGAGGTCCGCGTCGTGCTGGAGGACGTTACACACCGATGGAAGGACCAGACACGTTGTATTTGGCTTCGAGCGAAAAAGCCGCCAATGCTGAATGGAAAGGAGGCCTTCAGGCCCTCTTTCCCGGCCTCGAGCTTCCGCCCAAAACAGTGTTCGTAACAGAGGTCAATCTGACCCGAGTTCTCGACCTTTCGACTGACGAGATTCAAAGAGCGCTTCGCACCGACTCAGCCGAACTGGCTCAGCCGTGGAAAGCTCGCAACAGACCACCCACGCAATGGCTCGGCCTTGCTTGTTTTGAATCAGGCCATTTCTCTGCCCTTCGTTATCGCAGCACTAAAGCTGCGCCGAGCTATTGCCTAGCGGTATTCCCGAACCGTGTGAATCCCGGGGAGTATGTTTCTGTCCTGGATCCCCAGGAGTTTTTTTCGCAGATTCATTTGACTAAAAGAAAGGAGAAATAGGATTCTTGCAGCCTGAATCTTGCTGTCGGTCATCTGGCGGAAAATACCCCGGTCCGCTAGGAACCGAAGACACCAAGCGCAGAGCATCAATGCAGGAGTTGTTGTCCTTGTCCGGAGAATCGACTGCCGAGGAGGAAATTGTTCAAAAACTCGCAAATGCATCGCTGCTGACCATCGAAGGTGACCTTTCTCAGAAGGATGCTTTCGTGGAGGTGGCACACGAGGCACTGGTCCGGAACTGGTCGCAGTTGCGCAAGTGGATAGATGCAGACCGGGCGGGCTTGCGCACGCAAACCCGGCTCTCGGAAAGCGCCTGCGACTGGAAAAACGCCGGTCGCGACACTGCCTGGCGTCACTATGCTAGCGCCTTCCCAGATGCGCTATCTCGCTACGGTCCTGATCAGCCTCATGCTGGTGCTTTAATGTCGGTCGAACTGTTTCGATATCTAGGTGCAGCGAAAGACGGCGGCACGCTTGAATACATTTTCGAGGCCGGTGAACAGGTGAACAGAATTCTCCAAACGCCGTAACCAAAGAGAATGCGGTTGAGATCGCTGCTGACTTTATGACGACCTTTTATCACGTGCAGGGCGGAGCAGTGGAAACGCAGGAATTTCGGACAACTCCGCTCCCGTAAGGACGATTTGGGCATCAGTTGCGTTCTCTAATAAACCAACTTGCGCGATGGTGCGACTACGCTTCGCCGAAACAATGGCGCAACTTTAGAATCGTTCCGGTCCAATAGAACGAGGTTCTTCAGACGGTCAGGTAACACCGCCGAATGCTTTCGCAATCGATCGAATTGGCGCCTGCTGTCTGACATAAATATTTTCATTCCAAGGAACATCGGTGCGTCGCTGCGCTTTATCGGTGCATTTCGCAAGAATTTTGCTTAACATCAAGATCTTCGCCCGAGCTATCTTCGGATAAGGCGTTGTCAGGAGGAGTCTAACAGTGGAAGGATGGCCTCTCTCTAAATCATGCACTCCTAGATCGCTTCAGCATTCAAGCCTTCATGCAATCCGTTGAGCAGATTAAATGGAGATATAGCGAGCAAAGCTCACGGGGCCAGCTTTTATGAGGCCCAAACGCCCTTCTCTTCTCGTTTGGATTCTTTGAAGTCTCGTCGTTTCTTCTCCGTTCGCTGTATATCCCGCGGACGACAGTGGCACGCCTCCGGCGGCCGCATTCTTCCAGGCGGGCGACCTGATCTGGCCAAAGAAGCCAGGTGCGATCGTGCCGTATAATTCACGCCCCGGGAAGGCTGACGACAGCGACGCGGTGCGCTGGCGGAAAGAGAAGGAGGATTATTTGAACCAACTCCGTAGCAACCCTGACCCTTCTCCCGAGGAGAAAGAACGCTACGCGACTTTGCAGAAGATGACCTATGAAGAATTTGTCAGCTATTACCTCGCTGACCGCATTCCAGGTCAGCCTGCTACGTTCGGCCTCGGGTTCATCGAAGTCGGCCACGTCGGTATTATTGAGATTACCGACGGAAGACCGTTCGTTGTGGAGGCGATGTGGGGTTCTGGCGTTCAGCGGCTATCTTATCCAGATTGGCTGCAGAAGCGTCCGGGTGAACTCTTCTGGGTAGGACGTCTCAAAGACGTTTCACCAGAAAAGCGAACGGCGGTGGCGGAAAGGGCCGCTCAGCAAATCGGCAAACCTTATAATTTCTGGAACTTCGACCTTAAGAATGCGGATTGCTTCTACTGCTCAAAGCTAGCCTGGTTGTCCATCCTGCAAGGCGCCGGGTTCGCACCCGACGACGAACCTAATCTAATCAGGATTCTTTGGTATTCGCCAAAGCAGTTAATGAAGTCAAAGCACGTGGAGTTGATTGCGAATCCCGGTGATTACGGCTCACGCTAAGAGCGCTCTTGAGAAGATGAAAAACGCAACGAATAGTCGGCTTAGCGTTAGCTTCGGATGCCCCTGGATTGCTCTGATGCTTTTCTCAATGGTGGGACTTCTGACGATGGTCTCACCGCCTTATGCAGCGGAGGGCTCGGAAGCGTGGGAGCAGTCGATACGTGCCGCCAATATAGATTCGCTCGTCTTTATCACCGTGAAGGCCCAGCGCGCAAACGCTTTGGAAGAGACCTTCACTGGCACCGGCTTCATTGTACATCCCGACGGGTATGTGCTGACCTGCAATCATGTGATCCCCACTCACAATCTCGGGTCAAACTATCATTTCTACCAATAACTCCGTCGGTGGTGCATCCGATGTCACAACACAACAGATGCAGCTTGACCCTGATTTTCACGCATTCGAGTTATTTACATATTCGAGGGGAATGCAAAATTATTATTCACAACATCAGCTAAGACTTAAAATCCGCTCGGAGAACTCTCCTCTACCAATTACTTTAGATGCTAATACCGTCTTTCATACTCCAACGCCAACGCCATCATCAACTCCAACCCCTTAAGCCAAGATAAGTTTATTCCGGGTGCCATCTTGGAAGCTTGGGTGCTCCCCTCAGACTTTAAAGGCAAGAACAGCATCGACTTGGTGCGGCGGTGGATCGATTCGCGCGATCGAAAGACCAAAATATGGATCGAATTCCTGCGCCAACGAAATTCGCAACGCCTCCAGCGGAGATTCTGCAAATCAATTTTCTGGATCACATTATCGCCGGCCAGGGTTACTTCAGTTTTCAGGAAGCTGGAGTTTTGGGATGTCCATTTTAACCTCTGGTACAGGCAGACTAGAAAGTGAATCACTGTGCGTTTGGGGCTGGGATCGCCGCGCGGGCCACGAACGTTTTATCCTCGAAATAAAGAGGCTGCCGGCCGTAGATTGCCGGGAAGCCGGCGCAATAAATCACCATGTCCCCGGCCGCAGTAATGCGATCGTGCTCGTCCTTCTGCGGACCTGGCATCCGTTGACATTCATCTGGCGTCAGAAGAGGCCGTTGCACCTCCTGCATCGTCGTAGAGACTTGAGTTCCTAAGAACCCGCGGCCCGATCGCGTCACCTGTTCTTTGATAATCGTCGTTGTTCCGGTAAGCTTTGAGAGGTGCTCGGCTGTTTCCAACCTCTTTGGCGGGAACGCAGCTTGGATGTGACAATTCGAAGTGATGCTCTCGTCCGGGCCATAACCGGTTTCCCGGCTTTTGAGCTGATTAATGTCCTGTGCAATCAGATAACACTTAATCCCGTAGCCGGCGACGAACGCTAAACTTTGCTGTAGGATTTCGAGTTTACCGAGGGCCGGAAACTCGTCGATCATGGCCAGGAGTTTGTGTTTATAGGTGGGCTTTGGACGGCCATTTTCAAACTCCATTTTATCGGCCAGGAGTCGCACGATCATATTGACCACGATCCGGACTAGCGGCCGCAACCTGTCTTTGTCATTTGGCTGCGTGATGATGTAGAGGCTGACCGGATCCACGTAGTGCATCAGGTCCCGGATCCGAAAATCGGACCGGCTGGTGTTCTTGGCGACGGTCGGGTCCCGGTAAAGGTCCAGGAAAGTTTTCGCCGTGGATAGTACCGAACCGGCTTCGTTCGGGGGCCGGTCGAGCATGTCGCGTGCGGAGGCGGAAACAACGGGATGATTCTGCCCGTTGATGTGAGCATAGGTGAGCATCTCATTCCACAACTCCTGGATCGGCCGACGGGTGTCGGCGAGCATACGGTCAAGCGCGCCGAAGGTCGCTGGCGTTCCTTCAACTTTGGCCTTGTAGCACAGATGCAGAATACAACCGACAAGTAGCGAGTAAGCGGTCTTTTGAAAGTGATCGCCGCTCTTTAGGCCTCGCCCATCCGGGTCCACGATCAATAGCGCCAGGTTCTGCACATCGCCGACCTCGTACTCTGTCCCAAGCCGCAATTCCGCCATCGGGTTAAAACAACAAGAACCGGCAGCCGCGGCGGGCTCAAATCGCAAAACTTTGTTGTGAGCATATTTCTGACGCCACCCGGAGGTGAGCTCGTACAGCTCACCCTTCAGATCGGTCACGAACACGCTTTGCTGCCAGGAAAGCAGAGTCGGCAAAATGAGGCCGACTCCCTTCCCGCTTCTAGTTGGCGCGTAGCACAGCACGTGCTCAGGGCCGGCGTGCCGCAGATAATGAATTTTACCGTTTTTGTCGCGCCACGCTCCAACGTAGACGCCATTATTCTTGAGCAACCCAGCCGCTTTGATGTCGCGATGGTCAGCCCATCGGGCTGATCCGTGTAGGAAAGGATTCACTCTGGAATTCGCGCGAGCGACATCCATCAACAGAAGCATAAATCCGCCGAGTGTGACCATGGATCCAATCCCGAAAGCTTGGGCAAAAAGCGAATGATTGCTCGGCTGTTCCCATTGGTGCGACCACAGAAAATAGGACCATGGCGGGTAGACGTGGAACACGTTAAACCCGAGAGCGGAATGGAACTGGTAGCTATTCGCGAGTACCTGCGTTGCGACGATCGAGCCCAAGACGATCACAGCTAAGAAGGCCATCAACCGTCCCCAATCGGGAGTAAAACCCGCTCTTCCACGTTGGAGTTGAGGACCGACAAGAGTGTTACGTTTGTTCATCGTTCGAGCCCTTGAACATGTGCTTGGATCGTCACAGCGGACGAAATTGTCAGTGGGATGCCGCGTTGGTGCTGCGCCAGGTGATGTCGCTGCTCCGCTATAATTGGCAAGACCAGGTTTTCCGTCCCATTGCTCGCGACCAAAAGGTTTTGCCGATCGACGACTCGCAAAGCCACGAATGTGAGCTCGTCGGCGTCGCCAGGCCGCCACAGCCGGTGGAATGGTATATCGGCTATGCGATCTCGTTTTAAATTCCGTTCAGTAATGTACTCAAGCGCTGCCTTATTGACCGGCGCTGGGGCTGTTGCCTGGGCAGCAGCCCTCGCTTTTTCGAGTTCAGGATCCTCGAATGAAACCGCCAGATGATTCGCGCCGGCAACGCGGGCGATCCGGAGTTGAAAATCAGCTGACCATAAGCAGTCAGGCCGCCTTCGTACCATTCGGCGGCACGCCCAATCAACTCAAGCAGGACGTCGTCACCGACGTTCGGCTCGACGTTTAGCCCTTTGCTAGTATGACGGATCTCATGCTCGCCGACCTTTTGAATCACGGTCCCTTGCTTTGTAACCTGGGCCTGCGCCTCAAGAGGAGGAACCGCCGCGGTCTTTGACGCAGAAATGGTCGTAGCTTGGCCGCCGCGTCCGCGCGCAATGCGCAGCGCTTCGAGAGCGTCGGATCGTCCGCTGCTCGCTTGTTGTTGCAGCAGGTGCGGCTTTGGAATGGGTGGCACCATCATATGGCGCTGGTGATGATGGCGATGCTCTTCATGCTGACCGAGAGACTGCAGATGAAAGAGCAATGTCCTTTGCTAAGTTGCGCTGATATCGAGAAGCTGCTAGCGGCTTTCCTACCGCGGAGGGACGCTAGCGTAGAGCAAGTCTTTAGCCACATGAAGCGTCGCCACGAACTGCGAAGACGAGCGATTGAATCCCACGCCAAACGCAACGCGCAGGCGCAATTTAAAGTAACTTAGTCAAACTAGGGACCCTAACCTAATAGGCATCCTATGAAGTTTGCAAGCGCTGTACTCCTTCTCCTGGCATTCTCTATTTTTGCTGCGAAGGCTGGCTTTATTCTTAAATACATGGTCGAGAAACCCGGCCAAACATTTGAAGCGACCATCAAGCAGACGGACACAAAACAACGCACTGACTTCTCGGAATACAGCGTTATACAGAGCTCCACAACGAACGAAGCCACTTTACTGCTGCATACGAGCAGAATCTCTCTTAAGTTGGACAATCTAAGAGATATGTTTACCGCAATGAATAAATTGGGTGACAATTCCGGCACCAGCGGAACCGGGGACTTTAAACCGACTGGCAAGACGGAAACAATCAACGGCTATAAAACTCGAGAGTTCAACGGAAACTTTGGAGGATTCCCGCTCAGCATATTCTTGACTGACAATTTGCTGGTCGAAAAGAGCGAAAAGACGGTGCGCAATTGGCTCAACAGTCGTGCTGCAGACCCATTTCAAGATCTTTTGGCGGCATCAGAGAAATTGTTAGGATTTCCGATGCGAATCGTTTCGGAATATGGCGGAACGAAGTACGTTCTGACCTTTGAATCCTTAAGGGAGGCAATCTTCGACGATCGCGAGTTCGCAGTTCCGAATGACTACACGGAATTGTCCTTATCGGAATTGTCCTTATCGGAATTGTTCGGGCACTGATTTTGAGTCCAAACTGCAAAGGGCGGCCCGAAAGGACCCGCCCTAACGTGCTATCGCCGAGCAGCGACACGCGGGATCCGCCCCATGACCCTCCGGGTAATACGCCAGGTATTTATACTGCTCCTGCAAATCGGGCCGAGCCCAAACGTCGTCGTACTTGCTCCTGCAGTTGAAGTACAAAGAGGGTGGTGTCCATGGGGTGGTGTCCCCTGCCCGTTCCAAGATTGTATCATAACGTCGCTTTATGATACATCGGTAGGGGACCTCAAAATGAACCTCCTTGAACCCCATCAGTACGCCGTAACTGGGCTCTCTTTGACGCCAGAATGAACACATTTGACCAATCCATGTAGTCGACGCAAGGCGTTCGCGTGGCCGGCTGAGCAGCCCATGGATGCCTCTCTTTTCATCATATCTTACGCAGCGTCCGCTGGCCGGGTCATTTCGACCTTTACTGGCTGGTTTGATTTGGACCGGCGACAGTTCGCCAACCCGGCGACGAGCGGTTCAGTAAATCCTGACACGAATCGAGCGCCAACGCTGTCAACTCACGCGCCACGTTCTTCCATAATTGCTTCAGATCACTCTGGGGATCTCTCTGTTCGTCTAGTGATGCCAAAGTCGGCAACAGCCCACCTACCACAAAGCTTTCGCCGCATCGAGCAAGTCTTTTGTTGCTCGCTCTAGTGCCTAATTGCATAAATCAGCGTAAGAACGCTTCATTTGTTGCTGGTGGACCTCCTTTTTGGTCCACTCGAAAGGGGCCGCGTTCTGGTTCCAGCTCGCGATAAAGGCTTCGATCGCCTGAACGAGCATTCGGACGCTGGTGAAACTGCCTCTCTGTAGGGCTCCGCGGCTCAAAATGCTAAACCAGCATTCAATCTGATTGAGCCAGGAGCTATGAGTCGGGATGAAATGAAAATGCACGTGAGGGTGAGTCTTTAGCCAGCGGTCTTCCCTTGGCTTATGGGTGTTAAGATTGTCCAGCACCACGTGCAGCTCTTTGCCAGGATAGATGGAAACCAACTCATTCATGAAATCCAGAAACTCACGCCTGCGGCGACGACGATAATGTCCGGAATGGACCAGCCCGGTCGCCACCTCCAGAGCGGCAAAGAGCGTGGTGGTGCCGTGGCGCTTGTATTCGTGAGCGAAGCCGGTCAGTGCGCGACCGTTTGGTAAGCGGATCCAGCCTTGCGCCCGCTCCAAAGCTTGAATGCATGGTTTTTCGTCTACGCAGAGCACCAGCGCGTTCTGTGGCGGATTCATGTGAAGGCCGACCACATCGGCAGCCTTGCGACTGAACTCCGGATCGGTGCTCACGCACCAGCTCTGCCGGCGCTCAAGATGCAAGTCGTGCTTTCGCATCACCCGCCAGACTTGGTCCTTGCTCACGTTGCCCAGATGCTTGGCCAGCAGCGGCCCATTCCAGCGGCTGTAACCGGGAGGCGCCGGCTCATCGAGCGCTTTCAAGACCCGCTCTTCGGTTAGCGAAGTGTACTTGCGGCGCTTTTCCCCCGAGCGAACGCTTATCACTAAGGCCAGCCATTCTCTCTTGAGCAAATCGCCGTAGCCACTTGCTTATCCGCGCCGCTCGGGTCTTCATTTTTAAGGCGATCTCTTTGCCGCTTAATCCACTGGAAGCTAGAAGAATCACTCTGGCCCGTTCGACCATACGCTGTTCGGTTTTGGAACCTCGCATCCAACGCAAAAGGATTTCTTTCTCCTCAGTGGAAAGCCGGATTTCAGGAGCAGGTCGACTCATATGACCTACTTCTATACTTATTACGCTTTCAATTGCAAGTAAGTACTAGAACGTCGCCCCGGCGAGTAGACATTGTTTAATAATGCATTATTCCGATGCATCTCTTCCCAACAATGTTTTACGAGTTAAAACTCTCCAAGAAGCGGCAGCGCCCAACCTTCTGGATCAAATTCCGGCGGATGTTCCAACCAGGCCTTTAAGGAATCAACCAATACCTCATCCGCGTCCACCAAGGGCAAGCATTCGATCAACCGCATAGCACTCATGACCGGTTCCTTGTTGACTTCGAAAACCTTTCTGCCGCAACGACCATACCGCGACGCCGTGCGGCTCAATAAATCGAGCGCCTCGATTATCAATTCCACCGACTGCATGCGCGTGCTCCTGAAGCTGAATGCAAGTTCGGGATTTAACCACAGTGCGTTAACAAAAAGATCGACCTGCTTCGATTTGATTCCGAGTGCTTCGATACGACTGCGGCTCTTCGCTGCAGAGAAGCGCAACAAGCCAAGACGGTGATTTCGGAATGAACCAATATGATCAACCAATATGATCAAAACGCAGACCAGAACGTTGATTGACAAGATGTACAGACTTGGACATGCGAGATCTGTTGAAACGATCGCCGAGAGCGCGGTACAAACGAGCTGTATCGGGATCGACAAATAGGCCGAGACCGCCGCGGGTCCCTTCCAGAGTCGTTGCCAAAGCTGCTGGCGAAGCCATAGGTCTGGGCTAAGCATAGTCCAACTCCTTTTGTCGTTGTTTGCACTATTTCGTTCTACAAATTTATCAAAAAAGCAGTCTTTTCGCCAATCGGGAACGCGCGAATCACGCGGGTCAAAATAGCTTTTAGCCAAGAATCAGGGACTTCGCAGCTCGATCTCCGCCTTGAAAACATCGCGAGATCTGTCAAACCTCACCTCGAATCCCTGCTTGCGGCAGATTCGCTGCATCACATAGTTTTCTGGAAGAACGTAGCCTACGATGCGCTCAAGACCTTCCGTGCAGCCGATCTCAAGTAAATCGCGAAGCAGTTTTGTACCAAGACCTTTACCTTGCCAGTCATCAGAAATCACAATGGCCAATTCAGCCTCATTGGCACCATAGGATTTGATCAGGCGAGCAATGGCGATGATTTGTCGCTGGTTCCGCCCAGCCTGGATCCTTTCGGCTACGAGGTTTATTTCGCGATCGTAATCGCCGTAGCAAACTTGCACCAAACGCTCATGGGTGATTAGGGCTTCGCCCTTAAGAAAACCGAAATAGCGCAAATGCACAGTCTCTTCTGAAAGAGACGTATGGAAGTCGATCGTTAGCGGTTCATCTTCCGGCCGGATCGGACGGATGACGACGGGCGTTCCATCAGCCAACTTCCACTCACGCACATATTGCGTGGGGTAAGGTCGAATCACCAACTTCGACAGGGAGGCGGCCGGTTGATCAGGTTCGGCCAGGATCATGCGAGCATCGAGAACAATCACACCTCTTGGGGAGGCCAAGAGTGGATTAACGTCGATTTCCTTAATCAGAGGTTGTTCGGCTACGAGTTGACTAAATCTGATCAACAGTTTTTCGAGCGCGTCTAGGTCTGCTTGCGGCCGGCCTGCGCCGCCGTTCAGCGCTGCGTAGATGTGCGTTCTTTCCATCAAGCGTTTGGCCAGCGTTGCGTTCAGGGGTGGCAAACCGATCGCACGGTCGCACCAAACCTCGACTAAGGGCCCACCGGCTCCGAAAAGAATTATTGGTCCGAAATTCGGATCAATGCTCTTGGCGAGGATCAATTCGACTCCGTCGCTTGAAATCATCGGTTGAACGGTCACCGCATGGAACGCGTCTGGGTCGGCCGAGTTGCCGACCTGCTTTTGAATCGATCGATAGGTTGTTCGCACTTCGGCCGGAGAACGCGAGTCGAATTTCACCTGGTCAGCAGCTCCTTTGTCTCTTGCGACCTCGGAGTCGCCTTTAAGAACGACGGACGAACGTAGAAATGCGACAGCTTCCGCTTCGTTCTTGGCGAGTCGAATATCCATTACCGGAATACCGTAGCTCGAAAGGATCTCTTTTGCTTCGACTTGCGTTAGCAGCGTGCGCCCGGCTTCACGGACTTCTCTAAGAATAGTCTCGACTTGCTCTCGGCGGATTTCCTCCGGCGATCCGGTGAGAAGCACCGGCGTTTCGTAGAGTGCGCGAAGGTTGCTGCTGTACTGTGCCATCAAACAGAAAGCCCGCGCCGCGGCGTCCGGATGGTCAAACGTTGGGACACCTGAAGCATTCAAGAGCGCCTCAGCTTCTGCCATTGCATTTCCACCCATCCAACAAGCGAGAATTGGTTTCTGACGAGTCGATATCAGCGATTTTAACCGTTCAGCCGTAGCTGTAGGCTCGGCCGTCGCCTGCGGGGTTAAGATGATCAGGAGTGCATCGTTGTTTGGATCCTTGATGAGCGCATCGACGGCGGCGGCGTATTGGTTGGCCTTAGCATCGCCGACCAAATCCACAGGATTCGATCGGCTCCAAAAAGGCGGCAAGAGATTGTTCAAAGTCTCAATGGTTTGATCGGAGAGATTGGCTAGGCTCCCGTTGCCTTCAATGAGGGCGTCGGCTGCCAAAGCGCCAGGTCCTCCTCCATTAGTAACGATGGCAAGGCGCGACCCGTGCGGGCGCGGCTGCTTGCCAAGGACTTCCGCCATGCCAAAAAGTTCGTCTACGGTGTTAACCCGTAAAATGCCGGCCCTTTGAAAAGCTGCGTCGAAAACTTCGTCACTTCCGGCCGGCGCCCCCGTGTGAGACATAACGGCTTTTGCTCCAAGCGAGGTACGTCCTACCTTGAGGACGATGATCGGCTTGGTCAGAGCGACTTCGCGCGCAGCCGAAAAAAAGGACCGAGCGTCACCAACTGACTCCATGTAAATAAGAATGCTCCCGGTATGCCAATCGTCTGCCAGGTAGTAAATGAAATCGCCCCAATTGACATCGGCCATTGAGCCTACCGAGAAAACACCGCTAAACCCAACTCCTTCCCGGAGGCTCCAATCCAGGACCGAGCTACAGAGGGCGCCGCTTTGGCTGACGAAAGCAAGATGACCGTCCTTTGCCAAGCGAGGCGCAAAAGTCGCGTTTAGATCGAGCCTCGGTATCATGACTCCAAGACAGTTCGGACCGATGATTCGCATCTGGCCTCGACGAGCGACGATCGCTTCTTCGAGCTTCGCGCCCAAGGGCCCGCATTCTTTAAAGCCTGCTGAGACAATCATCGCACCCGTTACCCCGGCCTCGGCACACTCTTGCACCACCTCGGGGACCGTCGCGGCTGGGGTCGCGATAATGGCTAAGTCGACGTGATCTGGGACTGCTCCAATTTTCGGAAAGGCGGGTACACTCAGAATTGTGTCGCGCTTCAGGCTCACTGGATAGAGGAGTCCGTGGTATGATTTCAGGTTTTCCAGCAGGACGCGGCCCACGCTGCCGGGAGCTTCCGTGGCGCCAATTAGGGCAATAGATTCAGGAGCAAACATCGTATTAAGTGCAGGTCGGCGATGGCGAAGGAACTCGCTCTTCCTCTTTCTTTGAGAAGCGCTTCCACTCATATGGACAAGCTAAACTAAGTTCGTCAGTTGAGGAGGGTTTTTCACCGAGGTCATTGGAAAAACGGTACGTTCAATTGCTCTCCCGAGAACCCGAGTTGGATGTGTCCGCAGCTTCACCTGCGCCGACTCTGGAATCGGTTTCGGATCAGTCTCACGCGGGTGTTTCTGGTTCGCCCGTTTGCTGCGCTGTTAATTGTCATTTGGTTCGATCACACTCAGCCTTCGCTTGTTGCCGATAGCTTCGACCGGACATCCTTCCATGGCTTCCTTGCAAAGCGCCTCCTCCTCCGGCGTGGTCGGTTACTTAAACACATAGGAGTAGCCGCCGTCGCCAATGCGCGTGAAATTAGCGGGTGCGGTTTCCCGGCAAAGGTCACAGTCAATGCACTGCTCATCGACGTAAAACTTTCCGGAGACGTTTTCCGCGTATTTATTCGCAATGTCGGCCATAGATTCTCTTTCGTTTCATGCAGACCGAAATTCGATTAGAGCGCGTTTCGTGACGCCGAGCCGTTCTCGACCTGTTGACTTCCAAAGCTGCACTGATTCAGCCAAGGCTACTGACTCCTGCGGCCTCACTCCGCAGGGAAACTAATCGACAAACGTGCTTTATTTCCCCTTCCGTCGAACGACCCATTGTAAGCCGTTTTGACACGCGAGGCAAAGAAGTGAAATGACCCCTACAAGAACCACTGGGTAGCCACGAAATAATCTAAATATTATGAATATTACCTCGAGGAACCCCAACATGCCTTCGATCCATTACTGCTTCCCATATTTTCGCTTGACAGTCTAAAACATTGCGAAGTTTGATAGCGCCGATCAAAGATCGGAGCCTCGACCATCAATGCCTCTATTTTTGCATATGGCTCAGGGTAACGCAAGACGCGTAGCTGGTAGGAAAGGACCAGCGAAGCTACCAGCCCGGATTAGTGTGTTGCGGGCGCATTGCGGCTTGGGATTATTACTCGAACACGGATCGCGGTAACAATATAAGAAACCGCGCCGGGAGATGCGTCACCATCCCCCGGCCGCTTGAAAATACAACCCATCACCGAGTCACCGACAATGAGAAGTTTCGTCTTTAGCGCACAGCTCATCGATTCGGAGCAACTGGTGTCGTTTTCAATTAAAACATAGACTAGGCCTCGATGATTTCTCCTTTGAGTCTACTTAGGCGCGCGAAAGGAAGTTGCAATTCCTCGCATGTATTGTGCTCGCTCGAAAGCCTCGGGAACGGGACAATCTTTTTGGCTCATGGTCCCTTTTAGTTGTTCTACCGAGTCGTACTCGTTGACCTCCAACCACTCCGCTAACTCACGTTCTATGTCGGCTATGTAAGCGATGCCCTTGCGGATCAAGACCGAGCAAAGCATGGTCACGTCAGCACCAGCCATCAACATCTTGACGACATCAGTTGCGTGATAAATCCCGCTGGTGCCCGCGAGATCTGCCTTAATGCGGCCGTAAAGAATGGCGATCCACCGCAACGGTAAACGCATTGCCATAGGGGTGCTGAGAAGAATGTTTGGCCTGACGTCCAAGAACTGCAAATCGATGTCAGGCTGATAAAACCGGTTGAAGAGTACCAACCCTTTTGCACCGGTTTCTGCGAGCAGTTTAGCCATGTTTGCAAAATTGCTAAAAAAAGGGCTCAATTTCACCGCCACCGGTAGCCCAACCGTTCTTTTTACGTGCGCCAGGATTTCCAGATATCTTCTTTCAACCTCATCTCCTGACTGCTCAAAATCCGTTGGAACCCAGTAGATATTGAGCTCAAGCGCATCGGCGCCTGCTTCTTCGATACGCTTCGCATAATCGGTCCAGCCACCGAGGGTGGAACCATTGAGACTAGCAATAATAGGTATCGATACAGCACATTTTGCCGCTGCTATCTCATCCAGATAACTTTCCGGACCGACTTTGAGCTGATTCATTTCTGAAGAGTAGGTCAGTTGTTCGGCGAGGCCTTCCGTTTCCTTTGCGAAATGGCGATGAAGTTGATGGCGTTCGAAGGAAATATGTTCTTCAAACAAGGAATGGAGCACAACGGCGGCGGCTCCCACATCCTCCATTCGCCTGATGTTGTCCAAATTATCAGTCAAAGGAGAGGCTGACGGAACCAGCGGAGTCCGGAGATTCAATCCCAAATAAGTTGTTTTTAAGTTCATGGCATTACCTTCTAGTTTTGCCAAGGCTGGGCATTCTGCAGTACTTGGCAAACATCCAACAAAGTGACATGGCCGTGGTCCTCAGAGGAATCCGTGGGTGCGTGCCGCAGGATAACGTTGATGATTTTGTCCGCCTGGCGATCGCTGACGAGCAACTCGACCTTAATTCTATGTTGAAACAGCCCTGCAGATTCGCCTTCATTAGGGATCGAAGTCGGATTCGTGTCCCCTTGCTGGACTTCTGTCAAAGTCAGCTTGCCGCAAATGCCGAGGCGTTCCAACTCCAATCTAACGGCATCTAGCCGCGAAGAGGGAATGACAGCTTCGATCTTTTTCATTTGGATTGCGGAAGCGTATCTGAGATTCAGTTGAGCGCTCCCCTGGATTTGTCGTCTCCTAACCGTCTGTTGCGCTCGGAGCGGCTTCGAGTTGCAGGGCCTCACCGAAGAAGCTGAGGAACTCCTTAAAACCGTAATTGGGACGCAAGGGCGCGAACGCCATCACGCTTGCCAACAGGCGACAAGACGCGATATGTAGTGTTCAGATGTGGTCCATGGCCCACGTACAGGGCGTACGCATCAAATTGGGTTCCATCGAATTCATACTGCTGCAATATCAACGGACCGCCCCAACCGAGATATCTACCCCTTACCCTTAGGTGAATCCTCAGAAAGTCGATAAACTTCGCCTTATCGGGCTTCGATTCTAATATTTCGATTAACCTTCTCGCAACCGAGGGCTTTCGAGTCGAAGGGCTATCGCTCGTCGGGGCAAATATCACGTCCAGCAGCTGCATAGCGACGTGTTCGATACCATTTGCAGTGTTGGCTGCCAGTGCATCGGCCAATATTGGAGACGCCTGTACGACGGTCGCCTTGTCGACATTGTGCCAAATAGGCAGACATCACGGGCGATCCGCGCAGCAAGTTGGTTAAATTCCAACAAAGGTACCAAATGCGAAATAGGAATTGAGAAAAGCAAAAGGCTATCCTTGGATGGTTTTAACCCTGCGCGCTTCCAATTCATACCTGCGTCCGCCGGCCCGAAAACCCAGCATTCTTCGGCACACTCTTGTAAGATGTGCAGTTTTCAAAACGCGGCGAGTATGATTTCTAAGGACGAAAAGCTGCAGGATACGGTCGGAATCAAACCCCAAAAACTGACGAACCAAAGGGACACAGTTTTGGGAGTTGCAAAAACGGCCCAGCTCCAAGGCCGGAACGGCCTTAGATAAAATCCTACTTCGCGTTTGGTACCTTTGTTGGAATTTAACCTAGATTGGACGCGGGGTTCTACCGCAAGCGCTACATCGACCACGTTAGCAGCGGGTGAACGACGGCTTCGATTGTTTTGGCGTTCAGAGGGCCGAAATAGCGGGAGTCGAAAGACGCAGGGTTGTAATCCGACATCAGCAAGACATCATCCGGACCCAAGACGTGATCCTTGAGCGCATACGGCTGCAACGGCCGTCCAGCGCCGTCGCAGGGGAGGGGAGCACTGTTGGCCAGGCGGATCCCGTTCACCTCGACCCCTGCGGAGTCGATTGTTACCCGATATGCCACTAAACCTCTTCATCGCCCGAACCGTGGACGGCTCTGGCTATCTGCTTTTGGATGGCACGCTTATTGTAGCCGGGGCGTTCAACTCAGCGTCAGAAGCCTCCAAGGAGCGGCATCGGCTGATCAAGCAATGGCGTTCTCGGCTAAGTTGTTACTCAACTCTAGAACGGGATTTTCCAAAAAGCGGATCAACCGCTGCCAAAGCGTCAAGGCATTGTTACATGCCTTGGCTAGGGCACTCTCGGGAAGTGCATCGCCACGAGCTACCTGGATCGCTGTCTTGATCTGCTCGAGTAGCGGCTTGGCTTTTCCAGGCGTAAAAGGTGACGATCGCTCGGGTTTAAGTTGTCCTTTCGAGCCGTTCTCCCCAGAGTTGTGCGTTGATCAGATTTTCCAAGTTCTTGGGTTTCCCGGCTCGTTTGCTGAGAATTTCGAGGGCACCCTTAGCCTCCTCCGACTTTTCGGCTGCCAGTTCTTCCAGGTCCTGCTTAATCTCCTGGTCCGTGTATTCTTTGATCCCCTGGCCGATGGCGAAGATGGGCAACTCGATGGCCAGTTGCTTGTATACCAAGCGCTGGCGCGCGCGCCGTGAGTCGAGACAGCACTTGGTTTTCTTTCCCTTTCAGGGAATAGAACACGCCCACCAGGCTTTCTTTGCTCACGCCCACGAGTAATTCGTTGTACCCGCCTACGCCATGTTTCGAAAGTTGCTTCAGCATGTCAACCGTGGCGCGATACATCTTGTTTTCTTGCGCGCTCATGGCGAGCTGACTGGAAGCGGATAGCTCAAAAAACATTGGTGGCGACTCATCATCCGGGGTCCGCCACCATTTGCCGCTCGTGCGTGCGTCAGCTGAAAAGATGTACTTATCTTTGATTTGGCATTTTTGGATATCATAGATGAGCCCGACGACGATTTCTGCCGCTTCCGTGTACAGCGACACCATCCCAGTCGGCGGGAGCAGGGAAACTGCGGTTTTGAGCGTGTGTGAGTAATTCCTCTTTTCGAGCTCCTCCACGGGTTTTTGCGGCTTTTGGACCGCAGCGCCTTTGCCGTCGTTCGCGCTTGGATCCCACACCAACATCTTTGTCTTGAGATTCTGTGTGCGCTGAACCTTCCTCCACGCATTCGGATCGGCCAAATCATCGATGTGATATTTCCAGCGTAAGTTTTCGAAGACATCCTCCGCCGGCGGTATGGCCTTCCTGTCGTAAATCACCTTCCCGAGAGCGTTATGCGACGTTATCGTGCTCTGACAAATCTTGGCGTCTATCTTCATAGCAGCTTCCTTTTCGGGAACGGTCAGGAGAGTTGCTGTCCCCGAGGGTTTTTCCCAACACCAAGCAGTTGGTAGAGCGTCGGGCCGAGCGCTGCCAGGAGTTCACTTTTCGCGCGCGCTCGCCCGCTCGGCGCTGTGCTGAGAATGAACATTCCCTTTCGTTGGGTCACAGAATAGCACTAACACCGCCGGACCAATAAATCAAAAATGAGGATACCGATTACGCCCTCCTGCTGCGCTGGCGGCTGTTAACTGCGGAAGAGCGACCGGTCGATCCTTACGGCATAATCACGCAGGCCCAGGCGGCTGACCTGATCATTCGACCCGACATGAACAAGTACGAAGCCGAGCACGCCTATGATCTCGACGCGTGGCACCCGCTGGTCCATTTGGCGTTGGCAGGCTTCGAGAAAGATCCGATCCGCGCGGATTTTTTGCGGCGGTATTCGCTCGATCGGCTACCGAACGATCCGAAATTCCGTCAACGCGCGGTCGAGTTCCTGAGCAAGCAGGGAAAAGAGGATTTGGCGCGGGAAGTGGAAGTCCGGGGGCAATAAGTACGCCAAATAATTCGCAAAGGGGACGATTTTAGGTCTCCGAAAAGATCCCCTTCTCTAACATGATAAAATACATTTTCGTGTTTAAAGAAGGAATGAAGATGAGGTGGTCACCCGGACATCTCTCGGGCATGATCGAAAATAAACATCCATGAAATTCGCATCTCTGAATGACCTTTATCTTCAGCAACTCAAGGATCTGCACAGTGCCGAAAGTCAGTTAATCAAGGCGCTGCCAAAAATGGCGAAGGCGGCGAGAAATCCGGATCTGAAAAATGCCTTCATCGAACATCTCGAACAAACCAAGGGACATCTTGAACGCTTGAAGCAGGGGCTGAAAACCTGGGCAAACGCCTTGCGGGTCACACCTGCGCCGCCATGAAGGGTCTCATCGAAGAGGGGAGTGAATGGATCGGAGAGGATGCGGCGGCTGAGGTAATGGATGCCGGGATCATCGCGGCGGCCCAGCGTTCGAACACTATGAGATGGCTGGGTATGGCACGGTGCAGACTTTTGCAAAACTACTGGGAGAGAAAGAAGCAGCCGAACTTTTTGCTCTGACATTGAATGAAGAGAAAGCCGCCGACAAAAAGCTGAGCCTCCTTGCAAAATCGATCAATGTAAAAGCAAAGGCCGAAAAGCCTCCTGCCAGTGTCAAAACCGCCGTCAAAGAATCGGCGAAGCTTCCTGTCAAAATCCCTTCTGGAGGGCAGCGTGAAGTCCAGAGCATGGAAAGTAATATGGAAGCGAAACAGAGTCAGCCGGAATGAATCGCTTATGGTCACCTAGACGCCGAAGAGGAGCATTCGGCGCGCGGTCGCCAAAACGGGTGGGCTTACCTAAGAGGCCACGTTACAACCCCACGAGAAGCCTCGAACTTTGTTGCTCGAGTCCCCGGCTTGGGCGGTTGTGCCCGAGAATCTTAACCGTCTGATAGAGCTGCTCAATCTTCAGTGGCTTCTTTAGAACCGTGACCGGGCTGACTTGAAGAATCCGATCGAGGATCTCGCTGTCCGGGTAACCTGTGATCACGATAAGGTTGAGGTCCGGATCAATCTGCTTGGCTGTTTGATACACCTGATCACCGGGAGCGTCGGGCAATTGTAAGTCCAAAAACATGAGATCGAATTTCTGCTTCCGGAGGCTTTTAATGGCCTCTTTAGCCGTTCTGACCACCACTCGACTGAAGCCGATTTTCTTTAAAAATGTTTGAAAGAGATCCTTCAGGACCGGATCGTCGTCGACCACTAACACTGTTGGTTGGCCTTGCTTGTCTTGGCGCAGAACGTCGCGGTCCAGAGAGGATTTCTTGATCCGCCAGCGGCCGCCGATTTGAATGGCCGGAATCTTTCCGCGTTGTACGAGATAGTAGACAGTCGGGAGAGGAATCCGCAGGTACTCGGACGTCTCTTTTACGGTAAGCAGATTGTGAATCGGAGTTTCGCTCACAGCTTTAAGAGAAAGATCAAGTGTAAATCATTCTGAACATTTTATCAATTATGAGAACTGGCACAAGGCGAGGACGATCTTTTGGAGCGAGGTGAGGCTGGCCAGCGGGGCCAGCTCGCCGCTGAGCCGCTCGGAGAAGCCGAGTGTTTGGAGGGGCCAGTAGGGTGGTAAGAGAAAGTGCGGGTGAACAACCGAACCCTACGAGTGCCATTTTATATGAGAACCCGTTGGCTGATGTTATCCGTGGTCGCAGATTTTCTACCAGTCGACGACTAGGAGTGGGCAGGGTGCACCTTGGTGAGATTTGGGTCGAAAATCGAGGGGGGAATAAAGAGGTTTTCTGCGAGGTCAGCGATGGAAAGTCGCGTTGTCCCTCAGCTTGTGTGATTGATCCGGCCCTTTAATTTGAAGCCCCTTGGGAGCTTGCTCCCAAGGGGCTTTTGCTTTCCGTCTTAAGGTGTGAAAACTATGAACGGCGAGACTTGGTGCCAGAACCATCTGGCGGATCAAGAGTTACACCAACTTCTGGAGAAAGTCGATGCGGATTTGGCCCAGGAGGCTTGTCAAAAGGGCTGTCTTTTTTGCCGCGGGAAGCTGCATCGTGCCGATTACGATCGCAAACCTCGTGGCGGCCCGCAATGGGACCGGCGCTATAGCTTTTGTTGCGCCCAAGAAGATTGCCGGCGACGGCGAACCCCGGAGTCGGTGCGCTTCCTGGGGCGCAGGGTCTACGCGGGCCTGGTGGTCGTATTGATCACGACGATGCTTCATGGCCTCAAGCCGGGACGGGTCCGTCGGATCCGTGAAGCATTGCAAATCGACTCGCGCACCGTGAAGCGTTGGCGCCAATGGTGGCTGGAGAGCTTCGTCCGCAGCTCCTTCTGGAAGGCCGCCCGTGCCCGGTTCATGCCGCCGTTGTGCGAACCGACGCTGCCTTTGTCGTTGTGGTTGAGTTTTGAGCTCCAGGAGCGCCAGCGCCTGCTGGCGGTGCTCCAGTTCCTGAGGCCGATCACCGCTCCCGCCGCCTGGAAGGAGCTCGCTATGTGAGGTTCATTCCAACTCCCGCAGAGGATGCCGGTGGCCGCAACAGCGGCAGCGGTGGTAGAAGCTGCGAGCGTCGCCACAACGGCGAGCAAAAAAAAATGGAAAGCGCGATGTCCAATCCTTCCGGGCTTCCTCGTTCCCACGAGCGATGGGCTCGCTTCCGCTTCAGCGTGATCGGCCCATTGTTAGCTGCTCCCCCGGAGCGGGGCGAGCTCCAGGAGCAACTCAAAAGTTTAGCCGCCAAAAATTGGCAGCATCCCATCACCGGGCACCGGGTTCAATTTGGTCTCTCGACGATTGAGCGGTGGTTCTATACAGCCCGTAACGAAAAGAAGGATCCTGTGGGGGCGTTGCGCCGCAAGATCCGTTCTGACCAGGGTGGGCATCCCGCTTTGAGTCCGAAGGTGAGCGAACTGCTGACTGCTCAATATCGCCAGCATCCTAACTGGAGCTACCAATTGCACGTGGACAACCTGGCCGTGCTAATCGAAAAGGAGCCGACTCTTGGCGCAGCAGTTCCTTCCTATGCATCGGTTATGCGCTTCATGAAAGTTCACGGCTTGATCAAGCGCCCACGCCGTGGACCGGTTCATAGTCCGGGCGCCCAGGCCACCGAGCATCGCATCGAGGCCCGGGAGATCCGCAGCTATGAGAGCGAGTATGTCAATGCTCTGTGGCATCTGGATTTTCATCACGGTTCGCTACGCGTCTTGCTCGATAAGGGCGGTTGGTTTTACCCACTGCTGCTGGGGATCATCGATGACCATTCCCGCTTGTGCTGCCATGCCCAATGGTATCTGGCCGAAGGAGCCGAAGAGCTCTGTCACGGTTTTTGCCAGGCCTTGCAAAAGCGAGCCCTGCCTCGGGCTCTAATGAGCGACAATGGCTCGGCCATGCTCGCAGCCGAGACAACGGAGGGCTTGGCACGACTGGGTATCCTACATGAAAAAACATTGCCCTATGCGCCTTTTCAGAATGGCAAACAGGAATCGTTTTGGAACGAGATCGAGGGGCGTCTGTTGCCGATGCTCGAAGGCGTCGCCGATCTGACTCTTGATCGGCTCAATGAAGCCACGCTGGCCTGGATCGAGATGGAATACAACCGGTCCGTCCATACTGAACTTGGAGAAGCCCCTTTGCAATGTTACCTTCATCACCGCGACGTCGGGCGGCCCTGTCCATCCAGTGCCGAACTTAAAATGGCCTTCACGGCCGAAACGGGTCGTACCCAGCGCCGATCCGACGGCACCATCAGTCTGAAGGGTATCCGTTTTGAGATCCCTTCCCGTTACCACCATTTCCAACGGCTCAGTGTGCGGGCGGCTTTCTGGGATTTGAGTCAAGTCCATCTGGTTGAACCCAAAACCGGCGCCATCCTCTGCCGGCTCTTTCCCCTGGATAAACGAAAAAACGCTCAAGGCGAGCGTGCCGCTAAAGGCTCTGCACTGGATAAGCCCACGGCGGCTGTGTGGCCGGCGCCCTCCAGCATGGCGCCGCTCCTGCAAAAGTTAATTCAACAATACGCTATCACCGGACTGCCTCCGGCTTACCTGCCCAAGCAGCAATCCAACACCCACTCATGAATAAAAAACTCCTCTCTCTTTATAGTCTGAAGTTCAACCCCTTCTCACCCGAAGTGCCTACCTCCGCCTTGTGGAGCGCGCCCTCGATCGAGAGCTTCTGCTGGCGCATCGAACAGCAAATCGGCGAAGGCGGCTTCGCCCTGGCGATCGGCGATCCCGGCACGGGTAAGAGCGCCGCTCTGCGCATCCTGGCCGAGCACCTTGGCAACTTGCGCGATGTCGTTGTCGGAGTTTTAAGTCGGCCCCAAGCCTCGCTGGCCGATTTTTATCGTGAGCTGGGCCATCTTTTCTCGGTCCCATTGGCGCCTCACAACCGATGGGCCAGCGCCAAAGCTTTACGGGAAAAGTGGCTCCATCACATCGAAAACTCTCTGTATCGTCCGGTCCTCCTGATCGATGAAGCCCAGGAGATGACCTCCTCGGCTTTGAGCGAACTGCGGCTTTTGTCCAGCGCCGAGCTGGATTCCCGCTCCATCCTCACCACCGTCCTGGCCGGCGATCTTCGCCTGGCTCACCGCTTGGAAGAGGCCCAACTCCTACCCATCGCCAGCCGTATCCGGGCGCGATTGCGCACCGAAGCTCTGGCCCCGTCCCAACTGCTCCAGTGTTTGAACCACCTGCTCAAGATGGCCGGTAATCCAAAGCTCATGAACCCGCCGCTTTTGCAGACCCTCTGCGAGCACGCCGCCGGCAACCTGCGCCTGCTCATGAACATGGCCAACGATCTGTTGGCTGCCGCCCTTCACCAGGAACGTGAACAGATCGATGAAAAGCTCTTCTTTGAAGTCTTTTCCCTGGATCCCAAGCCGCCCAAACGCTCATGAACCAACTGCCCGTCCAACGCGCCAGCGAGCTCTCGGTCGACTCGGCTTCGCTCACCCAATGGCTGGTCCAGGGGCTCTGGTCCGACCAAGCCGTGGGCATCCTCGGAGGCGAACCTAAATGCTGCAAGAGCTTCCTGGCGTTGGACCTGGCCGTCAGTGTCGCCTCAGGCACTCCCTGTCTGCGCCGCTTTGCTGTCCGGCGCACCGGTCCCGTGCTCCTTTTTCCCGCCGAAGACTCCCTGGCCGTGGTCCGCCAGCGCTTGGAGGGGATCTGCTCGGCGGCCGGTGTCGACTTCCAGTCTCTGCCTGTCGAGGTGATCACTGCTCCGACGCTCCGCTTGGACGCACCTAAGGACCGGGAACGGCTCACCAACACCGTCCAGGCACGCCAACCGCGTTTGCTCATTCTCGATCCTCTGATCCGGTTGCATCGCGTCGACGAGAACGACGCCTCACAGATTGCCGGACTCCTGTCCTACTTGCGCCTACTTCAACGAACATTCCAGGTCGCGGTCTTAGTCGTCCACCACGCCAGAAAAGATGCCAACTCCACTCGGCCCGGCCAAGCCCTGCGTGGCTCAAGCGAACTGCACGGCTGGGGTGACTCCAATCTTTACATGCGCCGGCGCGGCGCCCAATTGACCTTGTCCACTGAGCACAGGGCCGCCGCTTCCCAAGACCACATTCCGCTCGAACTAACTCAAGCCGGTTCGGCGTTGGCTCTCTCTGTGGCCAGCGACTCCGCTACCATTCCCGATCCCGGTTCTGAACCTTCGGCTCTCCAGCGCATCCAGCAGGTCTTGGCCGGCCTGGATCAACCCGTCACCGTCCAGCAGTTGCGCAAACTCTGCGGTCTGCGCACCGCCACGGTTTGCTCCTGCCTGGCTCAATTGGTCGAGACTGATGTGGTAACCCACGATAGCAGAGGCTATCAACTCAATCGACCCTCGCAATCATCAGCCGTTTCCCTTTCCCCGCCTATAGGCCCCCAGGGAAACGGAAACGGGAAACACTCCCCTTGACGACGCTTCGACGCAGGTCGGAGCAACCCCAATTTGCTTCAGCGGAGGATAGGGCAACGCTGGGAAGCGACCCGAGCGCCGACTGGAGCCCTGCGAACGGCAGGTCGGGCGGTTTTCACACGAAGGCCGCCCGGCTAGCCCACTGCCGGTGCAGGGAACAAAGCGATAAATCCATCCCTCTTTTCCACCGCCCACCGGATGGCACTCACAATTGGCACCTAACAGCGACGATTAAAATCCCCCCGAACCGGAGATTTAATTGCTATTAACCATTTACAGGCATGCCATGCCCCAACCTTGGGCACTCTCTACAATTCCCTCGATATTCCCGAAAGCACCGCCATCAAATACCGCGCTCCCTCTCAGGACGGTTTCATAGGTATCGCTCTGGCTCGCCAATGGACGGGACGCGCCGAAAAGACTTTCCGGCAGCACGATAAGATCTACGTTGCGGTCCGCCGCGGCCCGCCATATCTGCTCTGGCGCCTAGCCGACCTCGGTGCACAAGCCCACATCCAGGCCACGTTGCCGCACCTCCCACATCAGGCAAAGCAGCGCCGGCCTTGCCGGATCAGAGTCAGGCGAGGTTGGTAGATCGGCCCTCCAAGGTTTTCCGTGCATCAATGTCAGCCGAGCGGTGAAAAGCCTGGTCAGTTCGATCGCAAACTCGACAGCTGGTTTGGATGGAAATCCGGAAATCACGTGTTGTCCGGGCGTGACTCGCAGCACAGGAGCTTTAGGGAGGGCAGGGGAAACGTGTTGCACGAAAAACGGTCCTTCGGAATGAAGAGGTGAGGGGAGCTGGTCACGCGAATGCATAAGTGAAGGCCCCATGCGGACAGCTGTGGTATTATTTCTACCCAGATTGTTTCTTGATTATTTTCAGTAGGTTCTGATGTGATCTTCCTCGCTCTGAACGAAGATTCTTTCTCTCTTCGGCGCGAAAGCGGCGCTCAATTTCGAGCAAAAGATGCAAGGGGCCTTTCTCAATTGCCGTGCTGGAGCGGTCCTTGGCAATCTCATTGGAGCGCATAACTTTGCTTCATCCCGACAAACAGGTTCTCACCGGAGAAGGCTTCGGGCATTCCCGGGCGCGGCTGCATCCGGTTTCTTTCCGGTAGCTCGTCGAGCTGGATCCATTTGTCGATCCGCCGTCGACATAGGCCAAGTTGCTTCGCGATTTGACTTACCTTCATCCCTGCGGTCCTCATTTGCTTGATCGTCCAAAACAGCTCCAGTTTTTGCTGCCGTCGCTGCCGGGCAACTTCCATTTGCTGCGTCACGATGCGGGATCTGGCTCGGATCTGCTTGGTTTGACTTTTCACTTCCTCTGTTGTCGGCGATGGCTGTAGTGCTGGTGCATTCGAGAAGGTGATTCGAAGGCGCCCGCGATTGACAGCAAGTTCACGTTTCACCGCTTGAGTGAGGTTTAGAACCAAGTGAAAGCGATCCGCTACTTGGACTGCCTCGGGTGCGCCGCGACGGGCACCCTCGGCGTAGACTCCTTGGCGATCGGCTGACCGTCGTCACTTCCGGATGTTGTGTGAGCCACTCGCCGAGTGAGTCAGAGGAACGGGTCGGCAACAGGTCTACGATTTGGTTACGCTCCAAATCAACCAGTATGGTGCCGAAAGTTTGGCCCTTACATCACGCCCAGTCATCTACGCCAAGGACGCGGACCTGGGGCAAAGCAGGCATGCGTGCCGCTCTTTTGACTTGCCGGATCAGCGTATCTGCGCTGACCGGCATCCCGAGTCTGCACATTAAACGTTGGCCGGGAAGTCCTCCGAGAGCACGCCCTACCGCGGCGATGATCTCGCCGGTTCGCTTGGGCTGTTGTGCGTATGGGGCGCAAACCTTGGGGAGACGTTCGGTGAAGATTCGCCGCTCGCAACCAGCGTTCCAGCAACGCCAGCGACCCAGGTGAAGACGGAGGATCACTTGCGTGCCTTGGACCGGAAGGTCTTTCAGAGAACGCCAATACCGGCTATGGCGCGAGCGCGAGATGGATTGGCAACCAGGACAGACAGCGGAGCTCTGACCGTGAGCTTCCATGATCCAACCCTGATCCGTCTTGAATACGCGGCGAAGCGTCATCTTCTTCAGATCTGAGAAGAGGTTTACGTGAGATAACTGATTTGTCATCGATTCCCGCAAGAATACCGCAAGTGCACCAAAGCTGCGTCAGAACCGATTTGAGTACAGTTCGACAACCGGTGCAGTACCTCAATAATGTTCCGGAACAGGATCACCGGGCCATCAAACGCCGGGTTCGCTCACGACTCAACATCTCATCCGCCGTATACATCATAACCACTTGCCGCATACAAAAAACCGCCTGTATCCAGATAGGCTAGCACTGCGGATACGTCAACACTTCCAAATGGGCCATCGGCTGCGGAAGGCCATCAGCAGAAGCAACTTCGCCGCCATCCCACACATGCAACCAGTGCGATGCGATTTTGTGCGGAGACCAGCTTGGCATTTGCCGGTGCCTCGAGCAGGGCATAACAACTGCCGCTTTCGACGCCGTTTAAAATTGACAAAATAAACTGTTTGACATGCGGAAATCACGGCGTAGTCTCGCGGCAGTAGAAAGTTTATACATACATGAATATATATACAATAGACCCGGTTATAGTGCCGGCGCTTGTCACCGGGTTGAGGCCATTGCCTCTCGGGGATGCCGGCTCATGACCTTCCATGAAGCCGAAGAACGAGCAGAAAGTTCCACTATCCACAATATGCCGAACGACTGTTTGGTCAGACTCGTCGCCAGGATGTACCACGAGGAGCAACGAACTCAGCTTGAGATCGCGGCCAGTCTCAATGTATCGCAAGGGACTGTTTGTCGATTATTGAAAAAGGCGGATGAACGGGGCATCGTTCGAACGATGGTAATTCCGCCGGTTGGAACATTTGTCGACCTTGAGGAATTCTTGGAGCAGAAGTTCGGGCTTTCGCAGGTCATCATCGCCCGGGCGCCAAGCGATTCGGAGGAAAGCATGCAAGGCGTGGTGGGGGCGGCCGCCGCGCATTTCTTTGGGATCACCTTAAGGCCGAGGGCTGTGATCGGCGTGGGCTCTTGGAGCGCCTCCCTGCTGTCTATGATGGAGCAGTTGCATCCCGTCTGGAAGGTTTCCGAATGCAAGGTGGTCCAGATCCTGGGCGGGGGAGGCCACCCCTCGGCCGAAGCCTGCTACCTTGTGAGCCAATTGGCACGGTTGGTCCAAGGAGAGGAGCATTTGTTGTCGGCTCCGGGCCTCCTAGCTTCAAAGGAAGCGGCTGACATCCTGGCGCAAGACCCGCACGTTCGTCAGACAATGGCGCTGTTTGACCGGATCACCGTAGCGCTCATTGGGATTGGCTCGCTCGAACCCTCCCCGTGGTTAGTCGGCAGCCGAAACCAGTTCTTAACCGAAGAACTCCAGATCCTGGAAGATAAAGGTGCGGTCGGCAACATCTGCCTTCGTTTTTACAACGTGAACGGAGAGGAAATTAAGGACGCGTTGAGTCGCACGGTATTCGGACTGGAATTGGAGCGGCTCAAGAGCATCCCCATGGTAGTGGGGATCGCTTGCGGAACGCGGAAACGTCAAGCCATCCTCGGAGCATTGCGCGGGGGATGGATCAAAGTCTTGATTACCGACCAGTTTACAGCTGAAAGCCTAGCCGTGGCCTAAGGCATCGTCGGCCAACGGATCTCTCGCGTTGGAAATTCGTGGCCCACTTCTGCTCATCCGAAGGGTGGTCTGGAGCGTCCTCTAATCATCGTGCTTGACACCATCGGGTCGCCCGCGCTTTAGTGTTAGTATAACGTTTTCTGCATATCTAATCACCTGCATATCTAATCACCTCTTGAAACAGCGTCTTCTCCCATTGTTTTGGAGAAAACTGTTGGAACAAGGGGATCAATCTCAATGAAGACCATTCTTGCGCTGGACGCCGGGACCACGAACGTCAAGGCGATCCTGGTAGATCCGCAGGCGAACATTCTGGCGCGAAGTTCCGTTCCTCTTGCGATCCAGTTTCCCAAAAGCGGATGGGTGGAACAGTCAGCCGAAGAGATTTGGAGTGCGGCGCAGCAAGCCTTGGAAGGATGTTTAGCACAAAAAGACGGCCACGAGACCGTTGCGATCGGGATTTCCAATCAGAGGGAAACCTTGGTAGCGTGGAATCGAGCGACCGGCGAACCTGTGTGTCCTTGCATCGTTTGGCAATGTCGGCGCAGCACGGAAATTTGTCAGGCCCTGCGTCGCAAAGGCATGCAGGAAACGATCCGGTTTAAAACCGGCTTGCAGGTAGACCCGCTTTTTCCCTCCAGTAAAATTCAATGGTTATTGGAGAATCGTCCAGACCTCAGAAAGCTGGCGGATGCGGGACAACTTTGTCTGGGCACGGTGGATTCCTGGTTGGTCTGGAATTTGACGGGTGGCAAACGGTTCGTGACCGATTTTAGTAACGCATCGCGAACCCAACTATTGAACCTCGGCCAGGGCGCGTGGGATCCCGAGTTGCTGGCGCTGTTTGGGGTGCCGGCGTCCGCGCTGCCGGAAGTTATGGGCTCGAACGAGCATTTTGGCGCTGCAATTTTTGCTATAGGCAAACCAATACCGATTTATGGAATCCTGGGCGATTCCCATGCGGCGCTGCTTGGTCATGGCGTTCTCGAAAAGGGGAAAGTTAAGGCAACGTACGGGACGGGCTCGTCGCTGATGACCCTCTGCGGCGGGCCACAGACCGCCGAGAAACGCGTCTCGACTACCATCGCCTGGAAGCTGGACCGCATCCAGTACGCCTACGAAGGCAACATTACCGTCACCGGCTCCGGACTGTCCTGGACTTTGGCGCTCACCGGCTTCAAAGATTTGGAGTCGGCGGTTAAGCTCGCGACTGAACTGGAAGACAATGGCAACGTATATTTTGTGCCTGCCCTAGCGGGCTTGGGAGCGCCCCATTGGGACGAGAACGTGCGGGGATCTATCACAGGGTTGTCCTTTGGCACGCGAAAGGAGCATGTCGTGAGGGCTGCCCTGGAGGCCATCGCGTTTCAGGTGAAAGACGTTTTCGAAGCGATGCAGGATGCGGTCGGTGCTAGGCTGGAAACCCTTCTAAGCGATGGCGGCGCGAGCAGAAACGATTGGCTCATGCAGTTTCAAGCCGACGTGCTCGACCGGCGGGTTCTGCGCAGCAAAACGGCCGAGCTCTCGGGACTAGGAGCGGCGTTTGCCGCCGGGCTGGGATGTGCATTCTGGTCCTCGACCGACGAGATTGGCAGGGTGCTTGCTTCTCACGACCCGTTTCACCCACAGATGGAGGAAGGGGAACGAGGCCTGCTCGTGCGTCATTGGAACAGAGCAGTGGCATCAGTCAAGGCGCTCGTGCTAGCTCGCTGGCCTGCCAGCACCAATCCTAACGTTCCTTTGTCTCAACTAGACGCTAACGAGAACTCCTTGGCTCCATGCTAAACGCCGATCCTCGAGTGGGTCATGAGGACCGTTTTACCGAAGTGCTACACAACCTTCCAGATCTCCGGCTCATGACTCGGGTTGCCCGACTTTACTATGAAGAACGCCTTCTCCAAAGTGAGATTGCCAAGCGATTAGGAATCACGCAGGTTGGCGTGTCTCGTCTGCTTAAAAAAGCGGAAGAACACGGGATTGTTCGAACGACGGTAGTCACGCCGCCGGGAGCCTTTGCGGAACTGGAAGAATTGATCGAGCACAGATTTGGGCTTAACCAGGTGATTATCGGCGAAGCCACAGGTAATTCGGAGGAAGCCGCTCGTGCCGCGATCGGCTCGGCGGCGGCCGAGTTTCTTGAATCCATCATGAAATCGGGAGAGGTGATCGGGATCTCGTCCTGGAGCGCCTCGCTATTGTCGACGGTGAATCAGATGCATCCGATCCGGAAAGTCGAAAAATGTCTGGTCGTGCAAATGTTGGGGGGGATAGGGAGCCCGTCTGCCGAACAACACGCCAACCACTTGGCTGTTCGCTTAGCCAGATTGGTGCGCGGCGAGGCTCACTTTCTGCCGGTCCCGGGCATAGTCGACTCCGCGCGCGCGGCCAAGGTCTTGCTGCAAGACTCTAACGTGAGCAACACGCTAGCGCTCTTTGAAAAGGTCACCTTAGCGCTGGTGGGCGTCGGCACCCTAGAACCCTCGTCGTTGGTGGCCAGCAGCGGCAATATTTTTTCCAAAGAAGAATTGAAATCGCTTCAAAATCAAGGCGCGGTGGGAGATATTTGCCTGCGCTTTTTTGACGCCAAAGGTCGCCCGCTCCGAGGGAGTCTTAATGACCGGGTGATAGGGATGACCCTTGAGGGCTTGCGCCAAGTTCGAAGCTCGGTCGCCATCTGCGGCGGCAAAGAGAAGTTTCCCGCAATCCTGGGAGCCGTGCGCGGGAAATGGATCAATACCCTGGTCACCGACCAACATACCGCGGAACGTTTGGCCAAAGCGTAAACGGCCAATGGCACTGCCTCTTGGCTCGGCGATCCGTCCTGCATGATTGCGGTCCTTGGAAGTGCTAAGGGCCTGAGCGGCTGCAGAGAACGGCAGTGACTCCCTGCTCGAACGCAGCGCTAATCGGAGGGTGGAAGGAAGCTTAAGCTTTTTTAAAGCGACTGCTTGACAGAGACTGTAAACCAAGCCTAACTTTTAGTTACATAACGCTGTCTGAATTTTTATTCAACAAAATATTTATTCAGTCTGCCAGGCTTCGACGAACCCCCAAAAACATGCTGACTGAACGCGACCTTCAGCGGAAGTCCGTCCAATACCGCAAAGCCCTTCTGCGCCTCATCAAGGCGTCTGGGGCCGGACATATAGGAGGCGATCTCTCCTGTCTCGACATCCTGAACGTTCTCTACAATCGCATCCTGCGGGTCAGCCCCGAGTCGTTTAAAAGTCCCGACCGCGACTATTATATCCAAAGCAAAGGCCACTGCGCGGAGGCGCTCTTTGTGGTCCTGGCCGAGCGAGGCTTCTTTCCTGAAAAAGACCTGGAAACCTTGAACCGCTACGGCTCGCACTACATTGGCCACCCCACGCGCGACGTCTACGGCTTAGAGCAAAATACCGGAGCGCTTGGCCACGGGCTGGCGGTGGCCGTGGGCATCGCCTTGGCCGGTAAAATCGACCGCAAGGATTATCGGGTGTTTACACTGTTAGGCGGCGGCGAACTGGCCGAGGGTTCCAACTGGGAAGCGGCCATGATGGCGGCACACTACCGGTTGGACAATCTCGTTGCCATTGTCGACCGCAACGGGCTGCAGATCACCGGCTCGACCGAGGATGTCTGTCAACTGGCGCCGTTGGATGAGAAGTTCGAAGCTTTCGGTTTTGCGGTCCAGCGCTGCAACGGGAACGACATAGAGGAGTTGGTCCGCACCTTTGACGCCATACCGTTCCGACCGGGCAAGCCGACCTTGGTATTGGCCAAAACCCGCAAAGGCAAAGGAGTCAGTTTCATGGAGAACGTGGCCAAGTGGCATCATGGGGTACCCAATGAGGACGAATTTAGCCGGGCAATGGGCGAACTGGAGGCAGCGGAAGCTGCATTGGCTTAATGGAACTAGCACTAGCGAACTTAGAGACATTCGCGACCACGCTGTTGGAACTGGCTCGCCAGGATTCTGATCTGCTGGTCGTGACCAGCGATTCGCGGGGTTCAGCCAAGCTGGCCCCCTTCGCCAAAGCCGCGCCGGGCCAAATCGTGGAGGTGGGCATTGCCGAGCAAAACCTGGTGGGAGTCGCCGCCGGGTTGGCCGCGGCCGGCAAAAATGTCTTTGCGGTCTCCCCAGCCTGTTTTTTGACGGCCCGCTCGCTGGAGCAGATCAAAAACGACCTCTGCTACTCCAACCGGCCGGTCACGGCCGTGGGCATTAGCGCCGGGGTCAGCTACGGAGCGCTGGGTACGACACACCATTCGTTGCACGATTACGCGGTTCTGCGCGCGATTCACAACATTGTCATCGTGGCGCCGGCTGATAATTTCGAGACCCGTGCCGCGGTCCAGGCAGCGGCCCGATCCACCAAGCCGGTTTACCTGCGCTTTGGGAGGAAGCGGATGCCGCACTTGCCACGGGTAGACTCGGGCTTTGAACTGGGCCGAGCGTCGCTGATCCGCGAAGGCGCCGATCTGAGCTTCCTCGCCTGCGGCGAAACAGTGGCGCCCGCTTACGAGGCGGCGGAATTGCTGGCCAAGGAGGGCATCCAGTGCCGGGTGTTGAGTCTGCATACGCTCAAACCTTTAGACCAAGCAGCGGTGCGGAACGCCGCCACCGAAACGGGGGGAGTGATCACGGTGGAGGAACACAGCGTGAACGGTGGTCTGGGAGAAGCATGCGCCGGGTTGCTCCTGCAGGAAGGGATCCATCCCCGTTTCAAAATAGTTGGTTTTCCGGACGACCATACCGTGTCGGGAAGTCAGGAGGAAATCTTTCGCCACTACGGCATCGATGTCACCGGACTCGCAACAACTGCACGTCAATTGATAACAAACCACTAAGATGACCCAATTCCCCCTTTCAACGCTCCAAGCTTGTCTTCCCAGCTAAACCCAAAGGAGACCTGAACCTCTCGTGTCAGTCGCTAACCGTTAACCCGCCCAAGATAAATTAAACAACCCCCGTCATGAAATTTAGATTATTCCGTTTCCTCTCCTCGACAGCAGTGGCTGCCGGTATGGCATGGTCCGTTCCCGCCGGGACCGCCCAAGAGTCTACCAAACCGCCGGTGCCCTCCGGCAATGTAACTTTCACTCTATGGGGCATTGCCACCCAGCCGTGGCAAATCATGATTGATGATTTTCAGAAGACCTACCCCAATCTTAAAATCAAATGGACAAAATACAGTACTGACGAGATGAAACAGGCGGTTCGCGTTGCTTCTGCGGCCGGCAAGATGTCAGATACCTGGTTTAACTGGGGAGGCAGTTTGGCGGCTCCTTACGATGAGGGAGGCCACGCGCTCGAAATGACCCCACAATTGATGGCCCAGTATGGCGTGGACAAAAACATCGTACCTGCGGCGATCGAGTTGGCGCGCAATAAGGGCAAGCTCTACGGAATTCCTGTCTGGGTGCGCCCAATGACGATATTTTATAAAAAGAGCCTTTTCGATAAGTTTGGTCTCACCGCACCCAAGACCTTCGACGAACTGGAGAAAGTTTGCGAAACGCTTAAATCCAAAGGGGTCATTCCCGTTGCCTGCGGAGGAAAGTTCAGTTGGATGACGATGCGCACAACAGACTTCTTCGTTGAACACTTCGCGGGTCCAGCCATGCACGACAAGCTTTTCTCCCTTGAGGCGTCTTACAAGTCGCCCGAGGTAATCAAGGCATTTACCAAGCTGAAGGAATGGGTAACCAAAAACTACTTTAATAATGGTTTCATTTCTCTTGATCCCGCCCAAGCGTTACCGCTGCTCCAGCAGGACAAGGCAGCAATGATCTTCCAAGGACCCTGGATCGAGGACCAAAATATTATTGCATCGCATGAAGATCCCAACAACTACGTCCCCATCGTCGCTCCAGCCGACCAGAAGCCAGTGAGGGTTTCCGGCTTCCAAGAGCAGCTGCAGTTTTGGGCCAAGTCAAAGCCCGACCAGCAAAAGGCTGCACTTTTATTTGCTTCGTTCGTAACGACGCCAGAAGTCGCCAAGCGACACATTGCAGAATTCGGCGCGCCAAGCGCTGTCGTTGGCGTTCTGCCGCCCGAAGGCCATCCGATCACGACCGCCATGGCTAATTGGCTCCAAGGAGACGTCCAGCTCTACCTCCCAACTGACCAAGCGCTGCCACAGGAACTCGTGAATGCGTTTTTCCAGGCCCAGGATTCGGTCGTCCTCGGCACTCTAACACCGGAGGCCGCATGCGCCCAGATCCAGAAAGCTGTCGACCAGTACAAGGCGCAGCATAAGTAAAAATCTACCGGACAAGCGTCTTAGGACCACCCTTAGAGGGTGGTCCTTGGGTAGGAAGTCCCAACCCCAGGTGTTAGTCCCTCCATCCATAACTTCCCTGGTTTCATAAAAAATGGCCTCCGAAAAAACCATAACTCTCGCGCCACGGACTTCAGAATCCGCGAAAAAAAGTGACGACTCCCTACGTTTCCTGCCTTGGCTATTTCTCGCGCCTTCACTCGTCATCTATACAATAGTCGTTGTCTATCCGATGGTGTACTCGTCTTACCTGAGTCTCTTTCGTTGGGACGGAGTCGCACCCACTAAGGTTTTTGTCGGGCTTGAGAACTACGGAATTTTGCTGACTCAAAATGACGTGTTTTGGATTGCCCTCAGGAACAACGCTATTTGGCTCGTCGCCGCATTGCTTCTACCAACAAGCACCGGTCTTGGGTTAGCCATCCTCTTGAATTCGAAATTCCGTGGGAGCCACATTTTTCGAAGCGTCTTTTATTTTCCCTCGGTTTTGTCCTTGGCGGTCGTCGGGTTGATTTGGACCTGGATTTATCATCCCGATCTTGGACTACTGAACCAAGTGCTGAGCGCGATCGGACTGAAGGCCTTGACACGCAATTGGCTCTCAGATCCGAACATTGCTCTTTACCCTGTCATCATCGCCGCCACCTGGAACGCAGTGGGCCTGCCGATGCTTCTTTATTTGGCCGGCCTCCAAACCATTCCGGAGGAGTTGCATGAGGCGGCCAAGGTTGAAGGCGCCCGTCCGATCCAGCGTTTCCTTTATATAACTTTTCCGCTGCTACGGGAAACCACTTTGGTCGTGCTGGCGATAACGGCCATCAACGCCCTCAAAGCTTATGACATCATTTACGCGATGACAAACGGCGGACCAGCCAATCGGACGCAATTGCTCAGTACCTGGATGTATTTTCTAACTTACAATTATAACCAAGTGGGCTTGGGCACAGCGATTGCCGTCGTCCTTTTTTCGCTGACGCTGATTTTCGCCATCCCTTACATACGTTTCATGACAAGGAAAACATGAGTCAACAAATTTCGCAAAACGCTTTGCTACCAGGCAAATCGAAGGTCGTTATTTTTTATGTCGTACTGATCTTGGCGACCCTGTTTTGGCTCGCTCCGGTTATAACGCTTATTCTTACGGCATTGAAAGACGCGGGTGACTTTGCCGTCAATGGGGCCTTTTCGCTTCCAAAATTTATCCGCTGGGCAAACTTCAGCGAAGCCTGGGAAACCGGTGTCAAAAACTACTTCTGGAACAGCGTTATCGTTACCGGATTCAAGGTTCCAATCGGGATTATTCTCGAGTCAATGGCCGCTTTCGCTTTGACCCACATGCATTTCAAGTGGGCGGATCGGGTTTTCACTTATATCCTCATCGGCCTGATTGTCCCGATGCAGATGACGCTGGTCCCACTTACGTTGTTGATGAACGCGCTCAATCTCATTGATACGTTAACCGGTTTGACCATTCTCTACATCGGTTTTGGAGTCCCGTTCGGGGTGTTAGTCATGCGGGGTTTTTTCCGCACGGTGCCGGTGGCGATCATCGAGGCCGCACGAATCGACGGTTGTTCCTGGTTTAAGATTTTCTACCGCATTGCTTTGCCATTGGCGCTGCCGGCTGTTGTTTCCCTTTGTATCCTCGACGGTGTCGCTACCTGGAACGAGTTTATCTTGGCCCAAATCTTTTTGCGTTCGGACGAGCTACGGACCCTGCCACTAGGACTCGTTCAGTTCAGCACACAATTTTCCACGCAGTACGACCAACTTGCCGCCGCGGTCCTCATTTCTGTGGTGCCGATCGTGTTGGTGTTCCTGTTCTTCCAACGCTATTTCGTCGCCGGAATGGGCGGGGCGGTTAAATAATTCAAACTCTAATTTCTAATAGTAACAAACTATGGATCCACTCTTTGTCCCTGAACCCGCGAATAGGGTCCGGGTTATTCTAAACACCGACGCGAAAAACGAGGCCGACGACCAATACGCTATTGTTCACGCGATTTTAACGCCGTTATTTGAGCTTCACGGCATTATCCCTGCCCATTTCGGTGATAGGAGAGGACCAGGGAGTTTACAAGCCAGCCACGAAGAGGTCTTGAAGGTGCTCGACCTGATGGACCTCAATGGTCGTGTCCCGGTCCGTCCCGGCGCCGCCATGATGCTTCCCGATGAGAAGACTCCTGTTCCTTCAGAAGGATCAGCTCTCATTATCGAAGAATCTTTAAAGGACGATCCCCGTCCTCTTCATGTTGCTTTTCTTGGTCCTCTTACTGACATGGCTTCGGCGCTCTTGGAAAACCCATCAATCGCTGAGCGCAAAGTCCGGGTAGTTTGGATCGGCGGCGAGGATTGGCCCGTCGGTGGCTGGGAGTACAACCTCTGGAATGATGTGACTGCGGCTAACGTGGTGTTCCGCTCAAAGATCGAATTGTGGCAGATCCCCAGCACGATCTACAAAAGAATGGCAGTCAGCTATGCTGAACTTGTGGAGAAAGTTTACGATAAGGGACCCCTGGGCAAGTACCTGGTTGAACAACTCGTAGAATGGAACAAGCAACATCATAGGAGAGGTCCGATCGAACACCGATCACTCGGCGATTCGCCGGCTGTAGGCGTGATGATGTACCCGGAATGCGGATGGTTTGAGTGGCGCCCCGCGCCGGAGTTCAACTCGGAAATGAACTATGTCCACACCGGGCGAAACCGTCCGATTCGCTTCTACCACGCCATCGACCAAAGGTTTGTTTTAGAAGATTTCTTCGCCAAACTGGCGAGGTGGTACCGCAAAACGCCGTGAATATTCCCTTTACTGGTACGGGAACATCCGCTGAGCCGCTTTTCTCCCTATTCGAAAGGCCCTCGAGCCGATCTCAGGCACGGTTTTGGCAAACCAACTAGTAGCAAACACATATGAAAAAGGATACAGCGCTTGTTATGAGCTGCCATGAACATGATGTTCCCAGTACATGGCGGATCAACCTGAAATGGCAAGGCAACCACGAGATCTCAGATTTTGATCTAGACCGCCTCGGCGCCGTCCTGCGCTCTGAAGCTGAGACCGATCACACTGGCTATGTGATCGTTAAATCTCGCGCCAACCAAAACATCGGAGACACAATCCCTTTGCGATAAATAGGCGCGGGGCGATTGAGCAAATGGCCTCCCCAACTACGACAATTTTATGCCCCAAAATCGATCGATTACGCTTGGCGTTATTGTAGGCAACCGGAATTTTTTCCCCGATACCTTGGTCACTCAAGGCCGTCACGATATCCTGGAGGTCCTCGCGGAGCGCGGTATCGAACCGGTTATTCTTAACGAGCAATCTACGAAACTCGGCGGCGTGGAGACTTGGCAGGATGCAAAAAAATGTGCTGCGCTCTTTGATGAGCACCGGCAACGGATTAATGGCATCCTCGTTGTTCTGCCCAACTTCGGCGATGAAAAGGGCGTCGCCGACACGATTAAGCTTTCCGGATTGAACGTTCCGATCCTCATCCAGGCATACCCTGATGATTTGACTCGGTTTTCTTTGGATCGGCGTCGTGACGCCTTTTGCGGAAAAATCTCCGTTTGCAATAACCTTTATCAGTACGGAATCCCTTTCAGCGTCACAAAACGGCATACCGTTCTCCCGAAAAGCGATGCATTTAAAGCCGATCTCGACGCATTTGTGGCGGTTTGCCAGGTCGTTGACGGAATGAAAAGAGCTCGCCTTGGCGCCGTTGGAGCTCGACCAAACGCCTTTAACACGACTCGGTACAGCGAAAAACTTTTGCAGGCCTTTGGCATTAGCGTTAGTTGCATTGATCTGTCTGAGGTTTTTGGCAGAGCAGAGAAGATTACCGATCAGGATAGTTCGGTGAAGGAACGTTTGGAGAGCATTCGTGCTTACGTTCCAACGAGCGGAATTCCAGCTCCAGCAATCACGAAAATGGCCAAACTCGGAATTGTACTGGATGACTGGATGAGAACCTACGAGTTGCATGCGAGCGCAATCCAGTGTTGGGATTCGCTACAACATAATTACGGCGTGAACGTATGCACGCTCATGAGCATGATGAGCGAGAACCTTCTCCCGAGCGCTTGCGAGGTCGACGTCACGGGCGTGGCATCGATGTACGCTCTTCAGCTTGCGTCAGGTAAACCGAGCGCGTTGGTAGATTGGAACAACAACTACGGCGACGACCCGAACAAGTGCGTGGTGTTCCATTGTGGCAACTGGGCAAAAAGCTTTTTTGGCGAGGTGAAGATGGCCAATGCGGAAATATTGGCAACCACACTCGGCACCGAGAACACGTATGGGACCGTCGCTGGCAGGACACCGAAGGGTCCATTTAGTTATTCCCGTATTACCACGGACGACCGTCATGGCGTCATTCGATCCTACGTCGGCGATGGGCAATTTGTGGATGACCCATTGGACACTTTCGGCAGCCGCGCAGTGGTGGAGGTCGAGGACCTGCAAGGACTGATGCGTTATGTGTGCCGCCAGGGTTTTGAGCATCATGCGGCTATGAACCAGTCGCATTCCGCAGCCGTGTTGCACGAGGCGTTTTCCAATTATTTCGGTTGGGAAACCTATTGGCATCAGGCTCATCTACCGGTGGCCTCTGGCAATCTGGGGAGGAGTTAGTCACAATGGAGCACCCGTTATCAAATGCTGATCACTTTCCGGTTACTAATAGTGTACGGAAAGGTGTAAATCGTATGCTTGCTACTGAGTCGACCAGCTACTTATAAAATCTAGCGGCGGATGCCGACTCATTTCAGGGGGAGACCAGCGTCTTTGTTCTCACCGATATTGGCTTCTCGGGGGAAAAGCAGCCCTTCGAGGAGTGATTCGAACTTCCGAAGGGCTGTACTTTCTCGTATGAGGTCGAACCCCGACAATCGGATACCGATCCATAACATTGGCAACCGGGACAGACAGCAGAGTCCTGGCCGTCACCTCCATGATCCAACCCTGGTCTGTCTTGAACACGTGGCCCGAAACGTCAGGGATTCAAGATACGGATGGATCGGAAGGTTGGATCTATTCAGTGAAGTCTGGTGTTCCGAGACCACCGCCCGCCTTGATCGTGGAAACGGGGACAGCGTAGAGGCGCATCATCTAGGACTGCGGGACATAACATTACGCGGGTCTTGTTCCGCTTCCTTTAAGACCACTCTCAATTGCGACAATCTCATCCCCCCGACAAGAGACCGATCGGTGCAATCATTCGTCCGAGCCATACGCTAAAACTAACGGAACTGTTCGAAAATTGGAGAAGCTGATGAGTCTTTGCATTTCTAATAGAGAACACTTGCACAGGCGAATTAGCTTAGGTGCCAGGCTCGCCGTCCCCCGTGGTTTTTTTATGCCACACAAAATGAGCGATCCAATTGGACAATTCGCAAGTTCGTCAGCTCTCTCCGAAGAATTAGTTAAAACGCTTTTCGTTCCGTCATAAAAATACTCCTAAGTTGGATTTGACATCATTTGCGCTATGGCATATGAAATTCTTCTTAAGTGTGGCGCTTTTTTTCAAGCCTCACCAAGATCAGCTAGCTCCCCAAAACTAAATAAACTCGCATGAAACGCCCCCTATATTTCGCCGCGGCATTTCTAGCCGTGATTGGTTATTTAACCAACGTGTACGCTGAACCCAATAAAAAATGGGTCATCGCGCTCTCCAATTCTTATTTCGGTAACACCTGGCGTCGCCAGATGGTCGATGCTTTCAAAGAAGCGGCTGAACAGGCCAAAAAAGAGGGTCGCATTTCCGACTACGACATTGAGAACGGTGATGGGTCGGTGAACCAACAGGTCTCTCAGATGAACGGACTGATCCTGAAGCAGGTTGACGCTATCGCGATCAACTCGGCATCCCCAACGGCCCTCAACGGCGTAATTGAAAAAGCATGCGCTGCGGGCATCAAGGTCATTGCGTTCGACTCGATAGCCTCCAGTCCCTGTTGCTACAAGCTCGACTTCGATTTCAAGAACGCGCATGTGGAGTCTACTAAGTACATCGTCGATACGCTGCTCGGTGGTAAAGGAAGCGTGCTGGTCGTCCGCGGAGTGAAGGGGTCAGCGCCGGACCAGGAGATGCACGAAGGACAAATGCAGGTCTTGAAGCAATATCCTGGCATCAAAATAGTTGGCGAGGTGTATGGTCAGGCGACGACGGCAGTGGCGCAATCGGCCGTTAATAATATCCTACCTAGCCTCGCCCAAGTGGACGCTGTGTTGACCCAAGGGGGAGGAGATGATTATGGGGTCGTCCAGGCTTTCGAGCAGGCAGGGAAAAAGGTTCCGATTATCGAAGGATGCGGTAGCTCTAATTTTCTGAAATGGTGGACTGAACAGTATAAAAAAACCGGCTACAAGACGATCTCGGACAGTTCGGCGCCTGGCATCGGCGGTGCAGTCTTCTGGTTAACGCTGGACATTTTAAACGGCGCCAATCCGTCTAAAAACATGCTCATGCCTTACGCGTTTATCAAGGCCGAGGATCTGTCGCAATATGCCGACTTAGCACCCGGCAGTATCGTGAGTCCAAAATATACCGAAGATTGGGTGAAACAGACCTTACTCACACCCAAACAGTCGTCGATTATTCGAGTTGGTGGATCCATTGCTGGAACGCAACAGCCCTAGTGGCGGGCACTCCTTTATTGGTCTTATGGAACCGTCGCTGGCAACAAAAAAGTCAACTGAACCGCTGGTTGCGGCCGAAGAGCTTACCAAGTCCTACGGACCCACCATCGCGGTTAAATCGGTTTCGCTTTTTATCCGGCGCGGAATCATTACCGCATTGCTAGGTGGGAATGGAGCCGGGAAGAGTTCCTTAACACGCCTATTAAGCGGGGGCGCGCGACCTGATAGTGGCACGTTGCGATTCGACGCTCAGCCCGTGTCCTTTGCAGAGTACACGGTCCGGAAGGCAAAGGAGGAGGGCATTCGCGTCGTTCATCAAGAACTCTCGGTGTGCACGAACCTAAACGTGGCGGAAAATTTCTTTCTAGAGCTGAACCAACTCTTTCCGGCCGGTTCGTGGCGGCGAAAGGCAGGTGAGCTAGCCGAGAACACCTTGGCAATGATTTTTCCGAAGAATCACGTTGCGCCTTCAGCGAATGTCGGTTCGTTGACTCTGGCTCAACAACAGATGGTGGAGATCGCGCGTGCGGCAGCGGATCCCCGCTTAAAGTTGCTCATTCTAGATGAGCCCACCTCATCGCTTGATGCCGCACGAGCGCACGAGCTCACTGAGTACCTTCGTCGCCGAGCCAGAGAAGGGTTGGCGGTAGTCTTTATCGGACATAAGCTTGGAGAAATCCTTGAGCTCGCTGAGGATTTTTTGGTGATGCGTGACGGTCGCTTAGTGTGGGCGGGTTCTCGCGCGGAGACCGACCATGAGAAGCTGGTGACGTTAATGTCGGCCGAAGTCCTAGGCTTCAAAGAGTCTATCGCCGGTGAGGCGGTCGCAATTTCGGCGAACCGTCGACCTGAAGTTGCCTCGCGAGAGGCTCCGCTGGTCGAGTTAGGTAAGAAGTGGCAAGAGGATGATCAGTCTGGCCCGCTGAAGCTATTTCGTGGAGAAATCATCGGCTTGGCCGGTCTGGAAGGGAGTGGTCAGCAACCGCTCCTATTCGGAATATATGCGGCATCGCAACGGGAGAAGGACGGCATCAGCCGGAAAGCGCCCGTGGCGTATGTGCCCGGTGATCGTCGTAAGGAAGGAGTTTTTCCTCTCTGGACCACGATGCAGAATATGACGGTCGCGCGAAACGCCCGTCGTAGCGGACTGCAGCGGGTATTGAGCCGGACCGAAAAGGAATGGACCGAATCGTGGAGGGATCGCTTCAGCTTCACCGCTTCGGCGATGGAACGTCCAATCCTGCAGCTCAGCGGCGGCAATCAGCAGAAGGCTCTGATGAGCCGAGCATTGATCGATCGGGCCGATGTCATTTTGTTGAATGACCCTACCCGTGGTGTCGATATCGCGGTGAAGCGGGAGTTTTACCAAGTGCTGCTTGACGTCGCAGCAGATGGAAAATTGATCGTCTGGTACAGCTCAGAAGACGCCGAATTTCTGGAATGTTCGCGAGTGCTAGTCTTACGACGGGGAAAGATCGCGACGGAAATTTCCGGAGAGGACGCGAGCCGGGAGAACCTCGCCTCCGTTTTTTTCGCGTCACCCGAAACCCGCGGCCAAGCGGTGCAAGGTCCGCAAGCGCGCGGAGGATTGGGAGCATTGCCGGGATGGTTAGTACCGTTAGGAGCTTTGATCATCGTGCTTTTCACGATCGGCATGTTTAACCACAAAGCGGTGACGCCATTCGGGTTAGGGCTCCTATTAAGCACGGCGGTCCCTCTCGTGCTGGTCTCCTTTGGGCAGATGTTCGTCGTCGGACGCAGCGAGATCGATCTTGGGGTCGGCGCTTTTGCCGGCCTGGCTAACGTCATCAGCGCAACGTGGCTGGTAGACAACCCGGTTCTGGGAGTGGTTGGCCTGCTCGCAGGGCTTGTCGGGTACGGACTACTTGGGTGGGTCATCCACGTACGCAAAATCCCCGCTATCGTTGCGACCCTGGGCAGCGCCTTCGTATTTACGGGACTTGGTTATGTCTTACAACCTGCTCCTGGCGGAAGTTCTCCAACCTGGCTAAGCACGATCTTTAATCTCGCGATCCCCATTGTACCGCTGCCGATCTGGATGTTGGTCCTGGCAACTTTGGCGGCGGTGATTGTAACTCGGTCACGCCTCGGCATCGTACAACGCGGATTTGGCAATAACGAGGCAGCGATGCGCCAGCTTGGGTGGCCTGCCGTCCGGTCCCACGTCGTGACCTACCTTTTGAGCGGAATTTTCGGAATGGCAGCGGGGCTTTGCCTTACCGGGGTCAATACGGCTTCAGATGTGAATGCCGCGAGTTCCTACACCTTGCTCAGCGTGGCCGCGGTGGTGATGGGTGGTTGCGACCTGGTAGGCGGACGAATCGAACCGGTTGGCGTGCTCTTCGCCGCGGTGACTCTCTCCCTGTTGGGGACGCTGCTGGGATTTATGCGGCTTAGCTCGGATAACATCGCCGCCGTCCAGGGTCTGATTTTGATTGGTATCGTGGTCTTGAGAACCGTTTGGGCGCGTAATCGATGAAAAGACTTTTTGAACAGCCGTGGATTTGGGCTCTCTTAGGCGTGGTATGCCTTTGGATCCTGCTCTGTATTGGCACAGGTCAGGTGAACCTCGGTAATCTCACCGGAATCGTAGCGTCAGCGGCGCTGCTTTGTGTCGTCGCGATCGGTCAAATGCTGGTGGTCACTACCGGCAACGGCGCGATCGACCTTTCTATCCCCAGCGTCATCACACTTTCCGCATTTGTCTTGACCAGTGTCACCAACGGGCAGGATTCGCGCCTGGCGTTTGGTTTGGCGGTCGTCGCTGCAATCGGAGCCCTGGTGGGTTGGGTCAACGCGCTGATCGTTAACGGTCTGCGTATCCCGCCGATTATCGCAACGCTCGCAGTGGGTTACATCTTGACCACGGCAACCCTGATCTACAACCGAGGATTTACGACCTACGCGGTGAGTCCCCTGTTGGCGTACGTGGCGAGCGGCCGCGTGTTCGGCATTCCTCTCATCCTCATTCTGTCCCTCCTACTGACCTGGGCAATTTCCTGGCTGCTGAACACCAGCGTCTACGGGCGCAATCTTTCCGCGGTCGGTCAGAACCGGCGCGCTGCCCACTTTGCCGGGATACGGGTGGAGCCGACAACGCGCACCGCCTACGTGCTCAGTGGTGTGCTGGCAGCAATCGGTGGAGCCTTGCTATCCGGTCAGGTGAGTGGCGCCTTTCTGGAGATGGGTAATCCCTTTTTACTTCAATCGGTTGGTGCTGTGGTCGTCGGAGGCTCTTCGATAATGGGCGGAAGAGGGAACGCCCTAGGCACTCTGTTGGGTTCCCTTTTTCTCGTGATGATCGTTACGACCATGCAAGTGCTCCGCGTGGCCGGAGGCTCTCAGGATATCGTCGAGGGGATGCTCATCATTCTTGTCCTCGCGGTGGCGACCGTAGGAACCAAACCACTTAAAAAAGCGCCCGTCGCCTCCGGACAACCGGCTAAACCGTAAACTATTATGAAGACTCCTGCCAAACCCATCGCGGTTGGGGCCGACGACGCGGCCTTTGAACTAAAAGCTAGAATTGTTGACTACCTAAAATCCAAAGGAATACCGGTGCAAGATTACGGTATCAATAAACCAGATCCCACGGTGCTTTACCCGGATGTCGCACTAACTGTGGCACAGGCGGTAGCAGCCGGTACGCATGAGCGCGGGATTTTAATGTGCGGTACCGGCATTGGCGTCGCCATCACGGCAAACAAAGTGCCGGGGATCCGTGCCGCGGTCTGCCACGATCCCTATTCGGCTGAGCGTTCCCGGAAGAGTAACGACTGCCAAATCATGACTTTGGGCGGCCGAGTGGTTGGTGAAGAACTCGCGAAATCGCTCGTCGATATCTGGCTTGCCTCAGATTACGAGGGCGGGCGCTCTGCACCAAAAGTGGAGCGCATGAAAGAAATCGATGACCACTTTCACAAAGTGTAACGTCCCGACTCCATCCACCCTATGCAACGAATCATTAACGATCCTAATCTTGTCGTCGAAGACATGCTTAAGGGTTTTGCGAAATGTTACAAAAACCTGATCGCGCCGATAGAAGAGAACCCTCGCGTCTTAAAATACATTAAGGCGCCTATTCAAGGTAAGGTTGGCGTTGTCACAGGGGGTGGCTCAGGGCACAAACCGGCGTTCGTTGGGTACGTCGGCAAAAATATGTGCGATGCCGTCGCGGTTGGCGAAGTGTTTGCCTCGCCATCTGCTCAGGTCTTTTACGATGCGTTCAAGGCTGCAAACGGCGGCGCTGGGATCGCCTGTTTGTACGGGAACTATGCGGGCGATAACATGAACGTGAAGATGGCAAAACAACTGGCGGCAATGGAGGGGATAGAAGTCAAAACGGTCGTTGCCAACGATGATGTTGCCTCTGCACCGAAGTCAGAGCCGCAAAAGCGCCGAGGCGTTGCCGGAGAGGTACTGATGTGGAAAGTGGGTGGAGCAAAATCGGCTAAGGGCGGTTCACTGGATGAGGTGATACGAGTCGCGCAGAAAGCCATCGACAACACGAGAAGCATCGGTGTGGGACTTACTTCATGCACCATCCCGGCGGCTGGGAAACCCAATTTTTTCATTGAACCGGGAAAGATGGAAGTTGGGATTGGGCATCATGGTGAACCGGGAGTCATGATCGGCGATTTAAAGTCGGCGGACGAGATAGCGAGCTTATGCCTCGATTACATACTCAAGGATCTACCATTCGAAGCGGGAAACGACGTTGTGGCGTTAGTCTCGGGGCTCGGCGCAACGCCTGTTATGGAGCTCTATATCGCTTTCAGCAAGGCCTATGACATTCTCGAAGATGCCAAGATTCACATTCACAGATCTTATGTGGGCAACTATTTCACCTCGTTAGAAATGATGGGTATCAGCTTTACGCTGATGAAGGTGGACGACGAACTAAAGGCGTTGATCGATGTAGAAGCTGAAAGCATGGGTCTAACTCAACTTTCTCACTAGAAGCCATATGACTAACTTTCCGAATTCCCATGGACGTAAAGTTGTTCTGGCGCTGGTCCAGACGATCATTGATAACAAGGCGTATCTAAGCGAAGTCGATGGAAAAATCGGCGATGGTGATCACGGCATCAACATGGCTAAAGGATTTAATCTCATCAAAGATCGCCTTGGGGACAAAGAAGTGACCCTGAGCGAAGGTTTCGGTCTGATGGAGAAAACGTTAATGACGGAAATCGGCGGTTCGATGGGACCTATCTACGGCACCTTCTTTATCCAGATGAGTCTCAAATCAAAGGATAAAACTGAGACAGACGGCCGGCTGTTCGGTGAAATGCTTAAAGCCGCGCGCGAGGCTCTGGAGGATCTTGGCGGAGCTAAAGTCGGCGATAAAACTCTCATGGATGCTGTAATTCCGGCGCAGACGGCTTATCAAGAGGCTGTCGATGCGGGAGCATCCTTGCCAGAGGCGCTCAAAGCGATGGCTGATGCAGCCGAAAAAGGAAAAGATTCCACCGTTGATTTGGTGGCAAAAATTGGCCGCTCTGCCCGGCTAGGCGAACGTTCGCGGGGTGTTCTTGACGCCGGCGCCACTTCCGCTGCGCTTATTTTGCAGACATTCGCGAGTACGCTGTCGGCCTAGGTCGTTCCCGGAAGGCGCTATGCCATCCACTCCCGCTGTAAAGAAGGTAGGTTCCCTTGAATTCGCTCCCCCGAGTCCCATCGCTTACGGAAGACACGCTGCCTCGCCGAAAAGAGTCGCGGGCAATTTTTGTTTACCTAGGAGAATCAGCCCTCGCCAACTTTGGCCGACCTACTTTCAAACAACGCTGTTTCGTCTTGGGGGGAAACGTGCTGGGTCGCAGCCCTTGCGGACTGCGGCCCGGCATCTGCCGATGCGTTTGGTGATTCTAGCAGGAGAGCGGATCATGGAATCTCCAAAAAACAAGAAGCACCCAGTGGTAGGAGGTGGGATTGAAAATCGTTGACTCAAGGAAGTGGCAGGCCTCCCTGAACCCGTGGCAAAAATGAGCACGTTCTCGCCTCAGCCTGCCCAAAATGTTTCGCAATTGGTCCTCCTCAAGACACGGGTGTTCACTTGTGTTTTTGAGACTGACACCGGGTACCTGCGCCCAGTGAAGACGGGAGGGGTGGAAGTCCTTCGGGCTATTTACGGAGCAGTCCGTGATAAAAACTGGGACACCGCTCTCTTCGAACTCGAAGTGGAAAGATTGGAGCAAGGCGAGGATGCCTTTAGCTTGGAATTTCTGGCGCGTTATGATCAGGCAGCGATCCCCTTTTGGTGGAGGGGCACGATCATGGGGCGAGGCGGCTTGCTTGAGTTTTGCTTTGAAGGACATGCGCGCTCCGCCTTTTTCCGCAATCGGATCGGCCTCTGCGTCCTTCACCCGATCAAGGAGTGCGCAGGCCAACGATGTCGGATACAGGATGGAGAGGGGAGTTGGCGAGTGGATGTTTTCCCCTTTTACATTTCGCCGCATCAGCCCTTCAAGCAGCTGCAAGCCCTCTCATGGAGCCCTTCGAGTGGCGTACAAGCAGAAATCCGATTCGAAGGCGAGGTCTTCGAGATGGAAGATCAACGAAACTGGACGGACGCTTCGTTCAAGACGTACAGCACGCCGCTTGAGTTGCCTTTTCCGGTCGAAGTTGCTGCCGGAGAGCGGATTTTCCAGCGGGTGGTTCTCTCATTGATGACGCATGAGACGGCTACAACGAACGCCGCGGATGAACCATGCATAAAGCTCACGATGCCTTCGAGATCATGGACCAAACCCCTGCCAAAGCTCGGACTTGGCGTTGCCAGCCACGGCCTACCCCTCTCGACACTTGAACGCCAGCGCTTAGCGCGACTGCGCTTGAATCATCTCCGGGTAGACATTCATTTTTCCAGAGCCGATTGGAAAACCGCACTTAGACAAGCGCACGACGAAGCAAGTGCGATTGGCAGCCGACTCCAGTGCGCACTATTTCTTAACAATTCCGCTGAAAGATGCCTGTCGGATTTCCGCGAAATGATCGGACCCGATGCGGTCGATTGGTGTCTCATTTTCCACGAGGCCGAGAAGTCCACCTCGCCCCCTTGGCTTGAACTTGCCGAACGTAACCTTGCGCCGCACGGTTTCAGGTTGGCGACCGGAACGAACGCCTACTTTGCGGAATTAAACCGCCACCGCCCGCCAAGGAACGCTGTGGTCTGTTATTCGTTTAATCCGCAGGTCCATGCTTTCGATGACCTCAGCCTCATCGAAACGCTGGAAGCACAGCCGGCCACCGTCCAAAGCGCGCTCCAGTTCTGTGACCAAGGGCTGATCCTCTCACCGGTCACACTGCGACCGCGTTTCAACCCAAACGCAACCAGTTCCAGCCAAGAGCCGGAAGACCAACTGCCTTCGACTGTCGACCGGCGGCATAGGACCTTGTTCGGCGCCGCGTGGACTCTCGGGACCTTGTCACGACTTTTGCCGCTTGACCACGTTGAAAATCTGACGTTTTACGAAACTACCGGGTGGCGAGGCCTTATGGAGACGGAGGAGGGTTCAGCATACTTCCGGCAATTTGGCTCAACGCCCGGGGAGATTTTTCCTGTGTATTATGTATTTGAGGCGCTCGCGGGAGCGCAAAGATTGCTTTCCGTTACCGTTTCTGATCCGCGACGGATTGCGGCACTGGCCTTCAGCGAAGGGGATGGCCGTTCGACCTGCCTGTTGGCCAATTTGACTGATGGCGTCCAGAGTATCGAACTCGATTGTCTAGCTTCAGGGCTGCGCATTTCCGGAATCGATGACGGCAATCTGCCGGGGGCGAGAGAAGGACGTTCGCCAGCATGGCATCCGCTCATGACAGGTCAAGAGCGGGTTGCGTTTTCATTAAGTCCAAATGCGTTGGTCAAACTCACGTTTCCCTGAAGAAAAGAATCACCGCGGCTTTGGAAAGCCGCCTATCTGACAAAATACTAACAACAACCCTAACTCGATAACATGAAAATTACTCTCCTGGGCGCCGGAGGAAAGATGGGCGGTCGCATCACCGCCAACCTCCAGCATCTTCCGCAATATCAAGTCGACTATGTTGAGGCTAGCGAGGAGCGACGTAAACAGATGGCTGACGCCGGAGTCAAAACGACACCGATGGAGGAGGCGCTTGGCCGGACGGAGGCAGTTATTTTGGGCGTCCCTGACCGGCTCATTGGTAAAATCACTCACGACATTGTCCCCAAGTTAAAACCCGGAACGATAGTGCTCGGCCTGGACCCGGCGGCGGCTTACGCCGGCGTGATGCCCAAGCGGGATGACATCACCTACTTCATTGCTCACCCCTGCCATCCGCCGTTATTTTCGGACACCGAACCCGCATCGGCCAAAAGCGATTGGTTTGGAGGACAAGGAACACTGAAACAAAGCGTGGTCTGCGCTCTGCACCAAGGCCCAGAAGAACACTATGCCATTGGCGAAAAACTTGCGGCCGCCATGTACGCGCCGATCCTGCGAACTCATCGAGTCACGGTCGAACAGATGGCCATCTTAGAGCCCGCGGTGGTCGAGTCCACAATGGCGACCTGCATCGCAGCGATGCGCGAGGCGATGGATAGAGCGGTAGAGCTCGGTGTTCCGGAGCAGGCCGCGCGAGATTTCTGCCTCGGGCACATCCGAACCTTGACGGCGGTGACGTTTGGATTTGCCGGATTTCCAATTTCGGATGGTGCAATCAAAGCAATTGAACAGAATCGGCCCCGAATTTTCCACGATAACTGGAAAGAAGAGGTCATCAGCTTGCCCGCCATCCGTCAAAGTGTGCGTGACATTTGTGCGGTCTGAATCGAACGCCGACAGTTGCCAATGTGCCTAACACCGCGATCTCGTCAAACATGTCTGGCAAAGCAAGTAAACGGGGAAATAGATCGCTCGGAGAGCAAGGCAGAGAGAAAATGAACGGTAAAACAATCGGAAAAATCGGTGTCGGGTCGTGGACTTTTCCCTGGGCCACCGGGACAGTTTTGGATCACCGCCCCGAGCAGGTTCTAGATCCGCTCGGCGTGGTTCAGAGGGCCAAGGACCTGGGGGTTCACGTCGTCCACTTTTTAGATAACCTTCCTTTGGATAAGTGCGACGATGATGCGGTCGAGCGCGCCGGCGAGTTTGCTGCGCAGCAGGCAATCGAGGTCGAGATCGGAACCCGAGGCACGGACCCGGAGCACCTCTTTCGCTACCTTGAGATCGCACAAAAGATGGGTGCGCGTTTGGTCCGCACAATGGGAGGCTGGCACGGCGCGCCGGCTTCCCTGCAGGAAATCGATGATAACCTGTCGAAGGTGTTGCCATCTTTTGGCGATTCCGGGGTAAGGATCGCGCTGGAAAACTACGAAGCGTACCGCACCTCGGATTTGGCGTCGCTGGTCGCCCGGATTGGCCATCCCGCCCTTGGCATCTGCCTGGACCTGACCAACTCATTTGGCGCGCTGGAGAGCGCGGATGAGATCTTAGGTAACCTCGTTCCCTTTGCCATCAGCGTTCACCTTAAGGAGTTTGCCGTAGAGAGGCTAGAATTCTTAATGGGGTTCGCTTTCCGTGGCAAACCGACTGGCAAGGGCATGCTGCCACTCCAAAAAATGTTTGACGCTTTGGCTGCGGCGTCCCGTCAGGCGAACGTGATTGTGGAGCAGTGGCCTCCGTTTCAGGATACGTTAGCCAAAACGATGGAACTGGAGCTCAATTGGGCGAGGGAAAGCGTTGAGCATCTTGCCACCATGGGATACTTAACGAAATAAGGTGAGCGAACTGACGCGCGTAAATCCGTTGGAAATGAGCTAACTTGAAGAGCGTTCCTCCTAATGCGGTTGAGCAGTCCGCGATCAAAAAGATTGCTATTCGGCTAGTGCCATTCCTCGCCCTGATGTTCTTTATTAACTACCTCGACAGGACAGCTATTTCGTTTGCCGGCCCGAACGGTATGGATCACGATTTAGGTCTTTCGGCCGCCCAATTCGGGTTTGCCTCTGGGGTCTTTTTCATCGGTTACATCATTTTGGAAGTTCCTAGCAACCTGGCCCTGCACAAATTTGGTGCGCGCATGTGGCTCGCGCGTATCATGGTTAGTTGGGGCCTTGTTGCTCTGCTCTTTACTTGGGTATCAAGCGTTTATGGGCTTTACTTTCTGAGATTCCTGCTTGGCGTTGCGGAGGCAGGATTCTTTCCGGGAGCTATTCTTTTTCTCAGTACCTGGGTTCCAGCCAACCAGCGCAGTAAGATTCTTTCACTCTTTTACTTGGCACAGCCGTTGACCACGGTTTTGGGCGCGCCGCTCGCCGGGTTACTCCTCGCCCAGCACGGACTCTTCGGCCTCGAGGGCTGGAGATGCATGTTCATGGGCGTGGCAATTCCGGCCATCGCAGTCGGTATCGTTGCCTGGTTCTACCTTCCAGATCGGCCAAAAGATGCCAGGTGGCTCACCGCGGAGGAGAAATCGTGGCTGACGGCTAGGCTAGAAAGTGAAGCGACGACCGGGACCGCACCGAAGCACGCCAGCGTCCGTATCGTGCTCGGTAACGGCCGTGTTTGGATACTCGCGTTGATTTACTTCGGCTTTATCTACGGACTGTACGCCCTCGCTTTCTTTCTTCCCACTATCATTCGCGGCTTTGAAGCGCTGTACGGTACAAAATTCAATCTGTTTCAACAGGGACTCATCATCGCTATTCCCTACCTTCCTGCGGCTGTCGCTCTGTATCTGTGGTCGAGAGACTCTACCAAGCGCGGGGTAAAAACATGGCACATCGCCTTGCCCGCGGCGGTCGGCGCTATCAGCATCCCGGTTGCGCTCTTTATGGGTTCTGCAACGGGAACTGTCGCGGTGATCACGGTTACGGCGTGCTCGATCTTCGCCGCTCTGCCTAGTTTTTGGACGATCCCATCGCAGTTCCTTACCGGGGCTGCCGCTGCGGCGGGAATTGCGCTGATCAATACCGCGGGCAATGTCGCGGGGTTCGCCGCTGGTTACATTACAGGAACGCTCAAAGACTGGACCGGTACCTACGTCGTTCCTATGTTCCTTGTCGGTGGCTTCATGCTCCTCTCAGCTATTTGTATGGTCGCGATCAGTGCGCAGGCTAAACCTGTCCGGGCGATTTGAGTGAAATCTGACCATTGCCATTGTGTTTAGAGCGGAAGATCCGTGGCGTTTGTTCAAAGGTGGTTTTGAAACGACGATCAAAATAACTTTGGTCGGAAAAGCCTACTTGCTTGGCCACCTCACCGATACTTAACGACGTCTCTCTGAGCAGAGGAACCGCGTTTGAGAGACGAACCAAGGTCACGTAGCTTACAAAAGTCATTCCCGCGACCTTCTTAAAAAGCTTCATAAATTGCGGGCTGCGCAAGTTGACCATCGAAGCAGCCTGGCTCGGGGTTACCGGCTGGGCATAATGGTCGGCAAGGAACTCAAAAACGGGTTGGAGAGTTGCGGCGTGCTCTTGCTCGCGAACGAGCTCCGATCGCCGCATGTTAGCCGTGCGAAAATGCTGGGCGAGGTAATAAAGCAGTTCCAGGAAATACACTTTGCACCCAGCCTGAAAATAGCTGTTCCGTTCGGCATAGCACGGAAGTAATTTAGCCATCGCTTGGTACATTTGCGGCAGAAATGGCGTTCGATTGCGTACCACGTGGATTTCTTCAGCAAGCCGTGTGTAAAAAGGCAATAGAAAAACGTGGTCGAGTGAGCGAGTGCCCCCATCACAGACAAACTCCGGCAGGAAACTGATTACGATGACCCGAGTGTTCGGTGCTGGGGTGTCTGCCACCATGTGCAACTTGAGATTATCTACAATCAGAATCTCTCCCGCCTCTAATGCGGCCACTTCGTTTCCCATCCGCATCCGCAGCGGTCCGTCGAGAGGGATAAATAATTCGAGTCTCTCGTGCCAACTCGGCGCGGAGGTGAAGTCCTGGTGGTGAAAATGGAAAAGCCGGATAAAGAAAGGAAAGCTGCGATCCATTGGCTCGTTGTATCGGCCCGTCGGATCCACAGAAATCCGGTGCGGCTCGAATTTCAGATGATCCGCCACCCGGTAAAGTTCGTTGCCGTGTACAGTTTTCTTCATGTAAGCGCAAATGCAGGCAGTTTGGCTCAAGCCAGCAGGGAGCGTAGCACAACCGGAAACCGCGCCTGCTGCCAAGAGCTCGAATTACAAGCCTTGGTTAGGCGGTATCGTGTTTTTGGCAAAAGTTTCAATCGCCAATTAGATCTTGAACCAAACGCAGCTGTCGGTCGTCTCATCTTGCGAAAACGATAGCACACTCTGCAGCAACCGTGGAGATTGTGATCTGAGGCATCAATCGGCGCTAAGCGAAACGCGGCAGTTAGTCGGAGCTCATCGTCAGCCGGACCACGCTCGCCTAGACACCGGCCGGCGCTAACCGTGTGTTAGTCGAACGAGCTCGGATTTAAATGCCGTAAAATGTTGCACTTAAATCGTGGACTGGAAAGAACCTGGGGGTCTTGACCGAAATTCCGCCTTTATGGTTCGTTGGCACGTGAGACCAACCAGGAGGAACTCAAATCCTGAAAATTCATGGGCTACGCTTTTTCGGCGTACGTCCTTGGCTACAACAACCCTTCAGTTGCTGATTGATGGAACATACGACCAGGGTGGCTGTCTGATACGAATTGTTCCCGGCCGAACTCTAGCCGCGTGGAAATTGAGGGTCTTTAAAACCTCTATATCCATGAGCTGAAAAGATCTCTTCAGCGCAAAGCGGCAATTCGTAAATTTTTGATGGACTCGACATGTGAGCGAAAAACGGGAAATGCAGGTTCGAAGACGGAGAAGTCGGGAAGAAGTTGAGCGACTTACAATCGAATTTGAAGCGAGCGGATTGCGGCTTATGGAATTTTGCCGAAAGCATGATTTGCCGCCTAGCACCCTGCAACGGCACTTGAAGAAGCGGAGCTTGGGCAACGTTCAAGCAAAGCAAGACAACCGGTTGGTCCCGGTGGTATTGGCTGGAACGAATGGCAACAAGAATGCACGAGGTGCTTGCGCTCTGCAAGTGGTGCTTTCCAGCGGCCTGAGGATCGAGGTCTGGCCGGATTTCGATTCAGGTACATTAGAACGACTGCTCAGCGTATTGGCGAGGCCCAAAGCTCCAAATCGGTCGAGGCCGTAGTTCACCTAGCATCCGATGACGAAAGTCGCTGCGCTGCGAATGATCCCTAGTGCCAGCCGGTTCCAGACTCGTAAGGCTGCACTAAAGAAAAGCTAACCAATAGCCCGAAAATCGGCGAGGTCTCAACTCCCTGACCCTGGCTCTTTCCTCGGCGGCGCGTTGGTGCTCCAGAGAAACCAATTTTTGTATCGCCTTTTTTTTCGCGCCATTGCCGTCAGGGAACATCCAAGCATTGGCAGAACTGAAAGATGGTGGTGGTCACCCGGACATTGTTCGGGCATGATCGGAAATAAATATCCATGAAATTCGCATCTCTGAATGACCTTTACCTCCAGCAACTCAAAGATCTGCACAGTGCCGAAAGTCAGTTAATCAAGGCGCTGCCAAAAATGGCGAAGGCGGCGAGAAATCCGGAACTAAAAAATGCCTTCATCGAACATCTTGAACAAACCAAGGGCCATCTTGAACGCTTGAAGCAGGTGGCGGAAAAGTTGGGCAAACGCCTTGTGGGTCACACCTGCGCGGCAATGAAGGGCCTCATCGAAGAGGGTGGTGAATGGATCGGAGAGGATGCGGAGGCTGAGGTAATGGATGCCGGGATTATCGCGGCAGCTCAGCGCGTCGAACATTACGAGATGGCTGGCTACGGCACAGTACAGACTTTTGCAAAACTGCTGGGAGAGAAAGAAGCAGCCGAACTTTTTACTCTGACTTTGAATGAAGAAAGAGCCGCCGACAAAAAGCTGAGCCTCCTTGCAAAATCGATCAATGTTAAGGCAAAGGCCGAAAAGCCTCTTGCTAACGTCAAAACCGCCGCCAAAGAATCGGCGAAGCTTCCTACCAAAATCCCTTCTGGCGGTCAACGTGAGGTCCGGGGCGTCGGGAGTAATATGGAAGCGGAACAGAGTCAGCCGGGATGAGGTTGGACGCAAAAGCGTAGCTCAAGTAAAGTCACAGCCTGATTCGCTCGACCTCGCTGAGTGTAATCTCGTCCTTTGTGCGGTCATATAATTTGGTTGTTCGCGGAGACTCATGGCCGGCCATCTGCTGGGCGTGCTCGAGCCTTCCTTCGTTCTCCAAGTAAATTGTGATCCCGGTGGCCCGCCAGGTATGACATCCAACAGGCGTGAGAAAACCCGCCGCCTTGGCCCGCTTTCGTATTGCTGCCCAGGCGTTGTACCGGTTCAAAGCCCGTCCTGTTACCGCCGTTCCAAGCGAATTAACGCTCTGGAACAGGGGTTGTCCGCTCTGAAGGCCTGCGGCCACAATGTACTCGTCCAATATCTGCTCGAGCAGGTGATGCACTGGCATTTCGTGCTCCTTGCCGCCTTTTTCATGGAGTCTCAGCCGACGACGGGCGCCATTATGATAGTAATCATCGACCCTGAGTTTCAGTACCGCGCTGACACGCGCGAAGCTGTAGAACATCGCGGCGATGAGCGCCAGGTCCCGTAAGCCGGACACCGAATCCTTGGGAATTGAATTCAGCAGCGTTTTGGCGTCTTCCCGGCTCCAGACGGGCGTCTTGCCTTTCTTGACCACGTACTTTGGCCCGCGAACGGAATGTGCCGGATTCGACGGCGTGATTTGCCGAACGACCAGAAAATCGTACAACATCCGCACCGCAGCGAGCTTTTGCTTAATGGTCGGTTTGGACCCCGGAAAGTCCTCAATCCAGGCAGCCACATGAAACGCTCGCACGGTCGTGAGTTCTAGACCATGAGCGGCGCACCAGTCAAAAAATTGCCAGCAAGCCCGGGCGTAAGCAGCCCGAGTGTTCCGGTTCCGGATCGTGGCGGTGAAGAAGTCAATGTAGGTTTCGGTGACTTCGGGGCCGGCAGCCGCGATAAGCTCCAGGATCCACGCGCTAGAAGAAGCGCGGGTAACGACCGAAATTCAGCCTTGGAAATCGGTTCCATATTCGGTCCCCTACTGTACCACATAAAGGAGAGGCAAGGCCATTCCCTACAGGGCGTATGACGTCGCACTCGACCGGGCCGTGGTCGACGCATGTCTCGGACTGCACTTAAATCGGTTCTGACGCAACTTTGGTGCAATATCATTGCTGTCAGGCTACAGAGACGAAAAGCTGCAGGATATGGTCGGAATCAAACCCCCAAAACTGGCGGACGAAAAGGACACAGTTTTGGGAGCTGCAAAAAGAGCAGAACTCCAAGGCCGGAACGGCCTTAGATAGAATCCTATTTCGCATTTGGTACCTTTGTTGGAATTTAACCTACTTTGTCGAACTGACTTCGACCGGTCCCCTGCCCGTTGCGGCATCGACCGCAAACCCGCACCCGGCGAGCTCTGGCAGGGAAGGACCGACCTACGTCTACCGATGCTCCGTTTGCCGGAAAACATTCAACAGGAGAACGATGGGCAATTCCCTGAACCCCCACAAAAACCCTCGCGGCTATCCATGCCCCGGACAGGTCGGGATCTACGTGCGCACGAATTATTAGCGCAATCGTAAAGACAATCTGATCCCTCAGCGCGCCGTTCGCCCTGCCCCGTCCGGAAGCACAAGAGGCCCGTCGCGGGCTTGGTATGTTGTACTTAATTGGGAAACCCTAAAGTGCCCAAGATTGCCAGTCACAAAAGGGGTTATGTTTTATACTCTGAAACAGAAAAGGCCGAGATGTTTTGTGAATTTCCAGATTCCTTGGCGTAATGCCCCGTGATAAATTTTTGGCTCTGCGCCAGCAGTGGCGACGCGGGCTTATAATAGGCCGCTAAATACCGTGCTAAGTTCCATGCCAGATATCCTGCTAATTAACAATAGATCGTCGTGGTGGTGAGTTGCACGTGACTTAACGATCTCTGGACCATGTTCAGAGCGATGCCCTTGCTGACGACCGCAACGCCGAACCCGTGCTGCAGGCCTTTCGGGCCCGTTGTCTCAAGGAACCGTGACAGATAGCGCGCCGTGTTCCTTGCGCGTTGGTCGGACGGTAATTTGTACGTCCTGGCCCAAGGCCGTGAGAAACTCGATCAGTCGGCCAACGGAGAAACTGCCTGAACGATTGGAGGCCAGCAGCGATACATGCGGCTGCTTGATGCCGAGAACCTTTGCGGCTTCCGTCTGCGTCATCTTGCGCTCACGGATGATGCGGTAGATTTGCAGCGTCAGGCGCGCCTTTAGCAATTCCTGTTCGGGATTGCGAAGGCCGAGGTCAGCGAATACGTTGCCGCTGCTTTCAGTAACGGTCGGGGCGGCCTTGTTTTTCTTTTTAGTCTTGGTTTTCATTTCAGTTCTGCCTTTGTCTGTAATCGTGTTCGGCGTCTGCCAGACGTTGCCGGATCAGGTCGATTTCCTTCTTCGGCGTGGCAATACCCGTCTTTGATTTTTTCTGAAAAGCATGCAGCACATAGACTGCATCGTGAAAGCGCACGGTATAGACGGCGCGCCAAGTGTTGCCGGAATGAGATCCAACAATCTCCATGACACTGGTCCCGCCGAAGCCTTTCAGAGGCTTTGCCGCCGGATCGATTTCACCGTCCTGGGCTGCATAAAGCGCCTTGCCGATGTCGCGCCTGATCCGTTGCGGAAAGGAGCGCACGTCCTTGCGCGCCGAACCGATCCACCTGACAGGCTTGGGCCGCTTGCTATCCACTATACAAATATACGTATATTTGTATATTCCGTCAAGGCCTGTTAGAAGCGGGCAATCCTTCGCAGTGTTCTGGGCCGCACATCGGTTTTAAGCGCCTCGATGGCAGAGAGATGTAAGGTGTGGCATGATGATCACTGCAGGTATCGTCGAAGCCTTCCTGAAATGTCCCACTAAATGCTACCTCCGGTCGCTCGGAGAAGTGGGGACAGGAAACGCTTACGCCGAGTGGGTTCGGACTCAGAATGAGTTATGGCGCAGAGAGGGGATCAAACGCTTGATGACAGGAATCGCGCCCGGTGAATGCGTCGGCGGCCCATCAGTCACGACAAACCTGAAAACGGCCAAATGGCGATTGGCTATCGAATACATGGTTCGCTCACAGAATATGGAATCCGACCTCCACGCGATGGAGCGCATCCCGTCAGAAGGCCAAGGCAAGCCTCCGCAGTTTATCCCGATTCGGTTCGTTTCCACCAACAAGCTCAATCGGGACGACAAGCTGCTGCTGGCATTCGATGCGCTTCTATTGGCTGAAGCGCTTGGTTATGAGGCGGGCTGTGGCAAGCTCATCCACGGGGATGGTCAAGCTACGCTGCGAGTGCAAACCTCTGCTTTGGCGAACGAGGTGCGGAAGCTGACCGGGGAAATCGCCACGCTGCTGTCCAGCGGTTCCACGCCTGACCTCGTTCTGAATCGTCATTGTGCCGAATGCGAGTTTCGACTCAGGTGCCGACAAAAGGCGATGGAAAAAGACGATCTCAGTCTGCTATCAGGCATGACGGAGAAGGAACGGAAGCACTTCAACAGAAAAGGCATTTTTACCGTTACCCAACTCTCCTTTACGTTCCGGCCACGTCGAAGGTTAAAGCGACTGGCTGGCAAGCGTGAAAAGTATCAGCACTCATTGAAGGCCCTCGCGATTCGAAACCATAAAATTTACATCGTTGGCAGTCCGGAGTTCAAGATTGAGGGCACGCCGGTTTATCTGGACGTAGAGGGGCTTCCAGACCGCGATTTCTATTACCTGATCGGCATTCGTGCCAAAACCGCTCAAGGATTCGTTGAGCACAGTCTGTGGGCTGACGGCCCAGATGACGAGAAGAGAATCTGGACCGATTTCCTCCGAGTCGTATCGAGCATCGAAAGCCCCGTCTTGATTCATTATGGCCGATACGAATCGATCTTCCTGAAACGAATGTGCCAACGCTACGGAGAGCCGCCCGAACGTTCGATACCAGCCAAAGCTATCAAGGCTGCCTTGAACGTCGTGTCCGTTCTGTTCGGCCAAGTCTATTTGCCAACCTATTCCAATGGACTTAAGGAAAACGCTTCTTTCGTTGGCGCGCAGTGGAGATCGTCCGATGTCTCAGGCCTTCAAACCATCGTGTGGCGTTGTCAATGGGAACGCACGCACGTCGGTTCGCTGAAAGACCAACTCATTGCCTACAACCAAGATGACTGCGCCGCCTTGACCTTGCTGACGGAGGAGCTTCTAAAACTCCGGCTGGAGTCGAAAACCCGAACAAATGTGGATTTTGCTGACACCCCAAAACAACATGCGACAGAGCGCGGCACGGAAATCCACCGCAATTTCGAGGAACTGCTGCGGTCGGCTCACATGAGGTACTCGCAGAAGAGTATCCGCTTTCGCAAACGGGAGGGCGATACCGGTGCCGACACACCGAAGCGAAACACAAGTCCTGTATTCAAGAAGCACAAGCTGTCCACAAGAAAGGCCCGGTCAGTTCCGGTGCCGCGCAAGAGGAAATGCCCTAGGCATCCTGCACAGGATTTAATGCCTTCGGAACGAATCGCAAATCACACACTTCTCGATCTTGAATTCAATAAGAACGGCTGCAGGAAGGTCGTAGTCCGGTATTGCGGCAAAAGGAGTTACTGTCCACTTTGCCATCGAGGGCATTTGCCACCCGCAGTGAAACGCTTACACAACCAGGTCTATGGTCGCGGCTTTCAGGCTTGGGCCGTCTATCAGCGAGTGGTTCTCCGGTTACCCTATGCCCTCATAGCGAAAGCCGTGCAGGATATTCTTCACGAGAATATTTCGGTATCTGTCATCGATTCGTTCGTGCAACGCTGCTCAGAGCAATTCGCTTATACCGAGACATTGCTGCTCCGGAATATACTTCAGGGTTTAGTAATTCACGTTGACGAAACTAAGATTAGTATCCGTGGGGTTCACCAGTTTGTCTGGGTCATAACGGACGGAAGTCGGGTGATTTTTCGTCTCACGGAAACTCGAGAAACAGACTTCCTAAGAACAACTCCTCGCAGGCTACAGCGGAACCCTAGTTTCTGACTTTTACGCGGGGTACGATGCACTGCCATTCCGTCAACAAAAGTGCCTCGTACACCTGGTCAGGGATTTGAACGACGACCTTTGGAAGAATCCGTTCAACGATGAGTATGAGCAATTCGTATCTTCTGTGCGTGACGTACTGGTTCCAATTCTTGAGGACATTCAGAGATTCGGCTTGAAAGCGTTGCACTTGCGGAAGCACCAGAAGCAGGTGGATCGCTTCTACCGCGACACCATTTGCGGCCGTTCTGCCAGTCACGAGATCACCGTCAAGTACCAGAAGCGTTTTGAGCGATACAGAAATTCCATCTTCTCTTTCCTGGGTTCCGATGGGATTCCATGGAACAACAACGCTGCGGAACGAGCCCTTCGTCACTTGGCAGTTCAGCGCAAAATCTCCGGGGTTTTCTCCAGCAAAGGAGCAAATCATTACCTCCGCTTACTTGCTATCGCGCAGACCTGCAGGTTTCAGAACAAATCGTTCTTGGGTTTCCTATTGTCCGGCTGCGTTGACGTGGACGAATACAGCGATGGGCGGAGGCGTCAGGTTAACCTTAGCCCCTGGGTTTAAAAGGAATCAACGTCCACGATTTTCCTTCTTTGGGCCAAGGCAAGGCCATTCCCTACAGGGCGTATGACGTCGCACTCGACCGGGCCGTGGTCGACGCATGTCTCGGACTGCACTTAAATCGGTTCTGACGCAACTTTGGTGCAATATCATTGCTGTCAGGCTACAGAGACGAAAAGCTGCAGGATATGGTCGGAATCAAACCCCCAAAACTGGCGGACGAAAAGGACACAGTTTTGGGAGCTGCAAAAAGAGCAGAACTCCAAGGCCGGAACGGCCTTAAATAGAATCCTATTTCGCATTTGGTACCTTTGTTGGAATTTAACCTACTTTGTCGAACTGACTTCGACCGGTCCCCTGCCCGTTGCGGCATCGACCGCAAACCCGCACCCGGCGAGCTCTGGCAGGGAAGGACCGACCTACGTCTACCGATGCTCCGTTTGCCGGAAAACATTCAACAGGAGAACGATGGGCAATTCCCTGAACCCCCACAAAAACCCTCGCGGCTATCCATGCCCCGGACAGGTCGGGATCTACGTGCGCACGAATTATTAGCGCAATCGTAAAGACAATCTGATCCCTCAGCGCGCCGTTCGCCCTGCCCCGTCCGGAAGCACAAGAGGCCCGTCGCGGGCTTGGTATGTTGTACTTAATTGGGAAACCCTAAAGTGCCCAAGATTGCCAGTCACAAAAGGGGTTATGTAGGACTAAAAGTAGGTGAGGCTAAAACTTCGCGTGTCACTTTGGGAATTATCTTGCGTAATTCTTTGGTCGATATTTTGCGCGGTCGTGCCAAGAGTTCCAGGTGCCTGTATAGCCGAATGCCCAAGCCCCGGCCAAAAATCGCAAGAACGCGCCCGACTAAAGAAGTATCGGTCATGGCTTGGATTGAAGACGCGCAACAAAGGGTGCTATTGGTGCGCCAAGCTATTGGATTGAGGCTTTGGACCCTCCCGGGTGGCAAGGTGAAGGGAGGTGAATCGCTCGTGAAGGCCATTAGGCGCGAACTTTACGAAGAAACTGGACTGCGCGCGCAAATTGGTTCGTCGCTCGGGGTGCTGGATCGGCGTGACAAAGATTCGATCACGCTCCTCTTTGCGGCGGTACCAAACAAAATTTCAATTAAGCTTAAGCAGAATAACAAGGAGATAAAAAAGGCTGACTTTCAGGCATCCTTACCGAAGAAAGCTTCGCCATCCGCGAAATACTTTTGGTCAGCCAGGAGAGGCCCAGTTAAGAAGACCCCGAATATTCGCGCTTCAACTCACCAGTTCCCGCCAATCTTGTGATTGAGACGGCCTTTACTCCGATCCAAGTGAAATCGCTGAGATCCGCAGACGCCTGTCGACTCTGACCTCACGCGAGCACGATCTATTCGGTAGTGACGATGGTCGTCCGAATCGGACATTCGAGCGCCGAGCCATGCCGACCACTGTTGAAATAGTCAGCTCTCAGACAGGCTTCGGAGCTGGAGTGTCACCTTGGCAAGATAACAAAGGCCACGAGGAAGATTGTCTTGCGTCCAACCCCTTTGCGCATTGCCCAACCGACCGTCGCCGCGACACCTATCATCACTAATTGAGCAGCAATAATGCAAGCGCTCAACGAGATGATGTCAGCACCGGGATGCGTTTTCGCCAGCACCTGCCCAGCCATAGGCAACATCGCCGCGTTACCAAAGTGAACCAACACTACGGAAACTAAAAAAATCATGAATTCTCGTCTTTTGAAAAGGTCAGGAATAGGTATCGTCCTTGCCTCATTTGTTTTGGCGGCTTCGGTTGAATCCTGATCGTCTCCTCCGCGCGCAACCGCGTGATCGATCTCCTGAGGCCGAATCAGGCTTACGGCAGCGGCACTTCCCAATGCGAATAGACACACAAGGTAGAAGATCCATTGATACCCGAACCGTTGGCCTATTGTGCCGGCTAAGATGGCAGCTGCGAAGTTACCCCCATGGTTAAAGCTCTCGTTCCGACTGACTCGCGCAGGAAAGAGCTTTCTACCAACGATCCCGAGACTCAGCGCAGCCAGAGCCGGAGGAATGATGGCCGAAGCAGCGCCTAATGTAGCCTGAGCGCTGACGACGACGACGACCTTCGGCACGCTAACAACCAGTAGACAGCCCAGACCGACCATGAGTCCCGATATCACGACCAAAAGTCGCTTTGCGCGTACGGAATCTACTAGCAGGCCGGCCGGAATTTGGCAGATAGCTGCTGTGATCGAGCTGGCCGCCATGGCAATTCCGATCTCACCCGATTGCCAATGTAGACCTCCCTTCAGAAAAACGGAGAGATAAGGTCCAATGCCATCCCTCACATCTGCCATTAAGAAAGTGAGCGCATCGAGCCCCAGGATGCTGGAACGAGAAGGTCTGCCGTTGGTGGGTGGTGCTTGATTGGTATTCATTGTGAGTGGTCTGGAGGCTTTTAAAACAAAGTGCTTCTTCAAAGCAAGAACCAGAAAGCCGGCCGCCATCGCTGATCTCTTTGGGGAATATTTACTGGTGATAGTAGGTAAACACCGCTGGCAGTGGTGCCGGCCGGTGACGGTCGCGCTTCCCGGGACGACCGCGCGGACGGTAGTCAGCGGCGGCTACTGTCTGCATTTGACTGGCGGACGGTCCGATGGCGGTTGCCTCGAGGCTCCGACCGTAGGCGTTCGCCGTTCCGTAGCCGCTGGCTGCTAACGGTGCTCCAACGCGGAAGAAGCTAGCGTACTGCATCCCCACCGGTGGTGGAACGTGCACGATTGTCCCATTGTCTAACACGGCGCCATCAATCTCGCCCCTGGGCGCATAGGTTAACGTCTTGATGATGCCACTAACGCTCATCGGCTGCCTCGCAGATGGATTTGGCGCTGGTGGCGGATTCTGCGGCGAAGGAGGAGCGTCTACGACCGACTGTTGACTGTTAGCATTGGTAATTGTGGTGGCGTGCATCATGCCCTGGAACTCCAAAAATCCGTCCACCCGAACCGAATCTTGAGGTTTGACGGCCTGGACTAACTGTTGACTCATGTGCGGAGGAAACCGCACGATTGTGTTATCGCTGAGGAACAATCCGTCAACCAAGCCGTCCGGGTTCATCAGGTATTGAGACACCGTGCCTCGGATACTGCTGACTTGAGCAGCACCGCCAGGAGGAGGTGGTGGTGGCACGGGTTGTTGCGCCCCTGGAGGCGGGGGAGGCGGCGGAGGTGGTGCAGGCTGTTGGGTTGGTACGGGTGGCGGTGCTGGCGCTTGTTGGGAAAGCACGGGACCCATCATCCCTAAACTGGCCACCGCCGCCGCGATAAAGCCGGCAGGGAGCCTTTTGGGAGTTAAGAGGCTTAGTTTCTTTTGTTGAGAAGATTTCATAACTACAAACTTCTTCGAATTCCTTTCACCCCGAGTGTCTAATCAGATTCTGTGCCAGAGCCCGGCAGTTGATTTCCCGAGAGAAGCCTGCGCTGGATGGGGCAACTTTTGAATCTGAACTGTCCTTTGGACGGACAGAGTGTGTCGCATTAGCGGACAAGACCGCCGCTTAGAGACCGCGCCTGCCCCTGAAATGAAAGATTCTGGCCAGGAGTTGAGGTCACCGCAAATGCTGGGAATTGATTCATCGAAGCGCTTAAGGCAGGGGTCTCCACTTTGGCCAACGTTCTATGGCTTGTAGCGAAACGCTTTGCAGACGTGCCCAAGAGTTTCTTCTTCTGTGCGATCCATTCAAAGAAGCGAGCGAGCAAGAATGCTGTTAACAATTGGCAAATCACGAGAATAGAAGAGAACGGCTCGGCGCTTCTGGGCGATGGGATTATACCGATTAGAAGCACCGATAGGCCGATCTGCGAGCAAAAGACAGGCAACATGTTGCGGCCGATTAACGAGAATGGTTGAAGGACGGTCTCCCAACGCTGTAGATGACCGAGAACTTTTGAGATAGCCCAGCAGGCTAGTAAACATCACCGTTTTCCATCCGCACTTTCCAGCAGCCCAAAATACCAAGGGAGTAAGGAAAGAGAACAAGATGTACATTGGAAGGATGTCCATCAACGGAGGCTGAAAGACGAGCGGTGTCGATGCAGCGATCGCTGCCGGCGGATTTTTCAAATATTGCTCGAATAAGGTTCTCAGGCCGGGAAGATAGGTTAGGAAGAAGCTCCCAATGACAAAGGCAAATGCCAGCGTCAGGAGGTGCGCACAGTAAATCCGCCCAGCTCGATGAATCGAGGATGATGTGGCTGCATTGAATCCATTCTTTTCTATCCGCTTATGAAAGAGCAAACCCGCTAGAAACGCCGAGACGAATACAAAAGCCTCTGCGGTAGTGAAAAATCCAACAGGCTGATCTGTAAAGCGACGCAGTGAAGATGGTGAATGATTGACCACCATCATTAACATCAAGACGCCCCGCAGCACGTCCAGTTCGATAAGTCGCTTCATGGCGGAAAGATGAGGTTGCAGGAACCGTGCCGATTCTCCTCTGACGGTGGTCGCGGTCTCTCGCGGTCCTACTGCACCACTTCTCTGACTGGTAATAGCAGCGTTGGGAGCGCCGCCAGATGACTCGGCGAGGCCGCCGGCATCCCCCAATCTGGAGAGCTGCGCGGCATTTCCGGTCGCGGAAAGTGGTGCCCTAGGAAAACAGCCAAAGAACCGGACGGTCCGATCAGGAAGAACTCTCATCAAGTGTCCGTAATTCGGACGAGGAACGTCTGATTTCCAGACACAATCCAAGCAGGGCGATAGAAGCTTCAGTGTGCAAGTACCTCGGGGAATGACCGAGTGATCGCCTTGGCACGAATCATGTACTTACCCGAATCAGCCGATCGTTCGACGTAACCAAATTCAAATCACGAGCATGAAGGAAAACGAATCAAAGAATCGCAAGCCCAAGGAACATGAGCACGAAGGTCCTGAAGCAGAGGAAGTGCGTGGAACCGTCGTACAATATTTGTTAGATCCACGAGGAGAAGTAGACGGGTTGCTTCTTGATGATGGCATTTTCATAAAATTCCCACCTCATTTAGGGAGAGAATTAATGCAGGTCGCAAAGCCGAATGACGAGGTGACCCCTATCGGCCATCCCGAGGGCGCTAAACTGCTTAAGGGTTACGTCATCTTCAACCCAAAAACCGAGACTGCACTTCGGGATATCAAACCTGGTCCCACCGAGCGTGCAAGCTCCACGGATTCGCTTAAGCCGCTCCGATCGGAGGGAAAGATAAAGTACATCAAGTGTAATCCGCACGGAGACATTGATGGCGCCATCCTGGAGAACCGCACAATCCTTCTATTTCCGTCGCACGTCGGCGACACGTTTGCCGAGTTGTTAGAAGGCGGAAAACAGCTGCACGCTCTCGGTTTTGGTACATCGAACCAGTACGGGACAAGTATTGGGGTCGCCATGCTGGGTTCGACGAAGGAGTCACTCACCCTGATCGCACCTGCTCCTCACAGACCGAAGAAGCCGAGGTCACACGAAAAACGCGAAGATGAACATGAGGAAGAAGATTGATTTTCCGTTCGTCCAAATCGGCGAATCGGCACTTTGTGGGAACCGCTGAAATGCCGAGAAATTTCCATGCGGCCCCTGAACCCACCTGTCTCGTCTGTTAGAACAAGACGCTTCCGCAGTCTAACTGCTTTGGACGCGCTCAATTTCTTTCAAGCTGATGTGCATGGTGGCGTAGGCCCCTTTCTTGTTACCTTTCTGGCAACAAGTCTGCACTGGACGCCAGATCGAATTGGTACGGTGATGTTTGCTTCCGGAATCGCCGGTCTCTGCGCACAGGCTCCGACTGGCGCGCTTGTTGACAAGCTCAAGGCAAAACGGCTGATCGTTGCAGTTTCCGCCGCGCTGATTGCCCTTGCCTGCATCGCCATTGTCAAGGCGCCGAGCTATCCTGTGATTCTGGCGGGCCAATCCTTTATCACAGTAGCCGGTGCCGGTTTTGGCCCCGCAATCGCCGCGATTTCAATCGGCTTGGTTGGTCGAACCGGGCTAAGCCTCCAGATTGGCCGAAACGCATCCATCAGTTCTGCTGGAAACGTGGCAATGGCTGTCACCGCCGGTTTAATCGGTTACTGGCTGGGGAGCCCAGCCATTTTCTTTTTCGTGGCCAGTATGTCATTCACTACCATCGCTTCGGTGCTGTTGATTCGGGAGGACGATATCGATCATGCGGCTGCACGCGGCGCCGACGACGATGGGAGTGGTCCGAGAATCGTAAATATTCCTCAGCTGTTTCGAGATGCACGTCTCGCGATCTTTGCACTTTGTGCTGTGTTATTCCACTTCGCCAATGCCGCAGTGCTGCCGTTAGTAGCCGAGTTTGTGGCCCAGGGCCAGAACGTGAAGGCCGCTCCGCTGGTGATGTCATCGTGCATCACAGTCACTCAGCTCACCATCATCCCGATTGGATTAATGATCGGTTGCTTCGCTCAGAAATTTCCGCGCAAGCCAGTATATCTGATCGCGTTTTGCGCTTTGCCGGTTCGTTGCATGCTTTATACATTAAGCGATAACCCGATTTGGCTGGTGGCTGTGCAGATTCTCGATGGCGTCGGCGCCGGAGTATTCGGTATTATGCAAACGCTGGTCGTTGCGGACCTAACCAAAGCAACCGGCCGGTTTAATCTGGCTCAAGGTGCGATTGCAATGGCGGTGGGTATCGGCGCTTCCTCGAGCAATCTTCTTGGGGGCAACGTGGTCCAATGGGCGGGTTATCGAGCCGGATTTGTTACTCTGGCTGCGATCGCATCAATAGCGCTCCTTGTTTTCTGGTTTGCCATGCCCGAGACAAAAGTATCCATGCAACGGGCAAGATCAGCTGCCTGATCAGATTTGATTTTTGAAGTCGAATCCGATCGGATGTCGTGATTTCGGACACATTGTGTCCGGATATCGGTCAGGCTTCTCAAGGCCATGAGGGTTCCATCCTTAAGGAACGGCACTAACGACGGTTGGCACAAATCATGATCAATAGTCGGGTTAAACGATAACGTCGATGAACACGGAACGTCCATATAGAGGTGATTATCCGCCCCGCAATAACACAAAAATATTAGCCGTCGTGGGAGTATGTCTTGGAGTCGGTCTGCTGGTGTTCGGAACGCCAGCAGGTCTCCCTGCTTTAGCCGGTCCAGCAATTGGTGGCCTGTGGCCGGTGGCGGCAATCGTATGCCTGATTCTCGGTGTGATCGGTCTCACCGGTGGATTCGATATCCGGTGGCGGCGCGATGAAGAACCAACCGCAAGCGACGCCCACGTGAAGACAAATCAGGAGCGTTCCGAAGGGATTGAAGCAAAGCTGCGTCAACTGCTTCGCCTGAAAGAACAAAAGCTAATTACCGAAGAGGAATACAACCGAAAACGCGCGGAGGTTTTGGAGAAATGGTAGCCGGTTAACCCCGGGGAATTACCTCCTTACGTTCATCAAACCCAAGAAACACACATTCTTTTCCGAAGCGAAGGATTGGAGAGCATGCACAAAGCTCTCACCAGACCGCCGATTGACCTTGTTAATTCTATGGATTTTGTTGCAAAAAGAGCTTTTTCGCAGTCTGTACTATCACCGGAGCCACGATCGTCGGCCTGCTGTTCCGTCCGATGCGTTTGCCGGAGGCCGTTTGGGTCTGCCTTGGTGCTCTCGTACTCATCCTTCTCCACCTGATCTCATGGGACCACCCGCTACTAGCGGTATCGAAAGGCGTGGATGTCTATCTGTTTCTGGCCGGCATGATGCTGCTGGCGGAACTTGCTCGACGGGAAGGCGTGTTCGACTGGTTGGCAGGTGCTCTTGGTGGAGATTTGAGTGGGGCTTTTGGGGTCGCTCTAATCTCGAATCTGATGAACAACTTACCGGTCGGGGCTTATTGGCGCCAACGCGCTTCACGTCGCCCACATTCCAGCCTCCATGAAAAATGCTTTCCTGATTGGTGTGGATCTTGGACCCAATCTCTCCGTCACCGGATCGTTGGCGAGCATTCTTTGGCTACTTGCATTGCGCAGGGAAGGGTTTCATGTCACAGCCTGGACGTTTCTGAAAATTGGTGTTCTGGTCATGCCCCTCGCCTTGATCGCAGCAGTGGTCGCCTTAATGTTATGTTCGTCAGCGCACTAGCGGGAAGTTTGTATGCGGTGTTCTCTTACAGCTCCAAAACTGCGTGACTCAGGCTCGGCAATCTCCGGGCGGCTCGCGCGGAGGCTACAGGTGGTAGCTCGGCTTGCTTACTCTTTCTTTTGGCTTCTCGTCCTGATCGACTTTACAACATTCCGCAAGGCCCGCGCGCAAGAACCCAGAGGTCCCCGGCCCCCACCTGTTTCCTTGCAGACGACCGTTGTGCAGGGTGTCGTTGCACAGTACCTTATGAATCCGGACGGATTCGTTGATGGTCTGCTCCTGTCAAACAACACCATCATTCGTTTTGTCATTGCCGTTCCAAAAATCCGGTAAACTCGCCACTTTAGAACCGGATACGGAGCGGTCATTTTTTCTTCCCAAACTTAAGACAAAACTTTTATTCGTTTTGTTCTGTCTTCTTGCGTTTTGTTCCGCTTCCTTGCGGGATTTTGTTCGGCTCGAACGACTAATATTGCAGTAACGGCGACTCAAAGTTTTGAGTTTGCCGATGAAGGGTTCTGCCAAGCGCAAGTGCCTCTGCTGCGGCGACTTCTTTCCGCCGGACCATCGTAATGTGCGTCACCAACGCTACTGCTCCAAGCCGGCATGCCGCAAGGAGAGTAAAGCGCAAAGTCAGCGCCGCTGGCTGCAAAGTCCAGAGAACCAAAATTACTTCCGAGGGCCGGAAAACCGCCAGCGTGTCAAAGACTGGCGCAAAGCCAATCCCGGGTATTGGCGCAAAAAGAAGTCTTCGACCCAAGTACCGTTACAAGATTTCTTCCAAGCGCAAGTAGCTCACAATGAGGAGCTTAACCCTAGAGTGACCTCGGATGCGTTACAAGATCTCTTCTCAATGCAACCGGCTGTCGTTGTGGGACTTATCTCCATGATGACCGGCAGTGCGTTACAAGAAGACATCGCATCCACTGTCGGGGTGCTGCTACGCAAAGGGCGGGACATCCTGGACATGAAACCGGGATCCGAAACGACTCGCCCTTACCCATGAGAACCAAACGACTTCTTTGTCCGCAACGACTGCGAACTGTGCCGCGTCAGTTTAGCTGGATTGACCAACGTCTGGTGCGCGAGGGTCACATCGCCCGCTGTGGCGGAACCCAAGCCTTGGCGCTTTACCTGCTTTTAGTTACCGTCGCTGATAGCCAGGGATTAAGTTTTTACTCCGACAAAACCGCAGCACGATTGCTCTGTATCAGTGAGGCGGAGTTACGCCAGGCCAGGCTCGGACTTTTGCAAGCTGGTCTTATCGCTTACGAGGCTCCCCTCTACCAGGTACTGAGTCTGGAGCCGATTTTGAGCACTGCGCAACCGGCCCCGCGCACGGGCCAGGCTCTGTCTCTTAGCGCGATTCTGCGTCAGATGTTGGAATCCGGAGAGTCCCCGCAGCCGTGATCTCCTACGAGCTTTACTCTCAGATCCGGCTCTTGCATCAGGAGCGCGGCTTGAATTTTGCCCAAATCGCCCGTGAGTTGAACCTCGATGAAGAGACCGTCGCTAAATGGGCTCGTGCAAAGAATTATACCAAAGGTGGTAGCAAGACGCTGGTGCGCAAAAGTAAGCTCGAGCCCTACAAAATCATCATTCAACGCTGGCTGGAACGACATTCCTACACTGCCACCCAAATCTTCCAGCGACTCCGTGCTGAAGAAGGTTACACCGGCGGCTTCACCATTCTCAAAGACTATGTGCGCACAGTACGCCGGGTGCGTGCGCCGGCGTTCCTGACCCTGGCGTTTGCTCCGGGCGAATGCGCGCAAGTCGATTGGGGCTGCGCCGGTTCGATGGCCGTCGAATCAACCAGAAGACGACTCTCTTTCTTTGTCATGGTGCTTTGCTACAGCCGCTTTTGTTACCTCGAGTTTAGTCTCGGCGAGGCTACCGAACACTTCTTGAGCGCCCATCAAAATGCCTTCCAATTCCTGGGCGGTGTTCCACTGAAGGTGATCATCGATAATCCCAAGACGGCTGTGTTGCTGCATCCCAGCGGCGAAAAGCCGCTCTTTCATCCTCGCTACCTGGACTTTGCAGCACACTACGGCTTCGAGCCACGGGCTTGTAATGTGCGAAGACCAAATGAAAAAGCTTTGAACTCATACTGCACCTCGTAAAGTATTTGATGATGAGGTTACTGGATCGACCTGATATTCACGCTTATGAGCGTACTTCGCGGGCAGGTCTTCGGTCGGGATTTCGTACAGATAGTCGCCTCGATCGTTAATGGGGTGTGCCCGAAGCAGACCGCGTCGACGCCAGAGATGGACGGTCGATAGCACGACGCCATAGCGGGCGGCCACATCTTCCGGGGTCAGGAGGCCCTGGGCTAGCAGGCGCGTGCGCCGATCGGTGAGACGATAAATCGCGCGTAGTCGGCCGACACGCGCGGCCGTCCAAGGAGTGGTCACGACGGTTCGCACACCACGCTCATTGAGCACATCAGCGATTTCCCCGTCCGTGTAGGTCTCAATAAGCCGGTCGATCTCTTTGACGACCTCAGCATCGGTGGTGCGCAGCTCCACACACGACTTCGGCAGAGGCAGATCGAGCGAGCGAGTCGCCCCGCCGACAAAGCGGATATCGACATGGAGTGCATCACCCTTGGTGAGCGTGACGTCTTCGATCAATAACCGCAGCATGCGCTTTTTCTCCTTCATCTGGGTGCGCGGATCGCGCCAGAGGCGCGGGAAGTCAGTGGCGAGAGCCATCAGTTCTGCACGCTCGGCGTCGGTCACAACACTTGCGTCGGCGGCCTTTGCTTTCTCGTACGCTTCCTGTGCCGCAGCGAGCGAGCGCAGCTTGTCATTCCAGTCCGCCTCCAGCGCATCGGCTACCAAGCGGTTGTCGGGATCGACCTTTAGGAAACGGCGCTGCGCTAGATCCGCTTCATAGCGCGCACGCTCCACGTGCTGACGTCGCAACTGGTCAGCTTCCTCGTGGCGGGTCGCGAGTTCTTGCTGCACCGTCAACGCGACTTCGATCGCCAGAGGCGTCATCGCTTCAATGACGATATCGCTGATCGCTCCATCGAGCGCGCGGCCGTGCACGGTTTGACAAAGACCACTTTCACCCCGTTGCAGCGGGCGTCGCCCGCACCAGTAGGTTGGTACGCTTTGATTGCGATGCGAGTGGTAGCGGACCGACATGCGTTCACCGCAAGTTCCACAGATCACAAGCCCCTGCAGCAGTGCCGTACCTTCGCGTGCTGGCCCACGGCACCGCTCGGGGCTCCAAGCGACCGCATTGCTCTTCACGCGCTGGAGGTTCGATTGGTACTCCTCCCAGGCAATGTAGCCGGGATGCGTATCGCGCAACAGAATCCATTCCTCGCTTGGCACCAGACGCGAGCAGACTTTGCCATTAGGCAGATGCCGCTGTTTGGTGCGACCGAAGACGAAGGCGCCGGCATAGCGCGGATTGTGGATGATCTGCCGCGCACGACAGTGCAGCAACTCGGCCCAGACCAGCTCGCCTTTGTGGACGCCGCTACGCAATCGGCGTGGAAACAGGAGCCCCTTCGCATGGAACTCCTTGACCACTGCCAAACAGGACCCGGTCCGCTGGAAGGTTTCGAAGAACAGACGCACCGACGCCTGCACTTGGGCGTCCGGATCGAGGATGACACGATCCTGCGCGTCGTGCACAAAGCCGACGGGCACCATCTGCTTGAGCTCCCCGCGTCGGGCGCGGCTCAGGATGCCGCCCCGCAGTCGTGCCTTAAGCACATGCAGTTCCGCTTCACTCATTGTGCCCTTCAGGCCCAATAGCAGGCGGTCATTGAAGTGCGCGGGATCGTACAGGCCATCTTCATCGAGGATGAGCGTGTCAGCCAGCGCGCACAGCTCAAGCAGCCGATGCCAATCGGTGGAGTTGCGCGCTAGACGCGATACTTCCAGGCCAAGGACGATGCCAACGCGACCCAGACTGACTTCGGTCACCAAACGCTGGAAGCCCTCTCGGTCGGCGGCACTGGCGCCCGACTGCCCGAGATCGCTGTCGATCACGACAATCCGATCAAGCGACCAGCCCAGCGCCAGGGCGCGCTCCCGCAGCGCATACTGGCGGTGGGTGCTCTCGGTGTTCTCGAAGACCTGGCGAAGCGTTGACTGGCGCACGTACAGGTATGCCAGCCGCGACAGATGCGCAGTCGTGACCTTCTGATGAGCTTCGCTGTCCATTACCATGAGCGATATCCTTCCCTCGATGATTGGTGCACGGCGGATCGAGTCGAGAGAACCAGATTCGCCAAAAGCGTGGTCACCTCATGCCGCACGCTTGCTAAGCAGCACACGGCCGTAGCGCTCGATGGCAGTGAACCTTCATGCGGTGTGGGGTCCGGGGCGTCAACCGCACGCGGTGTAAGCGTCGCGCGAAGCACCGTTTCCACAGTCTCAATCCATTCGGGCATCCCTTTGCTTAAAAACAGGGCAAGCCCAACTCCGCGTCGCTGGTCTGCAGCAGTATCTCCCTGAGCTGCGTTCCCCGCCAGCCTGATAACCTGCGAGCGAAGCAGTTCGTACTGCACGGTATATTGCGTGACGTCGAGCTTTACGGCTTCTACGATCATCGGCGTTTTTTTTCCTCCCGCCACAGATAGGGGCGCAGCCGTCGCAGTATACTGCGCGGATGGGCCTCGATGCCACAGCGCTGCGCCAGAACCGTCGCTAACTCCTCGCTTTTGAGCATCCGTCCAGCCTCTTCTATAGCCTCGAGCAGGACGGCCATCGCTTCGTCGCTGAGCTTGTGGGGCCGCTTTGGCCCGCGCTTGCGCGGCACCAACCCTGGCAGGCCTTCGCGCTTGAACAACTCCTGAGTGACATAGAAGACCGGGCGGGACAGGCCAAAGGCTTGGGCCGCCTCCACCACTGGACGGCCCTCCTGCTCGACGCTGCGCAGCATCTCGTACTTGACCTGCACCAGATCGTTCGGATCGAAGAATGCGCTGTCGCGAAAAAGAGAATCGCTCACAGCCTGGGGGCGCGGGTGGGTGGCACCCTGTGTGCTCAGGGCCTGCCGACGACGCTCGCGCTGACGTGAATCCGCTGTCATCTATGTATTTACAATTATGTGCTACTACATTGGAGAACGCAACCATAAAACGGTACTCATGAGCGCTAATCATCATTTTCACTGGGTATACGTGTCGCGGCCATCGCACTCGTCCACGGCGTAGCAATAATATACGCACATATTTACAAAGACATAGTGCATATAATTTGCCTAACATCGCGCCGCCTCCTTTCGGGCCATTTGTTCATCGACCAGCGTGCGCAGCTGGAGCAGCAGATCGGCACGAAAGGGGGCTCGGTCAGCGCCGATCGTCACCACCAGATCGGGCTCGTGGACATCTGTCCACTCGAGCGGCAGCGTACGCAGACGTCCGTCGGTACCCAGATACGAAACGCGATCTCCACCCCAGTTGTTGCGAACAGCAAGGAGTTCGAAGCTCTTGCCCTTCAGAGGATGGAAAGGGTGTGTGACAGTGAAAACTCTTGCGCGGAGACTTCCACGATCTGCAATGCTCAGTTTTCGCCAAAGGCCGTGTCGAATCCGGTGTCGGGTACGTAAAGAAAAATTTCCTCCACGGATTGGTATTGCCTCATGGCTTGGATGCACTCAATACCGCCGCGCGTCAATGGCTGGACACGATCGCCAACGTTCGGATTCACGGCGAGACGCACAAACAACCAGTCGATCTCTTCGCGTTGGAAAAACAACAGCTCCAGCCCTTACCACCGATTCCAGCAGACACCGGAATCACCGACACCGTGCGCGCTAACAATCGTTTCCGTGTCGTGCTTGATACCAACCGTTATTCGGTGCCAAGCCTCTATGCTTCCCAGCGGGTGGTGCTCAAAACCTTCGCCGATCGGCTCTGCATTTATCATGACCAGAAGCTCATCGCCAGCCACACCCGTAGCTACGATCGGCACAGGGACTTCGAAAACCCAGATCACGTCAAGGATCTGCTCGATCAACGACGCCAAGCCGGCAACGCCAAACTGCTCTTGAGCTTTTACGCTCTCTGCCCGCGTGCCCAAGAGTATTATCGCCAACTTCAGGATCGTCGCCTCAATCCCCGGATTCACGTCGCCAAAATAATGGCTTTGAGTGAAGTCTATGGCCCCGACAAAGTCGCTCGCGCCCTCGAAGACGCTTTCGAATTTAGAGCATTTAGTAGCGATTACATTGCTAACATTCTCGAACAACGCGAGCGCCTAACTGTTCGGCCCGGCCCCTTGCACCTCACCAGACGCTCAGACTTGCTCGACGTCGAATTACCCCCGGTCGATATCTCCGTCTACGACCCGGCAGATACTGCCTCAACCCCCGACAATGCATGATCAAAAATCCTCTCGACACTGCTCTGGAAAAACATCTCGACTATCTCAAATTACCTTACCTGAAAGAAAATTGCCGGCCCTTTGCCGCTGAAGGCAACACCAAGCACTGGAGCCACATCGACTACCTGGCCCGTCTCATTGAGGGTGAAGCCGCTGCGCGTCACGACCGCACCATTCTTCATCGGATCAAGGCTGCCCGTTTTCCCCTCATCAAAACCCTTGAGTCCTTCCGCTGGGATTGGCCAAAAAAGATTAATCAGCTCCAGATTCAGGATCTTTTCCGCTTGCGCTTCATTGACGAAAAAGCCAATGCTATCTTCCTGGGTTTATGCGGGATCGGAAAAACCCACCTGGCTACCGCTCTGGGATACGCTGCTTGTCAGCACGGCTACAGCGTCCTGTTTGCCAACGCCATTGACGCAATCAACACATTGAGTGCCGCCCAGGCTCAAGGGGCGCTCAAAACCCAACTCAAACGCTATCTCTCGCCTGCTCTGCTAATTTTGGACGAGGTGGGGTATTTGCCCATCGATCAGCGCGGAGCCGACCTGCTTTTCCAAGTCATCAGCCAACGATACGAACGCGGTTCCATCGTTATTACCTCCAATAAAGCCTTCAAACAATGGCCCTCTATCTTCAACGGCGATAGCACCATTACCTCTGCCGTCCTCGATCGGCTTCTTCATCATGCCGAAACCGTCATAATTGAAGGCTCCAGCTACCGCATGAAAGACCGTATCGAAACATAACTGCTAAAAATCTATGCGTTTTCGCGATAAAAACGGGCCAACTCTTTATCCGATTCCGCAAACCGCCGGATTTGCCGGATTTTTTCGCCGCCGCGCGCATCGTTTCCCGCCGCATCTCGGTCAGGTCTTAACCCAGACAGTTAGTCCCCAGGACGTTGTTCGCGTCGAAGGTTTTTTCGAAAGTCCCGGAACCCTCCACGCCTCATCTATCATCGATCTGCAAAGTCAGCGCTCTGTCGTCGATAACCCTCCTTCGCCCGGGCATCCACATCCACCGCGCCCCGGTAGTGTGCCTCGTCAGCAGTTGAGCGCTAGCGGCACAATTCGAGTATTAACTCATGGCAAACATAGCGAGATCAATGGCGTGGTGCTCTTGGACGGGACAGTCGTACACTTTGCATCGCCTGTTGGAATGCAATTTGCGGCTTTGTTGCGCGAAGGAAACCAGTTCGCGGCGACTGGTTACGGAACAAGTAATGAATACGGACGCAGTTTTGAAGCCACTGCGATTGGCCCTTCAATGAATCAGCTAGAAACGTTCGCTCTAGATTCCGGGCCTAAGCCAGCACCCGGAACTGGGCCGCCGCCTCCGCCATCATACCCGTGATTTTCGGGTTGGGGAACGTCGGTTGCCCCGGAGGCTTGTCAGCCCCAGACTTCGATGAGGTACAACACATGTTCAGATCCTTGCGGAGCACATTGATTCTTCCCTGGCTTTTCGTAGCAGTCGTGTGTTGCGCACTGACATTCCATTTACGGGGTCTCTTTGAGTTAGGCATTAGCGGCGAAACCGGGAAAGTGAAAGACTCTGTGAAGAATTCCGCCGGACAGATCAAGCAAGAACTCAGCCTGTATTTAAACGGGTTTTCTGAGATCCCAGCGAACTTTGACGATTCTGATCGTCAACGTGAATTACTCCTTCTTTTGGATCTGGTCCTGGGACGGTTCTACGGAATTGAAGGAGGTTTCTGGTCACCACATAGCCAGTTTATTGCGTACAGCTTCCCGACACACGATACCGTGAAGCGGGACGTCCCGAAGGACGAAATCGACCCTATTGTCACCTTGAATAAACGTGTCCTTTCCACCCAGAAGGAGGAGACTGCCCGATTTGATTCGGCTGGTGAAGTACTTCTCATTCACGCCATTCCCGTGCGCTCAGACTTGGTCATCTGGACGATGGGGCGTGCGCACGTGGTTGCTGCCGCAGCATTTCAGAAACTAACTAGCGGATTCGTCCTACTTTTGTCGCTCATGCTTGCGGCTGGAGCATTGAACCTTTGGTACCTGCACCGCTGGGGACGACAGTTACTGCAGATTGAAAAACAATTCGCGCGGTTCGGTTCGAATGCCAAACTCCCAAAAACAGGATTAAAAGAACTAGAGATCTTTATGTCATCCTGCCAGCTCTACATCTACTAACCTATCGACCCGGCCCAGAGAGGCAGACCCACTGTGCTTCAATATTTTTCGATATCAGAATTTTGGAAGACGCTGCTTGCCTCTTTGGTCGGGGTGTTAACGCTTGTCGGCATCATGACGCGCCCGTTTCGCTGGAACGAGGCGGTTATTGCCATGGCTGGAGCCGCTGTTCTGCTTCTCCTGGGCCTTATCAGTCCCGCCGATGCCTTTCTTACTTTAATCCGAGATTGGAACACATTTTTGTTTTTTTTTAGGCATGATGGGTCTTTCAGCACTGGCAGAAGCGGCGGGTTTGTTTGACTGGCTGGCAGTGCAAGCGGCCCGCTTTGCAGGGAAAAGTGCGGCGCGGCTTTTTCTAAATGTCTTTTTTCTGGGAAGCCTTATCTCGATGGTACTCTCGAACGACGCGACGGCCCTTATCTTAACGCCGATTGTTTACGTCCTGGTTACGAAGCTTCGATTGCCTGTTCTGCCTTACCTGTTTGCCTGTACCTTCATTGCCGATACCGCTTCTTTTTTGCTGCCTGTCAGCAACCCAATCAATATCATTATTCTTTCCCGGTTCCCGCTCGACCTTTTGACTTTTTTGCGTTTTCTATTTCTACCGAGCCTGGTAGTGATCGGCATTAACATCGGCATATTTTTCCTGCTCTATCGTAAGCAGCTCAAAGGATCCTTTGACATCCAGCGATTGCCGTCGGCGGAGCAGGCAGTAAAACACAAAGCCTACTTCCGGTACACATGTTGTGTGCTAGCCGTGGTCGCTCTTGCGTACATCGCCTCAGCCTTCCAATTGCCACTCTCGCTCGTTGCGCTGAGCGGCGCTGTCCTGCTGCTCATCGGTGGCCTTTCCTGGAGACGGACCTCTCTGCGTCAGACCGCAGGCCGCATTTCCTGGTCCATCTTTGGATTTATCGCAGGAATGTTTATTGTGGTCCGAGCTATTGAGGATACGGGGCTCACAACCATGTTTGGAAACTGGCTAATCCAGCTATCAGGAGGCACGAGCTTTGGTGCGGTTATGGTGGGGACAGCAGGGGCAGCACTGGGAACAAATCTGATTAATAACGTGCCGATGGCTGTCGTGATGATCTCTGCCTTGGCCGGCATCCAGCACGCAGCGCCGCCTATCCAGCATGGGTTCATCGCAGCGACGATTTTTGGGTGCGACCTTGGACCGAACCTCACGACTGTTGGCTCCCTGGCAACCGTGCTATGGCTACTGATCTTGCGCCAGCGGAATGTTGATGTGTCGGGACTAGACTACTTTAAGGTGGGCGTGGTCGTGACACCGCTGATGTTGCTCGCAGGAGCGTTGACTATCTGGTTACTTCTGTAAGAGAAACATCGAAAGGAGCAAACTATGCGCGTGCTGTGTTGTCTTGACGGTACAAACGTCGAAGCGGTGAGCAAGGCGACGGAAATGCTCTTGACGCCTCAGTCGCTTACATTTGGGATGATCCATGTGATTGATACCGGTCCACGAAAGGATATCGAACACACGCGCGAACGCTTTTTGCGGCCACCCCGTCCACCAGGGCCGCGCGAGCATGAGATGCAGCAGGCAGAGGAGGCAGCCGCAGAGGATATTTTGAATGAAGCGCGGCGCTATCTTCCCAATGCGGAAACGTTCCAGCGTCAGGGGCGGCCAGAGCGCGAAATTGTAAACGTTGCAGCCGAGTGGCAGGCGGACTTAGTGAGCTCCCGCGCCGAATACGACGGCAAACCCGCTATCGGCCCTAGATCGGTCGGACATGTCGCCCGATTCGTCTTGGACCATGCTCCTTGTCCGGTGCTGCTGGTTCGGGCGCTGGCACGAGAACAATTTCCTATTGCGAGATGAACTACGTTTCGAGTGAAAGCCTTTCAACTGAACGCCGGGAATCTACGTCAACACTTTGCTTGAAATTGGCGAGTATAACTCCAGCATTGGCGGGTGGCACGGAGTCCGGTCGTGTTTCAGGCATGAGGAATTGCGCAAAAGCCGATAATGGCGATTCCCTGTTAACGCTAGAAAACCGCTCTGAAAACACGCTGTCGCGCAGCGACCGGTATTCTTTGCCCTCCCTGACGTAAGGCGCGAACAGATCAATCGGCACCTGGAAGAACTTCCTCAAGTTTCGGGTTTCACTTTGATCATCAATCCTTCAACGGCTACAATTTTGCACCGGCTGTCCTTTTTCTATTGGCGTATCGCTTGTCGCATTCCAATATTCGTCCTCAATAAAAACCTTTCCGTCCCTTGCATTGATCGGGGTGAGCGCGTTTACCGTTTTACCCAGCATCGTTTCTGTGCCCGCCTTGACCGGCAAACGCTGGGCGCGAAGTCCTTGGGCGACACCGAACGCGAACGACGCCGCCCACACAATCACTCCCTCAATGATGCAGCCACGCAAGAGGCGAAAGAGTGGGTCGCTGCGATCGAAAAACACGAGTCCACCGATCAGAAACGCCGCGATCCCGACGCCGGTCAACATACCGTGCGCCAGTGCGAACACGTCAATCACGAACAGCGCAACGGCCAATGCGAACAGCAGCGACCCCGTCGTGTCCACTGGCAGGATAGTTACCTTGTGGAGCGGGAGAACCACGGCGGTTGAGCCGATCAAGCCCGCCAGAATCGCGCCTGGTGAGCTCAACATTCCAATGAGCCCACAAAATGCAATGAGCATCAAAATGATCATGACCTCGGGTCGCCACATGATCTGGAAAATGTTTCTCGTCCGACTCCGGGTTTCCTAACCTTAGGAATCAAGATCCGTGCCAGCATGTTCCATTGGTCGGGCCTGGGCGAAAGCCATTGGGAACTCGCCCTTGTTGTCCGTTTCCGTGACACTTTGTGTCAGGAAATGTGACAAAAGAAAGTTGGTTTGGATTGCGTGCCAACCTTGCGTAGCCGATTGGCGGTAGGGAGTTTGACAGCGAACAGGGCGACAGCGCAGAAAACGTGCTCACGCATCCCTTTACCGAGCTCCGTTTCTTGCTTTTTCACTGCAACGGTGGAGTAGTTCTAGCTTAGCTTGTCTGCGCTGCGGCCTGGTACAGAGTCCCTACTCCGGGCCCGACATTCCATGCTCTTTCAGTTTCGCGTAGAGGAGCTGTCGATGAACGTTGAGCAGCCGAGCCGCCTCCGCTCGGTTGCCGTGGGCTTTTTCTAAAGCTTTTGTTAGCAGAAGTTTCTCGAACTGACTTACCGCAGAATGAAAATCTAATTCCAACAGGTCGTCGATTTGAGCCTCGGCGGAGCTCTCCGTCACCGCCATTTGGAGGTCGCGCGCGTCAATAACTGCGCCGCGAACGGCCAGAGAGGAAGAACGGATGACGTTTTCCAATTCCCGTACGTTGCCTGGCCAGGAATGTTCCAAAAGGAGCTTTGCGGCGGCCGCGCTAAGCGACTTTGGTGGTGAAATCGATTGCCCCAAGAAATATACGGCAAGTAAGAGAATGTCCGAACCGCGTTCACGAAGCGCCGGAATTCGAATATTAAGTACGTTCAGCCGGAAGTAGAGATCCTGACGAAAGTTGCCGTCCTGTATCTTCTTCCCGAGATCCTGGTGAGTCGCGGCAAGGATCCGAATGTTGACTTGGTAAGAGGATTGGCCACCTACCGGTGTCACGACTTTGTCCTGCAGCACGCGGAGAATTTTTGCCTGCATCTCCAGGGGCATATCGCCAATCTCATCGAGAAACAGTGTTCCTCCATCTGCTTCTCGAAACTTTCCGGCGCGAGGTTGAAATGCTCCACTGAATGCGCCTTTGACGTGCCCGAACAGCTCACTTTCGAGTAAGTCGCGAGGGATGGCGGCACAGTTGACAGCAACGAAAGGACGCTTGCCACGATCGCTATAGCGATGAATGGCTCTGGCCACCAATTCTTTGCCAGTGCCTGTTTCGCCCTCTATCAGCACTGTAACCTCTCCGCTTGCGGCAACCCCGATCTTCTTTTGGACCTCGCGCATACCCGAGCTGAATCCAATCATGTCGTCGCCGGAAGGAGGCGAATCGCCACCGGGAGTGATTTGCGGATTTTTCAGAGCTTCGGCAAGAACCCGTTGCAGATCGGAACGCCCGATAGGTTTTGTGAGATGATCAAATGCTCCAAGTTTGATGGCCTCGATGGTGTTGGAACTATCGGCAAAAGCGGTAAGCACAATCACGGGGGCCATGGGCTTTGCTTCGCGCAGAAATTCGATTCCTGACATTCCCGGCATTTTAAGGTCAAGAAACGCCGCGTCCACGTTGCTAATCAGCTTGAACGCTTCCTGCGCGCCGCTCGCTTCCACGACGTCGTGACCGAAATCCCGGACTGATTCGGCCAGTGCTTCACGAAACGACTTGTCATCGTCAATGATCAGGATTCGCGCCATGAAAATCGGATTTCAAATCGTGGACCGATTGCACATTTTTTGCAACAAGTGGTGCCGCAATGAGCCTCAACAATTTCCCGTGCGGACGCAAGTCGCCAGGTCCCGGATGTATTTGGCTCGATCGAAACGCGGGTTATGCAGGACTAAAAATTAGGCGAGGCTAAATTCGTTTTGCGTGAGCGTCCAAATTATTTGGCGTCTACTTTCCCACGCTATTGGCGTCATCAAATTGTCTCGAGCCACAATTTCTGAGTAACGTACGCCTAACCGATGCGCCAAATATCGTAGAAATTGACAGACAGTTTCCGATTCCATTTTACCAAAGCACCGCCACTGGATAGCGGGCAAGTTCGGGATCGTGCGTGACGAGATGAAAGCCTCCGCGATTCGCCTGGGCGACGATGAGGCGATCGAACGGGTCGCGGTCAAGTGTGGGAAGCGCCGAAAGGGCGAGAATGTCTTCGAGCGTCACCGTCTCCAGCACTAATCCATTTTGTCGCTGCTGGTCACGAAGCACATCGGCGAGCGGTACACGCAGAGCGAGCTTGCCGAGCTGCATCTTGATTTGCAGCTCCCAGACGCTGGCGAGGCTCAAATGCAAGCTGTTCGCCGGAGACTGGCAGGCAACCAGAGCCGCGGCAGACCGCTTTGAATGGTTGCCGTCCCACCAGATGAATGCGTGCGTATCGAAGAGGAGCTTCACGCGTCGCGACCGAACCAGAACTCATCCGGCAGCGGCGCATCGAAATCCTGCGCCACTTCCCATGCTCCCGCGTGCAGACCCGCGCGACGCGGGGATGAGCTTGATGTTACGATGCCAATACTGTCCAGAGTCCGTCCCAGCCTAGCGGCTAGGAAGGCAAGGAGCTGCTCTTTCTGCTCCTTCGGCAGTGCATCTGCAGCGGCTTCGATTTCGGTCAATGTGCTCACGCGCTAAGTATAGCACTGTAACAAAACCAAGCCAAAAAAGGGCGCGGCATCCAATCGCCGCCACCCGGGAGGAGACCTTAAGTTGTTGTCCACGAGAAAATCGTTGCAGAACCCGATCCATGTTACTCGGTTCCGAAGCCAACAAAGTCTGGTAACAGTCAGGACAGGAAACCCCTATCGTGAACTCGCAAAAGAAAAGCACCTAGGATGAACAGCACTAAAAAACTTCTTCTCGGTCTGGTCATTTTTGCTGCTATGGCTGCCTTCGCGGACACGAAGACCACGACCACTTCCTCGGGTCAAAGCCGTCTCGAGGGGCGCTTTTCAAGGCCGATCTCCAGTACAGATCGGAGTCAGAATCGGCCGCTGTCGTCGTTTCCGAAGGACGCGAAGGTACTTACGTCGGAAGTGGCGATGGAACGGCCGATAGGCGATCGGCTTCGCGGAACGGTTCGTTGGTCGCTATGGTCCGGGAACTGCCTTTATCCTGGTGCGGAGCGGCCAATCGGTGCCCGAGGGTCTCCATCTTTGCACCATAAATCCCACGGGGTTCATCGAAACCCAGGATGGAGCTCGAATCCGATTCGATGGCAGAGGTTATGGCATTCGCAGCTCTGAAAAGTACCAAACGAATCTCGCACTAGTCTTCGGCACCGAGGATGTTCGTTATCAGTGGCTGTACTTTAGGCTGGCTACGGGGAGAACCAATACCATTTGCTGTCCAAGCCGGATACTGCTCGGATTTCTTCAACCGACGAAAGATCGAACCCCTTAGAATTTCGATAGCGCAAGTCATACCCTTTTCCCGATAGCCAGTATGATGCGAAACGGGTCGGTATCGTGTCCATTTCACTATAAAAAACGACAGTCGACCGGCCTATATCTAACTGACCTTCCCTCACCCTCGCGACCACGTACATGACCGCAACGTCGAATTTGAAATCAAGGGCCATTTTGTCGGTAACTACCAATATGTCCGGCTGAAAGGATTTCAGTTTCCCGGCAACGCATTCTTCCAATTGGAATGCAAGGCTCGAAATCGTGTCCATGGGCGAGTCCCAACGCTGCGGCGGGTTCAGCAGCCTTTTCAGCGTATCCTCACGCGAAGTTGGCTTTAGGTTGTATAAAGGCGGGAGAAATGCAACAATGCCCGGCATTTTAGTCAAATGCAGATGGCTCGCATATGCATGCATCGGGTTGCTAAAATCCGTATGCTCGACTGAAGCCGACTTCCCAGTGGGCCCGGACACTAATGTCACGTCTGGTGGATCGTCTGGTTGGAATGCAAATCCGCAGCCGTCACGGGGCCGAGTGAAGTATGGATCAAATCCTTCCACGGCCGCAACCCTTGTATCACCGACGCGAGTTCATAGAAGTTCTTTTTGTTCAGGCGGTCTCGAAATTCATTGCAAAGACTTTCGAATGATCGTTCCAGAGATACGCAAACGGGGGTGGTAGCCATCTGATATGATACCGAGCGACCACAAATAAGGCCAGCAGGCCCCGGCTGCACTACGTGCGCTTCCAAGGTGTCCGTGGGCGATGAGCACCACGCCCCCCGTTATCGTCCAGCTTCGCAATACTAGGGAATCCTGCTTTTAATGGGATCCCGAGCAACAATCGCGGAACCGGTTAATGCAGTAGCAAGCGCCTGTCAACGCATCTCGAAATTCTCATCCACGAGGAGATCCTGGCCTCGGTAAACGCTGGCGTGACCAACGAGATCTTGAAAACATTCGGAGCGCCCTTATCGATCGGTCCTTCCAAAACCGTCAAGTGAGCGTGCATGCCGACGCCACGAGTTTGTGCCATCCATCGGATTGGTCGAGATCCACCCAAGGCGGCGATGATTTTCCCGTTTTCGATCGCTCCGCTGGTCGTCGGCTATGTGATTCACGAGAGAGACTTCGCTTCATCGCTGAAAAATCCGTTGTCGCTTATCTGGTCGCCATGGGTGGAACCTGTATTCTCAAAGCGAGCTTAATACGCCCAACAGGTCCTTTAGATCCTTGGTTCGAAATAGGTTGTTGTGGATCCTTTCAAGAAAACGGTTCTTATTGGCAGCCATTTCAGCTTGGTGAAGGACCCGCTTGTCCACCTGGACCTTGTCAATGTAAAGCGCGAAAGCCGCTAAAGGGAAATCGATCATATTGCCTCCTTCGGCTGTCGGCATGTTTGATTTGGCCGCTTGGTCAAACGCAAACCACGCGACAAGGGATGGCAGCATGTGGCGTGTGATGGCCTTGTATGCTGCTCCATCTGGTAAACGCATTCGTCTTTCGTGCGTCGCCATTCTACTGCGAAACAGTGTCTCCAAGACGAAATCATTTCGAGTGGCCCCGGCCGGGAGGCGACTGAGGTCTATACCCAAAACTTTTGTGACCAACTCGCGAAACGGATCTGCTCCGGAGATATCGTATTTCTTGCATTATTAGTTGAAAGGCCTGCCCTACAGTATCTGCCGCTAACCGATCAGGATCCTGTATCTGTGGATCCCCCGAAAGCCTAAACTGCTGAGCCAACGCGGCGATCAGTTGGGGCTTAAGCTGCTCCGCAGTCTGCTGGTCCAGCATCGTATAGTGTCCAGCTTGTGGAATAACCTCATTTGGGTTTGGGGGAGAACCGTGAACCATTGAAGCTGCTGCTCGGTTCAGTTGAACGAAGCCAGTTGCCCTACCCGTTCTAGCGATGTCTCTAAGAACAGCGTCGTTAGCGAAATTCATCCCACTTGCTAGCCCCGCAATGGCATCTGGTCTGACTTGTTCGATCACCTGCTCGAGAGTCAAACTTGGGTCTTTGAGCAAAACCGAGATCTCAGGCTCTTGAACGTCCTGATACGACCCGCATAGGGGAGAGTTTCTCCAAGGGGCCGGAAACGAGATCGGTTTTGGGAAGCCCACGAGTTTGATCGCCCGAAAAAAGTCCAGCTGTTCCAGACGGACATTTTGATCGGAGTGCTGCACAAGCTCCAGGACATGCTCGAAGGAGATGTAAGGGATGATCTGTCCTGAATTGAGAACGGTGAGGATGTCTTTTGCCTCCGGATCGTTCCGGCGCTTGAATAGGTCGATCCAGGTAGAGGTGTCCATAGCGACGTAGCGCGGCCGAATCATAGATTGAGAGGTGCCATTCATGGATTCCATTCCTGCACAGATCGAAACCCTAATATGCCAACAATGCGGAACTGTTGCAAATTGGCTGGAACCGGGCCGGTTTTTCATCACGGAGTCTCACTTCGCAAACCCAAAGTTATTTGGAAGCTGAAATATGCAATTCGTCTGCTCCTCAACAATGGCGTACCTTTTCGCAGCTAACTAAATCGTAGACCGCTCAGGTCTACTGGAATCGGAGCATAGGAGCGTCCCTCTCGTTGCCCCTACTTTGCCCGGCGAATAGATACAGGATTGGTCTGTTCGATAATCAACCAACGGCCTTAATAGAATCCAGACGTTGGCATGTAAGCGAGGTCCGAACCTGTGGCATATAGACGCCATTCTTTTTATAGACTTCCACAGCCTTTGCTCGCAGTTGTTCTTCTGTCATGTCGGCCGCTAAGAGCCGCAGCTCCTGAAGTGCCGTCACTGCCTTATCGAACAACGTAACAACCTCATTTTGCGACACAAGGCTGATGTCTCCCGCATGAGGTAAGGCGTCTTTTGAGATGGTTACGCGAGGCGAAATTATCACTGTCTGGGTCGGTGTTGCGTTCGCCACCAATTTGTTTTGCTTTGCCGTAAACTCGTGCGTCTTGGCTTGACGGACAGTAGTTAGTTAACGTCACATGACCCGCGGTGAACTCCTTTGTCTTCGCTTCGAAGACAGCAGCCCACTATGTCTCAAAAAGCCAAAGGCCATCCGGAGCGCCGGCCGAACTCCATTGCTTCGTTGTCGCACCGAGAAACTTGCCTAACCATTCCAACCCTCGATGAAACTGGTCCGGATTGACAGACGAGATAAAGGCTCGAAGCTCCGCAATTCGCCGCGAAAACTTAGCTCCTTTTAAACCGAGTTCCTCCAATGAAAGATTGATTTGATTAAACCACTCCTGAATCGGCAGGGTTTCTTGCAGTTGAGGGAAGCTCCCCGTCAGTTTTCCGAGTAGGTCGCCGATCCAGTTTAGCGCGATCTGGTTCTTTGAAGCACTCTCAAGGCGACGAATCGCGGTTTGTTTAAAGGCGTCACCTGCACCCTGTTTCCACGCCAGGAAAGCCGCAACCGCAGCTTGGTGCTCCCAAAAAGTTCGATACGGCCGAATCTCGTCTCCACCGCCGATTGCGCTAAGTACAGCATCAGCGTTCTCATACGCTTTGGGATAGTTCCCAAACCAAAGATTGTAGATGTAGTCGATCTCATGCTTTGCAGCCTTGGCGAGCACATCGGCAAGCATGTCCTTCTTTTTGGCGCACGCGTTACGCCGGTTTTTCAGGTCTGCTTCACCGACTTCCCAGTCGGCAGTCTGTCCAAGAAGTGCAGCACTAAGCGACAGAAAATCGTTAGTCGTTCGATCTTGTGAGTTTTCAATCCCGAACGAAATTTCGGCCTGAAGCTCAGGATGCATGCCCGGCAACATTTTCTTTTGTGCAAAACCACTTCAAGAGGTCGTTGCCATCGATCATTACAACTGAATAGTCGCCTTCATCTCGCGTGCACCGGCCTACCGCTTGGGTAACCCTGGTCCGAATTCTGTCGCGAAGTTGGGATGTCGCGTTTAGGCGGTGGATCATGTAGAGTTCCTGCAGGCTAGCTCCGGTGGGAAGCCCGTGAACAAGCATGTTGCGACGGTCGTCGCCTGGAAAGTCGATCCCGTCATATCGGTTTGCCAAGATAAGCACAACGGGCGGGGTGGCTTTGCGGAACTGTTCAATCTCCTCCTCGCTGTCAGCCGAGGTAAGAATGGTGAACCCCTGCTTTAGCTGTTTTGCCAATACGTCTCTGGTCCGGTTATCCGGAACTAGGATTAGGCTCTTGCAACCGTTTTGGAGCAGCTTCACCACCGCATCCCGCTGAGTTTCCAAAGGAGCTACTCCGGGAAAAAGCATCAATCGGCGTCCGGTACCCCTGCGATCCCATCCTTCCGGGACCGGCAGCTTTTTGATGTCCTTCACTCCGAAACACCGCTCGATGTCACCGTCATCACCTAGCGTGGCCGACATGTAGATATGCTGCCGTGCATCCGCAAAGGGCTTGTGACTAAGTGTGGGAGAAAGGATCGGGCGCACCTCTAAACAGTCAGGCGCGCAGTAAAAGGAGCAGGATTGGAGGTGTGGCGAAATAGCTCGCCACGAATAGATGAGTTCGGTGTCTTCAACCACGCCCTGCAAAGTGTCGCGAAGAGCCGGGAGTTCATCATAAAGCGATAGCGTCGAGATAAGGTCTAGCGATGACCGGCTCAGCGCGTTCCCGTCGAAGTTCTGAATTCGATGGGTGAGATTCTCCGGCAGGACCGCTTTAAGAAAATTGACGACGACCATAAACGCCGCCTCACGCTCGTACCGGCTGATCCTAAGAGTCCACATCGAGCTCACGAAGCTGTCGGCCGAATGGGCATCGTCGCAAACCAAAACATGTGCATCGTTGATCTTTGGATGGGAATTGAAAATGCCGCTATAAGTAGTTACAGCGATGGCATTTCCCTGTTGGTACTTCGCGAAGCTGGGGGGGTCGTACTCTGCTTGACGCCCTACCAACAGTGAGGTGGGGATTCCGTATTTCTTAGCCAACCGGACTACCTGGGCACAGAGTTGCCTAGTAGAACAGAGAAATGCCACGCGCTCATCGAGCGCTCTACGGCGATATTCCGCGATCAGCAGACCTACGAGTGTTTTGCCTGTTCCAGTCGGCAGCTCGATTGCAACATCCTTGGCCTGAAGGTAATTGGCGAAATAGGAGTCCAGCGTCTTTTCTTGATGGCCCCACAGGAATTTAACGGATGAGTCTCGCTTCAGGTCTCGGAATAGTAAAACAGGAGATTCCGGCTTCGGCTGAGGAGGAACGGACGTGCGGAAGAGTGGCATAAATAGGTACTTTGCAGTTCTGGACGAGAGTTTAAGCCTTTGCGTAAACCCAGCGTCTTTCTGGACGAACGGCTTTAACTTTTGACGATGCTCCGCATCACCCTGGCAGGCAACCATCCAATGAGGAAGAATGGCGACGTTTTGCCCTTCTTTTGCCTGCTTTTGGAGTGGAACGATTGCTTGAATTCAGATCAGGGAGAAAAGACTTTCTCCCCGTCGAGCCCCAAGGCGGTCTCTCCTTCCTCTTTCGCCTAAGCGAACCCAGGTTCGCTTAAAATCACTCCTTTAGCGTGTCTGGCTTCACGCCAGATCCAATCCGAACCCACGGACCTCCTCCGGTGCAAGAGTACCGTCTGCGGCTTAAACGGCCATAGACTGTATTATATAATATCCTTGTTTAAAGTGACTTATAAATTGACTATTCAGGTATCACGCAATTTTAACGCACTTTTTACAAAGACCTTAGAGAATTCCCATACTTGCGATTGATGGAGAGCGGGAGATTTCGGGGGTCAGGCTCAAGACTGTACCTGCTTGGGTAAGATGCCCGCATGGCTGACCCTTCCGTATCGTCCATTGCGATCTATCAACTTCGTGTCCTTCTCTGCGGCGTGAGTCCGCTGGTTTGGCGACGCCTGCTCGTGATCAGCGAAACCAGTCTCGCCGAACTCCATGGAATCCTTCGGGCTGCCTTCGATTGGAGCGGCGAACACCTGCACCGCTTTCTAGTCTATGGCGCGGCTTACGGGGTTCCGTGTCTTGGCGGCATGTTCTTTCGTGAGGTGCGGCGATGATCTGCAAGATTCAAGTGATGACCCTCGGCGAAGACGGCCACCATCTGAGTGTCCCGCGCTGCAGTTATGCACTGCGCCGGATCAGGAATTCTCGAGCTCAAATGCTAGCAAGCGGTCGCAGTTCGCCGAGCATGGTCGGGATCAGTTCCGAAACGGTTGGGTGAATGTGCACTGCCCTTTGCATTACGGTGTAAGGCGCCTTGGCATACATTAAATCAAGGATCGAGTGAACGGCCTCATCGCCACCGGTCCCCAAAATGGCGGCGCCCAAGATTTGCTTCGTATCCGCGTCGACCACTATCTTCATGAAACCTTGAGTCTCGCCTTTTTCGATCGCACGACTCACTTTCGCCATCGGCCTTTTTCCGACTAATGCGGGCTTCCCCGCGCTCCGGACCTCCGTCTCGCTCATCCCTGCTCTCCCCAATGGCGGATCGATATAAAGTGCATAGGCAGGGATCCGGTCGCTCACCCGCCGGGGATCCTGGTCGAGAATATTCGCGGCGACGATTTCATAGTCATTGTAGGCCGTATGGGTAAAGGCGCCCTTCCCGTTGCAGTCTCCCATGGCCCAGATGCCCGGCACGTTCGTCCGCAGCTGATCATCGACCTCGATGTAACCATGCTGATCGACAGAAACGCCGGCCTTGTCGAGCCCCAGGTCATCGGTATTGGGACGACGTCCTACTGCGAGCAAGAGATGGGAGCCGCTAACCTCGGGACTGCCGTTTGTGCAATCGACCGTCACTACCAGTTCGTTGCCCTGTTTCCTTACGGTCAGACACTTTGCGTTAAGGCGCAGGTTGATGCCTTCGCGCTCCAGTATCTCGCCCACCGCGGTGGAGACATCTTCGTCTTCGCGATCAATCAAGCGCGACTTCATTTCGACGATTGTGACTTCATTGCCAAAACGCCGGTACATTTGGCCGAATTCAAGGCCTACGTAGCTGCCGCCTATGACCACCAAATGCCGAGGAAGAAAGTCGACATCATCATCGAGCTATTGGTAAGGTATTTGACCTGATCAAGCCCGGGGATTGGAGGCGTTTGAGCGCGCCCCCCAACATTGATGAATATGTGCGGCGCCGTTAGCAGCGTCGTTCCTACGCTCATTTCGGTGGGAGATGTGAAACGGGCGTGACCTTGGTAAACCGTACAGTTCTGCAACTGCTTTAGCCACGACTCGACATTTTTTTGCGACTGGCCCGACACGGCATCTTTCCTGGCCTTCACTTTCTTCATGTCCACTCCCACTTGGCCATTCATCACTACACCAAAGTCGGCAGCCCGACGCGCCAAATGGGCCGCGTAGGCACTTGCCACCATGGTTTTAGTGGGTGTGCATCCCGTATTCACGCAGGTGCCGCCGAATAGTTTGCGCTCAACGATAGCAACCTTCATCCCGGCCTCACTCAAACGCCCCGCCAGAGGCGCCCCGGCTTGTCCCGTTCCGACTATGATGGCGTCATATGCATTCGACATAAACAGGTCCTTTCTCACGCGATCTGCTGAACCCATTGGCTCCGCCAGGCGGGCGCCTCGAAGGGATCCGCGAAATACTGTGTCTCGCGCACGACCTTTCCGTTGCGGAACTCCATAATACTCACTGTGTATGCTAGTCGCCCCTGGTACGTGATTGTGTATTCCGTGATCCAGAGATCACCGTTTCCGAGAATTCGCTTGACCTTGAAGCCTGACGGCTTGCCGGGATGGTGACTTCGCAAGGCTTGCAAATTGCTTCGCCCGAGGATTCGCTCGCCTGACTGGGGATAATCACAAATGGCATCGTCATCGTAAATATCGTGTTCCGCGTTTGCATCGCCGGCTGCCGACGCCTGCCAGTGCGTATTCAGGGCTTCACGTATTTGTTCCTCTTGCATGGACTGCTCCAGGTGCTGCTTGGCTTTCATGTTCTCTTTCCTCTTGGAATAAACCCAGGCACGCCAGTCTCCACGACTGCATTAAATCTTTGCCGCGTCTTGATTCCCTCACTAATCTCTTTCATGGCGTCTTCAGGAAGCGTGGAGATATTAAAGTTCTCCTTGATGCGGCTGGGGGTTTTGGATGTGGTAAGGAGGGCCGTGCCGCGTTGCACCGCCCATGCGAGCAGCACTTGGGCAGGGGTTTTGTTGACTCTCTTGGCGATAGAGGTAATCACAGGGTCATCTACCAACTTAGGTTCTGTACTATGACCCAACGCCGCAAAAGCTTGGAGCACGATACCGTTCTTGTGGCAAAACTCGAGCAACTCCCATTCTGGGAGATATGGATGGGATTCTACATGAACAACGGCAGGCTTTATCCTCGCGGATTCAAAAATCTCTTTCGCCTTTTCCACATTCACGTCCGACAATCCGATGGCCTTACATCTGCCCTCGTCGACAAGACTCTCCATAGCTCCCCATGTATCCAGCAACGTCACCCCATCATCATAAATCACTTTGCCGCTCTCGTCCCTCGGGTCTTGCTCGTCTCCAGGTTGAAAGGCAAACGGGGTGTGGATTAAATAGAGGTCGACGTAGTCGAGTTGAAGTCGCTTTAGACTCGCCTCGAAAGCGGGTTTGACACGTTCAGGACGGTGGTTGTTGTTCCAGAGTTTCGTGGCAATAAACACCTCTTCTCGCTTAATCTTCCCCTCCTTGAACACCTCCTGCATGGCTTCGCCTACCTCTTTTTCATTTCGGTATCGTTCTGCGGAATCGAATTGACGAAATCCTGCCTCCAGTGCGACCGGGATCGCCTTTTTGGTTTCGATGGGGTCGGGAATCAGCGTGCCAAAACCGAGTGCGGGGATCACACCGGATCCATTCGTGAGGGGTATCTTCGTATAGCGAAGGTTATCGCGTTCTGTCGTTTCCATATTATTGGGCTTTCGTTCGTGTTGCTAACTTTCGTAATTCTCGTTTCGCCTATCCGGGATGAGGCGATCGTTGTGCAATTAGTAATCTGTTTAAACATCGTCGTGTCGAGCGATCCGGCCGCGGTGGCGAGGGCGTTGGTCGTGTGCTGCGCTTTTCCGGAGATCATGCTGAGGTTCCCTGCAAATTAGCGAAGTGATCTGAACGCCACGCGCATCTCCGAAGCGAAGAGTTCTGGCTGTTCCCACGCCGCGAAGTGACCGCCCTTATCGAGCTTGTTGTAATGGTTGAGTTTAGGATAGGCCCGCTCTACGCAACTGCGCGGAGCCGCATAGATCTCGTATAGCGTCTGGGGCCGGTTGGTCATCTTGATGGCGTGGCCGAGTTAGAACAGGTTTATCTCTACAGGGATGCCAGACACCTCAGCTAGCTAACTGACCGACATGGTATCCGAGCCGATTTTCAACATCACCGGCCTTATGGAAACCGCGCTCCATCAATGCCTTTATCCTGGCCTGGCTGGCGGGACGCCCAAGAGAGGCAATAAATGCGTCCCACTCGGGCGCAATTTCCGCATCGGACGGTAGGCTGGCAACGTTGACCAGCCGCTTCGTTTCTGCGATCGCCTGCTTGTCGAAAGAGGCAATCCGCACCGCAAGCGCGTCCACAAAAGGATCTAGTTTGACTACGTTACTTTAGATCGCCGCTGCGCATTGCATTTGGCGTGAGACTCGATCGCTCGTCTTCGCATTTCGTGGCGACGCTTCATATGACTATAGACTTGCTCTGGGCTCGCGTCCTTTCGCGGTAGGAATGCCGCTAGCAACTTCTCGATGTCCGCGCAACTTAGCAAAGGGCATTGGTCTTTCATCTGGAGTTTTTCGGTCAGCATGAAGAGCATTGCCATCATCACCAGTGCCATATGATGGTGCCACGCATTCCAAAGGCGCACCTGGTAGTCCGCCATGCCGCACTGACCCTTGCCATCCTCAAAGCACCGTTCTACCCAATAGCGTTGTCTCTGCATCCAGCTTAGACGCCGCGTCGAGGTCGACGGATTTAGGTTGGTCAATGAATACTTCCGATCTTCTCCGTCCATGTTCTCGGTGACCAAGAGTTCATAGCGACGCGCCTGCTCGCTCTGCTTGTCCCACACATCTACGCTCTTACGTAACACCCGAAGTTTGAGCGAGCCCCGAGTAGTTTCTCTGACATTGCAAATCTTCCAATCTTTCAGGGAGTATGATTCCACCAACTCCTCGACGCTCAGACCCTTCTTTCCGGTAATCTTGCGCCTTGCTTTGGGCCCCTTACTTGAAGGCTCTGGTGGAATGGTGGGCTGCGGATCAATCTCGTAGACCATGAAGCTCTTGTGAACGTCGACCAGGAAGTTGTGGCCGCCATCCTCCAAAGCAAAGAGAAAATCCGGACCGCTGCCATAGCCCGCATCGGCTCCAACCCAGCCAAAGCGCACTCCGTTGCGACGGGCCTGCTCAACGATTTCCAGAGCCAGTTGGTTTTTGGTCTTAAAGACCTGTTCGCTTTCCGGGATGCCAGCCCGGTTGCATCGCTGCGGATCATCGGTCCATTCTTTGGGCAAGTAGAGCCGAGTATCAATGGCTGTGGCAAAACGTCCCTTGGCCAAAACTCCGAAGACTGCCACCTGCCCATTATCGACCTTACCCAATCGCCCTAGGTATTGACGACTGGCGCCGACAGACATCTTGCCTTGTTTGGCAAACCCACTCTCGTCGATAATCAGCGCGGCGTCCGTTGTATCCCCGATCAACTCATCTGCATCGCGTGCCACATGATCAAGCACTTCACGCGTGCTCCATTTAGAGTGAGTGATAAACTGCTGCAGATTTCGTTCGTCGGTGTCCGGCACTACCTCTGAAATCGCGTAGATATTTTTACGCGAGCCTGCCTGCATCAAGCCGGAAGCATACTGCCTAGCCTTCTCAGACACATCCCGCCGATAACTTATAAAATGCTCGGCGTAACTCATCACAAAACTTAGAAATCGATCTGCCACCCCTCTCAGGGGGCTCTTCTTGATTTCACTATGTTCTTCGGATTTAGAATTGCTTCTCCATTAGAGCTGAGAGTCAAGTCAGCAAAAATTCGGGAAAACGTCAATTTAAAAATTACAAAGTCAAACTATATGCAGGAAACTTTGCGGAAAATAAGCGCTTTCATCCGCAGCCGCTTGATCAGACGGCCACCCGGCAGCCGCTTGCGCAAATGTTCGGCGACGTTTGGGAATGGACAAGTAGCTCCTATTCTCCATACCCAGGATACGCGGCCACGGTCGGCGCGCTTGGCGAAATACAACGGCAAATTCATGTGCAATCAGTACGTCCTACGAGGCGGCTCGTGCGTCACCTCGCGGTCACACATCCGCAAGACGTACCGCAATTTTTTCCCGCCTAATGCACGCTGGCAGTTCACGGGAATCCGCCTCGCGAGAAGCTTTGCTTAGCTCGGAACCGAGATAGCCATCTCAAGAATCTCCTCTCAGCGATGAAAATCCTTAGCGATCCCTCACCTTCTTTGCATGACTTCGAACCTTCAGCCGGCAGGTTCTTCGACGAGCTTTTTCTTGGCCTGTCGCGAAACCCGAAGTCTATACCGTCAAAATTTTTATACGACAAACCCGGTTGCCAGCTTTTTGATCAGATTTGTTGCCTCGACGAATACTACCCTACCCGCACTGAGATGCTGATCTTGAGAGACAATGTCGCCGAGATCTGTACCCTTTTCGGCCCGGCGTGTCGCTTGATTGAGCTTGGCAGTGGTAGCAGTGCAAAGACCCGAGTTTTGTTAGATCACCTGAGCGAACCGGCCGCCTACGTGCCAATCGATATTGCGCGGGACCATTTACTCCGATCAACCGCAAGACTTGCACGCATTTATCCGGAACTCTGCATAACTCCGGTCTGTGCTGACTTTACCAGCACACTTACGTTACCGGAGCCGCCATACGCAATGCAGCGGACAGTTGCTTTTTTTCCGGGTTCAACAATTGGCAATCTTGAGCCGACCGAAGCGGAGAAGTTTCTCCGCAGGATTGCGATCCTCTGCGGTGCCGGTGGCGGCCTCTTAATCGGCGTAGATCTAAAAAAGGACCGACTTACGCTTGAACACGCTTACAATGACGCGCGTGGTTTAACAGCCTCATTCAATCTCAACCTGCTCACCCGCATCAATCGTTCATTTAATGCCGAGATTCGCAGCGACAAGTTTCAGCACTATGCGTTTTACAACGAAGAATTTGGCCGAATCGAGATGCATCTGGTCAGCTTGGTCGATCAGACGGTACAGTTGAACGGGACACCCTTTGTCTTCGGGCAGGGAGAACACATTGTCACTGAATACTCGTGCAAATACACCGTGCGGGAGTTTGCCGAACTTGCGGCCCGTTCGGGATGGACCGTCAAAAGGCTCTGGACCGACGCAGCGAGGCTGTTCAGCGTGCAGTATCTGGCAGTCCGATGACTGATAAGTTTTATCCCTTCCCCAAGTATGGCGAGTGTTGGTGATACGAGCGGTCAATGCGCTCTGACATTCGTCGAATTGCTGAAGTCGATGACAGACCTGGCAGGATCGCATTTAGCAAAGTTTTGCGGGCGTGGCAGATAGTTTGTGATGTTATGGCAAAGCGCTGACATAAGAAGTGGCACCCCGTCTTGTATCCGTTAACATCGGTTTCCCGCGCGAGATCACCTGGCGCGGTAAAACCATCCGCACAGGCATCTGGAAGAGTCGAGTCGTCGGTCGCGTGATCGTTCGGAAACTGAATATCGATGGTGATGGCCAGGGAGACCTGGCCGGCCACGGAGGCGTGAACCGTGCGGTAATGGTTTACCAGTTGGATTCCTACCCCTATTGGGAGCGCCAACTTAGCCGAAATGACTTTTCGTATGGACAATTCGGTGAAAACTTCACCGTGGAAGGCTTGCCTGACGTTGAAGTCTGTATTGGCGACCGTTACCGCATCGGCACCGCATTATTCGAGGTATCGCAGCCGCGGGTTACGTGTTATCGCCTCGGTATCCGCATGGACGAACCGCAAATGGCAGCGCTGATGGTGGCGCATCATCGGCCGGGTTTTTACTTTCGAGTCCTGGAAGAAGGTGAAGTTGGAGCCGGTGATGAAATTGTAAAGGTCGCGGAAGGCTCAGAGCGAATGAATGTCGCCGAGATAGATGCACTGCTCTATCTGCCGATTCATGCTTCCGAGCAATTAGAGCGAGCATTACGCATCCGAGCTTTGAGCCAGGGATGGCAGGATTCATTTCAAGCGATCCTGCAAAACAAGAAAAGCGAAACCCCAGAACAAGAGAAGCCAGGGCTCACACCTGGCTCACACCACGGAGCGGGCCGCCGCCTGCATGGTCGGGATTCCGACAGCTAAGAGTCCCCCGTATCAATCAGGAGAGCGCTAGCGTAGTTCCGCTAACACTAACGCCTGCTGGTAATCGCCCACTCGTTGCCGCTCTGCCCGGTCAGTTTGTTGTCTTGCGCATACAACCGAAACCCAACTGTCCAGTTCTGTTGCGCAACTACTCGCTGTCGGGTTTACCCAGTGCGGACCGCTACCGATTAAGCATCAAGCTAGAGCAGAATGGCGCTGCCAGCACTTATTTGCACCACCAAATTAGGCTGGGTGATTTGCTGGAAGTGGCGGCGCCAAGGGGAAACTTCACGCTTCAACCCGGCACGAAGCCAGTGGTGTTAGTCAGTGCGGCTGTTGGAGCAACTCCGGTATTGGCGATGCTGCATTCGCTGGCTGTTGAAATCTCACCACGTGAAGTCTGGTGGCTGTTCGGAGCTCGTGACGGCGAGGAGCACCCATTTGCGGAGGAGTCACGCGACCTGATCAACGCGTTACCCCACGGCAGAAGATTTATTGCATACAGTCGCCCCCTATCTCGAGATCGTCTGGGCGTAGATTTCGACTATACGGGACATATCACGGTCGAAGTTCTCGAAAAGCTGGGTACGCCCTGCGATGCGGATTTTTACCTGTGCGGGCCTGCTGGGTTTCTGCGGGACTTAAGTGATCGGTTAGTGACTTGGGGCGTCTCGGAGGACCGCCTCCACACGGAAGTCTTCGGCCTCGGGAAACAGTTTGCACCCGATGTCGTCAGTCGATTGCACGCACGTCCTCACTCGCCCGAGGGGTCTTTGGATTCCGGCCCACAAGTGTCTTTTGTGCGGAGCGGTCTCAGCGTATGCTGGGACCCTAAGTTTTCGAGCCTTCTCGATTTCGCGGAAGCCTGTGATGTGCCGGTGAGCTGGGCGTGCCGCACAGGAGTCTGCCACACTTGCGAATGCTCCTTAATCTCGGGCACTGTCGACTACCAGCCTGAACCGCTCGAGCCGCCCGCACAAGGCAATGTGTTGATCTGTTGCTCCCAACCTAAAGGCGACGTGGTAATCGATTTATAGCGAACGAAATAATATCCATGATGAGCTTCGATAATTGAACGGCTAATCGCCAGGCCCATTCCCATCCCTTCAGATTTAGTTGTATAGAAGGGCTCGAAAATACGCCGCACTTCCGTCGCGCTCAAGCCCGGTCCCGAATCTCGCACCGCGATCAATACAAAGGCTGATTCCGTCCGGTTAACGCGTTACCCTCAGTTACTTCTTTACCGGCTTCACCGTGGACTTCATTAACTTTCTGCGAAGTCACAGACAGCTCTCGCGGACCTTCGTCCAATTCACTCACGGCTTTGATGGCGTTGATGAGAAGATTGAGGACGACCTGTTGCAACCAGAGGAAGGCAAAGTACGGATCGCGGAGATTTCTGACGGAAATATTCATCTTCCGAAAAAAGATGATGGGCGGCGGCATCGCTCAGGATGACTTTCTCCTGGGTTGGTCCATGAACGCTACGACGTAGGGCCCAACATCACCAGGCTCTCAGCCGCCTGCCCTTTTGGTGTGCGCCGGCAACATGAACTGGAAGGTCGCCCCAAAATCGGCGTTCGGTGTGGCCCATAGTCGTCCGCCGTGCGCTTCCACGATTGAACGACTGATAGCCAAACCCATACCCATCCCTTCCGCTTTTGTTGTGTAGAAGGCTTCGAAAAGCCTTGACTGGTCCTCCGCCGACAGGCCGATGCCTGAGTCCGTCACGGTAATCAGAATGAGCGCCTTGCCCTCCGAGACATGCGACTGTGCCGCGATAGAGAGATGCCGGCGGTCTTCTGGAATCTGGTGCATCGCCTCCATGCCGTTTATCACCAGGTTCAACAAGACCTGCTGTAGCTGGATGCGGTCCCCCATGACCGGGGACAGATTGTCGGATAAAGTGGTTTTGAGTACTATCCGGCGTCCATTTAACTCATGTCGAACCAGTGGCAAGATTTCAGCGACCAGGTCCTTGACCTCCAAAACCACCATCTCAGGAAGGGCCTTCTTCGAAAGCGCCCGAATCTGGGCAATGATAGCACTCGCCCGATTGGCATCATTTACAATCTCCGACAGAGCGGTCGCGATATCTGTTAGGTCAGGGGACCCGGTTGTGATAAGTCTAAGGCAGGCATTTCCATAATTAACGATTGCCCCAAGTGGCTGATTAATTTCATGGGCGATCGAGCTGGTTATCTCGCCCATCGTCATAATTCGCGTTATATGGGCCAGTTCAGCCTCTCTTGAGCGCAAAGATTCCTGCGCCTGTTTCCAATCATGCAGATCCACGACGCTTCCGTACCATTTCAGGATGCGCCCCTCCCGATCGCGCAACGGCAGAGCGCTTGATACGCACCATCGGTACATTCCGTCGGCACCACGTTGACCGCGAAATTCGAACTTAAACGGAACTCCCTCCGCGACGGCAGCCGTCCAGGCCTTGGTCATGGCGTCCCGTTCGTCAGGGTGAATCGGTTTAATCCAACCCGCGCCCCGTAGTTCGTCCATGGATAGCCCTGTGTAGTCGAGAACGCGCTGGTTATAATAATCAATTGCGCCGTCTGGTGCGGCGCTCCAGAGCATCTGGGGAATAGTCTCCATGAACAAGCGCAGGTTGCGCTCACTTTCCTGCAGTTTCTTTTCCGCCCATTTGCGCTCGACGCCTTTTGCGATGGTATCCGCCACCAATGCGAACGTCTGCAGAACGGCCGGTTCTAACGATTTGCGCGCAAACATCGCTAACACGCCAACCAAACGTCCGTCGACTACCAGAGGGTAGCCGGCAAAGGCCACCATTCCCTCTCGTTTCGCCCATTCGGGGTGGCTTATGCGTTCGTCGTTCTGGACGTCGTTGGTCAGGTGCGGCTTACGCTCCTGGGCAATAAGGCCAATCTTGAGCTTGCCAACCGGCACGCGGGCGTGTTCTCCGTCCAACCGGGTGTACTGACCTGCACTTGCCTGCAACTCCAGCATGTTCCCTTGGTCGTTGATTGTCCAAATCCTGGCGAACGTCGCGTCCAGGTGACGCACAACCGAATCTGCACTTAGCTGGAGGATAGTTTGCAAAGAACTTTCTGTCAGGCCGGAGAAGGCCGCGTGAATTTCCCCATGCAGGGCCGTTTGACGCGCAGACCTGATCCGCTCCGTGATGTCAGTGGCAATTCCGCAGATCGCATATGGCTTATCGAGGTGATCGCGCAACAGAAATTTAACGACGACATAGTAACGAGCGCTTGCCTTCGATGGCACAACTTCTTCAAACTGCAAAGGTCCACCGGTTTCGATGACTTGCCGATCGTTAGCTCTGAGCGTTTCGGCCACACTATGCGGGTGAACGTCAAAATCGGTTTTACCTCGGATTTGATCGCGTCCAATGTCAAAAAGGCGTTCATATTCGCGGTTGACTAGAACGTACCGGAGCTCCAGATCCTTAATGAAAACGAGTGCAGTTGTGTTGTCGACGATTGCTAGCAAACGCTGCTCGCTCACTCGAAGGGCCTCCTCCGATCGCTTGCGGTCCGTAAGATCGCGCACGATGCCGGTGAAGAAATGCTTGTCTTTCCGAACGTCCTCGCCAAACGAGATCTCGATTGGGAATTCTCGACCGCTCTTGTGTAGGCCGACCAGTTCAACGGCTCTCCAAGAGATGTGCCTTTGCTCCGTGGCCACGTACCTCCTCAAAGAGGTCTGATGAATCTGCCGGAAACGCTCGGGCATGAGAACTGTAAGGCTTTTGTCTAGCATTTCGGCTGGCTCGTAACCAAACATTTGCCCAGCGGCAGGATTTACGTACCGGATCGTGCTTTGGTCGTCGATCGAAATGATGCCGTCCGTCGCCGTTTCTGCCAGAATGTTGAAGCGGATTTCGTTCTCATGCGCAGCCTCTTGCTCGGGCTTGCTGTCTTTAGCAACCGCCTCTAGCTCGCCAAGAACACTGGACAACATGTCCACGGCCTGCCGAACCTGCATCTCTCTGCCAGGCGTGCCGTTGCTCAACTCCGACAGCTCCGCCAAGCGCTGCCGCGCCGCCGCGATTCGCTCAATGGACACTATCCCCTTCATCCGGTCCTTCTCAGCCGCAACACAATACACGACGAGCCTCTGTGGTCCACATCATTTCTCACAACGCCCTCCTGGAGCGTCCTGGCTTGCGAGGCTAGGAGCTGGAACCAGGAAGGTCTCCGGCGATCCCCTAGAATCCGAAGATAGCCATTTCCCACGTGGAAACAGCGGCGCTAGGACTAAAGTCCAATAGGCTAGGACCAAAGTCCAACGGCAACAGGTTATCCCGTGCGCTACGGTAGGGACGTCAAGAAGTGTACAACCGAACAACCAAAGTGCCCAATAATAGCGTCAACCTATCCACCGCCCCGTTGGTTTGCATTGTGGACGACGATTCCTCGATGGCAAGCTCGACCCAATTCCTTGTTCGCTCTTTTGGTTTCAGGGCTGAAGCCTTTCTGTCTGCTCAGCAGTTCCTGGATTCAGTCCTGATCAAAGAGACGAAGTGCTTGATTCTGGTCCTCGACCTTCGGATGCCCGGAATTGACGGCTTGGAATTGCAACGAACTCTGATGAGCGCTAACGAACGCATTCCGATCATTTTTATCTCCGCCCGCGCGACAGAAGACGAGCGGACAGAGGCCATCGCCAGAGGTGCGGTGGATTTCCTGTGCAAACCTTTCAGCGAAGATGCATTGTTCACCGCCCTCCAAGTAGCGCTGAACCAGAGTAATTCACGATAGCAAATAGCAAAGTTTTTTGGTAAGAAGTAGAGAAGATTTTATTTGCTTCTGCGATTTGCTATCCTCAGCGCTAAACGTGAAAGAGCCGGGAAATCCATCGTTGGTGTTTGTCGTCGACGACGACACCTCTTTCCGTAGGTCCACTGAGTTTTTGATTCGGTCGGCTGGTTTTGACGTCCAGGGCTTCAACTCGGCGGAGGAATTCTTGCGAAGTCATCCACCGGACGTGCCTTCTTGTCTCATACTCGATGTCCGGCTGCCGCACCTAAGTGGTCTCGACCTGCAGCGGCAATTGTTCAAAACCGACGCACAAATCCCCATCATTTTCATCACCGGTCACGGCGACATCCCGATGACGGTTCAAGCCATGAAGTCCGGCGCAGTCGAATTTCTGACTAAGCCATTCCGGGAACAGGAACTCTTAGACGCAGTCCGTCGAGCCATCGATTCTGACCGGGCTGCGCGCTTGCGACGGGCAAAGCTGGCGGATTTGCGCCGGCAATATCAATCGCTCACGCCGCGCGAGCGCGAAGTAATGGGGCGGGTTGTACAAGGGATGCTCAACAAGCAGATCGCCGGCGAAATCGGGACTGCGGAAAAAACAGTGAAGGTACATCGGGGCCACATCATGCAGAAAATGGGTGCGAAGTCTTTGGCCGAACTCGTGCAGATGAGCCAAAGGCTGTTCGGATAACTTGGAGAGTATTTCAAACCAGGGGCTACGCGGCCTTCTTCTGAATTTCCGTCTCCTGTTCAGTTTGCATTCCCGGATACCAGCGAACGAAGCTCTCCCTAGCTCTACGTTTTCGTTGGCATTGGCGTTCGCTCATTCATGCCGTGCACGTCATCGGATGAAAGAGAGGCGTCGCAACGCTCGGGTCGGCTTACTTGGCCACGGGCATCGCGAATTCCGCACCTTTGGCGATGCTGTCAGGCCAGCGCTGCATGACGCTCTTGTAGCGCGTATAGAAGCGCACGGCTTCCTGGCCGTACGCGTGATGATCGCCGAACAGCGATCGCTTCCAGCCCCCGAACGAATGCCACGCCACCGGCACCGGACTCGGCACGTTGATGCCCACCATGCCCACGTGAATCTGCCGAGAGAATACGCGCGCCGCGCCGCCGTCGGATGTGAAAAGCGATACGCAGTTCCCCAGTTCGTGCGCGTTGACGAGTGCTATCGCACTCGCGAGATCAGGCACGCGGACAACCGACAGGACCGGCCCGAAAATCTCTTCTCGATAGATGCTCATATCGGGCTTCACGTCGTCAAAGAGCGAGCCGCCGAGAAAGAAGCCCTCTTCGTGGCCGGGCACGGTATGGCCGCGACCATCGACGACGAGCTTGGCACCTGCCGCGACGCCCGCATCGATATAGCCCGACACCTTGGCGCGATGAGCGGCGGTGACGAGCGGCCCCATGTCCAAACCGGGCTCCATCCCGCCGCCGATCTTGAGCGAGCGCACGCGCGGCGCGATGCGCTCGATCAGCTCATCGGCAATACGCCCTACCGCCACCGCGACTGAGGTCGCCATGCAGCGCTCGCCGGCCGAGCCATACCCCGAGGCCATCAGCGCATCGACGGTTTGATCGAGATTGGCGTCGGGCATGACGACTAGATGGTTCTTCGCACTGCCCAACGCCTGCACACGCTTGCCGCGCTTTGCGCTTTCGCTGTGGATATATTCGGCGACCGGCGTCGAGCCGACTGAAGATAACGCGACCACATCGGGGTGCTCGATCAGCGCATCGACGGCGACCTTGTCGCCATGCACGACATTGAAGACACCTTTGGGCACGCCCGCCTCGAGGAACAGCTCGGCATACCGAATCGATGCCGACGGAGTGCGCTCCGAGGGCTTGAGCACGAACGTGTTGCCGCACGCGGCCGCCATCACAAACATCCAGCACGGTACCACCATCGGGAAATTGAACGGCGTGATGCCCGCGACTACGCCGAGCGGCTGACGTAGATTCCAGTTGTCGATGTCGCCGCCGATCTGCTCGGTGAAATCGGTCTTGAGCAGGTTCGGAATGCCACACGCGAATTCGACGATTTCGATACCGCGCAGCACCTCGCCCTTCGCGTCCGAAAACAGCTTGCCGTGGTCGCGGGTAATGAGCTCGGCGAGTTCGTCGTGATGCGCGTCAAGCAGCTGCTTGAACTTGAACATCAGACGAGCGCGCTTCAGCGGCGCGGTTTCGCTCCAAGCCGGGAACGCGGCCTTCGCAGCGGCGACGGCGGTGGCGACTTCAGCTGCGTTTGCGAGCGGCACGCGGGCCGCCACTCGGCCTTGCGCCGGATCGAATACCTCGCCGAACCGCCCGCTCGCGCCAGCGGCGCGTTGACCGTCGATGAAATGACTCAGCTCGCGCACGCGCGCGGCGCCTTGATCTGCTTCGCTCATATGTCCTCCAATGGGGGGATGCGGGCGCTGCCGCGGCGCTGTCCGCCGCTGCATGGACTGCTCCAGGTGCTGCTTGGCTTTCATGTTCACTTTCCTCTTGGAATAAACCCCGGCACGCCAGTCTGCACGACTGCATTAAATCTTTGCCGCGTCGTGATTCCCTCACTAATCTCTTTCATAGCGTCTTCAGGAAGCGTGGAGATATCGAAGTTCTCCTTGATGCGGCTGGGGGTTTTGGATGTGGTAAGGAGGGCCGTGCCGCGTTGCACCGCCCATGCGAGCAGCACCTGGGCAGGGGTTTTGTTGACTCTCTTGGCGATGGAGGTAATCACAGGGTCATCTGGCAACTTAGGTTCTGAACTATGACCCAACGCCGCAAAAGCTTGGAACACGATGCCGTTCTTGTGGCAAAACTCGAGCAACTCCCATTCTGGGAGATATGGATGGGATTCGACGTGAACGACCGCCGGCTTGATGGTCGCGGCTTCATAGATCTCCTTCAGCTTTTCCAGGCCGATGTCTGATAATCCGATCGCTTTGCACTTGCCCTCGTCCACCAGCTTCTCTAGCGCGCCCCATGTCTCCAACAGCGTCACCCCTTTATCATAGATAACATTTCCGTCCGAGTCCCTCGGGTCTTGCACGTCTCCGGGTTGGAAGGCGAAAGGGGTATGGATGAGATAGAGATCGAGGTAGTCGAGCTGGAGTTTCTTGAGGCTTGCCTCGAAGGCCGGCTTGACGCGCTCGGGCCGATGATTGGTGTTCCAGAGTTTCGTGGAGACAAATACATCCTCCCGCTTGGTCTTCCCTGCCTTGAACACCTCCTGCATGGCTTCGCCGACCTCTTTCTCGGTCCGGTAACGTTCCGCAGTGTCGAGGGCGCGAAACCCTGCCTCAAGCGCTGCCCTGGTCGCATTTTGGGTTGCGATGGGGTCGGGAATCAGCGTTCCAAAGCCGAGCGCCGGGATTGCGCCCGCTTCGTTGCTAAGGGCTAACTTCGTGTAGCGAAGATTGTCTGGTTCTATCATGATCTTGATCCTCCGTCAGTTTCTAGTTGATTGTCAGCCCGCGGCTGGGGAAGTCAGGGCGATGGGATTTGTGAGTGTCACCTTCGGGTTTGGTTATGGTATGCAGGCCCCGCCTGGGCCTTTGCGCAGAACGAGAGGGCCTAGCCTTCCCAGTCCTAAAGCATTTTGCGTGCCAGCCTTTTGCACCGCAGCTAACCCGCCCGTTTCCAACTGCTTGCGCGCTTTTGAGAAGGCCGCGCCGTAGTACGAAATTTCGCCCCATGGTTTATTTGCGGGGAGGAAGTGCGAGATGTCGTCTCTACTCTACGGAACTTTTCGCGAGCCGCTTACAGATCGCCCAGCGCGTCACGCGGTAGGCGCGCCTTCTTTCGGAGCGTTTCAATCACGCACACTCCGGATGGGCTCATCGCCAGTCGTCCGGCGCGGATGCATCTCAAGCCGAACTCAGGCGTGAGAGGATCGTGGCAAAGAGCTGTTGGTAAAGGGTAGGCGCTGGAGAACAGGAGCCGGATGCGGCGCGTGTTGTGCACGATAACGGTGCCATCTTCAAGACCTTCAAGCGGATGGTTTCCACCTGCGCCTTGCAAGGCTCTGTGCCTGCGCAAATTCGCCATCCTCCCGGAGCGTCTCGATCACAGAGTGGGGCAGTTCGTTCATGCCTAAACATCCGGCCCGCTTTGGGATGGGTGCGATGGAAGCGTGAAGGAAAAGCTGGCCCCGGGACCTTCATGCGCCGCCACCCAAAGCCGCCCGCAGTGATCTCCACAATGGAGCGGCTGATTGAAAGCCCCATCCCGAGTCCACTCGGCTTCGTCGTGTGGAATGCAGTGAAGGTTTGTTCCCGGGTTGCGGGATCGAGCCCGATCCCGGAGTCACGGACCGTCACCACCACATTCAGCTCACCGCTATTTTGCAAAGGCGTCTCTGTTCCAGCACTCAGCTGAGTTGGAGAACTTCCAGACGGCGTTCCGACTTTTAGCTGGCTCGGCCCCAGGTCCGTTTGCACGTAATGCGGGATCAATTCGACTACTTTGGTCGGTGCCTATCCCTTCCCACGATGTTCTCCTCCAGGATCCGTTTGATTTCGGCGACGGTTGCCGGATTTGCTATTAAGTTGTGGCCCGCCGGGACGATCTTTTCGGATTCTGCCCCTTCCAAATGGGAGCTTTCATAGTCGACAATCCCATCAGTGCTATTAGTTCCTTTGTCTATGCCGCGATTTCCTATGATGCTATGGAACGGCACTTTGATCGGTAAGGCAGCCAGACTGTCAAGCAAAGGGTTTGGCGCAAGCCAAAACAAACTCGTCGGTCCACCGCGCGCATTCTCCTTGGCAAAGTAGGGATCCAGGATGCCGGGGTATTCTGTCGCCAATTCCTTCATCGCTTGGGCCGGGCTTTTGGAGTGCCGGATAAGCCGGTTAACGACACTGCCAACAAGGCCGGCCGCAAACCGGCTGCCACGATGTGGCACTGCGAGAAAAATGAGCCGATCGATAGCCGGCTGATGCCGGAAAAAGAAGTATTCCAAGAGTGCATTCTTTTCGTCGGCTGAGAGGGATAAACTGTTCAGCGGCTTGGTCGCAAACACATTCCAGAGATTCTCGCCTGAGTCTGATACCAAAGTGTGCGCAAGTAATCCTCCCATGCTATGAGCGATGACAACGACATGGTGCGAAGCAGTCGCGGCGCCTTTCGGATCAAATAAGCGTTGCGTTGCTTGCAGGTCCTCGCGAAGTTGCGCGGCGCTTTCCAGGACCGGCTCGCCGGTCGGATAGAGGAAAAGCCAAGGTTGATAGTGCTCGAGAATTTTCGGGTCCGAGCAGAGGTCATTGATCAGGTTCTGCCACGAAATCGGAGAAGAAATCAGGCCATGAATGAACAGGATCGGAACCTTATTGGGATCGTACGGATGAATCAGGTAGATGCCAGTAGCGATCCTTGGATTGTCGGGTCTGAGGAAGGATGCTGCGGCGCTTCCTGCCACTTTTCGGGCGTGCGAATAGAATACCGCTAAAGTGGCCGTGTAATTGGCTGCGATCGGATCCGGACCGGTCGCGGATCGCACAACGACGGGATCGAACGAGTCATAAAGCTTGAGCACACCTTGACGTTCTTCTTTGACGGCAGTTATCCCAAGCGCAATGCCGATTGCCGGATAATGTTTGTCCTCCGGTGTATTTTCCGGATTCTTCGTGAAAACAACGATTGGTGTACCCTTGCCCGCTGTTTTGTACTCGTGGTCGAGGCCTCTTTGGCGGATCGAGTCTGCAAGGAACACCTGATCGTATCTCGCTAAGTATTTGAACGATTCCGCATGCAACGAAGATGTCCACTCGACTTGTACGCGCTCACGCCGCCAGATCGTATACGGCTGGTCGAATGTCGGATGAATCACCGCCTCCGGCGGATAAGAAATCTTGACCAGTGAAACGCAGCCGGAAAGCAGGATGCAAAGGAGAACGCAGTTGAAGCGTATACTCATGGGAGAGTTAGGTGCGAGTCTTAGAGTTCCAGCTGCCAGCCTCATAGAACAGGTTGCATGCCAATCCATAATTGTTGCTACTTTTTCCCTCGGCGAAGAGGCAATTATGCAGAGAATACAAGTGAGCAAATCTCAGTACGATAGACTGACTTTGATGAACGTCTCTTTCTATTAGCAATTGGTCATCAAAGGGTCTGTCATCATCCTGGCGCTGACAGTCGACAAATTACGGACCCGCGGTGAAATCCATTAAGTCCGCGCTCGTCCCACCGCTTATCTTTTACTGAATTCCAGTGGACTGAATTGGCAACGTGAACTGAAAAATCGCGCCTTGGGGTACGTTGGCCGTTGCCCACAAATGTCCTTGATGAGCTTCGACAATCGAACGGCTGATGGCAAGGCCCATGCCCATCCCTTGCGACTTAGTGGTATAGAAGGGTGCGAAAACCTGTTGCAGCTCCGTCGCGTCTAACCCCGGTCCCGAATCTCGCACCGCGATCAATAGCGAGGCTGATTCCGGTTCGGTTAAAGCATTATCCGGAACCATTTCTTTACCGGCTTCACGGAGGATTTTAGTAACCTTCTGCGAGCTTACGCTCAGCTCTCGCGCACCATCGGCAACTCCGCTCATGGCTTCGATTCCGTTTAGTACCAGATTGAGAATCACTTGTTGTAACTGGATTTTATCCCCTAATACGACTGGTAGATCATTCGCGAATTGGGTCCGCAGTGATATGCACTTCTTTTGTAATTCGGACTGGGTAAGGGTGAGAACCTCTTGGATGATCTGGTTTATATCGACCGGTTCTCTCGCGGCCGAAGCCTTTTTGAAGAGAGCCCGAATGCGTGTGATCACATCGCCAGCCCGGCTTCCATCGCGAATGATGCGGTGAATTGCTTCGCAGGCTTCGGTAATGTTCGGCGAATCCCTTAGCAGCCATCGGAGGCTGGCATTGGCGTTCGTTAAGATGCCCGCTAGCGGCTGGTTGACTTCATGGGCGATCGAAGCCGCTAATTCGCCCATAGTCGTTACGCGGCTAACATGAGCCAGTTCGGTTTGAGCTTCCCGCAACGAAATTTCCTTTTGATGCAACTTCTCCTCTGCCTGTTTGCGCTTGGTTATGTCGACGATAATCACCGAGAAAAACGCAGAAACGCTTCCACTGGCAGGGACTAACACCGAACTGACATCCGCCCACATTACATTGCCATTTTTGCGAAGGTAGCGCTTCTCCAGACGATAAACTTGGCGCCGCCCGGCATAGACATGCGCGATGCGAGCTTCGGTGGAAGCTCGATCCTCTTCATGGCTGATGTCAGTAACCGTGCGCCCTTGGAGTTCGGATTCAGTATAACCGAGCATTTCCTGAAGAGCCAAGTTTGCTGCAATGAAGCGGCCGTTCGGAGCAATCAATGCAATGCCGGCTGATGAATTCTCAGCCAACACGCTCCACCGCTCCTCGCTCGCACGCAGCGCTTCTTCCGCCTTCCTGCGTTCGTTATTTTCCTGAATCAGGTCAGCGTACAGTCGGGCGTGATCCAACGAGATAGCCGCCTGGGAGGCCAGCAGCTCCAAAAATCCCAGCCGATTGGGCGTGAACACTCCGGGCGTCAAGTTATTCTCCAAATAGAGCACACCCATCAGTCTTGCCTGCTTTACCAGAGGCACACAGAGAATTAGGCCGCGCTCGGCTCCAGCATGCTCGACCGCGATGATCATCAGCGTCTGGACCAACTGCTCCAGCACAATCTCGCCGGGGACGGCTTGCGAAACCTTCATTACCGTCCCTAGGTCCAGCTGCTCAACGGGCGTTTCGATGGTAGCGGCGGCAGAAAGACTTCGCTCCTCGTGCGGCAGAGGGTAATCCTGATCGATCTGCCGCACCTTACCGAGAGCGCCCCAGTGAAGATAGCAGTAGCGCGCGTTTCTGATGTAAGTTTGGGCAATGGTCTCGAAGCCACGCCCGGCGTAGAACCGCGCAGCGACCTCGTGGGCGATCGCCTCGTTTTGGATGAATCCGTTCTGGCGTGCCGATTGGTAGCCTCCTCATACAGGTGCATTGCATCCAGATCGCGACCCTCGATGCGAGCGACCTCCGCCAATACCAGCGCTTGGCGATTGCGATAGTTCTCGGGACAGTTCTCTGCCCAAAGCTGGAGCTTGTTCAGTTTATCCCCAAGGATGCGTCGATACTCTGCCTGTTGCGCAGGTGCAGCACCTGGATAGAGGGCAGTCAAGGTCAGGGCATGGCAGAAATGATAGGTGGCCTCGATCGGCATGGCCATGGCGGCGCTCAGCATCGGTTCTGCCAGAACAGCAGCCTCTAACGCTTCAGTATGCCGCCCATGAACGAAGGCCAGGAGCTGTTGCATGATGCGATAGAAGACAATTCCGCAGCCGAAGGTTGCCTTTACGATCGCCGCGAAACAGGCCTCTTCGCTAAACATGCTGTCCTCGAAGCTCAGCGGGTTCCTTGTCCTTCCCTGCAGGCTCGCAATGAATTGTTGCTCAAGCCTGATCGTCTCGTAGATAGCACCGTTGTGGCTCTCCTGCGCGAACGCCGCATATTTTATCGACAGCGCCAGCACGTCCTGGTGTGCGTATCGCCCTTCTCGATCGCCTGCCAGACAGTCTCGAAAGCAAGGAAACCTGCGTAGACCAGGTCGCCGACCTCCAGACAAGCGAGGAACGCCTGCTCCAGAATCGGCATACCCGTCGAAAAATGCCGTCGCCAAAAATTGATATGATCGCCGTACAGGTGAAGCAGTGTTCCGCGCAGCCGGGGATTTTCTAGCTTCTCGTTTAGCCGCAGCGACATTTCGGAGTATTGGAACCCGGTCGCCAGGTCACCTACGGTCGAAACCATCATGAGTCCGAAAACGGCGTAGGCGAAGCTGGATTGGTTGGTATGGCCATAGCGGAGAGAGAAATTAACCGCCTTCGAAGTGATCAGCGGGAAGAGCTTCGGCCGTCCGATGTAGGCGCAGGGTATCGCCTCGACAAGGAGGGTAATAATTGCCTGCACGGTCGGGTCGTCCGCCAATGGTGATTCGACCAGTTCGCTAATGGGACGGCCTCGCAAGTTGATCGAAACGTCTGCCAACTCAGCAGCAGCAGCCACGTTCTTGCGCGCGCCGGATATCGTCCACGTAATATGAATTCCCCCCGTCGATGAGGATGTCGTCCGGCTCCAGAAAGGGTACGAGGTCAGCAATGGTTTTGTCCACCACCGCCGCCGGAACCATCAACCAGACCGCCCGCGGTTTCGAGAGCTTCTCGGCGAGCTCCGCGACCGATGAGGCACCCACTGCTTTCTCCTGAATCAATTCCTCTACCGCTTTGTGCGACATGTCGAATACCGCACATTCGTGCCCCGCCTTCAGGAGCCTTCGCACCATGTTGGCGCCCATTCTTCCAAGTCCGATCATTCCGAGTTGCATTTTACTTTTCTTTCCTTGTGCTTATCTCTTGCAATTTAAGAGGCGCGTGCCGCTTCGAAAACGTGGACGAACTCCGCGTAACGGCGGGCTATCTCGGCGACGGCCGTCTCGCGGGAGGTTTTTTTAGCTCGCAAACCAACGAGCGGCTCCCAGAAGATGACCTGCTTAGTCGCGGCAATCTCCGCCGTCTGCGCGTCGGTCAGAGCCCCCTCCCACCCAAACAGCTTTACCTGGAACGAGCCGCGATGGTCGAAAGGCTGCACGTATGAATCCTTGTTATATGGCTTTCTTCGCGGGGGGAATTTGGTCAAGTTCCTAAGCGGCTTTCTGCAGGGAAGCGCTCTTGGAGGCTATCACCGCCATGAGTTCGTTCCAGGATTTTACGAACGAAGTAGCGCCTTCGTCCTGGAGCTTTGTGGCCAGAGCGTCGCAGTCGACTCCGGCCTTGGCGAACTGGGCCAAAACCGTTTCGCAATTCCCCCCATCGGCCGGTACCGTCGCACCGAGTTCGCCGTGTTTGGCAAAGGCTTTCAACGTACCCTCGGGCATCGTGTTAACCGTAAGTGGTGCGACCAACCCCTTGATGTAGAGGACGTCGGAGGCTTTGGGATCTTTGGTTCCAGTGCTGGCAAACAGGAGTCTTTGTGGGCGGCCGCCAGCATTGAAGACACGCCGCCAGCGAGGCGACGCTATCAGGTCGCAATAAGCTTTGTAGGTGCGTTCGCCGATGGCGATGCCGAGCTGGTCGTTTAGGGCGTCAGGTACCTTTCCCATGACCGCGGCATCCCAGCGGCTGATGAACAAAGAGGCTACCGATCCGACGTCGGGCCTGAGCCCTGCGTCGATCCGCCGCTCTATGCCGCGCAGGTATGCCTCCGCGGCGGCAACATAGTGCTCGCGCGAAAATAGCAATGTTACATTGATCGGAATACCGGCGAAGATCGCCTCTTCGATGGCGAACAGACCCTCCTTAGTCCCAGGAATCTTGATGAAGAGGTTGGGGCGCGCCGCCCGCGCGTGCAAATCTTTGGCCTCGGCGAGCGTGGTTTTGGTGTCGTGAGCCAGCAACGGCGAGACTTCGAGCGATACCCAACCATCCACGCCGCAAGTAAGCTCGTGGATCGGCCGGAAGAGGTCGGCCGCCTCAGTGAGGTCCTCGAGCGCCAGCTCGAAGAAAAGTCCCTCCCCCGATTTGCCCTCCTTGAGTTTCTGGCTAATCGCCGCGTCGTAATCCGGGCTGTTCTTGATGGCATGATCGAAGATGGTCGGATTGGATGTCAGCCCGGTGACGGATAAGTCGTCGATGTAGCCGCGAAGCGTTCCGCTTTTCAGGAGGGCCCGGGTGATATTGTCAAGCCATAGGCTTTGGCCAAGATCGTAGAGTTTTTTGGTAGCTTTCATCGTATTCTTTCTTGGGTTTGTTATAGCTAAGTGGCTTCGGGGGAACTGCTAGTCGTCCTCCGTGTACTCGGTGAATGGCTTGGGAAGGAAAATCCCAGCTTGATTCCGAGGCCAATCCCACCGGAAACACCCGTTACAATTGCGACCGGCTTTTGCTTGCTGTTCATGCTGTTTTCGTTTCGATTGTGAGGAAGCTGCGCATCTCCTTAATCAGGTTGCGTGCCAATCTCGATTTTCAGCTGCTACTTGCTGTCCATCAGGTCTTTAGGCATAGAAGGACCTTGAGCGGATCTAGAAACGGGTTTTCGTACTTGGTCGTCTACTCTAACCGTTTAACCTGCCCTCCCTCGCCCCTGCTCACGCGCATCAGCATACAGGCGGCGCATCCGTTCATTTCTTTGGGGAACGCTGACAAAAATCGACGTGCCCTCGGTAGCTAGAACAGAGTTAACCGAAGAGATCTGCTTCTCTTTGCGAACGTAGTGATTAATTCGGACGAGAAATCGAACGGACGAAATCCCGTCCTTCATCCTTGCGTGGTTTAAAGGATGCAATCGCTCGTTATCCGTCACTTTTGAACCATGAAAAGGGTTGGCACGGAAAGTGATGTTAGACGTCAGGCGGAAAGAATATTTGCGATTGGGGGTGACCTGCGATTACCCAAGGCAGTTGGGACTATCCAAGGCGACGCTCTGCGCGGTCCTTTAGGTAATTAGGTTGAACTGACAATAGCAGAAAGCAACGGAACGGAAACGTAAACAACGCAGTGAAACTAACCCAAAGCATGGAGTTATTAAATGCAGCTTCCAGACACAATTAGATCTGAAGGTCCATCAAGCAACACTGAAACGATTAACAAATTCCGCTCACTGGCAGGAGCATCGAAAGGGACTGAAGCCGCTACTGCGCCGGGCTCTCTATACCCACACGCCCGGCAACAATAAGTACCTGGTCAATTATCACGTCGTTCTACTCGGCGAAAGCTCTGCTCCGCCGGGTCTGCAAACCGTTGAGAACAGGGCGTTCGAAGCCAACTTCACAGAAAACCACCCGGACTATAAGTTTTATACGAGCGAGCATAACGACGGCCATGAAAATCGATCTTACCGACGCTTCGTCAAGGAAGGGGGAAGGGAGAATGCCAGCGGCAATGGAAGTAACTCGGGAGCCGGACTTCGGTCCAAGGGCCGTGCAAGAGCGCGGCAGCCTGCTTGTCCTAGCGCTCTTGGCTTTTGCGGTGGGTGGGACATCCGGCCTTCTGGGAGCCGTCTTTCGGCTGGTCCTCGAGCGGTCCGATCGCTTCCGGGGCGCGGTCATCGATTGGGCGCACGGCAAGGAGATTACTGGCTTCGTGCTCGTCATCGGCATTTCGGCCATCGCCACTGGATTGGCCGCCTGGCTCGTCCGGAAATTCGCACCAGGAGCAAAGGGGAGCGGCATCTCGGACGTCGAGGCGGTGCTCCGTGACGAGTAACCGCCGCCGCCGCTAATTCTGATCCCGGTAAAATTCGTTGGTGGCGTGCTGGCGATGGGCGCCGGACTCGCTCTCGGCCGCGACGGACCAACCGCCCAGATGGGTGCGGGCATCGGTCATTTTCTTGGGACCGCCTTTCGCCGTAACCAAGATGATGTCAAGGCACTCCTGGCCGCCGGCGCGGGCGCTGGGCTCGCCACGGGATTTAGCGCACCTGTGGCCGGCGCGGTGTTCGTGCTCGAGGAGCTAGTGCGGCGGTTTGATACGCGGATCACGATCACTTCGCTATGCGCCTCCGGTAGCGCCATCGCGGTGGCGCGGCTCCTCCTAGGCAATGGACCGGACTTCCAGCTTGAGCCCTTACCCTATTCTGGGTTCGGAACAGTCCCCATCTTCCTTGTCTTAGGCGCAATCGCCGCCTTACTGGGTGTCGCCTACAACCACATGCTTCTCGGCGCGCTCGCGGCCGCGGAGCGACTCGGGCGCTGGTTACCCGGCGAGGTGCGTGCCATGACGGTAGGTGCAGCCATGGGGTTGCTCGCGTGGTTCGGGCCCGGCTTGGTCGGTGGCGGCGACCCGATCACGCAGCGCACGCTCGCCGGAAGCGACAGCATGATGGTTATCGCCGGTGTCTTCCTGATACGATTCGGCCTCGGCCCGGTGTCTTATGCGGCAGGGACGCCGGGCGGTTTGTTTACGCCCTTGCTGGTCCTTGGAGCTCAAAGCGGTCTTGTCCTCGGAACACTCTTTTGTCGCTGGTTCCCTTACCTCGCCGAACGCCCAGAAGCCTTTGCCGTTGTCGGCATGGCCGCGTTCTTCACCGCTGTCGTGCGTGCTCCGGTGACTGGCATCATTTTGGTCACCGAGATGACGGGATGCTTCACGCTTCTTCTGCCAATGTTGCTAGCCTGCTTCGCGGCCCTGACAGTGCCAACCTTGTTAGACGATCCGCCAATCTACGATAGCCTGAGGCGGCCCGGGAGTGCGGGGCCCGTTCAAATACGAAATTTCAAAGTTCTGTGATCTTTCGTAGCTCAACAGAAATTCTCAATTGCGTACAACTTGCTCGGCGGCAACAGCACATAATCAAGTGGCTCGGTTTGTGCTCAATCTTCGCCTATGAACACGCAAACCCTCCGAACGAGAGACGAATGCATTCAAGAGCCGGATGATGTTCAGGAATTCCCTTCGATCGTCCCAGCAACAGGTCAAGGATCGGAACGTGGCATGAAAGGGGGAACAAATTGACGAAATCGGTCAGCTCGAGTCAGTAAAACCGGATCGACCGCTGCGCGGCATGCCGCATCCGTTTGATAAGCTGCATCCGCAAATGTACGCCTCGGAGTTAGCGGGAACCGCCCTGTTGGTTTTCCTTGGACTTTCAATCGTTATCTTGATGTGGGGTCAAGATGCTCCGCTCGCTTCTTTGCCGATTTCGCCGGACGCCCGCAGACTGGTCACCGGTTTCCTGTTCGGTACTGTTGGAGCTGCGATCGCATTCTCGCCTATCGGTCGAATGAGCGGTGCCCACATTAACCCTGCAATGACATTCGCTTTTTGGCTCGAAGGCAAAGTTCGCTGGCGCGATGCAAGCTTTTATGTTCTGGCACAGCTGATCGGAGCTGCATTCGGGTCATTCGCACTTCTGGTCTGGGGGGATGTTGGGGCGAGCGATACCTGGGGCGCCTCGGTACCGGAACACGGAGTGCCTTTTTGGCTTCCGATTGCCGGCGAAGTAATGTGTACGTTCCTTTTAGTTCTCCTGATCTTTGTTTTTGCGGCCCATAAGATTACGCAGCCGTTCACGCCCTTGGTAAATCCGCCGCTCTTCGCACTCCTGACCTGGCTGGAGGCGCCTCTCTCAGGGGCGAGCGCAAATCCGGCGCGTTCCTTTGGCCCGGAAGTGGTTTCCCGGCTATGGGAAGGCTGGTGGATCTACTGGCTTGGTCCCTGCCTCGGCGCCGCACTCGCAGTGTTGCTGCTCCGAAATGACCTTCTTAAGCATCTTCGGCCGGTCGAAGCGCGCTTATGCCATTTCGGCCACCACGGAGCGACGGGGAAGCGACTTCGGGAGATAAAATAAAAGAGACTAGTCTTGATGGCCGCGCATCCTTTAACACGATTGAAGTCAGCCGGCTTACGGGCATGATTGGCGACGGTCAGATTGTCGCATGTTGTCAGTGCGCGCGAGACTAAGATGTTCGCGGGGTAATAGGTCCGTTGCTGTTGCAGGGCCTGCTTTCGGTTCTTGAGGTAGCGGCGCCGGCGCTCCACTGCACAGCAGTATTTTGCAGTGCCAGTAGGTTAGTTAGAACCGCTCCACCGGACCCAAGACTCATTCCGCAGGCCCCAGAGCGGAATTTCGGGACGGAATCCTTAGCTAGCGCTAGATTCTTTTGATATGGAACCTCTCGACTTAACTGTGCACGCTCCGGGCAGCCCGTATAAAAAAATGGAGGGCCTGTACATGCTGCCGCGGACCATTGACAAATTGCGGGCGAAACTTCCCGGCGGAAAAGTCGGTGCGTATACGGTTCGTGGTAGTAGCCCACTCTTGCCCGGTTTAAGTCTCGTCCTGCTCGATGGAATCGGAGTGACCGAAGAATGTCTGCTCAACGTCGTACAGCGGGCCTCAGTCGAAGAAGAAATCGCAAACTGGCTTCGGAAAAACGTCGATCTGCGAAATGTCGCCGCGGTCAACGAGAAGCTTCTCGGAAGAAGGATTGAGGATGTGCTGTCCGTCGTCCCGGTTGCGCTCTTCACGAAGATCTATCCGTTTATCGAAAAGATGCCGAAAACGGCTCCAATCTTCGATGTCCTTCTAGAGGACGATCGTCTCGTGTTCCCGAAATAGTTGCGAGTTGGCTGTTCCAACATGCACTTCGAAACGGTTTATTTCGAATCCAAACGATCGGGAGCTGAAAGAGCAGTGAATAGACCGGACGAGTTGTGTTATGGTTCGGACCCCAAAATTGCTATGCCTCAAACGACCATTGGTTTTGATGATATCGTGAAATTGGTTCGAGGTCTGTCCGAGAAGCATCTGCTTAAGAGCCGACCGCAGCAGTATATCGATGGATTTGCGAAAGCTGCGCTGTCCACCTACCAAGAAGAAGTTCTAGACCAACTTCAACAGAAGTTCTTTATTCCCGACGATACCCGATTCACTGAAGACGCTTATCTGCAAAGCGCGTCGGAGCTGACCGTTGCCGGCTACGTCCGAGGCAAAGGCGTTTTAGATTTCGATACCGAAAGGAAGGTTAACCGGTCCAACACGAAGAACGTCGACGTGTATTATCGCGTCGGCTCGACGAGGGTATATCTTGAAGTGAAGTGCCCGTTCGAAGAACCACTAGCGCCCAATTCTCCGTCCAGGGTTTACCTGCGGGGCATACTCCAGGCGATCTTGAGCGTGTCCGCGAATTCGTGAGGACGGCGAATACTCAATTCCACGACAGATTCCAGGAAGGAAAAAACCGGGAGATGAGGCTTAAAGAGGCGCTCGTCGATGCTCATCAAAAGTTTCGGCAAAATCCCGATATGGACGAATTAAATCTGTTATTCGGGGTCATCGCAGAATCTGTTCCGAAACGTACGCTAAGGGCTCAGGCATGATTCTCGCGGTTGGATTTTGCGGTAGAGCGTTGAGCGGCTGAACCCAGTTTTGCAGCCAGCCTTGATGCGCGACAGCCCCTTGACCGGTCATAGGGCGGCTTCGATCTTTTCCGGATAGAAGGGAGGCGTCTGGGAAGGCTCCCCTTGGCAGGAATCGCAAATCCGTCCCTAAATACGTCCACAAAATCTTTGTACCATGGCGGGACGGATTCCGAGCTGGTCAAATCGGTCATGACGCCACGACATCTCCTCTCACCTCAAGCCCGTGCCGCCCTGTTCGACCCGCCGATGGAGGTCAGGGCGATCGTGCGACACTACACGTTCTCAATTGAGGATGTGTCCCTGATCCGGCAACGGCGACGCAATGCGAACCGCCTCGGGTTTGCGGTGCATCTTGCCTACCTGCGATTTCCCGGCCGGGTGCTCGGACCGAACGAAATCCCACCCGCGCACCTTCTGGCGTTCGCGGCGGAGTGGCTCGATCGCAAGACAGCGCAAATTATCGCGGGCGCCTCTGATTTCAAAAGCAATTTGTCGCGGGGTATTTGCAACAGCAGGGCAACAGGGCAATAGAACAGGGTCGAGTGACCTTCGAACGATTTGAGCGCCGCATCGCTTAGCTGGCGCCAACTAACTACTTTTTTTTAAAATTGCTCCATCGAGTGTAATGCTTTGCCGAGAGGGTCTTTCCGACGCCTAGGGAACCATAGCAAAGCCCGATGTCACGAACGGACAGCATCCGCGAATTTAGGACGGATTTCGTCCCGGCTTCTTTCCATGATTTCGACGTCGGCGTTATTGGAGGCCACATCCGGACCATCGGGCATAGCGCGCTTGGACCAAAGTCCAATAGAGTTTGGCTCACTTCGGGTCTTGATTCACAACACCAAAGGACTAACCATGAGAGCAAGCTATCTAGTTGCGAACCGTTTACCAGCCTTCAGTGCGGAGCGACGTCTCAGCACTCGTGAAGGAGACAAGGAGGCGAACCGCGCCTTTTTCAGAGAGGGTAAATCCATAAATAAGAACAACCCTCTGGTCTGTGTAATTGATAACGACTCGTCGATCCGGGAAAGCCTGAGCTTTCTGCTCCGCTCCGCGAGGCTGAAGGTACAGACATTTTGTTCGGCACAAGAGTTTTTGGCCAGGCCGCCTAGAGAGTCTGTCGGCTGCCTGGTGCTCGATGTACAACTACCGGGAATAAGTGGTCTTGATCTGCAACAGGAACTGGCCAGCGGCGATGCTCAAATTCCAATTATTTTCATCACCGCTTACGGCGACATCCCAATGAGTGTGCGCGCCATGAAAGCGGGGGCTTTCGAATTTCTCACGAAACCATTCCGCGACGAAGACTTGCTCCGCGCAGTCGAACAGGCCATTAACTGCGGTCGCCAGATTGGGCAGTCAAACATCCAGCTGACTCAAAAGCAACCCTACCCTGAAGACGAACTGCGCAGCGAAATCAGCGCCTCGGGGATAGTGGGCAAGAGTGCAGCGTTACGTCGGGTGCTGCAGCAGGTCGACACGGTCGCCCCCAACGATTCGACAGTCTTGATTTTGGGTGAAACCGGAACCGGAAAAGAGCTCATCGTTAGCGCCATTCACCAGCGCAGCCGGCGGAGAGACAAACCCTTGGTTCGGGTTAATTGTACCTCAATCCCAAGGGAATTATTTGAAAGCGAATTCTTCGGCCATGCAAAGGGCGCGTTCACCGGCGCTATCAAAGATCGGGCTGGGCGCTTCGAGGTCGCTGCGGGGGGAACCTTGTTCCTGGACGAGGTTGGTGAAATCCCGCTGGAATTGCAGAGCAAACTGTTGCGCGTGTTGCAGGAGAAATCTTACGAGCGTGTAGGCGAGGAGAAAACCCGGCGGGCCGATGTGCGAATCGTTGCTGCCACGAATCGGGACTTAAAGAAAGAGGTAGCCGCCGGCCGCTTTCGCGAGGACCTCTACTACCGTCTAAATGTTTTCCCGTTGAGACTCGCCGCTCTAAGGGAGCGCAAGGAAGACATCCCTCTGCTGGCCACACATTTCGTCGAAGTGTTAGTGAAAGAACTCGGTTGTCCGAAACCGAGACTAACACGAGCCGGCATAGAAACGCTCCTAGATTACGATTGGCCCGGCAACATCCGAGAACTGCGAAACGTCATCGAACGCGCCGTCATTTTTGCTCGGGGTGGCGCTTTGGACTTCGATGTTCCGGCGTTGGGTTCCTCAGTCGATCCAACTTCTTTTGGGCCACGGGATGTTGACCAGGCCGAACCGGAATACCTCACCGAAGTAGAAATGCGACGCCGCGAGCGCCAGAACCTTTTTGCTGTGCTGCAAAAGGCCGGCTGGAGAATCAAAGGCGTGGATGGGGCCGCGGAGCTTTTGGGGGTGAGTCCGACCACTTTGTTTTCCCGGATAGGAAAGATGGGTTTGAAGCGACCGGCTTGAAAACCACAATCCGCTTCAGGTCTGCACCGGCAACATGAACTGGAAGGTCGCGCCAAGATCGGCATTGGGTGTCGCCCAAAGTCGTCCTCCGTGCGCTTCCACGATTGAACGACTAATGGCCAAACCCATACCCGTGCCTTCCGCTTTTGTTGTGTAAATGGCTCGATTTCGCGATTCGCTGGTAGGGGCTGTCCGCTCGCGGCGAATCCCGCCCCAGCGGATCGGTCATGGTCAGTTCAATCAATGCTGCCGACTTTACTTATACCTTCGATAACCTGGCGACACACGTGGAGGGACTGCTCTTCGGCGTCCTCGGTCTGAAGAAATTCAGCGTTTTACGTGCAGGATCATGGTGCTCATAGACCACCTGAGCGATAGTTCCCGGGTATAAGGTAATAGCATCGGTCATTTGAAAATTCCTCTCATGAACGGCTCTCACATAAAGCAGACGTGGATTATCCTTAATAAACTCAACGCCATGTAATGCAGCTTCTTGCATATCCTGTGCTGCAAGTGTGATTACTGCCCGATATTCCACATCGTATACTTTCATTGAATGCTCTCCTCACTAGCTTCAGTACTTCGTGATCTCATCATCATGCTCAATCGCTCGTTGGACCTCCGTCTGACTCCGCTTCTGGATGGCCTCCAATTGTAAAGTTAGTTGGGGGTAGGCTGAAGGATGTCTTGGTCCTCGATTTAAACGATGTTCTCCATCGCTCTGTTCGTTTGCCCCGATTCTATCCAACTTAACGCACATTGCGTGCCAACCCTCCACCATGAACGACTTGTGCCTGTCCAGTGCCTGTCCATGAAATGCTTATGCATAGGATGGACTTGAGCAGATGTTCGTATGAGATTTCGGACGTACGGATTTCCGTCCTTCGGGTTGTACGACGCCATCGCTACAGAACTGCGCCAAGCACCGGTGCTTCATAGCGATGAGACTAGCTGGTGGGTCGCCGGTCCGGGTTGGTGGCTGTGGGTTTTCACTGCCCTGCGCTTCACCTTCTATGTCGTTGCTCAGAGCCGCGGGCGTGACCTGCTCAACGACATTCGCGGAAAAGACTTCCGCGGTGTCCTGGTCAGCGACTGTCTGGCGATTTACGACGACGCCACTACGGTCCAACACAAATGCTACGCCCATCATCATAAAGCCATCCGCAAAGCCAAAGAGCTTCACCCACAGCATGGCGAGGGCTACTTGTGCGAAGTGGCGGCAATGTTGCGCGCCGCCGTCGCACTCCAAGAGCAGAAAGCTTTCCTTAGCCTGGAAACCTTCAGTGATCTGCGTCAAGCCCTGGAACACAAAGCCGTTCAATTACTGGAGCGGCTCGACCGAGCTCGCCGAGGTCCTCCGCGCAGCGAACCTAACGAAGAAGCCGTGCGCAATCGACTCAATAAACCAATAAACAGCGCGATCATCTCTTTACCTTTCTGGATCACGACGGCGTCGATGCCACCAATAATCTGGCAGAACGCCAACTCCGCCCCGCGGTGATCGCCCGCAAGATCTCCTGCGGCAACAAAACTATTAAAGGCGCCCAAACCTGGCAAATCCTCGCTTCGCTAGCAGCTACTTGCGCCCAGCGCGCCACCAGCTTCATCGCCGCCCTCGCCCGCCCAGCTCCGCTCCAAGCGCGCTAAACACAAACAGAGATCGCATACTCTTCTAGCTGTGTTATTTCATCCCTATCGATTTTCACTTTCGGCGCCTTCAGTTCCACAACCAGGTGCGTCAGCTCGTCCGCCTTGTGGCGACGAATGGCGCGGGACAGCACCAAATCCACAATGCCACGCTCTTTGGAGACGTGCTTCACCGGCTCGTCGATTACGGTATTGTCGCCGAGCAGTTTCCGGTGTTTCCGCAGAACTTCCGTCAGTGACTGGTCATCCACCGATAGGTAGTACTCTTCCCCGAATAACCAGCAATTCTGCGCGATGATGCGGTGTAGTTGCGAACGCTCTTTCAGGCGCTTCTTGCTCTCCGCATCGAATAGGATGGCTTCGAGTCCCGTCAGGAATTTCAGTCGATCCGCCACGATTTTTGCCGCGCTTATAATGGCTGAGAGCGATATATCTCGGAGAAGCTCCGCTAGCTCTTCCTGCTTGCGCTTTGGCAGTTTAAGTATTTCACCCAGAATGAGCTGCAACTCTTCCGGGCTTTTTTCAATCGCCTGCCGCAACAGACGCAGATGAAGGGCCTTGTTCTTAGGCTGCGTCGTTGAGAAATCAGGCATATACTGGGCAACGTTAACCGCCACGATGTCGAACACCTGGCGCTCGACCTGCTCGACGCGTGTCATGGCTTCGCCCTGATATGGGTAAACCTGTTCTTGTTTCCACTCCTGCACCACGGTCCGCGCTTCTTGCGCTGCGCGGTTGCGGAAGTAATCCTTAATGGCCTCCTGTGCATCGTCCGCCATGCGAACGACCAGTGGGTTCATCTCAGCGAATTCGAGCGTCCCATCTTTTTGCAGTTTGGAGATGTACTCCGACTTCAAATAGGCCGAGAACTGAAACACGCCGACATGAAAGCGCCGTTCAACCTCCATCAGTGGGAAACCCTTCTCATTGCACAGGTACAGTGCTCGGTTCGTCGCCGAGCGCCATTCGATGATGTCCAGCCTAACAGGATACGCCTTGTCTTCATCGGTCACATCGCTGAGGTTCACGCTTTCTTGTGAGGCGATCAGCCTGGAGGGATCGATGCGCGTTCCATGAATGCTGATGGATATGTTCTTATAATCCGACAGATACAGCGCGAAGATCTCCGTTAGTTCCTGAACGCCCTCGTCCGGGGTCAGAGATCGAAAGTCCTTGTGCAGCTCCGAAATTGTAAGAGTGACGCCTTTCCGCTTCTCCGAATTAGCCGCTTCTTCGTCGGAGATGACCACCTCCTTTATATTCGCGGCCGACATAGTCACAACGAACGCGCAAAGCTTATCTCCGTTTTGGTAGACGACATCCCATTCCGCAACCCTCCCGAGAGCGAAAGCCTTGAACCGCCCCCGGCCGTTCTGCCCGTGCAGGAATCTACCTTCTTCTGTAGTCGCGCGCGTCCGCTTCCACGAACCGCCGAGACTCCTGAATTGCTCCGGGGCCTTTTCGTACTTCATCCCCGTGCCGTTGTCCCGCACGATAATCTTCGACATGACACCAAGGCCATTCTCCTCGACCGTCACATTGATCGTTGAGGCATCGGCGTCTAGGCTGTTCCAAATAAATTCGGCCAATGCCTGAACCGGTTTTGCCCGAGTGATCTTCTCAAGAAAATCACTCTGTACTTCGACCGGATAAGAATGATCAGCCATGAGCATCTACCCCATCTTGAAACCGCCGTTACTGGGGTCATTGAGAAGGGTGACTTTTGTACGGAAGAAGGAACGAAGTCGGAACGGCGCCGCTTTTGTCTTCTGTCTCCCTTTATCATTAAAAGCACATCCCTGCATTTTCATCACGCCAAGCACTGCTAAGAAATTTGGACCTCCGGCACGGGCAGACTAGAAAGTGAATCACTGTGCTTTGGCGACGGGATCGCCGCTCGGGCCGCAAAGACTTCATCCTCAAAATAAAGGGGCTGTCGTCCATAGATCGCCGGGTGACCGGCGCAATAAATCACCATGTCCCCGGCCGCAGTAATGCGATCGTGCTCGTCCTTCTGCGGCCCCGGCATCCGTTGGCATTCATCTGGCGTCAGAAGAGGCCTTTGCACTTCCTGCATCGTCGTAGAGACTTGAGTCCCTAAGAACCCGCGGCCCGATCGCGTCACCTGTTCTTTGATAATCGTCGTTGTTCCGGTGAGCTTTGAGAGGTGCTCGACTGTTTCCAACCGGTTAGGCGGAAAAGCTGTCTGGATATGACAATTCGAAGTTATGCTCTCGTCCGGACCATAACCGGTTTCCCGGCTTTTGAGCTGATTAATGTCCTGTGCATTGCAGACCGCTTAGCACAGAAGGATTTATCGCTCTCAACCGCTCCCAAAGAGCCACCTTCAAACGGCGCGGATCACGTGCAACTGGTTAAGGACATCGAGGACGCCAACTACGCCCAGCTTCAGCGTTTCATAGCGGACTTCAAAACCGAGATTAGTCGTTGGGAAGCCCAACTCACCCAACGGCTCAAAGAGTGGGAAACTGGCTTCGATCGCAATCAAACCGCTTGGAGCCAAGAGGCCAAAAACCTCGCAGAGAAAAGCTTGAACGCCGCCTTGCGGGCAGCTCGGGAAAATGCCGCTCGATTGCTCGAAGATTCCTCCAGAGAAAACGCTGCGCTGATCCGCAAAGCCTTCGATGATGGTTTTGGCCGTATGCGCGAAACGCTGGCCGTTGCACAGGTAATTGTCTGGCTCGCTCTGTCGGCAGCACTCGTAGCCCTTGGCATCACCGCTTGCTACATCTTTCGCCTCCACTAAAACTAAACGCCAGAAAAAGAAAAAGAGGACCGCAGAAGGCAAGCGCGCCGGACCACCCCGGCGCGGTTTCCGCTCCAGGCGACCACCGGGCCCGGCCCTTTGGAACGGCGCGTACGATATACTGAACGCCGCCGTTCATCTGCCCTGCCGCTTCTCCACCAAGGATCATTGCATCGCTGGCTTTCGCCTCGCGTCGCGTAGATCGCGACGCGGATCGGCCATGCCACCGCGCAGCTCGACCATTCCCACCTGAATCCCGTGGTTCGCCAGTTTCAGCCATGCCGCCATCCCTTACGGTTTTGGCGGCTTCGACGTGGTCTTCGCCTGCCGGCGGTGACACCTTTGGGCAAACGTCTGGCCTGGCGGGCGGGCATTGGCCTCGGGCTCCTGTTGCTCGGATTACCGGAACGCTGATCGAATCACGCAAAGAGAATGAGCATCTAACCTCAGTCATCCGATCGCTGCCGTATTCGTTGCAAGCGCCGGCATTGCTGCAATCGCACGGTGGCGGGGTTGGCACAACCAGCGACGGCGGACAGGTCGTCTTGTCGCGTGGCGACCTGCCGGACCCGTGGATCTCAAACGATCATAAGCACGCAGTTATTTCGCTTTGTTAAGTCGTTCCGCTATCACGTGGTCTTGATGCTCCCGGGTACGTTTGGTTTCCTGGACAAAGTATTGATCAAGCAACGCGCGTTGGCCGGCCTGTAAGCCTTGACCCAACCCCGAATCACCGCTATGATGAATGCATCAATTGATTAATGCATTGAGGTTCATGACCCGCCGTATAGACGCCCACATCGCCCGCACCCAATTCGGCCAGCTTATGGATCTGGCCGTGGACAACAACGAACGTTTCATCGTCGACCGGCGCGGTGAACCGGCCGTCGTCATCATGAGCGTGCAGGACTTCATCCGCACGGCAGCGCCGCCGCCCGATTGGCTGACGGAAGCCTGGGCCGGTGCCAAACGGCGTGAACTGGATGCGATGACGCCCGATGAGATCAACGCCGAGATCGCCGAGCACCGGCGCGAAGAGAAATCCGCGGGCCGCGAGGCCAAGTGATCCGGGCGGTTATCGATACCAACGTACTGGTCTCCGGCCTTCTCTCGCCTGCCGGCAACCAGGCGCTACAAACATGAGCGGTCAGCCCATGGCTTTAGATGTGAAGCGTCGATAGAGAAGGCTGGCTCGCAGTTCGCGGTGAAGTTCGCGATACGACGATCCGGAGCGTCACGCTGGCGCCGGCATGGAGAGCACGCTCCGCATAGAGCGATTCGTAGCCGCGCCGCAGACGGTGTGGTGTGATCACGCCGGGGTGCTGGTCTCCCGATCCAGCGGACACCAAGTTCCTGCATTGCGCCCAGGCAGCAAGGGCGGATTTCATCGTCACCGGCAACAAGCGCGACTTTCCAGATGCGCCCTACGGCCCCACCCGCGTGGTGAGCGCCGGTGAGCTGCTCGACCGCATCACGCTTGAGATGTGACCCGCATCTTGTGTCACCATGGGGTGTTGTAGCGGCCCGAAAACATCCGACCTTTTGGGACCAAATTATTTGAGAATAACGGGCCGCGCGGGCCCACATTTAGATGACAATAGCCAAGGGCGATAACCGACTTATTCGTGCACTGAGTCACTGGTGAAGCACAGCCCAATATTTGCCGCCGTCACGAAGTCGCAGGTCTCGGAGTTCCAATTCCCAAGGACACCGAAAGGCATCGCCAGCCAAAGAACAAGGTAGGCCAGGAGAAGCCGCTGACGCTCGGACGGCCGAGGCCTGGTACTACGCTGCATGTTCCACAGACCTCACTAAATTCCGGTCTAATTTTCACCCTCAGACCGGAATTTAGTGAGGTCTGTACGTTACTGGCGCCTCTCGCCTTCGCTTTCCGACGGCGCTAACGCGAATTGATCCACCGTGCGCGGCCCCCTTTCGTCAAACGACCCCACCAAGGATCGCATTGTCTCGTGGCCGATACAGCCGTCGCTATACCCCCCAGGACCGCCGCCGTTGCCGTATTCTGGAGAAGCCACATTCGTTGCTTTGCTAAACGAGGCTGGCACTCAAAGGCAGCACCAGCCTCCCAAAGCGTACTGAACCGATCTTTAATGACTGCCCCAGATCGACTGCAGTTGCCAGATGCGCAACGAGACCAGCTTGGCGGTGCCGCCATTAGCAAAGAGAGCTAGGCCGTCACTGCTGGGCATCGGGAAGATCTGATCGGTAATCACGGTCTGTCCATCATCTCCGAAGACCTCGACAGAAGACCAATCGACGAAGATGTGCAGCTTCACGCGCCCATTCTCAGCTGGTAATGGAGCCGTTTGGCGGCCTGGGAACAGATTGCTGAAGGACACTTGGCCCGAATTGGTCCGATCTACGAAGACCTCCCCCGCCGACGCGTCGTAGCCGACGAGCGTATCTTCGCCCGAACCGGTGCGCACCTTGAGGCCGAACTGAGACGCCGTGCCGACCTTGAACTCGGCGACTATCTCCAAAGCCTTGCCTTTGGTGCTAAGGGCGCTGGTGCCGGCGTTGATCAACATGTTCTCATTATTACTCTCGCTCTGGCGGAGTTCGCGCAGTTCCGGGATCGGCTTCTGAACCAGCTGGACCTTTTCATCAAGGGTTTCCAGTTTTACTTCGCGCGGAATGCTCATCGCGCTGCGCCAAGGAGAGGTTGGGATCGATGTCCCATAGTCCCAGTTGTTCATCCATGCGATCCAGCGCCTCTGATTGTCAGGTAGGTTGTTCCACGAGGTGACCGCGTAGAAGTCTTTACCCCAATCGATCCAGTTCCCCTGCTCCTTGGGAACATCAGAAAAGTAGATATCGTCCACCAGAATATGACCAAAGCCGCCATTGTTCTTGTCGATGATCTCTATCTGGGCTTGCTGACCGGCGAATTCAGCCACGCTCCACGCGGTCCAGCTGAGGTGCTCGCTGTTCGAACCGGTCGCGCTGCGCACAATCTTCCCGCCTACCAAGAGGTCGACGGTTGTTTCGGTGGAGGTTGGGTGAGCCGGGCTATCGGCGGCTAAGAACTCGTCCGCGTTGATGTGGCCAAATCCGCCCGAGTTCTGGTCGACAATTTCGATTTGCGCTTGCTGTCCAATATATTGGCTGACGTTGAAGGATACCCAGTTCAAAGCCTCGTTATTCTGGCCGGTCGCAGAATTTACGACTTGGCCGTTAACCAGCAGAAGCACCGCAGTTGCGTCGTTGTTGCCCGGATAGGGATGATTACCTCCTCCGATCAGGAAATTGATATAAGGATGTGTGATCGTGAATGTCGGCGAGGTAAGGGTGCCTTGAGCCTGATCATTTCCGTTCGTGAAGGTGTTGATCAGTCCTATCCCCTCGAAGCCGGATACCGGCTGTTGTCCTCCGATCGCACCCCTGGCTACGGGTTGGTGGACCAGGCCTCCGGTGGCAGTCCATCCGAGATCTTCGTAAGTTGTGACGCCGGGGTTCGGGGGCTCGAGGTCGGCGTGCGGGAAGAGCAGCGTCCCTGGAGGCTCGGGGGCGTCGCTGGTGGCGGGGTCGTGCGGGTGATTGCCGCCGCCAACTAACAAATTGATGTATTTGCTATTAACGGTAGACGTAGGCGAAGTAATCGTGCCTACGGAAGCATCACCGTTAAAGAAGGTGTTCACCAACTGTTTGCCAAGAAAACCGGTCACCGGGCTCTGACCCGGCAAACTCCCAGTGACTGGCCCTTTACCCACAAAATCGCCGGTGGCGGTCCAGCCTAAGCCCGCAAAGGTGGTACTGCCCTCGAAATCTTGGAAAAGAGTTCCCGGCGGAGGTATGGTAGGATCGATAATGTCCTCGGCGGTAAACTGTTTGCCATCGAAGTTGCCAAGGAAGTACTGAGCACCCGAGCCGCCGGCAACGCCGCCGGGATTCACATTCACTACCAGTACCCACTTGTTGTTGCGAGAGTCGTGTGACCCTCTGTCCACCGGCAACTCAAACAGGTCCGGGCACTCCCAAACCCCACCGATTGCGTTGGCCGGGCCGAAGTCGCTCAGCTTGGTCCAATTCTTGAGATCCGTCGAGGAATAGAACCCGATCATATGTTGTGACGAGAGTGCAACGACCATGATCCATTGCTGCGATGGTTCATACCAGAACACCTTCGGGTCGCGAAAATTATTGGGATCGATTGTGGGATCTTTCAATGGGTTGAGCACCGGGTTGTTTGCGTACTGCGTCCAAGTCCGCCCCCGATCCGTGCTGAAGGCGATATTCTCGGCCTGAGTACCTGCTGGAATGAGCGAGCCGTCCTTTGGGTCCGTACTGGCCGCTATATAGTTCGCGCAGTAGATAGCAACTAGCGGCGGGTTAACCGGGGTGCCAAAGCTGCTACTGTTCCTCGCGTCCACCACGGCGCTGCCGGAGAAAATCAATATAGTGGCCGTTGCGGGTATGGCGACAGGCAACTCTTTCCAATGCACCCAGTCGGTGCTAACGGCATGACCCCAGCTTTGGTTACCCGCGACAAGCCCGAACGGATTGTACTGCTGGAACATATGGTGCTCGCCTTTATAATCCACGAGCCCGTTAGGATCGTTGATCCAGTTCTTTGCCGGCGTGTAATGGAACTGGGGGCGAAATGTTTCCTGATAGGTCGGGACGCTCTGAGTAAAGGCGCCCTGGCAAAAAGCCAGGGACAATACAATGGCTGCGGAAGCCAAAAAATAGGCCCTCTTCGGCAGCGTCTCTCTCCTTCTTTGAGAGGTGAACGAACTGATTTGTTGTTTCATCTTTTTGGGGGTTTTGTCTGGAGAATCGAGAGGGCTCTGCTCCGGCTCTCCTTTGTCAATAAATTATAGATTTTTAGGCGGGCCTACGTACGGGGGGCTTAGCCTTAACACTGAGCACTGTAGTTCTGGCGCCCCGCGCGTATAGGCCGTTCGTGCGCGGCTTTTCGGCTATTCGTCGCCCCGATTCCAGCGCCCGGGCGTCTGACCAAACGCGCGCCGAAAGTGTCGGGTCAAGTGGGTTTGGTCCGAAAACCCGGCCTCGGCGGCCACGTTGGCCAGTGAGGGGTGGCTAGCACCCACGGCGAGTAACCGACGAGCGTGTCTCAAGCGGCATTGTACTAAGAAAGCGTGGGGCGAAACGCCCATCGCGGCCCGAAACTCCCGAAAAAATTGGTGCCGACTTAAGCCCGCCGCCTGTGCCACTTCCTCAATCGACACATTCTCCCGACACCGTTGCTCCAGCAGCCGCACGGCATGCTCGATACGCAGATCGCGTCGAGCGGGTTGGGCGCAGGCCAAGCGTTGGACCAGCGCAAAGGCCAGGGCTTGGCTGAGCGCTTCGAAATAGCGTGGGCCCCGTCGGCAGCCGGTCGCCACTTCCCGCATCAAGAGGCGACACAGCGCCTCGAGCGGTTCCTCGAGCGCCACTTCCTGCCAAGCCCGCTGCTTCAGCAGTCCTTGGCTGACGCGCGCTGATTCCGCCACCTCCTGCAGGAAGTCGGACCTGAAGTGAAAATGAGTGACCACCCCTTCTGCCCCTCGCCATTCGATCGTGAGCCGCGCGCCTGGGCTGAAGAACTGAAGGCTGCGGTCCGCCAAAAATCGCTCGTGGGTGTCCTTGAACTCGATCTCCATGCGCTGCGGCGCCTCCAAAGGTCGGAACGCTAACCAGAAATGGTTGGTGCCAGCAGGTAGGTCTAGCCCGCCAGTAGAGGGCAGATCGCGCACCACCACTCGAAGGCCCCCAAATTGAACCTGATCGCTCGTGCAGCGAATGGTGTGGGGCAGAATCTGAGCGAGGTCGACAGGGCTAGGCTTTAAAAACATGTGGGCTCCAAAGGCAAGGGTCGTTACGGAGGCGGACCGGCCTGATACCGGTAACATGCGACCTTTATTTTATTAAGACCGGCCCTTTCTCAATGCAATGTGATAGAAAAAATAATGGCCGATCCAACCCGACCGTTCGCAGGTCTGGTTGCGACCCTTTCGCTTTGGACAAGAACGTTGCATCATGAAACGCGAGCGAAAAATGACGCGTCGCTGCCCCTTGTCGGTCCAAGAGGTTGCTGACGCAAGATGCTTCGCCAGAAGCGTTTCACCGAATCGTCGAGGCGATCCGAAAAATTCGGCTGCAGAAGTTGCTTCAATGCGGCGCGTCAGGCGGTTGCAGGCTACGTTGTGGGACTAGGAGGGGACCCGTGATCTTGGCCGGCCCAACAAGCAACGTGGATCAGGTTTCGGAAACTGCGCTGTGTGCGGTGGCTGTTCCAGGTTTAGTAAGGAGGCGTCCGGTAGTTTAAGAAAGTGTCTGGCCAGCGACACCGCGACCCCGGTCTGGTGATCGCACTGTCAAGAGCAAGTCTGGCAATTCAGGGCGCAAAGTGTGCTGTCCTGCGCAGTATACCGCAGGACTCAGAGCAAAGCTTCCCCACTTCTCCAAGCGCGCATTTCTAACGGGCTTCGAGTTACCGTCGGACTCCCCGTGATTTAGCCGTCCTAAAAGGAAGCCCTCCCAATAAGCGGACAGGGAAGTCGATAAACACCCGAACCCCTTCGCCTGCGGATGATATGTAAGGCCGCTGCTCGTCCGATTTCTTCGTGAGGCAGGCGCATGGTGGACAGCGGAGGCAAGAAAAGGTCAGCAATGCCCACCATGTTATCGAAGCCAAGAACGCCTATATCTTTCGGAATGCGAAGGCCCCTGGCAAGAAGGTGCTGGTAAGCAACAAAAGCAACTCGATCGTTCCCGCAGATTAAACAATCGGGTCTAGCGCGCTTCGCGAGGGCTTCATCTAGGAAGTGAACGCACTGCATGTAAGCTGGTTCGTCATCTAAAACAAAGTGGGTTTGGTCTTTTTCTGAAATGTTGAATTGTTGAAACGCTCGTTGCATTCCTTTCAGCCGCAAAGTCTTTGCCACAAACCGTTCTGGCAAGTGAATGCACATTGGGCGACGATACCCTTTCTCAAGGAGCTTGCACACGCCCTCGTATTGTCCCTGTTCGTCATCTGGTACATAGCAGGCAACGCCTCTTTGAGTAGTCTGACAATTTGCCAACACCACACTCGCTCGTACTAATCGTTCATGCACTTTGACTACGTGATGACCCACCGTGGCAAGGATTACGCCTTCAGGTCTGAAGGCGAGAATATGATCCAAAACGCCGGCAGACGGATCATGTGTGAAAGCATTAACTATGTAGGTCCTCCAGGCGTGTTCGCGAGCGACCTGCTCTACCGCCAATATCATGTCCACCGAATACGGAGTAGTGGCAACTCTGAGGGATAGTATGCCGATGTAAGGACGCCTTCCGGTTCCGATCTGACGCGCCATCTCGTTAACCACATAATCGAGGTCACTAATCGCCGCTTGCACCCTGTCGCGCGTGGGCTTCGCCACCAATTGGGGACTATTGAGAACGCGTGAAACGGTCATGGGGGAAACCCCCGCAGCTTTCGCCACATCTCTAATCGTAGGAAGCCTATTACCTGGTTTCACTCTTCACTCAAAGAAGGTCGTGCGTTGGCATACGAGTGTATGAGGAAAAGTGTACATACGAAGTTAATTGCCTGGCCGTTGACTCGCGATTTTGGCCGCCAGCCCTGGAGGTAAGCAGCGAAATGCAACCTGACCAAGCCCGCCTCCCTTTCCAGTACCGCAGACGTGGCCTAAAGTCAGGGTTAGTAGGATACACGGAATGTGGGGCTGTCTTCGGGACGGGAGCGGCGGCGGTCGTAGAGGCGGGTGGTCGAAACGTTGGCGTGACCAAGCCATTCCGTGGCGCGCAGGGCGTGCGGACCGAAGCTCCCCAAATCAACGCCAGCAGCCAGCGCGTATTTTCTCAAGACGCAATGGTAGATGGCCCCGTGAGTAAGCGGCCGGTCGGTGTTCCCCTGCCCGCCACCGGCCGCCGTGCTCCATTGCGTCGCCTCTTATTGGTCGTCACACGAGAGGATTTGGAGCAATCCCCAATCCGAACCCTTGCTCCCCATAATGCTGACCAAACCTTTGAACAGAGCGAGCAGGCCGTTCAAGCCGCTGCTGCAAAGTACGCGCAGCTCCCCTTAGTACCGTTGTCATAGTCGCGGATATGGTATCGGCTCTGCCAGCAATAACGGAAGCAGACGTTCGGCCGCCGCTGAAAACTTGACCCAATCCAGGCGGCCGCCAATCAACGTCCCGATGACGGAGCTTACATCGGCGCGGTCCAGCACCTTAACGTAAGCCCAAGCACTCTCAGGCTCGCCCGGCGCAGCCGCCGTTGCGCAGCGAATCGTACAACATCACGTCCTTTATGTTGTACTAATTATCCTTCACCCCCTGCCCTGATTTTTCCCCCTTTCCCAGGGGCACCAGAATCAAATTCTGGCGGAGTTCCTTCGAGTCCGAGGGACGGAAAACCGCCTTATCGTGCTTTATTTTGCTTTATTTTCTTTTTCGTGTGCCGACACAAAATACCTTGTTTTGTCCGACGACGCTATCCGCCGAGCAGCAAATCCCCTATCGAACTGAGCTATGGAAGACCGCTTTGGCGGTAAGGTGATCATCCCAACGATGCCGGAGGCCTTCCAAGAGCACTTGTGGCTATCCTAACCGCCGGTTCGAGGTTGATTCGAACATCTGTGTGCATTTACTCGAATCCTTACCGCCGGCGGACTTGGTGAGGAGGACTAGGTGAGCGCCCGCACTTGTTGTCCATTCGTGCCGGTATCAGGAGATTATGAATTCGCGAGTGTGGAGCTTCTTGAGGACGAGAAGAGGCGCAGGCGCGCCCCCTCTTGTTTACTGTTGCCACACTGCTACGTCTGATTCATCGAGGCTCTTAGTTCTCTGATCTTAGTTATTTCTTGACGTCCGGGGTCAGCAGCTCCTTCGAACGCTCAGAATTCATATTCTCCTTGGTGATGAGGTTTGCGCCCGTGTCGACAGTTTCGGGAACCTTCTCGCCCTTGGACGCGGCGAGCGCGGTCTTGATGCCTTCGTAGCCCATGCGGAACGGATCCTGGACAACAAGCGCCTTGATGTTGCCGTCCGCTAGAAGCTTGACAGTTTTATCGTCTGAGTCGAAGCCGATCAGCATGATCTTGTCACTGACCTTATTCTCGGCGATGGCTTGGCCCGCGCCCTGCGCCATGGTCAGGTTCGAGGCAAAACGCCGCGCAGATCCGGATTGGCTGTGATCAGATCGGTCATGATGTTCAAGCCAGTGGTCGGCATACCATCCGCAACCTTGTCGGCAACCAGTTTCAGGCCGGGGTATTTGGCCGCAATTTCCTCCTTGAAGCCTTTGCCGCGCTGGTCCAGTGAGCCCACGCCTGGGATTGACGTGATCAGTGCGACCTGACCCTCGGGCTTGCCGTATTTTTCCGTAATGGCGGCGGCAAGCGCGTTAGCGGCGATGCGGCCGCCCTGCACGTTATCTGTGGTGAGGAACGAAGTGAAGACCTTTGAGTCGGCTGCCGAATCAATCCCGATAATTTTAACGTTCTTGGCGGCCTCATCGATCGGTTTGCCCAGCGCTTTGAACTGGGTTGGTGCGATGACGATGGCCGCTGGTTTTTCAGAGACGACGTTCTCGAGAATTGAGATCTGGCCGTTGATGTCGGATTCGGACTGGGCGCCGAGTTGCGGCACGTTGACATTCAGGTCCTTGCCTGCCTTGCGCGCGCCGGCTAGCACGATCTGCCAATAGTAGGTGGTTGTGTCTTTGACAATGGGGATGGATGGTTTTTGTTCGGCAGCAGGGACCGTTTCAACCAGACTTGAAACGGCGATTGCTGCGAACAAACCAGCGAGTTTGGGCCAGCTTGAGAAGGAGTTGTACTTCTTCGCCGAGGTAACCGGATTACGCGGTTTATCTGCCGCGTAACCGAGCGTTGCGAGCAAAGTTGCCGCTGCAAGGCGATGGGAATGGTTTTTATTCATAGGGATAGAAATTTGATCAGTTTTGATCTTATATGATGTTAATATAGATGCGTTTTGATTTTCATTGACAACGCATGATCTGATGTTAACCAACCAATATGTCAAATAATAAAACGCATTCACATCAAAATAATCCTCAAATAACATCAGAACCTTTGCCGATCGGAGGTACACTGTGATCGGGCTCGCACTGTTGGGCGCCGGCCGAATGGCCAATGTGCACGCCGAGGCCATCTCAGCCGCGGGAGCCAGACTAGTAACCGTTTTCGATGTTGCTGAAGCGGCGGCCGCCTCTCTCGCTTCGAAGGCCGGCGCGTCCGTGGCTCGTACAGCCGAAGAGGCTTTAAGTCATCCTGAGGTCACAGCAGTGCTGGTGGCGACGTCTTCGGACACCCACGTGAAGTACGTGATCGACGCGGTTCAGGCCGGAAAGGCTGTCATGTGTGAGAAGCCGCTGGCGCCCACTCTCTTGGAGGCGCAGAAGTGCGTGGACGCGTTGCGTGAGCACGTAAGCAAGGTCTTCTTGGCCTTCAACCGGCGGTTCGACCTGGGACATGCTGCGGTCAAGAAGGCTATTGAGAACGGCGAGATTGGCAACCTTGAACAATTGACGATTACCAGCCGCGATCCGTATCCGCCCCCACTTGAGTACATTCCGAAGTCTGGCGGTCTCTTCCGCGACATGATGATTCATGACTTCGACATGGCCCGGTGGATGCTTGGCGAAGAACCCACCAGCATACACAGTCGTGGCAGCTGCCTCGTCGATCCCGAGATTGGCAAACTCGGCGATATCGACACGGCTTGCGTGACCCTTGTTACACCGAGCGGCAAGCAGGCGGTAATCCTCAACTCGCGGCGAACTGCTTATGGCTTTGACCAGAGGATCGAGGCTTTCGGCTCAGCGGGCATGGTGATGTCCGACAATCCGAAAGCTACCGGCTTCAAGCGATTTTCAAGTACTAGCTTTGGAGCACCGGATCGCTTTCGTGCCTTCTTCATGGAACGCTACGGCGACAGCTATCGCCTGGAAATTGAGGCGTTTCTAAATGGATTGGCTCAAGGCCAATCGGCATCAGTGAATGCGACCGACGGGCTACGGGCTATCTACCTTGCAGAAGCCGCGGGAGCATCTCTTCGACTAGGAAAAGCCATTCGAACTAAAACCAAACTGTGAAATTACCTGGCAATGAATGACGAATTTTTCTTAAGAAACCGAACAACGACCGCGATCATCACGGGAGGAGCCCAAGGTTTGGGTTTCGCCATCGCCGAGCGGCTAGCGCGGGAGGGCGCGCACGGCGTAATCTTGAGCGGACGAAGCTTAGATAAAGGAGAGAAGGCGGCGGCCAGCATCCAATCTCGCGGTACGGATTGTCTCTTCGTAAAGGCTGATGTGTCCATTCCAGAGGACTGCTTCAGACTGATCGCCACAGCTCTGGAGCGCTTTGGCACTGTGAACGGCCTGGTTAACGCCGCGGCCCTACCCGACCGAGGCACCCTTCTGGATACCAGCCCCGAGCTCTTGGATCGGATGTTCCACACCAACGTGCGCGGGCCCTTTTTGCTGATGCAGGGTGTGGTTCGCCACTTGATCGAAACCGGCCAGCCAGGGAGCATCGTCAATATCCTCTCCATGGTGGTGCACTGCGGACAATCCTATTTGTCGGCCTACTCAGCGTCGAAGGGAGCGCTTGCTACGCTCACGAAGAATGTCGCCAACGCCTTCGCAGCCAATCGCATTCGCTGCAACGGCATTCTGACAGGTTGGATGGACACGCCTGGTGAGAGCGCGACGCAGCAGAAATTCCATTGCGTTAGTGAAGATTGGCTAGCCAAAGCTGAGGCAACGCAGCCAATGGGACAGCTGGTTAAGCCGCATCAAGTAGCCGAATTGGCTGCCTACCTATTGAGTCCGGAGTCGGGCGTGATGACGGGAGCTCTCATCGATTATGATCAGCGTGTTACCGGAGCATACCCTGAGTAGTTAAGGGTCGAGAAGCGGGAGACCTTCCCCGCCAGTCTCAATTGCGCCGAGGTGTAAAAGTGACGTACACGTCAGAAAGTGATGATAAATGATGTTATGTGAGTTGAAAAAATTACTATCTTTGAGTTACCTTTTGGGGCAATGAGAACCAGAGCGAGACCCTCATTTGATGAAATTGCGAAGTTGAGCTGCTGCAGCAAGGCAACAGTGGACCGGGTCCTTCATGGACGGCCAGGGGTACATCACAGCACGCGAGACAAAGTAAACAAGGCACTCGCCCAGCTTGAGGCGGAATACGAAAACATGACTCCCAAGCCTTTCGGAACGTCATCGACGTCACAGAACTCGCAGCACTTTGGGTTTATCATTCAATCCGGCCAGGCCTTTACGGAGTCTTTCTTAACGGCTATCGAGAAACAGCAGAACGGTGATCGGCTTTTGCAAATTGAAGGCCTGGGTGCCGCCTCCGATGAGGCGGTGGTTGAAGCCATTAAGGGTTCGACAGGTGGATGGGATGGACTTGCCATCGTCTGCAAGAACATTCCGCCGATCATCGACGAGTTGAAACGCCTTCGCCAAGCGGGCAAACCCGTAATGGCTCTTGTTTCCGACCTCGAGTCGTCTGCCCGTTCGGCCTATCTCGGCATCGACAATCGAGCGGCTGGCAATGTCGCCGCCTACCTGATGGGACGCCATCTAGAAGAGCGTTCGGGTGCCGAAGTCGCCGTCGTGGTTGGCAGCTTTTCCTACCGCTGCCATGAAGATCGCGAAATCGGGTTTCGTTCGATCATGCGCCAGAAGTTTGAAAGCATCGAAGTCCTGGAGGTTATTAAAGGCAAGGACTCCGACGAAGCCACCTATGATGCCGTCCGAAAACTGCTGCAAGTGAAGCCCAATATTGCCGGGGTCTACAACGTCGCCGGCGGCAACCGCGGCCTAGCCGAGGCGCTTGCCGAGTTGCAACGTGCGCATCGTCCAGTTTACATCACTCACGAGTTGAACAGAGTAACCGAACCTCTTCTGCGTACACAGCAAATTGATTACCTGATCGTCCAAGACCTCAATGAAATCGTCCGTCGCGCCACTCAGTTCATGCGCGAGATCCCTGGCGATGATCGCCAGTCCTACGAGCTTGAGGGTATTCCTTTCCGCCTTCTAACGCAGTTCAATCTTGGTTAGCCTAGCCTAAATCAAGAGCCGTAAGGCGGCGAAGCCTTGATGAACTCAGGCCTGAGCGTTGGCCTTGGAAGACTCTAAAGAGCTCCAGCAGCGGAAGAGAAAATAAACTGCGTAACGCGGGCCAGCCTGGCGGTCTGCTCGGGATCGCGGCGTGAAGATTGGGCTCAATAAGGCGGGCAAGAGACGCACGCAAATTTTGGTGTCAACTTCCAAGCAAAAACCGCCCATGTCTGTCAACACTCTCGACAAAATGATCCCTTTTGTAGATATTTGAGAAGTCCCCTCCCCCTATTCATGCGGGTTTCCGGGGCATCGCACGGGGTGAACTCTCGACAAAATGATAAATCGACGAAAAAGCGCAAAAACGGGGAACACTGGCGTAGGCTGCTAGAGGGTCACCGACCGGAAACACCTCACCAGCCGCGATTGAAGGGAGAAAACCGCTAATCGTTGCAATCGTCTCCCTAAAGAGGGCCATTAGCAATCTTTGCCAATCGTGGTAATATAAGCAGCCTCAGCAAAGGAGCGCCGCCATGCCAACCCGTAACGTCAATTTGACCGATGAGCTTGACCACTTTGTGCTGCAAAAGGTTGAGAGCGGACGCTACGAGAACGCCAGTGAAGTCGTTCGCGCAGCGCTACGGACCCTGGAGCGTGAGGAACAGCGACACGAGGCTAAACTTGCCGCGCTGCGGACCGCCATCGATGAAGGCGACGCCAGCGGCATAGCCGAGGGCAATGTTTTTGAGCGTGTCCGTGAGAAGCTCAACCTTCCCTCGACACCGCGTTAGCCCGTGGCCAGGTTCCGTTTTTCGCATCGTGCCGAAGCCGATCTGTTCAACATCGGCCTTTATACCTTTCGCACCTGGGGCGAAATCCAGACCGACCGCTATATCCGCCAGCTTGAAGATTGTTGCCAACTCCTCGCCGATAATCCCGCGCTCGGTCGCCAGTGTGAGGAAATTCGCCCTGGGTTGCGGCGCATGAAGCAGGGCAAGCATGTTGTGTTTTACCGGGAGGAACCCGGCGGCATTCTGATTTGCCGTATCCTGCATCAGAGCATGCTGCCCGAAAAGCAAGCTATCGATGACGACGAAGACGACACGCCAGATTCGCTCTAAACGCCTGAGAGAACAGAGGCGCCTCGGGGTTTAAACACAAACCGCAGGCTTCCAACCAAACGATCGATTGCTTCTCTGGCCTTTGAATGTACCAGAAGCTCGTCGTGTTCTCGGCCTCGTTTCTCCTGAAAAGGGTATAGGCGATTCGGTAATTTTGTACGCTAAGAGCGGCCCTTTTTGGGGGGCGGCACCGGCGGACGAGCATCCGGTGGATATACTGGCCGTAGAGCACGACGTTATCCCACTCGATTGGGCTGACGTGTTCCAGCAGGGAGAGATCGATTCCATTCGCGACCGGGTCGCACTGACTGAGACTGAGGACCCAGGGAGATTTCCCACGCTGCCAGTAGACGATGCGCGCCAGGATCAGGTTCAGGCAGCTGCAGGGCCAGAGAGCCCTCGTTCCTCGTTCCCCTCCCTTCGGGGCTTTCGCGGTTGGTCGCGGGAGGGCCTCCCAAAAAATTCGCAAAATATAGGGCGTGGCGGCGGATCGACCGGTCCCGCCTCTTCCGGAGTTGCGCCAAAAGCCGCTTCCATCTGCCGCGTCAATTCCAGCCCCAAGGGTTTGAAGATTGTTGTTCACTGAGTGGTCATTGGGTCAGATGGATCACCAACCACTTCGCAGGAGATATGGCAGCGCCCGTCATCCAATTCTTGCAGCAAGATGCGCCCTAATTCGCCCAGGCATCGGACAGACGCTGCTTCTCAGAAGATACGTCTGGTGGCAACAAAGCCGGTCTTGGCCTTCGAAGCAGGGGATGCGCTTTGTTCGGCATCGCTCCCCCCGAGCCGATCGACGGCAGCCGCGGGAATCGGTCATTCTTCGTCTGCCATTCTGGAGAGCGTTAGTGATCTTCCAAGGTCCTGGCCGAGGCTTTGAGTGCTCTCGATAGTTGGAATGGCAGCCTGCCGTTCTCTGCGTTGAATCTTATCCGACTCCTGGGCGAGCTCTGGCTTGTCGAATCGAAGCTTACGCTCGGCCAGTTCTTCGATTTTCCTCTCGGCATAGACGCCGGCGGCCTCTTCAATCTCCCTACCCTGTCCAAGCGAAGGGCGATCTGCGCAATCCTGGTCTTTCGTCACGCCACCTGCTGTTCCCATTGAGCGTGCGCTTTTTTGCCTGCGGTCCAGCCAGATCATAAATCCTGGTGGTCGACGGACTCGTATGTCCGGCGATCCGCTGCGCGATCTCAATTGTGCCGCCCGAATTCATGTATTCGGTAACGCCCGTCGCACGGAAGCTGTGACAACAAACTCGTTTCAGAATCCCGCTGGCCTTCGCCCGTTTCTCAACCAGCTTCAACACACTCCGACGATCCAGGCGTCTCCAGTTCAATGTTTCACGATTCTTGCTGAAGGAAGGAAAAAGTGGAGCATTCGGTTTTGATGCCAGATAAGAGCGTTCTAGCCAAAGATCGACCGCTTCTTTAGCCTTTGAGTGCACCGGTACCTCGTGGTCTTTCCCTCGTTTTTCTTGGAACCGTAACCAGCGCGCACCGCCACGTTCGTAGTAATCGGCAACACTCAGGTTGATGAGGGCAGACACCCGGCACCAGGAATAGAGCAAAACACAGAAGATCGCCTTGTCCCGAATTTCTTTTAACGATTTCGGGCTTATCGAGTCCAAGAACGTTATTTCGGCCTCTTCAAAGACCGGCGTTTGGGAGGATTCTCGAACCAGCCTCGGCGGCCTGGCCCGGGCGGCTGGATTATACTCCACTACCCCTCGCATCAAGAGCGAATCAAAGAGCAACCGGACGGCCGCCAGGTGTTGCCTCTGCGTCGATTTGCTTCCCGGATGCTGATCCAACCATGACCCAACGTGATAGGCCTTTACACTCTCAAGTTCGAGCTGCCTTGCCGAACAAAAAGCCAAAAAGGAGCGCCACGCCACCCGATATGCGCTTCGCGTATTGGGATTACGCACCCGCGCTCCCAAGAGCTCAAGGAAGGTCTCCGCGGTTTTGGCTCGGGTCGATTCTGAAGTTCCCTCTAATAAATCAAAGGGAGCAAGAAGCACTGCTCCAGTCTCTGTCTGCGAATCCTCTTGCGTCATAGGCGCCCTGATTGGACTCCTAGCGGGGACCAACTCGCCCCGCCGCTCCCTTCTCTCCCTCCGAGCGGAGACTTCATTTTCGGCTTGGATTATTCAAAGTGATGTTTTTACGTGATAAAGACTGGGCGCAAGTTGTAAAGACAAACCATTTTCCCGGTATCACTATTTTACTCTGGGTTACCTCCAGAAAGAGAGGCGTGTGAATGCGCAGGCCAAGCCAATCAGCGAAGTCGTTAAGGATTTCGAGCAATCTCTCCAAAACCTTCGGCCTTCCACAAGACGGGTCTACGTGGCGGGCGCCAGAGCGGCCATCAGAGCCGCTAGCTTGGAGCTCTGGCAGAGCCCGTCTGCTACCGATCTATTGGCATCGATCGGAAAATCCCCCACCGAAAAGAGGGCGCGAATCTCGCCCTTCTTGGATTTTTTAGGCAGCGGAGGGCCCAAACAATCGGTATCCAAAGAGGACTCAGCGGCTCTGCAGAACTGGGTAATTCAAAGAATAGCAAAGCAGATGCGCTTCGGTAAAAACCCCTCCATCGCAAGCCGGCGAGACTCGGGGCTGATCGCCGCACTATGCGCCGCGCCTGCTAGAGGAACACCTCGAAAATGGCCCAAAAACTGCCTCACAATCACGGACACCGAAGTGCTTCTATGGGAGGCGGCAATCGAGGAACCATGCTTCGCTATCTCCTTGCGCTTCTGGCACGCCTGGAGAGAGCGGCTGACCCGCCCAGACCAACGGCGGCTCTACCGCAAATCTCTCAAGTGGAGCAACTCAAACCTCCTTTTTCCCGGCCCCAACGGCGCTCCCTTGGGCCGAGACCGCCCTGCACAACGCTCTGCGGCGACTCAGCGTGGCAGGAGAGCGCAGCAGCAGAAGCCAACCCATCACTCCGGAAAAGATCAGAGTCGCTTTCCTCTGTGGGAATCCTCTTAAGTGAGGGATCCGGCTCTAAGGCTAAAGGGCTCCCCCCGAGGGTTCCGCGCCGCTCTAATTCGGTTAAATTCCCACAAAGGTACCAAAACTCTCACAACGTTTTTCGTAACCTTCTATGTTCCAGGATTTTAGGAATTTATGCGGCTCCCAAAATTGACTCTTGTTTAGTCAGCTAATTTTGGGGGCTTAATACCCACCGTATCCTGCAAGCGTTCTTCCGAAAAGTCGTACTCTCCCAGAAGGTTGACATGCTGCCACGATGCTGCGGAACCATGGGTCAATGCCTTCAGAAACGCTTCGCGATTCGCGGGATCATCCAAGTCCGCGAACTTTTGCGATAAATAGAGATAGTTCCAGCAAATGATACAATTTTTGATGAGCCGCTTACACGCTTCGGCCATTTCTTGTTCTTGTTTCTCCGCCTGCAAAAACTCACGCGGATTCCCCACTGAGACCGCCCGCGTGAAGCGGTGCACATGTTCGACCCCGTTAAGCACCCTTTCGATGGCCATACGCAGCGCCGGCTCGTCGATCACACGCAAGATGAAATGACTCTTCAGTATTTGTCCGAAGGCTTTGAGGGCTTGATACAGTCCGTGCTGTTTCGAGTAGGAGTTGAGCCGCCGGAACAGATCCGATGCGGTCGTCTCCTTGAGTTTGATCGTGACGATGAATCGTAAAATTTCGTCCCAGTACCCGATGACACGATCGGTATCGCAATAGCCCGTGGGCTTGATTTTCCAAGTAGAACGTTCGTCCTTTTGACGGCGTTTGAAAACATAAAGCCGTTGACGTTTGAGGTTTTTGAAACGCGGCGCATAGGAAAATCCTAATAAGTGACTGGTGGCAAATATCGCCTCACTATACCCAAAGGCATCGGTGGAATGGATGTCACTCTGGACGACATCGTTGTGCATCAAGCCGTCGATAACGTAGGCACTTTCTCGGTCAGCCGAGCTAAAGACCAGCGAGTACCATAACAGATCGCGTTCGTCGCGAAATGTATAGGCACTCACGCCTTGGCCCTTGCCGAAGTATTTGTACGAATAGTTGGCATTGAGCGAATCGGCGCGCACCTCGAACTTTTGGCCGTCGCTGGAAGTGTGCAATCGATCGGGAGAACGGCGCATCAGGTTCGGTAATTCCAACCTATCCATGAATTGAAGTACGCGATCGTTGGCGGCAATGAGGTTGTCGAGCGAAAAGTACCAATTGACGGTATGCTCCAATGCCGATTCGCTGATCGGGTGAGAGATCCGGGCCATTTTGCGGATACCGATGGCGCAACCGATTCCGATAACGCCCGCGTAAACAGTTTGTTCCGAGGGGCGACCATGATGGTGGCGCTGCCGCCAGTGCTGTAACATGTCGACACAGGCGATCAGTGCCTTGAGCGACTCGTTGCGCAATTCCCGTCGGGCATAACATTGCTCTTTGTGCTCGCGCAGTGCGCCGTTTTGAAAACTCTGCAGACTGCTCAATAGCACATCGACCAAGTTGTCCTGAAGCCGATAATACTGATGAACGATAAAGGCGAGGAGGTGTAGATAGCGATCTTTCTCCTCGCGACGAGTCAGTTGAAAGATCTCGGTTTTGATTACGCTGTGGGCGTAGTACTGGATGCCGTCCTGGTTGAGCGCCAGTTCGTCCAGTACGGGTTTGAGCGATTGATAGAGTCTTTCCACCAAAGCGAGATCGCCAGCGCGTTCTTTCACTTTCGACGGCTTGGTCGACTGTGAAAGTCTCTTCATCAACGTTAGTTTATAGGCACTGGTTTTGCCGGGTGCGATCGTCTCATCGGCGGTATCTTGAATCAACAGGGCATCCAACAGTGCCCGCGTCTCGTCCGTCAGCGTTCGTTCGACAATGGCAACCAGCGTCCGGTTATGGCTATTGATGGTCCTCAAGATCAGCACCGCAAGTCGGAAATAGCCAGGGACCTCTACCTTCTCTCGAACGAGCACTTCGATAGAGCGGAAGAAAATAAGTTGGGGTTTCAACTGTGATCCCACCAACCGTGCAATTTCCTCAACCAGTATCGCCTTGCCATGCGGCTTAAATGGCCGAAAGCCGTAGAAGTCTAAGATCAATGCCTGATGCCGCGCCATGGTTTGCTTGTCGTATTCAGCAAGTCTGACCGTCTCGATCCTAATACCTGTCCGTTCAGCCACGTGGCTGATGTCGCGTGGGCGGAACCTCTGGATCGGATAGAATCGATGGGTCCCTTTGAAGTAGCCACAACTGAGGAGAAAACACAGTTGATTGGTTGGCGTTCGCAGCTCTGCCGCTATTTGCTGGATCGCTACCGGAAAATCGAAGTGGCGTTTGCGCGCGGCGCTGTTGAACACCGGGGGAAACTCGAAAGCTTCCTGCTCGATGCTGTTCAGGACCTTCATCCGGGGCATAGGCTGGCTCCATTACGAGTTGAATGTCAGGGGGATTGCAGGTAAAGAGGGCTAAGCCTACTATTTCGCAGGATTGCTGAAAGACGAAATAAATGCTAGCCTTTGGGGCTGCTTGGATGCGAAAAACCTCCCAAAAACGCCATCATTTCGTATCGTCAAACGAAAAGGCGAAATCCCATATCATCGCGAGATTCGTCCAAATCGCTCGCAAGGACCGGCTTTCCTACGACGACTTCCTATATGTTTGTCAGCAGGCGAGACGAAAACTCGGCCTTCACCGACCCAAGCGAGAGCGAAAACTGCCGCAATTACTGGCAGAGGCGGATCTGAAGCGATTCTTTCGGGTAATCCAGGATTGCGGGGATGTGGAACATGAGATCATGCTGAAGTTCCTATTCTTCACCGCAGTACGGGTCAGCGAGTTGGTCAAGATCAAGGTTGGCGAAGTGGATCTTGGCAGTTGCAAGGTCTTCATCGACCAAGGCAAGGGTGCCAAAGACCGCTATATCCTGTTTCCAGCCAGCTTTCGGCTGGTACTGAAAAGTCACTTGCAGGCAAATCCCAAAAACCGATACCTGTTCGAAACAAGCCGCTGTGGACCTTTTACTCCTCGGCGGATCCAGCAGATCGTACAGAGCTACCGGGCGCAGGCGGGGCTCACTCAACCGGTACATCCCCATCTATTCCGCCATCAGATGATTACGTACCTGACCTCACGGGGTCTATCCGATGCACAGATCCAATTGATCTCCGGCCATGAGAGCAAAAAGAGCCTGGAAATCTATCAGCACCTCTCACTGGGCGCGGTCGAACAGGCGTATCAGGAGGCTGTCCAGGGGGTCAGCGTCTAAGGACACCCAACGATGCCAGAGTCACCGGCCTGTGAGAGTTTTGGTACCTTTGTTGGAATTTAACCGACCTAACAAGAGTTCCACCCGGAGGCCAAAAACGGAAATTCGCGACAGAAGAAACTACCGCAGCTGATATCAGTCTTCCTTGTCTTACCCCGTTATCGGATGTTTTCCGCTCGGACCTACTAAAGCTTCGGGATGCGGCTGACAAATTCAGCAAATTCCGGGTCTTTGCGAGCGGCGGCTAAATCTTGGAGTTGCGCCACCTGTTCACTTGAAAACGTGGAACTGACAGCTGTCCCTAGCGCTCGCGCTTCGGCTGCGATCCGCGCTTCAATGTCGTGGAGGTGGTCAGGGCCACTCAAGCGGAATGAAATCGCTGAAAGCGGGCCAAACAATAGCGCTCGAGCCAACTGCGGCCACGCCTTTAGATCCGGTTCAACGCCTGCTTGGCGCGCGAACAGAAGCGCCATGAGATGCATCGCCTGCAGTTGCGATTTTCCTCGCGCCTCCCGGTATGCTGCAATGTCAGCATCCATCTGACTCCGGGTGGGGAGGGGTCGTATTCCGCTCCAGACATAAGTGATCCAGCGAGCCTGTAGTTCCAGTGGTGGAAAATAAGGTCCCGTTTGTTCCCAAAGACCAAGGAAAGCAAGGCCGGCCAAGTCCGGATGAAATGTAAATTTGTACAGGTCGGCATGCAGAGCGTCCAGATCGAGGATGTCGGCGATTGTAGGACTCAAAAATGGGATGTTCAACTCAAAGCCAGTACCTAATTTGACTACGTTACTTTAGATCGCCGCTGCGCATTGCATTTGGCGTGAGACTCGATCGCTCGTCTTCGCATTTCGTGGCGACGCTTCATATGACTATAGACTTGCTCTGGGCTCGCGTCCTTTCGCGGTAGGAATGCCGCTAGCAACTTCTCGATGTCCGCGCAACTTAGCAAAGGGCATTGGTCTTTCATCTGGAGTTTTTCGGTCAGCATGAAGAGCATTGCCATCATCACCAGTGCCATATGATGGTGCCACGCATTCCAAAGGCGCACCTGGTAGTCCGCCATGCCGCACTGACCCTTGCCATCCTCAAAGCACCGTTCTACCCAATAGCGTTGTCTCTGCATCCAGCTTAGACGCCGCGTCGAGGTCGACGGATTTAGGTTGGTCAATGAATACTTCCGATCTTCTCCGTCCATGTTCTCGGTGACCAAGAGTTCATAGCGACGCGCCTGCTCGCTCTGCTTGTCCCACACATCTACGCTCTTACGTAACACCCGAAGTTTGAGCGAGCCCCGAGTAGTTTCTCTGACATTGCAAATCTTCCAATCTTTCAGGGAGTATGATTCCACCAACTCCTCGACGCTCAGACCCTTCTTTCCGGTAATCTTGCGCCTTGCTTTGGGCCCCTTACTTGAAGGCTCTGGTGGAATGGTGGGCTGCGGATCAATCTCGTAGACCATGAAGCTCTTGTGAACGTCGACCAGGAAGTTGTGGCCGCCATCCTCCAAAGCAAAGAGAAAATCCGGACCGCTGCCATAGCCCGCATCGGCTCCAACCCAGCCAAAGCGCACTCCGTTGCGACGGGCCTGCTCAACGATTTCCAGAGCCAGTTGGTTTTTGGTCTTAAAGACCTGTTCGCTTTCCGGGATGCCAGCCCGGTTGCATCGCTGCGGATCAGCGGTCCATTCTTTGGGCAAGTAGAGCCGAGTATCAATGGCTGTGGCAAAACGTCCCTTGGCCAAAACTCCGAAGACTGCCACCTGCCCATTATCGACCTTACCCAATCGCCCTAGGTATTGACGACTGGCGCCGACAGACATCTTGCCTTGTTTGGCAAACCCACTCTCGTCGATAATCAGCGCGGCGTCCGTTGTAGCCCCGATCAACTCATCTGCATCGCGTGCCACATGATCAAGCACTTCACGCGTGCTCCATTTAGAGTGAGTGATAAACTGCTGCAGATTTCGTTCGTCGGTCTCCGGCACTACCTCTGAAATCGCGTAGATATTTTTACGCGAGCCTGCCTGCATCAAGCCGGAAGCATACTGCCTAGCCTTCTCAGACACATCCCGCCGATAACTTATAAAATGCTCGGCGTAACTCATCACAAAACTTAGAAATCGATCTGCCACCCCTCTCAGGGGGCTCTTCTTGATTTCACTATGTCCTTCGGGTTTAGAATTGCTTCTCCATTAGAGCTGAGAGTCAAGTCAGCAAAAATTCGGGAAAACGTCAATTTAAAAATTACAAAGTCAAATTAAGATGATCCCATCAAACTCTTCCCAGGTTTGGTCGCTGAACCGAACATTGCGGCCCTGGACCTCCCTGACCCAGGGCTTAACGGCAATCCGGCCTTCAGCAACCAACGGCAGGAAATGCTGGGTCAACGCTCGTCCAACGGTTAAAAAATCACCGGCCGGCCTGAACGCGCCAAACTGCTCTGGATCGCCAAACACCCGGAGGATGTAGTCCTGCGTTTTTTTGCCGAGAAGTTCTCGAGGAGTCACCTCGGCGTAAAGCGCAGCAAAGCGGGTAAACGCTAATACGTCGCTTGGTATCCCGGCCACAAGCTTTTGCATGACGTAGCGTTGGCGGCGATAGGTTGATACGACGCGCAAGGCGCCAAGCATTGCAAGGTCACTTGCGATTTCTAGCGCGCTAATGGCGCAACCAATCACGAGCACACGTTTGCCGCGGAAGCTCTCAGGATCCTTGTATCCAAAGCTGTGGAGCACGCCACGCTGACCGCAAAACGAACCGAGCCCAGGCAACTGCGGAATCAGCGGTTTGTTGAAGCGGCCGGAGGTGACAACAACGTACGGAAAAATTTCGCTCTTCTCTTCTGCGCCGTTAGATCGCACTAGCTGTAGCGACCTGAGAACATAAACGGCTCGAACCGAGAACATCCGCTGTTTTCAAACCACATTAAGTGAGAACGAAAGGCAGCTCAGAACCAGATTACGTGAGAATGAAACCACATTATTTGAGAACAGACCGATTACATCCGCTACCGACCACATTAATGAGAACCTGTGAAATTTCATTCAGCAACGCCCGAATCGCCACTCCAGAGAAGCGCGTCGATAATAGGCTTTCGAAGATATGCCCGATGCTTAGATTAGACGGCCTTACTTCTGATTCCGAGCGCCGCAAGGGCTGACAATGTATAACTCACCGACTCTATTCACCGAGGGCCCAGTCCGGTCACCGTTATCCGTGGACCCGCCGCCACTGCCCAGATCACCTTCAGAACGTTCGCGGGGGCATCAGCCTCCTTAGAGGTTCCGGCGGAAATATCGCTGTCCTCACGGGTTCCGACGGTAACCTGCTTGTTGACGCCGGCATAACGATCTCTTTTTGAGCGTGCCAAATGTTTCGAAAACGAGCAAATTTTGGACATGTTAGCACTGAACGTCTTCGTCAGGGTGAAGCACGGGGGCCGTGAGGAGTTGCTGGAAGCCGTGCGGGTGCTCTTCGATGAACTTGCCAAAGAGCCAACCTTCCTCGACGCGACGGGCAATCTTGGCACCACCGATCGGGTTGCCCTCTTCATGATGGACTACCCGCACCGCAGCCGGCTCAAACTGCCCGGCCACGCCCGCGTGCTCGACGTCCGCGAGCATTCTGAGCTGGCCGATCAGCTCGCCCCCGAATCACTCCGCAGCAAGGTGCAGCGGTTGTTCCTCATCCAAGTCATTTCGTACGACTGGAACTGCCCTCAATACATCACCCCGCGCTTCACCGCCGCCGAGATGGAAAAGCATGCCGCGCCGCTGAAGGCCCGCATCGCCGAGTTGGAAGCCTTACTCGCCGCACGCGAAGGCCCAGGGCTTGGGGAGCATCGATGACAAAGAAGTCCGGGCCATCCCTACTTTGGAATCCACACAACAACTACAAATCAATCACCACCAACTAAGAAAATGACAACAGACAGCCCATTCGTTCCTAAGCAACATCCAGTGCGTTACAAGACCGTTCGTGTGAATGAACTGGACATCTTTTATCGCGAAGCCGGCCCACAAAACGCCTCGACTATCCTGCTTTTGCATGGATTTCCGACTTCATCCAACATGTTCCGGAATCTGATCCCGCGCCTTGCGACATCCTTCCACGTGATGGCTCCCGACTATCCCGGCTTCGGCCAAAGCAGCATGCCGAGTCATAAGGATTTCGCCTACACTTTCGAGAATCTGACTAATGTGGTGGAACAGTTGGTCGAAAAACTTGGACTCACCAATTACTCGCTTTACGTCATGGACTACGGTGCGCCGGTGGGTTACCGCCTTGCGTTGCGGCATCCCGACCGGGTGCAGGCGCTAATCGTACAGAACGGCAACGCGTATGACGAAGGCCTTCTGGAGTTTTGGAACCCGATTAAGAAATACTGGAAGGATCCAACGCCTGAAAATCGAGAGGGCATCCGTTTCCTGGTCGATCCGAAGTCGACACGATGGCAGTATGAAAACGGCGTGGCCGACCGCACGCTATTAGATCCGACAACCTGGACATTAGATCAGGTCGGGTTGGATCGGCCCGGGAATGCCGAGATCCAGTTAGATCTGTTCCTCAGCTATGGGACCAACGTTCCGCTCTATCCCGAGTTCCAAGCCTTCTTCAGGCAGTATCAACCACCGACTTTGATCGTCTGGGGTAAAAACGACTTCATCTTCCCGCCAGAAGGTGCCGCGCCCTACCCCCGGGACCTGAAGGACGTGGAGACCCATTTACTGGACACGGGTCACTTTGCGCTTGAAACCCACGGAGAGGAAATCGCGAACCGAATCGAAGGATTTCTCAGGCAGCACAAACTGGCGCTTTGATGCGATTTTCAGAAAGATCGGGCCGGTTATCAAACCGGTTTCGGCCACCTGAAAATCTAACAGGAGATAACTATGGACATTCATCGAGAAGACACTGCAATTGTATTCATCGATCCGCAGAACGACGTCTTGAGCGAAAAAGGTCTCGCGTGGCCTCTGGTGCGCGAAAGTCTTCAAGAAAACAATACGATTGAGAACATGGAGCGAATCTTTAAGGCCGCGAAAGCGCATGGATTCGAGGTTTTCATCTCTCCTCACTATTTTTATCCCACGGACAAAGGATGGAAATTCAACGGACCACTGGAAACCGATGAGGCGACCTCCGGCCTGTTCGCTCGCAAAGGAGTCTTAAATCTCGATGGTCTCGAAGGGTCCGGCGCCGACTGGCTGGAACGTTTTAAGCCCTACATCGAAGATGGGAAATCCATTGTCGTCGCCCCTCATCGCGTGTGGGGGCCGGAGACCAACGATCTCGTTCTGCAGCTCCGCAAACGTAAGATCAGCAAGATCATTCTGGGTGGAATGCTCGCCAACATGTGCGTCGAATCTCACTTGCGCGAATTGCTTGAGCAAGGTTTCGAGGTCGCTGTCGCGAAAGATGCGACGGCTGGGCCAAAGCACCCCGAATGGGGCTATGGCTATACGGCGGCGCTCATCAATTACGCGTTTCTCGCACACGCGGTCTGGACAACGGCCGAGGCCGTCAAGGCGATGGAAAACGCTCAACAGTAGAGTGCAGCGCCAAAAGCCAAGCCCCACGCTCGAGTCATGAAAGCGCGAAGAACTTCGGATAATCGCTAATATACCAAAAAAGCAACAGCGTTCAGTCATTGAAACCTATTCATACGCGTCGTGCCACCGACCACAAATACCGGAGGTATTTATATGAGTGATCCTGAACAGTACGACGCCATAGTCATTGGAGGTGGCAAGGGCGGCAAGACCCTGGCGATGTACCTGGGCAGGCGGAACGACAAAACGGCCCTGATTGAACGCGATCCGATGATGATTGGAGGCGGTTGCATCAACGTTGCTTGCATCCCCACAAAAACGTTCATTGCCAGCGCTCGACTTGTTCATTCCATTCGGCGAGCTGCAGAGTTCGGCATTAAGGTAGAAGGGGTTTCGGTCGACTGGCCAGGTGTCAGGAAGCGGGTTGAAAAAGTGGTATCAGAGATGCGCGCGTTGAACCTAAAAAACTTCACCTCGTTTCCGAGCCTCGACTTCATCTTGGGCACAGGTCGCTTTCTCGGGCCGCAAGACGTCGAAGTGGTGCAGAACGACGGTGTGGTCCGTCACCTAACCTCCAAACGTATTTTCATTGACACAGGTACTCGGCCCGCGATTCCGGATCTCCCCGGCTTGCCGGACATCCCATTTCTGACGAGTGACACCATCCAACAGTTGGATGCCGTTCCTTCACGCCTGTTGGTGCTCGGCGCGGGATACGTTGGTCTCGAGTTTGCTCAAATGATGCATCGGTTCGGGAGCAAGGTCACCGTCCTTGAGCGAGGTGGACAAATCTTGAGCCGTGAAGACGCAGAGGTTGCCGAGACACTGGAAAATTGTTTGCGAGGAGAAGGAGTCGATATCCAGCTCAACGCGGCAGTCGAACAGGTTCGTAAGTTCTGTGACGGTCAATTGAGGGTCATGTTCCGGACGCCCAAAGGAGAACAAGAATGGACGGGATCCCACCTGTTGGTCGCCCTGGGACGAAGTCCCGTTACCAAGGACTTAGACTTAGCTGCTGCGGGGGTAGAAACGACCGCCAAGGGTTTTATCAAAGTCAACGACCGCTTAGAGACAAATGTCTCAGGCGTCTGGGCGATGGGTGACGTGAGCGGTGGACCCCAATTTACCCACGCGTCCCTTGACGATTTTCGGATTGTTCGAGACAACGTTTTCGGGAACGGTTCCCGCTCCCGAACTGATCGGTACGTGCCTTCCAGTCTTTTCACAGATCCTGAACTGGCGCATATCGGCCTGACGGAGAAGGAAGCAACGGCCCGGGGATTTGAGTTCCGAGTTCTCCAGGTTCCGATCACCCCGCTGACCGTACCCCGGGCAAGGACCACCGGCCAAATGGATGGCCTTATGAAGGCCACGATCGAAAAATCCACTCAAAGGATTCTCGGATGCACCATCCTGGCTGCTGAGGCGGGTGAGATGATTGGAACCGTGCAGGCAGTAATGATCGCGGAAATGCCTGCGACCACGCTCCGTGACGCGGTGCTCTCCCATCCAACCATGGTCGAGGGGTTCAACGCCCTCTTTGCGGCCCTCTGAGCCACAGCGCTCTTCGCACGTCTTGCAGCGATTTCGCCGTCAACAAAACCGCACCTGCGTGCGGATGCTCCCCCCACATCTTTGGTGTGGTCGGGCCGCAAGATGGCCATGCCCCATCCGCGCTAAGCGTATCCCACTTCGCCGGGCTGTTCGACCGTTCGACCAGAGAGAGTTGGGTGTTCGCCGGGATCACGGAGATTCGTTGAGAACGATTGCGGATTTTCACATGCGCGGGGTAGTATCACCGGAGGCATGGATCGCAGTTCCAATGCGTCAGTATTGCGTCCTATCGATCTTCCTTGGAAACAAAGCCCGGCGGTGGAGCAAACGTCTCCGAAGGACCTTCCAGAGCGTCTGCAGCGCGAGGATGAATGCACGGAAAATCCTTCTCAATAAAGTACCTAATTAAGCCGCTGCCGGACCGATTTGTCGTAAAATAGACTCCTTGGCCTTCGGGATACGCCAGTTTCTTCTGATCTTCTCGGGACAGCAGCAGATGAACAACTGGCCCAAAATTACGTAAACTGGTTTCTTCTGCGTTCGGAAAAATTGCCACTTCCCAGACTGGCCCGTCCGACAGATCCAATCGTTCGCAAATCTGTTCACCGCCAAGCAAATCCTCTAATTCGGTCGGCGTAATTCGTAAGCGCAGGCTGTCGTGTTTCCAGCGAACTTTCATTCTTCAATTAGATAGATAGGTTTTCCATGAGCGACCTAGGTGCCGGATTCACGCCAGGGCGTTACGGAAACAGCGCAGGCTTTGTAGGCAGGCTGTCGTGAGTACGGATCAACGGCAGGGAACGTGAGTTCGTTTGCAACCGAATAATGCATCGGGATAAACAGCTGCCCGGCCTGGACCGTATTTGTGATGAAAACTGTCGCGGTCACTTCTGCCCGCCTGGACGCGACAAGCACTTTCTGATTGGCCTCGATGCCAAGGGGCTCCGCGTCAAGAGGGTTCATCTCCACATAGATATGGTCCGGGTACAGCTTTTTCAGCACGTCGGATTTTCCCGTGCGTGTCTGCGTGTGCCACTGTGACGATGTGCCGCGCCCCGTTAACAGCAGGAACGGGTATTCCTCATCCGGAGGCTCCGGCATATCGCGGGGAGCCTCAAACAGGAACTTCGCTTTCTTGTCCGAATGATAAAATAACCCGTCCTCAAACAAACGCCTCTCCTGCTCAAAGGAGATCGTTGATTCCTGGGATGGATCATCCTTGCGCGCGGAAGCGTCATTGGAAGAATCTGGCAACGGCCACTGAATTCCTCCAGCGTCATCGATCATCTGGTAATCGCGAATGCCCGTGATCTCACAAGGCTGGTCACGCGACAGCTCTTTCATAATCTGGAACACCGATTCTGGTGAAGACCATTTTTCGAACATTTTCCCGCAGCCCCAATATTGGGCGACGAGTTTGAAGATATTGAAATCCGACAAAGCCTGGCCCGGTGCTCGGGAAACTTTTTTGACCAGTCCGATTCGTCGCTCGGAGTTAATGAACGTTCCAACCTTTTCACCCCATCCCGCAGCGGGCAGAATCAGATGGGCGCGCTGCGCGGTTTCCGTGGTAAAGTACATGTCCTGGACGACAAGAAAATCGAGCTTCTTAACGATCTCGTTGAAATTCCGCTGATTAATCCAAGAATGCGAAGAGTTCGTCGCAACCACCCAAAGGCCTTTGATCTTGTCGTTGGCGATCCCTTCGACGATCTGGTCGTACGCCCAACTATTCTGATCGGGAATCCTATTGACGTCGATGCGGAGAATTCGCGCGATCTTTGCCCGATCTTCCGCATTTAGGAAATCATGGCCGGCGAGCATGTTTGTCGTATTCGAATAAATCCTGGAGCCCATCGCGTTACACTGGCCGGTGATTGAATTGGCGCCCGTCCCGAGCCGCCCGATATTGCCGGTCATGAGCGCGAGATTGATGATCGCCTGCGCCGTGCGAGTGGCCTCGTCGCCTTGATTCACACCCATCGTCCACCAGAACGAAACACGGTTCCCGCGATGGATCGCCTCCGCAAATTTCTCGAACTGCTCTGCGTTCAGTCCGGTCGCCTCTGTCACCACATCTGGGGTGAACTGCGCGACAAAATCTGCAAACGCCTCAAAGCCGGAGGTGTGTCTGTCGATATAGTCGCGGTCAATCCAACCATCTGCGATGAGCCGGTTTGCCAAGGCCGTACAGCAAGATAAGATCGGACTTCGGCCGGATGGCATAATGCTGGGTCGCGGCCATAGCCGTCTCCGTCTTTCGCGGATCGACCACGATGATTTCGGGCCGGTGTTTATTGCGGCATACGCGCTGCCACATGATCGGATGCGCGATGCAAGGATTCGAACCAACAAAAACCAGCACATCTGATTCTTCAAAATCCTTGTAGGTATAAGGAGGCGCATCGAACCCGAATGACTGTTTGTAAGCCGTCGCCGCAGTCGCCATGCACTGGCGCGTGTTGCCGTCGCCATGAAGGACGCCCATGCCGAACTTGGCAAGAGCGCCCAGGAGCGCCATTTCCTCGGTGCAGATCTGGCCTGTGCCGAGCCACGCAATCGCGTCGCTGCCGAATTTATCCTGGATGGCTTTAAAGCGCAGCGTAAAGATCTGTAGCGCCGTGTCCCAGTCGACCGATTCGAGGTGACCATCCGCGTTGCGCAGGTAAGGTGTGGTGGCACGGTCAGGCGAACGCAGTGGTGTGAGCGCTTCCCAGCCTTTCGGGCAAGCCATCCCGAGATTGACCGGATAATTCGTTGTTGGGCTCAGATTGATTGCCTGCCCATCCTTGAGGTGAATTCTCAGACTGCAACCGGTTGAACAATAACCGCAGATCATGTCCGTCGTGTCGTCCGGCTCGAGGCGCGCGGGCACTTTCCCGAGGCCGAACCTGCCGGGATGCAATACCAGATCCTGCGTTAGTTTGCCGTCCCACTTGCGGACAAATGAGTCGGCTTTTTTAACGAGCGGATGTCGCCGCAATTTCGCGATGGCCTTTTTCATGACGCAATCCCTCCGGGCATTTTGGGCGGAATCACCGCCGTGAAAAACAGGTAGCGTTCGAGCAGTTCGCCGAGCAGCGACAAGGGGAGGATCCCAGTCGCGAAGACCGGAGGGAGTACGCCGAACACCACAAGGGCCGGGAGCATGACGCCACCGAGCGCGCCGCAAACGAACCGCGGAATGGTCGCCCGTTTCAATACGCCTGACATCAGGAGCGCAGTGCGTTTCATGTCTGTCCACTCGCGGTCCTTCAAATGGGCAAATACTGTTAGTTCCCAGAGCAATTTTGCCGTCATCGCGACGGCTAGAAATCCGCACAGCAGAACAACAATATGACGAAACGCCGACTGCGCGGCGATGCCGTGCGCGAACATCGATTGCAGTGTAATCGTCAATAGGATCGTTGCCGGGCCCAGCAGCAGCGTTGTTCCGGTAAATTTCAGCGCGGTGAACTTCATCCGCCAAGACGTCCGCCGCGTGTCTCGATAAATCATCATCGAGGAAAACACTCCGGCCAACCCGGTAACCGCCACACCGATTCCGAATGCATTCTGCAACGGCGGAGAGGACAATTCCCGCCAAAACGGAATATTCACAAAACGGCTCAAGGCGGGTAACCAAAACGATCCGGCGTAAATCAGGGCGAGCATCGCGAACAGGCCAAACACGATGATCTCCCGGCTCAGCCACGATGTTTTCAGCCCGACAAAAGAGCGCCACGCCTCAAGCGGTCGTCCGAGATGCATTGTGCTCGCGCCGAGCGCAAGGAAGCCGAGCAGCAGAGCGACAAGCGAATGAAATGGCGTCAGTTCACGGAGGAGACCGGACGGGAAGAACAGCCGCAAAATCGTTGCTGTGCAAAACGCGCCCACAGAGAGTTGCGTGAGCACGAGCATCACCACAAGCGGCAGGTGCGCGTGTTCCGGCTTGACCTCATACAAATCGCCCGGGGACATATTGGCGGGCAGAGTTTTGCTGGTGCGGTATTGTGTTGTCGGCAGCGTATACTCTGGATCTGGCGAGCCGGGCAGGAAGCTATCTTTCTTCTTCCACCCAAGCGCGATCTGTTGCTTGTTGACGAGCGTAATGGAGATCGCTTCGTTAGGGCAGGCTTGCACGCACGCAGGCGCTTCTCCCACAGCGAGGCGACTCGAGCACATGTCACACTTGCGAACAATGCCTCGTTTCTTTGAATACTTCGGCACGTCGTAGGGGCATTTCCAAATGCAATATTGGCAACCGATACATTGGTCATCGAGATGGCGCACGATGCCCGTCACCGGGTCTTTGTCGTATGCGTTGACTGGACAGCCGTTCATACATGCCGGATCCACGCAGTGATGACAGGCCGTGGTGATCGTCTGCTGTACCGGCTCAAGGACGGTTCCACCAAAAAGAACGCCGACATCGCGCCAGGTCTCGTCGTCGTCGAGCCCGTTCAGATTATGGCATGCGGTCACACACGCCTTGCAACCTGTGCAGGCGTCCAGATCGACGGCGAACGCATACTGCTCGCCTGGCGCCGGCGAAGAGAGTGGAATCAGGTCGCTGTAATACTTCGCCTGCGCCGGCACAGTGTGGCGCTCGTGGTTCCTGGAGAATATGGCGACCGGCGTCAGAAGTTGCTGCTCGCCTAGCAAATCGTCGATTAACGTGCGACCCTCACTGACCAGAGGGCCTCCTAGCAAATCAGTAGACATCGCGTTGGTAGCGTTTGCCGGATTTGAGTTTTTGAATGTACTCCCCGGCTGCCTCTTCGGAGCGGTCGCCGGCAATCTTCACAATTTCGTGCAGAGCTTTGTCTACATCTTTGGCCATCCGGCTGGCATCGCCGCAGACGTAAAAATGCGCGCCCTGCTCAAGCCAGTTCCAAAGCTCCTTCGCGCTTTCCATCATCCGGGTCTGGACATAGATTTTATAGTTCTGATCCCGCGAAAACGCTGTATCGAACCGCGTTAAAACACCTTCGCTCTGGTAGGCTTCCAGTTCCTCTTTGTAGAAGAAATCGCAGCTTGATTTTTGCGCCCCGAAGAAGAGCCAGTTCCCGCCTTTCGCGCCAGTCGCCTTTCGCTCCTCCAGAAATGCCCGAAACGGAGCAATGCCCGTACCAGGACCAACCATGATGATTGGCATGTCGCCGTTCTCCGGCACCCGGAAATGCTTCGATCCTTGATGGGGTCAGTCAACAAATCTTGACAGAATTGCGACGACTTTCCGGCAGCAGGAGATGCCAAGCCGAGTTTGCGTTGAGTATGGAGCGTTTCGCCATGCAATCGCTCCGCTATGGCTGGCCGGGGCTTGGAACAGCTCGAACCAATGGTCGCGCCAACTGGTGAAGTGATCGGCGACGATAGGCGGCCTGTTACCGACGCACGAGGAGCAGACCCTGGCTCGTGCTTCGCATGGCCTCAAGTTTTAACAACGATCGATGGGGAATGATTGTATGGGGAAGAGCATTTAAACGAGTTTTCGCCGCGACTGCAGAGCCGTCTTCTCACGGACTCCCTGACGGAGAAAACACGGTTATTTCGTCCGAATCCGAATGCGCCTACGCGGGACGTTTCCGACAAACCTGCCGAAGGTGCAGTAACAGGCTTGCTGAGCCAAGGCTAGGCTACATTCTAGATGACCCCAACCCGATTGCAAAAGGGGTCGGGTTTTGGCAAGCAATGCAGAGCGATGAAGACCATCCACGAAATTCCAAGTTGCGCCATTCGTTGGCGGTAACGTTCCTTTCGCCATTAATCAGGCAGCGCACTGTGTCGATCACTTCGAGAACATAGGCTCACCACGGGCTCCGAAATGCGAACGCTTTTTTCGTCACCACAAGCTCCGATCAAGTGCTCGGTATTGAATGGCCTCCGCCAAGTGATCAACCTGGATCCTCCACAGTGTTCAGTCGAACACAGTCTGTCAAGCCTTGGGCACATGGTTTTAAATTTGGGAAACCACTCGGTTGCGATCATTACCCAGTCAGTGAATCATTTGTACTACGGTGACAACCTCCAAGTCCTTCGAGAACACATCAAGGACGAGTCGGTTGACCTTGTGTACCTCGACCCTCCCTTCAACTCACAGGGGAGCTACAACGTTCTTTTCAAGAGCCCGACTGGAAAAGACTCCGAGGCGCAAATTGAGGCGTTCGACGATACTTGGCATTGGAACGATAGCGCTGAAGAGGCGTTTGACGCTGTGATGAAGACAAGTAATGGCAGCATTGCAGAGATGCTTCGAGCGTTGCGGTGCTCTCTGAAGGAAAATGACATGATGGCCTATCTGACCATGATGGCAGTGAGGCTTGTTGAGCTACACCGTGTATTAAAACCTACTGGCACACTTTACCTACATTGCGACCCGGCTGCGAGCCATTACCTCAAAGTATTGCTGGACGCAATTTTCGGCGCAGAGAACTACCGCAATGAGATTTCGTGGAAGCGTTCCTCCGCACACAACGACACGAAACAGGGCTTAAAAAAATATGGCAACATAAGGGACGTAATATTCTTCTATTCCAAATCCAAGACATGGACTTGGAACCCGCAATACACCTCCTACAGCGAAAGCTATACCGATTCCATGTATCGCTTCACTGATGCCGAATCTGGCAGACGTTACAGAAAGGATAATTTAACTGCGGCGAAGGTTGGTGGGGATACACGTTATGAATGGCGCATCAAACGGCTTACAAGCGGTGAGTGGTTGGCTGACTTAGACGACGAATCCCACACCCCAAAAGCCGATTGGGAATATAAGGGTGTTCTGCCGTATGGTAAAAGGATATGGGCTTACTCCAAGGAGAACATGCGCCGGTATGCTTGTGAGGGCCGCATAGTCTATTCCAAATCTGGCATGCCGAATTACAAGCGTTACCTCGACGAAATGCCGGGAGTGGCTCTCCAAAATGATTGGGATGATATCAAGCCTGCGAGCGGCAACGAATTTCTCGGCTATCCAACCCAAAAGCCTTTAGCATTGATGGAACGCATTATTCAGGCTTCGAGCAACGAAGGGGACATAGTGCTTGATCCATTCTGCGGATGCGGCACGACCATTCACGGATCGCAAAAGCTCAATCGCCGATGGGCCGGAATCGATATTACACACCTTGCAATCTCTCTGATCGAGAAACGTCTTCATGAAGCCTTCCCCGGAAGTCAATTTGAAATCGAAGGTACACCGAAAGACATAGGTGGTGCACGGGCTCTTTTTGCCGCCGATGCATATCAATTTCAGTGGTGGGCGGGTTCGCTTGTCGATGCCGTTCCCTTTGGTGGAAAAAAGAAGGGTGCCGACGGCGGTATTGATGGGCTCATCTATTTCAAGCCTGACGGCAAAGTCACCGAGAAGGCAATTGTCTCAGTCAAGGGTGGCGAGAACGTTGGTGTGCCCATGATTCGTGATTTAGGACACGTTGTTGACCGTGAAAACGGCAAAATCGGAATCTTCATTACTTTGGCAGAACCGACGAAGCCAATGCTCCTCGAAGCGGTCAAATCTGGATATTATGAGACACCGTTTGGGAAATTTCCGAAACTCCAAATTTTAACGATTCGAGAACTATTTGACGGTGCCCAACCCAAGCTCCCTTGGATTGATCCAACCGCATTCAAGAAAGCCGCTAGAGAAGCCTCCGCTGTTCAGGATCAGCTTCACCTCTAACCTGAACGGTTGCCGATAAGACGTAAAAAAGGGGTCGGTCTTCGCAACAGGCCGGCCCTTCTTTCTTTTTCAGGAGGATGCAATCACCTTGCCCCGGGTCACCAAACGCGATTCGTGGGGCATCCTATGAAGGTGGCATCGGGTATGGTGTGAATCAACGAACCGTTGCCGCCCCAGTTTGCCGGATCTTTGGATCGGTCGGTTGCCGTCCAACTTCATCACCTTTAGAAGTTAGCCAGCGTTTAAAGCTCGATGCGTATCGGCAAACCCGTTAAAGTCCGGGTTCATGGACCCCGCGAATTCAACGCCTCCAGCGGATAACCCGAAAACTACGCCTCCACCTGAGAAGCCACGAGAAGATGACAAACCTAAATCCCCTGATTGGCCTAGTTTGTCGGATTTGATATCAGCGATCGCGGTGTTCTTCACTGTATTGGTCGCGCTTTGTACCGTTGTCGTCTTCTTACTATCGTGCATGAATCTATCGAGCATCGAAGCAACCCTGGGATTCTACCCAACGCAATATTTAGATTTCATCGATTACGTTCAATCTGTGTCTACTCTTATGGGGACCGTAGCTGGAGTCGTAGGCATCCGATTTGTGGCCTTCGTTGTAACAGTGATCGCAACACTCGTATGCATGGGCTTCATCTTGGACCTAATATTTCCCAAACGTCGGAGTGAGACCCTGTCGTTCATTCGGCGGGCTCTCGCTGTGGTTCTATCTGTGTTCCTCTTCGTTTTTATAGGCGCTGTATTTTACAGTGCGGCGCAAACCGGAAATACCCTGAAAGAGACTCTCCGTACAATAAAGCCTTCGACAGTCTTTCGGAAGAGCGGGCCATGTCCCGTAAAAGGTGCGCTATTTCTGCATAGTAGTCGGTACATCTTTCTTTGGATGAGTGATGACAATTCCGTTGTGGCAATTCCAAACGTCGAGGTGGAGATGATTCAAACACCTTCGAATTTACCGGGGTCTCGTGGTACGCCGACACCCTCACCAACAGCTTCAACGCCAAAGTAACACAGCGCTATATAGCGGGTGTCTCCCCAGGTGTCCCGAAGCATCAGGATCGGCAGTACAGCGCTTGAGACAGCGTATCGGGTAGGGTCAATCATAGCGGACCCTTTTAGGAAAGATGCGTAGAATCGGCTCCTAGAGCGCTTCTCATCAAGACATCTGAGTCCTTACGGTCGACCGAACCATATCGCCCGAACTCGGCATATGAAACGCTGACGCAGCCGCAGCCGCCTGATGAAGAGCCGTGACCGCCGCAGCCGCAGCCTCCGCTAGGTTGTTCAAGTGCTCTGTAGCCTGCGTGGTCGGTGCTGTTAGGGTCTGAAGACTAGTGGCCGCGTCGTCGGCAGGCTTCTGAAGTTTCTGCAAACTCTGTGCAGCTCCGTCCACTGCAGTTGCGGAATCCCTTGTAGCCGGTCCATAGAAGCCTGTGTTGCCGCTTCCATCTGCTCAGTTGTATTTGCGAGGAGTAGTTCTGCAAGGCTGGATTCGTCCAAGGTCGCCGCAGTGTTCGAAGTCACCGAACGCAGTGCTCGATACAAGATCGACAACACGATTCTCAAAGCCTAACCTCGTGCGACCAAACCCGAAAGTCCGATATCGAAAGGTTTCGGCATCTCGCGTTAACCCGCGTAGTTTACTGATATGGAACAACTATTTCGATTAAGCGACGGAAACTTCGACAACGAAGAGCTTGCGAACCTCTTTCCGTCAGGTTCCGTGACAGTCAAGAAGATAAAAGAGCATTACTATCTGCAAATTCCGGGATGGGAATCGCCTCTAGAGGATGATGAGGCACTTGAAGCTGGAAAGGTTGCACTATCGAGACTAAATGGCATTGCGTTGCTGGAGATTCCAAATTTCCACCCTGCAAGTATCTACGGAATCACCAAAAAGGATCCAGACACCGGCAATCTTGAAACCACATTACACATCAGTGTTCGCGGCGAGTCCAGGACCAAAGGACGTATTGGATACCATCTGCTAAAAGATGGGAAGGTTATCCCGATTAGCAAGACACCAACCTTCGGCGAAACTGTATTGTCGATTGCCGATACTAATGACTTCCTTGAACGTGCGCTTTTCCTCTACGGCAAAGTCGAACACGACTGGCGTGGTCTTTACATGGTTCTGGACGTCATCGCAGAATCAGTCGGAGGTTCGAAAGCGCTGGTTAAACAAGACTTCGCTTTAAAATACAAGAACGACATCAAAAACTTCACGCATCATGCCAACTGTTACAGGGCGCTTGGCGCGGAGGCTAGGCACGGTATTATAGAGTACAAACTACCGGACCACAAAATGACCTTGGCTGAAGCCCAAACGTTGATCAGAGACCTTCTCAAGGTTTGGGTAAATACTCTTAAGCCCGGGTAAGTAGGCTAGGAAACCACCGTTTCCGGCTCTCCTGTGTGTCTACGGTCGTTCTGGCGCCTATATTCGCAGTCGTGTGCCGCAGTCGAGTTGAGTGATTGAGGCGACCTCTATGGTTTGGTGCGTTTGGTCATTTCTTCAGCTTCTCCTTTGTAATATCCAAGACCTCGTTGATACGCCGTGACAGACGGTCGGGTAACCACGTCAGCGCGGCCTTGCGGATTAATGCTCTGGCTTTCTCTTTATCAGTCCTCATAAATTTCCTCATCGGGTTCTGGTTCGATCTCGGCCGGTGCTGCAGCGGTGGGTCCCTGCGCGATATACTCTTTCGGTCTCATCGCCTCTGCGTCGTACTCTGGCAGCTCTGCCAATGCCTCCGCGACGTTGTCCCGCAGTATAGCCTCGATGCCTTCCGCATCTCCTGCGCCAACGATTATGTTTGCTGACTTGCCGGGTATGCTGTTGAGCTTAGACTTGACGGTTGCGAACGCTGACGAGACCACTCGGATGAAATCCTCGTTGCGGTGATAGTCGCCGCGCATCAAGCCGGTGATTAGGGCTTCGTAGCGTTGCAGGTATTGGATCTTGACCAGTCGTGCCGCATCCAGCGACTCCTTCGGGTCCGCTTCTGACTCGGTCCAGATCAGCTCTCCGTGGTCTTCTTCGAATTCGTGCTGAGGGAACGCGTGAATAAACTGTTCCCAGTCCGATGCATGTTCGCAGATTAACAGCGTCTCGTGAACTTGTAGGCTGATCAGCAGTCCCACCTCTGCCGCAGACTTAACGCCCACTAACTTCGGGACAAGGTCGGTGATCATTGCCTCGACCGCAGTGGTTACGGCAGCTCGGGCAAAATTGATGTAGTCCAGCGCCACGTCGGCCTCAATTAGGTCAGCTCGAAGGTCGCAGTAGCGTAAAGCCTGCTCTGTTGCCCTCTCCCGCACTAGGAGGGTTGTGGCCTCTACCAGCGTTTCCTTCTCTTGAGCGTAGCGTTGTCGAAGGTAGCCGTCTAGGTATGATCGATAGTTCGCGATGTTGGTGCGCGGGTATCGGCCTTGTGCGTCGGTGACCAGTACGCCGGTCCTCCGCAGTTCGGAAATGCGGTTTGCGGAAAGGCCAAGTTCCTTGGCAAGCTCGGTGCGTGATAGTGTGTTGGTCATTGTGCTTACTGTGAAACTGTCAATTCCGTCGGAGTATGGCTAGGTATCGACTAAAGTCGGAGGAGTCGGAGGGTATACAATCCGGTTCGACGTGTTCGCGTGAACACGTAAGAAATTGTGGTCCAGACGGTTAGAAAACCGATCGGTGCAGAACAAGGCTAGTCGTCGGAGGGGTTTTTTGAACCGATCAGCTGCGATTTTTCTGCACTCATCCTGCGTCCGCAGGCAAAACGCACGATAAGGACCCGCGTTTTTTAGGGAATGGCGTCTTTTTCCACTGCCTCGACGATCGCCGGTCGATCATCATTGCCCGACTCATTGTCCTGGCGTCTTGCGCGATCAATTCGGCAAAACTGTGCACAACACACAACACGATTTATTGATGTGCCACACACAAGTGTCGGCAGTCCCAGTGTGTGGGTCTGGCGCTCGTGGGTCCACTGGCAAACAAAAGCCGACTCATCAATTCCAAACACTCGTTCAGGTGGTGAGTCGGCTATCTATTGCCTTGCGCAAGCATAGTAAACGCAAGGTGTAATTCGATTAGATTCGCGATTTAAATTGAATTGTTAGTGTGAAAATTCGCAATGCCAGCCGTACTTCATGCGGTATTTAAGAAGACCAACCGAACACCGGGATTTGCCCGGGTAACACACCGGCCTTGCATTGCTTCGCAGGGAATCACTCCTGCGTGCCGTGGAATCCTAAAAACACGGCAAAGTAAAAAGTTATGATTTAGCGTCTCTGTTGCTCCTGTATAGCGTTCCGCAGAATCTGCGCAGGTGTCAGGTGCTTTGCGCACTCGGCTAACACTGCGGCCTTAACTGCTGCAGCCTTGCGGCCTTCTAGGTCACCGTTTTCATCGTCTTCGCCTTCAGTGCTAGTCGTCTCCGGAGCGGTGCGCCATGCTGACTCGGGCGCTCCGCATACTTTACAGGTTCTCGGGTCGTCCGCGTGGACTTGCTTTGCGACTAATTCCGCCGCTAGTGCCGCGACGCGAGCAGGGTCGATCTCGTTAGCTGCAGTTGCAGGCTTGGGATACCAAAAATATGTTGCGCCCAGTTCTGCTGCAAGCACTCCAGGGTATGCCCTGCTGCGGTTTGTACCGCAAGTTCATGCGCCGCAACTGCTGCCGTGAATGCTGCTTCCGGTGCTGGAATCGATTTCAGTTCGTTCAACTCGGCCTCGAGCGCACGAACACGCTCTACTAACGGTCCAAGCTCCGATCCGATTGCCGTCATTCTCGCGTGAATCGCGGGACGGCTGGCTTTATCGGCTTCGAATTGATCTTCCGCAACGGAAACGGTCTGCTTGAGCGATTCCAGCTCTTCGGTGACCTGTTTAACGGTGGGAACCTGTCGCGGTGTTGGCTTCTGCTCGACGGGTGTTGCGGAGACTTGGTAAGGGTTCTCGATCACTCGACCGTCAGGCCTCGTGATGGTCGTTAACCTCATACGTTCAAACTGAAAATTGGGGTCGTTCTCCGGAACGTTGGGCGTGCCGACTGTAACGACAGGTGCCGGATCCGGAGGCCGCTGTTTCGGCACGTAGTCTCGCAAGCTAACATCGCCGTTAGGGCTCCGGTATGCGCGGATTAGGCTTTCAGTAGCCTGAGCCTGCAACCATGGATCGCTAGCGTTTGAAATGCTCTTCTGATTTTGCATGTTGGGATTTCTTTGATTTGAGATTCTGGACTAGATCCGCGCTGAACAGCGGCACCGATTCGCCACCTTCAGTTACTAGATGGGCAGTAGGCACCAGACCTCGCAAAACGACCGCTCGTGGGTCAATACCCAGGAATCGTCTCGCTAAGGTGGATTTGGACAGTAGGATCATAGTCGAATTAACATCGGTTGTGTTGTCAAACACAGGTTGTGTTACTCCTTAGTCCTCGGTTCCCGGTGTTCCCGCAGTAGAGCCTTGGTGAACATGGCCGACTCTTCAATGTCGGCTCGGGTTAGCTCAAGGTTGCAAGTGCGCCAAGGTATCACTTCAAAATTGCAGATACTGTACCGCAAAGCTGCGACCCGATGCGAGTCCGTGGAAAGCGGCATGTCCGGACGCCACTGATAAAGGGTATTGTCGGCATCCACCGCGAGAATGTGTTGCCGGTGATACGCGACTATATCGACGATGCGGATGGGTTTGGGCATACCAGTTGCCTCCTTGTCGAAAGTTAATCCCCCAGAACATGGCAACTAAAGCCGAACAAGAATCAGAAATGCGCCGACTCAAGGCATTTTCAGAAAAACTTCTTGATGCGTGGACCGCAGCCGGAAACACGATCGCAGCCGACGCGAATCATTTCTCCTGTTTCGCAGGCATAGCTCACGAGGAAGCGGAATTCTTGGAGTATTCCCTTCAGGAGCGTTTTCCGAATAATCCGCTTTTGGTCAAGGCATGCCTTGCCAGCGTTGCCGCGTGTATTGCTCGGATGTTGGTACAGTCCGCAGTGGAATAAGGTCGCTGGGCGCTCTACGGCTCGATTCTAGCGCGTTCTATCGCTTGCCTGCCTGCTTACCGTAGATCGCCGGGAACCTGCGTGCTAAGTCCTTAGAGGCTTGTTTCTGCCTCTCGTGGCTCGCGCCTTGGTTGTAGACCCATCGGTAAAGGCCAGGATGCTGTTCTTTGAATTGTTGCACACTCATTCTACCGGTATCGCACGAGGCAACCTGAGGGTCGGTAAGGTATCTTAAACCCGCCTCAACCACCTTACTTACCCTTTTTACTTTTCAGCTCCCAGGTAAATAAGGGTTGGGTGAGCGAGCTGGTTTGGCTCTCTTTAAAGAGCCAACCAGCTCGCTTACCCTGCCTTATTACCCCCAAAACCACATCACTCACCCTCTCCAGTGATTTCCGTAGCCTCACACTCAGTGGTTGGTGCGGACTCTTCCTCATGGCCGACATCCGTGCGGGTCAACACCGTTGCAGCCCAGTCGCGACCAGTACCCTTTTCAGCCTTGATCGCCTCCTCGCCTCTTAGCATCACAACGGCATGCTCAACCTCCTTCTGGTAGTAGCCGTATAACCCCCAACACTGTGCGATAACGTCTTTCTCTCTGATCCCATCCTGGGGAATCAGCTTGTACACGTCACTGAGAAGATCCTCCTTGTTTGGACCCTTGATGTCCTTGATGGGGTCAGTCAACAAATCTTGACAGAATTGCGACGACTTTCCGGCAGCAGGAGATGCCAAGCCGAGTTTGCGTTGAGTATGGAGCGTTTCGCCATGCAATCGCTCCGCTATGGCTGGCCGGGGCTTGGAACAGCTCGAACCAATGGTCGCGCCAACTGGTGAAGTGATCGGCGACGATAGGCGGCCTGTTACCGACGCACGAGGAGCAGACCCTGGCTCGTGCTTCGCATGGCCTCAAGTTTTAACAACGATCGATGGGGAATGATTGTATGGGGAAGAGCATTAAGATCGGGTGACACCTCAATTCCTCGGACTTGTCCGAAATCGTTCGCAAGAGGACAGTCTTTCCGACCCCTCTTAAGCCTACCAACAGGGCGCTCTTTTCCGACCGGCCGCGCTGCACTCTCGCCATGGCTACTTGTGCCCGTTCCAGAACCAATTGGCGTCCGACGGGGTTCCCGCGCCGGGAGAAAATGGATTTCTGATCAGGTCCATGTATACTGAAGTCAATAAAGTATAAGTGATTTAGTAGAGTTTTGGATAACTTCAATAACATCCTTATATTTTTTTGCCATTTTCTTTGGGGATATCACCAAAAGCTTTCAAAAGCCGGGAGACTTCGCTCACTTAACGTCGATTTGGGCGCAGAGTGGTCAGCTGATTACTTCGTCGATCGTCGCAGCTGTTCTTGGCCCGATGCCTTCGACCTCCAGTAACGCCGTCGGGGAAGTGCCGAAGCAGGCGCGTACCGTCCCAAAGCGTTCAAGCAACCGCTTCGCACGATCCGGACCGATGCCAGGCAAGCTTTGCAAAATGCGGAGTTGCTTGGTCTTTTTCCGCTTCGCTTTGGCCTGCCGGTAAGGCACATACCCTGGGTCGCGTAGGCGGACCAGCTGGGACCCGATATAAAGTATAAGCCGAGCAGATTCAGCCGGGTCGGAGGATCTGAATACGGGCACATCGAATATGAGCATCAGAGTCACCAGCGCTCCTTGCAATGCCTCTCGCGAAACGCCAAGGCCGGCCCATTCTGCACCTGTCCCTTCGATGATGTAAGCTGGGCGCAGAGCTGAATTTGACAATCGCCCAGCCTGACCAAATAGCCGACCGTCGATCAACGATTGCGCGAAGTCAGCTGCAGTTTTTCGTTCGATCAACACGGCGCCGTCCACGCAGTAATCGCCCGACGCGAGACGTTCGATATTGACTCCGACCCCGCCTAACTTCTCCAACTCTGCCACTATCCCGGATGGCCGTTCGCGATCATCGACCACGATCTGAATGTTTTCGATAGTTTCCGCCACCATTAATTCCGTTTTGGGCCGGAGGCAAAGCCGGGAGGCTTCGCTTACCATAGGCTCCGATCAAGTGCTCGGTATTGAATGGCCTCCGCCAAGTGATCAACCTGGATCCTCCGAGCACCGGCAAGATCAGAGATCGTCCGTGCCACCTTTAAAATCCTGTCGTATGCCCTCGCGCTCAGGTTCAAATTTGTCACCGCGTGCTTCAAGAGTTCCATGCTCTCAGAATCGATCACGCAATATTTGCGCAGCAGCCGCGGCGTCATCCGCGCATTACAAGTCACCTTGCTCTCGTCGCTGAACCGTTTCAATTGCACGAAGCGAGCGCGGGTGACACGCTCCCGGATGGAAGCCGAAGGTTCCTCGAGTGAACTTGTCGTCATATCCTTGAGCTCCATGGCCGGCACTTCCACATGAATATCTATCCGGTCCATCAGCGGGCCCGACAGACGGTTCCGGTATTTCTGCACTTGCGCCGGAGCGCACCGGCATTCGCGACGCAGATCTCCGTAGTGCCCACAGGGACAAGGGTTCATGGCCGCCACCAGCATGAATTCGGACGGAAACGTCAGTGATCCAGCCGCCCGCGAAATCGTCACCTTCCCGTCTTCGAGCGGTTGGCGCATCACTTCCAAGGTCGAACGATGAAATTCCGGAAGTTCATCCAGAAACAGCACCCCATTGTGAGCGAGGCTAACTTCTCCCGGAGCAGGTTGACCGGTTCCGCCAAGCAGCCCGGCATCCGATATGGTGTGATGCGGGCTGCGAAAGGGACGCGTCGTCACAAATCGGTGCTGGCCATTCAGCAATCCGCAAACGCTATGCACCTTTGTCGTCTCGATTGCCTCGCGCAACGTGAGCGGCGGGAGAATGGACGGGATGCGTTTGGCAATCATCGATTTCCCCGAGCCGGGCGGCCCGATGCAAAGAATGTTATGCCCGCCGGCAGCGGCGACTTCGACGGCGCGTTTCACATGCTGCTGACCCTTGACTTCGCCGAAATCAAGTTCCTGTTCAGCCGATCCGGCGTCGGACCAACCGTTGGTTGAGCGCACCGGTTCCAACGGCTTTTCTCCACGCAGGAATTGCACGACCTCGGAAAGCGAACCTGCCCCGTACACATCGATGCCTTCCACCACCGCGGCCTCCGCGCCGTTGTCTACAGGCACAATGAGAATCTGCCGGTGACGCCGCTTGGCTTCCAGGGCAATCGACAAGACTCCCTTCACGGGGCGCAATTGACCCGATAACGCCAGCTCACCGCTGATGCAGAACGCGTCAAAGTCAGGCAACCGATTATTTTCTTCCAATTTCAGCATTCCGAGAGCAATCGGCAGATCAAAGCTGGGTCCCTCCTTGCGGACATCGGCAGGCGCAAGATTGATCGTGATTCTCCTCCCGCTGGGCCAGCGTAACGCGCTGTTGCAAATGGCTGAGGTGACCCGATCCTTGCTCTCTTTGACAGCGGCGTCCGGCAGTCCAACTACCGCGATCCGATCGGCGTTGCCCCACCCGGCATGGACTTCTATTTCCACCTCAAACGCCTCGACACCGACGACCGCAGCAGAATAAACCTTTGATGGCATAACAAAACAATAGATTGTTTTAATATGATTACCTTTGCAAGGAATGTTTTCTGGATCGAAGGGCGGGTTTCGCCTCCGATGCCGCTTAAGAACTCGTTGACCAGGGGACGGGGACAGTCGCGCCTGGGTCTGGCCGGGGCGATCGCCAAGAAAGGACCACCTGGGATTCGCCATGGAATGGGTGCGACACCATGATCGTTATGGTACCGACGAGTTCGCTGACGCGACCGAGCCCTACTGGCCGGAGACGGCGGCGCCATTGTCGACGACCTGCTCGTGCGAATCGACGGAGGTCCGCTCGTGATTCTGTGGCGGACGGGTTTTCGACTAATCATCCAGAAAATGCGTCACTTTCTGCACTCCAGTTTTGGACCAATTAAATGATGGAAAAACAACCTGGCTCTATAACGCCGAAAATGCGGAAATAGATGTCCTGAACGCCCCACCAGGTTCGTCGTAAGGTTGAAGCGAGATCATCCTTCTAACCAGAAAACCATGACTACTACAAAAAATAATCCCGTTCAGACAGTGCAACCTTATCTCTTCTTCGATGGCCGCTGCGAGGAGGCGATCGAATTCTACCGTGGCGCGCTCGGCGCCGAGGTGACAATGCTCATGCGTTTCAAGGACAACCCAGAGCCGGGCAATTGCGCGCCCGGAGCCGGGAACAAGGTGATGCATGCGAGGATTCGAATCGGCGATACGACGTTGATGGCTTCCGACGGTCGTTGCGAAGGGAAGCCGAGTTTCCAGGGTTTTTCGCTGTCGCTCTCGGTGCCCAACGAGATGGAAGCCGAGCGGTTATTCGCTGGCGTGGCCGACGGTGGACAGGTGCAAATGCCTTTAACCAAGACCTTCTTTTCCCCACGCTTCGGCATGGTCGCCGATCGCTTCGGCGTGTCATGGATGATCATTGTCGCTCCTGATGCTCAATGACCAAAACACCGAACTACAACATCTCGACCGGCCGTTGCCCACCACGCGAGTCGTAGCCGAAACAAGATGATAGCAACCACGACGCTTGACACCGTGCGGGAGCTGGGCGCCGTAAGATAGAACTGAAAAACTCGGGAAACCTAGTGAGCAAGATAAGAGTATTAGTTGGCACGCGGAAAGGAGCGTTCATCCTGACATCGGAGGGCAAGCGTGATCGTTGGAAAGTCAGCGATCCGCATTTTGCCGGTTGGGAAATCTATCATTTCAAGGGATCGCCTGCCGAACCGGACCGGTTATATGCATCACAGACAAGCGGCTGGTTCGGTCAGATGATCCAGCGTTCCGAGGATGGCGGCGAGACGTGGAGGCCAGTTGGCAATGAATTCAACTACGATGGCGTTCCCGGCACTCACCAATGGTACGACGGCACCCAGCATCCCTGGGAGTTCAAGCGGGTCTGGCACCTCGAACCCTCGCTGGCTGACCCGGACATCGTTTACGCCGGAGCAGAGGACGCCGGCCTGTTCAAGACGATGGACGGCGGCCGCACGTGGCAGGAACTTCCCGGCGTGCGCAGCGCCAAGGGGCATCTTTGGCAGCCCGGTGCCGGCGGGATGTGCCTGCACACGATCGTTCTGGATCCCAGCCATCCCGAGCGGATCTTTATCGCGATCTCGGCAGCGGGTGTTTTCAGAACAGATGACGCTGGTCAAACGTGGCGACCGATAAATCGCGGGTTGAAGTCTCCTTACGAAATCCCTGACCCGGATGCGGAAGTCGGGCACTGCGTCCATCGCATCGCCATGCATGGGTCCCGCCCTGAGGTATTATTCATGCAGAAGCACTGGGACGTCATGCGCAGCGACGATGCCGGGGAATCCTGGCGCGAGATCAGCGGCAATCTGCCGTCCGACTTCGGATTCCCAATCGATGTCCACGCCAACGAACCGGAAACCATTTATGTCGTGCCCATCAAGAGCGACTCCGAGCATTTCCCTCCCGACGGAAAGCTGCGCGTGTACCGCAGCCGGACGGGTGGAAACGAATGGGAAGCGCTCACAAGCGGGCTGCCGCAGCGGGACTGCTATGTCAACGTGCTGCGCGACGCCATGGCCGTTGACACGCTCGACCCCTGCGGTGTGTATTTCGGCACCACTGGCGGACAGGTCTACGCATCCGCCGACGGCGGCGACACGTGGAACCCCATTGTCCGGGATCTTCCTGCGGTGCTGTCGGTCGAAGTCCAGACGTTGCCATGATACGAGTGGTGCTCCCTTATCATTTGCGCACGCTGGCGCGCGTGGACGGCGAGGTGCTGCTCGAGGTGGATCGTCCGGCTACGCTGGGAGCCCTTCTCGACGCGCTCGAGGCATGCCATCCAGTCTTGCGCGGGACGATTCGCGATCAGGTCACTCTGCAGCGCCGACCGTTCGTCAGATTCTTCGCCTGCAGGGAAGATCTTTCCCAGGATTCACCCGACACCGCAATGCCTGAAGCCGTCGCCGCCGGCGCAGAGCCGTTCCTGATCATCGGCGCCATGGCGGGCGGTTAAGTTAGTACTGGAAACGCTACCTATCCGCTCTGTCACGGATTGGGAGGTAATGGCCAGGTACCCCAGCGTTTCGGCTGGCGAGATTTTCAGATCCAGGCGCTCATCAATCTTATCGCATGGACCGCAACCATTTATTCTGTTAGGGTTGATCTGTTACCAGCAACAACGCGGACCCGGTCGGATATGGCGCACGAAAAACTTATTCGCCTGCTGAATTTTCTATGGCTACTCCTGGTGTTACCCGCCGTGGTTGCCGTTCTGGTGGGGTTCGTGAGTCACAGCGCAACTTTGGGGATTAAGACGTTTCTTCTCATCGAATTTGGAATCGCTATCCTGAGTCCTCTTCTCACGGCTATTATCGAACGTCGGGACACCTCGCATCGCAACCGGGGAAAATAGCGCGGTACCGTGAGACCAGACAGCTTTTCTGGAGGTGGCCAGAAGTGTTCAGCCGATCTTTTTCTGAACGATTGATGCGCCGAGGCTGATCGCGAGGTTCAGGGCAAGGGCGATGAGAGCGATGTAGATTGCGCCAATCCCCTCGATTGGCAGAACCGGTTTCAGACCGGTCAACACGAAAAACCAGGTGCCGCTGATCATGCCCACCAGCCAGCCAAGAAAGAGAGGCCCGCCGCGCAGTGGTGCACGATAGAGTCCGAGGACAACGGCGGGAAAGGTCTGCAGGATCCAGATCCCACCCAAAAGCTGGAAGTCGATAGCGTACTGAATCGGTAGAAAAATGATGAACATCAATGCGCCCAGTTTGACTACGAGCGAAGCGATTCTGGCGACGGTCGTCTCTTCCGGCGGGCTGATTTGAGGCCGGAAAAACGGCTTCCAAAGATTTCGAGTAAATAATTTTGCAGCTCCGATAGACATGATCGCGGAGGGCACCAGGGCACCGATCGCGATGGCTGCGAAGGCGAATCCGACGAACCACTCGGGAAATTTTTTAAGGAAGAGCGCAGGAACCACCTCGTTCGGGTTTTCGACTTTCACATTGTCGGCGATCGCCATGTAGCCAAGAAGCGCGATCAGTCCTAAAAGCATGGTGTAAGCGGGCAAGAGAATCGCGTTCCATCGAATGGTGCGCGCGCTTGAGGAACTGAGGATTCCGGTCACGGAATGCGGGTACATGAAGAGTGCCAAGGCAGAACCGAGAGCCAGTGAGGCAAATGGCAGCATCTGACCCGGCTGAAGCAGCAATCCGGAAGGTCCGCCTCTCGCTTCAAAGACTTTGGCAACGGCCTCAAAAACCGGTCCATATCCGCCCAGTTCAACGGGAATCACGAGGACAGCCGCAATGACCGTCAGGTAAATCAAAATATCTTTGACAAAGGCAATCATCGCCGGCGCGCGCAAGCCGCTCTGGTAGGTGTAGACAGCGAGGATGACAAAAGCGACGATGAGTGGGAAGTCGCCTTGACCGATACCCAGGCCCACCAGCACCACCTGGATGCCCACGAGTTGAAGGGCAATGTACGGCATCGTGGCGATTAGACCCGTTAGAGCCACACCGGCAGCGAGCGCCGAATGTCCAAAACGCGCTTGTACGAAATCGGCCGCGGTAAGGTGTCCGCCTTGACGGCAAACGGTCCAAAACCGCGGCATAACCGCAAAGACAAAAGGGTAAATGATAACTGCGTACGGGATTGCGAAAAAGCCGTAGGCGCCAACGCTGTACACCAGGGCCGGCACAGCGATTACGGTATAAGCCGTGTAGAGATCTCCGCCAACCAGGAACCAAGTTACGAAGATGCCAAACCTCTGACCGGCCAATGCCCATTCGTCGAGTCGTTTCATATCTCCCGCTCTCCAGCGAGCCGCCATAAATCCGAGGACGGTGACGAGCAAAAAGAGGCCGATAAATACGGCAAGGGCGATCCAGTGAACCTGTCCGTTGTCCATTTAGTATTTCTTTTTGGCCAAAAAATCGTGGAATCAGGAGGAACCAACTGGATTCTTACCACCGCAAAAAAAAGCGCCGAGACCAATTCAAATCGTGCAAAAATCGAAATTTTTGCCCATTGTCGCCCCGATTGGAGTCGGACCGCACCGTCGGGCATTTTGCAAAGATGCGGGCAAACCGCACTATCCGAAGGATGCATCAAGCCCGGGGAAGCACGGTTGCAGGGTGTGTTGGAGATCTAATTGAGTTGTGCCTTCCGGTTGAGCCGGCGTGGACGGCACAAACCGCTTGACTTTCGGCGCGAGTTGAGCTTTAATCAGCGCCCTTCAAGTCCGGAAGCCAGCAGTGCAGCGAACTTAAGGAAGCGTTGTGCGTTTAGGAGCGTTAGTAGGGATAGGACGAAAGGAAATCGCGTAAAGATTGCGACCAAATAATTAGCCGCCGGAATCTTGCAACCGGAAAAGCCTGACCAGATGGCAAGCGAGGGCGGTAAAAAGAGGGACACTAGAAAACCATTGAACGTTTCGATGGGAAAGCTGTCGAAATTCAGGTTTGTTAATGTGGTTAACTTTTCGTTCCCTAATTGCTCTGCCACGGCAGAGATGGAAGACAGGTTGGCTGCTTAAAAGTTAAAGATTATCATTTCTATGGCTGGTGAAGATTCTGATACGGGCATTAAAATTTATCTTCGGGAGATCGGACAGATCCCGTTGTTGACTCCGCAAGAGGAGATCGAACTGGCCGCGCGTATTAAGAAGGGGGACCGCGAGGCTCGAGCTTTGATGATCAAAGCGAACCTGCGGCTGGTCGTCAAGATCGCTCATGACTACGCGAATTTAGGGCTTCCACTCCTTGATCTAATTTCCGAAGGAAACATTGGCCTGATGAAGGCCGTCGAACGCTTTGATCCTGCAAAAGGCGGCAAGTTAAGCACGTATGCTGCCTGGTGGATTAAACAATCCATCAAGCGTGCGCTGGCGAACCAGAGCAAGACGATCCGGCTTCCGGTCCATCTCGTCGATAAAATCTCGAAGATGCGACGGGTTTCGCTGCAAATGAGCGAAGAATTAGGGCGCGAGCCGACGGACGAGGAACTTGCCGAGGAGATCGGGATTTCGAGCGGGAAAGTTTCTCAGTTGAAGACGGTGTCGATCCGGCCTGCGTCGCTGGATGCTCCGATCAGCGATGATGATTCGACTGAATTCGGTGAAATCGTAGGGGATGAAGACGCCCAGACTCCGTTTGAGCTTCTCAGAGACAAGAATTTGCGCGACGAAGTGAGCGAGCTTTTGGAGGTTTTGGATGATCGCGAACGGAAAATTATTTTCCAGCGCTTCGGCTTGGATGGCGGGAAACCAAAGACACTCGAAGAAGTTGGCAAAAAATTCGGCGTGACAAGAGAGCGAATCCGGCAATTGCAGAATATTGCACTCGCCAAGCTAAGGCGGGCTTTGAGTAAAAAAGAGAAGCCGATTGATATTCCCCAAGAGGCCCTCAGCTAGCGGGGCAAGACAGGGAACTCCTTCCTTACTAATTTGTAATTTGCACCGTTGCGGTCGCCGTACGATTATCCGGCGAGAAACCTATGAGATCAGGCAATCCAGTTTTATCAAATTCGACTTTTACCGACGTAGCGCAGCGCGGTTCCTCGCGACCGATGACGCTGACGGGAGTGATCAACCGATCGATTCTGCTTCTTTTGCTGGTGGCCGCGACTTCGGCTGGTGTCTGGGCCTATTCCAATTCGCACCCGACGGCGATTTACCCAATGGTAATGACAGGAGCCATCGGTGGATTCGTGGTCGGGATCGCAACCTCATTCAAGAGAAATTGGGCACCGGTCACCGCTCCGGTTTACGCCGTATTGGAAGGCCTGTTTATCGGCGGCTTCTCGTTGGTGATGGAACAACGTTTTCCGGGCCTTGTCCTTCAAGCGGTGTTGCTGACTTTCGGCGTAATGTTCGCGCTTTTGGCGGCGTATCAGTCCCGGATCATTCGGCCATCGCAAACGTTTAAGTCGGTGATCGTCGGTGCGACTTTCGGCATCGTTGTCGTTTATTTGGTGAGCATGGTGCTCCAACTGTTTTTCCACACGGGGATACCTCTCATCAATGACAGCGGACCGATCGGCATCACTTTCAGCCTGGTGGTCGTTGGGATCGCAGCTCTCAACCTGGTTCTGGATTTCGATTTTATTGAGAACGGCGTTGCCTACGGAGCGCCCAAGTGGATGGAATGGTACGCCGCTTTCGGCTTAACCGTGACGCTCGTCTGGTTGTATATCGAGGTCCTTCGGTTGCTAGCCAAGATGCGGCGAAATTAGTTTGGCGGAGGAAAGGTGGCTGATGCTCCTGGCGTGAGCGACGTTCTCCGCAGTTTGAGCAGAATGGAAAGACCCGGCGACTCCGACCGGGCTGAAGGCTTGGAGTGAGCTGTCGGTCGCGTCGACCCGTCAATCACGGAGCGGAAGTCTGGAGACCCCCTTTTGCGCGGCGTTCGCAGGTCCCGTTCTCGTGAAGATCAAGGCAGTTTGCCTCGATGCGCACAGTCAGTTTCAAGGGTTTGAAGCCCAAACTGTTCGCTAAGAACCGTTCGCGCAGCATGATACATTCATCCTGGACCTGGATCACCTGTTCACAATCGGCGCAGATAATGTGAAAAGCGGCCGGCGACTGTTCCCGGTTCACCTCGTAGTAACGATGTTCCCGGTTGAGTTCAACCTCTCGAATCAGGTGACTATCGAGCAGCATCGGCAAGGTGCGGTAGATCGTCGCCAACGAAATCTCCGGATCCAGTTGACGTGCCTTGGTCTGGAGGTCTTCAGCGTGAAAAGGCTCCGCGAATGAGACTGCGGCACGAACGATCATTTCTCGCGGTTTGGTCAGCCGGAACCCGCCCTCTTTCAGATAATTCAACGCCTCCTCGAACAGAACATCGGGCTGTTTTTTTGAACGCTCTTTCACCTGCAGATGTCCTTTGGCCTGCGGTTTCCGCATCGGAAAGCTTCCGGGCGAAATTTTGTGGAGAATACACTCTGTGCGCTCAAAACTCATGCGAAACTTGTTGATGATAAGCCTGCTACACCCTCCCGTCCAGTCGTAAGGAAACACATACCGGGTGTCTGCGTCTACCTCCTCGAACGATGTTCAGATCGGCACAGAAGGAGTCAGAGCGATTCGAGATGAACGCCGATGCATTTCTCACGCCAACGCGCCGGTGCCTGTTTCCTACCTGCGGGCCAGGCGGAAAAACAGGGTTCCTCCAAGCGCGAGGTAGACGAAGTTCGGAAGCCAGATCAGATATTCCGGATGGAGGTCAGGCTTATGCTTCACGTTATCGGTTAGCACGATGATAATGAAATAAGAGAAGGCAACGACGAGACTGAGAGCGATGCCGACCGAGGTTTCTTTTCGCTGGGCGGTGATGGCGAGAGGAATTCCGACCAGGACAAAAGTAAATACGGCCATCGCGTTCGAAAACCGCTTGCTCACCTCCGTCTTGTAGGCTGCGTCATCCTCCTTATCTTTGCTTTGCTCGAGCGCGTCTCGCAACTGGTCCAGTGTGAGTTCGTTTGGACGCTGGCTATTTCGGGCTTTGCGAAGCAATTCTTCCAAAGAAATCGGCATCACGCCTTCGCGCATCGTGATTCCGTGGCGCATTTTTTTCAGGTCGTCCGGAGCATTCTTATCCCGCTCTTCGTAACGAGCGTCATAGACGTGCAACAAAATCTGTTCGTTCTTCCTGTCGACTTCGAGTGTACCTCGGCGGGCGTAGATCACGCGCATCGGCAGATTCTGGGCATTCATTTCGAAGATATGAAGGTCGTGCAGAGTTGATCCTTCCTTTTTTCCAACATAGATCTTTCGATTCGGGAACTGGTCGATGACTTCGTCACTACCAAACAAGGCGAGCGGATCATTCGATGCGAGGTCGAACGCGGCCGACCGCAGCTTAACTTCGGCAATCGGCGCGGCGTACAGGTTGATCCAGAGACAGATGCCAACAAACACGATCGCAATGACAAAGACGGGGTAACAGATGCGCGGCATGCCCACGCCATTCGCCCGAAGCGCCACCAGTTCGTTGTCGGAGGAGAGTTTTCCGAATACGAGGAGCACCGCTACGAGCACACCCCAAGGAATCGAGTAGGTCAGTGAAAACGGTAGCAGGTAACTGATAAAAGCCAGAATATAGGTGACCGGGACCTGGTGGCTGAGCAGCAAGCTTAGCAAATCGCGCAAAACATTTCCGAGCACCAGAATCATGGTAAGCAGGCTTACCGCCCAGGCCACGGCACTCAGAATCTGTCCGCTCAAATAGCGATCAAGGATCTTCATCCTAGCGATCTCTGGCCGGGTTAGGTCGTGCCGTGGGATTATTCAATTTGCGGGCTCCATCCCGTGAGACAACTCTTCTTGCTCGACGGGAACGCAGCTGCAGAAGAGGTTCCGGTCGCCATAGACGTTATCTATTCGGCCGACCACAGGCCAGAACTTGTGCTCTCGCGTCCATGGTGCCGGATAAGCCGCAGACTCGCGCGAATAACTTCGATCCCAGCTGTCGGCAAGAAGGTCCAGCGCCGTGTGCGGCGAGCATTTGAGGACATTATCTTCGCGGTCTGCCTCCCCGGTTTCGATGGCTCGAATTTCACCGTAGATCGAAATCATAGCATCACAGAAACGATCCAATTCGGCCTTCGATTCGCTCTCAGTCGGCTCGATCATCATTGTTCCGGGAACCGGCCAGGACATGGTTGGCGCATGGAACCCATAATCCATAAGGCGCTTGGCAACATCTTCCACCTCAATTCCTGCAGACTTTTTGAACTGCCGCAGATCGATGATGCACTCGTGGGCGACCAGCCCGTTTTTTCCTTTGTATAAAACGGGGAAAAACGGCGTCAATCGACCGGCAACGTAGTTCGCGTTCGCAATCGCTACTTTGGTCGCGTGACTCAATCCTTCCGGACCCATGAGGCGAAGATAAATCCAGGAGATTCCCAAGATACTTGCGCTTCCGTAAGGAGCTGCGCTGACCGGGCCAATCGCTGATTTCCGGCCAAGGTCTGCGAGGGGATGGCCGGGCAAATAGGGAGCGAGGTGGGCCTTCACGCCGATCGGGCCAACTCCCGGGCCTCCGCCTCCATGGGGTATACAAAACGTCTTATGCAAATTCAGGTGACACACATCCGCTCCGAAGTCAGCCGGCCGGCAGAGTCCTACTAGAGCGTTCATATTCGCGCCATCCATGTAAACCTGTCCCCCGTGGCTATGGACGATTTCACAAATCTTCGTGATACCCTCTTCGAATACTCCATGTGTCGACGGATAGGTCACCATCAAAGCGCCGAGTCTCTCGGAATGCTGATCTGCCCTTTTTCTGAGATCATCGATATCGATGTTCCCCTGTGCGTCGCATTGCACCGGAACAACCTTGAATCCAGCCATTGCGGCTGAGGCCGGATTGGTCCCATGGGCCGAGGTTGGAATCAAACACACGTTTCGCTGAGTTTGTTCCCGCTCACGATGATATTCCCGGATCACCAATAGACCTGCGTATTCGCCCTGCGACCCGGCATTGGGTTGGACAGTCACCGCATCGAATCCGGTAATAGCAGCCAGCCAACTCTCCAGCTCAAGGATCATCTGATGGTACCCGACCGTTTGAGCGGCAGGCGCAAACGGATGAATCTGGCCGAGTTCCGCCCATGTCACAGGGAGCATCTCCGCCGCGGCATTCAGTTTCATTGTGCAGGACCCCAACGGAATCATCGAAGTCGTCAGCGACAAGTCTCTGGATTCGAGCCTGTGCAGGTAACGCATCAGCCCGGTCTCCGTGTGATGACTATTGAAAACGGGGTGCGTCAGATAAGGGGACCTGCGAATGAACTCTTCAGGGATATCGCTATTTTCCGACTCAGAAAACTCCGAAATTGAAACCAACGCATCATCGGTAAAAAGACCCAGCAAAGTTTGAAGATCCTCTTCGGAAACTGTTTCATCGAGAGTGATTCCGATGCTGTCGTCATCGAACAGCCGGAAATTGATCAAGGCTTCAGCCGCCTTTGCGAGGATAGCGTTCCGTCGAGGGCCGAGCTTTACCCGGAGGGTATCAAAACGAGGATGGCCTTTGACCTCGAAACCAACTCTCTCCAACCCGAGAGCCAGCCTTTCGACCTGCCGCCGGATCCGTAGCGCGATCTGCCTTAAGCGATCTGGACCGTGATACACGGCATAGGTTGCAGCGATAACAGCCAATAGAACCTGAGCGGTGCAAATATTACTCGTCGCCTTATCGCGCCTGATATGTTGTTCCCGCGTCTGCAAGGAGAGCCGGTAGCCAGGGCGTCCTGCCGGATCTCTGGAAACCCCAACCAAGCGCCCGGGCATGAGCCGTTTGAATTGGTCGCGCGTTGAAAAGTATGCCGCATGCGGGCCGCCGTAACCAAGTGGAACGCCGAATCGCTGCGTCGATCCGACACAGATATCCGCTCCAAACTCACCCGGCGGAACAAGGAGAGTCAGACTGAGAAGGTCTGCGGCTACCACAGCGAGCGCCTGACTTTCATGAAGCCGGTTGATAAAGGTGGCGTAGTTGTAAATCGGCCCATCGGTCGCAGGATACTGGAGCAACGCTCCGAAGACAGGTTTGCCAAAATCCCAGATCTGATGATCCCCGACGATCACTTCGATATCCAACGGCTTGGCCCTGGTTTCGATGACAGCGATCGTCTGTGGATGACAAGTTTTTGAGACAAAAAACGCTCGAACTGAAGGCTCTTTCCGAAGGGCGAAACACATTTCCATCCCTTCGGCAGCGGCAGTGGCTTCATCCAGCAAAGAGGCGTTGGCGATCTCCAACCCTGTCAGATCCGTCACCATGGTCTGGAAATTCAGGAGAGCCTCAAGACGTCCTTGCGCGATTTCCGGCTGGTAAGGAGTGTAGGCGGTGTACCAACCCGGTTTTTCCAGAATATTCCGCAGGATCACAGGCGGAGTCACGCAAGCGTGGTAACCGAGGCCGATGTAGGATTTAGCTACCCGATTTTTGAGAGCAATCTCTCGGAATTTTCGAAGGATTTCGAACTCGCTCTCGGGTTCGGGCAAATCCAGTTTGTCATCAAAGCGAATCGCTTCCGGAACCGTGGCGTCGATCAGAGATTCAAGGGAATCGTAGCCGATTTGTTGCAGCATTTCGTGCAATTCTTCGTCGCTGGGACCCACGTGCCGCTCCACGAACGACGGAAAGACAATTTTCGCCATTTTCCTTAAAAGCTTGCTTCTCGGCATCGCGAAACATGGAGTAGAGGGGTGAGAATTACAAGTTGACGGAGCGCTGAATAAGGAAGGGAGGAGGGGCGCGCGGATGCGTTACCGCCAAGATTTCCTCAATCGGCTCGTAACGGTTGCTCGTGGTTGGTTCCTACATATCGTGGCAAGATTGTGAGTGACTCAGCGAATCTGCCTCTTAAACAAACGCCTCTCTACGAAGAACACATCAAGCTCGGTGCAAAGATGATCGGTTTCGGCGGTTGGAACATGCCGGTCTTCTATTCGAGCATCCTTGAGGAACACCAGGCAGTTCGTCAACACGTCGGGATCTTCGACATTTCCCATATGGGCCAGATCAGAGTGTCGGGACCGTCTGCTGAACCTTGGTTGAATACTTTACTTACCAACAACCTGAAGCGACTCCCAATGCGCGACGGACAATACACGCTCCTGTTGAACGAGCAGGGCGGCGTGATTGACGACCTAATTGTTTACTGCCGTGGCACCAACGACTATTTTCTGGTGGTAAACGCCGCGAAAATCGAAGAAGATTATTCCTGGATGCAGGCGCGGCTGGCGGGTGAAGTTGCGGTATCCGACCTCAGTGACCATTTTGCTGCTCTTGCCGTGCAGGGCCCCGGATCACCCCCATTGCTCCGACAGTTCGGAGATTTGCCGGCCAGAAATCAAATCCAGGAATTCCGAATCCAGGGTATCCCCGTTTTGCTGGCGCGAACTGGTTACACCGGGGAAGACGGATTCGAGCTCTTCTATCCCGCCGCAGCCGCTGCGGTGGTCTGGAATCACTTGCTGGACCTTGGCGCCTCGCTGGGTGTGAAACCATGCGGACTGGGAGCACGAGACACGTTTACGGATGGAGGTTTGTTACCCGTTGAACGGCGCGGACCTTTCGCCGACGCGAACACCGCTCGAAGCTGGTCTCGGTTTTTTCGTCGACCTGGAAAAACCGGCCTTTGTCGGACGAATTCCGTTGCTTGCACAAAAAGAAGCGGGCTTGAGACAGCGCCTCGTTGCGCTCAAGTCAGATGGAAAATCTCCACCGCCGCGGGCACACTATAGCATTTTCGTCGGCGATGCACAGGTGGGCGAACTGACGAGCGGCACGCAATCTCCCAGCCTTGGGATCGGAATCGGTCTGGGCTATGTCGACGTTGCGTTTTCGAATCCGGGCCAAAAAGTTGAAATAGATGTTCGCGGGCGAAGATTTGCCGCGACTGTCGAAAAAAAACCACTATACAAAAAACGATGCTAGTCCCTGACGATCTTAGATACGCAGAGACCCACGAATGGATCCGACCGGAGGGCGCGATCGGCACCGTCGGCATTACGGACCACGCTCAAGCGGAGTTGACCGACATTGTGTACGTCGAGTTGCCCCAAGTTGGCGCCCTCTTTGAACCGCGACAGGCTGCAGCTGTCGTTGAATCGGTCAAAGCGGCAAGCGACATTTACTCCCCGGCGAGCGGTGAAGTGGTCGAAATCAATTCGGAGCTCGAGAGCAATCCGGCCCTGGTGAACAACGATCCGTACAATGCTGGCTGGCTTTTTAAGCTGAAGCTTGCAAATCCGGAGGAGATCCAGTCGCTGAAAACCGCAGCCGAGTACAGGACCCAGATCGGCCCGTGAGGAATCCGCGTCCGCCCAGAGAGTTTTTCAGTAGACTGGAACTAGACTGCTCCAAGCGGCGGCTTACGTCGCTTTTTCCATTGGATCACAGACTCGAGAACATCCGTCTCAGTCGGTCGCACGCTTAGCGCTACGCCAGTCTCTGGCAAACACAAGGTCCCTCGAGAGAAACATTAGCCCGCCCGGCGACGGGTAAACCGGCTGTAGTCGCTGGATGCATTGCCGTCTGGGACGATCACCCCTGGCAGCTTGAGAACTGATCGAGACTGATTGAAAGCACGGCTAGTGCACCGTCTCGCATATAATGGTGATGTCGCCGCAGGTCGGTTGGCTGTTTTTCAAGGCGCGAGCGAAGCGCCCATATCTGAGTCAGACGGGTCGAGCGAGCAACGCGGAAAAACAGCCAACCGGCCGCGGCCCGGAGGGTTGCGTTGAAAATGGGCCGGCGGCTGCGTTGCTCGTCGGTTACGTCCAGCACCAGTTTGACGGCTCGCCGCGCAAACCAATTCGCTACCTACGAACGTCAAACTGGTGCTGGATGCGCCCTCCTTGCGCCTTGCCGACGGCCCATTTTGAACGCAACGCCATCACCACTATATGCGAGACGGTGCACTAGTTGTTCCCGCCGAGCTTGGATTGCGCACATCATCGCCGGAGGTCGATGCGGAACGGAGTGGTTGAACGTTTGCATTCGCTTGACCGTTTCCATTTCATGGAGGAACAAGAGGCAGAAAATGATCCACCGAAGAATCGAAAACGGTTTTCTTCTGCAACTTGTTCTAGACCAAATCCTGTTTCCCCTGCAAAACTGTGCAATTCTCTGCAAAGGGCGGATCGATGTAAGCCGCTCATCTTGTTGCGGTTGCAACGCCTTGCAAGAATACGACAACGGGTGCAAAAGCTTCTAAAACGGGTAAGTGTCCTATGTCTTGGATTAACTGGCTGGAAGCGCGCATCGGGTTCCTGGGCGTTCCGCGCCTCATGCAGTTGATCGCACTGTTGAACGGTCTGGTGTATGTCCTGCATTTCTTCCAGCCAAGCTACGTCCTGGCCCTCCTTTTGATCCCGGAAAGAATTCTCCACGGCGAAGTTTGGCGCCTCGTTTCGTACATCTTCGTACCGGAAGTCCTCTTGAGAGGTGGCAACCCGGCGTTGCAACCGCTCTTTCTATTTGTCTACCTTTTCTTTCTGGTCTGGATGGGTGATGCCCTTGAGCATGCCTGGGGCGCTTTTCGGGTCACGCTTTTCTACTTTCTCGGGATGGTCGGCGTCACCGTGGCCGCCTTTTTCTTCGGAGGCGGCGGCCTTTTTGCATTTCTATTGAATCTTTCTCTTTTCTTTGCTTTCGCCACCCTCTATCCGGACGTGCAGATCTACGTCTTTTTTGTTCTTCCGTTGAAGATCAAATGGCTTGCGTTTGTCAGCTTGGCACTGCTGCTCCTCGAATTGCTTTGGGGTTCCCTGAGCACAAAAGCGGCGATCCTGGTTTCGTTTCTCAACTATTTCGTTTTCTTCGGCCCGCAAGCCTACGCGAAACTGCGGGAGCGGACTGCGACGGATATTCGCAGGCGCAGGTTCGAAAACAAAGCGTCCCCAGAAGAGACCCTTCACCGATGCACGGTCTGCAAGCGGACCGAAAAGGATCATCCTGAGCTTGAATTCCGCGTTTCGCGCAACGGCGAGGAATATTGTCTCGACCACCTGCCAAAGTAAGGAGTCAGGAGAAGGTCAGTAGTCAGTAGTCAGTAGTCAGTAGTCAGTAGTCAGAGGTCAGTAGTCAGTAGTCAGAGGTCAGTAGTCAGTAGTCAGTAGTCAGTAGTCAGTAGTCAGAGGTCAGTGGGCGCCGAGCCGAAGATTGTTCATCACCACCGTCCCATTCTGCAACTCCTGACTCCTCGATTCAGGGTGCAAAAAAGCGCTGAAATTCGTGAAGCTTTTCCAAGGCTCGGCCTGAATCCAGAATTTCATTTGCCAACTGAATCCCAGAATCCATGCGAGGGACCGCACCGGCGATCACGAGACCGGCCGCCGCGTTGATCGTGATCAAATCGCGTTTTGCGCCGCGTTCTCGGTTCGCGAGGATATCGGTCAGCACGCGGGCGTTCTGCGCCGCATCGCCGCCGCGCAATTCGTGGAGCGATGGTCTTCGAAATCCAAGCTGCTCCGGAAACAAATAAAATTGGTTTAAGGAATTCCCTTTGACTTCGTGCACCTCGGTTTCGCCGAGCAATGAAATCTCATCCATACCGGACCCTCCGAGAACCTGCCCGTGAACAACCCATGCGCGGCCTCTACCAACCTCACGCAATGCGACAGCATACTTCTCCAAAATTGTCGGAGAAAATACCCCTGTTAACTGGCAAGTTGGTTCTGCGGGATTCAAGAGCGGGCCGAGAAGATTGAACACCGTGGCAATTCCCTGCTCTGCCAGTTTCCTGCGGATTGGAGCGACGAGTCGAAAGGCCGGATGGTATAACGGGGCGAAGAAAAATCCGATCCCGGTCTGGTGAATACAATCGGCCATCTGCTCCGGCGGGCAGGCAATCGGGATCCCAAGATTTTCCAGCACATCCGCGGCGCCTGCCTTGGAAGTAATTGCCTTATTCCCATGCTTCAGCACCACCACACCGGCCGCCGCGAGCAGGAATATGCAGGTCGTAGAGACATTGATGAGTTCAAGACGATCACCGCCAGTCCCAACAATATCCACGGACGGTCTGTCTTCCAGCCGAAGGACAGGCCGGATCGCCAGTTCCAGAAAGGAGCGAGCGAAATATCCGAGTTCTGCGCCGGATTCTCCCTTCTGTTTTAACGCCAGGAGGAAATCGCCTTTCTCGGGCTCGGAAACGGCAGGATCAGCAAGCCGCCGGGATGCTTCGCGTGCCTGGTCCATCCGGAGATCAATCCGATTTCGCAATTGTTCGATTAGTTCTTTCAAGGAAGAATCCCAGTGACGTTGGTACGCGGCGCCCAAAACTAGCAGGTATTCAGTAATCAATAATCACTAACGGCTGCTTTGCACCGCGAAAGCGGTGGACTGACACTGACACTGGCACTGATACCTCTCTGCTACCCCGCCCCAACTTTGAGACTCATGCCGACCGTATGAAAGATCTCATCGCGCACGTCCAGGTATTCGGGCGAATCAAGGTCGCGAGGTCTGGGCAGGCTAGACAAGAAAATAAGGAAAATTGGCGCGCGATCATCGACCTTAAACCACAGGATCGCGATGGGAATCCAGGCGATCGGGGAGATAGGACGAAGGATCTGACCGGATTTGGAGAGCAGCACCGCTCCATCCCAAAGAAAATAGACGACCAGCAGAACACCGAGTGGGAGCAAGATGCTCTTCTTCATTTCGTGTTCTTCTTATAGTCCCAAGCGTACGGTTGGATCGAATTGTCTGGTGGGACGAAACTCGCGTCCGTGTAATCCGCGAATGTGACGTTTCCTTTCAGCACTCCTGTTTCCTTGGCAAGAGCCTCGATCTCCAGGAGGAGATAGCCGGAAATGAAGGCTTCTTTGAGCTCAGGCCATCCCTGAAACCGAACGGGAACGAACTCGGACGCACCAGTCAATCGCTTATTGATAAAATCGGTAACCGGGCAGGTCAGATGACATGTCACTGGGATGAACCCGATGCGAAAGGGCTCAGCCTCGGCCGCCCTGTGAGAGCGAAGAGACCGAGATTCAGGGTCGCGTGCAAAAACGAAATGGCCACTAACCAGAGCACGACCGTTAGACCGACCGCTTTCCCGGAAGACATACAAGTCGGCAAAGATGTGCCAAGGGTCCTGGTCATGTCCAGCGAAATCCCGGCATTTGGCGCTTGCGGGGACTCGCGGTTTCAGTTTCGGCGTTCCGGGAACGACTTTGCGAGCGGAAAGAGTTCATTATAGGATGCCAGATGCCGAGGTCGGTTCTGATCGCCGGGTGCGGTTTTGTTGGTCTTCCTCTGGCCCGGAATTTCTCTTCTTCCGGTTGGGAGACACACGCGATTACCGCGTCCGAAAGCTCGGCCGCAAAACTTCGAGGGGCACCCTTTCCCGTTTACGCCTTGGATATCAGGGAAAAGACCAGCATGAGAAGTTTCGGGGACCGTCGCTTTGACGTCGTGATTCATTGCGCCAGTTCCGGGCGAGGAGACGCCGACGATTACACAGCAGTTTTCCTTGGCGGCACCCAGAACCTGATAGCAAATTTGGAGTACGGACGTCTCATGTTTAGCAGTTCGACCTCGGTCTATGCGCAGACCGACGGTTCTTGGGTGGATGAAACCTCCAAGGCGGATCCGGTGCGGGAAACGGGCAAAATCCTCCGCAAAACGGAGGACCTGGTGCTTGCTTCCGGTGGCACCATCGCTCGTCTGGCCGGATTGTACGGTCCCGGACGTTGCGCCCCTTTGCGGAAGCTCCTGGAAGGACGCGCGATTATCGAAGGGGATGGAACACGTGTAATGAACACGTTGCACCAATTGGATGCGGCGAATGCGCTTCAGTTTCTCGCTTTAACGGAATCGAGCGGTCTTTTTAATATCGTTGACAACCAACCGGTAGTTGAGATCGAGTGGTTTCGATACGTCTGCCACCGTTTGAACAAGCCGCTCCCCACGCACGGTCCACGGGATTTGAACCGAAAACGCGGCTGGACCAACAAACGAGTCAGCAACCAAAAGCTGCGATCGCTTGGCTGGAATCCCATTTATCCCACGTTCAAGGAGGGTCTGGTCCCAGTGCTAGGGTCAGTCCCGTAAACGGCGTGTCGCCATTCAGGTGCTCTGACAACCGATATCCGGTTGACCGCAGACAAGGAAGACCGCGAATTGATACAAACGTTGAGACACCATTTCGCCGACACGCCGATACGAGTTTCCACTTTCCCTCTCGTTTTTGGAAGTTTCTGTGCTATGTTGCTCCCTCTATGGCTATGCAGAAGAAAAACGCCTTTTCACGACGCCTCCCTGACCTGGTGACCGAAGAACTTGTCACTGTACTCTCTCAGAAGAAATCCTTTGAGTTTAAGCAGTTGTTCGAGATCGTTCACGAAAATCTTCGCCAGCGAAATGCAGCAAGCGGAGGCGAAGAAATGTTGCGTTTGCGTGCGTACGAAAAACTTCAAAATCTGGTAGCTCGGGGCGTGGTGAAAAAGAGCGGCAAGATTTACAAGGGCGACTCATCCGCTTTAGCAGCAATGACCGCAGCGAATACGGCGCAAGCTGCCGCAGTCGCTGCGAAGTCTTAAGCCACCAAACATCCTTATGTTGCAGGATTACTTACCGATCCTGTTGCAAGTAGTCGTCGCGATCGGGTTTGCCGCTGTCGCATTGTTGGCGAGCGTCATCCTCGGTCGCGTTGGCAAACGCAACCCGATCAAGGATTCAGCCTACGAGTGCGGCATGCTACCGCTGGGCGAAGCCCAGCCGCGATTTAGCGTCAAGTTTTACCTGGTCGCGATGCTGTTCATTCTGTTCGATATCGAGATCGTGTTCATGTATCCGTGGGCTGTGGTCTACCGCGACTACGTCGAGAAATTCAATCCATGGACGATTTTTGGCAGCATGCTTGGGTTTGTGGTGATCTTGATGGTCGGTTTCGTTTACGCTATCAAAAAAGGCGCGCTAGACTGGAAGCGCTAAAGAGGTCCTGACGCATCCGCAGGGGAGCCGCTAATCTCGCCAGACTGCTGGTGACACCTGCGGTTCCCAGGGAGTTCATCTACGTTTCGACGGTTCGGCATTTCGTTTTTGCATGATCATTGTGATTGCGACCATGCAAGGATTACCGGCAACGCGCGTCCGCGCTTTTTCGCGTCGGCGGGAGGCCCGGTGAGGGAGGGTCATGGTCGCAAAACGAGTTTTATACGAAGGACGCGTACAGGGAGTTGGTTTCCGCTTTTCCGTCAAATCCATTGCGACCGGATACGACCTGGTCGGGTGCGTGAAGAACCTTATTGACGGCCGGGTCGAACTCGAAGTTCAGGGGGAAGAATCTGAAGTCGACGAATTTCTCGAGGCCATTCTCGATAGCCATCTGCGGCGTCACATCAACCGGTTCGTTGTCCATGAAATTCCCTTGAAGAGCGGCATCAAAGGATTTGAGATTCGGCATTGAGCCTTCGACCTTGCTTTTGCCCGTACCATCCCTGGTGTAAAATTTAGATCCAAACACAAAACCATAGACTGTAATCACGTTCGGTCTGATACTTCGCAGCACGATGCGGATTGCGATATTCGGCGACATTCACGCCAATCTTGAGGCGTTTGAAATTGTGCTCGCGGACGCTCGGGATCAGGGTTGTGTGTCCTATATCTGTCTTGGGGACGTGGTGGGCTACAATGCCAATCCGCGAGAGTGCCTGCAGATCGTCCAGTCGTTAAAATGTCCTGTTGTCAAAGGAAACCACGATGACTACGCTTCGTCCACTAGTTCCCTGGAGAGCTTCAACCCGCTCGCCGAAGTCGCTATCCAATGGACACGCGATCAGTTGACTCCTTCCGAAAAGTTCTGGCTTGGTGGACTCCCGCTTATTTCCAAGATTCATGCATTTACGGTTGTCCACGCCTCTTTAGAGGATCCAGGAGGGTGGGGCTATGTCTTGAATCAATTGGACGCCGCCGCCAGTTTTTCCAAACAGACAACGGAACTCTGTTTTTTTGGTCATACCCACACCCCGCGAGCTTACATTAAGGACAGTTCTGTCGTGGGACTGCCGTTCGATCAACTGATCATGGAACCTGGAAAGCGGTATTTCGTAAACGCAGGCAGCGTCGGCCAGCCAAGGGATGGAGACTGGCGAGCCGCTTACGTGGTGTTTGATGAAGAAAAGCGCATGATCCGATTGCGCAGGCTTCAGTATGATTTGGCGAAAACTCAGGAAAAGATCCTGATGGCAGGACTTCCTCCGAGGCTTGCTGATCGCCTTGCGTTCGGAAAATGACGCCATCGTCCGTGCTCGTTGTCAAACCAAGCTCGCTTGGCGATATCGTCCACACCCTGCCCGCCGTCCACTATTTGAAAACGACTTTCGGGGATGCAAAAATTTCCTGGATCGCAAACACAGAATGGGTGCCTCTTCTCGAGGAGAACGCCGATCTCAAAACAGTCATACGATTTCCCAGGAAAGAGTTCAGGGGTCCGTGCGGGTTTTTCAAATTTATCCGATGGTGCCGCGGCCTGTCTGGCTTGGAACCCGACCTCGTCCTGGATTTTCAAGGGTTGCTTCGAAGCGCATGGATCTCACGCAGTGCGAAGGGTAGATCGGTGTACGGTTTGTCGGATTCAAGAGAAACGTCCCGATTCTGTTACGATAAGCGGGCCGTGGTTAGTCCGAGCCGGCACGCAGTCGATCGCTACCTGGCACTGGCAAGACTGGCCGGGGCCGATACCTCTGGACCGATTCAATTTCCTCTTCCGTCGGGGAAAGCGATTCCATCGCTTCAATTGCCGGAGCGTTTCGTCGTCCTGCACCCGTTTGCGCGTGGAGCCCGCAAATCATTGACGCCGAAGGAGATCTTTGAGTTCACTCATCTGCTCTTACCCATTCCGATCATCGTCGTTGGGCAGTCCAGTATGCATTTCGCAACGGATCGAAACGGAATCTCGCTGATGAATCAAACCGATTTACCAGAATTAATCTGGCTCCTCCGTCGATCGAGTTTCATTGTCAGCGTCGACAGTGGTCCGATGCACATTGGTGCGGCGATCACGCCGGAGTTGCTCTCGATCCATACCTGGAGCGACCCCGGATCGGTCGGTCCTTACAATCCTGACGCATGGATATGGAAGGCTCAACGCATCTTTCAGGTTCGATCAAACCGAACAGAACAATCGTGGGAGGGAAGCGATAAGCGTCCAAACCTCGCCCAGATCGCGACTTTTGTCCGTGACCGGTTGTTGCATTGACCCCTTCTCGTCGCTATTGGATCAGATATGCCTTCTTTCGATATCGTCTCAGAAGTGGACAAGCAAGAGATTGACAACGCGATCAATCAGGCGAGGAAAGAACTGAGCACCCGGTTCGATTTCAAGGATAGTAAAGCCACTGTCCAAATGACCGATCCCGCGCTGATCGAACTGACGGCAGAAGATGGCGGCAGATTAAAGTCCTTGATGGAAATCGTCATCGGGAGACTCGCGAAGCGGAACGTCGATCTCCGCAACGTTGAACGAAAAGATCCCGCGATTTCGCCGCTCGGACATGCACGTCAGGAAATTCACATTAAGCAGGGCCTGGATGGCGACAAAGCCAAGGAGATCATCAAAGCGATTAAAGGGCTTGAGGCGAAGGTTCAGAGCCAAATCCAGGATCGTCAAATTCGAGTAACCGGCAAAAAGAAAGACGACCTACAAGTGGTCATTCAATTCTTGCGCAGCAAAGACTTCGGCGTCGGGCTAGGATTTAAGAATTTCAGAGATTAGTGCACCGGGTTCAAGCCTGAAATTCACGCGGCACAAAGACATATTTGGTCTTGGCAAGGCCTTCCGCGAGTTCGTGATAGGCACTCAACACAGCGTCAAACCCAACCGGCACCGGATCGGTTTGGGCCCCGAAATCGCCGGATTCAAAATAAGGCAACAAACTTCTCAAAATCCGACCCGACTGTTCAAAGGAGAGTTGAATCGAGTCCACTCCGATGAGGCGGGATTCGTTATGATAGAAGTCGACCAGATTAAATGTGACCTTCGGATCCGGGCTGGATGCGATCGCTACCTGGCGGCCTCCGAATGCCAGGCAATTTAAACAAGGTTCAAACAACGGGCCTCCGACCACGTCAAAGACCACGTCGGCGCCTCGGCCGCCGGTCTCAGCCCGGATTTGTTCCGGTAGAGAAACAGACCCACCGGTCAGATCGGCGAGGCCGTCGATGTAATCCAAGAGTTTCAGTCGAACGACATCCGTGTGACGGCGTGCCGTCCCGATCACCGTTGCTTTGCAAATTCGTTTTGCAATGCGAGCAGCCGCATCTCCGACAGCTCCGGTTGTACCGTTGATGAGAATCGTTTCGCCCTCCTTTAGAGAAGCACCCTCCATGATCGCGTGCCAGGCGGTAAGATACGGAACCCCGACTGTGGCAGCCTGCTCAACCGTCAGCGCGCGTGGCTTGGGTTGAATCGCTTCGGCTGGCACCTCGACGTACTCTGCATGACTCCCGTCACGAGCGAAGCCCAGGTTGCCCCCCGAGCCGAACACCTCCATCCCGATTGGATACAATTCTGTGCCAACGGCAATTGTCCCGGCAAAGTCGCGACCCGGGATTCTTGGCACCGTGGTTTCATGTATTCTACCCAGGACATTCTTGGCATCGCTGGGATTCAAACCGGCTGCCTGCACGGCAACCAAGACGAAGCCCGGACCAGGCACCGGCTCCGGGACCTCCTGGATCTTCAACTCATCCAAAGAGCCGGTCTTTTCGAAACGTAGAGCTTTCATCATTCGTCAGGCTCCTGCTAATTCTGAGGATCGGATGCCCGGAGCGCGTCCATTGCGACCGGCATCTGAGAAATTATCCACCTTGAACCGGCGGCATCAACGAAATCGTATCCCCTGGTTTAACCACATAATCTCGTTGGACCCATTCGGTTCCCGCGGCGATCAAAAGATGCTTGTTCCAGGCCTCCAGGCTCGGTCTCTCTTCAAACAGGCGGTTGAGCAAATCATCGACGGTTGCTCCTTCCGCCAATTCAATCGAGTCCGGTCCTCCCCGGCTGCGGAGCTGGGCAAAATATTGGATTTGAATCAGCACTCTCAGGTTTTCAGAACACCGATCAACGGCAAGTTCCGATATCTCTCTTGATAGTCGAGGCCATAGCCGACGACGAACTCGTCCTCGATATCGAATCCGACATAGTCTGCCTCAATCGACAAGCTTCGCTTTTTCATTTTTCGCAAAAGCACGCAGCTTTTCAGGCTTAAAGGCCCGGCTTCGGCACGGATGGCTTCGATGATCGCTGCCAAAGTGTTTCCACTATCCAGAATATCATCGAGCAACAAAACGTGCCTGCCGTGTATAAGCGGGAGCGCCGCATGATCGAACTGTACTCGCCCAGTTGATACCGTGCCGCCGTAGTAACTTTTTACGCGCAGGCAGTCGAACTGCAGCGGAAGGGGAATCCGACGGAGGAGATCAGACATAAAGATCAGGCTGCCATTCAGGATTGCGAGCACGGTCAGATCTTTTCCGCGATAGTCCTCCGTGATTTGAACTGCCAGTTGATCGAGTCGCGCGGCAATTTCCTCCTCGCGATAAAGCACTCTCTCCAGGTCACTCTGCATCATCCCCGTTAATTTCGAGAGGCTACACGAGCCGCCGCGACATTGAAAGCGGCGCGTTGAGCGTATCGGCGAATAAGTGTGGTTAGACGCTGCCTGCTCGTTTTATTAGTGAATCTGATGCCATTAACGGTGGCGACGCGACGCAGTTCGGCAAACGTTCGTGAGCTAATCTCCCTGGCGAATTCTTCGTCGAGGAGTTGGCCCAAGTGGAAAAATTCACGTTGCAGAAGCGCCTTATCTTTGCCTCCGGATTCTACGTGCGCAGCCTGAGCAAATGCCTCTTTCAAAAATTCCACCGCTTGATCCTGTTTACCGGCTCCGCGAACCAATTCGATGAACTCGCGCTTCGCCGCAGCGGGCTCTTCCGACTTGAGGCGTTTCCCACAGATCTCTCGTAACCCATGTTTCAACAGAGGAATGGTGAGATGCCTCTTCGACGTCGGGGAGCGAAGCAAGTTTTCGAGCAAGAGCTCCCCGGATTTCCGGCTGGCAAGATGGCTCTCAAGCTGTTGCTCGAACCGGTCAAGCTGCGAGGCAAGATTTCGAGCCGACCGCCCAAGAATATCTCCCTCCAATTTGTCGGAGTTTTTGGCCAGCCGTTCTCCGAGTTGCGAAAGTCTGCTTGCGAGATCCGAGTAATTCATTTTTTGCTCTCAAAGAGGTCAACAAACTGTTGTGTCAAGTCAGCATAATCCTGTGCGCCGATACTGCCCGGCGCGTAGAGTATTACCGGCAGATGCTCACTCGTAGACTCGGCGACCCGGACGCAATGCCGAAGATAAGGTTTCAGCAGGATCGCCTGATCAGAGAGCAGGCCTTTTTCCCGAAGATCGGCCATGGAAAGCTCAAGCTCGTTTACCGCGAGCCGAAAAACATTGCCTGACTGCCGGTAATGACTAACGATCAGGGCTCCAATGTTGGGCTTCCGGCGCCCCGGAAGGTAGGGAGCAAATTTCTCTCGCATCTCGGCTATCTGTTCCGCCAACACCTGGAAACCGGAGAGCGACAGATAATCAGGGACAAACGGGACAATGCAGCTATCGGCAGAGAAAATCGCGGCTTTTGTCGTGCTGTAAAGGTTCGGTGGACAATCCAGAAGGACATATTCGTATTGTTTGAACTGCGTTCCCAGCGCCGATTCCAGAATCTGATAGATCGCCGGGGCACGCAACTCGTGAATCCTGTCCTCAACCCGCAGCAACTCGACCGAAGCCGGCAGCAGATGCAGCCTCGCTAAATCGGTGAATCCGGTCCAGGTAATAACACCCTTCACCAACGACTCATCAAAATTGAAGCGAGCCTTTCCTTGAAGCGCATCTTCAAAAATTTGAAAGGTCGAGCGTCTCCCTCGAGCCACATGCTCGCGCCACCGATCCGGTCTCATCAGCCAGAGACTTGAATTGGATTGCGGATCGAGATCGACAATCAAAACTCTCTTTTCATGCAGCTTTGCCAGCGTCGCCCCAATATTCACCACCGTGGCGGTCTTCCCGACGCCACCTTTGAAATTGATGAATGCGAGGACCTTGGAACTCATCGATTGTCGCACACCATAACGCGTGAAAGCGACGTTCTGATCAAGTTCTTTTCTTCCCAACGGAAACCTTGGAGGAGTTCAGAAGTTGCGGAAGGGGACGGTGACTTTCCGGTCTGATCTGTTGACTTCAATGAGGAATCATTGTCAAAGAAGGTCACAGCGCGGCGTAGCCGTTCTGAGACCACCTGTGAAAATGATTCTTGGTGTTACGCTGTCTTGGTGCGCTACGGCTTTATGAATTATCCCGGGTTAACGGACGCCGACTATGACGAGAAACTCCGCGAGATGGGAAACTACCTTTGGGATCTTGAGCAGGCAGCCGATCTTGCCAGTGCTGAAGGGCGGCAAGCGCGCGTCGAAGAAATCGAAGCAAAAATACGGCACCAGGCTGAACGCGCGCACGCTTTCCTGCAAATCATCGGGAACCATCAGGTTCTGGCCGCGTTTGTAGCCGGCCTGGGGTATCGGATGACGAAGTGCTGGCCCGAAGCAACCGATCATTTCCTCCGGGTAGTGCAGCTTTCTCCAATGAACGGTGAGGCGTGGCTCGAGCTTACCTGGTGCCTTGCGGAACTTGGTCGATGGGAAGAATGCGAAATGGCGGCGAGGAAGTCCGTTGAGATTTTTCCGGGTACGGCGGCGAGTTGGGGTAACCTCGCGTTGGCCCTCAGTAAGCTCGAGAGAAAGAGTGAAGCAAAGGAAGCAATCCGGAACGCGATCCGACTCGAACCGTCCGATCCTCGCAACCGGGCTATTGAAGACGAAATTTCGTCCTCGTAACCGAGCGAACCATCCTCGGTTTGCCCGGGGCTAACTAACTAAGGAGCAAAGCGGGGACGCTGCTACCAGCCGCAAACTTCCGCGATTGCCTTCTCGATGGCATCGATCGCAAGGTCTATTTCCTCTAAGGTCACACAAAGGGGTAGCATGAGAACGATGACGTCACGGATTGGGCGCGTGAGCAGATTGCGGCGACGAGCGGCAAGGCAAATCTTCGCTCCTGCCTGGTCACGCCAATCGAATGAATCTCCGTTTCGCCGGGCAACCTCAATCCCCGCAATGAATCCGGCTCTGCGGATCTCGCGCACATTCGCAAGGTCTTCCAGCGCGCGCAGCCGCAGGGCCAGATGCTGAATCTTCGGCTGCAACTTTTCAAGAACACCCTCCTCCTTAAAGATCGCCAGGTTCGCGAGCGCCGCGGCGCACCCGAGCGGATTGCCACAGTAGCTGTGACCGTAATAGAAGGTCTCTTCACAGGAACCCAGAAATCCTGAAAAGACCTGGTCCGTCGTGAGAGTTGCAGCCAATGGAAGGTAACCGCCGGTTAAACCTTTGGCGACCGCTAGAAAGTCAGGGTACACTTCGTCATGCTGACAGGCGAAATACTTTCCTGTCCGTCCGAAGCCTGTCATAACCTCGTCAAATATCAAAAGGACTCCATTATCTTCACACCACCGACGCAACGCTTCAAGGGTTCCGGGCGCCCACAACCGCATTCCAGCTGCGCCTTGGATCATCGGTTCGATGACCAAGCCGGCGATCGCCGAACCGTCAATCGCCGCAAGATTCTCAACCGATCCAATTCGAGTCACGGGAAATTGATGCGACTTGAATCGGTCTCGGAACAACGAAATCCCACCGAGACTGGAAGCGCCGAGCGTATCTCCATGATAAGCGTTTTCAAAAGAAATAAACCCTGTCTTGCCTGGACGTTCAGTCTGCAGGAAATATTGGACAGCCATTTTGATCGCCACCTCGATCGCTGTCGAGCCGTCGTCTGAAAAGAACACCTTCGTCAACGAAGATCCGGGTAAAAGCCCAACAAGGCGTGCAGCCAACTCGACCGCTCGGGGATTCGTAAAACCGAGAAAGGAGGTGTGAGCCACTCGCTCCAACTGCTCGCGAATAGCTCGATTCAAAATCGGGTGACCATGTCCATGGATGTTGGTCCAGATGGAAGAGTTCCCATCCAGGTAGCGTCCGCCAAGGCTATCTTCCAGCCATGCTCCATGCCCGCTAACCAGCACGAGTGGTTGGTGACCGGGCTCATTCCAGTCGCGCATCTGCGTGAATGGATGCCACACGTGGGCTTTGTCGAGTCGGATCAGGGAGTCGGTGTCGTATGGCATTGGGAGTCTGAAGACAGAAGTCAGAAGTCAGGAGTTCAGGAGCAAAATGCCTGCGGACCAAATACTGGAGTCAAATCGCCTGGTAGCCGAGTCGAATTCTGCATCAACTCTGACTGGTGGCTTCTGCCTTCCAGACCCTCCTTTCAGTTCTGCGTTTTCACCAAAGACCCCGCTATTTCTCGCACTAAACGCGGCCCGCGATAAACGAAACCGGTGTAAATTTGAACAAGCTCGGCCCCTGAATCGAACCGCTCTTTCGCGTCGTCCTCGTTCATGATCCCTCCGACGGAGATCACCGGAAGCGAACTATGCCTTTTGATATGACGCAAAATCTCAAGGGAACGGGTGCACAACGGTTTCCCGCTCAGTCCGCCCACCAGACGTTTATTTTCCGGAAGGGTCCGTTGATCGGTCGTGGTGTTCGTTGCAATGACTCCAGCCAGCCGATAGTCCTGCGCCAGCGCGAGAATATGATCGAGTTGTTCCGGAGTCAGATCGGGCGCGATTTTGACCAGAAGCGGTTTCCCCTGGTTCTGTTGCTGAACTGCTTTGAAAAGTTCGCCGATTGCTGTTTTTTCCTGCAACTTGCGCAAATCGGGCGTGTTCGGTGAACTCACATTAAGGACGAAATAATCGCCCAGGCCCTGCAAACGCTTAAAGGATCGGAGGTAATCACTCGCAGCTTCCTCGAGCGGGACAACCTTCGACTTTCCAATATTGAGGCCGACGGGAATTTTCGGCCAATTCGATGATAGGCGGAGCTGTTCAAGACGCACCGCGATTTTTTCAACTCCTTGATTGTTAAACCCGAGTCGATTGATCAAGGCTTCCATCTCTGGAATTCGGAAAATCCGCGGGCGCGGATTCCCGACCTGGGGTTGCGATGTGATGGTTCCGATTTCGATAAAGCCGAATCCCATTGCCCCCCAGGCAGGAAGTGCCATCCCGTTCTTGTCAAAACCGGCAGCGAGACCAACCGGGTTCGGAAAACGAAGCCCAAACAATTCCCTGTTTAATCTTTGGTCGCCGGAGCGAGGCACGACATCGAGCAGCCACGGAAGCCTAGAGAGCGTCTCCAGCGCAGCAATCGCCAATTCGTGGACCAGTTCAGGGTCCATCGAGAAAAGGATCGGCTTCAGGAGACGTTCGTAAAGCGGCACGGCCAAGGAGGAGGAGTTGAAGGCTGCAAATTCACCCGGAACAAAAATGTCGATGCCGGGGACCGTGTATCCTTCTCGTCTCGGATGAGAATCCGTGAACTCGGAGGAATGCGAGTTTCATTTTCCAATACAGAACTCGCTGAAGATTTTTTCCAGCAAGTCTTCCGTGTCGAGCTTGCCGACCACTTCGCCGACAGCGTCGAGAGCTCCGCGCAACTCGATCGAGATAAACTCTGGGGATTTGCCATCCTGCAAGCTTCGGCCACCTGCCACCAGGAGCTCTTTCGCGCTTTGGAGACAAGCCTGATGTCGCGCGTTAATCGCCACTCGAACATCGGCAAGTTTGACCTTTTCGCCCATCACACAATCCCAGATCGCCTGGTTCAGATCTTCCAACCCAGTTCTCTCTTTGCAGGAAAACCGGACGCCCTTGAACTTGTCCCATTGCGGGCGGACTCCCAGGTCGCATTTATTCAGGAGAAGCAGACTGTTGCGGTCAGCGAAGACTCTAAAATCCGCCGGAGGCCTGCTGCCGTCCACGACCTGAATGAGAAGATCGGCCTGTTCAACTTGCTGCTGAGTGCGCCGGATCCCCTCGCTTTCCACAAGGTCGGAGGACTCGTGGGCTCCGGCGGTATCGATCAATCGAACCGGGATCCCGCGAACATTGATCACTTCTTCGATCGTGTCCCGCGTGGTACCGGGCACCTCGCTCACAATCGCCCGGTCGTAGCCGAGCAGAAGATTCAACAGACTCGACTTACCGACATTGGGCGCTCCGTAGATGACAGTCCTTAACCCATGACGGAGCACCCGACCTTGATCAGCCGTAGCTAGTAAGCGATCGAGGCGATTTTCTAACGCCAGTATCCGGTCGAGTAGCGTTTTGCCGGTGTCCGGATCGATTTGTTCATCCGGAAAGTCAATGTACGCCTCGACATGAGCCAAAGTGGTCAGCAAGAGCTCGCGAATATCGGTTAGCTCGTTCCCCAGATGTCCGGCCAATTGCTCGTTAGCAGCCCGCAGGGCGAGTTCGGTCTGTGCTCGGATCAGATCGATGACCGCCTCTGCCTGCGTCAGATCCATTTTCCCATTTAGAAACGCCCGTTGCGTGAACTCCCCTGGATCTGCCATCCGAGCTCCGGCCGCTAACAGCAGATCCAACACTCGCCGAGTCACCAGAATTCCACCGTGGCAACTGATCTCCACCACATCCTCCCCTGTGTAGGTGGCTGGCGCCCGGAAATAAGTCACCAATACTTCGTCTACTTTCCCGGCTGCATCGTGGATTTTCCCAAAGACTACTCGGCGAGGGACGAATTTCTCGGGAGCAATCGCGCCGGAGAAAATCCGAGCGAGAACGGACAACGCGTCGCGACCGGACAGGCGAATAACCGCGAGCGCTCCTTCACCGATCGGAGTGGAGATGGCAGCGATGGTGTCTTCGAAAGCCACAGGAGAAAAGAAAGAATTAAACCACAGATTTCACAGATTTTCTTTATGTTATATACTGTCGCGATGGATCAAGAAACATATGGAATCATCGGTGCGGCGTTCCACAAATCTCAATCTGTGCAATCCGTGTAATCTGTGGTTGATATCCGATCCAAATCTTCGAGGAATCTGCGGTTTTGTTCAGGTGTTCCAACCGTAACTCGGATCCATTCCGCGAGCTTGTACTCGTCCATCGCACGCACAATCATCCCTCGTTTAAGCAGTTTCTGAAATACCTCTTTTCCCTTACCAACATTGACCAGGATGAAATTTGCCACGCTCGGGACATACTCAAGATTCCGCTTGCGAAATTCTGCCTGGAGAAAATCCCGCCCCTGTCTGACCACCTCCCTTGTTTTCGCCTGATATGCTTCATCCCGAAGGCCGGCCAGAGCGCCAGCTTGCGCGATTGAATTGACGTTGAACGGCTGCCTGGTTTTCTGCAGCAACCGGATTAAATCTTCATGCCCCAATCCGTAACCGATTCGCAAGCCTGCCAAGCCCTGAATTTTTGAAAAGGTTCGAAGCGCAATCACATTGGGGTGGTTACGCATATATTTCAATGTATCCGGCGGCTCAGGCAAAAATTCGTAGTATGCTTCATCCAGCGCCACGACGACGTTTTTCGGTACGCGGTCAATGAAACGGTCCAGTTCATTCTCACTGACCATCGTACCTGTTGGATTGTTCGGGTTCGCGATGTAAACGACTTTTGTCCGATCGTTGATCGCGGCTGCCATTGCGGGGAGATCATGCGTCAAATTCGGATCTGGGACTTCGACGGTCTCCGCTCCGAAAAGCTTTGCCAGGATCTTGTAAACCACGAACGCATGCTCGGCGGTGACGATATTGTCGCCCGGTTGCAGAAAGGCGTGCCCAAGAAATTCAATGATCTCGTTCGAACCATTCCCCAGCATTACGTTATTAATGCTCACGCCAAATTTCTCAGCGATGCCGAGGCGCAAATGATAACCGCCGCCATCCGGATAGAAATGCGCGCTCAGCAGGGCCTCTTGCATCGCCTTGACCGCCATCGGAGAGGGTCCAAGCGGGTTTTCGTTCGAGGCAAGTTTTACGATCTGACTTGGTTCGAGTCCTAGTTCCCGCGCCACATCCTCAATCGGTTTCCCAGGAATATAACTGACGAGATCGTTTAGCCACTGGTTCGCTTTTTCAAATATCTGGTTCATGAGCGCTGATCGGCGATTTCTTAAAGGGAATCGGTCATCAGGAACAAGTAATCGGTAATCAGTAGGTCTGATGGCCTGCTTTGTCTACGCATGGAATGTGTCGTCATCGAGTTTGGAAGACGATACGCCGTGACAGTGGCCTTATGTCGGCGGCCTGATTCATTTACGCCCTTAGCGTCTGCTGGTTCCTTCTCGAGATGCGCCCGGTTGGAAAAAGGCATACAATGTGGACCAAGAATACCTTTTTTATGAATGTGAGCATACTGCATCGCTTGCTCCTTCTGCCGCTGCTCAGTTTCGGCGCGTGCGCCTTGCTCGCGAGCGAACACGGCAACCTCCGCATTGAGTTCGTTCATCCTGAACGTTTCACTGACTTCCGTATCCAGGGGCGTAACGAAATCGACTCGGCTCGAATCTTCAGAGACCAAGTATCTTCGTATCTGTCACCCGTCGTGGCCAAGCGCTTTCCTGATGCAACATTATCCTTACGATTTACCGACATTGATTTGGCGGGACGCTTGGCGCCATCGCGAATCCGAAAGTTCAATAACGTCCGTTTCGATCGCGAGGGTGCTTCTCCTCTTCGACTTGAGTTTGAGTACACGCTCACTGACCCAAAAGGCAGCGTTTTAGCGACCGGTTCAAAGAGGTTGGTGGAGTCAGACTACCTTCGTCGCTACATCAACTATCCCAACAGCGACAAGGTCTCTACCCTGTTTTACGAAAAAGTGACACTTTCCCGGTGGCTCAGTTATTTGACGCCTACCGGTTCACATCTGGCAAGGAAGTAAGCGGCATCGTTAAACAAAGAAAAACAGCAGATCGACTCGACTTTGCAGCGATGAGGCGTTTCCCGTCCTAAGAAGCCTAAAACCTCTTTTCAAGCTCAATATAGAAGTACCGTCCGATGGGAGTCGCGGCCGTGGTATCGTAACCCTGAAAAAAGGTACCACCTTGGACTGAGAGGGGCGGCGGCGTGTCAGCGAGGTTATTGATCCCAAACGTCAAAGTTGTGTTTGCCAACAGCCTACGCCAGCCCCACCTGGAGCCTTCCGCCTTGGGCGAGATCGCTTTTTCTCCGACAACACGCTTGCCATCCTTGGAGTAGCCAGGAGGGGGAGTTTCCGGCGTGACCTCCGCAAGAGGTCCGAATTCATAGGAAATCTGCCAGTCAAGGGTCGTCCAGCTTCCTAACACGTGGGTATAACCGGGCGGATTCTGACCGGTGTCCACTGCGGGAAGCGACCCCTTGAGGTCCGAGATGAAGTCTGATTCTGAATCAATATAGTTCAGCGTAAGCCCCGTACGGAAGTTATCGTTTCCAAAGAGATGTTTGGAATAAAACAAGCTGGCCACCATTTTAAAATCCGGCCCGCTGTAACCAAGAGCATCAACTGCCTGCAACACCTGGAAACTGGCTGATCCATTCGCATTGCCCTCAAGTCTGTGCTCGTCGAATTTGTAAACGTAGGTGGCGTTGAGTTCGAAATCGAGTTTGCCCCAATTGAATTCCTTCGTTAGATAGCTAGCTCCAAAATCGATCCCGTCCGTCAGCGTGTTTCCCACATTCGTAAAGTTGGCAATGACTTCCTGAATAAGTCCTGCGCCATTTCGTATAACCGTTCCGGGAAACGCGTCAGGAGCGCCAATAAGCGTCTGGGGTTCAATTGTCGAAATCTGATTGCGAAGATCGATCTGGTACCAGTCGACATATGCGCTAAATCCCTTTGCCCAGTGCCACCAACTGTTGTCGTCCTTTGACGCAGGCGTCCAGATTGCCTCCAGATAGTAGCCATACGAATTTTCCGGTTTCAGGTTTCGGTTTCCACCGTTCTGCAAAAGAGCATCATATGTCTTGCCAGTTTGGGGGTCGAAGATGGGCGCCTGGAATTGGGTCGGGGTTCCAAAAAGCTGGCCCAGCGTAGGCGCGATAAAACCCTCGGAGTACGTACCGCGAAACGTCAGATCATCGAATGGTTTGTACCGGATCGCGAGTTTGGGTTTCGCTGCATTACCGAAATCACTGTATTCGTCGTCTCGCTCAGACAATATAAGATCGAGATTTCTCAAACCCGGCCACGACCATTTCTCCCCAATGAGCGGAACGTCCAACTCGCCGTAAACAGATTTGATGTAACGCCGAGCGGATAAAAGCTTTCCTTCAAAGTCCCCGGAAGCGATGTTGTCTATTTCGCTGTTGTGGTCGTTGCTCTGGATCAGACTTTCACTTCGATATTCCATTCCCCCTGCGATCGTGAGTGGTCCGCCAGGTAGCTCTACGACTGTACCACCGGCCTTGATGGTCCATTGAACGATGTCGGTCCGGTTATCCTGGATCTGCTCCGTTCGAAGAGCATCGTAAAATTGTTGGTTAGGATGGACGTTCAAGTGCTCGTCGTTAAATGGATTGAAAAATTGTCCCTCGAAACCCGGCAGCGTCCCGTCCAGAGCCTCTTGCAACCTGCTTTTATTAATTGCGTTATAGAGAGTCCATGTAGTGTCGCTCTCTCCGTAGAGGAAGCTGGCGTCAACGAACCAATCATGAGGCAATTGCACTGTCGCGCCGACGATGTTGCGCAAAGTTCGTGTAATGACATCCGAGCTCCAGGGGCCAAATTCCCGCAACAGTTGCCCGGTTGGGGTAAGGGATTCTCCCCAAGGGTTGAACGGATTATTTGCCGGGATTGTTATCCTGTCGTTCGAGCTAAATCCCTGGTTCGGTGTGACGCTATTCTCTTCGTCTCGCGAAATGATGAACCGGTTGTAAAACTTCAACCAATCAGTGGGTGAATAACTAGCATTGAGAATGCCGCCGTAACGGGTTTCTCGGGCGGCCAGCTGCTCGTCGGTCGGGATAAACGTTTCATCCGGCGTGCCATTCACAGCAAAATCGCTCTGGGTAATGTGCGAACCCGATACTCCACGATTGAGCTGATAGAAATTACCGCTGGTGTTTCCGACGTAGCCCCCGTTGGCAGGAAAGAATGCGACAGGTTGGTTCGGATAGTTGGGACTGAGTTTGCTGCGGTCCCCATAAGCGTACCAGCGATCGAGAGATTCAATGGGTGACTGGCTGTAGTAGTCAAAGGCCGCCACAACACTGAACTTTCCACCGAAAAGAGGTGTGTCACTGAGGCCCGCGGTAAAGGAGCCGTGATAAACTTCGAAGTCTCCGCGTTGGCTGATGCCAAAGTAGTTCGTAATGTCAGCGCCGTTGTACTCATCTTTAGTGACGACATTGACAACGCCTGCAACCGCATCCGATCCGTACGTCGCGCTGCCGCCATCCTTGAGGATTTCAATCCGGTCAGTTGCGGCCAATGGGATCGAATCGATGTCAACGAACGTTTGCATGTTACTATTCGGAATCGGATAGTTCGGAAAACGATATCCGTCGACCAACACGAGGGTTGCGCCAACCAACGCGCGAAGACCGTAGAAAGATGAGGCGGGCGAAGTGGTGTTCGCCGGGGAAGTCAGGGTATTTTGAATACTGAGCCCACCCGGGTACCTGTTGAGTATATCGTTGAGGTTTTGATCGCCTTGCTTCTGGATGAAATCCTTGGTAAGGGTCTCGACCGGCTGCGGACCGTCGCCGATTCGAGGAATAATGTACCCCGTCACGGTAACTTTTCCCAGCTCTCCGCCGCCGGATGTGGTGGCGGTCGCCGGAGCTGTGGTCAGGGGCGCTGCCGGTTCCGGCTGTTGCTGCGATCTACCCTTTGTCGGAGCAAGGGCCAGCGCCAGCCATGCAATGGCGAGTGCGGCAAGAAACCGATTGGTGACTTTTCTTTTCATTTTACTCCCGGCGGCACTGATCTCCAGCGCGCCGGGCATTTCGTGATCTCACTCCCGCAGGAAAAAGCACATTACCACCGACGCGATCGAGGATCGGTCGATGGAAACGCTCTGTGATTTGACTAGCTTGAAATATGAGAAAAGTCACTCGCAACTACGAAACCTACGCCCCCGTCTAATGGTTTTGGGATTTTTAGTCAAGCAAAAGCGGATTTCCTTCCACAAATTCAACCATGAGTGGTGCCAATCGCGGTCCATCGGTAGAGAACGATTTCTTCCAACGATTTCAAAAATCGTCCCGAGGTCTCTGAGATATTCCCAGTATAGCCGGCGCGCACTAGCGCGAAATCTGAGCAGAAATTTTCGGGATGGCGATACGGCTTGCCTAAAACGACTTTCTTGCGGAACTAGAAGTTAAACGATCCGCAACGCGCCAACTGCCAACGCTCGCTAATGGGCCAGTACGAATGAAACGGGAAGCGTGTACGTTCCGTTTGTCGTCGGACTAAACTTCCAGTTGGTCCTCACCCATCGCGCGGCGGCGCTCGCCAACATGGGCGGCCCGGAGCCGTGCGCGTCGACGATATTCCCGGCCTGCACCGTCATCATCACCCGCACATCGCCCGAAAGGTGCATTTGAAGGGCTTGCGACGGATAAGGAGGGCGCGGACTTCGGAGGAGCAGACCCGAACGGGGACCACCATTTCCGGTTCCGTCCGGGGCGCCAGTCAGGCTGCCTTTGGTCAATCCAGGGGCTGTCGCAGGGTGCGGGTTCGGTGTACCGGCCGGCTTAACCGCAGGTGCCAGATGCGGCTTTGGAGTCGGATGAGGCTTCGGAGAATTCTCCGGAGTCGGCGCTGCACTGGGCGCCGGCGTGGGCGTCGCTTGAGGAATTTCAAATTCCGGCGGCTTATCCAGTGGAGGCGGAGTCGGTTCGCGTTCGGGGGGCGGCGGCGGCTCAGGTTCAGGTGGAGGGGGTTCTTCCAGTGCGTTCGGATCGCCGAGCTTTTCGACATCATTGACATCGATATCAGTCAGCTGGATCGCATTATCTTTTAAGGGAGGGGCCTCTGGGAATTTGATCCACCAACCGCAATAGGCGCCTACTCCATTGACGACCAGCGACATGATAAGGAACACCACGAACGGTGCACCATCCCTCGATCGGAAGGGCCGCTTGATGTCATGGTCGGCCATAGCAGGCACCTCCTGTCTTACTAACCACAGCTAATGCGATGCAGGCATCGACGGCACCGCAGACGCTCCAGGGCTGGGGGTGGGTTGAGAACTGGACTGGTATGCCTTGATCTCCAGGCCTACCTTCTGGATTCCGGCGGTCCGGGCCTTGTCCAAGACGAAGACAACAGTCTCGTAGGTCGCATCCTTGTCCGCACGAATGAAAATCCGAACATCGTGATTGGCCTCGTAGAGCTTTTGAAATCTCGGTAAAAGGTCGTCCTTCGCCACCTTCTCCTTTTCGACGTAGATGTCCAAGAGCGCATCGATGCTCACCATCGTAAAATCCGGCTTGTTATTAGGCTGAGCACTTGTCGCTGTCGGCAGGTTAACGTCAATCCCTTTCATGTTGATCATCGTTAGGCTCACCAGCATGAAGGCGGCGAGCAGGAAGAACATGATGTCGATCAGAGGGATGATCTCGATCCGGGCCCGTTTAATTGGTACCGGCGAACTGCTGTGACTGCTGATGTGCATTTTGATCAGTGCCAATGTTGCTTCGGTTTCTCAAAGAGTTCAGCATCAGGATGACGTTGTTAGAGGTCGATTCGAGCTCGAACATGAGTCGCGCAACTCTCGCGTTGAAAAAGTTGAAGAAAATCAGAGTGAAAATCGCAATTCCAAGACCACACGCGGTGGCGATCAACGCTTCTGCGATACCTCCACTGACCTTAGCCGGTGCCAGATCGGCGTTCCCAACGAAATTAAAGGAACCCATGATACCAGTGACGGTCCCGAGCAATCCGAGCAGAGGCGCCAGAGTAATCGTCGTATCCATTACTGACATGAACCGGCCGGCCCGCTGAATCTCTACCCCGGCAGCAACTTGCAGAGCTCCTTCAACAGAAGCGTGAACATGGCTGAGCCCGTGCCAGACCGTACGAATGAGGGGATCTTTGGAACCGCGGGCAAGGTTAACCGCGCCGGCAACGTTCCCTTGTTCCAATGCGGCATAAACCTTGTCCAATTTGTCCGGCTCCCGGCGAGCAGTTTGGATCGTCCACCAAACGATTCGTTCGAGAACAACCGCAACCGCCACTACGAGAACTGCTACGATCGGGTACATCACCGGTCCGCCCTTAAAAAATGTTTCAAATATCGTGTTGCCTTTGGCCCAGTCGGGAATCGGGCGACCACTGGAGGCCGCAGCCTCGGCGGCCAAGATGGGAGCAAACCTGGCGAACAAAGTGACCATATGATCTATTCCAACAATCCTAAGTTAATTTGCTGCTCAATGCTCCGGGCATTTCACGCCGACAACTTTGGCAGACGAACCTATAAAGCAAGTACTTGCCAACTGCACAAAAAAACTGCTTTCGGCGTGTTCACTGAACTTCCTCGGGACGGGTGATCCGCGTGATTCGGTTCACTTAGAACAGCGACGGGAACCTAACCCGAAAGCGCAGGCAGGTCAAAGTGGCCATTTTTTCTATATTTACGACCACTTTGTGCGGTAAATTCTGCAATTTTAGCGGTCGAAACATGTCAAGATTCACCTAATTGCGCAATCTGTTTAGTAAAAACGATCGCCTCAGCGTTTATCCGCCGACCTAGGCCAAGCCCCGGCTTTGATCCTTCAGCGTTTCGCCTACAACCGGGCTTCGATTTGCTGATGCAGGTAGTCGGAGAGCTGTTCTTCCGGCAATCGATCGACCACCTCATTGAGAAAACCGCGTGCGATCAGGCGCTTGGATGCGAGGTCGTCGATACCTCGGCTTTTCAGATAAAACAGTTCCTCGGGTTCTACTTGTCCGGAAGTCGCTCCGTGCGTGCAACGCACGTCATCCGCCAGAATTTCCAGACCCGGCATGGAGTTTGCCTCCGCTTCATCGCTCAGGAGTAGATTCCGAACCTTCTGATACGCGTCGGTTCGATGCGCGCCCGGTTCGACCTTGATCAGCCCGGAAAAAATCGTTCGCGACCGGTCGTGGAGCGCATTTTTATACAGAAGATCGCTGGTGGTATCTGGTTTCTGGTGGTCCTGCAACGTGCGTTGGTCGAACTCCTGTTCGTCCCGTGCCACGCTGATTGCCAGCATATCACTGCGCGCACCGCGGTCGATCATTCGGCTAATGCTCTCAAGACGCGAATATTTTCCTCCAAAGTTCAAGGCAAGGTTCAATGCCGCTGAGTCCTTCGCGGCGACGGTGGAATTCACCTGGACCGAAACAAAGTTTTTGCTCCACTCCTGAATGCTGACGTAATTCAGCTTGGAGCCCGGCTTCAGAACGAGGTCATTCACTCCGCAGGCGAGTCCGCGATCCTCGGGGTTCGCCGAGACGAAATGTTCCAGCAACGTGACCCGGCTATTGTCTTCGGCGATAAGCAAGGTGTGCGGGAAAACGGCCGATAAATCTCCCTGGACCAAGTGAAATACTTCGAAGGGGTCGCGAATCTCGATACCGCGTGGTATCCACAGGAACGTACCGGCTTGCACGACGGACTTGTGCAATGCGGCAAATTTTGCCGAGCCCAGCCGAGCAGATTGTGCCATGAAATGTTCTCGTAACCGTTCGGAATGCTTTTCCAGTGCGTCCGACAGAGTCGTAAATATCACTCCGGCGCGTTCGAGTGCCGGGTCGAGCAACTCCGCTGTTACCAGGGCCTCGTTGGCGAAAATGATCCGACCGGCCGGATTTGGGTATTCGCGCGGACGCGTCAAAGTCGAGGTATGGCCGGAGAAATCCGGAGCAGCGACATAACCCTCCAGGGCAAGATTCTTCACCGAGGAAAACCGCCACAGTTCGTTCCCACGAGTCGGAATCGGTTCTGCTTCGAACTCCACCCAGGCCTTCGCCTGGAGTTCCCTGAACCAGTCCGGCGCCGAAGACTGTCGAGGTCCTGAGAGAATCGGAGAAAGTTCGGTCGATGTCATAGTTAGGCTGATCCCTGTGCCATGAAATACGTGTTAGGCATTGGGCTGCTGGAAGGGGCCATCGGCAATGATGGCAGCCGGACGCCGCGAAGAGCTCCCCCTCCGATTATCGAAATTCCCCGCTAACCTACAGATCCCTCCATCTCAAGATCGATGAGTCGCTTCAATTCCACGCTGTATTCCATCGGAAATTGACTTACGAGATCATTCACAAACCCGTTCACCGCGAGACTCATGGCCTGCCCCTCGCTCAATCCGCGCTGTTGCATATAGAAGATCTGCTCCGCGTTGATCTGACTGACCGAAGCCTCGTGCTGCGTAGAGTTGCCGGTACCCCGAACGGTGATCGCCGGATAGGTATCGGTGCGGCTGCCGGCGTTGATGAGCAAAGCATCGCACTCTGTGTTGTTCTTGCAGCCCTTGAGATGTTTCGGCACGTGTACCAGCCCCCTGTAAGTGGCTCTTCCTTTGCCGATACTGATGCTCTTGGAAACGATGTTGCTGGTGGTTTCGTCGGCTGCGTGCACCATCTTTGCGCCGGTATCCTGATGCTGACCGTCGCCGGCCAGTGCAATGCTGATGACTTCGCCGCGAGATTTTCGTCCTTTCAACACCACGCCAGGATATTTCATGGTCAGCCTGGAACCGATGTTGCAATCGATCCACTTAATCTCGGCCTCTTCCATCGCCAATCCGCGTTTGGTCACCAGGTTGAAGACGTTCGGCGCCCAATTCTGGACGGTAATATATTGGATCTTTGCTCCGCGCAAAGCCACGAGCTCAACCACCGCAGAATGAAGCGTTGCCGTCGTGAACTTCGGAGCGGTGCATCCCTCCATGTACATCACTTCGGAACCCTCGTCCGCGATGATCAAGGTCCGCTCAAACTGGCCGAAGTTCTCAGCATTGATCCGGAAGTAGGCTTGGAGCGGATGTCTCACTTTCACACCCGGCGGCACATAGATGAAGCTGCCTCCGCTGAACACTGCGCTGTTCAACGCGCTGAATTTGTTGTCTCCGGTCGGGATGACTTTGCCAAACCATTTTCGGAAGAGGTCAGGACGCTCTTTTAGCGCGTCCGTACTCCCCATGAAGATCACGCCCTGGTCCGAAACGGCCTTTTTTATATTGGAGTAGACCGCTTCGCTGTCGAATTGAGCTTCGACTCCCGCCAGGAACTTTCTTTCGCTCTCCGGAATGCCCAGTCTTTCGAATGTGCGCTTGATATCCTCAGGCACCTCTTCCCACGTCCGCTTGGCGGCGTCGCCGGAAGCCAGATAATACCGGATGATGTCAAAGTCGATCTCTTTGAGTTCGTCTCCTGCCCAGTGAGTCGGCAAGGGTTTGCTCATAAAAACGTTGTAGGCATTCTTTCGGAATTCGCGGAGCCACTCCGGCTCCCCCTTCACATCGACGATATAATCGATTGTTTTCTCCGTCAGGCCGACACCGGCATCGCGCGTCGCCGCAACATTGTAGAAAAAATTACCAATATCCCGATCGATAGCTATTGAATCAGTTGAGGTGCTCATTGTTTTGTCTCCTCCATTCCTTTCAGTTCGCGCCAACAGGCTGGGCCTTTTCCTCCTTTAACCAGTCGTAACCCTTGGTTTCCAACTCCAGAGCCAACTCTTTGCCCCCGCTTCGGACAATTCGCCCTTCCGACATGACATGAACAAAATCCGGTATGATGTAATTCAGGAGTCGCTGGTAATGGGTGATCAGTAAAATCCCGATCCCAGGTCCGCGAATCGTGTTGACCCCTCTGGCAACCACCTTCAGAGCGTCGATATCCAAGCCGCTGTCGGTCTCGTCAAGCACGGCAAAAGCGGGCTCCAATATTGCAAGCTGCAAGATCTCATTCCGCTTCTTCTCGCCACCCGAGAACCCTTCATTGACCGAGCGCGCCGTGAACTCCCTGGGAATTTCCAGCAGATCCATTTTTGCGTACAACTGCTGATAGAACTCTGTCGCCTCGAGCTCCTCGCCCTCAGGCAACCGGGCTTGCAACGCGGCGCGCAGAAAATTTGCGTTGCTCACGCCGGGAATCTCCATCGGGTACTGGAAAGCCATGAAAAGCCCCTCGCGCGAACGTTCATCGGGCTCCATCTCAAGGATACTCACTCCATCCATCAAAATGTCGCCTCCCGTCACCTGGTAGTCGGGATGTCCGGCCATAACCTTCGCCAAAGTGCTCTTTCCCGAACCGTTCGGCCCCATGACGGCATGGACTTCCCCTTTGCTGAACTCGAGGCTCACTCCTCGGAGAATCTCCTTATCGGCGATGGAAACGTGTAAATCTTGAATGGCGATGGAACTCATGAATGACGTTTTGAATATTGACTTTTCAGTTTTAAATGTTGGGTCGATCCCGATTGGTCCACTCCGAGGGAAGCGCGCTCCGTCGAACACTTTTCGCAAAGGCCTCTCAATGACACTTCCGCCTGAGCAACGATAAAGCCCGGGGGCAAATTCCAAGTGCCGTCGAAAGGGGTTTCGACATCGGAAATCGCTCCACAGGATTCACAATAAAAATGGCTATGTTCCTGCAGGTTTGCGCAATAACGCGTCGGAGCACGGTCCAAGTTCACCTGTTTCACGAGGCCCCGATCAACCAAAGCCTCCAGACAGTTATAAATCGTCGCCAGCGAGATCGACGGCATATGCTTTTTCGCACGGAGAAACACCTCCGTTGCCGTCGGATGATCTCTTTTCTGCAGTAATAACCCGAAGACCTCTTCGCGCTGTTTGGTCAGCCGAATTCCACTGGCAGCAAAGCGCTGCAGAAGTTCAGGAGAAAGCTTCACGGTAAAATCAACCTGCCATGACCGATAACGATATCAAGAATAATTCTAAAAGGATCGGATCGCGACCTCGTCGCGGCCCCGCTCCAAACCGAAATCGATGCCGAGAGGTTGGACCGCAGATTGCACTGATTCTACAGACGATCGCGACAGGGAGCCGCTTTGATTTTTTCAAGGGACACGAAGAGCCCGGCTTGGCATTTTCGTGAAGATCGGCAACGCGGAAGGCTTAGCCTACGAAGAGTTCTGCGGAAAATATGTTTTTGGAGTACCGCTCGGAGAAGACTTTGGAGTTGTCTGCTTTTCCTGCGCCTCTCCCGACGTTCTCGACCCCTCTTTTGCAACACCCTCACCTTCCGTCGGCAATTGGCTGGCAGGATGCCGTTCACACGCGTCAAAGGCGAGCGAGACAGTTGCAATCAGTACCAAATACTTCTTCATCAAGTTTCGCAATTTGAGCACACAAAGGTCACAAAGGAAAGATTCACAGAAGGATCTAGATACTCACTCCGGGCGGTAGTCGAATAGGTTGAGTTGAGGCTTCGGTTCTTCTTTTCGCTTCACACGATTCCGAAAAACCTTGGCTTCGGCCAATCGTGGTTTTCCTTGGGCATTCAATTCCGAAGCCTCCAGGTTAGCAAGAATTTCCTTGGCCCTGTTGATGACATCCTCTGGTAACCCGGCGAGGCGCGCCACCTGTATGCCGTAACTCTTGTCGGCAGAGCCGGCCTGGATTTTGCGGAGAAAGATGATCTGATCGTTCCACTCCCTGACCGCAACATTGTAATTTTTCACACCTTTGCAAATGACCGCCAGTTCGGTCATCTCGTGATAGTGCGTCGCGAAGAGCGTCCGGGAGCGAAGTACGTCGTGGAGATACTCCGCAACACTCCACGCGATCGACAAACCGTCGAATGTAGAGGTTCCGCGCCCGATCTCATCGAGAATGACCAAGCTGCGCTCAGTGGCATTGTTCACAATGTTCGCGGTCTCGTTCATTTCAACCATGAAAGTCGATTGACCCCGCGACAAATCGTCGGAGGCGCCCACTCTGGTGAAGATACGGTCAACCAAGCCGATCTCTGCGGTGGCAGCCGGTACGAAGCTGCCGATCTGCGCCATCAAGACAATCAAGGCGACCTGCCGGATAAACGTCGATTTACCGGCCATATTCGGACCGGTGATCAACAAAAGGCGGTTCTCGGTGCCATCCAGCAAACAATCGTTAGGGACGAATTTCTCTTCCGTCACGTTCTGGTCGAGAACGGGATGACGCCCGTCGCGGATATAAATCCGTGGTCCGTTGGTCACCGCGGGTCGCGAATAACCGAAGAGCCGGGCTGTTTCGGCGAGGGAAGCGATCACATCCAGAACCGAGGCAAATCGAGCGGTCTTCTGGAGCTGCGGCAAGTATTGTAAAAGACTCTCCCGCAGGCGTAGAAAAAGTTCGTACTCCAACGCCCTGGAGCGCTCGTCGGCACCCAGAATTTTTGACTCCACCTCCTTCAGTTCCGGCGTGACAAACCTTTCTCCGTTCACGGTGGTCTGTTTCCGGGTATAATCGGCCGGCACGGCGCCCAGATTCGAATTGCTGATTTCGATGAAATAGCCGAATACGGAGGTGAACCTCACCTTCAACGATTTGATGCCGGTGCGTTCGATTTCTCGCTGTTGCAGCGCCGCAATCCAATCTTTGCCGCTGCTTGAAGCGCTCCGTAATTCATCGAGCCTTGAATCGTACCCCTCGCGAAACATTCCACCCTCTTTGATCAAAGCCGGCGGTTCCTCCACCAAGGCGTCTCTTAAGAGTTGAACCAAGTCGGGCAGCTCAGCAATTCCCGAAGCGATCTGGGTCAACAGCAGGTCCTCTCCCTCCACAAGAACAGCTTTCGCGAGCGCCTTCAGATGCCCCTTGAGTTCCGGCAAGGATTCGAGCGACAAGCGAAGAGCGACGACGTCCCTGGCATTTCCGCTCAACTGGCTTAACCGTCCCACGGTTCGCTCGACGTCACGAATATTGGCCAGGGTCTCCCGCACGGAGCTGAGCAGAAAAGGCTGATCCAGAAATTGCTGAACCATCTCCTGTCGCTGCCTAATCTCCGCCTGGGACCGAAGCGGCTTTAGAAGCCATTGGCGAAAGAGCCTCCCGCCCATCGGGGTCACGGTTCGATCTAAAGCCGCCAGCAGGCTGGAATCTTCGCCGGCTCCCCTCGACCGTATCAATTCAAGGTTCTGTTGAGTGGCAACATCCAGCGCCACGTATTGATCAGAAAGAAAAACTCCAAGCGACTGGATATGCGAAGTCCGTCGCCTCAGTTGATGCCTAAGATAATGAACGATCGCGCCGGCCGCACCGATGGCGACAGGCATCTCGCTACAGCCAAACCCGTCAAGCGACTGAACGCAGAATTGCTCACGGAGCAGGTAAGAAGCCTGATCCAGCTCGAAGGTAAAGCCGTCATACGAAGAGGCGCGCGGAATCTTGCGGATAAGATCCTGGTCCGAATCCGGGACCAGGACCTCCGATGGGCTGAAACGAGCCAGCTCATCTTCGAGCGCGTTGAACGAGTTCACCTCGGTCACCCGAAATTCGCCGGTGCTTACATCGAGCAGCGCCAATCCGTACGAGTGCTTGAGGCCGGTGCCCAAGGAATGGTTCGCTGAGGCAGAGGCGCGTCGTCCCACCGCCGCGAGGAAGTTGTTCTGGCGAGCTTCCAAGAGTTGGAAATCGTTCACCGTCCCGGGGCTGATGATCTGGCTGACCTGCCTTTCAACGATCCTTCCCGGCTGCGGTTCGCTGGTTTGGTCGCAAATTGCGACCCTATGACCGGCTTTGATCAACCGGCCGACGTACCCTTCAGCGGCGTGGAACGGCACGCCGCACATCGGCATACCGTTGCGCTTTGTTAATGCCACATTCAAAATTGGGGCCGCGATTTTCGCGTCTTCGAAGAAAAGTTCGTAGAAATCCCCGAGACGAAAGAGCAGCAGAGTTCCTTCGGGTAAACTCCGCCGGATGCTCTGATACTGCTGCATCATTGGGGTGGCGGACATGTTGCCGGAAACGTTAGCGAGGGCCGGGACAGGATGCAAGGGCGGGGCAGCGAAGTCAGTTAAAGCAGCCTTCCACTTTTCAATTTGTTCACTCCCCTCTTTTCTGGCAACGTGGATAGTCAGCCAATCCTGGCATGTCGCTTCCCAGAAAAACCGAAGGACCTTCCTCGCGAGCAACGCCGCAATTTGGCTGCCGCCAACTCTCTATTTGACTATGCCTACACCGATAGGTCAAAGATTCCGCCAGAGTGTCTTTCGGCTCTTCGGGAACCTGGTTGCCAGAATATTTTACCGGGTACAAACATTTGGGCTCGAAAAGCTGCCGAAATCGGGCTTTTTACTGGTGCCAAATCACATGACTTATGTGGATGCGGTTGTTTTACAACTTGCTTGCCCGAGACCAATCCGATTTATTGTCCATGAATCAATCTATCGGATCGGGTGGCTGACCCCGATTTTCAAACTGATCGAGGCGATACCGATCTCGAATGTGCGTGCCAGAGAGGCGCTCCGGGAAGCGGCTGACAGGATCAGAAAAGGTGAGATCGTTTGCATTTTTCCCGAGGGCGAACTGAGTCGCACGGGGACGTTGATCAAGTTGCGTAAGGGCTTCGAATTAATCGCCCGATTAGCCGAGTGCGCGGTGGTTCCGGTTTGGCTGGATGGACTATGGGGTTCAATCTTTTCATTCGAACGCGGCAGATATTTTCTGAAGATTCCGAAGCGGATCCCTCAGATTGCGACAATTGCTTTTGGATCGCCGATACCCCCTCACTCCATTGATATCGGCCTTACCCGGGAAAGACTACTTGAGCTTGGAGAGTTCTGCTATCAGAGACGGCCGGAGCTGATGGGCCACCTTGGCCGGGCGACGGTGCGCGGCCTGAAGAAGAGACCATTCGACGAAGCGATTATTGACGGAATGGATGGCCGAGTGGTGAAACGCGGCGATCTGCTCGCAGCATCCATTGCTCTCAGTCGATGGATCAAGAAACAGTGCCCGGGCGAACGCGTGGCTGTCGTATTGCCCCCCGGTGCCGGCGCTGTCGTTGCGAACGTCGCGGTGACCTTGGCGAACAAAGTGGCGGTCAATTTAAATTTCACGGCGGGACGCGCCGCACTGGAATCCGCTATCAACAGGGGCCAGATCCTGCATGCGATTTCCGCCAAACCGGTCATGAAGCGTCTGGAAGATTTTCCCTGGCCGAAAGATGTCTTCCGATTGGAGGAGCTCATGCCGGAGCTGAAACCTAAGATTGTCCTGTGGCGCCTGATTTCGGCGGTGACACCGGCCTGGCTGTTGAGTGATCTCCTTGGCCTACCCCAAAGGGCTGACCGGAAAGAGGCAGTGCTTCTCTTCACCAGCGGCTCAGCCGGCGAACCGAAAGGTGTGGTGCTCAGTCACCGGAATGTGCTGGGGAACGTCCTGCAATTTAGTTCCATGCTGAATCTTGGACGGGAAGATTCCGTCATGGCGTCGCTTCCATTCTTTCATAGTTTCGGGTGCACGGTCACTTTGTGGTATCCGATGATTGGCGGGGTACGCGCGGTTACCTACCCTACTCCAGTCGACGTGGTAAAAAATGCCGAGATCATCGAGCGGCATAAGATCTCGTTGTTGGTCACAACTCCCACATTTTTGCGAGGTTATCTTAGGCGGGCTGATCCCAAACAGTTTGCCAGCATCAAACTTCTTGTGACCGGAGCGGAAAAGCTGCCCATGGAATTGGCAGAAGCGTTCGAGCGAAAATTCGGGAAACATGTCCTGGAGGGTTATGGGCTGACCGAAACAGCTCCGGTTGTCAGCACGAATCTGCCCGACCCTGCTCCAAGCCGACCGAACGACACGGTGCAATTATCCAGCCGCGTCGGTTCCGTAGGCAAATTGCTCCCGGGAGAAGCGGCACAGATCCGTGATCCGGAAACGAATGCCCTGTTGTTACCGCACGAACTGGGAATGCTCTGGTTGAAAGGTCCAAATATTTTCGAAGGTTACCTGAATGAACCGGAACGAACGGCGGACGTCCTGCGTGATGGATGGTTCAAAACAGGGGACCTCGGCCGACTCGATGACGACGGATTCCTCTACATTGAGGGACGACTATCGCGATTCTCCAAGATTGCCGGAGAAATGGTTCCACACGAAACGATCGAAGCGAAAGTCGTCGAAGCGTTTGGCTTGAAAATGGAAGAAGAACGCGTGATTGCGGTCGTTGGCATTACGGATCAGGCGAAAGGCGAAGCGCTCGTTCTGCTCACGACTCGGGATCTTTCTCCAGAGAAGATCCGGGAACGTCTGTTGGCGGGTGGGTTGCCGAACCTTTGGGTCCCGCGGACCTTGAAACGAGTCGAGAAAATTCCGATTCTTGGTTCAGGCAAACTTGATCTCGGGAGGTGCAAAGAGTTGGCGCTGGCGCGGTGATGCATCAGGAGTCAGAAGTCAGGAGTTGCAGAATGCGACTGCGACTTGCTGGTCAAGGGATGGTCCATAGGTATCAGGCTCTGGACTCCTCCAACTTCTGACATCTGACTCCTGCTTTACCGCGCCGCGACCGGAGGCGCTGATGTGGTGCCGGTGGCAACTACAGTTTGCATTCCTGGCGGTGGGGGTGGCGGACCAACGATCGAGCCGCCTGCAACCTCCGGTTTGGCAGCTGGAGCAGGCGGTTGCGGTGAGTCAGGCAATGAACCGGGGATAATGTCGACCGTGGCGCCCACGCCAACCGCGTTGAAGACCCTAAGCACGTCTGTCGACTTCATGCGTACACAGCCGAAGCTGGCCGGATGGCCGACATTGCGCTCCTCAGGGGTGCCGTGAATATAAATGCATCTCGCGAAGGCATGTCGATTTTGTGGTTGAAGCCCTTTCAACCAGATGATTCGAGTCACGATCGGGTCACGGCCCGGGGCATCCGGTACCAGGACTTCGCCGGTTTGCCGCCGACTTCTAAAGACTGCACCCAGCGGCGCACCAGCACCGATCTTTTTCGCCACTTCCAGTCTTCCGAGCGGCGTGGCACGGCTTCCGGGTTGATCTCCTAACCCGAACCTTGAGGTCGAGATCGGATAACGTCCTAGCAATCTTTCCCTGTGATAGAGCGCCAAGCTTTGATCCGACACACTCACCAGAATTCGATGATCACTATCCTTAATCGCGCATGATGAGAAAAAGAGCGCCAGAGCCAGCAGAATAAAAGCGGACCGATGACGGGTCATGCACCTGATTTATAACAAAAGATCGACACATATCAACGAAAGGTGAAGCCTTTCCGCACCATCGGGTACGCGCATTACCCGATCAAGGCACCGCCTCGGATGATGCTCGACGCTTCGCACAGTCCGGGCTCAGATCTCGGTAAAAGCAGTTTTCCTATTGCTCGGCAGCCGTTTCTTCCCCGACAGCGTACCGTGCAAAACGGCGGATCACGATGTTCTCGCCGAGCTCGGCGATCTTTAGCGAGACTAGTTCCTTGATTGTTTGATCCGAATTTTTGATGAAAGCCTGATCGAGCAAACAGATACTGCTGAAAAACTTGTCGATTTTTCCTTCTACGATTTTTTCAACAATATTGGCCGGTTTCCCCGTCACTTGGGCACGATAAATCTCTCGTTCCCGTTCAACGGACTGAACTGGAACCTGATCCCGGCTCACATACAACGGGTGCGCAGCGGCAATGTGGAGGGTGATGTCCTTGACGAAATCGCGGAAATTCTCATTTTTCGCCACGAAATCGGTCTCGCAGTTAATCTCAACCAGAACCCCTACTTTTCCATGTAGATGAATGTAGGATGCGACAACGCCTTCTTTGGCGGATCGGGACGCTTTCTTTGAGGCGCTCGCGATCCCCCTTTTACGGAGGATATCTTCGGCTTTGCTCAGATCGCCATCAGACTCGACCAGCGCCCTTTTGCAATCCATCATGCCGGCGTTCGTCTTATCGCGCAATTGCTTGACGAGAGTAGGGTTTACTTCAGCCATAAGGAAAACAGTTTAGCCTGCTTCGCTCGCAGATCCTTAACGATCCAGGCAGTGTTCAACAGGAACGAGAGTTTACTCGGCGACAGCCGCAAGATTTGCAGTCTCTTCCTTGTTCGCCTCGTGAGAAGCCGTATAGATAGCGTCGACCAATTTCTGGAGAATCACTCGAATCGCTCGAATCGCATCGTCGTTTCCGGCGATCGGATAACTGACTTGATCAGGATCTGCGTTGGTGTCGACGATGGCAACCGTCGGGATTTTGAGGCGCTGCGCTTCCGCGACCGCAATCGATTCTCGGGAAGTATCAATAATAACCATGGCATCAGGCAGCCGATCCATGGTGCGGATACCTTCCAGATTCCGACGAAGTTTTTCTGCTTCACGCCGCAGCGCCGACAATTCCTGTTTTCCCATCTTCGAGTATTCAGGTGACTTTTCGATCTGCTCCAGATAAGTCAATCGTCCGACGCTTTTCCGAATGGTCGTCAGGTTCGTCAACGTTCCACCCAGCCACCGTTGATTGACGTAGAACTGCCCGCAGGCAATTGCCGCTTCTTTAACGGCTTCCTGGGCTTGCTTTTTGCATCCGATGAAAAGCACCTTTCCATTTTGTCTCGCAACATTTGCCAGAAAATCGGTCGCTATTTGCAGCTGTTTTACGGTCTCGGAAAGGTTAATGATGTAGATTGAATTTCTCTGCTCGAAGATGAAAGGCTTCATCTTCGGGTTCCAGCGCTTCGTCTGGTGTCCAAAGTGAACTCCCGCCTCCAGGAGTTCCGTCATTAATTCCATTGAAGACATATCTCGTTCTATGACAGCTGCCGTTTTTTCTTAGGTTGTATCCGCGTAGAGCCGAAGACTATCCGGCACTGTCCACAGCCGCGCAAGGGGTTTTTCGAAGGCGCGGCGGCGGCATTTTCTCCGTCGCGGTCTTCATTCCCTCTCTGTGTCCTTTGTCTCAATATACCGGGCACACAGCCATAGGATATCTGACAGCCGGTTCAGGTAGCGGATGGTCTCTGGGTTCACATAGTCCGGGCTATCGAACAGGGCGACAACGCGACGTTCCGCTCGCCGGCAGGTAGTTCGAGCCAGGTCCAAAGCCGCGGAGCTCAGATTATGCCCCGGGGTTGCCCAATGCTTGAAATCGACGTGATAATTTTTTTCCAGATTATTCACGACATCGGTCAAACGATCCACCATGCCCGCAGTCACCACTTCATAACGGTCTTTCAAGTATCGTTCTCGATCTTTGTCGGCGACCGCCAATTCCCCCATCAGGATAACAAGTTCTTTCTGAACAGATAAGACAACGTCCTGGACCAGGCTTTCATCGGTTGTGGCACGCACCAGTCCGAGCGCGGCGTTCAACTCATCCACGGTGCCGTAGGCTTCGACTCGTCGATCCGTTTTCGGAACTCGGCTACCGTACATCAACGCCGTTTCACCAGAATCTCCGGTCTTGGTCGCGATGGACATGAGCGAGTTTCACCCTGAACAACGAGAGAAGAAATTCCGAAAAAAGGGCCGCAGAAGCGGCCCCTCTTTTCAGCCGACGGCGACGGGTTCAGCCTCGACCACCACGACCTTGCCAATCGGTTCACCAGTCTCGAGCGTACGAATGCTGCGATGACCCATGAAGCCGGTTCCGGCCGGAATCAGGTGACCCATGATCACATTTTCCTTGAAGCCGCGCAGGAAATCGATCTTACCAAGCGTCGCTGCCTCGGTTAACACCCGTGTGGTATCCTGGAACGAAGCCGCTGAAATAAAGCTATCGGTCTCAAGTGAAGCCTTGGTGATCCCGAGCAGCACCGGAACAGCTTCTGCAGGCTTCCCGCCCTGTTCGATGACACGACGGTTTTCTTTCTCAAACTCCAGCCGATCAACCTGATCGCCCCACAGCAAGGCGGTATCGCCGGGCTCGGTTACCTTTACCTTTCGCAGCATCTGCCGGACGATAATCTCAATGTGTTTATCATTGATCTCCACGCCTTGAAGCCGGTAAACCTCCTGAACCTCGTTGACAAGATGCTCCTGAAGATCTTGCGGCCCGCAGACGTCGAGGATTTCGTGCGGGACGATCGGACCCTCCGTCAACTGCGATCCCTTTTTCACAAAATCGCCCTTGAACACGATCATGTGTTTATTCAACGGAATCAGATGTTCCTCTTCCTGACCTGATACCGGATCTCTGAGGATCAAACGGCGTTTGCCTCGAACCGTGCCGCCGAATTCGACTAAACCGTCGATCTTGGCGATCTCGGCCGCCTCCTTGGGACGCCGCGCCTCGAACAACTCGGCCACCCGGGGCAGACCACCGGTGATGTCTTTCGTCTTGGCAATTTTCCGCGGAGTCTTAGCCAACAAGGTACCGGCTTGGACTCGCTTGTGTTCCGGCACGACGACGTGCGCGCCAGCCGGTATCGAATAGCTGGCCACCACCTCTTCTTTGTCGTCGATGATAACCGTCTGCGGATGCAGATCCTCTTTATGCTCGATCACGACAGTGCCCATCACCCCGGTTGCTTCGTCGATTTCCCGCTTGACCGTCACGCCGGGGATCATATCCCGGAATTCCACCCGACCGGTTCTTTCGGTCAAGATCGGCACATTGTACGGATCCCACTGGACGAAAGTGTCACCTTTCTTCACCGGGGCACCGTCAGCGACGGAAACGACCGAACCGATAACGACATTGTAGCGTTCGAATTCCCGTCCGTCCTTGGCATGGACCGAGACCGAACCGTTCTTATTCAGAACGATGAAGTTACCATCAACAGATTGAACAACCCGGAGATCGTTGAAATGAACGTTTCCGTCGTTCTTCGCTTTGATGATTGGTTGCTTAAAGAGCTGAGTAGCGGTTCCACCGATATGGAAGGTACGCATCGTGAGCTGGGTACCCGGCTCACCGATGCTCTGCGCGGCGATAATCCCGACTGCTTCTCCGAGCTTTACCATCCGTCCGGTCGCGAGATTCCGCCCGTAACACTGGGCGCAAACCCCCCGCTTCGATTCGCAGGTGAGAACCGACCGAATCTTGAGCTGTTCGACGCCGATTTTCATCAGCGCGCCGGCCTGTAATTCTTCGATCAACTGGTTTGCCTTGATAATCGTTTCTTTGGTCACCGGATTAGCGATGGTCTCGCAACTAACCCGGCCAACGATACGGGTCGCCAAATCGACCACTTCGTCGTCTCCTTCGTAAATCGGGCGGACGCTGATTCCGTTAGCCGTTCCGCAATCCGGCTCAACAATAATGACGTCCTGTGCGGCATCGACCAGTTTTCGAGTCAGATATCCCGAATCGGCCGTTTTCAATGCCGTATCGGCAAGGCCTTTACGCGCGCCGTGCGTCGAAATGAAATACTCCAGGACCGAAAGACCCTCACGGAAATTAGAGGTGATCGGGCGTTCGATGATTTCACCCGACGGTTTAGCCATCAAACCGCGCATACCCGCTAACTGCTTGATCTGTTGACGGTTGCCTCGAGCGCCGGAATCCTGCATCAAAAACACCGGATTCAATTCCCGGCGCCCTTCGTTATGCTCCAGAGTCCGGAACATCACATTCGAGATTTCTTCTCCGGCATGAGTCCAGATATCGATGATCTTGTTGTATCGCTCACCGTCGGTAATGATCCCGCTGCGGTATTGCTTTTCGACCAATGAAATCTGCTTGTAAGCCTTATCGAGCTCGATCTTTTTCTCGTCGGGAATGATCATGTCGGTGATCCCGATTGAGACCCCGGCACGGGTTGCCCAGGAAAACCCCAGTTCCTTGAGACGATCCAATGTCTCAACAGTCTTCTGTTGGCCCGACACCTGGTAGGTACGCCAGATGATGTCGCTCAATTGTTTTTTCCCGGCGACTTTGTTGAAAAAGCCAAGACCCTCCGGCCAAATCCCGTTGAAGATCACCCGGCCTGCGGTCGTCTCAATAACTTTGAGTTCCCCATTTCCGTAGATCGTCTTTTTCCCGGCGTTCGGATTCTTAAAGCGAATTTTTTCGTGGATCTTGACGGCTTTTTCAGCCAGGGCAAATTCGATTTCCGGCAGTTCCGAGAACAACCGGAGACGTTCCCCGACCTGCGCATTCTTCCGCGGGTTCTGCGTCAAGTAGTAGCAACCCAAGACGATATCTTGAGACGGGGTGGTGATCGGTTTTCCGCTGGACGGTGAAAAGATGTTGTTGGGTGCCAGCATCAACAGGCGCGCCTCCATCTGTGCTTCGACCGAAAGTGGCACGTGAACCGCCATCTGATCCCCGTCAAAGTCGGCATTGTACGCGGTGCAAACCAACGGATGAATGCGGATTGCCTCACCTTCGATCAGCATCGGCTCGAACGCCTGAATCGATAACCGGTGAAGCGTTGGGGCCCGGTTCAACAGCACTGGATGACCTTTGGTAACCTCTTCAAGGATATCCCAGACCTCCGGCGTCTGACGTTCAATCATCTTTTTGGCGCTGCGGACCGTGTGCACGTATCCAAGCTCCTTGAGTCGCCGAATGATGAACGGCTCAAACAAGACGAGCGCCATTTTCTTCGGGAGACCGCACTGGTGCAGTTTCAGCTCCGGTCCGATCACGATCACTGAACGGCCCGAGTAATCAACACGCTTACCGAGCAGGTTCTGGCGGAATCGCCCACCCTTGCCCTTGAGCATGTCGCTCAATGATTTCAGCGGACGATTTCCGGCGCCGGTGACCGCGCGCCCATGTCGGCCATTGTCGAACAAGGCGTCGACGGCTTCCTGCAGCATACGCTTCTCGTTTCGGATGATGACGTCCGGAGTCTTCAGTTGCAGAAGATTCTTCAGCCGATTGTTGCGGTTGATCACGCGGCGATAGAGATCGTTGAGATCGGAAGTCGCAAACCGGCCACCTTCGAGCGGAACGAGCGGCCGCAGGTCAGGCGGAATCACCGGCAACACATCCAGAATCATCCACTCCGGCCGGGAATGAGAATTCATGAATCCTTGAACAAGCTTCAATCGTTTCGCCAGCTTTTTACGAATCTGCTTGCTCTTGGTGTTATTCATCGACTCTTCAAGCTCGGCATTCAGCGTGCGAAGCTCGATTTGAGAGAGCAACATTTTGATCGCCTCGGCGCCCATCCCGGCGACGAACGTATCCCCGTACTGTTCCTGCGCCTCTCTGTACTCCTGTTCATTGAGCAATTGCGTCTTCTGGAGCTGCGTCTGGCCCGGATCGATGACGATGTAATCCTCGTAATAAATGACTCGCTCCAGTTGCCGGGAGCTCATATCCAGCATCAGTCCGATACGGGACGGCATGCATTTGTAGAACCAGATGTGCGAAACCGGAACCGCGAGTTCAATGTGCCCCATGCGCTCGCGCCGCACGCGCGACAAGGTCACTTCCACACCGCACCGGTCACAAATGACACCCTTATGTTTGATCCGTTTGTACTTCCCGCAAGAGCACTCCCAGTCGCGGGTGGGACCAAAAATTCGTTCACAGAATAATCCGCCCTTTTCCGGTTTAAACGTCCTGTAATTGATCGTTTCCGGATTTTTTACCTCGCCTTTGCTCCAGGAGCGTATCGCGTCAGGCGAAGCGACGCTGATTGCCACTTGGTCAAAGCCGACCGAGCGCTCCTCACCAAAAATCTCGCGAAGATTCGTTTCGTTCATAGTTTCCACGGATAAGTGGTTGACTGACTAAAATTTTGAGATCTGCTGTAATCGAGCCTGTGAAGACGAAGGCAGCGCATTCGACCCGCCACCTTCGATCTTCGCTTGTTCATCCCGCTGCGGGAGTTGCATCAAGAGCGGAATCGCCAAATACCTGGGTACGCCCGCCAACCTTTACATCGAGCCCCAAGCTTTGCATTTCCTTGATCAGAACGTTGAATGATTCGGGCGTGCCCGCCTCCAACGAATTGTCGCCTTTCACGATCGATTCATAAATCCGAGTTCGCCCCTGGACGTCGTCTGACTTTACTGTCAGCAACTCCTGGAGTGTGTATGCCGCTCCGTAAGCTTCCAACGCCCAAACCTCCATTTCACCGAATCGCTGGCCGCCGTACTGCGCTTTGCCACCCAGAGGTTGCTGCGTCACAAGCGAGTAAGGACCAACCGCGCGCGCATGGATCTTGTCAGCCACCAGATGTCCGAGCTTCAGCATGTAAATATATCCGACCACAACATTTTGATCGAAGGCGTCACCGGTCCGGCCATCGTATAACGTCGATTTTCCCGTCTCGGTGACCCAGGTGTATCCGTCGACTTTTTTTGCTTCAGTCAAATATTTGCGGATCTCGGGTTCATCAATTCCGTCAAAGACGGGCGTCGCAACCTTGAAGCCAAGCGCTTTCGCAGCCACTCCGAGGTGAGTCTCGAGCACTTGACCGACGTTCATTCGGCTTGGCACTCCCAGCGGGTTCAATACGATTTCGACCGGTGTGCCATCGTGCAGAAATGGCATGTCTTCTTCCGGAACAATCTTCGCAACGACCCCCTTGTTCCCATGGCGGCCAGCCATCTTGTCCCCGACGCTCAACTTCCGTTTGCTGGCGATATAGACTTTGACTTGCTTGATGATGCCCGGATCAATGTCGTCGCCACTCTCGATTCGATCGAGTGAGCGTTCTTTCTCGAGGTCCAACTCTGCGAACTTGTGTTCGAACGAACTGATGATTTCACGAATCTTGTTTCGAATCGGGCTCGGGTCGATATCAACGTGATCGTAAACGCCCGCAAGCTTGCGCAAGAGCGTCTTAGTGATCTTCCGGTTGGCCGGGATAATGATCTCGCCGGTCTCCGCGTTCACCACATCGAGCGGAATTTTTTCGCCCAGAAGAATGTTCGAGAGCGCTTCGGTCAGCTCTTCGTGCAATTCATCTTTCTTTTTCTTGTAATCTTCGCCGATCTGCTTGGCCTGCCGTTTTGTTTCGGCAGGAGTCAGTTTCTGCTTGGTGACCTCCTTGCGGGAAGAAACTTTGACATCCATGACGATGCCATAGGTACCAGAGGGAACCGTCAGCGAAGTATCCTTCACGTCCGCAGCCTTCTCTCCAAATATCGCTCGCAGCAATCGTTCTTCCGGTGCGAGCTCGGTCTCACTCTTCGGCGTAATTTTGCCAACCAGAATATCTCCAGGCTTCACTTCGGCCCCGACACGAATCACTCCATCGGGCCCGAGGTTTCTGAGAGCTTCCTCGCTGACATTCGGAATATCGCGAGTGATTTCTTCCGGACCAAGCTTGGTGTCACGGGCGCCAATCTCAAACTCATCAATGTGAATCGAGGTATAGGTGTCCTCTTTCACGACCTTTTCCGAGATCAGAATGGCGTCTTCAAAATTGTAACCGTTCCAGGGCATGAACGCCACCAGCACATTGCGGCCAAGCGCCAACTCGCCCGCGTCAGTGTTCGGTCCGTCTGCAATCACCTGGCCGCCCGCGATCCGTTCACCCTTCCGAACAATCGGCTTCTGGTTAATACAGGTCCCGGCGTTTGAACGCATGAACTTCCGAAGCTCGTAGACGTGCAAACCTTCATCTGGCCTGCTCACCAGCTTCTTCCTCAATTCCGGTGATCTCCCATCCTTGGTGATGACAATCTGTTCAGCCGTGACGGAGGCGACGACTCCTTCCGCTTCAGCCACGATCACCGCTTTGGAATCGCGCGCGACTTTGCCTTCAAGTCCCGTTCCCACCAAGGGCGACTCAGAGCGAATCAGCGGCACCCCCTGGCGCTGCATGTTCGAGCCCATCAGTGCCCGGTTAGCATCATCATGTTCGAGGAATGGGATAAGTCCCGCTGCTACCGAAACCAACTGCTTCGGTGAGATATCCATGTAATGGATTTTTCCCGGATCGACTTCCAAAAAGTCACCTCGGTAACGACAGGAAACTTTTTCGTCGGTAAAGTTACCATGCTCATCGATCGGGGCATTTGCCTGCGCAACCAGATAGTTTTCTTCCCGATCTGCTGTTAAATAGTCGATCTGCGTCGTGACACGACCGCTCTCGACCCGGCGATAGGGCGTCTCGATAAATCCGAACTCGTTAATTCGGGCAAAGGTGCTCATCGAGCTGATGAGACCGATGTTTGGACCCTCCGGCGTTTCGATCGGACAAATCCGTCCATAGTGGGACGGATGCACATCACGCACCTCGAAGCCTGCACGATCCCTGCTCAACCCTCCTGGTCCGAGAGCGGACAAACGCCGTTTGTGTGTCAACTCCGCGAGAGGATTCGTCTGATCCATGAACTGGCTTAACTGTGACCGGCCAAAGAAGTCGCGAATCACCGCACTAAGCGCCTTGGGATTGATCAGCTTTTGCGGCGTCATCCCGTCGATGTTCACGTCGAACAGCGTCATTCGCTCTTTGACGAGACGCTCGGTTCGCGCCAAGCCAACCCGGCATTGGTTCGCCAGCAACTCGCCGACTGTACGCACTCTACGGCTGCCGAGATGGTCGATGTCATCCAGGATCCCCTCGCCCTTTCGCAGGGTGATCAGGTACTTCATCGCTCCGATAAAATCCTCTTTGGTCAATGTTCGCTCAGCGAGATCAACTTCAATTCCGAGCTTCTGATTGATCTTGTATCGGCCGACCCGGCCTAGATCGTATTTCTTTGGATCAAAAAACAAGCGCTTAAGCAATCCACGAGCATTAGCGACCGTTGGAGGATCGCCGGGGCGCAGCCTGCGGTAGATGTCTTTAAGAGCTTCTTCCTCGTCATGCGCAGGGTCCTTCTTGATCGACTTGATGATGGTGTCATCATCCTTTGTATCCACGACGCCCACTTCAGTGATACCAAGCGTCAGGATCTGCTGGATTGTCGCCTTGGTTAACGGCTCGAACGCACGTGCCACGGTGATTTCCCCATCGCGCACATCCTGGATCAGTACTCGAGTGTTAAGCTCATCTTCCTCGATATCTCTGGACAGGTTGAGCTTTTCGATGTTGTAAAAAATCTTGATGATATCGCCGTCGCCGCTGAAGCCGATCGAGCGCAGGAACGTGGTAGCCAGGAATTTTCGGCGCCGTTTCCGTCGATCAAGATAGATATAGAGCAGATCGTTTGTATCAAACTGCACCTCTAGCCAGGAGCCGCGATCTGGAATGATGCGAAAGCTATAAAGCACCTTGCCATTCAGGTGAATCGAAGATTCAAACGCGATTCCGGGCGACCGATGCAACTGGCTGACAACCACCCGCTCCGCACCGTTGATCACGAACGTCCCTTGAGGAGTCATCAACGGGATTTCACCCATGTAGACTTTCTCTTCCTTGGTGCCCTTGTCATCCCGAAGCTGGAAAGTCACATGCAACGGCGCACTGAAGGTCTGTCCTTCGCGTTGACACTCCAGGGCCGACATTTTCGGTTCACCGATGTCGTAGCTGACAAAATCCAAGACCACCTTATCGTCGTAGCTCTGGATTGGGAATACCTCCCTGAAAACAGCCTGCAGCCCAACATTTTTTCTCCGGCCCGGCGAAACATCTTTCTGCAGGAATTCGACATACGAGTTGAGCTGAACTTCAATCAGATTTGGCGGCTCAATCGCTTCTTTGATCTTTCCGAAGTAAATACGCTCTGACATACGGTAACGTGTTAGCTCGCCGAACGGGCAAAGTTCTCTGGCCCGCCGCGGACTATCGTTTTGGTGAAGGTTTCAGCAAAAAAGGGAAAGACGAATAGCCCCACGAGCGTGGCTTGTCAAATCCGCCAAGCTGATGGAGCCGCCAATTTGTTATTTCTTGTAACTTGCGAGCGATATCTCGAGGTTCCCGCGGTTAACGGAAGTACAGAATACGCAGATGAAAGCTCTCTGCAAGCACTTTATGCACGAGAGGCAATCCCGCATCTTTTCCCCACACCACAGGAGTTCGCACGGTTCGCAGGCGTCAGCGCCCGCAGTTCGCGGACGGGCCGAAGCCCGTACCACTGCCATTTATTTGATTTCGACCTTTGCGCCCGCCGCTTCGATTTTCTTCTTGATATCTTCGGCCTCTTGCTTGGTGACACCTTCCTTGACCGGCTTTGGAGCGCCTTCGACCAGCGCTTTTGCCTCAGCCAGCCCAAGACCGGCCACCGAGGCGCGGACTTCCTTGATCACCGCGATCTTGTTGGGGCCAATCTCCTTCAGGATCACATCAAAGGCGGTTTGCTCTTCCACCGCAGGGGCTGCAGCCGCCCCTGCCGCCGGTGCCGCGGCCATGGCCACCGGAGCGGCTGCGCTGACTCCCCACTTCTCCTCGAGTTTCTTCACCAGGTCAGCAATTTCCAAAACGGTAAGACCGCTGAGTTGCTCTACTATTTGATTCGTATCTGCCATTTTTTCTTTCTCTCGGTATCGTCGCGCTCCGAAGCCTCAGAGCATTTAAGAACCCGCAGCCGCGGACCCCGACGAGGAACCATTTTTTCTTTTGCTCGTGACGTGTGGCTTCTTCCACGTCTCGAAAATTGACTCCCGGGATTGCAACCCGGGCTTAAATTCTGCGGCTCCTTCGAAGGCCACCGCCTGTTGTAAGCACTGGCCCATAAAGCTCGTTATGACGGAGTGCCAACGACAGAATCTGCGGTCGTTGAGGACGATGGTGTCTCCGGCGCGTCCGCGCCTGCGCTTTCTTTGTCCAGCCTGGCCTTCAGCAAGCGCGCCAAAGATGCGCCAGGCTCGTTGAGCAACGTAACGAGCTTTTGCAACGGCGACTTGAGAACCCCCAAGAGCAACGACTGCAGAATTTCTTTCGGTGGCAGATCTGCGAGCGCCCGTATTTGCTCTTTGGAAATAATCGCGTTGTCCAAAACTCCGATTTTCACGGCCGGCTTTTGGAATTCAGCCGCAAAACCCTTCAGGATTTTCGCCGCCGCGCAGACGTCGCTTTTTCCGGTCACAATGGCAGTCTGACCGCTGAGATTATCCGATAGATCGGGATAGCCCACTTCTGCCGCGGCTCTGCGCAGAAAAGTATTCTTAACCACTCGGCACTGGGCACCGGCACCGGCCAAACGTGATCGCAGCTCGTAAAATTGAAGCACGTTCATCCCCGTGTATTCCGTTAAAATCAAGAACGGGGACTGGTTCAATCTGGTGGAGAGATCGTCGACGATGCTAGTTTTTTCAGCTCTCATTTTGGGTAAATCCCGCCTATTTCAAAAACGGCGTGGCATCGACTCGCAACCCGGGGCTCATCGTTGCGCTCATGGTGATGTTGTGAACGAACTTGCCTTTCGCCGTCGCGGGCCGCGCCCTAACCACGGCCTCAATGACGGCGGAACCGTTTTCAACGAGGGCTTTTTGTGCAAAAGAAAATTTGCCCATCGGCACGGCAACATTGCCATTCTTGTCGAGCTTGAATTCAACACGCCCGGCTTTCACTTCTCGAACCGCCTTTCCGGTGTCCTCCGTTACGGTGCCTGTCTTCGGATTTGGCATCAAACCTCTCGGACCAAGAATCTTGCCAAGCTTGCGGACTTCCGCCATGGCGCCGGGCGTTGCGACCGCGACATCGAAATCCTGGAACCCTTCCTGGCACTTCTTGATCAGGTCTTCGAAGCCGACGTACTCGGCGCCGGCTTCCTTTGCGGCTTCCGCGGCCTGGCCCTGAGCAAAGACGAGCACCCGGACTATTTTGCCGCTACCATTTGGCAACGGACAAGTCCCACGAACCATTTGGTCGGATTGACGCGGATCCACACCAAGCCTGAACGACAGGGTGACGGTCTGATCGAATTTGGGCGGCGGAAGCGTTTTCAGCGTTCCGACCGCCTCCTCCAAAGAATAGGTCTTTGCGGCATCGATGAGATCGACGCAAGCGCGATAACGTTTACTACGGTCTGCTACTTTCATTTTTATGGGCAGTTATAACGGGCCCTCCGGCCCTCCTGCTAAGCGATCTTTATTCTTCCACTTCGATGCCCATCTGGCGAGCTGTCCCCACCAAAGTCCGGTAGGCAGCTTCTTCCGAGCGAGCATTCATATCTTTCATTTTCAACTTAACAATATCCATCACCTGGTTCTTCGTCAGCTTGGCCACCTTGGTTTTGTTTGGCTCCTTCGAACCGGCGGCGATATTTGCGGCCTTTTTTAGCAGCATCGACGCAGGCGGCGATTTGGTGATGAAGGTAAAACTCTTGTCTTTATAAACGGTGATTACCACAGGCAGGATATCCCCAACCTGTTTCTGGGTCACCGCATTAAACTCTTTGCAGAAGGCCATGATATTGACACCATTCTGACCGAGAGCGGGACCGACGGGAGGCGCCGGGTTGGCTTGGCCTGCCGGAATCTGGAGCTTGATAGTTGCAACAACTTCTTTCGCCATAGTGTCTAATGTCGTGATGCAGGTTGAATCCGTTATCCTCTTTCCACCTGCCAATATTCCAGCTCGACCGGAGTCGACCGGCCGAAGATGCTCACCGAAACGCGAAGTTTTCCGCGGTCAGGATCAATCTCTTCCACCACCCCGCTCTGGTTCTGGAAGGGGCCATCCGCAACTTTTACCGTTTCTCCGACCTCAAAACTAACCTTTGGTTTAACCTTGTCCTCAAGTTGCCGGATTTGCGCCAGCATGCTTTCGACCTCCTGCGGCCGCATCGGCACCGGCCGATCTTTCGTACCGGCAAAACCGAGCACTCCAGGTGTTTCACGAATAAAATACCAAGTCCGGTCAACCAACTGATTCTGCTTGTCGAGCAGAAACATGTTGACGATCAGGTAGCCGGGAAAAAATTTACGAGTTGTTTCGGTCCGTTTTCCCCGCTTGATCTCGGAAACCCGCTCCGTGGGAATCAAAACCTCGTACACCAGGTCGCCCATTTCCTCGGTCTTAATTCGCCGCGTAAGATTATCGAAGACTTTCTGTTCCTGTCCGGAGAGGACATGTACGACGAACCACTGACTTTTATCGGATTCACTCATATCCAACTATCTACGACTCATGGAACCAACAACTTCACGAGATTCACCATTACGAGATCCCAGAATGCGATATACCCGCTCAAGAGCAACATCGCGACCACCACGACGGCCGTCGAATCGATGAGTTCGCGGTATTTCTTAATTCCTTTTTCCTTAGGGTCCCAGGGCCAGCTGGCTTTTTCCAGCTCTGTCCTCACCTCGATCAAAAACCCTTTTACACGACTGATCATAGTGTTAAACGGAGTACTTGACTCCGCTTATTTCATCTTTCCACAGGACCGGCATGATCCAATCTTCTCTCATGAACAGGTCAGGAGGGACTCGAACCCCCAACCGGCGGTTTTGGAGACCGCTGCTCTACCAATTGAGCTACTGACCTATGTTTGAGCACCTCAAAAAAACACGACGGTCCGGCCAACGCCGGACCAGCCTTACTCTGCAATCCTCTCGATCTCTGTAAACTAGTCAAGAATATCGGAAACACGGCCCGCGCCAACCGTTCGGCCGCCCTCGCGAATAGCAAAACGGATTGTTCTCTCCATGGCAATCGGGGTAATCAGGTCTACTTCGATTGCGACGTTGTCACCCGGCATCACCATTTCAACTCCATCCGGCAATTTTACAGTCCCGGTCACGTCTGTCGTCCGGAAATAAAATTGTGGACGATAGTTGGTGAAGAACGGCGTATGCCGACCGCCTTCTTCCTTGCTCAAGACGTACACTTCCGCCTTGAACTTCTTGTGAGGATGGATGGTACCCGGTTTCGCGACGACCTGCCCTCGTTCCACATCTTCTTTCTTTATGCCACGAAGCAGAACCCCGACATTATCACCAGCGCGAGCTTCGTCGAGGAGCTTGCGAAACATCTCAATATCGGTCACCGTCGTCTTTGCTGTCGGGCGTATCCCTACGATCTCGACTTCCTCCATCTTTTTCAGAATGCCGCGCTCAACACGACCGGTCACCACGGTGCCACGACCTTCAATATTGAACACATCTTCGATCGGCATAAGAAACGGCTGATCGATCGGGCGTTCCGGAAGCGGGATATATTCATCGACCGCTGCCATCAACTGAAAGATTGCATCTTTGGATTTCGGATCGCCTTCCAAGGCCTTCAACGCGCTTCCTTTAACGATCGGAATCGTGTCGCCGGGAAACTCATATTGGGAGAGAAGATCGCGCACTTCCATTTCTACGAGGTCAAGAAGCTCGGCGTCATCCACCATGTCGCATTTGTTCAGGAATACCACGATCGAAGGCACACCGACCTGGCGGGCCAGAAGGATGTGTTCCCGGGTCTGCGGCATTGGGCCATCGGCAGCCGAAACGACCAGGATGGCGCCATCCATCTGGGCGGCGCCGGTGATCATGTTCTTTACGTAGTCAGCATGACCCGGACAATCGACATGTGCGTAGTGACGCTTCTCGGTCGAATATTCCACATGCGCGGTATTGATCGTAATGCCGCGTTCTTTTTCTTCAGGAGCGTTATCAATCTGGTCGTATCGCGTCGCCTGGGCCATGCCCTTTTCGGCCAGAACCACCGTGATAGCGGCCGTCAGCGTGGTCTTTCCATGGTCGACGTGGCCAATGGTGCCTACGTTCACGTGCGGTTTGGATCTTTGAAATTTATCCTTAGCCATTTAAGGTCTCCTTATACTCTTGCTGCTAATGTCTTTACTGCAAATCGTCTGGATAATTACGGGACATGGAGCCCACGACCGGGATTGAACCGGTGACCTCGTCCTTACCAAGGACGTGCTCTACCAACTGAGCTACATGGGCAGATGCCGTTTTCGGCCAACTTACAAAGTTACCAAGACTGACCGAATCGCGTCGTCGGATATTGAAATCAAAAAGCATCGGTCCCCAATCTTAAGTCCCTGTAGATTAGAGGCATTAAGCCTGCTGCTCAAGGTCCGTCAAGCGAGCCGGAAACTTAACAAAGAGTCCCACCCCGTCAACAGGATTCTTCAGGCACACCGAACGACGAATCCCCCGCAGCGTTCCCATTGAGAAAAATCAAGGCTAACCCCGTCTTTCATCGCAGCGCAATGCCGCTAAACGTCCGGGATCGCCCCAACGCCCGTCTCGCGAACATGTGATCCTGCTCGCTCCTCATCCCGAAGTCCGCGGTGGACGTCTCCGGCCCCAACCGATTCTGGCGCATAGGCTTCGGCGACACGGCGAATCGAATTTGCTTTACCAGTGACCGTGTCAATGTCGACCAGAATCCCGTGCAGCGTTACGCCACCCTTGGCCACAGGAAAACTCGTCGGCATGCTGGTCTTGAAACGCTGGATGATCGGCAGGATTTCGCGACCCAATACAGACTCGGTCGGCCCGCACATCCCCGCGTCGCAAATAAATGCCGTTCCTCCAGGGAATATCTGTTCATCGGCGGTTTGCACATGGGTGTGCGTGCCGGCCACCGCAGACACTTTTCCATCCAGAAATCGCCCAAGCGCAATTTTCTCGCTCGTGGTTTCCGCATGAACATCCACAAAGATCACGTGCGTTTCGGCCCGCATCCGACGGACTTCTTCTTCGATATGCCGAAAGGGGTTTTCCAGACTCGGCTGCATAAACGTCCTTCCTTGCACATTGATCACTCCAACTTTCCCTTTGGCGGTCTCCAGCACGATTGAACCTTTTCCAGGTGTGCCGAACGGATAATTGATCGGACGCAGCAGACGAGGCTCGGTTTCAATGTACGAATTCACCTCCTTCTGGTCCCAGATATGATCTCCGCTCGTGATAACCGCTACGCCCGCCCGTAACAGGTCGATCGTAATCCTTCCGGTGATCCCGCGTCCTGCGGCCGCGTTTTCGCCATTGACGACGACAAAATCGATCCCCCATTTCTGTCTAAGCTTCGGCACCATGTCGATCACTGCTTTTCGCCCAGGTTCTCCAATAATGTCGCCGAGGAATAAAAGTCGAAGCATTGCGTACACCCTGATGATTTCGTCTTGTACCTTATATAAGTTCTCGTAGATCCCGAATCAAATTTGCTACGCCAGCAGTCGCCGGCAGAAAGGTGCCGGCGTATCGCCGAATCGGCGGAGACGTTTCAGCCGATGCACGGCTCGGTGTCAAAACTCGATGAAGAAAACAGGAAAGAGCGTTTACCACGCCCCGACGCCGATAAGTCTCTCCCCCACGCCGACACGCCGGTTCGCCGACCCGCCGATGGGATGTTTGCTGCTACTGCTGCTTGTGAGTGTTCCCGTCGTTTGTTTCTCCCAGCGGCAGACGCCGCTCTCGCATCCTCCGGATTGGGATCAGCTCAATCGATTCCAGGAAACAATCACACATGATGAGTTCGCTGATCTGCTCAACTCAGTCTACGCCCCAAAGGGAGCCGGAGCGCAGTGGATCAAACTTGAAGCAATGCGAGCCATCATCCAGGAAAATGCTTCGGACCAATTCGTTCTACAGTTCGCCTCAAGCGTTGAAGCGAGAAAACCGGTTTCGCGCTACTGGACGCCTGCAGAGAACTTCAGTCCGGATGACCAATTGCCTCTCAGTGGGGTCAAGATCGCCATCGACCCGGGCCATCTTGGTGGCACCTGGGCGAAGATGGAAGAACGCTGGTTTCAAATCGGAAACTCAATTCCTGTCACGGAAGGAGATCTGACCTTGCGAGTCGCCCAAATCCTCGCTCCCCGGCTCCAGAATCTTGGAGCAAAAGTGACCTTGGTCCGATCAGCTCCCGGCCCGGTCACTAAGGTTCGTCCCGAAGAACTCAAGATTCAGGCCGAGGCTTCACTGCGTGCGAGAGGCGCGGCAAATATCTTTCCGTCCTACTCCGGGTCAGACGATCCAAATCGCGAAGATTCGATTCCATGGGAAGCCGAAAGACTATTTTATCGAGTCGACGAGATCCACACTCGCGCCGAAATCGTAAATGAAAAGATCAAACCGGATCTGGTGCTCTGCCTTCATTTTAACGCCGAACCTTGGGGCGCCCCTGCTCATCCGGTGCTGGTGTCGATGAATCATCTCCATTTGTTGGTCAACGGTGCCTACAGCTCAGGCGAACTCGGTTTCGACGACGAGCGTTTTGCGATGTTGTTGAAGCTTCTGAACCGGACCTATTCGGAAGAGTTGGCCTGCTCGGAATCCGTGGCTGCATCAATGGCCAGGATTACCGGTCTTCCACCCTACCGGTATTCCGGTGCCAATGCGAAGAGCGTCGGCAAGTCAGGTTATGTCTGGGCTCGCAACCTGTTGGCAAACCGTCTTTATGAATGCCCGGTCATCTTTATCGAGCCCTACGTGATGAATAGTCAGGAGTTCTTCGCGCGAATCCAGGCTGGGGAGTACGAAGGCTACCGAAATTTCGGAGGCGTCATGCGGAAGAATATTTTCGAAGAATATGTTCAGAGCGTCGTGGACGGCCTCTCAACCTATTTTCGAGCAACCCGGCGGCGAGATTAATTAGAGCGGCGCGGTTGAGCCGTGTAATCTGCGGTTTGTTCCTTCTCTTCTGTTGCTCCTCCGGAAATGAGCAGTTGCTTTCTCCCCGTGGGAGATATAACCTCCGTCCTCCCGTTCACAACGGGCTGTGGCTCAGCTTGGCTAGAGCGCCACGTTCGGGACGTGGAGGCCGTGGGTTCGAATCCCACCAGCCCGACCAGACTACTTTCGAAGTCTGAACGATCGACGGTGTGTATTGATTCCTGGCGCTAAAAGCGCTAAACCGGGACCGGTCATTCATGAACATCCGGCTCGTTCCCTTCCTGCTGCTTCTTCTTATCTGTCAACCTGCAGTCCGTGCATACGATACAGCCGGGCAAACACTTCCCAATGTTGTTATTCTCGCGACAGGAGGCACCATCGCCGGAAGCGGAGCGAGCAGCACCACGACCGTGGGGTACAAGGCGGCAACCGTGCCCGTTCAAGCTTTGATCGACGCCGTCCCCGAACTGAAGAAGATCGCCACGGTCCGGGGTGAACAGGTTTTCCAAATCGCGAGCCAGAATATGACCAACGATTATTGGCTTAAGCTCGCCAAGCGGGTGAACGAATTGCTTCAACAACCGGACGTGGCTGGGATCGTTGTCACGCACGGAACCGACACCCTCGAAGAAACTGCTTATTTTCTGAACCTTGTCAGCAAAAGCGACAAGCCAATCGTGATCGTTGGCGCGATGCGTCCCTCGACCGCGCTTTCCGCTGATGGACCGATCAACCTTTATAATGCCGTCCTGATCGCCGGGAGCAAAGAAGCGGTGGGAAAAGGTGTTCTTGTCTGTCTCAACGATCAGATCAACGCTGCCAGAGACGTGACAAAAACCAACACCTCCACGGCAGATACCTTTAAGTCGCCGGAACTCGGCGTACTGGGTTACATTCAGGGAAATCGCGTTGCTTTCTATCGATTGCCGGCACGCAGACACACGCTCAATTCCGAGTTCGATATTTCCGGAGTCGATAAGCTGCCTAACGTCGAAATCGCCTATGGCTATGCAAATGTTTCGCGGACCGCAGTGGACTCCTTTGCAGCGAGCGGGGTAGACGGGATCGTTTATGCGGGAGTCGGCGACGGGAATCCGTCGGTGTTGACGGAACAAGCGCTGGCCGACGCCAGAGCAAAAGGGATCCTGATTGTTCGCAGCGCCAGGGTGGGAAACGGCATAGTCGCTCGAAACAACGAAGTGAACGATGACCAACGCGATTTCGTCGTTTCGGACACGCTCAATCCACAAAAAGCGCGCATTCTTCTAACCATCGCTCTCACTAAGACCAAGGATACTAAAGAGATTCAGCGCATATTTTACGAGTACTGAGAAAACAGGAGTTACAGGAGTTCAGGGGTTACAGAGTGCGATCGTGGCTTTTCGGTCCGTGTGCCTTCCCGACTTGCGGATCAGCTTAACAAAGCTCCCTTCCCGGCTCCCATCCGGGCGGAGCCAATTCGAAACGATCGAACAGAAACCCCGGCGCCACCGTACAGCCCACCAATGTCCACGGTCCAAGAGTTCGCGCCGATTGCCACGCGCCGGCGGGTACGAACGCTTGTGGGCGTTCACCCCCGATCAAGTCCATGCCGACGCGCACGTTCACGATCTCTTCGCCGTCAGCAGATACGGAAAGGGCCAGCGGCGCCCCGGCGTACCAGTGCCAGACTTCAATGGAATCGATTCGATGCCAATGGGAAACTTCGCCGGCCGTCAGCAAAAAATAGATCGCGGTGGAAACGGCTCGGTCACCGTAAGTCATCGGATCTCGAAGCGTTTCGCGATAATGGCCACCCTCCGGGTGCGGTTTCAGGTCCAAGAGCCGGATCATGTCGGAAGAAGTCATTGGGTAAAAACTATCCCCAAGCTCGAAAATCTCACAAGCCAAAGCGCTCGCGAGATTTCCGAGCTCAGGACACCAGTGCATCGTCGCATAAGTCGGAGACACTAGTGTCCTGTCCCCGAAATAGCAGGTATTTTGTTGCGATCAAAATGGGCCGCCGGCAAGGCGCAAGGAGGGAGCATATCTGAACCGATACGTGACCGACGAGCAACGCAGCCGCCGGCCCATTTTCATCGCAACCCTCTGGGCCGGGGCCAGTTGGCTGTTTTTCCGCGTTGCTCGCTCGACCCGTATGACAAAGATATGGGCGCTTCGCTCGCGCCTTGAAAAACAGCCAACTGACCTCCGGCAAACTACCTGCTATTTCGGGGACAGGACACTAGCATGTGATCTCATATCGCATTAACTTCGCCGTCTTATGCCCAGTTCTGCCGAACATCCGCGGGATACGGTCATTATACGTGGCGCGCGCCAAAACAACCTGAAAGGGATCAATCTCGACCTTGAGCTGAACAGGTTTCACGTGATCACCGGTCCCAGCGGCAGCGGCAAATCGAGTCTGGCATTTGACACGATCTACGCGGAAGGACAGCGCCGGTACGTCGAAACATTCAGCCCTTACACTCGCCAGTTTCTCGAGCGGATGGACAAACCGCTGGTGGATGAAATTCTCGGTATTCCGCCAGCAATCGCGATCGAACAGGCGAATCGGGTTCGCACGACGCGATCCACCGTGGGCACCATGACTGAGATCAACGACTATCTGAAACTCTTGATGCCACGCCTGGCGCGAGCTTTCTGTCCCCAATGCGAGCGCGAGATCGTTCCCGAGACTCCCACGAGCGTCGCTTCAACATTGCTCAAAAATCTAAAGTCTCGCGCTGTGCTGGTAACTTTCGGCGTTCCAGCACCGGCCCGCACCAAGCCTGGCGATTTTTTCTCTTTCCTGAACCAACAAGGCTTTCTACGGATCTGGCTGAACCAGGAAGCGATCCGTACAGACACAGAGCCCCAGGTAGCGCGGCTCCCGGGCCTCGTCTTCGCGATCCAGGATCGCATAACAGTCGACGAGTCCAATTACGCGCGCCTGGTGGAAGCGATTGAGCAGGCTCTGAAATACGGCAAAGGGCAGCTAAACATCGTCGCGCTTAATCCAATCGAAGAGCATCTCTTTTCCACGGGCTGGCATTGCCCCTACTGCGATATAGAGATCCGGCCGCCGGCACCCGGTCTTTTTTCGTTCAACAACCCGCTCGGAGCCTGCCCCGGGTGCCGCGGTTTCGGACGCACGATCGGTATTGACCTTGACCGCGCTATGCCGGACAGGAGCCTCAGCATCGCGGATGGCGTCGTAAAACCGTTTCAGACCGGTCAAATGCGCGAGTGCCAACAGGATCTGCTTTCCCGAGCGTTGGATCGACAAGTCGATATCCATTGCGCTTTTGAAGATCTGCCAAAGGCTGACCAGGAATGGGTCGTCACCGGCGATCTTCGTCCGGATCTGACAGCGGAGGCGGTTTGGGAAAGTGGCGGATGGTACGGGATCCGTGGGTTCTTTGACTGGATGGAATCGCGTGCCTACAAAATGCATGTGCGCGTATTTCTGAGCCGATATCGCGCTTACACTCTTTGCCCGCAGTGTCACGGAACGCGGTTCAAACCCGAGACACTGAATTTTCGAGTGGTAATAGGAGAACAACGCTTCACGCTCCCCCAACTGCAACAGATGCCGGTCGATGGATTGGCAGGCCGGCTAGCCGAACTGCGCATCTCCGAAAAAGATAGCGCGACGGAGGTTGTCCGATCGCAAATCGTTTCCCGGCTCAACTACCTGGTCGACGTCGGGCTCGGATATCTCACGTTGGACCGTCCGACGCGCTCGCTGTCCGGCGGCGAAGTGCAAAGAGTAAATCTGACGACTTGCCTGGGTGCCTCCCTTGTTAACACCCTTTTCGTCCTCGACGAACCGAGTGTCGGACTTCACCCGAGAGATGTTCGCCGCCTGATCGGCGTGCTCCGCAGCTTGCGCGACAAAGGAAACACCCTGCTGGTGGTCGAGCACGAAGAGGCGGTGATTCGCAGCGCGGACAACCTGATCGAAATCGGACCTGGTCGGGGTGAACTCGGCGGGAATCTGGTTTATCAGGGCCCGCTGGACCGGATCGATGATGCGCTACCAGACTCGCTTACCGCCGCCTATCTTACCGGTAAAAAACGGATTCTCCCTCCGGCGCATCGCCGGAAACCGAGAAACTACCTCGAAATAATCGGCGCTCGAGAGCACAACCTTAAGAATGTCGACGTCAGATTTCCTCTCCACGCCTTCTGTTGCGTGACGGGAGTTTCCGGATCCGGGAAGAGCACTCTCGTCCAGGATGTTCTCTACGAGAATCTGATCCGATTGAAGGGCGGCTCCAGTGAGGAAACACCCGGGATCTGTGATCGGATTCTTGGCGCACATGACATCGACGAGGTCATTCTTGTGGACCAGTCGCCGCTGGCGAGATCTCCAAGATCGACGCCGGCTGTTTACGTGGGGGTCTTCGATCATGTCAGGGAGCTTTTCTCTTGCCTCCCGGAATCCAAGGCCGCCGGATTGACTCCCGCTGCCTTCTCGTTCAACTCCGGCGCCGGTCGTTGCGAACGTTGCTCAGGGCTTGGTTACGAGAAGATCGAGATGCAATTTCTCAGTGATCAATATATCCGCTGCGGTGAATGTGATGGGAAACGGTACCAACCGCATGTGCTCGATATCAAGATGCGGGGCAGGTCCATTCACGATGTCCTGGAACTGACGGTGACTGAGGCGATCGCATTCTTCCGGCCCAGCAAAGGACATGAAGCCTTCGTCGAGCCGCTGGAACTGCTGAGACAGGTCGGACTCGGCTATCTGAGACTCGGCCAACCGGTGAACGTACTCTCCGGAGGTGAATCGCAGCGCCTGAAACTTGTCGGTCATCTGGCGGAGAGCAAAAAGAAACGCCGGCACGCCCTCCTGATCTTCGACGAACCGACCACGGGACTGCACTTCGATGATATTGGCTCTCTTTTGAACCTGTTTCAGCAACTGGTGGAGCGCGGCGACACCTTGATCGTCATCGAGCACAATCTGGAGGTCATCCAGTCTGCGGATTACATTATCGATCTGGGCCCGGAAGCGGGAGTTAACGGCGGCGCGATCGTTGCCGAAGGAACTCCGGAGCAATTGGCGAATGAACCTCGTTCCCAAACGGGAATCTTCCTTCGCGAAAAATTGGCGTCACGCGAATCGCGATCAACCGCCAGGGTCGCCGAGATTCCAAAAAAGGCCTTAAAGCCCGCGATTACGGTTCACGGAGGGCGTCACCACAACCTGAAAAATCTCTTCCTCAGCCTTCCACATGAAAAGCTTATAGTGATAACCGGCTTGAGCGGGTCAGGAAAGTCGAGTCTGGCTTTTGATATCCTTTTCGCCGAGGGCCAGCGTCGTTTTCTAGATAGCATGTCGACCTATGCGCGCCAGTTTGTGGGACAACTGGAACGTCCGGATGTGGATCACGTCGAAGGGATACCGCCAAGCGTGGCAATCGAGCAGAGACTCACTCAGGGAGGCGGCAAATCCACTGTCGCAACATTGACCGAGGTATATCATTTCCTGAGGCTGCTCTTCGCCAAACTCGGAACCCAATATTGTCCACGGTGCGCCCTCCCGGTAACCAAACAGGGGGTCGCAACAATTTTCAAACAAGTGCGGGAGATAGTTGCCAAGACGCCTGCGACGCTGACGGCGCCGCTTGTCAAAGCGCGAAAAGGGTATCACAAAGAAGTCGTAGCCTGGGTCAGACGCGAGGGATACCGAGAGTTGATCGTTGACGGCAAAAGATGCGGAATCGGCGAGTTTCCGAACCTGGAACGTTACCGGGAACATACGATCGATGTCGTTATTGCCGAATTGAAGAACCTCGACAACAAGGAGATGCAGCAGCAGTTGGTAAAGACGGCGTTACAGGTCGGAAACGGCTCAGCCTTTTTATTGCCCGCCAAACCTCGATCGAAACGCGCCTCCGGTCGCTCGTGGGACGACAACGGAGAGAATCCGGCTTCTGTTTCGAACCGGGTCGTCCTGAGCAGCGAAATGACCTGTCCGAATTGCGGCGATGCGTTTGAAGAGTTGGATCCGCGTCTCTTCTCGTTCAATTCGCCCCATGGCTGGTGTCTAACCTGTAACGGTTTCGGTTACATTCTGCCGTTCGCCACCGAGGACGAGAAAGCAGAGTCAAAACTGGCAGCCGAGTTAATCGCCGAGCGCCGCAGCGATTCCATCGACCCCGAAAGCGTGCAGCAGTGTCCCGAATGCCGAGGAACCCGTCTGAACGCGATCGCTCGGGCTGTGCAGGTGCAAGGTTACACCGTTGATCAGATCACCGCGATTTCGATCAGGCATGCCATCTCGCTCATCGAGAGCCTTAGATTCTCAGGATCGCATCGTCCGATTGCGGCCGACATCGTCACTGAAATCAGGCAACGGCTCTTGTTCTTGCGACAGGTCGGGCTGGATTATCTGACTCTCGACCGGTCCGCGAAAACATTGAGCGGCGGTGAATCCCAGCGGATTCGACTAGCTGCTCAACTGGGATCCAATTTGCGCGGCGTCTTGTACGTTCTGGATGAACCCACCATTGGATTGCATCCTCGAGACAACGAGCGACTGCTCGACACCTTGAAAGCCCTCAAAGAGAAGGGCAACACCGTCGTCGTGGTTGAGCATGACGAAGAGACCATGCGGCGCGCCGACCTGATCGTTGATCTAGGACCCGGCGCAGGACGCAGAGGCGGTAACCTGGTTTTCCTGGGCCCGCTGAGCGAGATTCAGAAGTGCAGAAATTCTGTGACCGGCGAATATCTCGCGCGCCCAATTGCCCATCCAGTGCGCGGGTACTGGCGGCCGTTACACGACGCGAACTGGCTCGAAATTCGAGGAGCGCACGTCAACAACCTTAAAAACATCGACGTCCGATTCCCTGTCGGACGACTGTCGGTTATCACCGGCGTATCCGGCTCGGGGAAAAGCACGATTTTGCGATCGGTTCTCTTGCCCGCAGTTCGTACGCACCTTCAGAGAACAAGAAAGAATGGCCTTCCGCAAAAGTCTGCCTGGAACGGCGTCGCAGGCATCGAACATCTGGGTGCGGTCTTCGAAGTGGACCAATCTCCGATCGGCAAAACGTCGCGTTCGATTCCGGCCACCTACGTTAAAATATTCGACGATATACGCGCATTGTTTGCCCAGCTTCCGGAATCCCGGATCCGCGGTTACCACCCCAGCCGTTTCTCGTTCAATACCGAGGGTGGACGCTGCGAGATGTGCGCCGGCCAGGGAGTCATCAAACTGGAAATGAATTTTCTGCCTCCCAGTTATATCCCCTGCGAAGCGTGCCGCGGGAAGCGATTCAATCCGCAAACGCTCGCAGTTCAATACCATGGCAAGAGCATCGGCGATCTCCTCGAGCTTACGATTGAAGAGGCCGCAGAATTCTTCAGCTCGCAACCGCGGATCCACAAGTCGCTTGAACTCCTGGTTCAAACCGGCCTTGGTTACCTGCAACTTGGACAACCGAGCCCTACCCTTAGCGGAGGCGAAGCGCAGCGTCTGAAACTTGTCAGTGAATTGAAAACCGGGGTAGCAAGAGGACTAACGGACCGGCTGAGGAAAAACATCACTCCAAAGAGCACTCTTTACCTGCTCGAAGAACCGACGATCGGTTTGCATATGGCCGACGTGCAACTGCTCATTGAGGTCTTGCACCGCTTGGTCGAGGACGGAAACACGGTCATCGTTATCGAGCATAACCTCGATATCATCGCGGAGGCGGACTATATTCTCGATATCGGTCCTGAAGCCGGAGATGCCGGTGGAGAAGTCGTCGCTTCAGGTCCCCCTGCAAAACTTGCGCAACACAAAGAAAGCCGAACCGCCCCATTTATCCGCAAGATTCTCGGCGCGCGGCAGAAACGTCTCGGCGTGTCGACGTCTCGCGGTGTCGGCGTATCAGCGTAGATGCAATTCCCGGCTTTCCTCATCACCCCTTGGCGCCGATACGCCCATCCGCCGATACGCCGACACCGCGAGACACCGACACGCTTCTCCTTCGCCGACACGGTTCTGCCGCTTCCCCTACCCGGATCGACTCCATCAAGCCATCTGGACTGCGAACCACCGTCACGTGCTCTCCGAGCGGCGCCCAGAGATTCGGGTTGGTGGGACCGAATAATGCGACGGTGGGGGTTCCGACCGCAGCGGCCAGGTGTGTAACTCCCGTGTCATGTCCGATGAAAACCGTGCATCCATTCAGTGCTTGGCAGAGGTCTCCTGGACTCGGGTTCAAGAGGGTTTTAAGACGCCGTAGACGGCAACGCGCGCGAAATTCACGAACAACTTTGTCGTCCGCCTCGCCGCCGACCAACAGGAAGTCGTCGAAGAAAGCATCGAGTCGTTCAGTTAGTTCGATCCAGTGAGCGATCGGCCAATTCTTTAGGGGAGAACCGCTGCCCACGTGAAAACCGAGCCGTAAGGCTTGGGTAGGTTTCGGTCCGACAGCCAACTTCGGGACCGGGTCATGAAGAGTCAATCCGAGCTGCCCGAGCACCTCGGCCAACTGGAAGACGGCGTGAAAGTCAGGCCTTGTTTTCCTTGGACAGGCAATTACCCGTTTTACCCCGGCGGCAACCAGATTCCGTGCGATGACTGAATCGGGATCGGACAAAAAACTGATTGCCAGATCGAATCCGTTCAGCCTGTTTCGGACGACCTGCGGCAACAACCCGTCGACGAAAATCGGCCCCAGGTCCAACGCATCCATCCGCTCGACTTGATCGACGAACTCCGGAGCCGCTAACCGCGCCTGGGGAAAAATTCCCAGCAGCGCGATGTTGGCGTCCGGATAGCTTTTCCGGATCTCGCCCAAGACCGGGAGAGTCAAAATCAGATCTCCGAGCGCGCCTCCCCGCAGAACGAGAATATTCAAACCGGGTGCACTAGTGGGGCTGCTCGAAGGCCGGCATCGAGCCGAGTTGGCCGCTCTTCTCCCAATCCGTTGGTTGGTTCCAGGGAATGGCGCTTTCAGGTTTCCCGAATTGAGGAGTTTGTTCCACTTCCTTGTTCTTGGAATCGTCGGCAGCGCACCCCATCAAGATCAAAGCTGAACTCAGGACTAAAATCACTTTCTTCATTTTGTGGCGAGTAATACTGAATCTCCTACAGCAACTTTTGAAAGATTGTCAGGGGCAGCGGAAGAAAATTCTGCAACGCAACTGTTCGGCTCGACCGATACAACGCGCAACTGCGTCATCTTCTCCCCATTTTTTACTACCGTTAACTTTGAATTGGTGGTGACACCAGCATCGCTTCCTAGACTGACGGTCAGAGCCTTGGCCTCCGGGTTTATCGAAAGAATGCTCCCCTCCAGAGAAACTGCAGGTCTTGTTTTTGCCCTGTTGGCCGTAAGCCGGAATTGATTCAGTTCGTCTTCGACATCGATCAGTCGCTTGGCTAACGCTTGGCGATCCTGTTCCGCGCGCTGTTTTTGTTCGAGATTTCGACCCGCCTCCGTTAAAGCGGCGGTCAGCGCCTTGTTTTCGCTATCACGCGCGGTGAGCTGTTCTGTCGATTGGTTCAGCTTCGCTTTTGTGGCATTCAACTCCGCCGTGCGGGCATCTCGTTCTTGCTGGGTGAGGCGCTCCTGGGTGGAAAGTCGATCCTCGGTTTGTTTCAGCTTTTGCTGCAAATCATTCAATTGTTTTCCTGCCTGGTCGCTGGTCGAAAGGGCTTCGCCCAACTCTTCGCTGAGCCAGTTGAGCTTCGCACGGTTGAGAAAACCCAATACCGTTGCGCCCATCGCGCAAAAAATCGAGACCACCAGCAAGAACCGTATCATTTCTCGATTAACATCCTGTGTTTTGCATGAACTGCCGGGAAAACCGCTTCCTAAAACCGGCTACAAGGGAAAACCCTAAACTGAAAACGCACAACTCCAAACTCAAACCTCTCCACCGCCCTGTTGTCGCAAAAGAAAGCCATTGCCCTCCTCACGTAACTAGTCCATTGAAATAGAACCGTCAGGGGCTATGGATCGCTGACTTACGAACCCCGCCAGGGCAGGAATGCAGCAACGGTAGTATGCTCGTCGTTGCCGTGGTCCTCTGACGGCCTTCTCTTCTTATTGAAGAGCATCCCCCGGAGCCCTCGGAGCGTTTCGTTCGTTGCTGATCGCGATTTAGACAACGCAGGCCCACGTGCCTCCGATGGCTCTAAATTAAAGATTAAAGACGGTGACTCTTTGTGATCTTTGCGATCTTCTGTTCAAAAATGACTTTTGCTTTTTTCCTGTCTTAGTGCTGGGGGAACGAAGAAAAATCATTTGCACAGAAGATCACAAAGGTCACAAAGACAGTCCTTTCGATAGAAACGGCCTACGCCTGGAGCCACATCTCGTTCCTCGCACTCGTTCTGAAATCGTAATCGTCTCGTACTCGTCCCGGTCCTCGATCTTTGAACGTTGTCGGCGTTCGGCACGTTCCCCCGTTCATAGAAGTCGAGAACGAACGACGGGACGATTACGATTTCAGAACAAGAGGACAAGTGGAGATTAATGAGCGTTTCGTTCGTCGCTGATCGCGATTTAGACAACGCAGACCCACGTGCTTCCGATGGCTCTTAAAGACAGTGACTCTTTGTGATCTTTGCGATCTTCTGTTCAAAAATGACTTTTGCTTTTTTTCTGTCTTAAGGCCGGGGGAACGAAGAAAAATCATTTACACAGAAGATCACAAAGGTCACAAAGACAGTCCGTTTCGATAGAAACGGCCTACGCCTGGAGCCACATCTCTTCTCGCACTCGTTCTGAAATCGTAATCGTCCTCCCCATCGACACCGGGAGCATCTTGCTGGCATTGAGGAGCTTGTAAGAATTCGATTTTTGACGATTTTGCGCGCGAGACAGTGTCGATGTCGCACCCAAAAAAGCCCTGGCTTTCTAGGGTACTCGAACTCGTCCTTATCGTTATCGTTCCCTGATCGCTGACGTTAAAAGCCGCTTGCGATGAAAGAAGACATCCGAACGAACGTAGCGACCAACTATAGCAGGAAAGCTTGAATGAGGGCGCTTTGTCTCGACGCGATTGCCTCAATCGCAAGGCTTGATTCTTTCCTTTATAGTGCTCGTTATCGTAATCGTCTCGGTCTTTGAACGTTGTCGGCAATCGGCGCGTTTCCCCCGTCCATAGAAGTCGAGGACGATTACGATTTCAGAACAAGAGGACGAGTGGGGATTAATGAGCGTTTCGTTCGTTGCTGATCGCGATTTAGACAACGCAGGCCCACGTGCCTCCGATGGCTCTTAAAGATTAAAGACGGTGACTCTTTGTGATCTTTGCGATCTTCTGTTCAAAAATGACTTTTGCTTTTTTTCTGTCTTAGTGCTGGGGGAACGAAGAAAAATCATTTGCACAGAAGATCACAAAGGTCACAAAGACAGTCCTTTCGATAGAACGAAGGCAGCGACGGAGTGCGAGGTTCGCTGCCAAAGACTTCGATAACGATTACCACACATACTCCCCTTTGCGTCCCTCTCGATTCAGGAACTGACCGTTTAATTCCGGCCCGATTTCTTTGATCGTTTCGGCCAGTGCTCGGGCCGATTCTTCGGGCGAAAGGGTGGCGTCTTCACCTCCCATATCTGTGCGAACCCACCCTGGCGATATTGCGACCGTCGTCACTCCCCCCGGTGCAAGTTCATTGGCAATGCCCCGCGTCAACATGTTCAGCGCAGCCTTCGAGGTCGAGTAAGCGTAATAGTCATAGCTGGTCCTTGCCGAAATCGAGCCGAGTCCGGAAGAAAGGTTCACGATGCGCGGCCGCTCGCTTTGAGCAAGCATCGCATAAAAAGCCCGAATGACCCTGGCAACTCCCAGCACATTGGTGTCGAAGGCTTGCCAAAACAGGTTCAGGTCGATGTTCAGAATCGATTCATTGCCCGCTTCGGGCATGATCCCTGCATTATTAACGATCACATCCAGTTTCTTGCGCCGTTCCAGCGATGCCTCCGCCGCCTCCTCCATTTCTTTCTCGCGATCCACGTCGCACTTGACCAGATCGATCGTCTCGGGATGCAAACGAGCGAGTTGCTTTAATTCGTCCGACTCGTCCGGCCTCCGGCAACCTGCGATAACGACGTTCCCGCTCGCCAGCAAAACCCTCGTGAGCGCCAAGCCAATTCCCCGGTTTGCTCCGGTAACAAGGATAACTTCCATAGTTCATTGCGTTAGCAGCTTTAGATTCCCTGCCGGTTCGCAAAAGTCGAGTCTTACCGCTCCAAGCAAGAAGGGCTCCAACACCGCTTGAATTTCGCGTCACTGTCCGATTAGGTAGCAGTCAACTTTGGAAATGCCCATCTCCATTCTTGCCGGGCTCCCACCACGCTCGGAGCTGCTGCGCAGTCAAAATGTTGTCCTCGGACGCGCCGCAGAGGTCGATCTGATCTTGAGCCATCCCGAAGTATCCCGGCGTCACTGCCGTATTCTGTTCGAAAGCGAGACTTGGTTCGTTGAGGACCTTGGCAGTCAACGTGGCACGGCGGTCAACGGGAACCGTATTTCGGGTCGGACCGCACTCAAGCCTGGGGACCAAATCCAGATTGGTCCAGTCACATTGGTCTTTGGCGTGGGCGCCGAAGAATCCTTGGGAACAACGGAGTTGGCTAACCCCATCGGCTCGGTCTTATATAAGGGAACACCGACCGCGGATATCCCTCTCGGTTCGGATCTCATTTTCGGGCGAGGCGAAGAGGTCGATGTTCTCTTGAGCGATCCCGTCGTGTCGCGGCGCCACGCGATGATCGAGGCCGGACCGAAAGGGTATCGTTTGCTCGATCTTCATAGCAAATCAGGATCGTTCGTGAACGGTCGGCGTTTCGACGAACACGATCTCGTTATTGGCGACCAAATCCAATTGGGACCATTTTTCTTTATTTACGACGGAAGACGACTCGTCCGCGTCCGCCGACTTTCTGTCGGCCGGATCATTGCCATCGGGCTCACCCGGCAAGGGGACAATGGTCCGATCTTGAATCGCGCAGGTTTTGTGGCGGAACCTGGCCAATTCATCGGGATTCTTGGACCAAGCGGCGCTGGGAAAACAACGCTTCTCGACGCGCTGAGCGGTCTTCGGCCCGCCGAGAGCGGAAAGGTTCGATTCGATCAAACCGACTTGTACAAAAACCTCGGCCAGCTTCGCTCGTTGTTCGGGTACGTACCGCAAGACGATATTGTTCACTCTGATCTGACGGTGAGAGAAGCTCTCACCTTTGCCGCTCGTCTCCGTTTACCTGCGGGAACACCACGATCGGAGATTGTAAAGCTGGTGGATCACACCATCGCCAGTCTTGGCTTGGCCGACCGGGTGAATCTGCAGATCGGTCGATTGTCCGGTGGGCAGCGAAAGAGGGTCAGTGTTGGAGTCGAACTACTGAGTCGTCCGCCTCTTTTGTTTCTGGATGAGCCTACATCGGGGCTGGATCCGCTGGCGGAATTCAAGCTGATGGAATTATTGCGCCGCCTTGCAGATACAGGTTGCACGGTGATCTGCACCACGCACGTGATGGAAAATGTCTATCTGATGGACCAGATCGCCGTCGTTTCCAATGGACGCGTGGTGTTTCAGGGTCCTCCCGACGAAGCGCGTTCAAGGTTCGGCGTGACCCGGCTCTCCTCATTGTACGATGCACTTCAGTCGATCGATTCGAAGAATCTCGCCTCTTTCGAGCCGACGCTTTCAGAGGAGCCGGACCAGGATACGCCGGCGTCCGGGCCTTTGACAAAAAATCGAAGGGCGTTTTCGCTCCCGATACTTTTGCAACGGCAGCTTGCGGTCTTCAAAGCCGACATCAAGAATTTGATCATCCTGCTGGCGCAACCGATCATCATCGGGGGTTTGGTCGCCTGGGCCGCCAGCGATCCGCAGCTGGAACAGTTTTTTGCTTATATTGCGACCCTGTGGTTCGGGTGCAGCAATTCAGCACAGGAAATTGTGAAAGAATTGCCAATCTACCGTCGTGAGAGACTGGTTGGGCTAAGCCGCTGGAGTTATCTAACCAGCAAGTTTATCTGGATGGCGGGGCTCACTGCGATCCAATCGCTCCTGCTTTATGCGGCGATTGCGATTGGCAGGCTTGGTGTTCATGGAGCTTTTGAGTGGCAAATCATCGGGCTTATCCTCCTGGCTTTCGCCGCAACGGGCATCGGATTGACGATGTCCGCGTTCGCGAGGTCCCCGATGCAGGCCGTCATGTTGGTTCCCTTGCTGCTCATCCCGCAAATCCTCTTCTCAGGTTTCACGGTGCCGGCCAAAGACATGACCCCGCCGGTTCTGGCTGTGAGCCAGATCACGCCTAGCTTTGCCTCTGAACGGATCGCGGACGTTAGCTTTTTGATCAACCGCAAAATCTCCGGAGCTCTAGCGCGGGATTATCCCATCGCTTATTTCAACATCAACGAGTGGTACCGATCGAGAACTGGGGACCGACTAAAAACGGGTACGCTCTTCAACGAAGCCCGGCCGATCTGGGTCGCCTACTTGTCATTGGTGTTGTGGACGATCAGTGGTTTTATCTGTTCCTACTGGTTGCTGGGGAGAAAAGAGCGCGAATAGCGCCGATCCGAAAATTCAGTTCTCGGATCGAACGGCGGTGATTCCGCCTAAATCCCGCAGTCCGTAGACACGGACTCCCTGGCTTTTCCCTTTCAGACGGAATTCACCAAATTTCACGAAATCGTATCTGGCAGGCAATACCGTAACAACATCCTGGGACAGAACCAGGTTCTGGTTCAATTCCTTCATGACGCCCTCTAGACGGAAGGCCGTGTTCACCGTGTCGCCAATGATAGTTGCATCTCTCATTGCCACTTGACCAATATTACTGCTCGTTACGCGGCCGAAATGGACCGCGATGCCAACGCGAAAAGGTGTTTCCGTTCCGGGCCATACACGATTGGCCGCAAGTTGAAGAATGGTCAGCGCTACGTCGAGGCAAACTGCGCATTCGGTTCCCTGCTCATCGCGCGCCGGCCAATACGCAAGCAGTGCGTCGCCGATATATTTGTCGATGATCCCGCCAGCCGATTGCACCGCGTTCCCAATGTCGCGAAACCAATTGCCTATAATCTGTGCCAGTTCGCGCTCCTCCAATTTTTCGGCCATCGAACTGAAACCGCGAATGTCGCACACCAGAATCGCCACCGACAACACCTCCTGGTGCCCTTCCATACTGCCTGCCGCAAGTGTTGCATCGACGTTTCCGGACGGCTCGTCGTCGGGCGTCTGATCGAACACCAGCTCGTAATTTGCGATTCGGACTCTCGCGCCCGGTTCGAGGGTTACGGGCATTACCACCCGCTGATCATTGACGAATGTTCCGTTGCGACTGCCAAGATCCATGATTTGATACTGGAAACCGTTGTGACAACGCACAATCGCATGCTGGCGCGAAACATGGTTCCCCGGTAACGGAATGGTATTGTCCGGAGTCCGACCGATCGTGGCGGTATTATTGACTTCTCGTTCGAAAGGTTCTCCCCCAGGGTAGTTAACGCGAAACTTTGCGGGCATCTCAGGTCGCTACGATGGCACGCCGGGCGGTCGTTTGCCAGTGGCATGCTAGAAAAATCAGTTGACCTCCCAGGGGCAATCCCCTAACGTTCGCCATCATTCCATCAAGAGTGGCGGAGGGACTGGCCCTGCGATGCCACGGCAACCGGTTCTGCGAATGCGGAACGACCAGGTGCCAATTCCAGGTCCGAAGAAGTTTCGGACAAAGATGGAGAGAGCGTAGACGTTGTAACTCTCGCGACTCTTGGTGGGATGAGCAAAAATTATTCACCCGCCCTGTATTTATGGATAAACCTGCGTTCTTTTCGCATCTTCGCTGTCGGGAGTGTGGCCGGCACTATGCCAAGGAGGCCGTTCACGTCTGCGAATTCGATTTTGGCCCCCTTGAAGCGGCCTACGACTACGAGGCGATCGGCAAGTTTTTGACACGCGAAAAGATCCTTTCACGGCCGCGTTCGATGTGGCGTTATCATGAGCTCCTGCCAATCGAAAACGAACCGACCGTCGGTCTGCAGACCGGATTCACTCCGTTGATCCGTGCTCGCCGCTTAGCTGAGCGCCTCGGAGTCGATGAGCTTTACATTAAGAATGACACGGTAAATTATCCCACGCTTTCATTTAAAGATCGTGTCGTGGCGGTTGCTCTCAGCCGGGCCAAAGAACTCGGCATCGACACCGTTGCCTGCGCTTCCACTGGAAATCTGGCGAACTCGGTAGCGGCCAACGCAGCGGCCGCGGGGCTGCGCAGTTTTGTGCTCATTCCCGCGGACCTCGAGCCCACAAAGATTCTTGGCTCACTGATTTTCGGAACCAACGTCATCGGCATCCAAGGCGCGTATGACCAGGTCAACCGCCTTTGTGCCGAAGTCGCCGGGAAGTATCACTGGGGCTTCGTAAATGTGAACCTTCGACCTTATTACGCCGAGGGTTCAAAAACGATGGGGTTCGAGATCATCGAACAACTTGAATGGCGCCTGCCTCGGCACACGGTGGTTTGCATGGCGAGCGGTTCTCTGCTGACAAAGATCCACAAATCGTTTAACGAATTCGCTAAGCTTGGACTCGCTGAGCCCGGAGAGTGTAGCATCTATGGAGCTCAAGCAGCCGGATGTTCTCCGATCACCACGGCGGTCAAGAATAATACGGAGGTCGTTAAGCCGGTTCCCAAACCTCAGACGATCGCAAAATCGTTGTCCATCGGCACTCCGGCCGATGGCTACTACGCCATCCGAACGATGAAAGAAACCGGCGGCACGGCCGAAGATTGCACGGATTTCGAGATCGTGGAGGCCATCAAACTCCTGGCCGAAACCGAAGGCATTTTCGCTGAAACGGCTGGCGGAGTGACACTGGCGTGTGCGCAGAAACTGATCGAAAGCGGACGCATCCCCCGAAACGAAAGCATCGTCCTCTGTATCACCGGCCACGGCCTGAAGACTCAGGAGGCGGTGATCGACAAGGTCGGCCAAGCCAAGCTGATCCGGCCAAACCTCAAAGAATTTGAATCTCTCCTTGAGCACGCAATCCAGACAACCTAACCCTATGACTATCCCCGTTCGTATTCCGACTCCATTAAGAAAACTCACCCAGAATCAGGAGGTAGTTGAAGCTGAAGGCGCAACGATCCGCGAGCTGATTGAGAGTCTCGAGCGCACGTATCCCGGTTTGAAAGAGCGCATTTGCGACGATCAAGATCAGATCCGACGCTTTGTGAATGTCTTTCTGAACGATGAAGACATCCGTTTTCTAAACGAATCCGAGACCCTGGTGAAATCGGGTGATGAAGTCAGTATCGTACCCGCCATCGCCGGCGGATAGCTCGGTTTCCAATTTACAGCGACTCTCTCGATGTCGTGACATTCGGAGAAGCGATGGCGATGTTTGTCGCCAAAGGAAGGCTTCCGCAGATCAAGCCGCTGTGCGTGGCAACCAGATTGCCGCCGTGGTGATAGTCATAATGCGGGACACCCTTTTCGGCGACGCCGATAGCGGGCACGCTAATACCCGCAAATTGCGCCTCACCGCGCGTGATCAGAGGAGCATTGACAATGGATAAGAGACGCGTCCGTTCGGCGAACGGAGAGACCGCTCGCCGACGAGGCGTCGTGGCGGCCCTGGTCTACGTATTCGAGCAGGTCATGCCGGACCCCTTCGTCCTTTCAATCGGCTTGACGCTGGTGGTCAGCCTTCTAGCTCTGGCCTTCGCACCGCACAATTCGCTTCCGACGCTTCTCGAGTCCTGGTACGAAGGCACCTTTAGCATCCTCGGCTTTGCGCTGCAGATGATCTTGATTCTCGCGACTGGATACGCGATAGCCGATGCCCCACTCGTGCAGCGAGCGCTGCGCGCAATGGCTGCAGGCGTGCCGACGCCAGCCCGCGCCGCGCTGTTGGTCTTCCCGATCGTTGCGATTGCCGCGTGGCTCAACTGGGGGCTTGGTCTTATCGTGGGCGCGCTGCTCTCGCGCGAAATCGCGAAGCGCGTCAAAGTGGATTTCGCGTGGCTCGTAGCAGGCAGCTATTCTGCGTGGTCGGTCTGCAATAGCGGATTGTCGAGCTCGATTGCGTTGTCCCAGGCGTCGCACGGTAATGCATTGAACCTCGTGGAAAAAGCCACGGGGCAGGTTATACCATTGAGCGAAACAGTCTTCGCCCCGTTCGTCTTCATCCCGACGGTGCTGGTGGTCGTCGTCATGACCGCCATTTTCATTTGGATGCATCCGAAGCCCGAACAGGTCGTGGTCTTCAAGAAAACGAAGACCGAGGTCGAAGAGGCCGAGGTCGATCCGCATGCGCGAGGCGCAGCTCCGTCTTCTTTCGCGACCCGTGCCGAGCAGTCGATCCTCGGCACGCTGTTCCTGCTGGCACTGGGCGTCGGCTACCTCACGATGACCTGGCACAGCAAGGGCTTCGAACTGGACATCAACACAACGATCCTGATCTTCCTGCTGGTCGGGCTGACGCTGCAGCGCACGCCGATCGCCTATGCTGACGCGATACGAAAAGCTGCGCGCCAAACCGGCTCGATGCTGCTGCAATATCCAGTGTACGGAGGGATCATGGGCATCATGACGGGGACCGGTTTGGCTTCGGTGATCGCCAAGGCATTTGTGGCGGTCGCCACGGCGGCCACACTCCCGGTGTGGAGTTACCTGAGCTCGCTCATTATCACGCTGCTCATTCCAAGCGCCGGCGGGCACTGGGCCGTTCAGGGGCCATTTGTTCTCCCGGCCGCGCTCAGCCTGCATGCTTCGGTTCCGCGCACTGCAATGGGGGTGGCGGTGGCGGAGAACGTGTCCAACATGCTGCAGCCCTTCTGGGCTGTGCCGGTCGTTGCGATCGCAGGCATTCGCATCCAGCGCGTCATGGGCTATACGGCGATTACATTCGTCGTGTCGCTTGTGATCTATGCGATGGCGCTTTGGCTAATTCCGTGACAGCCCTCCGAGTCATACGGGTCGAGCAGTGTTGAAGTAGAGGCCGAGAGTGAACGGGCGCAACTAAAACTACCGCTTAAAGCGGCGCGCAAACATCCGGGTCGGCAGGAATTGCCAGCGGATTTGCCCAGGATAGAGCAAATCATTGCTTGCACGCCGGAACAATGCGTCTGCGGTAAACTGTGGCAAAGAGACGACTCTGATCGGCTACGAGAGTTCTGAGCAACTCGATGTCGAACCGGCTAAATTACTTCGTGCGGGTGATTAAACGCGAGAAGTGAGCCTGTAAAGCTTGTGAAGAGCAAGGAGTGCAGTCCGCGCCGCTGCCGGTACCGAGAGCAACGACAGTTCCTTCCTGCGGCTTCTCTTTCGCCGTTGAAATGTTACCAAACGTCCTCCCCGTGGAGGACACTGCGATAATCCTTCCTTGAAGGCAACACGCCCGCAGAATCGAGTTCCCAGAGCGACGGCGCTCCGCCACGGATTATCGAGAAAGGTCTAGCCAGTGATCGGGTCGTGGTCGACGGATCGAAGGCGTTCAGCTTGTCTCCGGCAGCAAACCAGACTTGCTGACCGTCATGCGTGACCCCATGCACGCTGTCGACACCTGGAAAGGGTCCATACTCACAGACGATTTCGGCCGCTGATCGATTCATGCTTCCACCCTATGTTGAGAGCAGGACGGAAGGCCGAGTTCGATGGCTATATGTCAAAGGCGTTAGATCCGGCAACAAAGGCAGATCTGCGATTCCGCATGTGTCCTTACGGCCTCACTTCCTATTACGACACATTTAAGGCTGTCCAGGATTACAATCTCGAAGGTATCGCCACGCAGATTGGTTGTCCCATGCTCATCACAGAACCGGTCAACGAAGCATTTTGGCCAGGACAATCCCGCCAATTATACGACCTGTTGGCATCGCCAAAGAAACTGCTGCCGTTCTCAGAAAGCGATGGAGCCGATCTTCATTGCGAGCCGAAAGGAACCGGACTGCGTGATCTGCGCGTCTTCAATTGGCTCGATGAGATATTGGCCTGAACCTCGACAAAGCCGTCCACATCGGCGAGCGTAATTGTTGTCTGGGCAGCGACCTGTTTTTCGAAATGAGCCTATCCGGAATACGCAGACAATAACATCCGAATGCTATTCCGAGGCACGAACTGGGACAAAGGTCTCTCCCCGGAAGAAATCCAGAAGGTCATGAGCCGATGGGCCGCCTGGATGGAGTGGTTGACCTAACAAGGGAAGATCAAGGATGCTCACCCCCTCGATCGGCATGAGGGTAAAATTGTTTCCTGAGATACTGAAACTCCTGAACCAATTTACCATCGCACGGCAGCGGTAAAACGGTTGATCGAGCATTAAAACACTACGAAAGGCAAATATGAGTTCGCAGGTAACTTCATCCCCATACATGCTGTTGTTTCGGGGCACGCACTGGGACCGAAATCTCTCCCCGGAAGAAATCGAAAAAATCATGAGCCAATGCGTTGCCTGGTTTGATCGATTGATCGAGCAAGGAAAGGCCACAACCGGCCAACCGTTGGCGAATGAGGGTAAGATCATTTCAGGGAGAAAAGGACAGTTCGTCGCCGATGGTCCTTTCGCCGAGTCCAAAGAGGCTATTGCCGGCTATATTTTCTTACAAGTGGGTGACCTGGAAGAAGCGGTGGAAATCGGCAAAGAGTGGCCGGGACTGGACTACGGTGTCACCGTCGAAGTACGGCCGGTGAACGAACAGATTGGCCGCCGTTTCCGCCAGAGAAAATGAAAGCTTGGGCAATCAGCCCGAGATTGAATAGTCCGAGGAACAACGACCCTACAAATATTGGCACCGTGCGGAATGGAATCTTTCCCCGGTAAGGATTCGAGTCAAAAAAAATCGTTCGCGCAGCAGCTCCAGGAATTCCCTTTCCTATCGCCTCAATTCTGAATTCGCCTCCTGGAAGCGTTCCAGTTACGATTCGGGGCACAACACAGGCCGGCTTGACTCCTCCTGGCGGCTCGACTCTGGTTGCAGTGTGGAATATGCCGCAGTTCCAAGCCAACAGAGGAGCATAAGCCGTCACCTTTGAGGAGTCAGCGTGGCAGGCTTCAGTCAGTTGTTTAACCCGCGTATCAAGATCTTGACCCCAGTCGTTTTTCGCAGCGGCGTCCCCGACATCTTGCTCGGGCTCACCAATCGCCGGCGTTGGGTCAATCGCCACAAGCTTTTTCATTTTCTTCGGGGTGTTACAACTAAAAAAGTCTAATCCGGATGCGGTAAGAGTGAAGGCCGAAATCGGAGCTGTCGCCGCCTTATTGATGTTCCTCAAATTGTTCGATGCTATTCTGCCCCCGTCGAACGTCGAGTCAGACGGACACGTGGATACCGCAAAAGAGTTCGCCGTCTGGATTGTGACTTACGCTACTCCGGCGGCCGCAGATCAGAGACTCTTGCTTGCGCCGTGGACCTGGTGTGGTTGCAAGCGCGCCCCACATGAGTCCGGCCATTGAGATACCCCCCTGCGACACCATCATGTGTGTGGCATTTAGGCGGCCTCGGATCCAATCCGGTATGATTCGTTGCCCCGCGATCCAAAGCTCTGAAGCCGAGATTGTCCGCGCCTGCCAACGAATCGAGGAAGCCTTCCAGCGGCGTGTCAAGCGCGATGCTTTTGCGTTTCCAAGTGATTACCGCTAACAGCACTAGAACAAACCCGAACGCGTTCGTGGCAAAGACGGTACTCACGCCGAACAGCGGGATCAGGAGACCGCCGAGTGCCGGACCAATGATACCGGCCAAATTCATCTGAATTCCGCCAAGGGCGATAGCCGAAGGGAGCTGTTCTTTGCCAACGATCTCAGGTATCGAGGCAGAAGCGACCGGCGCCTGAAACGCAAAATCGGTCCCCAACAGAAAGACTCCTGCCAGGATTAGTCGCAGGAGTCAATTTGCCGATAAACGCGCAGAAGGCTAAGAGACCCGCGCTGCACGCCAGCCAGCAGTTAAAAATGCGCATCAACCGCCGGCGATCCACCAGATCGGCGAGCGCACCGGCAGGCAACACCTCGAGGACCTGGTTGCAGCCGTGCACGCAGATTCTGGATCAAAATGGTTCGGAACCGTCAACGTGACCGGAGATCACCTTTCGGCCATTCGGGGTAATAGCGATCGCCGTAGCCCCGTTGAAATCGCCATGGAATGTCATTTCGCACCTCCTGTGGCTACTTCCCGCCGGAAGCTCTGCACCATGAACTCGATGAGCTCCTCCAGTTTGATTTCGCTTAAACTCTTGTCCACCGTCACGTGCCATGTTGTATCACGTCCCGCACCGAGATTCTGCGACAGAACTGGCTGACCTTCGAAATGGCCGTTGGTTTGAGGAAATCAAAAGCGCTCATTCTTCGCGATCGAACAGTTCCGCGGAATTCTGCACACACCAGTCAAGTCATCGTTAAAGACAAACACGCCGATCCCAGATTGGGCCCCTCGGCGAAGATCTCAGAAGTCTGGAACATCCTTTGATCCTGCGCTAAACTAAAGGCTGGCTTCTCCAGCGCCGGATCATGTCCCAGCACAAATACAATGACCGCGCCGATCACCGCCGTTGACGCGAGAAACATCAGGCTGGCGACATCGCCGCCCGTATAGTCTTTGAGAAGGCCAAAGACTTTAGGACCGAAAAAGCCGCCCAGATTGCCGATCGAATTGACCGCGGCTATACCCGCCGCCGCGCCTGTGCCGCTTAAGAAGGCTGTCGGCAGTGTCCAGAATACCGGCAGAACAGCGAAAAAGCCGAAGCCGGCAAAGCATAGGCACAACATTTTCAGCGTCGGCGTTGGCATAATTGCGGCCAGCGCGAGGCTGACGACGATAATGGCGAGTGGAATGATTGTATGCCATTTACGCTCGCCCGTCGCATCCGAATGGCGACTCCAGATGATCATGCCGATTGCGCCCACGACATAGGGCAAGGCGGTGATGAGGCCGACCTCGACATTGCTGAGCCCGCCGAAGGCCTTAACGATCTGCGGCAAGAAGAAGCTGAGGCCATATTGCGGAATATTGCAGCCCATATAGACAAAGCCAAGCAAGATGACGCGCAGATCGAGCATTGACTGGAACCATGATAAGGCGCCGTGCCGCTCGCGATTGGCGCGTTCCCCGTCGAGCCGGTTCTGAAGCCATTGGCGTTCCTCTGTCGTCAGCCAATGCGCTTCCCCTGGCCAGTCGGTCAGATAGAAATAGACCGCAACCGACATGGCTAAGGCGGGCAGGGCCTCGATGATGAACATCCATTGCCAACCACGAAGGCCCCAGGTTCCTTCGAGATTGAGGATTAAGCCGGAGATTGGCGCGCCGATCACCGTTGAAATCGGAATGGCAAACATGAAGAGGCCGACGATCCGCGCACGGTAATAAGCGGGGAACCAGAGCGTAAGGAAAAAGATGATGCCGGGAAAGAAGCCGGCCTCGGCCGCGCCGAGCAAAAGCCGCACAGCATTAAGGCTCAATTCATTCCATACGAAGGCCTGCGCGCCGGTAATCAGACCCCAGGTCAGCATGATGCGCGCGATCCAAAGACGCGCGCCGAAGCGATAGAGCGCCAAATTGCTCGGCACTTCAAAGAGAAAATAGGCGATGAAGAAAATGCCCGCCGCGCCGCCGAATGCCGCCTGGTTCAGGTTAAGGTCCTTGCTCATCGGACCGCCGGCAAACGAGATATTCACGCGGTCGAGATAGGCAATGAAATAGCAAAGCATCAAAAACGGCACAAGGCGCCGTGCGACCTTGTCCATGGTGCGTTTTTCGATTCCCGGGCCGGAGGTGTCTGTTTTCATGTTCGGGGGAGGGGGTCTGATTCTGAATCCGCGCCTCGCGGATGGCGAGATGAAAAGCTCCGGGGTTGGACGGCGGCACACTATACTGCACTGCGCAATTTCTTCGGCCCAGATGGATTGCTGGGCACTGCAAGGTGCTCAACGCCAAACCGTGATTTCAGCAAAACTGGTTCTGTCGCAAACCACTCGCTTCAAATTCAAGCACCAACCGATTGATCTCCTCACCGCTTCGTCGCTTCCGCCCAGGGCCTTCTTGGTTTTCAGTCATTGAAACAGTCCAGCAAAAAAGCCGTGCGACAACTAGCTAGGTGCGGATGCTATGACGCTTACAAAGAAAAACGAGAACCCCGACCGGCTTTCACCGGGCGGGGTTCATTAACTCTGGCGATGTCCTACTCTCGCGCAACCTAGAGATGCACTACCATCGGGGCTGCAGCGTTTCACTTCCGTGTTCGGAATGGGAACGGGTGGGGCCACTGCGCTATGATCACCAGAAAGCTGGTGAAGTCGAAGCTAGCCCGTGGGGGAATCATCGGGGGCGGTCTCTCCTCAACTTCACCAGAAAATCTGGCGACTGACTTAGGTCCTCCGGACCGGATTCAAGTGACTGGAACTGATCCACTCACCGCTCTCGGCCCGTTTCTTCTGAAAGAACATGCGTGTTCTCTGAAATCTGCATATTGGGAAAGTCTCTCTGGATCTGAATCTTCAAAAAATGATTGCGTTACGCTTCTGATTGCCAGGACCTTTTCCCGCCGAGGCGGGAAGGACCAATCAGACAGCAGAAACAATCAAGCCGAACGAGTAATTAGTACTACTGAGCTGAACACATCACTGTGCTTGTACCCGTAGCCTATCAACGTGGTGGTCTACCACGACTCTTCGGGGAGAATTCATCTTGGAAGAAGCTTGGCGCTTAGATGCTTTCAGCGCTTATCCTTTCCGAACATAGCTACCCAGCACTGCCGTTGACACGACAACTGGAACACCAGAGGTTCGTCAGACCCGGTCCTCTCGTACTAAGGTCTGAACCCCTCAATTCTCCTGCGCCCACAGTGGATAAGGACCGAACTGTCTCGCGACGTTCTGAACCCAGCTCGCGTACCACTTTAACCGGCGAACAGCCGGACCCTTGGGACCTTCTCCAGCCCCAGGATGTGATGAGCCGACATCGAGGTGCCAAACCGAGCCGTCGATATGAGCTCTTGGGCTCGATCAGCCTGTTATCCCTAGCGTACCTTTTGTCCGTTGAGCGATGGCGATTCCACATTCAACCACCGGATCACTTGGACCTGCTTTCGCATCTGCTCGACGTGTGTGTCTCACAGTTAGGCTGGCTTATATCCATGTACTCGCCACCTGATTGCCAACCAGGCTGAGCCAACCTTCGTACTCCTCCGTTACTCTTTGGGAGGATACCGCCCCAGTAAAACTGACCGGCTGCCAGTGTCCTCGACCCAGATAATGGAATCGAGTTAGATTTTCCAACTGTAAAGGGTGGTGTTTCATTGTCGACTCGGTCCGGCCCGAAAGCCAGATTTCACAGTCTCCCACTTACGCTAAGCATTAAAATCGAAAAACCAGTAACAGCGTACAGTAAAGGTGCATAGGGTCTTTCCGTCCTACTGCGGGTAGGCGGCATCTTCACCGCCACTACAACTTCGCTGAGCTCCTCGTTGAGACAGCGGTCAACTCGTTACACGATTCGTGCAGGTCGGAACTTACCCGACAAGGAATTTCGCTACCTTAGGACCGTTATAGTTACGGCCGACATTCACGGGGACTTGGGTTCGAAGCTTCGCCCGGCTTGCGCCGAACTAACCTCTTGCCGTAATCTTACCGCATTGGTCACGTGTCACACCCTATACGTCGTCTTAGCGACTTAGCAGAGTGCTGTGTTTTTGCTAAACAGTCGGTTGACCCCTTTCACTGCGTCCCGCACCATTTTGATCACCCAATCCGATAGATCGATAATCAAAATGGTGCGGGAACCCCTTCTTCCGAAGTTACGGGGCTAGATTGCCGAGTTCCTTAACGAGGTTTCACTCACTCGCCTTAGTATATTCTACTCACCCACCTGTGTCGGTTTACGGTACGGGCGGCCACGGGAACACTACAAAGCTTTTCTTGGTATCCGATTTAAAGAATCCACCTCGACCGAAGTCTCCGCGTCAGCTTGCGCCACTGCCACTTTCAACCGGCAGCTCCTCTCTTCCAATACGTCACTCTGTAACTTAACCATAGCCGGTGCAGGAATATTAAACCTGCTGTCCATCGTCTACGCCCTCCGGCCTCGACTTAGGTCCCGACTAACCCTGGGGGGACGAACCTTGCCCAGGAAACCTTGGGTTTACGGCGGCCAGGGATCTCACCTGGCTTATCGCTACTCATGTCTGCATCCTCACTTGTAAACACTCCACCGTTAGTTTCCCTCCGGCTTCAAGGTATTTACAACGCTCCCCTACCACTCGTTACGATCGAAACCATAACGAATCCAAAGCTTCGGTATACCGCTTATCGCCAATCATTTTCGGCGCAGAATCACTCGATGAGTCAGCTATTACGCACTGTTTAAATGATGGCTGCCTCTAAGCCAACATCCTCACTGTTTAAGTAACTCCACATCCTTTTCACTGAGCGGTATTTAGGCACCTTAGCTGTTGGTCTGGCATGTTTGCCTCTCGCGCGTGAAGCTTATCCCTCACGCACTGACTCCCGTGTTACATTCGATGGCATTCGGAGTTTGATTGAATTCGGTACCCTGGTATGGGCCCTAGTTCATCCAGTGCTCTACCTCCATCGATCAGCACACGAGGCTAGCCCTCAAGCTATTTCGGGGAGAACCAGCTATCACGGGGTTTGATTAGTCTTTCGCTCCTACCCACAGCTCATCCGAGAATTTTTCAACATTCACCGGTTCGGACCTTCAGTTGCGGTTAAGCAACTTTCATCCTGGCCATAGGTAGATCACCTCCGCTTCGGGTCTACTGCCAGCAACTAAACGCCCATTTCGGACTCGCTTTCGCTTCGCCTCCGTCCCAGAAGGATTTAAGCTTGCCACTGACAATAACTCGCAGACTCATTAAGCAAAAGGCACGCCATTCCCAGCCCCAGTTTTACCCTGGGCCGGCCACTGGCAGTTTCGCCAAAGCAAAACTGGAGCCGGGTCTGACACCTTGTAGACGTATGATTTCAGGTACTATTTCACTCCGCTCACAGCGGTGCTTTTCACCTTTCCCTCGCGGTACTTGTTCACTATCGGTCGCCAATTAGTATTTAGCCTTACGGCGTGGTCGCCGTGGATTCATGCGAAGTTTCACGTGCGTCGCATTACTCAGGAAATCCCTAGAGCTTCTCCAGTTTTCGGTTACAGGCCTTTCACCTTCTGTGGTGCGACTTTCCATCCGCTTCACCTAACTTTTGAAGTCCCATGACGGGCTCCTACAACCCCACTAGCAAGCTAGTGGTTTGGGCTCTTCCGCTTTCGCTCGCCACTACTTACGGAATCGAATTCTCTTTCTGTTCCTCCGGATACTGAGATGTTTCACTTCTCCGGGTGTCGCTTTACTACCTTATGAATTCAGGTAGCAATGATTGAGTATTAACTCAAACGGGTTACCCCATTCGGAAATCTACGGGTCAAAGCGTGTTTGCCGCTATCCGTAGCTTATCGCAGCTTACCACGTCCTTCTTCGCCTATTGGCACCAAGGCATCCATCATACGCCCTTAGTAGCTTGATTATTTTGATATCTGTTAGAAATGAAGGCCAACCTCCATTTCTGATTCTCCAAAGTTGTATTTTCTACCCAATATGCAGATGTCAAAGAACACTTTTCCGCGCGTGGCGGAAAGGGGGTCTGGTCTGAGCTTTTAAACTCTCGCCAAACGTCAAAATGGTGCGTCTTGCTTTTACATCGCGCGGCTATTCGCTCAACGGCCCAACCGTTTGTGGCCGGCCATACGAAGCTTCGGCCTCAGCCGAAGCGAAGGATGGGCCTGACTGGGCTCGAACCAGTGACCCTGCGCTTATCAAGCGCATGCTCTAACCAACTGAGCTACAGGCCCAAAGTCAGGTCTTAACCGAAGTTTGGAGGTAAGGGGACTCGAACCCCTGACCTATAGCTTGCAAAGCTACCGCTCTACCAACTGAGCTATACCCCCGGAGCTTTCAGTCCGGCGGGCGCCGGGCCAGCGGCGTCAACGAATAACCGTCTTTATCCACGGTTATTTCTGTTCGTTGATGGCATCCGGCCTCGCGATGTCCAGCAAAAACTGAATTGTGCGCTATCGTTTCAGTCTTTTGAGCCTGGCAACCTTTCGATCGACCAGGTCTTGCAGCATAACGGTTGGTCCTCGAAACAGACGGACAAACCGCGTTAGCTGTCGACCTCTCAATCCCTATCTAATTGGGAAAGAGTGCTCCTTAGAAAGGAGGTGATCCAGCCGCAGGTTCCCCTACGGCTACCTTGTTACGACTTCATCCCAGTTACCGCTCATACCTTAGGGCCCTGCCTTCCACTTGCGCGGATTGGCACAGACACTTCGGGTACAAGCGACTCCCATGATGTGACGGGCGGTGTGTACAAGGCCCGGGAACGTATTCACGGCGTCGTAGCTGATACGCCATTACTAGCGATTCCGGCTTCATGTAGGCGAGTTGCAGCCTACAATCCGAACTGGGCTCAGTTTTAGTGATTTCCTCCACCTCGCGATTTCGGGTCGTTCTGTACTGAGCATTGTAGTACGTGTGCAGCCCTGGGCGTAAGGGCCATCCTGACTTGACGTCATCCCCACCTTCCTCCCCGTTTCACAGGGCAGTCTGAACAGAGTGCCCCAGCACCATTTTGCCTCCAATTTGGTCCTCTACATGCAGGATTAGAAACAAAAGTGGTGCTGGGTAGCAACAGTTCACAGGGGTTGCGCTCGTTGCGGGACTTAACCCAACATCTCACGACACGAGCTGACGACAGCCATGCAGCACCTGTGCAAAGCGTGTATTGCTACACTAGCCGGCTTTCACCGGCGACACGATGCATGTCAAGCCCAGGTAAGGTTCTTCGCGTTGCATCGAATTAAGCCACATACTCCACCGCTTGTGCGGGCCCCCGTCAATTTCTTTGAGTTTTAATCTTGCGACCGTACTCCTCAGGCGGCACGTTTAACGCGTTAGCTCCGGCACGCACGGGGTCGAATCCGCGCACACCAAACGTGCACCGTTTACTGCCAGGACTACCGGGGTATCTAATCCCGTTTGCTCCCCTGGCCTTCGCGCCTCAGCGTCAGGAACTGTCCAGAGACCCGCCTTCGCCACTGGTCTTCCTCACGATATCTACGCATTTCACTGCTACACCGTGAATTCCAGTCTCCTCTCCAGTCCTCAAGCAGAGCAGTATCGAGTGCAGTTTCAGGGTTGAGCCCTGAGATTTCACACCCGACTTGCCCCGCAGCCTACGCGCCCTTTACGCCCAATGAATCCGAACAACGCTTGAGACCTCTGTATTACCGCGGCTGCTGGCACAGAGTTAGCCGTCTCTTCCTCTTTCGGTACTATCAAACCTCCACGCAGTTAACGTAAGGCCTTGTTCCCAAATGACAGGAGTTTACAACCCGAAAGCCTTCATCCTCCACGCGGCGTCGCTCCTTCAGGGTTTCCCCCATTGAGAAAAATTCTCGACTGCTGCCACCCGTAGGTGTCTGGACCGTGTCTCAGTTCCAGTGTGGCTGGTCGTCCTCTCAGACCAGCTACCCGTCGTAGCCTTGGTAAGCCGTTACCTCACCAACAAGCTGATAGGCCGCGAGTTCCTCTAGAAGCGCCAGGTTGCCCCGGCTTTACCCCGAATTGCTCCGGGACGCATGCGGTATTAATTCGCCTTTCGACGAGCTATCCCCCACTTTTAGGCAGATGACTCACGTGTTACGCACCCGTTCGCCACTCGCTCAATCCCGAATTGCTCCAGAATTAAGCTCGTTCGACTTGCATGTCTTATCCACGCCGCCAGCGTTCGTTCTGAGCCAGAATCAAACTCTCCGTAGAAAGTTTTTATCTACCCCGACGCTTAGTCAACCTAATCGCCAGGAATAAAAATTCTGACCTGTAAGTTCTTGGTCTCTTCCTCCGATGGATACCGGACAAAGAGCAAGTTATTGTCGGTCATTAAAAAATGTAAGATTCAAAAGAATCTGACGTATAACGCACAACACAATTTTTGCTGACATCACCATTCTGAAGTTTTCGAAAAAACTCAGAACCAAACTATCAATGAACGGCGTCCCTTTCGTTTCAGGCGACAAAAAAACTCAACTTGGATTCCGGCTAAACTGGCTTTACTTCCATCCATTCAACCGGGACAAAATTGAGCCAATTTGAAGTCCCAAAACTAGAAGAACGTTTCCGACCTTTCGATCGGCCTCACTGGTGGTTTCACCAGCGAAGTTTACATATACCTGCTCAGAGTTTCCGGTCAACGCGAATTTTGCAAAAAATTTCGTTTACCTGGCCCTCCGAACCGCCCGACGTATGAGGTCGGGCCGCAGAGATTAGCGATCTTTTCCAACCGTGCAACAGGATTCTGGAAAATAATTGGTTTTTATCCCTCCGAACTGGGCGACCTCCCAATCGTTATCGAGACTACTCCAGTGTCTCGAACCAGCGAAAGGCCTGCGGAGATGGAAGCCCGATCTGGTCGAGAATACGATGAACGATCGTGTCAGCAAGATCCTCGACCGATGCCGGCCTGCTGTAGAAGGACGGGCAGGCCGGAAAAATGATTGCGCCAGCTTCGAGCAGGGTAGCGCAGTTGCGGACGTGAATCAGGTTCCAGGGGGTTTCACGCGGCACGAGAATGAGCTTCCGTTTTTCCTTGAGAAAAACATCGGCCGCGCGGTGAATGGATGAATCGCTGGTACCGGCCGCTATCCGGCCGAGCGTCCCCATGGTGCAGGGAACGATGACCATGGCATCAAAAAAGGTCGATCCGCTGGCGAACGGCACATTCATACTGCGGTCGTTGTGCTCGTGAACGCCGGCAGGCACCTGCAGTTCACCTAACTCGTCGTGAATAACTTGCTTTGCGAAAGAACTGAGCACGAGATGAAGCTCGTTCCGGGCGCAGTCGATCTGAGCCAACAAACGCTGCAGATAGATCGCGCCGCTGGCGCCGGTACTGGCGATGACGAGTCTCATAGGGAAGAAGAAGTTGTCAGTGTCAGTTCTCAGTTCTCAGTTAAGGGCACGAGGCGGAATTTTCGATGGCCGCTACTTTGGAAGACGAAAGATGCCAGGCAGTTGTCAGTGTCAGTTGTCAGTGTCAGTTCTCAGTTCTCAGTTAAGGGCACGAGGCGGAATTTTCGATGCCCGCTACTTTGGAAGACGAAAGATGCCAGGCAGTTGTCAGTGTCAGTTGTCAGTTCTCAGTTAAGGGCACGAGGCGGAATTTTCGATGGCTACTGACACTGACAACCGACACTGACTACTGCCAACTGACCACTGCCAACTTCTTAAAGGAATCCCCCTGTGGCCAAGCGTTGAGTCAGGCCTTTGAAGCGGCTGTAGGCGTCCTGGTACAAATCGGCTGTTGCAGGCGTTGGCACGGCGCGCGACGACTCGTCGAGTTTGACCACGGCGTTGAGCATTTGCACAAGGTGGGCAGACTTGTTGTTCACCAGGCGATCGACCCATGCGCCATGCATGGCGGCACCAAGAGCAGCTCCTTCGGCAGTCGCAAGACAGACGACTGGAATTCGGAAGATATCAGCGCAGATCTGGCGCCAGGTCCGGCTCTTGCTGCCCCCTCCGGTCAACCGGATTTCAGACGGTTTAATCCCAAGAGAACGGAATCGATTCAAACCGTAGGCCAATCCCAAGGTCACTCCCTCCATCGCGGCTCTGGCTAGGTTGGCGGGTGTCATGTTGGCTGTTGTCAGCCCGTGAAAGACACCGGAGCCGTTCGGAAGATTCGGTGTACGTTCCCCAACGAGATAGGGTAGAAAAATGATCCCTCCCGCACCCGGCGACGCCCCGCTCACGGTGCTGTCCAACTGGTTAAGATCCCAACCAAACATTTTTCGGACTTGCTCGGTCGCGACAGTGACGTTCATGGTGCATACCAACGGCAGCCACTTGTCGGTGCTATCGCAAAAGGCGGCGACTTCCCCCTGAGGATCCACCACCGGCTCGGGCGAATACGCGTAGACTGTCCCCGAAGTTCCGAGACTGGCGGTCACTACTCCGGCGCTCACGTTACCCGTTCCGATTGCGCCCATCATATTATCGCCGCCGCCGGCAGATATGATCGGACTACTCTTCAATCCCCATTTTTCCCGCAAATTTTCCCGGAGCAAACCGACGGCCTGGCGCGAGGAACCGACCGGCGGCAATTTTTCGAGCAGAGCTTCATCGATAAACTCAATAACGGGTTCGCACCATCGTCGCGTCTTGATATCCAGCAATCCGGTGCCGGAGGCGTCGCCGTATTCCATGCGCTTTTCCCCGGACAACCAGAAGTTGATATAATCATGGGGCAAAAGGATGGTGTCGATCGCTTCGAAGTTCTGAGGCTCCTGCTGTTTCATCCAAAGAATCTTAGGAGCGGTCCAGCCTGGCAACATCGTATTGCCAATGAGCTTGATCAGCGCCGTTTCGCCTCCGAATTCCTCGATGATCTGTTTGCATTGTTCCGAAGTCGAGGTATCACACCAGAGTTTGGCCGGCCGTATCACCTGACTGGACGAGTTAAGGACGACGAGGCCATGCTGCTGTCCGCTGACTCCGATGGCGCGGATTTGGTCTTTTCGTTCGCCGATCTGCGTGAGACAAGCCTGAATCGTCTTGTCCACCGCGTCGATCCAGACCCTGGGGTCCTGCTCCATGTGCCCATCGGGCAGACCCGGGATCAAGTCGTAATTTTGTTGCGAAGTCGCCAGAATTCCGCCCGTCTCGAGGTCGATGACGATGGATTTTGTGCTTTGCGTGCCGCTATCGATACCGATGTAGAGCATACGAATTCACAAGCTGCCATAAATTGAGCCTGTCTCACAAATCCCAAAGTTCGCCGGCTTCGAATTTTATTATCAGTTGATGGCCCGCGCGATTCATTTGTGGCAGTTTCCGAGTCTATGGTTAACAAGCTCCTTCACACCCGTTACCGAGTTTCTGATCTGGATAAGACTGTCCATTTTTACAAGGACGTGCTTGGCCTGAAAGAAATCCATCGTTCGAAGTCGCCTCGCGGTTCGGAACTCGTCTTCTTTAAAGCACCTGGCAGTGAAGAAGAGATCGAGATCTGCAAGTTCGACGGGAGCGGCCCTGTCAACGTGGGTAACGATATCACGCACCTCGCATTCGAGGTTGAAGATATCGAAGCATTTGCCAAGCATGCCGCCGCAAAAGGTTATCCACTTTCCGATGGTCCGACGAAGACCGGCGGCGGAAGTATCATTGCTTTTGTCGATGCGCCGGAAGGCTACGAAATCGAGCTGATCCAGCATTGAACGTAATTAGCCTGGAAATCTCGCGAGCCAAAGCGCTCGCGAAATTTCCAAGCTCTATAGTGTCCTGTCCCCGAAATAGCAAGTAGTTTGCCGGAGGTCAGTTGGCTGTTTTTCAAGGCGCGAGCGAAGCGCCCATATCTTTGTCATACGGGTCGAGCGAGCAACGCGGAAAAACAGCCAACTGGCCCCGGCCCAGAGGGTTGCGATGAAAATGGGCCGGCGGCTGCGTTGCTCGTCGGTCACGTATCGGTTCAGATATGCTCCCTCCTTGCGCCTTGCCGGCGGCCCATTTTGATCGCAACAAACTACCTGCTATTTCGGGGACAGGACACTAGGGTGTCAGCGGTCGCCGGGGTTACGGCGTTGCGGACAAATCGGTGTGGGTTTTATGCTCGGCGCTGCTTTGGTCGGATTTGATTGTTCCCTCACGCGGTTTTCCGATTGCCGCGAGTTCCCAAAAATCGGTAAGGATCCGGTCCGGGAACCCGAGGGCCATGGTGAGCTGAAGTTTTTTCTCCAACGGATTACGGACGGAACGGATCCGTTGGTAAGTGGCTGGGGCGATCCACCCTTTAAGCCGGGACCAAAGGGCGGAGGTCACGACCGGATAATCGCTCCCGTACAAAATCTGGCGTGGATCGTTTCGCAGCTTGGCAAGCGTTCGGAGATGGGTGATCTGCGAGAGAGCGGAGAGATCTCCGTACAGGTTCGGAAAGGATTTTCGCATTTGGTCGAATTGATCGAAGTAGTCTCTATCCCATGGCAAGGCTGGAGAGCCGCAATGGGCTGCGATGACATTTACTCCACATTGGAGCGGCAGACGGAGAGTTTCGACACTTTGGAGATCTCGGCGGTGGGTGGGCAGAGAGAACTCGCCCCCGGTATGCGCCAAGAGCGGAAGTTTCAGTCGAGCCATGCGCTCCCAGAACGGCTTGTAAATTGGACGGTTACAATCAACCGCCTGCACACAGGGAAGGAGTTTCAGGAGGACGGCGCCGGCATCAGCACAACGCTCAAGTTCGGCGAGGGCATCGGCCCGGGCCGGGTGAATTGAAGCTCCCGGCAAAAACTCCGGATGACGTTTTGCAAGCTCGAGGACGTAATCATTCGGAACAAAAAGGCCCGACAGGCCTGGAAATCGATGACCTGTTTCGTCATGGAGATCATCGCAAGCGAGAATCACCGCCCGCGCCAGCGTGGATTCTTTGAGCCAGGCAAGCAAGCGTTCGGCGTATAGCTGATCAAGTGCCCGGTCGCCCGGAGAGGTCTTGAGGCCAATGTTGGCGGCCATCAAATCGACGAAAGGGCGCTGCCACCATCGTGTCGTTATTCGGCAACCGGAGCCTGACTTTCCGTTACCTAAAACGTGGACATGCATGTCGACCGGGTGAAGGCTAAGTGCGATGGCAACCGACATAGAAATTTCAGGCTACTCCATCTGGGCAGATCTGCAGAAGATTCGTTCGACCAATCCGCTGATCCACAACATTACGAATTCCGTGGTGCAGGATTTCACCGCAAACGCTCTTCTCGCATTGGGCGCGTCGCCCATCATGTCGGATTCCCTTGATGAAACGGAGGAGCTGGTCGCAGCATCCAACGCCCTGAACATCAACATCGGTACACCTAATCCCCAATCGATCGAGACCATGCTAAAGGCCATCAGGACAGCTCAGGAACTCGGGAAGCCGGTGGCGCTGGACCCGGTCGCTGTGGGAGCCACCAAGCTGCGTCGAACACTGATCGAAAATCTCCTGCGATCCGGCAGACCAACGATTGTTCGCGGAAACCTGGCTGAAATTTCGGTGTTTGCCGGCATGCAATGGGGCGGTAAAGGTGTCGACTCGGGTGCCGATCCGCAAAACTCGGGAGAAATCGTGCGGACAGCGGCGCGCAAGATAGGCTGCGGCATCGTTGGCACCGGAAAGACCGATTACGCCTCGGACGGAGAACGGCTTTTCTCGATCGCCAACGGTCACCCGCTGATGACCCGCGTCACCGGAATGGGTTGTGTCGCCACGTCGATCGTCGCTGCGTTTCTTGCCGTGCAGCGGATTCCTCTGGTTGCCGCGGTTCACGCGATGACGTTAATCGGTATTGCCGGAGAATGGGCGGCAGAACATGCGCGAACCGAAGGAGCCGGGACATTCCGGGTGAAATTCCTGGACAGCTTCGACAGGATAGAGGCGAAAGATCTGGAAGCGAAGGCGAAGGTAGGGATGGAGTTTAGTCCTAGTCTCCTGTCAGCGAGCTAAAGCGCTCCCGGGTTTTCCAGGCTGCGCGCTTCTGATTCTTTTTGTCGCTGGAACGACTCAATTGCTTCGTACTCTGCCAAACCCAGGCGATCGTAGTGTTGAGCGGTGGCTCGATTGTTGTTACCCGCTTGTTGCCAACTCTCACCGGATTGGGTCCCAAGGAGCGGAGTTTGACTTCGCTGCGACCGGTGGTGATAGAGACAATCCAACTTCACCGCCAGCTCCGCGGGGCTGAGCGGCACGGCCATGTCAATTTCCTGAGGAGACCATGGACGCTCGCTGGATGCATACAACCAGACCTGGCAAGCCTTCATCCAGGCTTCAGCACCGCATTTCGCCAGAGCTGAGGCAGCAAGCCGGAATGAAATTCCGGAGATGCCGCCCGGTTCGGCCCCAGCCCCCGTGATGTAGATCTGATGGGGCCGGATTCGTTGGCACAATTCCTGGATCGCGGTCACATCCTCGTCTGTCGGATTGAACTGGCGATAGCGGCCCTTTTCGTAAAACGGAAGATCCAGAAAGAGTACCTCTGCCAGGTCGAGACCAAGGACTTGGCAGGATGCGCGCGCTTCGGCCTTTCGAATCACTCCCTTGAACTGGCGCAGGATGGGACTGTCCTCGTCGAACGGAGCCTTTTTCTCAAGTTCATCCGAGAGTTGCTCCAGTCGATCCTTTCCATGGACATCCGCTGGACGATCAACACTCAACTCGTTTAAAAGACTGATCGCCATCCGGGCTTCGTTGTCGGGCACGCCAAGGTTACCGGAAGTCAGGTAAGCAAACGTCACCTCATGCTCGTGGCGCCGCAGCCGGTGAAGCGTCCCAGCCATACCCAACTCGGCATCCAACGGTTCCGGTCCGAAGACCAGGACACGTTTTTGGGCCGGGCTCGCCGGAATCGGTCGGTTGGAGTCGTCGGCATTCGGCTTTCCGCCCGGCCAACCGGTGATGGTCCGCTGAAGTTCGTTGAAGATGCGAATATTGAGGCCGTATGCGGAACCCGTCTCGAGAAGCAGTGCGGCTAATCCATTTTCAGCGTAGTCTTCATCCCGCAGCCGCAGGACCGGCTTTTTCAAATCGCTGGCCAATGAGACGACAGCTTTGCGGATGAGCCGAGGGGTCCAATCGACGGGACCGACCTTCCAGGGAAACCGAAAACGCGCTAATTCCCTTGCGGCGGCTTCGTCGATGTAGCATCGGCAATTTGCATGGCGCTGCAGGAAACTGGCCGGAACAGTGTCAATCTGTGGCCCTTCGATCGCCTCCCGAAGAATCGCGGCTTTGGATTCACCCCAAGCTAGCAAGGCGAGTTCCTTGGCTTGCAAAATCGTTCCCACGCCCATGGTAATCGCGTAAGCGGGCACATTCTCTTCACCGCGAAAGTCCCGAGCTGCATCTCGTCGAGTTAAACGGTCGAGCGCTACCATCCTGGTTCGCGAATCAATCCCGGAGCCGGGTTCGTTAAAGCCGATGTGTCCGGTTCGTCCGATGCCGAGAATCTGGACATCGATCCCTCCGGCAGCCACGATCTTGCGCTCGTACTCCTGGCAGTAGGCAAACACTTCTGAGCGCGGTACGCGACCGTCCGGCACGTGAACATTTTCCCTCGGAACATCAATGTGTTGGAACAGCTGCACCTCCATAAAGTGGCGGTAACTCTCCGGGTGGTCCGGAGACAGCCCAAGGTATTCATCGAGATTGAACGTCACCACGTTCCGGAAGGAGAGCCCTTCGTCGCGGTGCAACCTGATTAGTTCTCTGTAAAGCCTGACCGGAGTGGAGCCGGTGGCGAGCCCGAGAACGGCAGTTCGGTCCTGGTCCTGGCGAAGGCGAATCAGCCGGGCAATTGAAGCCGCCACCAGGCGAACAGCGCTGTCGGAGCTTTGAAATACGGTGGTTAGAATGCGTTCGTACTGCTCGGCTTCGGAAGGGAGGGTGTCCATGGCGAGAACTCTAATGGAATCCAAGGCTGAGGAGGTTCACCACTTTTTGAGCGTTTTCGGGAGTCACGAAACTCGGCCCGGTTAATATCAACTCGTTTTGCAATATCGAGCCATATCTCACGTAGTTCGCCAAAAATACCACTGGCAGATAACCCTGAAGCCACTCCTGCTGATCGATCGCGAACTCCACTTGTTTTTTCACCAGAGCATCGACAATCGTCGGTGAAATGTCGAAGGCGCAAACTTTGATTTTGCCGACTTTCTCGGCCTGATCGAGTGCTTGCATAGCCGGTTCAGCGACGATCGGGCCCAGGGCGACCAATCCATCCAGGCTGGGATACTTCTCGATATAATCGGTCACGGCCTGGCGGCACTCATTGAAGTCCATCGTGACCGGAAGGACCTGGACATGGTGGAACGGACCCTCGAAACCCTCCCTGAAGCCTTTGATTCGCTGGTCCAGCGCCAAGTTTCCGACTTCCTGATCAAGGATAACGGCGTTCTTCACGCCCAATGCCTTCATGCGTTCCCCGGCCGTTTTCCCGGCCGATTCATCCTTTTGACCGATGTGCATCATGCATCCGAGCTCCTTTGACACTTCCAATCCTGCATTGATTGAGATCACCGGGATCCTCGCCGCCACTGCGGCCCGAATCGATCGGCGCAAAACGGCGGCGTCCGGTATCGAGACGATCAGACCGTCCGGTTTGGATGCGACTGCCTCGTCGATCAGCCGCGACATGGCAGCGAGGTCGAATTTTTCCGGGGAACGATACTCCACATCACTGTTGGTTTCCTCGGCAGCCGCTTCGGCGCCGTTCCGCACGATCAGCCAAAATGAATCGGCCGCCTGACCGTGGGTAACGATTATTATCCTCGGTTTACCTTGAGCGAAGGTTGTCAGAGGAACGAACAAGCTTGCCGCGCCAGCGAGCAACGTCAGGAATTTCCAGATCATCATATATTCGGCCTTTAGGAGAATACGGGTAACGTTCGGCAGGGGTTCACTTGATCACAAAACAACAAACGAATGTACCTCTCGATTTCTCGAATCCCGTCTGTTATAAGATTTTTTTGCCCGGAGATACCGACTCGCTCACCGAAAGGTGGTATGGACAGCACCGGAGATTCGCCACAGCAACAATACCCTTCTTCATTGCTCCACCAGCTTCTGAGATTGAAACTCTGGCTGGTCGAACATTTTCGGATCGGCGAACGCCAGTTCATGCTGGTTTGGGCGGCGCTGATCGGTCTCCTGGGCGCCCTCTCTTCGGAGGTCTTCCGCCGAGCGACCGACATCCTGCATTATCTGGCGACCGGCAGCAATTCAGAAATCATTTCCTCGTTTGCCCGGTTGCCGTTTTGGCAAAGAGTTGCGGTGCCAACGGTGGGCGGCCTGCTGGCTGGCCTCACCCTCTGGCTGGGCAATCGCTTGACCAGCCGCCTTCGCCAGAAGACCACGACCGATTACATGGAAGCGATCGTGGTCGGAAACGGCTCAATTTCGGTCCCGGCAAGCATCGTGAAATCGTTGTCCGCCCTCTTTTCGATCAGCACCGGCGCTTCGATTGGGAGAGAAGGACCGCTCGTCCAGATCTCTTCACTGGTAGCTTCATTGATCGCGAGGTTTCGGGATCTGCCAATCGCCCAACGACGTCAATTGGTAGCGTGCGGGGCCGCCGCTGGAATTGCCAGCGCCTACAACGCTCCAATCGCCGGTTCCTTCTTTGTTGCAGAAATCATTCTGGGGACAGTGGTGGTCGAAGCCCTCGGGCCCCTGATCCTCGCCGCGGTAGTGGCGACTTTTACCGCGCAGATCCTGCATGGAGGCGGCCCGATCTACAAGTCGCCTGGATTCACTCTGCAAACGCCCTTGGAGCTGATTCCGCTGTCCTGCGTGGGATTGCTTTCAGGGTTCCTTGCACCTGCTTACCTGTGGTTTCTGCGCGTGGTTCAGCGCCTGGTTTCAAAAGTCACCATGCCGGTTCCGGCGAAACTCGCGTTGGGCGGCGCGATCGTCGGCGGGTTGGCAGTCATAAGTCCAGATGTGTGCGGAAACGGCCAAGGGCTGCTATCGGTCCTGTTCCACGGGAATTGGTATTCCGATGAGATTCTTGCAATACTCCTGCTTAAACTAGTGGCCACCGCCGCAACCTTCGGATCCGGAGCAGTAGGCGGCGTATTCACACCGACGCTTTTCGTCGGTGCGGCACTTGGAATGTTGTATGGCCGGGGAATTCTCTATGCCTTCCCGGCATTTCATTCAGACCCTGCGATGTACGCCATCGTCGGCATGGGCTCCTTTATCGCCGCGACGACCGGCGCACCGTTAATGTCGATCCTGATGGGATTTGAGCTGACCCTCGACTACACGATTGCGCCGCTCCTCATGGTTAATTGCGTCGTCGCCTACTATTGCAGCAGCATTTTCGAAAAGCAGTTCATTTACGGAGAATCGCTGGAACGCAAAGGCGCCGCTTTCTTCAATCGCCAATTGGCCGAAGCGAAGATTGTGGATCTGATTCGGCGCGACCCGATCACGCTCCCTCCAAACGCCACCTTCGCCGAGATCGAGAAGACATTCCTTCAGAACCGGTACCAGCATGTCTACATCGTCGGCAAGGCGATGGAACTTCTTGGCGCCGTCTCCCTGCATGACATCAAAGAATTCCTCGATCAGCCGGAACTCGGTAACATGGTGATCGCCGCGGATGTCATGAACGAAAACTTCCCGAGGATCTCGCCGCTGCAACCCATGGCGGACGCGCTGGAAAAGTTTTCAGAAGTGGACTGCGAACGGCTGCCGGTCGTCGATAACCTCGGTTCACAACGGTTGATTGGCAGCATTTCCAAGACAGACATTATGCTCCACATCGCCGGGAAAGTGAGGTCAAAAGCTGTGCGATAAAACATCCGGAAGCAGGTTGCGACGCACGCCCCTACAGCGACAGAGCTTCAGTCGTTGGGGCGTGCCTCCGGGACGGGCCCGCGTTGTTCTGCGTCTGCCTTTTCGACTTCCGAAAGGGTTCGATCGTCAATGATCAGATAATCGAGCAGTCCTGTTCGCAAAGCTCCGAGTATCGCCGCCGTCTTGTCCCAGCCGCATGCGACTGCCACGACGTTCTCGAGTTTCTGCAGGTCGTCCCAGGTTAGCCCGATAATCCGGTCTTCCACATCTCCAAGAATTCTATTTCCATTAATATCAAAATAGCGTCCGGAAATATCTCCAACGGCTCCCCGCGCTCTCAATTGATCAATCGTCGAGATGTCGAAAAATCCGGTTTGCAGGATGGTGGCGCTGCTTTCGACCTTTCCGATACCGGCCATGAATGTGGAAGCTTGGCGCGCCACATCCAGGGCTGCACTAATACCAGGATCAGCTAGCAAAACAGCGCGGAGGTCTTTGGTCGCCACTACCGCAGGCACGTACAAATGATAAACTCGGGCATGTAATTTTTCACCGACTAACGACGTGACGCGCGAGGGATTGAACGATTCTCCACTGTTCAGTCCTCCGAAAGATTGAGCAACAACCAGGCCGCTAACGGGTTTGTCGCTGAGAGCACGCGCGACTTCAAACATCATCCGGCCCCAAGCAATGGTCAGGATTTGATCCGGCTTAAGATTGGTTTCCAGGTAAAGTGCGCCCGTTCTCCCGACCGCGCGCATGACATCCGATTCGGTGTCGGTCTTTGATGTCGGCACGACAAAAATTTCCTTAATACCGAATTTTTCGCTCATTCGAGCGGAGACCTCCATGCGGCGGAGAATGTCCAATCGCAATGAGATCGTAACAAGCCCTTCTTCGGTCGCCTGTCGCAGAAGGCGCATAACCGTCGGTCTGGATAACCCCAGTTCCTCAGCAATCTGTTGTTGGGTCAGTTTGCGATGATGATAAAGCCAGGTGACCTTCGCAAGAGCGTTCTTGTCATCGAGCAAAGGCGCTCGAGCAGAGTTGAGAGCGGTTTTCTTGCGACCTCTCTTGCGACCCCCGATTACCGGCTGACTATCGTTTTCATCCATTGTCAACCGGACCCTTTCAGGACCTCCGGCCATCTCAAATCCGACGGTTTCATAGAGCAATAAGATTCTACTTTGCGTGAAACGAGAGTCCAGAGCGGACCGGAAAACCGATTCGAATTGAACTAACGGAAGGAGAGCCGCCAAAAATAATTTACAAAAGTTTAAAATTAAGAACAAAAGTCGCTTGCATCGTTTGAAAAAGATGCTACGCTCGGCTCGATCCAGCTTACACGAGCCAATGAAGGCCAAGCCAATTTCCCCTAAAAATTTCAATAATGTTGTACATTATGAACAAATGTCGACGCTCTTGGCAGTTCGCGTTTGCCCCTTCTAGCCTATGAAAGCGATCCCTTTTGGCGGAAAAAAAGAGGCAACCCTCGAAACCGGGGCGCAACGGCACCTCTCCGAAAACGTTCGCGGGCCCTCCGTCGATGTTCTTCACACAGGTGGCGCTCTGCCGGCCAAGCGTCATTTCGATCTCCTGCATCTTATCCGGCATCGAGGCCAGATGACCGTTCGCGAACTTTCCGCTTGTCTCCACGTTTCGGGCGACACCGTGCGCCGGGACCTGGAGTCACTGGCTCGTCACGGACTTCTTACCCGGACCTACGGAGGCGCCGTTGCGAATGAAAATGCCGCCCCTCCGGACGCAACTCTGGCGCCACGGATCGATCTTTGGCATCCCGCCGAGAAAACGATCGCGCAGGCGGCATCCCGCCTGATCGGGGACAGCGAAACATTGCTCGTCAACGGAGGTTCCGCGACGATGATTTTTGCCGCGGAATTAACATCCGAGAACATTACGGTGGTGACGAATAACCTGGGAGTGCCTGCCGTCGTGCCAGCTCATTGCCAGGTCTACGTTCTCGGAGGCCGCTACCGGAGGGATTCGCAGGCGACGCTTGGCCCGCTTTTCCTGGCAGGAGTGAGCATCGCTGTTGACACCGCGATTATCGGTGTGGGCGGAATCACCGTTCAACAGGGGCTCACCACAGCCCTCTTGGAAGAGGCCTTGACGGCGACCGCCATGATTGAGGCGGCAGGTCGAACCATCGTCGTGGTGGAGGCCTCCAAGTTCGGACAGCGCTGTCTTGCGCGGATCGCGCCACTCGCCGGCATAGACATCCTCGTGACCGACAGGGAACCGCCGTGCGATCTGGCTCAGGCGCTTGCCGAGGCTGACGTGCAGGTGATTATCGCACGAAAAAAGGATTAACCCGAAAATCTCACAAATCATAGGATTCATGAGATTTCCGCGCAATAGAGCTCTGGAAAAGCAGACCGCCGCCGTTAGGCGACGCCGACCGCCTAACGTCGATCGTAATCTGTCACCTTGCCTTCTTGGCTTGTCCGGCGGCCGCGGAAACGACCGCTTCAACCGTAAAGCCAAACTTCGTCACCAGCTTCTGGAGTGGAGCCGACTCTCCAAAAGTCCTCATACCGATCCTGACGCCATCGATTCCGACATACCTTTCCCAGCCGAATCTTGCGGCCTGTTCGACCGAGACTCGAGCTCTGATGCTGGACGGAAGCACCGAATCGCGATAGGCCTCGTCCTGGTTCTCAAACAGCTTCCACGAGGGCATGCTGATCACGCGCGCTTCTATCCCTTGTTTTTTGAGCGCTTCCTGTGCACCCAAACAGAGGGAGACTTCGCTTCCCGTTCCAATGAGCAAAACGTCCGGTTTTCCATTTGCGGCATCTGAAAGAACGTACGCGCCTCGCCGAAGCCCGGCGGCCGGCGCAAACTTCGACCGGTCCAAAGTCGGGAGCGCCTGCCGACTAAGAATCAGCACGACCGGCTCATGCTGCATTTCCATGATCACGCGCCAAGCCTCGGCGACTTCGTTGGCATCGCCTGGACGGATGTCGGTCAAGCCTGGGATAGCTCGCAAAGACGGCAATTGCTCCACCGGTTGATGGGTGGGACCATCTTCTCCGACGCCGATTGAATCATGAGTGAAGACATAGATGACCGGGATCTCCATGATGGCCGCAAGACGCAATGAACCTCTCCCGTAGTCGCTGAAGATAAGGAAGCCGGAGCCAAAAACTCTTAGCTTTGCCAGTGCCAATCCGTTCAGGATCGCTCCCATCGCATGTTCACGGACCCCAAAATGGAGATTTCTCCCTCCGAGCGAACCGCGTTCGAATTCGCCGGCACCGTCAAAGGTAAGCCGGGTCTTCGTAGACGGCGAGAGATCCGCTGAGCCGCCGATCAACCAGGGATGATGCTTCGCGATTGCGTTCAGGACTTTTCCCGAAGAGTCTCTACTGGCAATTCCTTTTGCGTCAGGCGGGAATGTCGGAATTTCGGCGTCCCATCCTTTTGGCGGTTCACGCCGCTGAATTGCCAGGGTTTCAGCCGCCAGTTCCGCATACTCTTTCTCATACCCGGCAAACAAACTCATCCATTCGTTCCGGAGTTTTGCCCCCCGTTGTCCGAGCTGGTTCTTGAAGTGTTCGATCACTTCCGGAGGAACCAAAAATTTCGCATCCTCTGGCCAGCCGTAACGCCTTTTTGTCGCCCGGATCTCCTCGGCGCCGAGCGGTTCGCCGTGTGCCGCACTCGTATCCTGTTTAGTTGGAGCTCCATACCCGATATGGCTGTCGACTATAATCAAAGTCGGCCGGTCTGTTGTCTTCTTGAAATGATCGAAAGCCTCCCTCAGCAGATCAAGATCGTTGGCGTTCGATACCCGTTGAACATTCCACCGATAGGCAAGAAAACGGCCTGCCACATCCTCGGAGAAAGCCAGGCTGGTATTACCTTCGATGGTGATGTGGTTGTTGTCATAGATCCAGCAAAGATTCGAAAGCCCGAGGTGGCCCGCCAGCGAGGCGGCTTCGCTGCTGATGCCTTCCATCATGCACCCGTCACCGGCCAAAGCGTAGACATCGAAATCGAACATCCGAAACTTTGGCCGGTTGTATCGCTCGGCGAGCCATTTGCCCCCGATGGCCATGCCGACACTCGTCGCAACACCTTGGCCAAGCGGGCCGGTCGTCGTCTCAACTCCGGAGGTCCAGCGATATTCCGGATGCCCAGGACATTTACTTTCAAGCTGCCGGAAATTTTTCAAATCATCCAGCGAAACGGAGAGCTCGCCGAGGCGTTCATACTTTCGATTCACCGCCTTGACGCGTGCCAGGTGAAGCACGGAATACAATAATGTGGAGGCATGGCCGGCTGAGAGGATAAATCTGTCACGATCCGGCCATATCGGATCTTCGGGATCAAACCGCAGATACTCCTGCCACAGCAGATAAACGACTGGCGCCATGGCCATAGGAGTTCCCGGGTGACCGGAGTTCGCCTGTTGAACAGCGTCCATACAAAGCGTCCGGATTGTGTTGATCGACAGGGAATCGATGCTTTCCATAAGAGAGAGAATTAAAACAGAAGATCGCGCCAACTAAAAACAATATTCGACGGCGGGCCGACAAGTTTGTCAGGTTATCATTCCCAGCAATCCATTCAGCTCTTCGACGCCTTCTCCGATAACTGCGACCCTGAAACAGCCTTCCTGTGCGCGTCACCTCTTGGAAATGGGTCGGATCCGCTGCCTGAGCCCTCTATCATTGAGTCGATTGGAGTAGCAGATCCGCCATCGTGGCCCTTGACTCATTAGAACCTGCCTAGGCGAGAAACCTTCATTGCTATGAATAAGGCGGGCACAGATCTATTTAGTTAGGAGCTAATCAAAGCAGAATAGGTAGCATGAACCTTGTCCGTTGAAATAGTCGGATCGCGATGTCTACCGCACAATTTTCCGTCTGTTCTATTGGATTTAACCACTCGATGTTGCATAGTAACATCAATCGGCACGGGAGCCTGTAAAAGCCGAACGACTGTCAAACCGCCCGGTGAGCAGGCCACGTGTGAACACGAATTCAGCGTCACATTTCAATCCACGAGGAATAAATTTATGGAAGAAGAAATCAAAACTCCCGACGCAGGAGCGGAGAACGCGGCGTGCCCGGCGCAATCGTCGGCAGAGGAAACTTTCAAACCGGAAATTCCAATCGCCAGGAATGCTAATCCATCCGGAGTTTCGACGGCGCGCATGGTTGCCGATTTACCGATCGGCGTGACGCCAGGGCAAAGCGGAAGCCCGAGTGAAACGAAGTCAGCGTCCGGCGCCGAGCCGTCGAATGCGGAATATCCAATCGCCAGAAACGCCAATCCCACCGGTGTGTCGACTTCGCGTACCAGGGAGTGAACAAATCGGCTGTGGGCTGGACCGCGCCTCGCCGGACTGGTAGGCGACGGTTCGACCGAACCGTCCACTCGGAAAAGATGACGCCCATGACGTGACATTGCGGAGTGCTAGTCGAATCGCACGGGTGGCATGGGCTACACTCGTCTTGGCAAGCGGTGCGCAATTTTGCGTGACTGTGCGGAACTTCGCACAACTCTTTGCAGGTGTGCGTTCCTCGTTCAACCAAGCACTTTCGTTGTGCGGAGGTGGGTGTGAAATCGCTTGACTGATTCCATATTACGGCCTAACAAAACGAAACGAAAATTGTTGGTGAGTTACTGTCACCAGATCGCTTCCTATGAGGTTTATGGTACCCCGAAAGGAAACGGTGATCATGGCGCAGTGGTAAGAGTTACCTGTCGATGAAGAGGTATTCGGCCCGATTGAACAGGTACCTTTTTAAGAGTAGTTAGTACGCGCGTTAATTAATTCTTCAAGATAGTTCCATGGGTTACCAGGGTCGAAAGGTTCCTACTGAATATGAGAATTCGTTCCCCCAGAAGTGTATTCTTCGTAGCCTCGCTTTGTGCTGCGATTCTGGCCGGTGTTTCCGCCAGAGCTGAAGATGCCAAGTTCGATTGGAAACAGGCATCTGGTTCCAAGATCGCCATTGCGTTTAACCAACACCCGTATGCAGACGCGATCATCCAGCAACTGCCCAAGTTCAAAGAACTAACCGGGATTGACGTCACGCACGAAGTGACTCCTGAGGAGAACTACTTCGACAAAGTGACGACCATGTTATCGGCCAAGACCGGAACGCCTGATGTCTTCATGACCGGTGTGTACCAGATGTGGGATTACGCGAGCTCCAATCGCGTTGAGCCTTTGGACAAGTACCTCGGCGATGCGACGCTCACTAATCCGGACTATAACCCGAAAGATATTTTCGAAGGCGTTTTCAACGGGGGAAAATGGGATCTTAAGCCAGGGTCCCCGACGGGTACCGGTAGTTTGTACTCGCTGCCGCTCGGTTTTGAGATGTACTCCCTCGCGTACAACAAGAAATATTTCGACGAGAAGGGACTGAAGCCGCCGGAAACTTTGGACGAGCTCATTGACCTGGCGACAAAGCTGAAGGGCTGGAACGGTCCTGGATCGTACGGTGTCGCGGTGCGGGGCACGCGGAACTGGGCCACGATCCATCCCGGATACATGTCGACTTTCAGCAGCGCCGGCGCGAAGGATTTCGTGATTAAGGATGGCAAACTGGTCTCTGCTTTGGATTCTCCTGAAGCGATCGCGGTGACGGCCAAGTTTGCTAAAATGATCAAGGACGGAGGTCCGCCGGCGTGGTCGAACTATACGTGGTATCAATGCGGTGCTGACCTCGGAGCCGGCAAAGCCGCGATCTTATATGACGCGGATATCAATGGATATTTCCAGAACGTTCCCGGGAGTACCAACCAGTCTGGCAATATCGCGTTCTCGCCGGCACCGGTAGTCAAGGCAGGCGACCAGCCCCAATCCAATGAATGGGTCTGGCAGCTGGCCATGAACAGCTCTTCAAAGAACAAGAAGGCAGCCTGGCTTTTCATCCAGTATTTCACCGGCCCAGAGTTCGAACTCTGGGCAGCGCTCAATGCCAAGACGGTCGACCCGGCGCGCAAGTCGATTTGGGATAACGATCAATTCAAGGAAAAGCTATCCAAGGTGCAAGGGTACGCCGAGACCTTCCAGAAGACGATTCCCAACACCGGCATCAAATTCACGCCTCAGCCGTACTTCATCCAATCGACGACGGAGTGGGCTGCGACTCTGCAACAGATTGTCCTTTCGGGCGCAAACCCGGAAACGGCGATGAAAGAATTGGCCAAGCGAATTTCGCGCGAGACTTCCAAGTTAAAGTTGAGCCAGTCAGGCGAAAAGAGCGACGCGCAGACGTTGCAAACGGCCCGTTAAGCGGATTCTCAAGGCACTGGGCGGCGTGAAGCCGCCCAGATCTTTGCTTTGAAGATTCGCCTCGGTGCACCGGACACGTGCAACCAGGGGTTAGTTGCGGAGAACGAGACGGCGGTACCATAATTGCCAGTGTGTGAAGATCTTTCCGGACAGCAACCCAATCCTACTAATTTGATTCGTCCAGATCACCCGGGGAACCATTGTTACCAACCACAGCATCCCCCTCCAACCCGCTAACGCCATTGCATCAGCATGAGCACAGCCACAGCTGACCCACAACAACGGCGGATCGAGCCGCCGCGAACAGATCTCTCGGAAGCCGGAAAAAAATACGCGCGGAGGAAAGCCTTGCGCCCGTTTTTGGTCCTGGCACCGTCTTTTCTGCTAACGATCGGCATCTTGATTCCATTCATCGTCGCAATCTTTTATTCATTCACCGATCTGACACTCAGAAGCTCTGACTTCTCACTAATCGGGTTCAGCAACTATGTGGACACCTTCACGAGTCCCGATTTTTGGCACTCGGTTTCCATCACCCTCCAGTATGCGTTCTGGGCAACGGGTTTGGAAATGTTGCTCGGACTGGGCATTGCTTTGCTACTGAACGAAGAGAACTGGCTTTCGAAGTTCTTGCGTTTAGTGCTGATCTTTCCTTTGATGATCGCTCCGGTGATTGGCGCATTGGTCTGGCAACTGATGACCAACCCGTCGGTCGGCATTCTGCGTTTTCCCCTTTCCTGGATCGGTCTGGGCGGTTTCAGATGGAGCGCGGATCCTAATTTCGCGTTGTTCTCAGTGCTCGTGATTGACGTCTGGATCTACACGCCTTTTGTGGTCATTCTGGCGCTCGCAGGGCTTCGATCCTTGCCAAAATCTCCCTATGAAGCGGCCCTGATCGACGGAGGTTCAGCCTGGTTCGTCTTTCGCAATTTGACTCTGCCGATGCTCGCGCCGGTTTTATTGGTGGCGCTTATCTTCCGCTTGATGACCTCCTTGCAGGAATTCGCGATCATTTTTGCCTCGACCAAAGGAGGTCCGGGCGACAAGACACTCAGCATCGCGTTAGCGGCCTATAACCAGGCCTTCCCTTTCTACAACCTGAGCGGATCGATCCCGATGCTGCTCTTCCTCTGGGCATTCATCTACGCGGTTTGTTTCGTGTTGATCGGGTATTGGAGAAAAGCGCAGAAGATTTCCTCTGGAGCAGTGTAATTTATGAATCAAAATGGCAATCCCTTAGGTTTGGCAGGCTCAATAGCGAAAACTGTCCTGTTGCTCCTCTACGCGCTTTTCGCGCTATTTCCGCTCCTGTGGATGCTGATTCTTTCTTTCAAGCCCGATAACGAGATGTTTACCACGACGTTCTTCTTCACTCCAACGCTGGCGAATTTCCAAGCGGTCTTCAGCGAGTCAGATTTCCTGAGGACCTTGTGGAACAACCTGGTGGTGAGTTGCCTGGCGGTCGCGCTTTCCTTATTGGTGGGAGTGCCTGCCGCGTACGCTCTGGGGCGTTTTGATTTCAAAGGCAAAGAGGATATCGCCTTTACCTTTTTGTCGTTCAAATTTGCGCCGGAGATCCTGGTCATTATTCCGCTCTATTTGATTTACCAGAATTTGCACCTGATTGACAGCATCGTCGGGTTGGTCTGGGTCTACCAACTTATCAGCCTTCCTCTGTTGATCTGGATCTTGCGAGGATTCTTTGAGGATCTCTCGAAGGATATGGAAGCGGCGGCACAACTTGATGGGTATACGTGGTGGCAGGTGTTCTTTAAGATGCTGCTACCGCTGGTCAAACCGGGCTTGGTGGCAGCCGGGCTGCTCTGCTTCATTTTTTGCTGGAACTCGTTCACGTTTGCGTTGCTGTTGGGAGGGGGGAACACCCAGACCTCCACTGTATCGATGACCAGATTTCTGGCTTCCGACACCGTGCACTACGGATGGGTTGCGGCCGCAGCTTTGATCTGCGCTCTACCGGAAATCATTCTGGCGTTGTTGATTCAAAAGCATCTCGTGCGAGGCCTGTCGTTTGGTGCCGTGAAAGGATAGATAACTTATGGCCAGTGTTGACTTACAGGGTCTGACCAAATGGTACGGCAAGAGGCGCGGGGTTGAAGATCTGAGCCTGACGATCGCCGATAAGGAATTTGTGGCGATGTTCGGTCCAGCCGGAGCGGGAAAAACCACGACATTGAATCTGATTGCCGGCATCGTGACGCCAAACCGGGGCACGGTCAAAATTGGCGACCGCGACATCGACGGCCTTGAACCCGCGGAACGCAATGTGGCGATGGTATTTGAAAGTTACGCGCTTTATCCGCAGCTGAGCGTCTTTGACAACATGGCCTTCCCGTTGCGCAGTCCCAAGTTCCGGATCCCGGAGGATCAAGTGAAGCAACGGGTGACGCAATACGCCAAAGTCATGAAGATCGACCATCTGCTGGGTCGCCAGATCACGGCGCTCAGTAACGGACAACGGCAGCGAACCGCGCTTGGCCGGGCCCTGGTTCGCAAGCCCGATATCTTTCTTCTGGACGAGCCCCTTAGTCATTTGGATGCGAAGCTTCGACATTCGATGCGGGCGGAACTCAAGGAGATGCGGAGCCAACTCGGAACGACGACGCTCTATGTCACCCACGATTACCTGGAGGCGATGAGTCTCGGGGACCGGATCCTGGTAATCAACGAGGGCCGTACCCAGCAAATCGGCACGCCGAAGGAAGTCTATTTCCACCCAGCCAGCACGCTAGTTGCCCGGCTGTTTGGCGATCCCGAAGTGAACCTGGTCGACGCGATCATCAAAACGAAAGGTGGAACCGATTTGCAACTGCAGATGCTCGGGGAGAATGTCCCGGTACCGTTACCCGCTGATGTGGCGCAAATTCTGAACCGGAAACGCAGAGAGCAGATCCGTGTTGGATTCCGTCCCTCCGATGTCAGCGTTGTACCGGATGGCAATAAAAACGCGTTTCACGGGGTAGTGTACAGTTTCGAACCACTCGGCACCAAGTCCGTGTTAACCGTGCAGGCAGTGGACGGAACACGGGTCAGAGCCTTGGTGGATGGGCACCTGACTTTCGAAATGGACAGGAGAGTGCAGTTTTCGGTCGAGCCGCATTCGCTGCTGACCTTTGATCCCGAGAGCGAGGCTTTTCTTGCGCGATCCGAACAAACCGCGGAGGCGATGACCCATGGCTGAGCTCACCCTGAAAAGAGTCGTTAAACAATACAGCCCGACAACGCCGCGGGCAGTCGATAATTTGAATCTTGACATGCGGGATGGAGAATTTATCGCGCTGCTGGGACCATCGGGCTGCGGAAAGTCGACCACGCTCCGCATGGTAGCCGGCCTGGAAACGATTACCGAAGGCGAAATGTTGATCGGCGGGAAAGTCATCAATAACACCCACCCAAAAGATCGCGGGATTGGCCTGGCATTTGAGAATTACGCCCTCTATCCACCGCTCAAGGTTCGCGAGAATCTGGCTTTCAATCTGAAAGCGCACGGCGTCAGCGCGAACGAGATCGAGAAACGCGTGAACGAAATCGCCAAGTACATTCAGATCGAGGACCTGCTCGATCTGAAGCCGGCTGCACTGAGTAGCGGCCAGAAGCAGCGTGTCAATATTGCCAGGGCATTGATCCGACGGCCGGCGGTCCTTTTGCTCGACGAGCCGCTGAGCCATCTGGACGCCGCGCTGCGGGTGCGGATGCGCACAGAGATCAAGCGTCTGCACACCGAACAACGGTTTTCGACGATCATCGTGACGCATGATCAACTCGAAGCGATGGCGCTCGCTGACCGGATCGCTGTTTTGAACGACGGCAAGCTTCAGCAATTCGATACGCCGCTGCAGGTCTTCAACCATCCGGCCAACGAATTCGTTGCAGGATTCCTGGGCGAACCGCCGATGAACATTTTCGGTGTGCAGGTGGATTCCGGCCGGCGCCTCGTGGTTCCCGGAACGGAGTTCGCGCTTCCTGTGACCGATTACGTGGGGAAACTGCTGGGCAACCGGTCCTCGGCCAAACTTGGGGTTCGGCCTTGGGGCGTCAAGGTTGCTGGAAATCCTTCCGGAGCGAGTGTTCCAGGGACGGTTTCAGTCGTCGAAAATCTCGGAGACGAAACGCATGTGGGCGTACGCTACGGCGAGATATTGCTGATGGCCAGCGTCCCGGTGACCGAACGTTACAAGCCGGACGTTCGGGTTCACCTCAGTTTCAACGACCAGGACCTGAACCTATTTGACCCGGAGAGCGGGCATCGACTTGTCGCATAGATTATCAAGGAGAAAATAAAACAACAACCCATGGAGGCGTGGAGCCAGAAATTCCCGGCCTAAGCCTGTTTCCGGCCTGCGATCCTCTTCAATCAAAGACACCTCTGAAAGGAGGACCAATTCATGAGTTCGGCTACAGTAACAGCGCCTGAAAAGGCATCTCGCCCCGCCACGGGACAAGCAAAATTGCCCGAAAAAATGCGCGCGATCGTCGCGTATGCTCCCGGCGACTACCGGTTCGAGACCGTTCCGGTCCCGAGAGCGGGAGCGGACGACATCATTGTGAAGGTCGAAGCCTGCGGGATCTGCGCGGGCGACATCAAGGCTTATGTTGGTGCGGAATCATTTTGGGGCGGTGCTGGACAACCCAAGTATATCAAATCGCCCATGATTCCCGGTCACGAATTTCTCGGTCACGTCGTCGAGATGGGCGAAAACGTCGCCAAGAAAGGCAAAGTCAAACTCGGCGATCGACTGATTTCAGAGCAGATCGTTCCCTGTTGGGACTGCCGATTTTGCAAGAGCGGCCAATACTGGATGTGCGAGAAGCACGATGTGTACGGGTTCCAGAATAACGTAAACGGCGGTTTCGCCGAGTACATGCGGTACCCGAAAGAGGGAATCAATCATCAGGTACCACAGGATCTGCCGATTGAGAAGGCGATTCTGATCGAGCCTTACGCCTGCTCGGCATGGTGCATTAAACGGGCGAACATCCAATGGGACGACGTTGTGGTTTTGGCCGGCGCCGGCACACTTGGGCTCGGAATGGTGGGCGCCGCCAAACTGCACAGCCCCAAGAAACTGGTCGTAATGGATACGAAAACAGAGCGGCTTGAACTCGCGAAGAAGTTTGGCGCCGATGTGGTTCTCAATCCGATCAAAGATGACGTGGTCAAAATCGTCAAAGACATGACGGACGGGTACGGCTGCGACGTGTTTATTGAAGCTACGGGTCATCCGAACGCTGTTGTTCAGGGTCTGCAGATGATTCGCAAGCTTGGCCGTTTTGTGGAGTTCAGCGTCTTTTCGCACGACGTGACGGTTGATTGGAGCATTATTTCTGATCGCAAACAATTGGATGTGCTCGGCGTCCATCTTGGTCCTTACTGCTATCCGTTCGTGATTGATGCAATCGGCAACGGCCGACTGCCAACCGAAGGGGTGGTAACGCATCGGCTACCGCTGGAGGAGTACGAGAAGGGGTTTGAGATGATGAAAAAGGGAGATAAATCGCTCAAGATTCTTTTAGAGCCTTAGAAAGACCAGAGGGCGGTGACTTAGCGCGCGCCGAGCGCGATCGGCGGAGCGGGAGCTTCCAAGGAAGAATGGAAGCTTCTGCTGAAGGTGAATTCTTGCGACTGCATTTGAATCAAACGGGTATCCCCGACTCGATCGGCACCGATTCAGTCGTTGCAGATCTATATCGCGGCTAGGGGCAGGCAAGATGCGGAGAAAACAACTAGAAAGAGCTATCTATTCATATTATGAGCAGCAGCGAGGATGCAGCGCTGGTGATAAGCGTGCATGCTGACACAGAGACAAGGACATTGTTAAGCCAGAATATTCAGGATCGCGCGATCCGAATTAATCTGAAATGGACGGGTGAACATGATCTCGCCGATTTTAATTTGGAGCGATTAGGCAGGCTCGTAGCCTGTGAAAAAGAGACCGAACACACAGGTTGGGCACTAATTGAGCCTCGTCGCAATGTGAACCCGGGAGACATTGTCCCTTTGCGATAGAAAACCGGTCACGGTAACTGGTTTCCCCCTTTTGCAAATCATGTACGCCAAACTGTTCCAAATTCTATGAGCACTCCGACTAAATCGATCGCCGTTGGTGCCGACGATGCGGCCTTTGAATTAAAGGGCAAGATCGTGGACTACCTGAAATCCAAAGGAATACCTGTGGAAGATTACGGGGTAAATGAGCCGGATCCGTCGGTTCTTTACCCGGACGTCGCGCTCACTGTGGCCCAGGCGGTAGCCGCCGGTAAACATGACCGAGGGATTCTGATGTGCGGCACTGGCATCGGCGTCGCCATCACGGCAAATAAAGTACCGGGAATACGGGCTGCGGTATGCCACGACTCCTATTCCGCAGAGCGCTCCCGGAAGAGCAACGACTGCCAGATCATGACCTTGGGCGGCCGAGTAGTTGGTGAAGAACTCGCGAAATCTCTCGTCGATATCTGGCTTGCCGCGGATTACCAAGGCGGACGCTCCGCACCGAAAGTAGAGCGCATGAAAGAAATCGATAGTCAATTCCACAAAGTATAACGCCCCGATTCCATACCCTCTATGCAACGAATCATTAACGATCCAAACCTTGTCGTCGAAGACATGCTCAAGGGTTTTGCGAAATGCTACAAAAACCTGGTCCGGCCCATCGAAGAAAATCCTCGCGTCTTGAAATATATTAAGGCCCCTGTCCCAGGTAAGGTCGGCGTAGTCACCGGCGGTGGCTCGGGGCACAAACCAGCTTTTGTCGGCTACGTCGGTAAGAATATGTGCGATGCGGTTGCGGTCGGCGAAGTGTTTGCCTCGCCATCGGCCCAGGTCTTTTTCGATGCCTTCAAGGCCGCAAATGGCGGCGCGGGCATTGCCTGCTTGTACGGCAACTACGCGGGCGACAACATGAACGTGAAGATGGCAAAACAGCTCGCGGCGTTGGAAGGCATCGAAGTCAAGACGGTGGTTGCCAACGATGATGTTGCGTCTGCACCAAAAGCCGAGTCGCAAAAGCGGCGAGGGGTTGCTGGAGAGGTCCTGATGTGGAAAGTCGGCGGAGCAAAATCGGCTCAGGGCGGCTCTCTGGATGAAGTGATACGAGTTGCTCAAAAGGCTATCGACAACACCAGGAGTATCGGTGTGGGATTAACTTCGTGCACTATCCCGGCGGCTGGAAAACCGAATTTCTTCATCGAACCTGGAAAAATGGAGGTGGGAATCGGGCACCACGGTGAACCGGGAGTGATGATCAGCGACCTCAAATCGGCGGACGAAATAGCGAGCTTAGCCCTGGATTACATTCTCAAGGATCTACCCTTTCAAGCGGGCGACGACGTCGTGGCGTTGGTGTCCGGGCTTGGTGCAACACCTGTCATGGAGCTTTATATCGCCTTCAGCAAGGCCTATGACATTCTCGAGGAAGCCAAGATTAATATTCACCGATCGTATGTGGGCAACTACTTCACCTCGCTGGAAATGATGGGCATCAGTTTTACCTTGATGAAGGTAGACGATGAACTCAAGACCTTGATTGACCTGGAAGCTGAAAGCATGGGCCTAACTCAACTTTCGCATTAACAACGATATGGCTAACTTCCCGAATTCCCAAGGGCGTAAAGTTGTGTTGGCGCAAGTCGAGACAATAATCGATAACAAAGTCTATCTGAGCGAAGTCGATGGCAAGATCGGCGATGGCGATCACGGCATTAACATGGCGAAAGGATTCAACCTGATCAAGGATCGGCTCGGCGACAAAGAGGTTTCGTTAAGCGAGGGCCTGGGCCTGATAGGAAAAACATTAATGACAGAGATCGGTGGCTCGATGGGGCCTATCTACGGCACCTTCTTTATTCAGATGAGTCTCAAATCAAAGGATCAACCTGAGACCGATGCCCGGCTGTTCGGTGAGATGCTCAAAGCGGCGCGAGAGAGCCTCGAGGATCTTGGGGGAGCAAAAGTCGGCGATAAAACTCTCATGGACGCTGTTATCCCGGCCCAGGAAGCCTATCAAGCGGCTGTCAATGCGGGGGCGTCGCTGCCGGAGGCGCTCAAGAAGATGGCCGAGGCCGCCGAAAAAGGGAAAGATTCTACGGTCGACCTGGTGGCGAAAATTGGCCGCTCTGCCCGGCTTGGTGAACGTTCACGAGGTGTTCTCGACGCCGGCGCCACGTCCGCGGCGCTCATTTTGCAGACGTTCGCCAGAGTGCTTTCGGAATAGCACAACCCCGAGGGCATTCGACGGACGCACCAAGTTTCACGCCGGGGCTTTTTTGGGGAGCCAGCAGGGAGCCGGTCCGCAGCATCTGTGCGGCCCGGCTCAGATTTCAGTTGCGTATCGTGCGAGTGCCGGGGGTAATATCGAACAATGGCCACCGCCTCCCAGGCCTCGCCCAGCTCCCTGGAACCGGACTCCTTTCTGGAGCGCTTCAGTTTCCCTCGACCCCTCACTTGGGGATATGTGGGGTTGTTGCTGTTCATGATGGGGGACGGGGTGGAGTCGGGGTATCTGGCGCACTTCCTTCACGGAGAAGGAATCTCCTCAAAAAAAATCGCGCTGATGTTCACCGTTTATGGTGCGCTCGCGACGATCGGGGCCCGTTATTCCGGCGCTTTGTCCGACGTCTGGGGACCGCGTTTTGTGATGTGGATTGGTCTTCTGGCGTGGACCGTATTCCAGGTCATCTTTTTGGGCTATTCGCTCCCGACGGGCAATTTCCCGACGATGCTTGTGAGTTACGGACTCCGAGGCGTTGGCTATCCGTTGTTCGCCTACGGCTTCCTTGTTTTGATCACGACTGCCACGCCGGCGAAGCGGCTCGGATCCGCCGTGGGATGGTTTTGGTTCGCTTTCAGCGCGGGACTACCGACCTTGGGTTCTCTTTTTGCCAGTCTGATCATTCCTTACGTCGGCCAGTATATCACCTTCTGGTGTGCGCTTGGGATGGTGATCGCCGGCGGCGTCATCGCGCTTTCGGGACTGCCTGGAAGGGCCCGACTATCTGCGCCCGGCGAGACGGAAAACAAAACCCGCGGCTCAGTTTTCTCCAGCTTCACAATTGCCTGGGAAAAACCGAAGACGGCGATCGGCTGTGTGGTGCGCATGATTAACACCACCCCGCAATTCGGTTTCTTGGTGTTCTTGCCAACCTTCTTCACGACCGTCGTCGGGTTATACCTTAGTCAATGGTTGCAAGTACTCAGCTACATGTTCCTGAGCAACATCATTGCGAACCTGTTGTCGGGTATCGTTGGGGATAAACTCGGTTGGCGGCGGACAGTCGCCTACGTCGGCGGGCTCGGCTGCACTGTCACGACGCTTCTACTTTACTACGTGCCGGCTGCCCACCGCGGCAATTTCGGGTTGGCCGTGGTGGTTGCCGTCCTTTACGGAGCGACCCTTGCTGGCTACGTCCCGCTTTCTGCGATCATGCCGCTCTTGGCGCCGGAAAACAAAGGTGCCGCCATCTCGATGCTAAACCTCGGGGCGGGTGCCAGCGCTATGCTTGGCCCGGCGATCGTTGCTGTCTTCATCGGACCGCTCGGGGTTGAGGGCGTGATGTGGATCTTTTCTGGCCTTTATGCGCTCAGTGCGGTTATGGCGTTGTTCCTGACGTTACCCCAAGACGTGGAACCAGGGACCCTTGGGTGGAGCGGCATCGGCGAGGCGGCGTTCGGCGCATCAGCATCCCTACTGGCCCATCCACCGGCGATGGCCGCCCTGGCGGGCCAGAACGACGTCGATCTGGTGCTGTTCGATCTTGGCGGGACGATCTACGATGACTCAACTTACACGCGGGCATTGCTGCGGGCTGTTCATGACCTTAATCCAAGCGTCGAAGAACACGAATTTTGGGCGGTTTATGATGCCGAACGAATGCGGGCCTCGGGTTCGTTGCGCACCGCGATCGCCAACCATTTTGTTCCTAATCGTGATCGTGAGCGGTTGACGACCCTCGCGCGGCGCTACTGGGAATACCCCGCCTCTTCCCTTTACCCGGACGTGAAACCAGCCCTTAAAGCGCTGGCGGCCCATTTTAAATTGGGGCTGGTCGCCAACTCGGGCGAGGCTGCGCTCAAGGCTCTGCGCCGAGATGGGTTACACGATCTTTTCGACGTCATCGCTTTGGCGGACTTTGTTGGAGTCGAGAAACCCAACGAAAAGATTTTTCAGTACGCTCTTGATAAGGCTGGTGTCCCGGCGACTCGTGCGGTGCATATCGGCAACCGGCTGGACAGCGATATCCGGCCGGCCAAGCGCCTCGGACTTCGGACCGTCTGGGTATTGCGCGGAGACGCCCCGCCCGCTCCGACGCTGGAGCAACTGGCAGTACCCGATGCGGTAGTAATATCGCTGATCGGTGTGCCGACCGCTTTGTCGAGACTCATGAGCGTTAATGCCCCGGTCGTTTGACCGCCTCGAGAATGCCTTGGATCGTGACCACCGCTTCTTTTATTTTTTCAGGAGCGTGAAAGTTTGATCGCTCCAAAGGATTAATGCTTGGAATGTGAGCAAAATTTCAGTTTGATCGAACCGATTGTGACAGTCAGCGCTTCCGAACGTTTTTTGAGAACGGTTGAGGCGCCGTGGGCGTTGCCTCGATTGTCCCTACATTCGCTGCACTTGCCGTATTGCTATCCACACCAGATTATCCACGACACCATACACGAACCCCACTGTTATCACTCATAGACCCCCCAAAACAATATGAAGAAACTCCTCTGCACGTTATGTGCCGGAGTCGCTTTCTCATGCCTGGGCTTAAGCGTTGCTGAGGCCTGGTCCCTCGAGGAGGCGGCAAAAGACTACAAAGGAACCGAGATCAAAGTGATCTTTCTCGATCGTCCCGGATACCGGGCGACAATCAAGATGCTGCCCGAATTTGCACAAAGAACGGGCATCAAGGTCTCCTACGAAATCGTCCCTTACGAGAGCACTCGCGAAAAAGAGGTGCTTGATTTCAGTGCTCAGGGTGATCTCTCGATCGCTCTGGTGGACCTGGTCTGGCTGGGCGAATTTGCGGAGTCCGGGTGGATCGTTCCGATCGACGAGCTTCAGAAAAAATTCCCAAACCTCACAGATCCGGATTTGGACCTGAAAGATTTCTTTCCGCTCCTCCTGAACGCATTCGGTACCTGGAACAACACGGTCTACGGGTTGCCCTTCGATAACTACTCCGGGCTCCTCTACTATAACAAGGAAATGCTTAAGCAGGCAGGATTCGACAAACCGCCGGAAACCTGGGATGACCTGCTGAATGTCTACGGACCGAAATTAACCAAGAACGGCAAGTACGCCTACGCGCTCCAGTCGCGGCGGGGAGAAACGCAATCCTGCGACAGTTTTATGCGTTTCATCTGGCCCTGGGGAGGCTCGCTTCTGGATGCGAAATTCAAACCGAATCTCCTTAGCCCAAAGGATCAAGAGGGCCTCGAGTTTCGGCAGAAGCTGGAGAAGTACATGCCTCCCGGCATCGTGGACTTCGATCATATCGAAGCGGTCAATGCGCTCGCGCAGGGACAGGTTGCGATGATCACCGAATGGTCCGCGTTCTACTCGACGCTATCCGACCCGAAAACCTCCAAAATTGTCAATGACCTCGCGATAGCACCGGAGCCGAAGGGTCCGGACGGCCGTAAACCTGCGCTCGGGGGCTTTTCCCTCGCGGTGACGACTCAAGCAGATGACAAGAAGAAAGGCGCTGCCTGGTTATTCATTGAATGGGTCACATCCAAAGCGAAGGCGAAAGAATATGTCGAAAATGGCGGAGTAAGCGGACGCCAATCGACTTACCAGGACAAAGACTTTGTAGCGAAGTACCCGTTCGTCCCACCGATGGTCGAATCCTGGCAGCAAGGCGTCCCCGAATTCCGTCCGCGGTTTCCCGAATGGCCACAGTTGTCTGAAATTATTGCCGAATGGGGCACAAAAATGATGGATGGCCAATCCACGGTGAAACAGGCATCTGAAGAAATCAACAAGCGCGTTGAGGATGTACTGAAAAAAGCCGGCTACTACGACGGCAAGAAAACCTTGGCTCAATAGTCACAGGGCAGAGCTAGAGCTGATTCATACCCCGCGGCCCCGCAGAGAGCGGGGCCCTGCAGCAACGGCATCGCGCCAAAGACTGGAATAGATAACTCCCGGATGAGTGCTGACAAAACCAGGAAAACTTACTCGACCGGCGCCTTTTTTTTCATCGCGCCCGCGGTCGTCGTCCTGCTTGCCGTTGGCATCTTTCCGTTATTGTTCGCCATCGGCGTTTCGTTCCACCAGTTTCTTCTCCCAAAGGTCCACTGGCACGGGAACTTTCTTGGTATCTGGCCAATCTATGATGCCCCCCTCTGCTGGTTCCAAAACTACATTTCAATTTTTCAGGATGACTCTTTTCGTGACGCGTTGGGCCGGACTTTCCTTTTTCTGATCATCGTTCTCCCTTGCGAACTCATTCTCGGTCTGGTGATAGCGTTGCTCTTGCATAAGCAAGGGAACGAACTGCTGAAGAAAATCTGCCGGGTCGCACTCGTCATCCCGATGGCCACCACGTTCGCTGTCGTCGGCCTGATGGGGCGCCTGATGTTCAATGCGAACTATGGGATATTGAGCTATCTCTGGGGTTCGACTTTCGGTTCCCATCCGGACTGGCTGGCCGATCCGAACCTGGCGTTTCTTTCGATTTCGATCATGGAGGTCTGGCAGTGGACGCCTTTCTGCGCGCTGGTTCTATTCTCCAGCCTCACCATGGTACCCCCTGAGATTGAAGAGGCAGCGAAATTAGAGACCGCCAAATGGTGGCAAATTCTCTGGAGAGTTCAGCTGCCGTTTATGTTGCCCGGCATCACCGCAATCCTGATCCTTCGGACAGCGGATATTCTAAAACTTTTCGATGTCGTCTATATCATGACCAAAGGCGGTCCGGGATCAGCGACCGAACTTATCAGTGTGTTTGTCGAACGAGTCGGCTTTCGCGCGTTTGACCAAGGGGTCGCCTCGGCGCAAGCGATTGTTTTGCTTATCATCGCGACGGTTCTTTCCCGCTTTTACATCAAATTCGTCTACAAAGAAATTTGAGAAAAGTTGCTATGGCTAACGCCAAGTCAGAACCGGGTTCATTGCCTCAGGGATTCAACGTGGGCCATTTTGTTCTGCTCTTGGCGGTGATCGTCGTTTGCGTGTTTCCGTTCTACTGGATGGTCACCACCTCATTCAAAGATCAGTCGGCGATCTTGTCGCCCACACCGCAAATTTTCTTCAACCCGACGCTGGGCAACTACACAACGGCTTTTCAAAAGTTTGATATCCGCGCCAGCCTGGTAAACTCATTGATCGTCGCCCTTTCGACCACGGCGATTTCTCTGATACTCGGCGCTCCTGCGGCTTACGCCATCGCGCGATTCGAATTCAAAGGGAAACGGGACCTCTGGTTCTGGTTTATCAGCAATCGAATGATCAGTCCGATCGTGGTCGCGTTGCCGTTCTTCCTGATCGCTCGCCAGTTTCGACTGCTCGACACCCAACTGGCGCTGATCCTGATTTATCTTACCTTCAACGTACCGATCGTTGTCTGGATTTGCGCCGACCAGTTCCGGAACATCCCCAAGGAACTCGATGAGGCCGCTACGCTGGAGGGATATAACTCGTTCGCGATTTTCTGGCGGATTGCTTTGCCTTTGGCTACACCGGGAATCGCGGTCTCGGCCATATTTAGTTTCATCTTTTCCTGGAACGAACTTCTCTACGCGTTGGTGCTCACCCGGACGAACGCGAAGACCGCCCCGGTTGTCGCGACGAGTTTTCTGAGCGGTTACGAACTGCCATGGGGCCAGATCATGGCGACCGGCACATTGGTCGCGTTGCCGGTCATAATTTTCAGCATCATCGTGTCCCGCCAACTCGTTCGCGGCCTCACGATGGGAGCAATCAAGTAGACTCGCGGCGAACGGTGCCTTCCAAAAATCGAGATCGGCGGTTGCAAATTCGAAATTCGGTCAGGTCCCAAAAGGCTTAGTTAAGCGATTGTAAATAACATATAAAATACCTGTTGCGCAATATTCATAACATACTAATATGAATGTTATGATATACGGCCGTACTGTTCTTTGCCTGCTGATTTGGATATTCATTTGCTCGCACGTGATCGGACAATCTACCGAGGTGCCCCCCGCGGTGCGTGGATTGATCCAAGGCGCGGATCCGCGCGCCAAAATCGAATATTGTGGCGCTGTTTCGACCAGTAAGGTCGATTATTATCTGTTTCTCCTGGAACGAAAGGAGCTCGCGGGGATTGTTCTCATCCAGCAGCGGGCCGGAACGACCCCCGTGATCGTCGATGCCGACACCTCTCTTTTCCCGTTCCGCGATGAACCGGAACGTTCGGTGGAAAAACCTGTGCAAGATGCCATTGAAGTCCTTTTGCGAAGGCGAAACCCGGCGGCAAAGAGTCGAGCACCACAGCGCACCTCAAGACTGGATCAGGAAGTCAGCTCTGTTGGACGAGAGATCGACCGTGTCATTTACCCGATCTCGGGTTTCCGGCTTGGTTCAAATTCGACGCACGAAATCCTGCGACTCCTCCGCATAGGGCCGACGGTGGCAGTTGATCCAAAGAGCGCCCCGCCTGGGTCGATCATTGTTAGTCCAACGCTATCTTCCCCCTATGGGCCGATATATCTGGGGCATGCAGGAATCGTCGGACCGGACCGTTCAATCTACAGTGCGGACGCCAGGTATGGAGGTGCGCGCACAAAAAACTTCTCACTGACGGGTTGGTTAAGACAATTTTCCGGCACCAACGGCTCGTACGCATTTGTGCTCCACGCGCCCTACCGCAAGCACGATCAAGGACTCTAGTGGAGCGGTCTCGGATCCCGTGATTCAAGATCGATCCATCAAGGTCCGAGGATTGCGGAATATTCGAATCTTAATTTTGACGATGCCTTTGCTTCTTTTCGGATGTGATGACCAGGAGAGTGCAGAACCCGGAATCTCGTCGGGATCTTCTGAATCGGCGCAACCTGATCTCGCTCAGGCGAGCAGGATTGCAGGCGAAGCAAAGGCCGGCGCAATCGTTCCGAAGAATGGTAGTGATGCTCCTCCCCTGGGCAGCGGCGACCTTGGTGTACTGGGTGGAGACGCCAACCAGAATCAGCAGGCTTTTCGGCAACGATTTGGTTTGGCCGATCCGACGCAGGACCAACTTGCGCAATGGCAAGAGTATGACGCCAGACTCACAGCCTACTCGAACAAGGATGCGGATTGGCCGTATCCGACGGCTGCTTCATCGAACTGGACCGGAGCCACCTCGGCAAATGGTAATCCCCTCGCTCTCGAAGGCACGACGGTGGCCGTCGACTTCAATCTAATCCCTCGCGGCTCCCTGATCTATATTCCGGCTTTGGACATGTATGCAGAAGCGAATGACACCGGCGCGACCGGAACGTGGGCGAACGCTGATGCGGGCCAGATGGACTATGGCGCAAACGGAGCCGGCCGAGTGGATGTCTACAATCTGGCCGGAGACCGCTCGTCGGGACAAGTCGAACAAAACTTTCAGAATCGGGTAGGTAGCGATGAGTACGGAGAGATTTATATCGTGCACAGCGGACCCGGCTGGAAAAACGGAGGCATTTAAGTCTTAATCCCGAATTTTCGGTTTTTGCGTTAAAGCGATGAGCCCGAAAAGTCTGATCAACCGCGTCTCGGCAAGAATGTTGATGCTATGTCTGCTGACGGGTGCTGCTGCGACCGCGCAGAACCCAAGGATGACAGGTGATCCGTACGTTGCGAGGGGAAACCCGAAAAGCCCGAACGGAAAATACGAATGGGCTGTCAAAACGACCAATCCGATCCGTTACGAGCTAGTTACTAGGCCTGAGGGCAGGAAAGTGGTGACTGTTAACGCGTACTATCCCGAAGCAAACAGCTCAAATATTCAATATGCGAAGGCGTATGGGGTCTTTTGGAACAAAGATGGAACGGTTGTCGCATTGGACGAGTTGAATCGTCGAAGAGCCGGCCATCTTTATTTCTTCATCCTGCGGAACGGAATAGTGCACGAAATTCGGTCCGAAAACATTATTCCAATTCCTTCGTACGCGGATGAAGGTCGCGTTGTAGTTGATCCCGGATGGGTATCCGCGACGAAAATCCGGGTTCGGCAAGCGCTGAAGACAAGGTCAGACGAATTCGTTAGCAAATATTTCACCATTGATTTTGCAAATCCGGACGATCTGAAGATCCAGCCTGACGCGTGACTTTGGGTTTTTGGACCGAGACCAGTCGAAAGAATTTTCCAACCGCCTCATGGGATGAGCGCAGGGAGTGCTTCCTTTTAGATGATTTCTCGGTTGAGCGTTTATGATAAAGCAACTATTTCCAATCGAAGACGGAAGAGCGACTAAGGCTCGAGGGTCACCTTTACCGAAGTCAGGCCGGAGATCACCAGGTCGATTCCTTTCTGAAAATCAGTCAGTGGGAGACGGTGAGTAACAATCTCGTCCATCGGCAAGAGACCCCTCTCGATCATTCGGATCGCCACCGGATAACATCGCGGACCCAAGTGGGACCCATGAACGTTTAACTCCTTTGTGTCACCAATGATCGTCCAGTCGACTGTCACCTTTTCGCGCATGACACTGAATTCAACGAAGGTGCCGAGCTTACGAATCATCAGCAAGCCTTGCTCCACTGCGGTAGGATGACCCGTTGCTTCAATATAAACGTCGCATCCATAACCGTCGGTCAACTCAAGAACCTTTTTGACGGCGTCTTCCTTCTTCGGATTGATTCCGAGGTCGGCACCCGTCCGTTTGGCGACGTCGAGGCGCTCATCGCTGAGATCAAGCGCGATGATCCGTTCGGCCCCGTTCATCTTGGCGGCGGCAACCATTCCTAATCCAAGCGGGCCGCAACCGGCGATCACCACGGTATCCTGGAATTTTATGTCGCCCCGTTCCACGGCGTGGATTGAACAGGCGAGCGGCTCAATGAACACCGCATGATGTAACGGTATCGAATCCGGAACCTTATAGTTGAGGGCACCGGCAGGGAAAATCATGTAGTCGGCCCAGGACCCAAAGGTTCGCTGACGAAATCCATAAATATCGTGGACGTTGCACATCCAGTAGGCACCCGACTTGCAGTATCGGCAGTTCCAGCAAGGGACAATTTGTTCACTTATCGCGTGGTCGCCGATTTTGAGTCGGTACAATTCTCCGGCACCGTCACCGAGTCCGACCACTTCACCGACAAATTCGTGACCCGGTGTCACCGGCGCCTGGCAGTAGCCGACCCGGTGTTCATCACCCCAGAACAGGGCGGCGCCCGTGTAACACTTTATGTCGCTAGCACAGACACCCGTCGATTGCACCTTAATCAATACTTCACCCGGGCCTGGTCGCGGAACTGGCCGTTCTTCGAGCCGGTAATCGTGAGGACCGTGTGCCATCACTGCAGGCATGGTCTTTGGTAATTTGTCAATTGTAGCATTCATGGAGTCCGTTCTGCTGGGGCACCTTTATTTTGGCTGGGGTACTTTTATATAGTCTTTTTAATTCAATAATTTAGCCGGGATAGCGGAGCCGGTCGCATCAAAAAGGTAAATTTTGTCGGCAGGAAAGTGGAGCACGACGCGGTCTCCACGGTTCGGGCCGCGCGAGCCATGCAGTTTGACCATGATAAGTGGTAGCTCCGGCGCAAACTCGACATGAAGATAAGTCTCGCCACCGAGATTCTCCACGATGTTGACGACGGCATCAATTCTGGTATCCCTCGGTCCTCCCTCCAGCTCGACGTGCTCAGGTCTGATACCAACAGTGACTACCTGATCAGCTTTCAGCGAGTCGGCGAACAATGGCAATTCCAACCTTTTCAGGCCATCCGCCGAGAAGGATATTCCCGCCCCGTTCGCACTGCTCGCGCGGCCCTCAAGGAAGTTCATTTGAGGCGATCCAATAAAGCCGGCAACAAACTGATTGACCGGGTGTTCGTACAAATCCATTGGAGACCCGACTTGTTCAATGCGGCCATCCTGCAAAACCACGATTTTGTCGGCCATCGTCATCGCTTCGACCTGATCGTGCGTCACGTAAACCACGGTGTTACGCGTTTCATAGTGGAGGTTGAGTAATTCGACTCGCATCCGCACCCGCAACTTTGCATCCAGATTTGACAGAGGTTCGTCGAAAAGAAACAGCTTCGGCTGCTTCACGATACAACGCCCGATCGCAACGCGTTGACGCTGACCTCCGGAAAGCTGTTTTGGTTTGCGATCGAGCATCGTTTCCAAATGCAGCAGAGTCGCGGCGCGTTCAACGCGCCTGTGGATATCTGCTTTCGAGAGTCCCTGCAACTGTAACCCAAAGGCTATATTGTCGAAGACGTTCAAGTGCGGGAAAAGCGCATAGTTCTGAAACACCATTGCAACATTTCGTTTCGACGGGTGGATGCTGGTGATATCCCGGCCATCAAGCACGATTCTCCCGCTGGTCACAGTTTCCAGACCGCAGATGGAACGAAGGAGCGTGCTTTTTCCGCATCCGGAAGGTCCGACGAAGACTACGAATTCCTCCTTCTCAACCTGCAGGTCGATGCTCTTCAACGCGTGAAAAGAATCGTAATGTTTTTCGATTTGTATCAGTTCCAAGTAAGCCATCGGGGATTAGCTACGTACTATTGGATCGCTGTTTGGGGGTGGGAGCAATATGCGCAGCGGTCCGGGTTCAATCGAAGCGGTGCCTGAAGACAGTTGCTCATTTTCCGGATCTGTGCGCGCTGTTTTCCATTTTTTTCTTGGGAAGTCGAATAATCGGAGATCCCCAACAGAAAGAACTCGGTTCAGTCAATCGATGCGTACGCAGGAGTCAATCTCTCCGATGGAAAATATACGTTCCCCGATCCGCAGTACGGCAGACTCACGTACGGCTGACAGGAACAGGTCTTCACCGTCCAACACCAGCGTGCCTCGAAGAACGACGCCGGATTGAAGCTCGACTTCACAGTGCTCGCCGAGAGGGTATCCCAGTTCCGCTCCCAGGCGTCGCGTGCTGGCCTGACGTTGCTCCCGCCAGAGAACGAGACCGTCGGCAGCATTGCACGCGAAATCGAACGCCAGTTGCCGGATCTGTTGATCTGCTTGCTGCGGTTCCATTGCTCGACTTTACTGCTATGAAGACTTTTGCGGGCGTTTTCAAGACAGATCCTGCGGACGCCCGCTGCGCCCTGATCGTGAATGCAACATCCATTTTTTCGTTTCCTCGATTGCTTATGTATCAAAATCTTCCTTGGGCCTTCCTCAATGCGCTCTTGCTTACGGGCACCGTCGCGGTCGCGGCGCCGACCATCGCGGACCCGATTGCGGACTATCTCGCGATGAACGTACCGGACCGCGTTGCGAATGTCGGGAGACTGCTGGTGATCAAAAAGGTGGAGATCGACATGGAGGGCAACGGGCAGAACGATGTCTTCGTAGGAACCTGGTATCGAAATTCCGGACCTGATACCTGGCTCTGGGCCGGATACGCGCCGGTCACCGGCGGCTACAACCGCATCACTCCTGCGGACTCCGATGTGTTGATCGACTTCGACGGCATTTACGTGGGCTACCTACCAGACGTCGGCAGGCACGGTATGGCTCAAGCGTACAGCCTGGAGCTGAATAACAGGGATCGCGACCAATCGAATATGATCAGTGACCTCACCTTTTATTACATCGAGGACGGCCGGCTGACGCAGAACGGGACCGGGGCACTGGACCGGGACGACCCGGATCAGGAGGCAAAATTCAACTACTATTTCGGACCTGAACGCAAATTGTCGGGAGCGCCGAGAATCGAATCATTGACGGTTCTGGAGCTGGCGAAGCGGGGTTACCACATTCCTCTCTGGCGCCCCAGCGCACCCCCGGGGACCAAATGAGCGAATTTAATTTTAGTCTCGTCTAATGTTGGCAGTGTGGTAATATAACGCAGTGAACAGAGGGCATTTATGAAGAGTTTTCTAATTTCCGTTTGTGCCAGTTTTGCGATGAGTGCTGGTGTCGCTCTGGCTCAGGAGTTTACGACCAGCCCCCGCGTCGCGCCCCAGCCCGGGCCGCCACGTCCGCCTGTTGAACAGAATTCTAATTCCTCCTGGTTCAAAAAATTCAGAGCGGCTCCAAACAAATTCCAGCTCGTGAACCCGTTTGCGCCTCGGCAATATGGCAGTGGCGAGCAAGTCGTGGTTGCGAATCCTCAAGACCCAAAGGAGAGGCCCTATGCCTTTCGGTTGTTCTCCATCGAATTTTGATCTGGGCTGCGTCGCTGGAAGAAACGGCAATAGTTGACGTAGGAAACCCTCGTTGTCGGCAACAGATCAGCCAGCTGTCGCGGTTTTTTGTCCCACGTTTCTCAAGCCGGAAATGCTTCACGTTTATCGCCAGGTCGCGGGACTCCAAACCGTCGCGCCTGTCGTGCTAACATTTAAACGGGAAAACGCCGATCGGTTTCCTTTTGAACCAATCCGACTTGTACACCGCTCTTCTCTTCGCTGGTGGCGCCGGATCTGGAGAGTCCAAGTCAAAAAGGTCCCGCAGCTGGCTTATCCGGATGAAGTCAACTCCATGGGAATCCTATTGACGGCGGATCGCTGTCAACTGCTGCATATCTACTTTGGTAACAACGGCCTCTTCTGGCTGCCACTTTTGCGGAGATGCCAGATCCCGGTGCTGGTATCATTTCATGGCGCGGATGTTCAGGTGAATGTCGATTCCGCGGTTGCCAGACGGTTGTTTCTGGATCTTTTTACTTGTTGCACCCTCGTGCTGGCTCGCTCCGAATCTCTTGCCTCAGCGCTTGTGGCGCTTGGATGTTCGCCGGACAAGATCCGAATTCAGCGCGCTGGTATCCCCCTGGATACATTTCGCTATTCCGTTCGTCAGCGGCCTGCGGAAGGAGCATGGCGACTCCTTCAGGCTTGCCGCCTGATTGAGAAGAAGGGGCTTGAATTGACGCTCCGCGCCTTCGCCGGATTCTTGAAACGGTATCCTAAGGCAAACCTGACAATCGCCGGTGACGGCCCGTTACGCGGTTCGCTGGAAAAATTGGCGGCCGACCTCCAGTTGCACGGCAGCATCCAGTTCGCGGGATTTGTTACTCAATCCGCTCTCTTGATCCTTTACCAGAACAGCCACCTTTTTCTGCATCCAAGCGAACAGACGCTTGATGGCAATCGAGAAGGCGTTCCGAACAGCCTGTTGGAAGCGATGGCCACCGGGCTCCCATGCATCGCAACCCGTCATGGCGGTATTCCGGAAGCGGTTACCCACCTGGAATCCGGAATCCTGGTGCCAGAATCAGATCTCGCGGGTATAAAGAAATGGCTGGACCGTCTGGCCACAGACGATTGCCTTCGCGATTCCCTAGGGAAACGCGCAGCTCAGACGATCAAGGAAAAATTTGACCTCGCAACCCAAATCGAAAGACTCGAAGAGATCTATTTGAGCCGCCTACAGAAGCGATGATTTGTCGCCCCCGACGATCTGAGCGCACGCGATCACGCGATTCGTGATTCAAGAGTCACCTCAAGAAATCGTGCAAGGCTAAGCCCGCGTCGGTTAATCTGACGCTCGCCGCCCTAGACAATCTCTACCTGTTCCTTGGACTGGGACGGCCTAATGTGCGGCGCGAGGATTTGCCAAAGGAAGCGCCGAGAGCACTGGAACCCGAAGAGCAGAAACGGTTCATGCGGGCGGTGGAGCGATGCACGTCCATCCGTGACCGGGCAATTGCGCTGCTGTTGTTTTATACGGCTCTCCGCGTTGGTGAGTGCTACCCTGTCGATGACGCCGATGTTGCGCATCTTTGGCCAGCACGCTACGCGCACATCAATCCCTACGGGAAATATCCTTCATGGACAGCATCAAACTAACCAAAGATGAGATCTGCCTTTTGATGATGGTCTCTCGAGGCCTTGGCAAATCGCCTCTTTTTGGAGCAAGCCCTGATACGGGCGGCCCTCCGCGTTTGCAAACGTGGTGCCGTAGCGATCGTGGTTGCCGAGGACAAAATAGATCGGCTTTTTGACGTGCTCGGCCAATTCACTGTACTGGGCCAATCTGTGAATACCCGCAGAGAAGTCTCCGGTGATGACTACTATGTCGCCGGCCGCTTGATTGATGGACTGATAGAGGGCATTCCATCGTCTGGAGCTATCGCTGTCTTCCCGGTTTGGTACTTTCTTGAGGCCCACTCTGGCTGTCGTCCAGAACTTGATCGCGGCGTTCTTGGGTTTCTCGCTCAAATCGTAAAATTGTTCTTTTGACCAGAGAAGGGCGAAAAGTTGAGATGGGCCACTGGCATTTGATGGAGAATCTGTGGGAAGTAGAAGCATTGGTGCAGCTTAGGATAGGCGTCCCGCCTGTCCTAAGCGATGGTGTATCCAAGACCGTATGAACTCCACTGTCGGCCCCACGGGGCGCAGCCAAAAGCCAAACCGAAGCCGGACAGGCTACAAGCCTATCCTACATTGCACATCATATTTCGATGCGTGCGCATGTGGCCACGCCCTATTCCAGAACCCGGCCCGTTCCAACAGAGGCAGTGGGTTTATGGGTTTGCTGTGAACTCGGATTTCAGAGTCACCTGTCCTTTCAAGGGCGTATCATCCGATGAATCCCCGACGACAACATTGTACACACCGGGAGCAGCATCCCATTTTTCCTTCGTCGTGTTGAAATAGGCGAACGAACGCTGGTCCAGACTTAGCGTGACTTTCGTCGATTGGCCCGGATTCAAATCGACCTTTTCGAACCCTTTCAACTCTTTAATCGGTCGAACGATCGTCGGACTTTGCTGTCCAACATATAACTCCGCGACTTCGGCTCCGGCTCGTTTTCCCGTATTTGTGACAGTAAACGATACCGTAACCGGTGCGTGTCCATTGAATACAGCCGGTTCAATTTTCAAGTTGGAGAAAGCGAAGCTTGTGTAAGACAACCCGAATCCGAACGGAAACAACGGTTGGATATGATTCTTTTCGTATCCGCGGTATCCGATAAATATCCCTTCCGAATAATACATCGTGGTCGGGTGCTGATTAAGCGGCATGGGGAACGTTGCGTAGGCCGGGTTGTCCTGTGCGAGCTTTTCCCAGCTGATAGGAAGTTTACCTGACGGGTTTACCGCACCGAACAAGATCTCGGCGATTGCTTGCCCGCCGTTCTGGCCCGGATAGAACGCCTGAATCAACCCTCGCACCTGATTGATCCACGGTTCGGCGTTGAAACTTCCGCCTCCGTGTGTAATGACGATTGTCCGCGGGTTGACGTTCGCCAGGTTCTGAATCAACTCTCCTTGAAATTCCGGGAGGTCGAATGGGCGATCGTAGCCTTCGCCGTCGTACTGGTTATTGGTTCCCACGCAAACTACAACCGCGTCATACTTGGCAAAGTTTTGTGGTGCTTGCAGGGATGCCCAGCTCAGTTGTACGCCTAGCAAACCCCCGTTCCGACCTCCCGAACTTCGACCTCCATAGGCGTCGCCGAAAAACCCCGGAACGCGATGGTAATCCAACTCGACGCTGCACGGGGTCCCGGCTTTCGCGGGAAACTTTGCCGATAACGCAGGAGTCGGCCCATATCCCACCGGAGGTAATGGAGGCGAGCTGAAATTGTCGATCAAAATCTGGCCGTTCACAAGCACTCGAACACCGCCGTCGGCGCACACCTTGATAACTTGGTCGCCCGATATCTGCGGTACGAATTGCCCTGTCCACTTTGCCGAGAAATTTCCCTGATTGCTAGGGACCGGAATTGGGTCCTGCTCCCAGTCAAAATTTATGTCGTTGTCGACGCGCGTTGTCGCAGGGGTGCCGGAGAGATCGGGTGTTGTGAAGTATTGCCCCTGAAGCCCGCGCTCGGCCTCGCCCAATGCATCGATGGTTTGCCATTCTGCAGTCGTCGGTTCCGGAGTGCAGTCCGAAATGAAATCTACTTCCGTTCCTGCCGGGGCTTCACTTTCGATCCCATCCAGTTCGGGGACGTAGCTGATCGGAAAGACAGTCGAGCTTCCAAAGCCGGTTGGCGGCGCGCCGATCGCTGCCGGACCGACGACCGCCACCGTTCGAACTCGGCCCTGTTGAAGCGGCAACAAGTTGCCGTCGTTTTTCAAAAGCACGATCCCTTCGCGTGCGGTGTCCAGCGCCGCCTGTTCGCTCTGCGGATCGTCCAGCGGGATCGAACTGTCGAGCTGCTGCCGGTCGAGGAATCCAAACGAAATGACCTGGCGCAAAAGCCGGCGCACCTTGTCATTCAGGATCGATTCGGCAAGGGTGCCGTTTTCGATCAACGGTTCCAAAGTGGAACTATTCATAAACTGGCCATTTGGCAGATCCAGATCGCAGCCGGCGAGATACGCGTTCACTCCATTGTGAATGGCGTTGTAATCAGACATGACGAATCCGGTAAATCCCCATTCGTTTTTGAGCACGTCCGTGAGAAGAAACGAACTCTCATTGCATTGCGCCGACGGCAAAGGGCCGATTTGGAGAAAATTGTAGGCGCCCATAACCGTTGCGGTGTGTCCCTCTTTCACCGCAGCTTCAAATGGCGGCAGGTAAATTTCACGCAACGTCCGTTCATCAATGATCTCATTAATGTTCGTGCGGTTTACTTCCTGGTCATTGCAGACGTAATGCTTCGCGCACGCCCAGACCCCCTGCTCCTGAATCGCCTGTGTGACTTTCGGTATGAGCTGGCTTCCCAGATAAGGATCTTCGCCGGTCATATACTCGAAGTTGCGCCCTCCATACGGTGTCCGGTAAAAATCCATGCCGGGACCGAGGATCGAAAAAAAGCCTCGCGCACGCGTGTCTCGCCCCAGACCGGCTCCGGCGTCCGTGGCGCGATCGCGGTTAAATGTCGCGGCCAATACGAGACCGGAGGGATAGCGCACGCTCGCGGGACTGTTCCGCACGCCTAACCCGGCATCTGTCTGAAAGATCTGCGGGTTGAGCGGCGTTTGCAGATTAGGGAGTGGAATCGGTTTGACGTCAAAGAAAGGGGTGCCGCCGATATAGCTGATTTTTTCATCAAGGGTCATTTGAGAGAGGATGCTATTGACCCTCTGCTCCACGTTGTTTGAGCCCTCTTGGCCGTACACATTTAGTGTACAAGCCAATATCCCGATTTGAGAAATACGGTATAGGTCTACTGACTTCATAATATTAGCCGTTTCGCGATTATGATGATTGCAACCGGAACCCCTGGGACGACTCCACGTAACACCGATGCTGGCCGGCGCCCGAGCCATATGAAGGCTTCCCTTCAGCGAGAACAGAAGAAAAACTCGACTGTGAGTAATTTGACTACGTTACTTTAGATCGCCGCTGCGCATTGCATTTGGCGTGAGACTCGATCGCTCGTCTTCGCATTTCGTGGCGACGCTTCATATGACTATAGACTTGCTCTGGGCTCGCGTCCTTTCGCGGTAGGAATGCCGCTAGCAACTTCTCGATGTCCGCGCAACTTAGCAAAGGGCATTGGTCTTTCATCTGGAGTTTTTCGGTCAGCATGAAGAGCATTGCCATCATCACCAGTGCCATATGATGGTGCCACGCATTCCAAAGGCGCACCTGGTAGTCCGCCATGCCGCACTGACCCTTGCCATCCTCAAAGCACCGTTCTACCCAATAGCGTTGTCTCTGCATCCAGCTTAGACGCCGCGTCGAGGTCGACGGATTTAGGTTGGTCAATGAATACTTCCGATCTTCTCCGTCCATGTTCTCGGTGACCAAGAGTTCATAGCGACGCGCCTGCTCGCTCTGCTTGTCCCACACATCTACGCTCTTACGTAACACCCGAAGTTTGAGCGAGCCCCGAGTAGTTTCTCTGACATTGCAAATCTTCCAATCTTTCAGGGAGTATGATTCCACCAACTCCTCGACGCTCAGACCCTTCTTTCCGGTAATCTTGCGCCTTGCTTTGGGCCCCTTACTTGAAGGCTCTGGTGGAATGGTGGGCTGCGGATCAATCTCGTAGACCATGAAGCTCTTGTGAACGTCGACCAGGAAGTTGTGGCCGCCATCCTCCAAAGCAAAGAGAAAATCCGGACCGCTGCCATAGCCCGCATCGGCTCCAACCCAGCCAAAGCGCACTCCGTTGCGATGGGCCTGCTCAACGATTTCCAGAGCCAGTTGGTTTTTGGTCTTAAAGACCTGTTCGCTTTCCGGGATGCCAGCCCGGTTGCATCGCTGCGGATCATCGGTCCATTCTTTGGGCAAGTAGAGCCGAGTATCAATGGCTGTGGCAAAACGTCCCTTGGCCAAAACTCCGAAGACTGCCACCTGCCCATTATCGACCTTACCCAATCGCCCTAGGTATTGACGACTGGCGCCGACAGACATCTTGCCTTGTTTGGCAAACCCACTCTCGTCGATAATCAGCGCGGCGTCCGTTGTATCCCCGATCAACTCACCTGCATCGCGTGCCACATGATCAAGCACTTCACGCGTGCTCCATTTAGAGTGAGTGATAAACTGCTGCAGATTTCGTTCGTCGGTCTCCGGCACTACCTCTGAAATCGCGTAGATATTTTTACGCGAGCCTGCCTGCATCAAGCCGGAAGCATACTGCCTAGCCTTCTCAGACACATCCCGCCGATAACTTATAAAATGCTCGGCGTAACTCATCACAAAACTTAGAAATCGATCTGCCACCCCTCTCAGGGGGCTCTTCTTGATTTCACTATGTTCTTCGGATTTAGAATTGCTTCTCCATTAGAGCTGAGAGTCAAGTCAGCAAAAATTCGGGAAAACGTCAATTTAAAAATTACAAAGTCAAAGTCGGGCACTAGTCAGAGCGATGATTCAATGGGGAAGAACCTCCTAGTTGCGACTACCAGTTATTGAGCAGAACAAATGCGCGGCAGTGCTGTCAATATAAATCTACTGCATCTTCGCGCTAATTTTTAGCCCGCCGTCGCGGCGATTACCCTTGGTATGCTCTCCGAGCCTTTTCCGCCGCGACGCCAGCCTAAAAATGCTCTGCGTTATGCAGGCAAAAGTTATGCCAGGCTAAATTTCTTTGGCGGGTTCGCCTGTAAAAAAAAATTCAAGGCGCCTCAAATGTTTTTGGCGTTTCTAATCTGGCCCCGGTAAGTCGGGAAACGTCTTGCGGTACTTCTCGCCTGGAAAATAGAGATGCCAACAAAGTCAATACTTTTTCTCCTTTTGGCGCATGTTACCACGGGTTGGTTCTGACTGTACAAGCACCGTTCCGCGAAGTCCTCATCTTTTGTGATGATCGCTGCTTCCCTTTGGATCGCGTAATGCCAGATCTCGGAGTCCGTCGCGTCTCGCAGTCCGATTTCCCGCACCGCAACAGCATCGCAACCGCTGTCAGGTAATACTCGCGCCAAAGCAGGCGGCAGCTGAGCAGCGACGACAAATGTCACGGAACCCTAAGAACTGCATCGCTCGCTTGGGCCGCAGCCTACTTCAAGCACGCCCTGATATCTTCACACTGCAGATCCGGGTAGTCCTTAAGAAGTTCCTTCTCTGACAAGCCCGCCGCCAGCAGATCGAGTACGTCCTTGACGCGAATACGACTCCATGGTGTTCGCAGTCCACCAGCCGCCACTTCATTAACCAAACGCAGAAACTCGGAACCCGGAACGCGAATAGTGCCGCGGCACAAGGCTCGCCGTCGCTGCGCTCGTTGCAGCCCGAAGGAGGAAAGTGGGGGCTACAACAAGCTCGGTTTTCGGTAAGGTCCCGAGGGACGTATATCTAGCTCGGTCAGCAACTAACAAAACGACTCAAACAATTATGGCCAAACTCCTCAAGATAGCTGAAGCCAAAGACGTGCCACCCGGCCAAGCGGCTGCGTTCACAATCGAAGGCCAGAAAATGGCCCTCTTTAATGTGAAGGGGACTTACTAGCACGAAAGACAAGCAGTTCGTCCGGGCGCTCGCAGCCGAACTCGAAGCTGAGAAGATCGAGCCGTGGCTCTGCGAGGTCCGAGCGTTATAGGGATTACTGCTCGGAAACCAGATTTTCACTGGTCGGAGACGGGATTTGGTTAGCGTAGGAGCTCCAGTTGGCACTGAGATTCTTAACGACGATGGAACCGACTAGGTAAAGGTCGTTGAGTGCTTCCGTGAAGCCGGATAAGCTGCCGGAATTTTCGCTAGCCAGGAATTGAGCTGGGGTCTGGTCTTCAGGCTGAACGGTGTAGTCACTACCGGCTCGCAGGACCAGGAGACGATTCTGGTCGGCGCGACCGGCTTGAGAGAGGAATTGGAGAGCTTGGCCTACGCCGGCATCCTCAAAGTCGCTCATGGCGAAAGAGCCCTGCCCGACTGTCCAATAGGAGATCCAGTTTTCGGCCCGGGAGTTGAGTGAACACTGGCCCGTCGAACTGAAGCCATCGTGCTGGATGGTCAGGGACCAAACGTCAAACGCCAGTTCATTGCACAAGTCACAGAACCGTAGGCATTTGTGAACGCTCTAGCCAAACGTCTTTCCGCCGTGGCTCCAGAGTTTCGCGTCCACGTCAACCATCACCAGAAAGATACGATCCCTGGCTATACCGCAGAACTCGGCTATCAAGTCGGTCAACTCCGTGCAGAGTGAGCCGCGCTTCGCATCGGGCAAACGAATGCTTCTCAGCTCCAGGAAGGCTGCCGGTTCCTCGTTGCCTGCGAACGCCAGCCGCTGGCCCGGCGCGATGCTCACCATCACGTAATTCTCCGGCTTGCTGAGCTGGGATGCGACGACCCGGGATGCAGCCGCCAGAAGCTCTGAGTGCCTGGCGTCCGCGACGCGTGCGTTTGTCAATATTGAAAGGTAAGGCATGAGAGTAATTGAAACCGGATACCATCTCGGGCATCAAGCCGCGATCCTGTGTACGACAGAATATTTCTGCACGGTCTTCCGGCGTGAAAGTACGACGGTTCGTCCACCCACCGCATACAGTGGGTGGACGTCGTATCAATCCCCTCATGGACACGGGCTGATTGACTGCCGGGTTCTACTGGAAAGAACGCGAGAAAGGAAACGAAATAATGCAAAACGCTAGAAGATTCATTGCTTGCACCCAGTCGACGGGGCGAGTGGGCAAATCAACGATTGCAGAGGGGCTTATCTCCTGGATGCGATTTGCCGAAATCGGCTCCGCGGCCATCGATGCCGACACCCAGCACCAGACTTTATCGCGCCGATACCCCCGACCAGGTCAGCGTGTTCGACGCGACCAGGAGCTTTGATCAGTTCTAGTGCTCTCAGCAAAATACGTGCAGTCGGACCATTCAGTCCACGCTGCCAGAACCACAACAGCCTCGGTGGCAATTTCGCACGGCGCGCGGATAGAAAATACGAGGATTCCGGAGTAGGCTGGCGCATATGGAAACGACCGCAGAACGCGACAGCCTTCGCTATACGAAGATACCCCTCACGAATCGATCCGGTGTGATTCCCGCACTCGGTTTTGGCACGCTGATTCCCGACCCCATCGACACCAAAAAGGCGACCACGGTCGCGCTCGAAGCAGGATTTCGTCAATTGGATTCCTCAGAACGATACCGAAATGAAAAAGAGGTAGGCGAAGCCATGCAGGAGGTGTTCAAGGAGGGGAAGATTAAGCGAGAAGACGTGTTTATTGCCACGAAACTCTGGAACAACAACCACCGTCCTGAACGTGTCAAACCCACTTTCGAGGCGAGTCTAAAGCGACTTCAACTCGACTACGTCGACCTCTATTTAATCCACACCCCGTTTGCCTTTCAACCTGGAGACGAGCAAGACCCGAGGGACGCGAGCGGCAAAGTGATTTATGATGATGGGGTGACGTTGCTGGATACATGGGGAGCTATGGAGAGTCTTGTCGACGAGGGCAGATGTAAGGCCATCGGATTGTCGGACGTGAATGTGGAAAAGGCGAAAGAGATTTTTGAATCCGCGAGGATAAAGCCTGCCGTTGTTCATGTAGAATCCCATCCATATCTTCCAGAATGGGAGTTGCTCGAGTTTTGCAATAAGAACGGTATCGTGCTCCAAGCTTTTGCGGCGTTGGGTCATAGTTCAGAACCTAAGTTGACAGATGACCCTGTGATTACCTCCATCGCCAGGAGAGTCAACAAAACCCCTGCCCAAGTGCTGCTCGCATGGGCGGTGCAACGCGGCACGGCTCTCCTTACCACATCCAAAACCCCCAGCCGCATCAAGGAGAACTTTGATATCTCCACGCTTCCTGAAGACGCCATGAAAGAGATTAGTGAGGGAATCAAGACGCGGCAAAGATTTAATGCAGTCGTGGAGACTGGCGTGCCTGGGTTTATTCCAAGAGGAAAGTGAACATGAAAGCCAAGCAGCACCTGGAGCAGTCCATGCAAGAGGAACAAATACGTGAAATCCTGAATACGCACTGGCAGGCATCGGCAGCCGGCGATGCAAACGCGGAACACGATATTTACGATGACGATGCCATTTGTGATTATCCCCAGTCAGGCGAGCGAATCCTCGGGCGAAGCAATTTGCAAGCCTTGCGAAGTCACCATCCCGGCAAGCCGTCAGGCTTCAACGTCAAGCGAATTCTCGGAAACGGTGATCTCTGGATCACGGAATACACAATCACGTACCAGGGGCGACCAGCATACACAGTGAGTATTATGGAGTTCCGCAACGGAAAGGTCGTGCACGAGACACAGTATTTCGCGGATCCCTTCGAGGCGCCCGCCTGGCGGCGCCAATGGGTTCATCAGATCGCGTGAGGCCGCCGGAATCTACTCTTTCCTCGATCCAGAATTTAAGGGAGACAAGCCCGCGTAGATTCTCACAGAAAAGCGAAGAGTGGTCATGTTCTAACAAGAAAGGTGGCTGTATATGCGATCTGACATTATTCCCGGGGCAATCTTCCCCGACTATGAGCTTTCCGATCACGCCGCGAAACGTCGGAAGCTCTCCGAACTGCAAGGACAACACCCAATGGTTCTCATCCTCAGCCGCGGAGGTTTCTGCCCCAAGGACCGCCGGCACGCTGAAGGGCTTGTTCAACTCCATCGTGAGTTAGAGGTTGGCTATTGCCGGCTGGTCACGATTAGCACCGACAATATCACAGAGACGAATGAATATCGCAGCGGAGTCGGTGCCCACTGGCCTTTCCTTTCTGACCCGGGGCGTAATGTCCAAAAGGATCTCGACATCGCCGAGTACACAGATCCTCTCCACAATCCGATGATCCCCCACGTGATTGTCCTCGAGCCCGGTCTTGTGATTTATAAGATCTACATGGGCTACTGGTTCTTCGGTCGGCCCACGATGGAAGATCTCCGCCAGGATTTACGGGCCGTTACCAAGAAATGCCGGCCGGACTGGGACATTACAACGTCCGAACTCAGAGCGGCGTGGCAACAAGGCCGAAAGGAACTCTTTTATCCTTACGGCAAAACGTACGCCCAAACCTTGGGCGAACAGGACTAGCTAGATGCTGTTGCGAAATGTCTGAAAGCGCGTCCCGTAGGGACAACACCGATCGTAGCCTGGCACGAAGTGCCTGGGAAAGCGTCACTCGAAAGAACCGTCCCGTAGGGTACGGTATGATCGGGCGCAGCTAATCGCTAATCCCAGAGGTATTTCTCGTCGAAATGTGCGCCGTGTTTCTTAAGGAAGGCTAAATACTCTTCTTGAAAGGTTCGTGTCCGATGATGTTCGAGCTGCTGCTCGATGTAATGGACCGTTTCCTGAACCTGCGAGATACCAACGCTGAATGCGCCATAGCCCTGTTGCCAAGCAAAGTTTCGGAGGTTTGGAAAGGTTTGATGAATCCAAGCCGATGATCCTGCCTTTATCAATTGAACGGCCTTCGCAACGGCCAATCTCGTAGGCAGGGTTACAAGGAGATGGACATGGTCTGAGACGCCGCCAATGCATTTAGGGATCATTCCATTCTGCTTAGCGATACCGCCCATGTAAGGCCAAAGGCGTTCTCGAATATCAGGATCCAAACACGTTCCTTTGTGCTGAAAACGCAATGAATGTTCAGGCACGAGAAAGTGTTTGCCATGGAAAGAAATTGTATCGTAGGCCAGAAATAATACAACCGAAATTTTTTCGGTTTTCGTATTCGAAATTTCGTCACTCCAATCATCGTATCGGTGCGCACACCTGCACGAATCATACCGTACCCTACGGGACGGCTCTTTTGGGGTGGCGCTGTCCCAGGCACTTCGTGCCAGGCTACGATCGCACCGTCCCTCCGGGACATTTCGCAACAGGCTTTAGCTAGGATTTGGGACGTCGGATTTCCAATTTCCAGTTACAAGTCGATTACGACGTCGCCCTTAGGTTGGGAGCAACAGATTAGCAGATTGCCCTGGGCGGGCGGCTCGAGCGGTTCGGGTTGGTAGTTGACACTGCCCGAGATTAAGCCGCTTTCGCAGGTGTGGCAGACCCCGGTACGGCATGCCCAGCGCACCGGCACATCACAGGCTTCCGCGAAATCGAGAAGGCTCGAAAACTTTGCGTTCCAGCATACATTGAGGCCGCTGCGCGCAAACGACACTCGTGGGCCCGAACCCACCGGCCCCGCCGGCGGGTGCGGAGCTGCATGCGACGGATCGACGACGCCGGGCGTTATCGGTTTTCCTGGGCCGAAAATCTCCGTGTGCACCCGGTCGTCTGAAACGCCCCAAGCCATCAGTCCGTTACTCAAATCCCGCAGGAACGGAGCAGGCCCGCACAGATAGAAATCGGCATCGCGCGGCACACCAAGTTTTTCGAGCACTTCGACTGTGATACGTCCTGAAGCATCGAAGTCCACGCCCGGACGATCTCGGGGACCCGGGCGGCTGTAGGCAATGAAGCTTTTGCCGCGCGGTAGCGCTTTGACCAAGTTGCGTGACTCCTCCGCAAACGCGTGATCCTCGCCGTTACGGGCTCCGAACAGCCACCAGACTTCGCGGGGCGAGATTTCGGCAGCTAGCGAATGCAGCATCGCCAGCACCGGAGTTGCTCCAACACCCGCGCTGAGTAACACCACTTGGTTGTCGCCCGGTTGCAGCGTGAAATTGCCCCTCGGCGCTGCCACATCGAGCAAATCGCCCACCCTAACTTGATTGTGCAAATAGGTGCTGGCGGCGCCGTTCACCTCTAGCTTGATGCTCACCCGGTAGTGGTCCGCACTGGGCAAATCGGAAAGCGAGTAGTTGCGCAACAGAACTGGACCTTTGGGCTCCGGTTGCATGCGCAAAATAATGAACTGGCCGGGCAGAGCAGCAACGAGTGGGCGGCTATCCGCAGGCATCAGCGTTAGTGATACCACGCTGACGCTCTCCCGCTCGATACGTGACACTCTCAGCGGTCGGAATCCCGGCCACGCAGGCGGCGGACCGCTCGGCGGCGCGAGTCCTGGGTTCCCTGCCTCTGGGCTTCCGCTCGTCTTCTGTTGCAGGATCGCCTGAAACGAACCCTGCCACCCCTCGCTCAATGCCGGAATGCGCAGAGCGCGCTCTAGTTGCTCGGGGATATGGCCGGGCAGATAAAGCAGTGCGTCCATCTCGGCGACGCTCATGTGCTCCGGGCCGTCTGCGACCTTTACAATTTCGTCGCCGGCTCCGACTTCCCCCTCTTCCAGTACACGAAAGTAAAAACCCGGTCGGTGATGCGCCGACCAGCAGGGCTGCCATTTGCGGTTCGTCCATGCGGATGCCGACGCGGTAACAGGTGACCCGCGGCTGTGATACCTCGAATAAAGCAGTGCCGATCCGGTAGCGGTCGCCGATACACACTTCGACGTCAGGCAAGCCATCGACGGTGAAGTTTTCCCCAAATTGTCCGTACGAAAAATTAGTGCGGCTGAGTTTGCGCTCCCAATATCGGTAGGAATCCAGCTGGTAAACCATGACAGCACGGTTCACGCCTCCATGGCCGCCCAAGTCTCCTTGGCCATCACCATCGATATTATGCTTTCGGACGATGAGGCGGCCCGGCACTGGACTCTTCCAGATGCCCGTGTGGACGGTTTTGCCGCGCCACGTGATATCGCGTGGCAAACCGATGTTAACAGACACAAGCCGTGCTGCCAATTCTCCTCCCAACGCTTTGCCAACGTGCCACAAACCGTTCGGAGCGCCCACAAAAACTTCTCGAATGCTGCGTTAGCACAGGCTTGTCATCGGCGTAAGCAATTTTTCATTGTTTGAGCCGCAGACCTTTCGGGACGAAGACGCGGTCCAGTCCGTCGAAGAAGAACTGCACCAGCAATGCGAGCAAGGCAGCGGGAATTGCGCCCTGCAAAATCGTGCTGTAGTCATTCAGATTGAGCCCGCTGATAATTGGTTCTCCCAATCCACCGACCCCGATGAGTGCGGCCAGCGTAGCGGTGCCGACGTCAATGATCGCGCTGGTTTTTACCCCTGCCAGAATCGTGCGTGAGGCAAGTGGAAAGAAAACTTTCCAAAGTTGTGCTTGTGGCTCTAATCCCAGCGCCGCAGCGGACTCACGGACCGCCGTTGGGATCTCCTGCAGACCGGTAGCGGTATTCCGAACGATCGGCAGCAGGCTGTATAAAAACAGAGCGAAAATCGCCGTTACCGGGCTGATGCCGAAGAATGGGAGCGGCACAAGCAACGCGAGTAACGCAAGAGACGGGATAGTTTGGATCACGCCGGTGGTGGAGAGAATGAAGTTGCTGACCGGTCCGGGGCGACTCGCCCGAATGCCAAGCGGTATGCCAACAATAATTCCTAGGAAAAGCGAGGCCCCAACCAATTCCAAGTGTCGCAATGTCCAGCGCCCGATTTTTCCGATGAGGTTATTGGAAGGGGAGACTGGCTTTTGGCCAAAGTAAAGCGCCGCGGCCAAAGCGTAATCTTTTGTCCGTTCAGCTTCATAGTTTAAGCGCCTCATGCGGTCTTCATCGAGCGTGCCCGCGAGTTTTTCCAACGCGGCCACGGCACGAATGTCCATATCGAGCCGGTAAAGAAACACCGCTTTGTACTGCGGAAAAAAATGAAGATCATCATCGAGGACGATGAGGTTGTTTTCCGCGATCTTGGCGTCCGTCGAGTAGGCGTCTTTGAGGTCAATCGAGCCATTCGCTACCGCAGCGTAGCCAAGGGCGTGGTCGATCCCACGCACGTTGTGCATCTGCAAGCCGTAACGTGTACTGAGCGGCGCCCAGCCATCCTGGCGGTCAAGGAATTCGTGTGTCACCCCAATGTTCAGGTAAGGGTGGTTCCGCAGGTCGCTGATCTTGCGGATACCGAGTTTGGCAGCACGATCTCGCCGCATAACTAGCGCGTATGTGTTGCTGAAACCAAGCTCCCCGGTCATGCCAACGCCCTCCTGGCGAAGCAGCGCGCGCATTCCATCTGTGCTCAACGGTTGCTTTGTTTTTAAAATCTCCTCGGTAATTGTGCCGGTGTACTCGGGATAGAGCGCAATTTCGCCGCCGCGCAATGCTTGCCACAAAATGATCGTGCCGCCCATTCCCTGTTTGTGTTGGACCGTGAAACCGGCGTTTTGCAAAGCGATCTTGGCAATCTCGCCCAACACGTAGGATTCGGTGAATCTCTTTGAGCCGACAACAATTTGTTGCGGCTGCGCTACCGAACAGAAGGCGAAAATCGCGAAAAGTATGGCTGCCGATTTCATATCGCTGCAAGTCCGCGCTGCGCGTGCAGAAAGTCACGGACGAATGTCGAGGCTGGCCTGTTACGCAGGTCGTCGAGCGTTCCGGATTGGACAACACGGCCTTCGTTCAGCAACACAATGAGGTTCGCAAAAAAGCCGGCCTCTGCCATGTCGTGCGTGACCAACACGGTCGTCTGTTGCAGGCGTTGAAAAATTTCCTTCAGCTCATCCTGGAGGCGTGCTCGGACCATTGGATCAAGTGCGCCGAGCGGCTCGTCGAGCAGCAGCACGTTCGGCTGCAGCATCAGCGCCCGCATCAGGCTCACGCGCTGCCGTTGCCCACCGGAGAGCTCGACAGGATAGCGAGTGAGTGCATTTTCGGGAAAATGAGTTAGCTCGCACAGCTCGCGCAGTCGGGTCTGCATTTGCCGGGCCGGCTGGTTCAAATGCTTGGCCATCAGAAACACATTCTGTGCGGCAGTTAAATGGGCGAACAGGCCGCCTTCCTGAATCACGTAGCCGATCCGCCGCCGCAGGGCCAGAACGCTGCTCGCCGAGACGCGCTGACCATCGATTCTGATTGTGCCGGTCGTCGGCTCGAGCAAGCCAATGATCAGCCTCAAAATCGTCGACTTGCCGCAGCCGCTGGGCCCGATGAGAACGGTTGTTCTTCCCGCTTCAATGCACAAATCCGTTTCGTGAAGGGCGATCGTTGCGCCAAACTTCTTGCTGACGGATTCGAGTCCAATCATACGACCGCGAGATAATGCACGCTGAACAGGTTTGCGGCGTCGGTCCAGAGCCCTTTGACGGCCCATC
>CAWAIK010000010.1:0-207092 GCA_963782115.1 uncultured Verrucomicrobiae bacterium
GAAGGAGTCAGCATGGCGGCCAACTCCTTCGTGAAGTCATCGTTGATCCCCGCATCGCTGAGCGCGCCGGAAGCCGCCCCTGCCGAGGCATTTAGCCAGATCAGGCCGGTTAGCGATCCCCAGAAGCCACCGCTGAGCGCCCGCCGCGGTTAGGTTAACGGCTTGCATATAGCGGCATTCTGGATAGACGACCATGACGTCACGAATGCCGAATTTGCGAAATTTGTGGAAGCTACGAGCTATGTCACGACCGCGGAGCGCAAACCCGGCTGGGAAGAACTGAAAAAGGAACTTCCACCGGGCACTCCGAAGCCAGATGACAGCTTGCTGGTAGCCGGTCCAGTAGTGTTCACCCCGACTTCGCGGCCGGTGCCGCTGAACGATCTTTCAGCCTGGTGGCGTTGGGTGCCTGGGGTCTGTCGATTTGAGCACTTCATCGATACTATTTCACGCTATCCATGACGGGGGCCATCACGGCGGGATCCACTGCCATCGAAAGCGCGAATCCACCCGTGACGCACATTCCGATCACGCCCACCCGTCGACCCCCGCACTCCCGATGCGCCTGGCGGGCCAGCGGCTGCGAAAATGGTAAATTCACGTGAGATGCAGAGGCTCAGCGTGCGACCGAGCGTCTGTCTCTCCTGATTCGTAGCCTCCGGACGTCCGAACAAAATCGGCGCATAGACCCGAAAACCAGCATCGCGTACCCAGCGGCGGAGACTAGCGACCGGTAGGAGTAAACCCATAGATCTCATGGATCACAGCAACTGCTGGGCCGATCTCGCCGCTGAATAGGACCGGCTTAGTCTTGCCTTCGAACGTAAAGTCGCGGGGCTTGAAATCCGAGATGTCTGTGATGAGGGGCGCACCCATAGGTTCTCTATCGGGCCAATCAGTCTATTGCGCTATCGCGTTGTGGATCACCTCTAAGGGATCTTCAGTAGCTTCGTGAACGCCATTCATAAAGATTTAAAAGAAAGCCAGTTTTTTGACCGCCTCATCTATAAACATGATTAGGCAGCGTTATCTCGTCCTTTGTGCGGTCGTAAAGTTTGGTTGTTCGCGGATACTCATGTCCCGCCATCTGCTGGGCGTGCTCGAGCCGTCCGTCGTTCTCCAGGTAAATCGTGATGCCAGTTGCTCGCCAAATATGACATCCGACTGGGGGGAGAAAACCCGCCGCCCTGGCCCGCTGCGAATAGCCGCCCAGGCGTTGTACCGGTTCAAAGGGCGTCCGGTTCGAAAATTTAACCAAGCCGGATTGATTAATTATGGTTTTTATAGTAGTAAAGTCTAGGCGGGACACTGGTTTGGCGTAAATAAACGTCATCTAGCCACAAACGTCGCAATCCCATGGGGCCAGGTAATTTAAGTAACGACCTTTTGCTCCTCCCTGCCAGAGACGATACGCTGCTCCGGTCGAAGATTTTGATCATCGACGATGAGGAAGTTAATGTGCGGCTGCTCAAGCGCATCCTGCAGTACGGTGGGTTCGAAAACTTAAGCAGCACCACGGACTCGCGTAGGACGGTCGCCGTTTTTCAGGACGTTCGGCCCGATCTCATTTTGACCGACTGGCTCATGCCGCATTTAGATGGTAATGCGGTGCTTGGGCAATTACGTCAATTGATCGGTCCCGATGACTACCTACCCATTGTCGTGCTTACGGCGGACGCCACACCACAAGCCAAGCGACAAGCGCTGACCATTGGCGCGACGGATTTCTTAACCAAGCCCATTGACGCCCTCGAGGTAACGTTGCGCGTTGGCAATCTGCTCAAGGCACGCTGGTCTCATCTTAAAATCCGGGAACAAAACGCGTTGCTTGAGGAAACGGTGCTTAGGCGCACGCGCCATCTGGAGCAGACGCATGCCGAACTCCGACAGAGTAATGCCGAGCTGGAAGCGGCTCGGGAATCCGCGACAAGATACAAATCTGAGTTCCTGGCCAACATGAGGCACGAGATCCGAACGCCGATGAATGGTGTGATCGGCATGACCGGTCTGTTGCTCGACACCAAGCTGGACCCTGAGCAGTCTGAGTTCGTCGAGATCATTCGCACAAGCGCCGATTCCCTGATGGACATCATCAATGATGTTCTGGATTTCTCCAACATCGAAGTCGGCAAACTGACCTTTGAAATCCTCGACTTTGATCTGGTCGAAACGGTCGAAAGTACCTTGGACATGCTGGCCGAACGCGCCCGCGCCAAAGGCATTGAGCTGGCCAGCGCGATCGCCCCGGACGTGCAACCCCGATTACGCGGGGATCCGAGACGGTTGCGGCAAATACTGACCAATCTTATCGATAACGCCCTGAAATTCACGAGCAAAGGGGAGGTGGTCGTTCGGATTTCCAAAGGGGGTGAAACCGCGACACACGCAGAGGTTCGCTTCGAGGTTGAGGACAGCGGAATCGGCATTCCGCTCGAGGCCCAAGGGCACCTCTTTCAAGCCTTTAGCCAGGCCGATGGTTCCACGACCCGCAAGTACGGCGGCACCGGCTTGGGCCTTGCCATCGCCATGCAATTGGTGGCCCTCATGGAGGGTGAAATCGGTTTCAGCAGCGAACCGGGCAAAGGTTCCACTTTTTGGTTCACCGCTCAAATGGAGAAGCAGACCGGTGAGCCCTAAACGCCAGCAAGCCTCGGGCCCGTGACTGGCTCCCCATGCGGATGATGGTGATGGACGATAACCACACCAACCGTTAGATCCTGCGCCATAGCCGGAAAATTCTGCTGCCACAGCCTGCATCGCTCACAAATCTCTAAGCGATGCTTTGCAGGGTTTGCGTCCGCGGTTCATTCGTTTCGTTCGATCGGGGATTCCACGAGCGGCAGATCGACCCAGAACGCGCTCCCGGTGCCGACGATGCTCTCTACCCCCAGTGTTCCGCCCATCGCCGTTACCATCGACTTGGAATAGGCAAGGCCGAGCCCCGTGCCTTCGACTCTGGTTTCTTCAGCCCCAAGGCGATCAAAGGGTGTGAAAAGACGATCAAGTTTCTCGGCGCTCAGGCCGAAACCGGTGTCTTTCACGCATACGCGATACACAGGCGTTGGCGTCGCTGGCGTGCGCCAGCATTCCACCGTCACGGTGCCTCCGGAGCGATTGTATTTAACCGCGTTGGAAAGGAGGTTCAAGAACACCTGCTTGAGCCGTCGGGCGTCGGCCAGCACATGCCAGTTGCGTCCCGGTGGAGCCGTCCATTGCAACTGCACGTCGCGTTCGAGAGCCGACGTCCCGATGAAACTCAAGGCCTCCTCCATCAATACGCTGACGGAAACCGGTGTCACTGAAAGCGGCATCTGACCGGAATCAATGGCGGAAATATCGAGTATTTCGCTGATCAATTCCAGTAGGTGTCGCCCGGCTTTTAAGATCTCTTCGACGCTCTCTCGGTCGTCATTGACTAGGCGATCGTTCATTTCCAAAAGCTGGGCAAAACCGAGGACCGCATTGAGCGGAGTCCGCAGCTCGTGGCTCGTTCGCGAGAGGAACTGGCTCTTTGCCCGATTCGCATGTTCTGCCCCGTCGCGCGCTTGACGTAGTTCCTCCTCGATGCGTTTCATCGCTGTGATGTCATAGCCGATGCCCTGGATAAATGACGGTCGCCCGAATGGGTCGCGCACGATCTTGGCTTCGCCGTGAATCCAAACCACGTGGCCGTCTTTCGCCAGAAACCGATAGTCGCCTTTGAACGGCTCCGTCCACGCGACGGTACGTGAAAATTCTATGTTCCATCGATCCCTGTCCTCCAAATGCAGTCGGTCGTACCAGAGGATCGGTTGTTCCGTCCATTCCCGGACCGTGTAGCCGAGCAGCGTCTCGATTTGCGGGCTTACGTAGATTTCGCGCAGCCCTTCTTCTTCAAAGACCGCCATAAACGTCACAGCCGGGAGTTGCTCAAGGAGTACCTGGTAGCGGGCTTCGGGTTTAGAAAAACGCGTTTCCGCCATCGAGCCGACCGGCTCTGCGTAAGATTGAGCCACGAGGGTCGGCAGCTCGAAGTTTGGCAGGAATGCACGCGCCAAACCGAGCAGCGTGCCGGCGGCATCAAAGTAGGGCGGAATTTCCGGACGAATAGTTTCCCTATCTTTACTCTCGTTGCTCATGACCTCGCCTCCGCCATCCGCCACGGTGGCTCCTTGTTCATCGAAGCCCGCGTGAACGCGCGAAGCGCACGGATTGCTTTACCGTAGGACTGAATCGCCTGGGTCGATAGCATAGAGCCGGGTGGCTGGTCCATGAACGCCATGAACTTGTCCGGAAATCCGGGCATGGTGCAGCCGATGCAGATGCCGCCGACGTTGGGACAGCCACCGATGCCGCCCATCCACCCACGCTTGGCCACGTTGCACTGGACGACAGGTCCCCAGCAGCCAATTTTCACAATACAGGTCTTGATACCGTACTGTGCGGCGAAATCGCCCTGCTCGTAATAGCCTCCCCGATCACAGCCTTCATGCACCGTTTCGGAAAAGAGCCACGCCGGTCGCAGTAGTTCATCCAGTGCGATCATCGGTCCGGTGCCAGCCGCATGCCGCAGCAAGTGGAAGAGCGTTTCCATGAAATTATCGGGCTGAACCGGACAGCCTGGGATGTTGATGACCGGGATGTCAGCCTTCGATTTCCACGCCCAGCCGAGGTAATCGCAAAGACCCATCGCGCCCGTGGGATTGCCTTCCATCGCGTGAATGCCCCCGTAGCTTGAGCAGGTGCCGGCGGCGACCACCGCCCACGCTTTGGGCGCGAGCCTGTCGATCCACTCACAGACCGTAATTGGCTGGCCTGTCGACTTGTCCGTGCCAAACCCCGTCCAGTAGCCCTCTGCTTTGTTCTTCTCATTGGGGATCGAGCCTTCGATCACCAGAATGAATGGCTCGATCCGGCCAGCCGCGGCATCGTAAAAGAATTTCATGAAATCCTCGCCGTTCTCGTATGCGAGAAAAGGGTTGTGAAAATGGACTTTCGGGATGCCGGGGAGGCCACCGAGCACAACGTCCTCTATGCTAGGTTGCGTCGCAGCGGTCATTGCGATCGTATCGCCGTCGCAGCCGAGCCCGGCGGTGATCCAGAGAATGTCGATTTCTTTGATTCGCTCGGCCATTAATCAGCCTTCGATAACAGTTCGCGGCAAACACGACTCATCCGTTCGCGGCAGATCCAAAAACCCTACCTCCCGTGTCATCGGATTCCCCGATATGCTGGGAACTTTGAGGAATTCTCGTCACAATGCATGAAGTTCTCAAGTAATTATGGCTGACATGGAAAATACTCTGCGGCCGGGAATGCATTGCCGTTTGTCCATTTGCCAAACTGGGTTTCGACAGCCGTGATCACCGCTGCGAGGCTCGGGAAATATTGGTCGTGGATGCAAAGCTTTCGGGTGAGCTTCCATACTCGTTCTATGGGGTTGAGATCGGGGCTGTATGGTGGGAGGTAATCAAGGCGAAGTGCGCTTCGTTTTTTTGACGCCAAGCGCTGTGAAGTTTGGCGTGGTGGTATTTCGCGTTGTCCGTAATGACGATCCGCGGCGCCGGCTTTTGAGGCTGCGGCGCTGAAGTAGACGCAGGAAGTTCCATGTGGTCATCGCATCAAAGCGGTTGAGTTCGCGGGCAAAAATGAATTTGCCGCCCTGCCTTACTGGGAACCGATCAGCTCCATTTACAAAGCTTTAAGGACCCAGGCGCACTTGGACGCGATTTTGAGAAGGAATTCCTCACCAAGATTCAAGCACTCGAGAGACTACCGTGAAGCAGAGCGTCATCCTACTGCTGGAGACCGGCATTCAAGCGCTCGCCCAATTGCAGGACGTCCTCTACGCGCAGGACCGGTGGTCGGTGCTGCTGATCTTTCAGGCGATGGATGCCGCGGGTAAGGATGGCGCGATCAAGCACGTCATGTCCGGCGTTAATCCACAGGGCTGCCATGGGGAGCGAAACCCGCCCTCATCCGCAGAGCTTCGACCGAGCCGCTGAATCAATGATTGAACTGAATTCAGTTAAAAATGAACACCTTTCACTTGGCAGGCGAGCGGGAATCCGTACAGATTGAAGGACGAACAAAAAAGCGAATACAGAGAGGACCGAATGGCAATTACACGTGACCTGATGGATACCACGAGAATCCAGCGAACAATGAGAGTCTTTCCGTACGAGGAAGCCAAGGCAGCAACCAAGCGTTTCCTCGAAGAATCAATGATAGAATCAGAGGTGCTCACGAACTGGGATTCATCTTTCGCGAAGTACATCGAGGAACACAAGAACTCGAAGCTTCTCTGCTGCTGGTACGCACAAGGTGTTGCAATTGTTTTCAGCCCTTCTGATCATCACGGTGTCTGGGCTATGCAGCGGGAAGGGATTACTGGGAAAGGGGTGCTACCCGAATATGCGCTGGAGATTGTGGAACGCATAGCTAAAGAAAAGGCACTAGCCTAACGTATCCAAAGTTCTCAAGATCAGACAGCCATCGGTATTGTCGTGCAGACCGATGAGCTTTTTGGCATCGATGCCCAGGCGCGCGACAAGGACTAAACCAAGAAGATCGTGGCGACTGGATCATGGTGACGGCGGGCGATCTGCTCGGGAAGCTCAAGTCCGCCGGCGAATACATCGTGGAGATCGTCAAGGACACTGCGAGCGACGCCTGGCACTTCGTCGCGGCGATCGGCGGCAAGTTATTCGCGTTCGTTTTTGACGCCATCGACAAGGTGGTGGCCTCACTGGAGGCCGTGTTCCGGGCAATCGTCTCGGCAGTCGAGAACCTGGTCCGCTACCTGCAGTTCCTGTTCGCCTGGAAGGACATTCTGCGAACCAAGGACGTGATCAAGAAGATCGTGCGCCTGTCTGCGCTGGTCGTGCCTATGCCAGCGAACTGCCCCCGCCGAAACCTGTGGATCCGAGGGTCCTTCTTCTTTGCGATCTTCTGTTCAAAATGTCTTTGGCCGTTTTTCCTGTCATAGTGCCGGATGACCGAAGAGGAATCATTTTCACAGAAGATCACAAAGGTCACAAAGAGAAATGCTTTGATAGAAACGGCCTAGGCCTGGAGTCACATCTACATAAGCGTAGCGGCCCACATGCATCGGATGGCTTTTAAAGTCTTAAAGAGAGTAACTCTTTGTGATCTTTGCGATCTTCTGTTCAAAATGTCTTTAGCCGTTTTCCTCTCATAGTACCGGATGACCGAAGAGGAATCATTTTCACAGAAGATCACAAAGGTCACAAAGAGAAATCCTTTTGATAGAAACGGCCTAGGCCTGGAGTCACATCTACATAAGAGTAGCGGCCCACGTGCATCGGATGGCTTTTAAAGTCTTAAAGAGAGTAACTCTTTGTGATTCTAGCGGCGAACTAAAAGCCGACTTCTTCACTCAGGTCTCTCGCGGTGGACTTGAGATTCTGTGGAACCGGTTACCAAGACCCGCTTCTCCCTGCTTTACGGACTCAGATAAGGTGTCAATTGGCATGACGAAGATGCTCCTCGCTGGCGAGCTCGGAATCTGGAGCGAAACTCTTTCAAGAATCCTCGCTCGTCTGCGCGATGCCGGCCTGATCACAGTGAAAGGCCGCACAATTATAGTGAGTAATCCTTCCTCATTGCAGGCCGCATTTGAGAAACATTTAGGCAGCTCTACCGGAGCATAACATGTTGAACTGCTTAATTCGCACGATTCTACGAGCCCTTATCCATTGATATAGTCACTACTAGAACTCGACTCGTCTGAATCAACCCGTCGAGCAAAGAATGCCGAGAGCAATTGAGTTCCGACGGGCGTTATTGGCACCAGGATGCCTCCCAAGAACAACAGTTCTGTCGGTCTTTGGTGCAGGACCATTTCAACTACAAGCAGCGGCTGCGCGAAAAGCAACAAAGTCAACGAGATTCCTCGGTGGAAGCGTGCAAGTTCGGACTGCAGCCAGGAATCGTGGTCATGTTCAATCTCGCGGCCCATATCGGATTCCGTGCAAACCTCCTTGAGCGAACAAACGTTGCACGCAGGCGCCGGGGCTCGATACCGGACTAAGCGTCGCGCGCAATCGGAAGCAACGGGAGTCAATCGCTGCCTGGTTGGACATTCCCGAATGTCGTGTTGGCGGCGAAACAACCGCGCAATGCTACTTTGCAAACGTCGGTAAGAAGTAATCGATGTGAGAGATTCGGTACATCAGTGAAAAGATGCGCATAACCATGTATTTTATCTATTGCTTTAAGCGCGTTTCTAAATAGATGTATATAACATGAATCTTTTACATCAACGTTCTTCTCGTGTGTCTGCTCCGTTTTGCCCTATTGCGGCGGAAGCAGTAGCCTTCCCGACCATTCAAAATCAGTTGGGCCTGCATGCGCGTGCGGCAGCCATGTTCGTCAGGGTAGCTAACAAGCATCGAGCGGATATTTGGGTCGAGAAGAATGGCGAACAGGTCAATGGCAAAAGTATCCTGGGTCTCATGATGCTGGCAGCCAGCCAAGGTACAAGGTTGATTATATTAGCGGTAGGAGCCGACGCCGAGAAAGCCGTTCAAGAGCTTGAACTACTGATCCAGAAGCGGTTCGATGAAGAATAGTCCTCCGTATTGCGCGGAATGGTGTGCACGACCGACCGAAGTCCCAGTAAAAGGCTTGGAATTAACCGATGGTGTGTCGGCTTATCGGACGAGACGTACAGGATCTGCCTTGCCGCCGATGCCCGAGCGGGTGGACTTCCAGCGAAGGCTCACCGGCAGAAATCTACTCACAAGCCTCGCGCATATGCCGATCTAAGAACCCAAACGGCACGAATTTCCTCATCAGTGCCGCGAGCGCTGTCATGATGATCGGGCGAAACCGTTCAATGCTGGCTTCATGCACCGCTTCGACCGGACTCTTTCCGACACTGCGCTGTAGCTAATAAAAGCCAGCCTCGGACTCCCTCCTAAGACAACCGGTGGACGACGGCCTGAGCAAACTCCTCGGTGGAAGCCGTGCCACCGAGGTCGCCGGTGCGTAGCTTATCTTCGTTCGGCGTCTGACCGATCCCCTTGCGCATCCGAAGCGCAAGGTCGCTCCGGTCAACGTGATCGAGCATCATCGCGGCCGCGAGCAGAAGCGCGAGGGGGTTGGCTATCCCCTTACTCGCAAGATCCGGTGCAGAGCCATGCACTGCCTCGAAAATCGCGGCATCGATGCCGATGTTTGCCGCGGGAGCCATGCCCAGCCCACCCACAAGGCCTGCAATTTCGTCCGACAGAATATCGCCGAAAAGGTTAGTAGTGAGGATCACATCGAACTGCCACGGATTAAGCACGAGCTGCATGGCACAGGCATCGACAATGCGTTCTTCCAGCTGTATCCGGCCATCGTAACGTTTCCCAACTTCCAGGGCGGTTTCCAGAAAGAGGCCGGTAAGCGCCTTCAGGATATTCGCCTTGTGAACAATGGTAACCTTCTTGCGGCCATTGCGAACCGCGTACTCGAACGCAAACTTCGCGATGCGCCGACAGCCCGCTCGCGTATTGACGCCGAAGCCAATCGCGACCGCGTGTGGGTCGTCGCCGATCGGGATGTAGTGCTCAAACCCGACGTAGAGACCCTCGATGTTCTCTCGCACCAGCACCACGTCGATGTCTTCGTAGCGCCCTCCCGGAATCAGGGTGCGTGCTGGGCGCACGTTTGCGTAAAGATGGAATTCCTCGCGCAAACGCCCGTTCGACGATCGGTAGCCACCGCCTAGCGGCGTTGTAAGAGGGCCCTTTAGCGCCAGCCTGGTACGGCGGATGCTATCCAAAGTGGATCATCCGCTCGCCATTTCGAATCGCACAAATGCGCATAGCTAAGCTCGTCTCTCAGCTGGTGAACATATTCGCAGCGCGAAGCGCTGTTTTACAGATGACCTAAGTCAGGAGCAAGATAGTAAGAGAGCTCATGCTGGCGGAGTTCTCGCTTGAAATTGCACAGCTCCATTGTCCCGTCAATGACTACCAGTTCGACTCCGGCAATTTCGGCGAGGTCTTTCATGTGCTCAGCAGTGACCGGATAAGTGAACCCGGTGTGATGCACACCTGCAGCATAAATCCATGCGGCGCAGGCGGTTGTAAAATCGGGGTCGACGCTTCTACAAGGCGCGGGACCGGGAGTCTGGGCAGTGGCTGCAGTGGCTTCGCGGGATCCACTTCGTTGACGATGAGGCGGTTGCCAAGATCGATAACCGAAAGATTAATCGCCGATCCAGCAGGAGCGCCGAAAACGAGACGGACTGGATCTTCCTTACCTCCAATACTGAGGAGGGTGCACCTCCAGCTTCGCCCTGCCGTCGGCGATTGACTCGCTAACCTCACGCATATGCGCGGACATGGTTCAGCCTTTTAACATTAGATGCACTTTTATCGCTTCACGATATACGTTCCACGTTCCAGTGATAAATTACAATATTCCGTTCGAGTTCCCATTGTGAAAATGAGATTCCTAGCACGCGCGAATTGCGTTTCATGAATAAAATCCTTCCACGAAGCCCCCGCGAGATGATGTGCGGTTGGATGCATTTGCCGCGTTACATCGACAAGATTCGGATTCATCTTGCAGGCAAACTTCATCCCGATTACCTGGCAAATTTTGGGAAAGGCTACGATGGCTTTTGGCCGGGTAGCTGGCAGAACGCACGAAGAGATGATCAAAGTCGTCGAAAGCTCGATCATCGACGGGGAGGTCTGTGACTGGGTACGGGTAAACATCCAAAAGAGCGAAGCAGAAAAGCAGGCTCACCGGGAGAAGATGCTTAGAGTACCGACACGTGTGGATTTAAAAGAAATCTTCCTGCGCGAACGAGAGGAACTCGGCTTTGGACATCGGGACGACTTGAGATCTTTCATCGACTTAATTGACGCTGATGAGGATCGAATATAATCGATACGGCATCTTCTCTCCAGATCAGTCTTATTCCGTTGGTCAACGAAGCGTTGGAAAGTATCCCCTATCAAGGATTTGGCGCCCTTAGCCGAAAGCGCTTGCGCGATGAGTAGGCCCACGGATGCGGAAAACATCCTCTGCCGCAATACCTTACGATCTTTTAATGTGTGGATCTCGTCCAGGGAACATTGTGGGAATCCCACGCGTGACTGGCCTTCCAGCGCTCCCGCTCTTGCCGGGCCGGGTTGAACAACGACGTCCTTATCGCTCAATGCGGTAAACCAATTCCGTAACGCTCGGCGAGATAACGGGCGATGTTTTCTTCTCCGGAGATGAACACATGGGTGGTGGTTGAGCCATGCTCGATGTTAGCAGATAGCGAGAAGGAATCGCCCACCACGAGCACCGGAGTGTCCTGATTCGCTGCGCCGAGCAGCTCCACGATAGCTGACCGCGGCCGCGTGAAGTCGACGTATTTCACTTCGATTTCTTTTCGCAGTCTTGGATAAAACGACAACACTCCTTCGAGCTGAGCGCAGTGCGGGCAGTAGTACCGTTGGTCGCCTCCATCATGGAAGTCGGGCTTGAGCAAGAAGAGCTTATCACGCATGACGACGTCTCCGATTGGAAGCTTCCATTCTCAATCTTCTCGTCCGGCGGTTCAAACTGTTCGCGCAGAACACTGCGGAGAGTGGAAAAAAGCGTGGGAGCTCAACCTCGATGCTCAAAGATGATCGTCTCAGCATTCGGTCCCTGCGTTCATTCGTCATCATATCGATGGAACTCGGGCACTAATGGAATATCACGTCATTCGAAGCGGCGTCCATAGGCAACGCCTCCTTTTTCATCCCTCGTGGCCACAGGCGTTCCACAAGGAATCGCGCGCCATCTTCTTTTCTAGCGGGTCATACATTCGTTTAATCTGGATCATCATCTTATCCACCTCCGGACGTCCGAGCAATTCGTTCTATCCTGCATGGTTGTCTGCCTTTGAATCGCGACTCTTACCGACCCTGGGCAAACGCCCTCTCCTGATTGACACCAAGCAATTGGCGCAGTTTAAGTTTCGGTCGGAGGAGATCCTTGAGGGTGTATTGATCCAGTTTCCCGAGAAAAGCCTGGACAGCTTCTCTCATTGCAGAGCGCAGCGTACAGCACGGCGCAATCTTGCAGTAGCCCGCCGGATTTTCGCATTCGACGACCGCGAAGTCCGGTTCCATCTCGCGGACCACTTTCCCCACCACGATCTGGTCTGGTGCCCTTCCCAAGCGCAACCCTCCGTTTCGGCCCCGAACAGTTTCCAGGTACCCCGCTTGCCCGAGCTGGTATGCCACTTTCATCAGATGATTTTTTGATATTGCGAAACGATCTGCGACCTCCTCGATGGTCACAAGGCGTTCCGGTTCGAGTCCAAGCAGCATCAATAGACGCAGGGCATAATCGGTAGAGAAGGTGAGGCGCATAAGAAAACCTATATAAACATGTATATCAGATCTTGCTTTAAGGCCACTGCGGAATATATGTATCTTATATGAATATTTTACTTGATCTGGAGTCCGCTAACCGCGGAAATCCGAAACCAGGAAGCCGGTCGCCGAGCGGATGTGGTTTGGATTGTAAGGAAGAGCTCTTCGGCAACTTGGCTAATCGTTCGCAACTTTGTATCCTGGATACCCTCTGCGAGGGAGCAAAAACGGTTTCGCAGATCGCTGGCGCAACCGGTCTATCCCAAATCGACGTTTCGAACCATCTCGAACCCTTATTGGACTGCGGCTGCGTAACGCAAAGAAACGGCGATCATTCGGTTCTCTTCGGGTTGAGTGCTCCCCGCTTGCTGCAGCTCGAGGCAGTCGTAGATGAATTCCTTGTAGCGTCGCTCAAGGCGCCGCGCGTCTCAAATTCCGACTGAAAATCCAGAGAAGTGTTTGCGCATTCGGACGTAGAAAGGGCTGCGGAGGATCACCTCGTGAGTTTTGTTACAGAGCGAATTTGAGGGATCGCACCATAGGGAGTTGTGACCGCAAGAAACCCCGGCGATTATGGCAGACGTTGCAAACAAGTTTCCGCAAAACGTTTCCGGACGGTTTTACGTGGATGATCAATGCATCGATTGCGATTTGTGCCGTGAAACAGCGCCGGCCAATTTCACCCGCGACGCCGACGGGAGCCATTCATTCGTCTATAAACAACCGGAGAATGCGGAAGAAGAAGCTCTTTGCAAAGAGGCGATGGAAGGGTGCCCGGTAGAGGCTATCGGGGACGACGGACAACAAAGGGAGCGCGGCCATTAAAACAGACAAATGAAAGATCGTGGAAGAGGCTAACCGGGCGTTCTTCAAATAGGGATGATCAGCGTGTTCTACTTAAATTAAGCGTAATATGCTATGAAATCGCCCCGCCGCCCGGGCGGGGGGAGCGGTCACCTTTCTGGGTGCTTATGGCGCTGATGCCTTTGGCGCCGCCGCCCAGCAGTGCCAGAGCGCGCTCACGCGCATTAAGTTCGATAAAGCTCTTTCGCGCCTCAAAAACCCCTTGAATCAAGCCGTTCCGCTTGCTAAACATCCGTCAGTCCGCTTGCACAGGGCCATCGCCCAAGAGCAATCCCTCATGGCGCATCTATGAGAGCATTCAGCGAAGCTCATCGCGCTGTTCACTATCCACCAGACCGGCGATTTCAGATTTGGATTCGGTCGAAAGAAGCTCTGGTTATTGCGGTTGTGTTAGTGCTACCGATCGCTATTGCCTGGATTCAATTCCTGTTTTTCGGTCTTCCCAGCGTTTCGGTCAGTCCGCCTCGTGCCTTGCCGGGCGAGCCGCATGGATTTCCGGCGTGGATCCGACTAACGCATTTCGTGAACTTCTTTTTCTTGATGCTCCTTGCCCGAAGCGGGTTGTCGATTTTAATGGATCACCCGCGTCTTTACTGGAACCGGAATTGTACGCCTAAAACCGAGTGGATCAGGTTCACTCCGCTTGAAGTGCCTCTGGATCGGGTTTGGACCGCAAAAGACGACGCTCGCTATATCTCGCCATTTCTCGCTTTGCCCGGCTACCGCCACAACCTATTTGGTGAGACTGAAGAATCGTTTTCCGGTTGCCGAGCGCACCATGGCTTTCCAATTTGAAAAACCCGCAAATTTTATCTTCAGACCCGGGCAATGGATCGACATTACGCTGCTCAATCCTGCCGAAACGGACGCCGAAGGCAATGTGCGCGGGTTCTCAATCGCCACGGCGCCGTACGAAGACACGCTCATGGTGGCGACTCGAATGCGCGATACGGCCTTCAAGCGCGAACTGGCAAAAGTACCCTTGAATACCGAATTCAAAATCGCTGGGCCCGGCGGCAATCTGACTTTACACAACAATCCTGCCAGGACGGCTGTGTTCCTTGCCGGTGGAATTGGCGTCACTCCTATCCGGAGTATCCTTTTTCATGCTGCGAAGCAGCGATTGCCGCACCGTATTCTTTTCTTCTTCTCAAATCGGCGGCCGGAGGATACGCCGTTTCTCACCGATCTGCAGGCACTGCAAAAAGAAAATCCAAACTACACATTCATCCCCACCATGACCGATTTGGCGAAATCACGCCACCAGTGGAACGGGGAAACGGGCTACATCAACAAAGAGATGCTGGCGAAATACCTGAGCGCTGCAAAATCTCCCATCTATTACATCGTCGGGCCGCCGGGAATGGTTAACGCTTTGCACAGCATGGTTAACGAGTCAGGGGTTGATGATGACGACATCCGGACCGAAGACTTTAGCGGCTACTAAGCAGTTCATTGTTGTCAGGGAAAGAGTGCACCAGATCGCGGCAGCCGCACGGATACAAAACTAAGTATTTACGGGAGATTATACAAAGTTGGGGATCATGTTGAGTGGAACTCGGAAGCGGGCCGAGTCCGGGGCACGATCAAGGAAAAAATTACCTCTGAAATCACGTTCAAGGGATACACTGTCCACGCCTCGAAGGAGGAACCGCAGTATTTGATCAAGAGCGACAAGACCGACCACTTGGCCATGCACAAAGGTTCGGCTCTCAAAAAGATCAGCAAAATCAAACGCTCAACCAAAGAACCTCTGACGTAGAAGGAGCCGACAATGACTAAGCGCGTCCGTGAAATTCGGAGCGAAAATCTACGCGTGCCGACCAATCTGCCGCCGCCGCTCAATCACGGGCGATTCGATGGCACCGGCCGGATGATCATCCTGCGCGTGGACCAGAGCTTCGAGCACGGCCCCGGGTGGAGTTTTTGCGCCGAATCCCTGGCTTACAACGCTTTGGTCTTAAAGTTGTACTTGGAAAAATATTTGATCGTCAGGAAACATGCAGGCTGTGGCGTAGCACTGCGGGGCTTAAATATGGTGGCCACCACGATCCTGTCGCAGCCGTATGACGCCGATGTATGACGATTGGTTTTTCGCTCGAACCCAAGCCGCCCTTCCGGCTCGACCTGACAGCATGGGCGCTGCGAAGGCGACCCAGCAACGCGGTGGATCGGTGGGATGGTCAAACGTATCGCCGGGTGTTAATGCTGAACGGCAACCCCTGCGAGGTAGCAGTGACACAAATTGCAGCGCCAAATTCGTCACGCCTGCGGGTCGCCATCACCGGGGCGCGCCTCACATCCGACGTGAAGACCGTGACGACGTCTTCCCTGGAACGGCTGCTCGGCATTCGGATCGACCTGACTGAGTTTTATCGACTCGCCGCATGCGATGCGAACCTGGGCCCGCTCGCCGAGCGATTCCGCGGACTTAAGCCGCCTCGTTTTCCCACGCTGTTCGAAGCTTTGGCCAATGGAATCGCCTGCCAGCAGATGTCGCTTACGCTCGGCATTCTCCTCCTCAATCGGCTCGCCGAACAATTGGGCGTTGCCGTGCCGTCGACATCCGGCACCGTTCATGCCTTCCCGCGCCCCGAAGAGTTGGCGAACGTGAAGCCATCCGAATTTCGCAAGCTGGGGTTCAGCCGACAAAAAGGACGTTACCTGATCGAGCTATCGCGCACTTTTTTAGACGGGCAATTCAACTGGGAAACGTTGCCGAATCTTGGCAACGAAGCAGCGGTAGAACGGTTGCTCGAACTGCCGGGCGTTGGACGCTGGACCGCTGAATACGTGTTGTTGCGAGGTCTGCGCCGGCTGGACGTGTACCCCGGCGATGATGTGGGCGCTCGCAACAACCTGCAGCGCTGGCTGAACTTGAAAAAGCCGCTCGACTACGAAAGCGTGCGTCGCGTGCTTGCCAAATGGCAGCCGTACGCGGGGTTCATTTATTTTCACCTGTTACTGGATCGTCTCACGGAGGCCGGACATCTACCTCCGGGACCGCCGTCATAAATCGGACAAAAAAATATCATGCGCCCTGCAAGGATTCACTCGGATATGTGATCGTGGTGCGTCGGACTTTGGCAAAAGGGGTGAGCGTATGAACCTGGCGGCGAGTTGCGAGTTGGACTCATGATGTCTTCGGTGCGAATTCCGCGAACTAACAAGGCATCTGCTATGAGCGAGCGATGGCAGCGCCAGGGCACCGCTTCAGCACACATCAATGCGATGCGGTCCTGGTTCGCTAATTGGATCAATTCTTCGAGACTCTTATCAAATTCCCGGCGTCTGCATGTAATCTGCATAGCCTCGGAAAGAGGCATTTCGCCATCCCATGTTGATGGAATCGCGTGTCGCATGGCGGAGACCGCCAAGTCCCGGCATGTGAACGTATCCCAGCCCGGCTTTCTTCAATGATTCTGGCAAAGAAGTCTTGTTGAACTGTGGGTTGTGCAACGAGCGTGGCACGGTCCGTACGTCCACCACGCGCTTTACCCCGTGTGCCTGAAGCAGGCAGATGAATTCCTCGAGAGTGCGTATCGAATGGCCGATGGTCAGCACGATTGGTGAAGGTTCCGACCGTGGCTTTCGCTTACGGACAAGTCCAGCAATTTTCGCATTGACTCTCGGGGCGCTCATTTTTCGAGGTGCGGCTTCGGGATGGAAGAAGTAGTTGATCGCCACATTGCGCCGGCCGCGGCGAGACCAAGTGCAATTGCCGCACCAATGCCGAAATTGTCACCCGTCACGAGGGTCCGTTTGCCGTCAACTCTGATATTCATGGCGAACATGTCAGTTCTCCTTTTCAGCGCTCAGCTTTTTAACCGGAGGAACGTAGTATTCCGGCTCCTGCCGGATGGCTTCCTTTGTCGAATTCACGAACACCTTGGATTCTTCATAACTGATCCCATCGATCTTGCTCAGTGATATCAGTACCTCTTTGCCTGAAAGCCAATGGCCGGTCTCGACGACCAGCCGACAAATCGCCCAGCTTTTGTGATGCTTTTGTATAGCTTGCTTTATCTGTCCGGCTACAGGCTGCCACTGGAGCAGATCAAACAATTCCGCCAATGGGGCAGCATCACGCCCGGTCATCCCGAGCGTAGCCTGACACCGGGTGTAGAGACCACCACGGGACCGCTCGGTCAGGGGTTTGGCGCCGGTGTGGGCATGGCCATCGCCGAAGCATATCTCGCCGCGCGCTACAATCGACCGGGGTTCGATGTTATCAATCATTTCACCTACGGGCTGGTCAGCGACGGCGATCTAATGGAGGGTGTAGCAGCCGAAGCAGCCTCGCTTGGAGGGCACTTAAAGCTAGGGAAGCTGATCTATCTCTACGATAACAATCATGTCACGCTTTCCGCTGGGACTAACATCACGTTCACTGAACACCCCGCCCTGCGGTTCGCGGCATATGGCTGGCATACGCAATCTGTCGAAGATGGTAACGACCTAGAGGCTATCGACAGCGCCATCCGCACGGCTCAGCGCGAAAAGGAGCGTCCCTCGCTGATCCTGGTGCAAACGCATCTTGGTTATGGTTCGCCGAACAAGCAAGACACTTTTGAGGCCCACGGATCACCGTTGGGCGAGGAAGAGGTGAAGCTGACGAAACAGAATCTGGGCTGGCCAGTCGAACCGCCATTTCTTGTGCCCAACGAGGCCGAGCAACATTTTCGCCGTGCGCTCGACCGCGGACAGCAACTGGAAGCAGAATGGGAGACGCAGTTTTCCGAATATGAAAAGGAATATCCGCAACTCGCCCGCGAACTGCGCCAGCTCATCAACGGGGAACTGCCGCAAGGCTGGGATGGGAATGTTCCGCACTTCCCGGCGGACGCCAAGGGTCTGGCTACTCGGGTCGCCGCAGGAAAAGTGATGGAAGCAATCAGCCCGAAGCTGCCCGGACTGATCGGCGGCTCCGCGGATTTGGATCCATCCACACATACTGCTTTGAAACAGGAGGGCGATTTTGAGAATTCCGCATTGGCAGTCGGAGATCTGCAAGGATCGGCGGGCGGCGGCTGGAGTTATGCCGGCCATAATCTTCATTTCGGGGTTCGTGAACACGGAATGGGTGCGATCTCGAATGGCTTGGCCAGCCACGGCGGTATCATTCCGTTTACCGCGACATTTTTAACCTTCTCCGATTATATGCGTCCATCGATTCGGATCGCCGCATTGATGGGGGTGCAGGTCGTTTACGTTTTCACGCACGACAGCATCGGATTAGGCGAGGACGGCCCGACCCATCAACCGATCGAACAACTTGCCTCCCTGCGCGCGATGCCGGAGTTGATCGTCATACGCCCATGCGATGCGAACGAGACGGCGGTCGCGTGGCGGTTGGCCGTCGAAACGCGGGACCGGCCGGTGGCGCTGATCTTGACCCGGCAAAACGTGTCCACCCTCGATCGCACCCGATTTGCCTCGGCGGAGGGTCTCCGTCGCGGAGCGTACATCCTGGCCGATGCGCCGCAGGCTAAACCGCAATTAATCTTGATCGCAAGCGGCTCGGAAGTTGGCTTGATAGTCGCGGCACGAGAAATGTTACAGGAACAGAAAATTCCTGTGCGTCTCGTTTCGATGCCGAGTTGGGAATTGTTTGAGGCTCAATCCGGCGAATATCGCGATTCGGTGTTGGCGCGATCAGTCCACGCGCGGCTGGCGGTCGAAGCGGGGGTGACGCAGGGATGGCATCGATACGTTGGTGACCACGGAGACGTGATAGGGGTGGACCATTTTGGCGCCTCGGCGCCCGGGCCGATTGTGATGCGCGAGTATGGATTCGATGTGGAAAACGTCTGCAAACGAGCGCTGGTCTTGCTGGAGAAGAACAATGTCTGATCCCCTGACAGTGTTTCCAAGAACAGCGAAAAGCATGGCGCTCGCATGGGAACTGGGAACAACAGTTCTCGCCGCGCGATTCAGCGGCGCAAAGCGTCATCTTCGCCGTTTAGTCTGAGCGGCGGGAGTCGAAAACCAAGAGGTACTTTGGCTTGCCGCGTCATCGGCAGGTGGCGGAAGCTTACGTCGCCGGCATCGAAGCGCGGGTAGGCCAAAGGAAGCCGGTAAAGCATGTAGCCTCGGTAGCGAGCTTCTTCGTGAGTCGCATTGATCCGCTGCTGGAGAAACTCATTGCGCAAGGCGGCCGGGAGGCGGACAGCGCGAAGAAGGTGCATGGACAAGTTGCCGTCGCCAGCGCAAAGAGGGCCTATCAAATTTACAACGAGATCTTCAGCAGCGATCGGTTTAAGAAATTGGCTGACAAGGGAGCTTGTGTGCAACGTCTGCTCTGGGCCAGCACGAGCACCAAGAACCCGGACTACAGCGACGTGAAATACGTCGAAGAACTCATCGGACCGGACACGGTCAACACGGTCCCGATCAAAACCTTCGACGCTTACCGCGACCACGGCGATCCGAAACCTCGCCTCGAACAGGATGTCGAGCACGCCGGCAGGGTTTTGCAACAGTTGCCGGAACTGGGCATAAGCATCGACAAAGTGACGCAGCAGCTTGAGGAAGAAGGCGTCGAGAAATTCAACGCCATTCGACAAGCTGATGGAGACCTTGGCGAAAAGATCGCCACGGCATTTGCGAGAAGAAGCGCCACGAAAGTGAATCTGTTTGTTAGGAAAAACGCTCGAGTCATCGCTACTGGTTAAGGTGTTTTGGCCGATGGCGCGGAAGGCCGTGACTTATCTGGTGTGCATATACGCCTCGTCGAACTTTGCTCCCGACAATTTCGACAGCCTCTTGTATTCGGCGTGTTGCTCAGACGAAAGATCGGTCGGAACTGTCAACCCGATCGAGGTTGCTACTGAGCCTAGCTCGGTGTTGAGCCTGGTGTGATCCGTGATCATGCGTGCACCGAATTGTTTGACCTGCGGTTGGAAGGCTCTTTGTTGCACCAGTTGACCCAATTTAACCTCCATCTTGCCTCCACGAGCTGCCTCATTAACGAATGTTTGATCCTGTCGGGATTGATCCTCCGGCGCGGCGTTCGCGACCGGTAAAGCGCCCATCACAACAACACAGCCGATTGCAATAAGATATGTTTTCATATTCACTTCCTTATGAATTTAATGCCGCAACGATACGCTGGCATCGAGAATGGTTAAAATCTATTTATGCAATTATGCACAGCGTGGCAGCGTGCGCGAGGTCAAGCCCCTGAAATCTCGTCGCCATCGCATTTGATTTCGTGAGTCAAGGGAACCGGAACTGTTCGAGAGGCGTATTGGCGAGGCTTATAAATCTGGAGAAGAATGATCTTCGGAAAATGAAGGAACATCAATTGTCAGACTATAGTGCGTCTTCAGGAGCTAGTAATGATTGCGGACCTCCAGAATCCGCCGCACCAAACGACGACTGTGAAACCAAAGGCTAACTCGATCGGTGTCTCGCCGATTTTGACGGAGCTGACCTACGTAAAAGAACATCGACGTTTCACGAAGCTCAAAACTTCGTCAGACGGCCTGTCCCGGGCCTGTGGCTGAAGCGCGTAATGGTTGAATATGGACCCAACGCTGTCGCGATGGAGAAGCAGCCTGGCCGGTTATCGCGGTTCTTCAAGGCGGCGCACAACCTCCTGGTCATTTTGAGCGTTGCGCGAGCGGATAAAGAGTTTCTATTCGATAAGCCAAGCGGTAAAACCCTCCTCGCTGTGTGCCGGCTTTCCAAGTGGTGGCAACTCCTGATATTGCATGGGCTCGACAATTATCTGGAGGGTAGTCCAGCCCTGAGTCATCCGCGTGTGTCTAGTGAACTCCGAGGCAAACTCATTCAAGGTGGCCTCTGCTATTTTTGAGGGGCTGCCAACGATGAGTTGGATTTCATGACCTGAGAGAGAGTCGCCGACGGGCATGTTTTCGTTAAGGAGAACCTTAACGTAATAATGGTTTTCGGGAGGCATTCTCGTATTTTGCCAGATCGTAGGATTCCTAGCAAGTCCCATCGGCTTACCGAGATGATGATTGATATGCAGCAAAACTCATTCCCCATTGCCGCGATCACGGCAAGGCTGGCGCGTCCGCGTGCCGCAGGTGTAGGATGTCGGCATGAACGACCAGCGCACTGCTCAGCCATCTGCCATCGCGGCCTTCCACGCTTTGCACACCAATGGGTGCTTCGTGCTGCCGAATCCGTGGGACGTCGGGACGACCGTCTATTTGCAGCGCCTGGGATTCAAGGCGCTGGCCACAACTTCAGCCGGATTCTCTTTCAGTCGCGGGACGGCCGATGGCGCGGTCCCGCGTGACGAAATGCTCGCGCATATCCGTGAGATTGCGCCGCCACGACGCTTCCGGTCAATGCCGATTTCCTGGGCGGTTTCGCCGAGGCACCCGAAGGCGTTGCCGCCAACGCGGCACTCTGCGTCGCCACCGGCGTCGCTGGCCTTTCGATCGAGGATTCCACCGGAGACAGCGACGCTCCGCTCTACGAAGAGACGCTCGCGGTCCAGCGGATCGAGGCCGCCCGCCATGCCATCGACACTTCAGGCACTGCCGTTATCCTGACCGGGCGCTGCGAGGCTTTCCTCGCTGGGCACTCCGATCCGCTTCGCACGTCGCTCGCGCGTCTCGTCGCCGACGCCGACGCCGGTGCCGATTGCCTCTATGCCCCGGGGGTCAGCGAACCGGATGACATCGCCGCCATCGTCAAAGCTGTCGCCCCGAAGCCGGTCAATATCCTGGTCTCCGGATTCAATTCGCGGCTCTCCATATCGCAACTCGGCGACCTCGGGGTCCGCCGCATCTCCGTCGGCTCCGGACTCGCGCTCGCCGCTTGGGGTGCCTTCGTCCGCGCGGCTCGCGGCATCGCTGCAAACGGCGCCTTCGAAACGCTCGCCGGCGGCATTCCGTTCGCAGAACTTAATCAACTCTTCGGCCAACGAGATTGACGACCTTCGCTCGTTAGCCTCAATTGCCTGGGTTGGTCTTCTTCCGCCAACAGCAAGGCCGCCAGAAATCTTCGCCATGGCGCGCCAATTATGGAGTAGATTTTGCTCAGAGGTAAGAATCATGCTTGGGTCGATTGAGTGGCCCGGTTCGGCTGGAGACACGAGTAAGAAAAATAGCCGGTTAAAATCTCATTTGCCGTATTTCAAGCGAAGCTCCGCGCGAGGACTTCCGGGCCAAAGATGGCATACAAGTCGTTGCTGAGCTGATGTCGCGCCGGGACCAAAACCGCGAATCGTTGTGATGACAGCTTATGACAGCGAGGAGGATATTCGCCACGCCCTAAAAGCCGGAGCCACAGGTTACTTGGTCAAAGGGACGGCGCCTCAACAAATCCGAGAGGCATCCAGGAACTGATCAAAAAGCCGCCTTAGGAACATCTCGTGAGAATGAAGAAAATCGGCGTAGATATTGATCTGAGCGCGCCCCGCGAAAATCTGCAAGTTGCCCAACAAATGGCCGATAACATAGGCTACGAGAATGATGCCTGTGAGCGCGACGACTGCAGTCGGTCCTTCAGTTCGCACCGCTCAACCGCTCGGCTAGCTCCACAATACTCCTAGTGCGTTAAGTCCGTGATGCATATAAGCAGTTTATGGTACGATACCTGTAATCCACATGAAGTATAGCGAACAGTTCCAGGTAAAGCCGGGCAGCGAAATCCGCTTGAACAAGATCAATCCCGCCTACACGGCCGAACACACGAAGAAGAAATTTGCGGTCAAGCAAGTTGAGAAACTCGACAGGAAACTGCGCGAACTGCAATATCTTCTCTACGTTGAGAACAAGCGCTCTCTGCTGATCTGCCTGCAGGCGCTGGATGCCGCCGGCAAGGACGGAACCATCAATCCTGGTGGTGCGTGTGCACAAGCTTGTTCCCAAGGAAGTCTGGGAGGTGCGTTATGAGCTGATCAATAATTTCGAGAAGAACCTTGTCGAGAACGGCACGCACATTCTCAAGTTCTATTTGCACATCGGGAACTCAAAATGGAAACAACTGACAACCGAAGCGAAGAGGGATGCGGGTAGCAAAAAAGACGGGAAGACCGCTCCAAAAAGCAAACGGGCCCAGAAATCCGACCGGGCAACCCAGCATGGGAGCGAGGCGCAGCTTTCAGAAGCGCCCGAGACCAAGAAGCCGGAGGAAGTCGACAAATCACACTAAACAGCCGTGAACGGCGCGCAAACCACTAACCAAAAAGCAGGCGCACGTTGGCGCCTGCCGCTGTTTCAGAGCGTCCTTCCGCTTGACCGTTCGGGGCTCGCCGCCAATTTGGCCGCGGGCATATCACTGGCGGCAATGAACATTCCGCAGGCGATGGGTTACGCAAAGATCGCCGGAACGCCGGTGATTACGGGGCTCTACACCTTGTTGCTGCCTCTGGTGGCTTTTGCCGCCTTCGGATCGTCGCGCTACCTTGTGGTGTCGTCTGATTCAGCCACTGCGGCCATTCTGGCGGCCGGCCTGGCAGGCATGGCTATGGCTGGCAGCGCACAGTACGTCTCGTTGGCGGGGTTGGTGGCGCTGCTCACGGCGGGGTTCTTGTTGCTGGCCCGTTTGCTTAAACTCGGCTTTCTTGCCGATTTTCTGTCACGAACGGTCCTGATCGGTTTCCTTACCGGTGTCGGATTCCAGGTCGGAATTGCAGTCCTCAGCGATATGCTCAAGCTGGAGGTGCACGGCACAAGTCCGGTCAAACAATTAGTGGAGGTGGTGAAACAACTGCCGCATGCAAACATCCCGACTCTTTGCCTCTCGGCGGGAGTGGTGGCATTGGTACTGTTAGCCCACCGCTTCGTGCCGCGGTTCCCTGGGGCGCTTCTCGCCGTAATGGGAACGGTGACGGCCAGCGCAGCATTCAATTTCTCAGAATACGGAATCCAGGTGGTCGGTCCCGTCGCAGGCGGACCGCCTCATCTCTCGGTCCCGACGCTGAATTGGGGGCTTGTTCGCGACCTGCTGCCAGTAGCCGGATCCTGCTTCGTGATGATCGTGGCTCAAAGCTCGGTCACGGCTCGAGCCTACGCCGCAAGACATCATCAGGCGCTGGATGAGAATCGCGATTTGCTTGGCATTTCCGCGGCTAACGCGGCGGCAGCTTTGAGCGGAACATTTGTCGTGAACGGCAGCCCGACTCAGACTGCAATGGTAGAAACCTCCGGTGGCAGCAGCCAGTTGGCGCATCTCTCGACGGCCCTTGTAGTCATGCTCGTGCTCCTTTTCCTCACCAGCCCCCTGCAGTTTCTTCCGGTCTGCGTGCTTGGCGCGATTGTCTTCGCCATTGCCGTCCGTCTGGTGGATTTGCCGGGTTTAAACGATCTGCACCGCAAGAGCCCTGGCGAGTGGGTGCTTGCACTCGTAACCGCTGCGTCCGTGGTCCTCTTCGGCGTCGAGGACGGTATCTTGCTCGCGCTCGTGCTGTCGCTGCTTCAGCATGTACGCCACAGCTACGAGCCTTCGGTAGCGGTGAAAACCCGGGCGGCCGACGGCCATTGGCAGATGAGCGCTGTGGAACCCGGCCTGATGGCAGCGCCGGGGTTATTGGTGTATTGGTTCGGGTCCGATCTCTTCTATGCAAACATTGATCGCTTCGCCGCCCAGGCGCGCAAACTGGCGACCGAATCTCCCTCCCGCATGCGCTGGTTTGTCGTGGACGCGGGAGCGATCACGAGAGTTGACTACACGGCAGGAGGCACTCTCAAAGAGCTGCACAAGGATTTAGCGAAGCACGGAGTCGCACTCGTTTTCGCTCACATCAGCGAGAGCCTGAAAGCGGATCTCGATCGCCAAGGCTTGACTGAGGTCATAGGCCCGAACCGCCAATTTGAGACATTGAGGGAATGCCTCGCCGCTTACGAGGTATAAGAAACCGCGGCGGACCCGGAGCAATTGGAGAGATGCGATGCGAACACGGCGTAGCACCCGTTTGTCCCGGTCTCCATTGTCTCGGCGGCTCGCGCATAGCGCTGAGTGGAGTCACTGAAACGCTGATTTGAAATCCTATCTGGCGCCCATCTCCCCGTTAGATTGGCCTGTTGGCACTCGACACACTCTCGGGTCTAGCCTTTCGAAGTCATTGGGACGCGAGACGCTTGGCTGGCCAGCAGAAGCTAGTTTAGCCGGTCTGGGTGATTCCGAAGTGAGAGCGAAATGGCGTTTCCTGGACGAGAATAAGGCACGCCTATCCGCTTCCGTTTTTCCTCAATTCACATTCAATAACCCGTCTTCCTCGGAGCATTATTTCCCTGATCAAATCCGAAGAAATGCAGCTGTGTGACGACCAGAAGTGTTGCCCGAAGTAGCAGAGAAATTCGGGCCCACCAGCCGCGCATTGCCCATAGGTGCGGAGGTCGTATTGCAAGAGGCTATTAACCACGTCTACCTGCAGAGGGAGAAGCCACGTTTGTCGGACCTGTTGAAGGAGGTTGAACGAGAGTGCCGACGGAAAGGGTTGAGAGTGCCGAATTATCGAACAATTAAGCGACGCATAGATGCGATCGACGCCCGAGAATTTGTCCGAAAACGTAGCGGCTCGAAAGCGGCGAATGATCGATTCCGGCCCACTAGCGTTTTGTCGACCGCTGATTTGCTTCCTTTAGAACGAGTGCAAAATCGATCACACACTGGTTGACGTGGTTAACCGTCGCCAGTTTGCAACACTGGGCCAGTCGGTTGAAGATGATCGCTTCCGTGGCCAAGTGCCTCCTGGGTGAGCGATCTCTGCAGTTTTTCCGCTTCCGCGGTCCTCGCTGCGTGGGGTCAGAGGGACTTGTATCCGTTTGCCATCTTAACTGAAATCGAGAGTGACGCTCGTTGCGGATTCATTAGTGTGCCGCAAATCAGATCCTAACAGTCTGTACCGCGTTCTGGTAGGCCTTATCGACCGATTCCAACGACGATGTTGGTAGACCTCGACACTCTTCTTGCTTTCGTGGCCGGATATCAGCTGAATTTGTGCGTCCGTCAGGCCTTTAGTCGTCAGGTAGGTCAGCATCGAACAAATGCGGATGGACGGGCTGGTTCAGGCAGGCCCTCTCCCGATAACCTGCACAATCTGCTGGATTTCAACGACTGGCTTCACGTTCGCCGAAACGCGAACTCAGGTTAATGGGCGATTATCCCAGAAGATGAAACAATCCCACTCCTTCCGACCGAGCGCTAAAAACCTCGCCGTAAAATCTGCGGTCGCAATTCGGAATCAAGATTTAGTCCTTGACGCTAAGACTAGTGTGTATACACTGGTGTATGCACACTAATTCGCTCATCGGGTCGTGGTTTTGGTTTCTTTCCTTTGTGCTCGTCGGAGCCGACATCATTATCGTGTTTGTTCTTCTGTTCGAAGTACATCGCGCTTTGCTCGGCCTCGGTCGGACCAAAGCCGATCGGGTTCGCATCGTTTCGATCCTCGGGATCGTTCTCTTTGCTTGGTTCGGTCTCGCGCTGTTCCTCGGTTGGCAAGGGACCTTCCGATCCGCGCTGAACCAGCAAGTGCCCTATATCGCCCTCGCCATTGGCATACCCATCCTCGTCGGGGCGCTCTTTATCCGGGGATCAAAACAGGTCCGTGAGATCATCGCAGCGGTGGCGCAGAGCCAGCTTGTCGCCTTCCAATTCTACCGCGTCCTCGGCGTCACGTTTTTGGTCCTTTATGCTGCTGGGCAGCTGCCCGGAATCTTTGCTTTACCCGCCGGCTTGGGTGATGTCATGGTTGGCTTAACTGCGTTAATGGTTGGCGCCCGCGCTGCGCGCAGCGAAAATGAGCGACTTGTCGCCCTGTGGAACTGGTTGGGTATCAGTGATCTCGTGATAGCAATGGCGACCGGATTCTTGAGTGCACCCAGCCGTTTCCAGATCTTTTCGCTGGACGCTCCAAACGTTCTCATTGGCTCTTTTCCGCTGGTTATGGTTCCGATTTTCGCGGTGCCGCTCTCGATCGTGCTCCACCTGGCATCTCTTAGCAAAATCTGGGCGGCGCACCGCTCGGTCATGAAACAAAGCGGTATCTGCATGATCTTCCAATAAATCGCGCTGCGGCTGCCCGGTTTGCTATCTTTTTTCATCATCAAACCCGTATGAACCTATGCCAAAGAACGTAACAGCCCAGATTGCAGCAACCACGTGCGCTTGTCACAAGGTTCGCATCGCGGCTCGCGCAGTAACCCGTGCCTATGACGAGGCCCTGCGGCCCGTCGGGCTGCGCAGCACGCAGTTCACCGTTCTCGTCGCCGCGAGCGTCGCGGCCGGAATTCCGTTAAACCAGCTAGCGACCATGCTCGGCCTGGAGAGAACGACCCTGACGCGGAGCCTGGATGCCATAGAGAAGGAGGGGCTCATCCGGGAGGAAAGTGTAGACGGTCGCACGCGGAATGTCGTACTGACCCAGCGCGGCAAGGATCGCCTTGACCTGGCTCTGCCGCTCTGGAATCAGGCTCAGCAAAACCTCCGGAGAAGACTGGGAGAGCAAGGATGGGCGATTGTAAATGACAGCCTGGCGATGCTCGCCGAAGCAGCCGAAGGAGGCTCGCCCAATCTTCTGCTTCGCACTGTGGCCCGGTGAAAGGGGGCAAATCTAAATGTTCAACACAAAGCTTTCGGATGTGTTGAAGATTAAGACTTAGATCTGATCACTTCTCAGACCCACCAAGGGGAGTCGTTTGGCTGCGGCGTAGAGTAGGGTCGGCGCGTCGAATAAGTGTTTCCTGAGCTGACACGATCTTTGTCGTTTTCACTTAATTCGTAGACTGGCCCCGCCCGAGTTCTTGGCGAAGAAGAGGCGGGGAGATTTTCCAGTCCCCCAAAAGGAGGGAGAAGGAATTCGCAATGCCGGCTGTCGGCCGTGTTGCCCCGAGGCAACGCCAGCGCAGTGACAAAGCCGCTTCCGCTGCGTGCCAATTGCGGGCGGTAACCCACCACGGTGTTCCATCCTCCTTTAACGATAAACGGGGCGTCCGAGTCGCTCAGGCTGATGATCTTTTCTGCGACCGGCACTTTTTCCTCTTCCATGACCCGTCTTTCGCAGACGTGGGCGGCTTGTTCCAGAGCCGCCAGATCCTCAGCAATGAGGCACAGGGCTTCTCCGACCATCAGACGGCGACTCGGTGGCAGATTGGCGCGGCCCTCCAGGTTCCGGCGAACCAACTCCAGATCGCGCAGCAGACCTTTGCGTAGTCTGCGCACCCGCCGCAGTAATTGGAAATACACCTTCTTGCGTTTGGCTGCTCCTCGCGCTTTGCCATTAAGGAAATGAATCTGCTGGCTCAGGCCTCGGAGCTCTTGCTGCTGCTTTACGAGCCCAATCTGATTCATGTCCGGCAGATCCAATCTGTGCAGGTTGCCGCCAGTGGTGCAGACGCGAGCGATCAATCTGACCAGGATGGTCGAGTCCGTGGGCCGCTCGGTATAGGCATCAGTGCGGGGGCGGCCTGTCTCCAATTCGAGCTCATCGATTTTGAGCGCGCACAATTGAAGCTGCAGTTTGGGCAGATCAGGCGTCTGGCCGGCGAGGAACTCTGCGTCGGCTAGGCGCAGCAGCTTTTTCTTTTAGCGTGCAGATCGAGATCCTCGTCAAGGCGCTCCACGATGGAGGGCTCGAACCGGGCGATGTGGTGAATTTCGCTCAGAAAATCGTTCAATTGGCTGTCGATCGGAGTCAGGAAGACTAACTGTCGATCAGCTATGCGTCAAATTTGGCGACATCAGCGATACAGAAGCTTTACTCGAATTCCTCCATCATAACGGAGTCCTGTTTTACAGACCAGGGCTGTTCCAGAATCAGATCGTCCTCGACCAGAATTGGGCGCTGGAGGCGATCTATTCGATCTTCGACCGGAAGAAGATCCTGCCGCTGCTTCGTGGCCACGGCCACTTTAGCCGAGCCGATCTCGAAGCGCTGATTTGGTCAGGCTACACGCCAGGGGAACAAAATGTCTTTCTGGCATGATGGAGAGCTGCGGCATCTGCTTTAAGTTGCGAAAACTTTCCGATTATGAATGGGAGTACATAGCGCCGGAGCTTCTGCCCGAATGGTCCGATGCGCAGGAACAGCTCTTAGGGCGGCTGCGAGACGAGCCGCCTACCTCTGAAAGTAGCGCGCGGTATGGTTTTCTCCACGATGGGATTTTGCGCAACTATCTTTCCAAACTCGGTGAACACGCAGGAGACGCGGCCATTTACTGGAAGTATGGATGCTGGTTTTACGAGCGGAAGACATGTAGTCAGACATTGATCGAAAGCATCTGGGATGACGCCGCAAGCCAGACCGCCGCCGGCACTTGGATTCGAGCGGCTGGACTGGAGCGTCAATCCGGGCGAAGACTTAAGAGTAGCGCTTAGCCTGTAGCGGCATGGAACTCGAGGATGCAAATCGAACCAGGCTACCTCATCCGAAGAAGGAGATGCTTCTTTTTGAGGAGAGGCAAATCCGCAAAGCGATTTCGCTATTTCTTTTTCGTCAGCGCTTTGCGGTAGCAAGTCGGAAATCGCTGGTTGTTGAACCAAGCCGTCTCCCAGATTTTTCGCAGCATCAGAAATAGCAGCGATGGCTTGGGTGGCGCGAACCGTCGCTGCATTCCCAATACCAATCTCCCGCAGAATGCGATTCATACGGACTTTTATGACCCACGGAAGTCGATTCTCCAAATTTATGATCGTAATTTGGGGAAACCAAGGCAGTTCTCCGGATAAGTGACATCACTAGGCGGCAAAAAGACCAAGCGCTATCCCGCTCCCAGATTTGCGGCCGACTCAGCCCCCGGTTTTTCCCGGTCTCCTCCGCATCCGACGTGCCCGACTTATGGCCAATAGATGCCATCGGGAAACTCCTCCCGCCCTGCGGATTGTGTGCCAGCGTCGCAGCCAGCACGGTCTAACCGATGCCACCTATTCGTGCCTGGCCCCAAAATATGGGGCCGAAAGCCACAATGATGAAGAATTACGACCGTGGGCAATCCTCTAGCGCTAATCAGGGTTGCGCTAATTGTAACGGCCTGAGAACATAAATCGCCTGGCCCAAAAACATCGCTCATTTCCAAACCACATTAGAATAACGCGCCTCTCAGGACCAGATTAAGAGAATGAGACCACATTGTTTGAGAACAGGTCGATTACATCCGGTCGAGACCACATCAATGCGAATAGCCATTTCTCCTTCGGGCTAGGTCTCGATGGAGTTCGGTTTGCTCATCTGCTTCGAATAAAGTGAACTTTGTTTTTCGAAACGAGTATTTCGAACCGTTAGAAGGCGGTTTTTGTGAGAAAAACGCGGTCTGCCGAAAGTTCGGAAAAACGATCGTTTTGTCGAACCCGATCTTTATCGGGTCAGCGCATCTATGTTCTCGGGCCGCTACAACTACCCGGGCTCGGTGGTCGCGTACTTGAGCAATTCGTCTGGGTCAACTCCTCCTGGCGGCTCGGCTCCTGTGGCGGTGTGGAAGATCCCGCAGTTCCAAGCCGCGAGACGAGCGTAAGCCGCCGACTTTGTGGTGTCAGCGTGGCAGGCTTCGGTCAGCTGCTTAACTCGCATCGACACATCTTGACCCCAGTCATTTTTCGCGGCGGCGTCCCCGATGTCTTGCTCCGGCTCGCCAAGTGCTGGCGTCGGGTCGATCACCACGAGTTCATTGTTGCTGCCGAGCAGGAGATTACCGGCATGAAGATCACCGTGAAGTAGGACGCCTCGCTCTTGCGGGCCGTGGCTGCGCCCGACGGCATTGGCAAGGGCGATGATTCTATCCTGATACCGGCGCAATGATGGGCTCAATGCGCGCAGGTGACGGGCGTTGGCCGCGATTAGTGCGTGGAGCCGTTCGAGCCCAGATGGGAGTGAACAGCGGACTGATGAGGCGGGTATGTGAGCAAGGCGTTGAAGGCAGCGGGCGATCCGTTCGCCGGCTGGATCATCGAGAGGTCGCAACGCGACTCCCGGAGCGATCCTGCCGATCAGCAAGGCTGCACCATTCTCCTCGAAAGACTTGGCCAGCAGAGGTACAGCACCATCGCCCGCCCAGGCAGACAACGCGGTCGCCTGTTCCTCTGCTCCCTGTGCGTCCGGGCTGAGCTTGAGAATTGCAGCGGTGCCGTCTCGGCGCCGACACGGCAGGACATAACCGAGGTATCCCTGTTTGAGTGACTCTCCAGTCCACTCAGCCTGCCACCGACTCAAATAGTGTTGAATCGTCTTAGGAAGTGCGTGCATCCACGACCGCAGCTGAACGCTCGACGCATCCGCACCGGCTTGTTCGAGCAAAGTGCTACTTGGAGGCGGAAAGGCATCGCAGGTAGTGACTCGTCGTGCATGTCATTCTATCCGTCGCTCAACTCTTCCGCAGCGCCAAAGAGGCCGTAGGCCGCGTTGTTCACGACAACATCGATGCGACCCATGGTCGCGAACGCGCGATCGACTACCCGGCGCACCGCCTCCGCATCGGTCACGTCCGGCCATGCCACCCAGAGGTCGTCGCCATATTGTGCCTGCAGATCGTCGAGGGCGTTCGTCTTGTGCAGGGTCGCCGCCACACGATCGCCGCGCGCCAGAAGCTTTTCGGCCAGCGTCCGTCCGAAGCCAGAGGAAGTGCCGGTGATGAACCAGGTCTTTTGAAGTGCGTTCGTTTTCATAACGCCGCCAACTTACCGCAATTCCGCCCCGGTGGTACGATACGCTCGCAGGTGGACACGGATCGCATTTTCAATGGTCAGTATTGCGTCCCAAAAATCTTCATTTTTGATACATCTCGCTTTAACAGCGAAAAGTCAGCGATTTTTGAGGTTTAAAGTGTGCCAAAAGTCGTCCCAAATTCTATGATGCAGAAACGCTGCTCCTTTTCGGATTTACGACATCCGCATTGGCTACACCCGCGTCTCGACCGATGATGGCGGGCAAGACGACTATTCGGGCTGGCGACGGATCCCGCTTTAGCTGTTCGTATTAATCTGGTCCAGAACCCGATGTAATCGGTCTGCTCTCAAATAATGTGGTTGCTGTGTCGCATCAGTTTAGTTGGATCGATCAACGTCTGGTGCGCGAAGGGCTTTTGAGCAGCTCTAAACGTATCTTGTCTGCTATGCGATTCTGAACTGGAATGATTATGGGCGGTGCCTTTGCGCCGTCGGAAGCAATGAAATCGCGGCACGGATGCTGGTCTCCCAGTTGCCCTTATCACCGCGCGCCTATACCCCGACAGCCGGAGTTTCGACAGACCATGGCCCTTTGGTTCGGAAGCCACTTAACAATAGCAGCAGAGCGGACATGATCGTGGCGGCATGGCGCCGGTCTCATCCGCGAAAGCAATAACCACCGACTTCATTCGGACAGAATTAAACTCAGATAACACCAAACTCAAACCTATCTAAGGGGAATGCTAGTCTTCCAAGTTTTCGAACAGAGGTCTAATCCGATTTCTCTCGGGGAAAATAATGAGGGCACCAATCCGCGGATCCACCTACGAATGTTGGAAGGGTAACGTTTGCCAGACCAGTCGGGCAGAGGGCAATCGAACTCATCCTGACCTTCTCGATGCTTTTCGGTGTAACAACTATCGTCAGGTGGGTAATTGGGCCCTCGCTTATATCGCACTTAATTCCGCAAATCGATGCCGAGCTACTGGTCGTCGGAGCAGCAGTGGCGTTGCTTATTGCCGGGTTGATCCTCAGCCCGGCGGGTAGGGCGACGGGAGGCCACATGAATCCTGCGATTTCATTGGCCATGTGGCGTTTCGTGGTCTTTCCCGGAGCGGGAGTTGTGTCGTTCATTGTCGCCCAATTGCTCGGCTCCCTGCTCGGCGTGCTGGCCGCCCGTGGAGTATGGGGGTCGGTCGTGGCAGAGCCGCCGGTGGCGTATGCCGTGAGGGCCTGAACGAGGATCGTCGAACGGGCGAGCTGTTGTATTCAAAGTTCTTCCATCGGGATTCCCGACCGATTAACGGGCGGTGATGTCGCTGCAGGTCGGTTGGCTGTTTTTCCAGGCGGTCCGAGCCGGACTGGCGGTAAAGCGCCCATATCGGAGTCATACGGGTCGAGCGAGCAACGCGGAAAAACAGCCACCGGCCGCGGCCCGGAGGGTTGCGTTGAAAATGGGCCGGCGGCTGCGTTGCTCGTCGGTTACGTCCCGCACCAGTTTTGACAGCCGACAGGCCAGATGTATCCACAAGAGTAAAACTGGTGCGGGATGCGCCCTACCGCCAGTCCGGCTCGGACCGCCTTGCCGACGGCCCATTTTGAACGCAACGCCATCACCATTATATGCGAGACGATGCACTAGTACCCTTTTTAGTCAAAAACACCCCACATGGACCATGTCCCCCCGGAAAACCTCTTTGAGCGGCATCAAAAAGCTGGTGTCGATTCGCCGACAGCTGTTTGCGGATTAGCGAAAACCGCCGCTAGCAAGAAGTCGCTCGCCGGTAAGCCAGGCGGAGTCTTCCGAGGCCAGAAAGACAGCGATGGAGGCGATATCACTTGGTTGGCCGATGCGGCCGAGCGGGGTCTGCGCGAGGGCGGCCTTTTCGAACTCAGATCCGATGAAGCCGCCGCTGTGGGTGCCTTCGGTCTCGACTATGCCGGGACTGATAGTGTTGACCCGGATCTTCTTCGGGCCGAGCTCGCGGGCCAGCACGCCAGTGACGGCGTCGACGGCAGCCTTGGTGCCGGAGTAAACCGCGCTGTTCGGAGGTGTGATGCTGCTAACAACGGAGCCCATGTTTATGATGCTGCCTCCCTCTCCGAGGTACTTCACAGCGGCTTGCGTCGCAAGGAGGAGGCCCAGCACGTTGATGTTGAAGTGCCGGTGAAAGTGTTCCCCGGTGATGGCCTCGATGGGGGCCAACTCGTACACGCCGGAATTGTTTACGAGGATGTCGAGTCGGCCGTAGTTATTGATGGCGGCTTCGATGATGCCCTGCGCCTCGGCGGCCTTGGAGACGTCGCCAGGCACGGCGACGGCCTTGCCACCAGCTGCGGTGATGGCGGCGACAACTGTGTCTGCACCAGCTTTGCTGGAAGCGTAGTTCACCACTACGGATGCACCTTCTGCAGCCAGCGACTTAGCGATGGCGGCTCCGATGCCTTTGGATGCGCCTGTGACGACTGCGACTTTACCTGTGAGTTTACTCATTATCAGTGATTCCTTTCGTGGATATGTCAACTGCACGTGTTACGCGGTGTCAAATTTCAGTCCGTCCTGGGATTTCTTGGTTCGCTGTCATCCCCGTTGGATCTCCTGGGTGCTACGTCGCCGCCGTCGCTTAACTTCTTCGCCTTCGCTCATCCACCCAGTTGAGCAAAATCCGGCGACGTCCACCAGATGGGTTTAGTAAGACGGATACAGTGTAAGCGTCTTACGAACAACACGGTTTGCGGCGGCCCGTTATTTTCGTGCAGCCCAAGCGCTGGGCGTGAGTTCGGCGACTCGCTTGATCGGAAAATCGGCCAACCCCGGGAGCACAGAGCCGAGGTAGTCGCGGACCGGTAGGCTCAGGCGCCGGCACGTTTCGACAATCGAAATTATGGCGGCTACCCGTGGCCCAGCCTCCTTACTTCCCAGGTGGTGTAAAGTCGCAAATTATTTGCGAATATGGGCTGCTCCGCGCAAATTGAGTGCGAACGGCGAAAGTCGGTCGCTTATGATTTGCGATGGGATGGAAATCTGTTTACACGGTCAAAGACGGTCGCTGGATCGGCCGCGGATGAGGGTTTCTTGGGCTTGGCTTTGAAGCACTGAAGCTGGCCTTCCTCGATGACGGCCGCGACATCGGTGAGATAAATCTTCTTGATGGCGGTTTCGATAATGGCATTCACTTTGCTCGGGAGTCGACTCTTGCCCGGTCATAGCGTTCCTTCCGCAGGAAAACCGAAAGGCGCTCGGCGCGCTCGTAGTCTTGTATCCATCGCTTTCATTTGCAAATAGCGAGTTCACGTCGAAAAAAACATTCTGAGCCTCGAATTTGTCTTCGAAGACGGTCGAGTGATGTCTCCGGCTGAGGCCCGATATCCGGAAGCTGGCAGTCTTGGCCGCTTGATGACAGACGCTTCAACATCGACCAACCGGTTACCGTACAGCGCGTCGGGGATCCCCAGGCGACAATTCCTGAGGACAAGCGCGCCTATCTGCTGGCTCTCGGCGTAAAGACAGTGCTGGTGATTCCCTTACAATGGCTCCAGCGGCCGATTCTGCCACTCCAGGACGTCTCCCATGACCGAATCGGTAACTGTGCTGAACAGATCGGCCGAGACCTCCACCTTGTATTGCTCTTCCAGGAAGCGTTGGATCTCCCGCACCGTCATCCCCTGGGCATACATGGCGATAATCTTATGATCAAAGCCACCAAAGCGCCGCTGTCCTTTGGGGATAAACATTTGCGCTCAGAGCAAAGAGATATTACGCGGCCGCCGTTCTATGTTTTGATTAGACGGTGCCACTAACTCCCTTTCTCGCCCTGGGGGGCTTGCATTGCTCTCTCGACCGATACGTTCATCCCTTCATGCAGAGACTGAGTCGGATTCTGTACCACACGATCCGTAGCGTCTAAGCCGGCTAGAATTTCTGATTTTGTGCCGAAGTCCCGCCCCAGTGTCACCGGCTTCACATGGATTTTATCGGATGAATCGACGACCAAGACCCGAGAACCTTTCGAATCAATCAGGATCGAATTATCCGGTACCAGGAGTGTCGGGGTCGGATTCTTTAGTGCAAACTTGGCGTGCGCGTACATGCCAGCATACAGGCGACCGTCCGGATTGGGAACGTCGATTTCGAGCAGCAATGTTCGCGACGCCTTATCGAATGCTCCTGCGTCTCGAGCCACTTTACCCGCAAAGGTTTGACCAGGAAATTCATCCACCGTGATCGTGGCAGGTGTGCCTGACTTCACACTACTGACGTCCGCCTGAGGGACATTCACGAACACGCGCACCGGATCGGACTGAGCCAGATCAAAAAGCTTCTGAACGGTCCGGGCACTCCCCGAGGCGACCAAGGAGCCCACATCGATATACCGCGCGGTAATCGTGCCGGCGAACGGGGCCCGAATTTGCTCAAAGGCTTTCATGTCCTGCGCGCTCGTCAACGCTGCGGCCGCATTATCTCGGGTCGCCTGCTGGACCTGTTCGGTCGCCAGCACTGTGTCGAGCTCCTGCTGCGAGTTGACATGATTTTGGAAGAGCTGTTGGGAACGTGCCGAATTGGTTTGGGCCAACTTCAAATTAGCCTCAGCAAGTTTCAACTGGGCCTGAGCCATGCGAAGATCTGCATCGATCTGTGGAGCTTCGATATCTGCCAGGACCTGCCCTTGCTGCACATGGTCGCCGATATCCACGTACCACTTCTTGATATATCCATCGACTCGCGAATAGATGGATGTCATCTGGTTACCTTCGACGTTACCTGGAAGAATCAGTTCGGGTGCACTTGATGTTTGCGTCGGCTCTACCACGGTGACCGTCGTCTTTCCCGCTGCGGCTGCGGCCGCAGCGAGCTTTTTGTCATTCTGGACTCTTGGATAGATAGCCAGGAAATAGATGGCAACACTGACCGCAACTATAACGACTGCCGTTACCAAAGCCTTCAGGATTGTGCCAAGGCGCCTCGCACGGACGGAGTCTTGATTTCCTGACGTGTCATTCCTCCGTTTAGTCCCTGGTGAAGCGCCGGCTTCGGGATTTTCGCTTCTTGTCGGAGGGGTATTCATAACGAGGTATAGTTTTGAGGTTAAGACTGTTGTGGTTGAAGTTAACCGCCCGGTTGCGGAGACGCCTCGACGTGATTCTCGTCCGAAGGCAAGCGCAGACGGGGATGTAACTCCCGCGGTTTGAAGTTCCGCTTGAGGAGTTTGTAGACGACCGGAACGAAGAACAAAGTAAAGAAGGTCGCTACCAGCAGGCCGCCGATCACAGCGCGTCCAAGGGGCGCGTTTTGCTCTCCGCCGTCACCCAGCCCCAAAGACATCGGCAGCATGCCGAGGATCATGGCTAGTGCGGTCATCACGACGGGTCGTAGTCGTGTAAAGCCCGCTGCATGTGCCGCTCCGAACGGATCTTTTCCTTCATAGCGGAGCTGTTCATTAGCGAAGGTCACCATCAGAATGCTGTTTGACGTTGCGACCCCGATGCACATAATCGCACCCATCAATCCCGGCACACTGATTGGTGTGCGAGTAACAAAAAGTATCCAGACAATCCCGGTAAGTGCGCCGGGAAGTGCCATGATGATGATAAACGGATCCAGCCAGCTTTGAAAATTAACGGCCATCAGAAAGTAAACCAACAGAATGGCAAAAGCGATGCCGACACCGAGCCCGACATAAGAGCTATTCATGCTCTGAACCTGGCCCCGGATCACCACCGTTGTACCGCGCGGGAGATGTTGCTTCACATCATCCACGATTTTCTGAACCTGTTGAGCGACAGATCCCAGATCGCTGTCCTGGATATTAGCATAAATGTCAAACACAGGCTGGACGTTGTAATGACTGACGACGACCGGAGTCGAGATGTGCTGGATCGACGCCAGATTACTGAGCAGTTGGGGCTGAGAGCCGCTACCGCCCGTGAGTCCTGTTATTGGCGTTTGATACCCCAGATTACTGAGGGGGGCTTGAGGACTATTAGCACCTGTGATCGGCATCAGATTAATGTCCGAAGTCGAGCTGATCAGGTGTTGGGGGGTCTGGACCACGATGGCGTAGCTGACCCCGTTCTGCGGGTTCAGCCAGAAGTTAGGAGCCGTTTGTCCGCTGCCGGCTAACGAGATAAGGAGATCATCAGCGATTTGTTTCTCGGTCAGACCAAGCTGATCGGCGCGAGTGCGGTCAATGTTCACGAGCAAAGACGGGTTATCGATGACCTGATGAACGTTTACGTCCACCGCTCCCGGCACCTGCGCGATTCTCTGACGGAGCTCGTCAGCGATCTGGTAATTCTTTGGATCATGGCCCACCACCTGAACGTCAATCGGCGCGGGAAGACCCGCGTTAAGGATTTGGCTGACGATGTCAGCAGGCATGCTGAAATATGTGTAGTTGGGGTGCTTGGCTATTAGCTGTTCGCGGATCTTCTTCAAATAATCAAAGGTTGGGCCATGCTTCGCCGGGTTGAGCGAAACGCCGATTTCACCGTCAGCGGAACTGATCGTAGCTGTGTCGCTCAAGGCCAGATTGAGATTCATCGGCAATCCAATGTTCTCGATTACCAAGTCAATCTGGTCCCTAGGAATCACGCTTCGGATCACATTTTCAACCTGGTAGAACACCTGCTGCGTGTCCTCGATGCGTGTGCCAACAGGGGCACTAACGTGGAGGCGGAATTGGCCGGCGTCCACCTTTGGGAAAAAATCTTCGCCAAGAAATGGCGTTACGAGAACGAGCGAGAGAACCACGACCGTCATCATTACCCCGATCACGAGATGTGCGTGGTTAAGCGCCCACTCCAACCGCGCGGCGTAAAAGTTGCGCAGCTTCTCGAACCCACGGTTAAATCCTTCGTGGATGCGGAGGAACCAATTTCGGGGTGGAGGCTTGAGTTCATTCGAATTCTCCTTGTGGTGCTCATTCTTGAGCAAAAAATTCACCATGGTTGGAACGACCGTGCGGGACAAAAAGTAGGAAGCCAGCATGGCAAAGACGACGGCCATCGCTAGCGGCGCGAATAGGTAGTAAGCGACACCGCCTAACAAGAATATCGGCACGAACACGATACAGATGGAGAGAGTTGCAACGAAGGCCGGAGTGGCTATTTCTTGTGCGCCATCGAGAATCGCATCGATCATCGACTTTCCCATTGCCAGGTTCCGATGGATGTTTTCAATTTCCACCGTCGCGTCATCAACCAGGATGCCAACAGCCAATGCCAGGCCGCCCAGAGTCATAATATTGATGGTCTGGCCGTTCACGTGCAAAGCCAGCACGGAAAAACAGATCGAGAGCGGGATGGACGTGGCTACCACTAGCGTACTGCGCCATGATCCGAGAAAGAGCAAGATCATCGCGGCAGTCAATGACGCCGCGATGATCCCCTCCCGCATTACGCCGTCCAACGCCGAACTTACGAAAACCGACTGATCGAAGAGCGGTTTAATCTGCAGCTCCTGGGGCAACGTTGCGGCGATCTGAGGTAGCGCTTTTCTCACCCGCGAAACGACGTCTAAAGTCGACGCGTCGCCACTTGTAAGGACGGGTAGGAGCGCGGCCTTTATCCCATTCGAGACAATCATGTTCACTTGTGGCGTATAACCATCGCGCACATTAGCAACGTCCCGGATATATATCGTCGCACCATTCACCTGCTTAACAGGCAGATTATTCAGCGCCTGAATCGTGTTGGTGCTTGCATTGATCAGAACGTCATACTCGCGCCTGCCGATCTTTGCGGTACCCGAAGGCAGTACAACGCTTTGTTGATTGATCGCGTTGGCGACTTCCTGCGGCGCGATGTTGTAAGCTTGCAGCTTGTTCGGGTCGAGGTCCACCGATACGGCCCGGGTCTTTCCTCCGTAAGGTAATGGAATAGATGCGCCTTGGACAGTTGCCAGTTGGGTACGAATAAAGTTGGTTGCGAAGTCGTAGAGTTCCTGCTCGGAGAATTTTGCCCCACCCACACTCAACTGCAGAACCGGGACATTGGCAGCGTTGTAGCTGAGAATGTTGGGTGGCGTCATCCCTGGCGGCAGCGACTTCAAAATCGTCTGGCATGAGGCTGTCACTTCAGCGATTGCCGCATCGATACTGGATCTAGGCTGCAGATAAATCTTGATAACAGCTATGCCATTGAAAGAGTTGGATTCGATGTGCTCAATGCCATTGACTGTAGTGGTTGCGGCTCGCTCTGATACAGTCGTGATGCGCTCTCCCATTTCCTGCGCGGGCAGTCCATTGTAGGTCCAAATGATTCCCACGACTGGGATGTTGATCGCCGGAAAGATGTCCTTTGCCATCTGGAGCATGCTGAGTACGCCTCCAATGAGCAGTACGAGTGCCAGAACGGTAAATGTGTAGGGAGCCCTAAGAGCTATCTTTACGATCCACATCATAGCGCTTCTCCTTTTCCAGACAGTCCAACCTCGACGTTGGGGCGTAGTACTCCGACCAATTTCTGACGAACCGTTCCGAGACTAAGGCTTGCTGCAGCCCCGTGCAACCAGCCATTGTACCATACTTGCCTCTTTGGTTTTCGCGAACGAGGTTAGGCCGCGACGTAGCTGATATCAGTTCCGGGCCTGTCCCAGCTAGGCGGAGCGAGGTTGTGAATAACTCCGAGCAGTTACCGCCGCTGATGGACGCCAAAAAAGGATTTCTCCTGGAATAAGTAAACTCCGGCCGGCTGCAATCCAGCATGGCGCCGGTCTTGATCAATGACGCCCATCAGACCTAGCTAGACCCTTTCAAACTGGCTCTCATGAAGACAAAGCTCGAAGGCCGTGTAAATCGCCGTCTGCTCTCCAGGGTTTAAGCGAAATCGGGATTCCAAATAGAAAAACCCCGGCACGTCAGACTGGCCCACTATGTTCCATTCGCGGTAAGAGTGGGGGTGGTCGGTCAGGAGGCGAGCCTTAGCGTAAGGTTGGGCAAACTTGCGGCCAATCGAAATCTCGTCGGGCTTTGCGAGTTGCTCCAGACTTTGCGCTTTTCTTTTCTTTTCTCTAGTACGCTTGCTCATAGCAGCCGTCTCGAGCTCGAGAAATGATTTCTGCGAAGCATGAGGTTAGATGTTTGCACGTCCGACGACGAAAAAGGCAACGTTTTTCCGGGTTGCAAAAAATCGATGTGCCCCGGGTCTCCGATTCCCTACACTCAAGTCTCGGGCAATCAAAAAGCGCATTTTCTAGCGGAAGGTTTCTATATTTAGAGCCCGAAAGTAAGCGTTTTTGAGCTGCGATTGCCTTGAAATCATTCGATGCCGCTGCCATAAACCACGGCTATAGATGACCAAGACAGAACTTCAAAGCGCCCTTGCCGAAGCCAGCCAAACCGACAAAAAAACCGCTGGAGTATTTCTCGATACGCTCAGCGGGCTCGCCTACAAAGAGATTAAAAAGAACGGCGAATTTGTCTTGTCCGGTTTTGGCAGCTGGTGAAGCAGAAGAGGAAGGCGCGTACGGGCTTTAATCCGAAGACGCAACAGAAGATCAAGATTCCAGCCAAGACCGTTGTCAAATTTCGTGTTGCCAAGGCCGCAAAGGACGCGGTTTTGGGGGTAAAGAAGTAGTCAAGGAGCTTTACCGAGGAAAGCCGAAGCGTTTGATCCTGCGCAGACCAATTGCCGGCTCCCATCTCCACTCTCCATACAAGGCGGAAGCGGCCAGATATGAATTGAGCATTTTCTGCGCTTCAGTTTTGAGGTCGGAGTGCATCTGGAAGCGTTCCGCCACCATCAAGCTGACCTTTTCCTTCAGTTCGCCACGTGGGAGGCAAAGGCTGTGTGCAAGATCCACGACAGGATGTTTGTCGTCCAGAATGGCAAGCCACTCGGAATGCGACATCTGGTAAGTGGACCGCCGTAGAGAGGGAGTTTGGGGCGGGAGCAGTGGTGGAAGTGACGCGCATCGCGCTCGGAAGGAGTCAGTAAAGGCGTCTGGGTCGGGCAGTTTCATCGCACTGACGTGTTTGGAACGCCGCTTCTTTGGGGTGATGATCGGGCGATCTACGCAACCTTCGTCTCGGGTCCAGATGATTCGATAGGGAGCCCCAAGGCGTTCAACTTCGAGAAGGTAATGAGAACTCAGGTCCATTCTTCGGCTGCCGCGTGAGAGCGCGCGTGAAACGCGGTTGGTTGGTTCACTAACGTCAAAAGGATAATATGAAGCTTCGGGCAGGGGCCTGTTGTTGGAATGCCACCGTGCGGTAAAGACGACATCGACGTCGCCTGGAGAAGTAGCATCTGCGAGCACAGAGCCAAATATTCCGAGAGACTCAATGATGAAGTCACGTGACGGATCGGCGTTGGCGCTTTCCGCGTTTCGAATCACGCGACTAATGATAGCCTGCACCTTCGCAGGAGTGAGCCTCTGCGCAAAGTGATCAGGCCGTAGCCAATTAGCGGTGGGTGCATAGAAAAAGGCGGCATCTGTCCACTGAAGTACCTGCACACTACCAAGGGTGTAAAAAACATTGGCTGCCCAAGCAGCGAACGGCTCCGCCAACAAGTTTTCACGTATCAGGATAGAGGGATACCAGACGTTGGATGGCAGATCGAAAAGCTTGGCGAGAGGAAAAACCTCGAAGCCGCAGGCACGAAGATCGAGAGCGAGAGGGTTCGTTGCTTTTTTCATCGCCGCTGAAACCTATTACAATTCAGGCGCCCGCTTGCTTCAATTCGTTTGAAGAACGGAGACAGACAGTTGGGCGTTTATTTACATCCAAGAAAGCGGTGCATTCGACTCGTTGGTCAAGAATCCGCTCGATTGGATCTCCAGAAGCCGAACGGCGCAATCATGCGAGATGAACCGCAAAAGGCACTCCTTAACGGGTGACGACAGGAAAGTACGCGAAATGTCCGGTTCGTGAAGCTCAGGCGGACATTTTCAAGGCGTTCGAAGGCGGCGGGACGAAACCGACGGACTGCACAAAGCCGTATGACATGCAAAAGCTTGAGCGCATCGGCTGTTATCGGATAAATTATTCTGATGAAACTGCCAGAGGGGATCAAAGTGGATCCGGAAATTATGATGGGAAAACCCTGCGTAAAAGGCACCCGAATTCCGGTTTACGTGCTCTTGCAAAAGATGGCTGCCGGGGAAACCGAAGCAGAGCTATTGAAAGCTTATCCTCAATTGAACAAGGCAGATCTTATGGCGGTATGGGAATATGCAGCGCGGGCTGCAGCTGAAGAGATAGTGCTCGCCGAATCCTGAGTGCGCCTGTTATTCGACGAAAATTTAAGCATCCTGTCGGCACAATGGGCGGCCGCCACGCTCCCTGTCGATGTTCTAGATGCGCGAGCTGCGGGCTTGGCCGGGAAAACAGATCGTAACAGATCGGGAGGTACGACGGTTTGCCATCGAAACCGACCGAATTCTTGTAACACTGGATGCGGACTTCGGCAATTTGATCCGATTCTCTCCGTCCGGTACTCCTGGAGTCATTTGGCTGCGACCTCGACCGCCAACCGAAGCAAACACTCGTTCAATTCTTGCAAAATGGCTCTACAGGCTCCGCGAGATTGATCTCCATGGACAGCTTGCCGTTATCGAGGAAGACAAGCTTCGGATCCGTGGAGCTATCGAGGAGTAAAAGGCATCCAAGGCAATTGCCACTTCGCACTGGTTTGACGACCGTGGGCTGGAGATGGAAGACGACACCCCCCCGGCGATTCCCAAGGGTCACCCGTCTCTCGGGAGATTGGAAATATGCAGCGAACGCGGGTCACCGGTTTCCGGCATAACCCAGGACTACAGATGACCAACACCGAACTTTAAAGCGTACTTGTCGAAGTCACCTAGACCGACAAAAGAACCGCTGGAGCATTCCTCGATACGCTCAGCACGCTCACTTTTACGTGCCTATTTTACCTAGGGCCGCGATGTGGGACGTCATGACGTCTTGTCCGAAATTGCCGCCGAAGTCGGCCTTCCACAAGCCGAAGCCCGTTCGTTTCTGGTCAGCGACGGAGGCAGAAATGATGTGGAGAAGGAGGCGCTGAAGGGACTCAAACTTGGCCTGCAGGGAGTTCCCTTCTTCGTCGTTAATAGCTTGTTCGCGGTCTTGGGAGCACAAATGCCTCAGACGTTCCTCGAAGTGTTTCAGCAGGCCTTAGGGCCAGGCAGGGTGTTAAGGAGCAACGGAACAATTATTGAACGCGTTCCATAATTGTTCCGTTTTTTACGGTCGATCCGCTACGCGCACACGCGGGCCGCATATTATCGTGCGATCCAGCAGTTCCTGGCCTGGTGTGAGCGTGCCGGTTACCAGGATCTCAAAGACATTGAGCCCATCACGGTTTCGGCCTAAATCGAAACCTTACAGCGCCAGGCAGCGCCGGCCACGGTTCTCGCACTGTACTTAAAATCGTAGACAATGGCCGTTCACTGCACTTAATTCGTGGACTTGGAAGCCGTCCACTCGCTTCAATTCGTGGACGGAATTGTAATTAAATCTTGGATTGCCTGGGAGCGCAGTCTACGATTTGAGTACCGTGCGACAAGTAGAGCCCATTTTACGACGAGCGGACATTTGGGCGCGCGTCAGGGAGCGGTTGCAGAGCAGCGACCTAGCGCTAATGCGCAAGGCGCGACGCCTGATCGACCTAACCCAGACGGAAGTTGAAGCTGCGCTCGCGGCGGAGCTGGACGGTCTGGATGGCCAGGGGCTGCGGCAGCTTTGGGCGATTGTTGTCTCTGTCGGCTGTAGTCAGGAGCGGCGATGGCTGGCTTCCCGGCAGCATCCGGAAAAGCAGCGGGCGGACGAGCGGGCTGCGGCGGCAACCGCATGGCAGAGGCGGCAGAACAGTTTCGCCATCGCGGATAGGATCAAGCGGCGCCTCGCCGAACTTGGACAGGGCATTGAACCTGTAGGCGTCGGGTCGAAACAGAAGCTCGACGCCTGGATGAGCCTGTCGAAGGCGCTTGCCAGGCATGCGGCGTCGAATGCGGACGCTGGGTGGACGGCTGAAACCCAGGCCGAAGCCGAGCGCCTAATTGCGGAACTGGAGCGGCTCCGCGTAGGCGAGCCGCGTGACTACTTGGACGCCGATCTTGGTTGGGGGATTGGGACGGTGCGGGAGGGCATCGCCGACCAACTGAATGCGGCGGGCAAGCTGGCCGAGGCAAAACGATATTATTTCGCGGCGGTCGATGCCTTTGCAGCGGTCGGCTATGGACGGGACGCGCGTCGATGCCGGCAGTCGCTGGTTGCGATGGTGCGACGGCTCTCCGCTGGGTTCGACGAGACGATCATCGAGCTCAATGCGATGCTGGAAGAGAGCGGGGCTAGCAAGTCGTCGGTCGCGTATGCGGAAATGCGGACCGCGCTGGCGCAGACCTACGCCTTAGTCGGCGATGTCACGGCCGCCAAGGTGCAGCTCGACCTCGCGGCGAAAGAGGTTGCGGCCTGCGGCTATGCGGCGGCGGACATCGACGCTCCGGAGCGAACCGTTTCCGCATGGATCGAGCGCGCTGACGTGGCCTGTCCCGTAGCGGAGGATTTCGAGGCCGAAATTGCCAGCCTGATCACGCTTCATGCAGCTGCCTCGGAGGCGCGCGGCCGTATTGACACCGACGAAGCCGTTGTCGCCCGACAAATGCAGGCCGCCGAAACCCTCACGGCACTGGGTGATCAGCTGGATAGAGAGGTGATGGGACTGCTTGTGGCGCAAAGCCGCGAGCGGAAGGCTTTCATCGCCGAGTTCGGTGACCTAAGCGAAGAGGGGTTCGAGACGATCGAGCCCGTCCAGACTAGGATCGACAAGCAGATAGCGGCTTTGGGCGAGCTGAACGGAGCGCTCGACCGGCTGCGGTCGGAGATGGGTCGCAGACAGGGAACCGGAGCTTCGATGGACGATCTGCTGCCGGAGACGGAGCGCATCGAATCCGAAGCAAGGCGGCATGATCTGCTGGTGGCTGCCGGCGCAGCGCTGCTGTTGCGCGCCGACATCCATATGGCGAGCGAGCGGTTTGCGAATGCGGTCGCGGCGGCGCGCGCCGCCTTCGACCTGCCGCGACCAGCGCAGCAAGACCTGACGATGGGGCTTTATGCGCTGGACCGGATCATCGATGCAGGCATTGCGCAAAACGACCCCAGGACGCTGTCGGCCGTGTGCGGCGAGGCGATCACTCTGATCGAGCGCCACCGTTACAACATCAGCGCACCTTACTCCCAGAGCGCCTATTTGCAGGAGCGCACCCGCTACTACACGATGGGCATCGACACCGCTTACCGATGCGAGGATTTCGACGCTGTATTGCAACGCACCGAGGCCTCGAAGGCAGCGGGAAGTCTTCGTCAGGTCGGTCAGGCCCTCCACACCGCGAGCGTCGAGGAGCTGGATGCGCAGTTTGCATCTATCAGCAGCGACATCGAACGAGCGACTAGTGCGATGCAGATTGATGCGGTCGAGGCGCTGAGGGCGCGGCGGCGCGCGGTTTGGGACATGCTTTCGATCGCGCGCGCCCGTGCGGCCGGCGCGATGGACTCGGCGTCTGTGACGCTGAAGGCTGTATGCAGTGCGCTCGAGCCCGACGAGGCCGTGGTCTACTACTACTGGCTGGTGCGCGAGGTCTTGCTGGTTGCCGCCATCGACCGTGAGCGAATCCGCATCAAGAAGCTGAAGCTTCCGGAGAAAATACGGCAAGACATCGACGAGCTTGCCGCGTACGCTCAGTCGGTGAGGGAGAGCAACAGCTATTTGGACACGGTCAGGCAATTTTCCCGGTTTTTTCTGCCTGATGAGATCCGGCCGGTGCTGAGCGGCAAGCGCCGCATCATTTTCTCGCCGCATCGCGTGTTGCACGCCTTGCCGCTCCACGCACTGACCTATGACGGCGATTTCCTGATCCGACGCTTCGCCGTAAGTTACGTGCCCAATCTCGGTTGCCTGCTGCGCCGTTTCGAGCCGGTGCCGACAAAGCGGGTGTTGGCAGTCGGTGTTCGCAACTTCGCCATACCCGAGACTTCGCTCCGCCCGATCGAGGAGGCGGAAGTGGAAGTCGACGCTGTGGCAGCTGCACATCAGCGATACAGTGTGCCCGTCACGACGTTGCAAACGGAGTAGGCGACAACCGCAGCCTTACGAAAGCTAAACGCAGACGGCGAACTTAGGCGGTATTCCTGCCTGCATCTCGTCACGCACGGCGCCGACGTCCTGGGCGACACCCCACTGGAAGCTCATATGTTTTTGCGGAACGGCCGCATCGACGGCCTGGAGATCGCGACATGGCGGCTGTCGGCGGAGCTTGTTGTGCTGAGCGCCTGCCATTCCGGTCAGCGGGCAATCGCCTTGCGCGGTGCAGAGATCATGAGCGACGACATCTTCGGGTTGCAGGCTGGGCTGTTCACTGCAGGAGCGGCGCGCGTGCTTGGCGCGCTTTGGCCGGTCGAAAGCAAGATCGCTGCTGTCATCCTGCCGAGCTTTCACGCGCAATATGCGGCCGGAAGCCCGCCAGAGGTGGCGTTACAGAAGGCGATGCTGGATCATCTAGATCGCGCGACACCGCAGACGCGCAAGCTGTATTACTGGGCCCCTTTTTTTGTGGCGGCCGTCGCACGACTGCGTAGAATGGCGAACTAACAAGGAAGAGAGAGCATGCCGGAGGAAATCGCGCTTCGTTTCGAATTTGATAAGGGAACCGATTTGGCGCAAGCCGCCGACGCAATCCGTGAGCGACTTTCCAAGGTCGCCGGAGTCAGCGGCGTCTATGCCGATCCGGAGGAGCCGCGTATTACGGGTGTGGAAATACTTGCGGCGATTGCGGTGACGATCGCGGTGGTGCAGAGCGTGCGAAGAGGGGTGACTGAGCTCCGCAAGCTGCTGCATGAACTCAAAGCGTTATCGAGCGAGATTCGCGGCGTGCAGAATGTGAAGCTCGAGGTGGGGAAAAGGAAGGTTCCCATCGGCGACGTCGGCGAAGACGATCTGAAGGAGCTCGCCGACGAGGGTTCCGGCGACGCGACGGAATAGCTTGCGAGAGTGATGTGGCGAGATGGCGGCCGCCGCCGGGCGGCAGGGCCCGGCATACGCACGCCTCAGCCACTCGGACAGCTCGAAAACCGTTAGTACCGGGGGGTAAACGCAACACTCGTGTCACCAGCCGCAAAGTAGCCGCTTTGCTTATTACGCAGCAGCCTCGTCGGCGCGCTCAATCGCCAGCCTTCTTATTCATGTCCGAGCGAAACAATCCATAGGGGTTCACGTGCCCCTAGATCAAAGGTGTGTGCTCTCTGGTCTTCCGCCGGGAGGCGGCCAAACCAACTCGGCTCGGTCAGAACGCGCTGAATCATGAGCCAGCCATACCCGGCTACGCTCAGACCGTTCCGGCCAACCAAAAGGAGAGCAAAATGACACAAGCAAAAACCGTACAGCAAAACGCCGCGGCCGAAGACAAATCGGTCCGCCCGTTCCGCATCAACATTCCTGAGGAGGCTCTCCTCGACCTCCGCCGACGCATCGCGGCAACTACGGGCCTGACGCGAGACGAAATCCTCCACAACATCACGCTCTACTGGCTGGCGAACACGGGGGTGTCTTCGGCTCGTCTATATTGGGCAAACAAGCTGGCCTTTTCGCGAGGCGCAGCGACAAGACGGCGTTATTTACATCCAACCAAATGCAACAGAAGATTGATCATGGAATTCAGACAACTAGGCGGTTCGGGATTCAAGGTGCCGGCTCTCTGTCTCGGTACGGGAACATTCGGAGGTAAAAACGAGTTCTTCCGCGCTTTTGGAGCCACCGAAGTCGAAGAAGCCACCAAACTGGTCGACATCTCGCTGGAAGCGGGCCTGAGTATGTTTGACTCAGCCGACGTTTTTTCGAACGGTTTCGCCGAGGAGATTCTAGGCCAGGCGATCAAAGGCCGCCGGGATCAGGTTATTCTTTCTACCAAGGCCACGTTCCGCTCCGGTCCGGGAGAGAACGAGGTAGGCTCTTCCCGCCATCACCTGATAAAGGCGTGCGAGGCGAGTCTTCGTCGTTTGGGCACCGACTATATCGACCTTTATCAGCTGCATGGGTTCGACGCCCTCAGCCCCGTCGAAGAAACGCTCAGCGCGCTCGATGACATGGTTCATAGTGGCAAAGTGCGCTACGTTGGCTGCTCGAATTTCTCCGGGTGGCACCTCATGAAGTCGCTCGCGGTTTCGGAGAAATATGGCCTTTGCCGCTACGTGGCGCATCAGGCTTACTATTCGCTGGTTGGGCGCGAGGCACAGGTCGCTGAGCTGGACGCCTCCAGCGATAAAACCCCGATCTATCCCTATTCCCACCAGCGGGGCTTCGGGGAGCGGAATCCGTCACCTATAACTCGATCCTAGAGGAAAGGACAACAGATATGCCTGCCGAAGAATTGAAGCCTCAAGCGTCGGACCAACCGGCCAGGGCCGAAGTACCGAAACCTGCTTCAGGCCGCGCGCCTAAGCGCCGACGGTGGATTGTGCAGCTCGTTGTGCTGCTGGTGGTACTGGCGCTCTTCGCGGGAATTCCGAAAGTGTTGCGTGCGTTCAATACGGTCTCAACGGACGATGCGTATGTGAACAGCTACGTGACCTTCGTTGCGCCTCGCGTCTTAGGTCAGGTAGCTCGCGTGCTCGTCGAAGACAACAACCGCGTAAAAAAAGGGGATGTGCTCGTCGAACTCGATGCCGAGCCGTATCGAGTGCAAGTGGCAATCAAACAGGCGGCCGTCGACTCTGCCCAGGCGGACCTTGTGGTGGCGCAGGCATCCGTCCGAGGTTCGGTGGCGCAGACACGGAGTCAGCGTTTCAAACTCATCCGTTCGATCGAAGACGTGGACAACCAGATCGCGATCATTCGGGCCCGGATTGCCACCTGGGAGCAGAGCAAGGCGACCCTGGTGCTGGCCCAGGCGGAGTTTGACCGTGCGGAACGTCTCATGACGACCAAAGTGGTAAGCGCGGAGGAGTATGACCAGAAGCACGAGGCCCTAGATGTCGCGAAAGCTCAAGTCAAACAGGCGCTGGAAAATATCCATCAAGCCCGCGTAGCTCTGGGTCTGCCCGCCGAACCGCCCGAGGGAACGAGCCTCGCCGACGTCCCTGCGAATCTCGACCAGACCTTTTCGTCCGTCCGGCAGGCACTCGCCGATCTGCTCCAGAGCGCCGCCAAGCTGGGTGTTGTTCCGTCGTCCTATGAACTTACGCCCAAGCAGGTAATCGAAGAATTTTACAGGCGCTATCCCGGTGGCGACATCGATCGCATCTACGCAGGTATCGTCGAGAGTGCCCCCGATTTGAAACGGGCTCAAGCGAGTTTGCTGCGGACGCAGCGTGATCTCGACCAGGCGAAGCTTGATTTGCGCTACTGCACGATTGTGGCGGAAATAGATGGCGTCGTTACCCGGCGCAACGTGAACCCCGGCAACAACGTACAGGTGGGTCAAAGTCTCATGGCTATCCGCTCGCTGCGGGACATCTGGGTGGACGCGAATTTCAAGGAAACCCAGCTCCGCAATTTGCGGATCGGTCAGCGCGTGGATTTAGAGTTGGACATGTATGGTGGCAAGCGGACTTTCGAAGGACGCATTTCCGGTTTCACCAACGGCACCGGCTCCACTCTGTCGCTGTTACCGGCGCAGAATGCGACGGGCAATTTCGTTAAAGTGGTGCAACGGCTGCCGGTGCGGATCGATGTGACAAACTACGATCCTGACAAAATGCCGCTCTTCGTTGGTCTTTCGGTCACGCCGACGGTCGATTTGAAAGCTGCGCCGACTGGTCCGAACGCCGGGAAATTTCTCCAGGAACCGATCCCGGCTGATTCATCCGCCAGCGGCAAGCCGAACACCCCATGAGCGCCCAAGCGTCTGCTGTGTCCCTGCCGGAAGGCACAACCGGCCGGCGGGCTTTCAATCCGTGGATTGTTGCGCTCGCTGTGGTAGTGCCACCCTTCATGGAAGTGCTGGATACCACCCCGACCAATATTCCTGGAGCTGGATTTTTTACATCAATCTGCCCGTGGGCTCCCTGGCCTTCTTTCTCTGTTGGGTCACGGTGCAAGATCCGGAATATCTCCGCGCGGCCCGGAAAGCAATACGCAAGGGACCGATGCGCTTTGATTCCATCGGGCTTGGCTACAGAAATTTATAATGTAGCAAACAGGCTTCCAGCCTGTGAAATCTGCGCTCTGTTCTCTTGTCGTCGAGTTTTTAGGCTAATCAAACCGCCAAAGTCTCTTTTGCAGCCGCAATCGCGTAGTCCCGATTCAGGCGCGAGATGAACGTCGCGCTCACTTCCGCTGGGCAAATGGCCTCGCATTCGTAATGGTTTCGACAGTTTCCGAAACCGAGTTCATCCATTTTCCGGACCATATGGAGAACGCGGCTTTCGCGTTCAGCCTGACCTTGCGGCAGAAGGCCGAGGTGCGAGACCTTGGCGGAAACGAACAACATCGCAGAGGAATTTGGGCAAGCCGCCACGCAGGCGCCGCATCCGATGCAGGCGGCGGCTTCCATCGCAAGATCCGCTACGTGCTTACCCACCGGCAACGCGTTCGCTTCAGGAGCGGATCCGGTTCGAACCACGATGTAACCACCGGCTTCGATGATCCGGTCAAAGGAGCTGCGGTCGACCACGAGATCCTTAATCGGTGGGAATGCAGTAGCGCGGAACGGTTCGATCCAGATCGTGTCCCCGTCGGCGAATCTTCGCATATAAAGTTGGCAGGTGGTTCCTTTGCCAGGTCCATGTGGGATGCCATTGATGACCAGTGCACATGTTCCGCAGATACCTTCCCGGCAGTCCGAATCAAACGCAATCGGATCCTCGCCGCTGGTGGCCAGAGTTTCGTTGACGATGTCGAGCATCTCAAGAAATGAAGCCTCCGACGGGATCTCTTTTGCGTCGTAATCTTTAAAAGACCCGGCCGATGCGCCATCTTTTTGCCGCCAAACCTTCAGCTTGAAATTCATTTGTAGCTTCGCTGGGATAGTTTCACATATTCGAAACTGAGCGACTCCTTGATAAGGTTCGGTGGCGTATCCCGGCCGGTGTATTCCCATGCTGCGACGTGGCAGTAATGCTCGTCATCTCGCAACGCTTCGCCCTCCTTGGTCTGGGACTCGAGTCGGAAATGGCCGCCGCATGACTCTTTCCGCTCCAAAGCGTCCAGGCACATCAGTTCGCCAAATTCCAAAAAATCCGCGACCCGGCCGGCGAGCTCAAGCGCCTGATTAAATTCCGCGCCGTCTCCCAGGACGTTCACATTTTCCCAGAACTCAGCGCGCATGGCCGGTATTTTCTGAAGCGCTTCTTGCAGTCCCTGGGCGTCTCGAGCCATTCCACATTTATCCCAAACCAGGAGGCCCAGCTCCCGGTGAAAGGTGGTGACGGTTTTCTTTCCTTTGATCGACAGCAGTCGGTTGATTCGGGTCCGGACCTCATTTTCGACCGCCTTGAATTCAGGCTGCTCCGCCGAAACCTTCTTGCCCATTTGCGTCGCCAGATAGTTTGCGATCGTGCTCGGAATAACGAAGTAACCGTCGGAGAGGCCCTGCATGAGAGCGCTAGCTCCCAGCCGATTCGCTCCATGATCGGAAAAGTTCGCTTCCCCCAGGACGTGCAGACCCGGGATATTGCTCATCAAGTTATAGTCAACCCAGAGACCACCCATCGTGTAATGCACCGCCGGATAAATCCGCATCGGCGTTTTGTAGGCATTTTCGTTCGTGATATTCAGATACATGTCGAACAGGTTGCCGTACCGTTCCCGAATCGCACTCTCTCCGAGCCGGCGAATCGCCTCAGAGAAATCAAGATAGACTCCCAACCCGCTCGGACCAACGCCACGGCCTTCGTCGCAAACCTCCTTCGCGTTGCGCGACGCAATATCGCGCGGAACGAGGTTGCCAAAGCTCGGATATTTTCTTTCCAGGTAGTAGTCTCGTTCTTCTTCCGGGATCTGGTCGGGCGACCGCGGGTCCTTTTTCTTCTTCGGCACCCAAACGCGGCCGTCGTTCCGCAACGATTCCGACATCAGCGTGAGTTTGGCCTGATATGGCCCACTGACCGGAATGCAAGTGGGATGGATCTGAGTAAAACAGGGATTTGCGAAAAGAGCGCCTCGTTTGTGCGCTCGCCAGGTGGCCGTCACATTGCAACCCTTCGCATTGGTCGAAAGGTAGAACACGTTACTGTAACCGCCAGTGGCAAGAACCACCGCGTCGCCGGCGTGGGTGCGGATCTCGCCTGTGACCAGGTCTCGAACTACGATGCCTTTGGCGTGCCCGTTTACCAAAACCAGATCGAGCATTTCGGTCCTCGGATACATTTTGACCGAGCCTGCCGCGATCTCGTGTTCCAGCGCTTGATAAGCTCCAAGCAGCAACTGCTGGCCAGTTTGGCCGCGGGCATAAAAGGTTCTCGATACCTGAACCCCGCCAAAAGAACGGTTGGCCAGCAAACCGCCGTACTCACGCGCGAATGGGACTCCTTGCGCCACGCATTGGTCGATAATATTTAGACTGATTTCGGCCAGGCGATGGACATTCGCTTCACGCGACCGAAAATCGCCCCCTTTGATCGTGTCGTAGAACAAGCGGAAAACGCTATCACCGTCGTTTTGATAATTCTTGGCGGCGTTGATACCGCCTTGCGCCGCGATACTGTGCGCCCGCCGCGGTGAGTCCTGGAAGCAAAAGCATTGAACGTTATACCCGAGTTCGCCCAAGGTCGCAGCTGCGGAAGCGCCTGCCAAGCCGCTTCCGACGACGATAATATCAAATTTTGGCCGGTTATTTGGGGCAACCAACTTCGATTCCCCCCGATGTTTATCCCACTTTTTCTCAAGTGGTCCGGAAGGAACCTTCGAATCGAGTGTCGTCGCCATAAGGTTTACCTGATGATACCGAGAAGAATCGTAACGGGAATTGAAATGTAGCCGGCGAAGACCACCCAGGCCAAAGTTTGCCCGCCGATCGAAACGAAGTTAGCCATTTTTCTATTATTGATACCCAGCGTCTGGAGAACGCTCGCCAACCCGTGACTGAGATGGGTGGTGAGCAGGAAAAGGCCGACGATGTAAAACAATGAAACTAGCGGATGCCTAAACCCGAGTATAAGCATCCGGTAAACGTCGTGACGCCCGAGCGAATCATGCACTTCGCGAAATTCCGGATCGGTCACCTGAACGGTGAACTGGAGGAGATGGTAAATCACGAAACAGAGGACGATCAGCCCGCTCACGAGCATCGTTCGCGATGCCATCGTCGATCGCTGATAACCGGCCACGGCATACTTTTGTGGCTTCGCGAGACGGTTCTCCTGGGCGAGCTGAATCGTCGCCACGATATGCGTGATAAATGCCACGATCAGAATGGCTCGCACCACCCAGAGGATCGGACCGAGATCGTGCAGGAATTTCGCATAGGTATTGATCCTGTCCTGTCCCATATAAATCTGAAGGTTTCCAACCAGATGTCCGAGAACGTACAGGATGAGAAGGAGCGCGGTGGCCGCAACGACATATTTCTTCCCGATCGAGGATTGGTAAAAGGCGATCAGGGGATTTTTGGAAAACTTCCGGGAAGACGCGGGGGGGAGGGTCGCTACCGACATAAAGACGAGCCTATTATAAACTCTATCGGAGTCAATATTGACGTTTGACGTTTGACGTTTGAAAGGTGCCAGTGGAAATGGCAGTGGCGAAGCCTGCGATTAAGAGTGCCAGCAGCGGAACACAGAACTAGTGCACCGTCTCGACTGACACTGACACCTTGCGAACGGCGAACGCTCTTGCAGTTTTTGGGCCGATCGCTAATAATCGCGCGCTTATGATGAAACGTCTGTTTCTCCTGGTTTTTGGCGTCGTTCTGGCCGTTGCCGGCTCAGCGTTATCCCAAGACACAATCAAGATTGGGGAGTTTGGTTCGTTGACTGGAGATAACGCCAGTTTCGGCATCTCTCAGAACAACGGTGTACAAATGGCTATAGAAGAGATCAATGCGGCCGGAGGTGTGCTTGGCAAAAAGATTGATCTGACCTCCGAGGATAATCAGACGAAACAAGGCGAAACGACGACGATCGTGCGCAAGTTGATTTCGCAGGATCATGTGGCGGCCATCATCGGGGAAGTCGCCTCGTCGAAGAGTCTGGAAGCCGCGCCGATTTGTCAGGCTTCGAAGATTCCGCAGATCGCTACCGCGGCGACGAATCCGAAAGTGACCCAGACTGGCGATTACATTTTCCGCGTCTGTTTTACGGACGATTTTCAAGCAGTGGTGATTGCCCGGTTTGTTCTCGAAAAGTTGAACCTGAAAAAGGTCGCGTTCATGACGGACGTAAAGCAGGACTATAGCGTCGGGTTAACCAACATTGCTAAAGATTACCTCGCCAAGAATGGTGCAACGATCGTCAAAGAACAGAGCTATAGTTCTGGTGACAAGGATTTTCGCGCACAGCTGACCGACCTGAAGTCCGCCAATCCGGACGTGATCATTATTACCGGCTATTATCCCGAGGTATCTTTGATTGCCAAGCAGGCTCGGCAATTTGGTATCAAAGCGAAATTGGTTGGCGGCGATGGATGGGACGGTTCGTCGTTGATCTCGGTCGGCGGCAAAGCCATCGAGGGCGCCTATTTTTCCAACCATTTCTCCGTCGAAGACAAATCTCCGCTCGTCCAGACTTTCGTCCAGAAATACAAACAGAAGTATCATGTTGTCCCGGACGCTTTCGCTGCTCTTGGCTACGACGCTGCAAAGTTGCTGGCCGATGCGATCACCCGTGCCGGTTCGACAGACTCAGACAAACTTCGGGCTGCGATTCAGGACACCCAGAATTTTCCTGGAGTTTCGGGCAAGATCACGATCGGAAAAGATCGGAATGCGCAGAAATCAGCAGTGATTATTACGATCAAAGACGGAGCGTACAAGTACGCTGAGACCATCGAACCAAAGAGCTAAAGAAAGTTGCCAGTGTCAGTGGCCAGTTGTCAGTTAGTTGTCAGTGGTCAGTGTCAGTTCTCAGTGGCGGAGCCGGCGAATAGCTGCTCTGGGGTTTTGCGGATTCTCCACTAAGGTTCTCGACAAAGAGACATTGCGTCGTGTTTAAAAAGCTTCTCACTTCCTTTTTCCGTGCTTTCTCGCTGACAACTGGCAACTGGCACTGGCAACTCTTACTGACACTGGCACTGACAACTCCCTTGGTCGGCGTTTGCGCCGACCCTACGATCAAGATCGGGGAAGTGGATCCGCTTACAGGAGGAGTGTCACAATTCGGCATTGGATGCCATCAGGGATTTCTTCTGGCCTTCGAACAGGTCAATGCCGAGGGCGGAATCCTGGGTCACAAGATCGAGCTCGTGACCGAAGACGATCAATCCAAACCCGGGCAAAGCGCAACGGCAGTGCGAAAACTGATCACGCAGGATAAAGTCGTCGCGATTCTCGGAGACGCGACCTCCTCGGCGACCCTCGAAGCAGCGCCGATCGCGCAGGCCGATAAGATCCCAATGCTAACGCCCACTGCGACGAACCCCCGTATTACCGAGGTCGGCGATTTCATTTTTCGAGTTTGCTTCCTGGATGAGTTTCAGGGTCGAGTGCTCGCCAGATTTGCGAGGGAGAAGCTGAAAGCCCAGAAGATATTCACGCTCACCGACGTGAAACAGGATTACAGCGTCGATTTGCTGAAATTTTTTAAAGAAGAGTTCACGAAACTGGGTGGCTCAATTGTCGGCGAACAGAGTTACTCGACTGGGGACACCGATTTTCGAGCGCAGTTGACTCCAATCCGAGTCGCTAAACCCGATGCGGTCTACGTTCCGGGCTATTACCAGGAAGTGGCTTTGATCGTGAAGCAGGGCCGGCAAATCGGCCTGACGATGCCGTTTATCGGCTGTGACGGTTGGGCAAACCAGGCACTGCTTGCCATTGGCGGGAAGGCAATTGATGGCTGCTTTTTTACCAATCATTTTTCTCCCGACGATCAATCGCCCATCGTCAAGAGTTTCGTGGGTAAATATCAGAAGAAATTTGGGGCGCTGCCGGATACCTTTTCCGCTCTCGGCTACGACGCTGCCCGTCTCTTGGCGGATGCCATCCAACGGGCCGGCTCCTCGAACTCAGAAGCGATACGAAATGCGCTGGCCAAGACCGCGGGATTCCAAGGTGTTACCGGCCAGATTTCGCTCGATGCCAATCGAAACGCTTCAAAACCTGGGCTGATCGTCACCGTCAAAGAGGGCAAATTCGAGATCGCGGAAAAGATCGCACCTTAGGCGTTCAGCGTTCAACGTTCAACGGGTGCGGGGTGCAGTCAGGACATCGATAAAGCTGTTACTGTTTTTGTTCACGGTTTGATTCTGCCATTTGTTGCCTACGTTCTGACTGCACCACTGCGCCGTTAAACGTTGAACGTTGAACGCTGAATGCTGAACGTTGACCTTCGGCGCTCCTGCTTGATACCGTGCCCTATGGGCTGGAAGGCTTTACTTTGGCTCGCAATATTGCTCGTGGGCATTCGGGTTGATGCGGACGAGACCATTAAAGTCGGCGAAGTGAACCCGATTACGGGCGCGATAGGACGGTATGGGACGACCTGTCATCAGGGCATCCAGCTGGCGATCGATCAGGCTAATGCAGGGGGAGGGGTGCTCGGCAAAAAGATCGATTTGCTGACAGAAGACAATCAATCGCAGGCCGGCCAGACTTCCACCATTGTCCGAAAATTGGTGACGCAGGACAAGGTGGTCGCGATCATTGGCGATCTGACATCTTCGGCGACGCTGGAAGGTGGTCCGATCGCGCAAGCGGCGAAAATCCCGATGGTCACTCCTTTGGCGACAAACCCGAAGGTGACCGAAATCGGTGACTACATTTTTCGGGTTTGTTTCATTGACGAGTTCCAGGGAAAGGTGATGGCCCGGTTCGCGCTGGAAAATCTGAAAGCAAAGAAGGCCGCGATTCTAACGGACACCAAGCAGGATTACAGCGTCGGGTTAAGCGGCTTCTTCAAGGAGACTTTCGTGAGTGGGGGGGGCAGTGTGGTCCGTGGACAGAGTTATTCCAGTGGTGACACCGATTTCCGTGCACAGTTGACTTCCATTAAAGCGGCCGGCCCTGATGTCGTCTTTTTGCCTGGTTACTATCCTGAGGTTGGGATCATCCTCAAAGAGGCACGGCAACTCGGCATCGCGGTACCCTTTGTCGGATGTGAAGCATGGGACAGTCCCACGCTGCTGCAGGTGGCAGGAAAAGCGGCAGATGGATGCTACTTTTCGAACCAGTTTTCGGCCGGCGACCCGAGCCCTGTTGTTCAGGAGTTTGGAAAGGTTTACCGAGAAAAATTTGGGAGCTTGCCGGACAACTTCGCGGCATTGGGATATGACGCGGCAAATGTGATTCTGGATGCCATAAGGCGAGCAGATTCAATTAATTCGACAGCAATTCGCGACGCGATCTCTCAAACAAAAGACTTCCCGGGTGTTTCCGGTCATATCACCATCGACGCCCAACGGAATGCCTCGAAGCCCGCGGTGATCCTGGCGATAACGGATCAGCAAGTTCGGTACTTCGAAAAAATCAATCCGGATTGAGCGTCACTGCGGTGGATGAGAAAGGATCTGAAAGAATGGGGAAACGGATGTGGATGCATGTTCTCCTGGGCGTATTGGCGCTTCATTCGTTCGCAATTCAAAACAGTTTCGCTGAGATCAAAATCGGCGCTGTGACCTGTCTGACCGGAGCCCTATCGACCTTTGGCGTCTCGAGCGTCCAAGGCGCCAAGATGGCGGTAGAAGAGATCAATGCGGCCGGCGGAATACTTGGCCAGCCGATCCAGTTAATCGTCGAAGACGACGGATCCAAGGCCGGAGAAACAGCGACCATCACGCGAAAATTTATTTCACAAGACAAGGTCGTCGCGATCCTGGGTGATTTGACTTCTTCTGCGACCATGGAAGGTGCCCCCCTCGCGCAGGCTGCAAAGATTCCTCTCCTGACACCTTCTGCAACGAACGTGGCGATCACCAGAATCGGCAACTACATTTTTCGGAGTTGTTTTATTGACCCATTCACCGGAAAGATCATGGCGAAGTTCGCGTTGGACCGCCTCAAAGCGAAACAAGCGATTGTCATGACCGACGTCAAACAGGATTACAGCGTCGGCCTGACAGATGCGATTCGCCACTATTTCAGCCAGAATGGAGGCAGAATTTCGACTACGTTATCTTACAGCAGCGGCGACACCAACTTTCGCACCCAACTGACTGAAGTTCGGATTGCGCATCCGGATGTTGTTTTCCTGCCTGGATATTATACCGAGGCGGGGCTGATACTTCTTCAGGCAAAACAACTGGGAATCACTTGCCCGTTCGTCGGCGGCGAAGGTTGGGACAGTCCGGCGCTTGTCCAGGTTGCCGGTAAAGCCGCCGAAGGCAATTACTATACAGACCATTTCTCGGCCGCTGATCCAAATCCCAGGGTCCAAAAATTTGTTCAAACCTATCGCGCTAAATACGGTGCCTTACCGGACGCCCTGGCCGCTCTTTGGTACGATGGAGCGCGGCTCCTTTCTCAGGCCGTACAGCGGGCGGGATCAACGGATCCGGCGAAAATCAGAGATGCCCTGGCCACGACGCGGGATTTCGACGGAGTGACCGGACGGATTTCGATCGACGAAAATCGTAATGCCTCGAAGTCCGGAGTTATTTTAAAGATCGAGAACGGCGAACCCGAGATGGTGCAAGAAATCACCCCTTAACTCTGCACGATGGACAAACTGATTGAGATGCTTCAGCAACTGGTGAACGGCGTTTCGCTTGGATCGATCTACGCGTTGATAGCGTTGGGTTATACAATGGTGTACGGCGTTCTCCGCTTTATCAACTTCGCGCACGGCGACATCTATATGCTCGGGGCGTATGCCGGGTTCCTGCTGGCCCCTCTTTTTGCGCACACTTTCAAGTTCGGCGAATTCGACACCTTCACTCCTGAAAATACGCTGTTCATCCTTTCGGGAGCGGGTTTGATCATGATCCTGTCGATGGCGATCTGCGCGGTGATCGGAGTTCTGATAGAGCGGATTGCCTACCGGCCTTTAAGAGAGCGACCGAGATTGAATGTGCTGATCACGGCGATCGGCGTCTCTCTTTTCCTGCAAAACATAACCCAGTATCGGCTCGGTGCGGATCCGAAAGCGTTCCCGCAGTTGATCCCGGTGCACGTGGTCGAAGGACTTGGAAATCTGACGATACTGACCTCGCAGCTGGCAATTATTCTTGCGACGATCGTCTTGCTGATCATTCTGCGATTCGTCGTCATGAAGACCAAGATAGGCTTGGCCATGCGCGCCTTGTCGCTCAACCCTACCGCCTGCTCGATCATGGGGGTCAATAACGATGTGGTGATTTCTTTTACGTTTGCGCTCGGTTCGGCATTGGCAGCCGCGGCGGGAATCCTGGTTTCCATGGATTCGCCGTCGATTAACCCTTTGATGGGAAATCTGCCCGGGATCAAGGCATTCGTTGCCGCAGTTCTCGGGGGAATCGGCAACATCCCGGGAGCCGCTCTAGGCGGATTAATCATCGGGATTCTGGAGACGCTCGTCGTCGCCATCGGGTTCCCGCAATGGCGGGATGGCATCGCGTTCGCGGTCTTGATCGTGATTCTCTTGTTTAAACCAACCGGTATCCTCGGAAGAGTCGAGCGGGAAAAGGTATGAGCCGCAGTCTCCTGAGCCTGATGTTTGCGCTGATTATTTGCGCCTGCATCTCGTTTTTCGGCGAAGCTTTCATCGCGTCCAACTTCGCTTATTACTACGACATCCTGATTTCCATCGGAGTCAACATCATCCTGGCAGCGAGCCTTAATCTCGTGAACGGGTACACCGGTCAATTTTCTCTTGGTCATGCCGGCTTCATGGCAATTGGAGCGTACGCCTCGGCGAGTTGGTCAAATAATCTGGATTCGTTCGTCTTTGGTATCGCGGGCGGTTCCGGGAACCCGCTTGCAACGAACGCTGCCATGTTTGTTTCGACGCTTTTCGCCGGGGTCCTTGCGGCCATGGCCGGGTTCGCCGTTGGCGTCCCTTCGCTGCGGTTGAAGGGCGATTACCTGGCGATTGTGACGCTCGGATTCGGCGAAATTATCCGTGTGGCGATCCTCAACACGGATTTTCTTGGCGCATCGCGTGGTCTGAGCGTGGTCGGAACATACACGAACCTTTTTTGGACCTACGGTTCAGTTGTCCTCTGCATCTACGTCGTTCTCAGCCTGGTGCATTCCACCTACGGACGCGGATTTCTCACGGTTCGCGATGACGAGGTTGCGGCGGAGGCTATGGGCATCAATACGACCAAGTACAAAGTTGTGGCCTTCGTCGTGGCTTCGTTTTTCGCCGGTGTTGCAGGTGCGCTCTACGCTCATTTCAAGGCGTTTGTTACTCCGGAGGGATTCAACTTTTTCCGTTCGGTGGATGTCGTTGTAATTGTGATCCTGGGCGGGATGGGGAGCACGATCGGCGTCGTTGTGGCTGCCGTTTTGTTGACGATTCTGCCCGAAGCCCTTCGTGCTCTGGCTCACACGCAATTTGTTCCGGTAGCCTATCAAGGACTTCTGGAGAACAGGCTCATTCTTTATTCGTTGCTCTTGATCATTCTGATGCTGACGCGTCCTCAGGGTTTGTTTGGTGACGGAACCGCGTTCAAGAAAAGGTTCGGACGTTCACGGGGCGATTGATGGATAGTCTGCTGAAATTAGACAATTGCACGATCCGGTTTGGCGGCCTCACCGCGGTTTCCAGTTTCTCCATGGAGATCACCAAAGGTGAACTGGTGGGGTTGATCGGGCCGAACGGAGCAGGGAAAACGACCGTATTCAATATGGTGACCGGAGTCTATGCGCCGACGGAAGGGGAGGTCCTTCTTGCCGGAGAGCGGCTCAACGGACTTAAGCCGTACGTGATCACAGGAAAAGGAATTGCCAGGACCTTCCAGAACATTCGGCTCTTTAGTTCATTGACCGTGTTCGACAATGTCAGAGCCTCCTTCAATCTTCGGCTCAAACATGGGCCGATCCACGCCTTAACCCGTGGAAAGGCTTTTCTGAATGAAGAAACGGAGATCGAAAAGCGAACCTTGGAATTGTTAAAAATTTTCAACCTGGTCCGGCACCGAGAGGCGATGTGCAAAAGTCTGCCGTACGGCGATCAGCGCCGGCTCGAGATCGTCCGGGCGCTGGCGACGCAGCCCAGGCTGCTATTGCTCGACGAGCCTGCGGCAGGAATGACCCCGACAGAAAAGAGCAATCTGATGAAGCTGATAGAGTTCGTCCGGGAAACATTTGATATTTCTGTCCTGCTTGTTGAACACGACATGCGGGTGGTCATGGGTATCTGCAAGAGAATCTACGTCCTGGATTACGGTGTGAAGATTGCTGAGGGTCCGCCGGAAGAAATACGGCGGGATCCGAAAGTCATCGAAGCCTACCTAGGGGAAGCCGGGTAGGGGGTGAACGTATCGGCGTGTCGGCGTATCGGCGTGTCGCCGTAGAAGCCCCAGCTTCTTCTTCAATCGTTCTCGTCCTTCGTTCTCGTCCTCGGTCTTTAATCGTGGCTGGTAAAGGCGACTTGCACGGAGTGAAGACCGTGAACGAAGGCAACCGGGTGCATTTGCACTCCCAGAGGTCGAGGACGAGAACGACGACGAGAACGAGAACGATTGGGGAACGAAACTGGCGCTTCTACGCCGACACGCCGACACGTTTCTCCCTCTACGCCGACACGCCGATACGCTGCCGCCTTGTGTTCTTCCCTTCTTGAGTGCTTAAGTCGCTGATGCTGGAAATCCAGGAATTGGAAGTCGCTTACGGTTCGATCACCGCCCTGCACCGGATCTCGTTATTCGTGGCGGCTGGAAAGATCATTACGTTGGTCGGCAGCAACGGCGCAGGCAAATCGACAACTTTACGAGCGATTTCCGGCTTGATTCGCGCCCGCCACGGCAGAATCGTTTTTGAAGGAGAGGAAATAACGAATCGAGCGCCCCACCGGATCGTCGCCATGGGGATTACCCAGGTGCCGGAAGGCCGAATGATATTTTCGAATTTGACGGTTCTGGAAAATCTCCAGATGGGCGCTTATCGGCGAAGAGGGACAGCGGAAATCAAGAAAGATTACGACTATATGTTTGCCATTTTTCCGAGGTTGAAAGAGCGCGAAAAACAGGTCGCCGGCACCTTGAGTGGAGGGGAACAACAGATGCTGGCGATTGCCAGAGCGCTGATGTCCAAGCCGCGGTTTCTCATGCTGGACGAGCCCTCTCTTGGGATAGCGCCGATACTGGTGAAGACCATTTTCTCAAAAATTGTGGAGATCAATAGACAGCTGGGAATCACGATCCTGTTGGTCGAACAAAACGCGAATCTCGCTCTCGAGATCTCAGACTACGGCTATGTGCTGGAAACCGGGCGGATCATTCTAGAGGATGAGTCCGCCAATCTGAAGGCCAACAGCTTGGTAAAGGAGGCCTACCTGGGAGGCTGATAGCGCGGCGAACCCGCCACCAAAAGACTGCAGTGTCGACGTGTCGGCGGGTGGCGGATCGGCGAGCCTGGAGACTGCAGAGGCGTTGCTTGGAACCTCTAGAACTCCATGTAAATTGCAGAGGCTGGGTGCCCTTTTCTTTTAATATGCGAAATCGGTATAATCTGCGGTTTCAAATCCCGAATCCACGCTTAATACCCGTTCGATGGGCCGCGAATATCAGCTAAAAAAGATCGCCTCTGTTACCTCAAGTTCGATCGATTATCGGGCTGAGTTGAACGATCAACAATACCAGGCGGTGACTTCCGGCCCTGGTCCGGCCCTGGTTTTGGCGGGAGCTGGCAGCGGCAAGACGCGTACGCTCACCTATCGGGTCGCATGGTTACTGGATAACGGGGTTGAGCCGGAATCGATCATGCTGCTGACCTTCACCAATAGGGCGGCCCGCGAAATGGTCGCAAGAGTCACCGCTCTTCTGCCGCTGGAGACCAGAGCAATCTGGGGAGGGACGTTCCATTCTATAGGGAATCGCCTGTTGCGCCGACATGTCCGGGAGATCGGGTTCCAACCGGGCTTCTCAATCATGGACCGTGAGGACCAGGAGGATTTGCTAGCTGCCGTGGTCGATTCGTCCGGGGTCGATACCAGGCAGGTCCGGTTCCCGACGGCGGAAGTCTTGGGTGACATATTCAGTTTTGCAGTGAACACGGATCGTTCCGTGGCACAGGTGATTGGCGAAAAGTACAAAAGGTTTCAACCGCTCACTAATCAGATCGAGTTCCTCCGGAAAAAATACGATGAACGAAAGCGAGCCGCGAACGTCGTTGATTTCGATGATCTGCTGGTGAAGACGGTTCAGTTATTGCAGCAAACCCCGGGCATTGCGGAATTCTATCAGCGGCATTTTCAATTCATTCTTGTGGATGAATATCAGGATACAAACAAGCTCCAGTCAGAGTTTGTTGATCTATTGGCGGCGCATCACCAGAGTGTGATGGTGGTCGGAGATGACGCGCAGTCGATCTATTCCTGGCGTGGCGCCAATTACCAAAACATTCTGGATTTCCCCAAGCGTTACCCGGAGGCGCAGATCTACCGAATTGAGACGAATTACCGCAGTGTTCCGGAGATAGTCGCCTTGGCGAACGCATCGATCGTGGGAAACATCAAACAGCTCTCCAAAACGTTGCGGGCCGCCCGAAACGGGTCTGCGCTTAAACCGGCCCTCGTCGCGCTTTACGATAATAATCGACAAGCTTCGTTCGTAGCGCAGCGAATTCTGGAGTTGAGAGATGAAGGTGTCGATCTGAATGCCATGGCGGTCCTTTACCGCGCGCATTTCCAGTCTCTGGAGGTGCAGCTCGCCTTGACTCGCGCCGGAATACCATTCGCGATCACCAGCGGGCTACGATTTTTTGAGCAGGCTCACATCAAAGATGTCGCTGCTTTCATGAAATTTGCGGTCAATCCTGCGGACGAGGTGGCCTTCAAGCGCATCGCTCGCCTGCTGCCCGGTGTGGCGGTCAAAACCGCCGAGAAACTTTGGGATCAACTCTGTTCTGCGCCGGAATCAGAGCGCCGCGATTTTGGGACCTGGCTGGGTCAATGCCGCATTGGACAGAAGCCGGCGAAGGCCTGGCAACAGCTCTGCTACACGCTGGATGAAATCGCACCTGGACGTCAGCCGATTTCGCCTTCGATGATGATTCGCATCATTCTGGAGGCCATGTACGACGATTATCTTCAAGCAAAATACCCAAATCACGAGCAGCGCCGAGAGGATTTGACCACTATCGAATCGTTTGCCCGGACCTTTGAGAATCCGGTTGATTTTCTAAGCCAGCTCTCCCTCATAGCGACCACTGACACTGAGGGCGTTCGCACTACGGTAAACGAGACAGAGAAAATAACGCTGTCCACCATTCATCAGGCAAAAGGCCTCGAATGGAGGGCGGTCTTTGTGATCTGGCTCACCGACGGGATGTTTCCGAGTTCGCGTTCGTTTGAATCGTTGGACGCAATTGAAGAGGAGAGGCGGTTATTCTATGTCGCGTCCACCCGCGCGCAAGACCAGCTCTATCTGACCTATCCATACTTTTGGGCAAATGCATCGCCCGAGAACCGGCTTCAACGTCCTTCGCGGTTCTTGCAAGAAATACCAAATCACCTCGTTGAGGAATGGCGAGTCTTCGCGTAGAAGCAGGTCCGCGTTCCAGTCCGAATGGGAAGCCGCGGATTCCCTCCGATTTCGTGCCGTTTATCTCTCCATGAAAATCTCGGCGACAAACCTTTCGTACCTATGCTAGGCTGCGCCCACTGATTCTGTGAGTCGTTACATACGTGCCATATATGCCCCGCTGGTGGGAGTTCGGGTCAGCAATCAGGAACTGCTCGATGCAATTGCTTTGAGGTTTGAAGCTCTCGAGGTCGATGATGCCGAAAAGAAAGCGCTTTTTGACTTTGTCAGGTTGCTCCTGATCGGGCATCGAACGCGTTATACCCAGTATGCGGATCGGTTTCTCTGGATGAATTCATTCACCGATCATGCCACCTCGTTTGCTCGCGCGATTGAGGAATCAATCAGTGCCATTGCCGAACAAATTGAAGCGGAACCCCCTGGCATAACGTTTGATGCGGTGTTCGGGGTTTCGAGCGAAGGCCTGCTTCTTCCGGGGATTGCAGAGCGCGCGGCGCGCCGGCTCGGGAGTCTGGTCGGGCGAACCGCAACCCAGATGGACATCGGGAATGGTGGCTGCACGGCCAGCGTGCGCACGATACAGCTCGTGAACAATCTCGGTCCGGAAATGCGGAACGTCCTGATCCTCGCAATGGAACCGACATCGACGCTGATCGACCCGAAATCCACAGAGCGTTCGAATTGGCAGGGCATCTGCACTTTTGGCGACGGAGCAGCCGGAGTCTGGATTTCCGACGAACCCGCAGAAGGCGCTCTTGCTCTCGGGAAATTATCCTCCTGGCGCGGCGACGCCACCGAGTTGATTCGATGGGATTGGGGAACGGACTACTATCGATTCGGGATCGCGGAACTGGAACAATTTGAAAGTCAGGTTCGCAGCCAAGTGCTGCAGGCGATGGGCGAGCTGCAAGTTGAAAAGGATCCTGAAGCAGCCTGGGCGATTCATCCGGCGGGCATCATGTTACTTCTGAGTCTTGCGAAAAAGCTCGGGCTCGCTCGTTCGGCGCTCGAACCGTCAATCAATCATTTCAGATCGTGTTCGAACATGAGTAGTGTGAGCATCTTGCATATATTAAAGAATATCATAGGATGCGCGAGGTTGGACCAGCCTATCCGATGGCTTTCCATGGGAGCTGGTTTTCACGTGGCGTGCGGCGGCGGCGTTCGAGTTTGAGCTAATCCTATGGTTGATCGGAAAGCAGTTTTGGATGCGATGGCAGAATTTTTTGCGGAAAATTTCCCGAACGTTCCCAGGGACAAGATAGAAGGGATGAAGGCCAGCGACGTGATTCAACAAAGTCTCGATTTGGTTGAGTTCGTCCTGCATCTCGAGGAAAAGCTTGGCCTCGAGATAAATATCAACACTCTAGGGGAAAAATTGATCACCAGGACGTTTGGGGAATTGGCTGATGACCTGGTGGCGATTGGCAAAGGGGCGTAAAAACGCTTGCTTGTCCAAAGTAATCTCCTATGTTCACGACTCTTTAAAACTATGGCAGCTAGCGATAACATCGATCTGAGTGCATTCCGCCTTCATGAGAAAGATACCGGGAGTGCTGACGTCCAGATCGCCCTGTTGACCCGTCGAATCAATCAATTGACTGATCATCTCAAGATCTTTCGCAAGGATCATTCCTCACGCAGGGGTTTGCTTAAGCTCGTTGCCATTCGCAGAAGCCTGCTTGACTACCTCAAGCGTACCTCCCAAGATCGATACAAGTCAGTCCTCGAAAAACTTAATTTACGCAAGTAACCCCCTTGCCTCTGAGATCCGCCAGACGGCCTTGGTCTTAGGTCCGAGTCCCGAGGATCCTTCGGCGTTCGGACCTACGAGCAAGGGCTGATGGCATTGTCCATCTTGGAGGCTCATTCAATGGAAAAACGAGTCTCAAAAATCATTGGTCCCTCCGATCTGACGATCGAAACGGGCAAACTGGCAAAATTGGCGGATGGAGCTGTCACGGTCCGATCCGGCGAAACAATCATTCTAGTTGCAGCTGTCTCGGCCACTGCTGTCAAGGAAGGGCAAGATTTCTTTCCCCTGACGGTGGACTACCGCGAAAAAGCGGCGGCCGTCGGCAAATTTCCCGGCGGATACTTCAAACGGGAAGGCCGACCTTCTGAGAAGGAGACGCTCACTTCCCGGATGACGGATCGTCCGTTGCGGCCCCTCTTTCCCAAAGGTTACTTCTATGACACGCAGGTCATCAGCGTGCTGTTGAGCGCCGACGGAGAAAATGATCCGGATATTCTCAGTATCAACGGAGCGTCAGCTGCGCTTTGCGTCTCGGATATACCGTTTGCCGGGCCAATTGGAGCGGTCCGTGTCGGACGGATCAATGGAGAATTAGTGGTTAACCCCACTCATTCGCAGCGCCAGCTCAGCAACCTCGACCTAATCTACGTCGGGACCTCAGAAGATATCGTAATGATCGAGGGGGCGGCAGATCAGTTGCCGGAAGAAGAGTTTATCAAGGCGCTCGAGTTCGCTCAACCGTTCGTCCGCGACATCATTGAAATGCAGCGGGAACTCGCTTCCGTTGCCGGTAAGCCCAAGCGTGAGGTCTCGCTTTTGAACGTTCGAGATGATCTTCTGGAAATTGCCTTCCAAGTCGCCGGAGACCGCATCGAGGCGGCACTCTATACCTCGGGAAAAGTTGCACGCAGCAAGGCTGTGGACTCCCTCCGCAAGGAAGTCGAAACAACGATTCTCGGGAAGTTTCCCGATGCGACCCCGTTCGACATTTCTCAGGCGTTCGATTACCTCCAGAAAAAGGCGTTCCGGGTCAGCATTCTTGATCGACAGAAGCGTTGTGATGGTCGCGGATTCCATGATCTGCGTCCGCTGAGCGCGGAAGTGGGGCTGCTGCCGCGCTCGCATGGGTCTGCACTTTTCGCGCGAGGCGAAACGCAGGCAGTCGCGCTCGCGACTCTTGCTTCTTCCGAGGAGGCTCAAATGATCGACGGCTACACGGGCGGAGACCAATCCAAGCGTTTCATCCTGCACTACAATTTTCCACCTTTTAGCGTCGGAGAGACAGGGCGGTTCGGTAGTACGAGCCGGCGCGAAATCGGTCATGGCGCGCTGGCCGAACGGTCGATAGAACCTGTTATTCCGAAGGAAAGCGAGTTCCCGTACGCCATCCGCGTGAGCAGCGAGATAATGGAATCGAACGGTTCGACCTCCATGGCGAGCGTCTGCGCAGGCGTCATGGCGCTGATGGACGCCGGGGTTCCAATCCGCAAACCGGTATCCGGGATCTCTGTCGGGCTGGTCACCGAATTTGAAGGGGATAAGTTAACGCGATACACGACCCTAACGGACATCATCGGGTCGGAAGACCATTTCGGGGATATGGACTTCAAACTCTGCGGTACCAGGGACGGTCTTACCGGTTTTCAATTGGATCTCAAACTACCGGGGATTCCCCTGAAAATAATGACCGAAGCAATTTTCGAGGCTCGGGATGCGCGCATGAAGGTGCTGGATGTGATGGCTGCCGCGATTATAGCACCTCGAAAGGAACTGAGCCAATATGCTCCGCGAATTGAGACCGTGAGAATTCATCCGGATAAGATCGGTCTGCTGATCGGTCCGGGCGGAAAGACGATCAAGGGGATCGTCGCGGAGACGGGCGCCGAGATCAACATCGATGATGATGGGTCAGTCCATATTTACTCCGCCAACCGCGAGAGTTTGAATCGGGCAAAAGAGATCATCAGCGGAATGACGAAGGAAATTGCGGTCGGAGAGAGCTATCACGGCCGGGTCGTTTCCATCAAGGATTTTGGGGCATTTGTGGAAGTGCTTCCCGGCAAGGACGGATTGGTGCATATCTCTGAGCTGGCAGATTTCCGCGTGAAAAACGTGGAAGACGTGGTGAAGGTTGGGGACTTGGTTTGGGTGAAATGCATCGGAATCGACGACAAAGGCCGCGTAAAGCTCAGTCGCAAGGCGGCCATGAAAGATCGCAACGCGGAAGCCGAGACAGCACTTCAGGAATGAGCGACAGGAGACTCTGCAGATTTTCGGTTTGTCAATGGTTGAATGCTCCTTGTTCGAATTTTTGTTTTGCGGACGCAGTGCTTGGACAGAAGCCAAAGTAGTTCAGGGATCACGGAATGGATCTGCGGATTTCGGCTTGTAAATCGTCGGGAGTTCTTCCCATTTGCTTCGATTCGAAGCGATAATCTTTATTCTGCCCCCGCCTGACCCCTGGCTCCCGACTCCCGACCCCTGACCCCTGACCCCTGACCCCTGACCCGAATGGCGCTTCTAAGTTAAGGGTTCTTTGGGACGATCAACTGCCCCGAAGCCGAAGGGGTTGGAGAACTCAGCCCAAGGTTTCAACCCGGGAAGGGTAAGGCGGGACGCCTTACTTACGGCAGATAGGCGGGACATACTGGGATAAAAGGGGTACAGCCTCAATACTCTTCCTTCTGCAATTTTCTCCCTCACTCGATCCATCAGTTTTTCCTGTGGGATGGTGTCAAAGTAGGATTTCAGATCCGCATCTACCACCCAGTGTGATCCGCCCTTGAGCAGTTCATCGACTCGGCGCAACGCGTCCTTACATCCTTTTCCAGGTCGGAACCCGTAGCTGTGGAGTGCAAAATCGCGCTCAAAGATCGGCTCGATTACCTGGAGCAGGGCTCCTTGGACGATTCGATCTCGCAGTGTCGGCACTCCTAATGGGCGCTTTTCGTTACTCCCCGGCTTGGGTATCCATACCCGCTTGACTGCTTGGGGTTGGTATTGGCTGGCTCGCAGTTCATGTCGCTCCAACTTCCGACCATTCTATCTCCACCCACCCCATGCACTCCTGGCCCCACGCTCACTTCTCGCCGCAGGTCAGGTCGCGGAGTTACCGTTCTTCCCTCTCCGGGCGGTTTCCGTTCTGGGCTTCGCCTTCACTTAGCAGGCTCGCCAATGCATCAGGCCGTATCGAGTTCATCATTTTGTTAATTATGGACTGGTCGTTCGCTTCGGGTTGCTCCCCACCCCGCCTCTCGGCGACGCAGTTTCCTTCAGCTACGGACAGCCAGTGCTCCGTCCGATGGGGACTTCCACCCCACTGTTGGTGCGCACTCTCAGGCGCACTAAGTAAGGCGTCCCGCCTTACCCTCTTTCGCAAGCTGACCGTCCCGGTTTGCCCGCAGCAGTAAGTAAGGCGTCTCGCCTTACCCCGCGCCCTGAATAGTTCTCGGAAAGTCCAAACTCCAGACGGCGCCTTCGGGGCCGTGAAACAACCCAAACCGCCCTTATCTTCGCGCCATTCACCCCTGACCCCTGTCTCCTGACCCCTGACCCCTGACCCCTGTCTCCTGAACTTCCGGGTAGAGCCAGCCGTTACCGGCTGGCTCCCCCACAGTCTGCTCCATACGCTTCGTGCCGACATCGCTGCCGATTACGCAATGTTCGCTGCCGGCTGGTGGCTGGCCTTTTTGGGGTGGGGTTCTTTTCCCACTAGGTCCCTGTATTGTGTTTCCGAGTCTTGTTTTCTATCCGATTACATTGCTCTTCCTCACATTCTGGGTTTGCTTGACGCGACCTGTCTCCTGACTCCTCTCCCTGGATTTTCAACGGGCTCCGAAGAAAACTCAGTTGGGCATAGAAATCCGTTGCCAATGGCAAAAGTAAAATTAGGCTCGAACTATTGTTTTGGGGAGCGACGGAGATGCGCGCAGATTTTTATTGCCTAACCGATCGAAGCCAATATTCTCGGGCTTTTTAAAAATGCTTGGGATGTAGTTTGAAAAAGATTCTGTTAACCCCAGTAAGCCGCAGCCAATTTGGCTTTTTTGTCGCGTCGCATTTTGTGCTCGCGCACATTTAAACTGCTTTATGACGTCGCATGGCTAATATCTTTCCCCGCTGGACGAATTATCTGCCATTGAAGATCATCTTCTGCCTCTTGGTCGTGGGGGGCGCAGTATCAGCAGTCTACTGGTATTACCTGACGCCGGAGTACATGAGAGCAGGGTATCAACCGATTCAACCTGTTCCGTTCTCGCACGACATCCATGTGACGCAACTCGGTATGGACTGCCGGTATTGTCACTCGTATGTGGAAGTCTCGTCACACTCGAACATACCGACCACGCAGACCTGCATGAACTGCCACACGCAGGTTCAATCCAACAACCCCAAACTGGCCGCCGTACGGGAGAGCTGGCAAAACGGCAATCCGGTGGACTGGGTGAAAATCCACCAAGTGCCCGATTTTGCTTATTTCAATCATTCCGTGCATGTCAATCGAGGCATCAGCTGCGTGAGTTGCCACGGTCAGGTGAACCACATGGATGTCGTTTATCAAAAAGAGTCGCTCTCAATGGGATGGTGCTTGAACTGTCATCGCCATCCCGAAAACAATCTGCGTCCAGTCAATCAGGTCTTTGACTTGGATTGGAAGCCGGGCAACGGACAGTCTCAACAGGAGATCGGTCTTGAATTAAAGGAACAATGGAACATTAACCCGCCGCAGACCTGCGAGGGTTGCCATCGGTAATGAAGACTGTTTTTCGACACCCTCCTGAGAATTTCACAGGCAAGCGGTACTGGCGCAGCCTGGAGGAATTGGCCGATACGCCTCAATTTCGGACTTGGCTGGAGCGCGAATTCCCGGCAGGCGCTGCCGAAATGGAGTTGGATGGAGTGTCGCGCCGCAATTTTCTTCGTCTGATGGGTGCCTCGATGGCTTTGGCCGGGATAGGTTTGAGCGGTTGCCGCCGGCCAGAGGCTTATCTTGTTCCGTACACCAAAAGCGTCGAATGGTTAATACCAGGCAAGGCCGTTCTTTACACGACCTCGATGCCTGGACCGTTGGGTGGTCTGCCGCTGATTGCCACGACTTATGAAGGACGCCCAACCAAACTCGAAGGCAACCCTCTGGTGCCTTCGAGCAACGGTGGAACGGATCTTTTTGCGCAAGCCGTCGTGCTGGATCTCTACGATCCGGACCGTGCAAGGGCATTTCTCGTCAATGGAAAAGAAACCACGGCCCAGGAGTTTGATAAGTATCTCGGGGCGGTCCGAAAAGAACTGGAATCAGGTAAAGGAGAGGGAATCGGGATTCTGCTGGATGAGCAGCTCTCGCCGACTCGCGATCGCATTCTGCGTTCGTTGAAGGAGCAATTTCCGCAGGTCAGGTTTTACTCCTACGAACCTCTCAGTTTCGAAGAACCCGACGCGGCCATCACCCCTCTCTTCGGTCCTGACGTCGCGATCAAGCCGGCATTTGGGAACGCCGATATCATCGTTTCGCTCGACTGCGATTTTTTGGGCTCCGAACAAACCTTGCAAGGCGTACGGGATTTCAGCCGTCGCCGGCGTGTGCGTGGATCGATCGACGGAATGAACCGGCTTTACGCTGTCGAGAATCGCTTTACGACGACCGGCGGGATGGCGGATCACCGTTTCCGCTGTGCGGCGTCTCAGATTCCTGCCTTTGCGGTGGAGTTGGCGAAAAAGCTGGCTGGATCCACAAACGACCGCGTTCTGGGTGGAGTCGTTGCCACCTTCAGCGAAACCAGCACGCAATTTGACGATGCCTGGCTTACGGAGTGTGCGAACGATCTGGTGGCCAGAAAAGGGCGAAGCCTGGTTTTGGCAGGTAACCGGTTTCCGGCCTGGGTGCAAAGCGTGGTCCTTGCGATGAACAACGCGCTCGGCGCGTTCGGTTCGACCTTGGAAATATTGAGCGCTCCACGCGTCAAGACAGCGAAACTTGGCGATTTGGTCGCAGAGACAAAATCGCACGCGCTCAAAAAACTTTTTATCCTCGGTGGCAACCCGGCTTATACGGCGCCAGTGGATGTCGACTGGTCCGGAGTTCAGAGGTCGATCCCGGAGGTTATCCGGCTCGGGTACCATGTCGATGAGACCTCCGCCGAAGCGAAGTGGCATGTGCCTGAAGCGCATTTTCTCGAATCCTGGGGAGACCAGCGAGCGACGGATGGTACTTACCTGCCGATTCAGCCAATGATTCTCCCTTTATTCGGCGGGCTTTCCCAAATCGATATCCTGTCCAAACTGGCCGCTCTTCCCAATGGCGTACAGGCTGTCCGCGACACCTTCAAGTCTCTTTCCAATCAGAGCGATTTCGAGTCGGCCTGGACAAAATTTCTCCGGAACGGTTACGCAGAAGAGACCGTCTATGGAATCGCAAAGGTGGAGTTCAATCCGAACGCCCTGCCCGATTTGTTGAAAACGGCGGGTCCGTTGCCCGGCCCGGTGACGCCAAGCTCGATCGAGGTGGTTTTCCCGGCGGATTACAAAGTTTACGATGGTCGCTACGCGAATAACGCCTGGCTGCAGGAATTACCGGATCCGATCACCAAGTTGACCTGGGACAACGCTGTTCTTCTGAGCAAATCGACTGCTAAAGCTCTTCAGGTCGACGACGGGGACATGGTGGAGATCAGCGTCGGTGAGCGAAAACTGCAAGCGCCCGTGATGATCGCGCCCGGGCACGCCGATTATTCGCTCAGTCTCTCGCTCGGTTACGGACGATGGGTGATTGGCAGGGTCGGACGGGAGACCGGGTTCAATGCGTACCAGCTGCGAACCACCAGCGCTCCTTACTATGCCACCAGAGCGACCGTAAAGCTGGTCCAGAAGAAAGCCCATCAGCTGGTCCAGACACAAAATCATTACAGCATGGAGGGGCGCGCTCTGGTGCGGGAAGGAACGGTCGAGGACTACCACAAAAATCCTGCTTTTGCCAAGGCCGTCTGGATGGATGCAGAGATCCCGCCAAACGTCTCGCTTTACAGTCATCCGCCGCTGAACGCGCCGAACCAGTGGGCGATGTCGGTTGATCTGAATACCTGTACCGGCTGCAGCGCTTGCGTGTTGGCGTGCCAGGCGGAAAACAACATTCCGGTGGTCGGCAAGGAGCAGGTTCACCATAGCCGCGAGATGCACTGGCTCCGCATCGACCGTTATTTTGCCAGCGCGGACGGCGATAAAAATAATCCGCACCTCGAGGACGACCCGGAAATGGTGATGGAACCGATGATGTGCCAGCACTGCGAGAATGCGCCGTGCGAGACCGTCTGCCCGGTGAATGCGACCGTCCACAGCGAAGAAGGGCTGAACCTGATGGTCTACAACCGTTGTATCGGGACGCGATATTGTTCGAACAACTGTCCGTTCAAAGTTCGGCGATTCAACTTTTTCAATTACAACGATCGACCGCTCCTGGATCGAATCGACAAAGGGTTGCCTGGATTTCAGGGGAAGTCGGAGCTTTATCTCGGGCCGTTGGCGCCATGGGGCATGGCCGAGATTTCGAAGATGCAAAAAAATCCGAATGTGACGGTTCGCAGCCGTGGCGTCATGGAAAAGTGCACCTACTGTATTCAGCGGATCGAGACGGCTAAGATTTCGCAGCGAGTCAAGGCAGGTGTGAAAGGGGACCTGACGCTTCCGACCGATTCCGTCCAATCAGCCTGCCAACAGGCTTGTCCGGCCGAAGCGATTGTCTTTGGGGACTTGAAAGACCCGCAAAGCCGCGTCGCGCAGCTTCGAGCGCTTCCGCAGAATTACCATCTGCTCGAATATCTTAGCATTCAGACTCGCACCGCTTATCTGGCCCGAATCCGCAACCCGAATCCGAAGATGCCGGGCGCCGCGAGAGTCGGCAAAATCAATGTGGACGAAAACGGTGATCAGAGACACGATCTGCCGCGCGCCGAAACTCAAACCACCGGAGGTAACGCGTAATGGCTGAGAGCGACGCATCGACGACCGCTTTCGTGGAACGGATGCCGAGGCGTCCACTCGTGTGGAATAACCACTCGATGGCCTGGATATCCGACCGGATTGCCGGAATCGTCGAAAACAAGGCCCCTCGCTGGTGGTGGATCTCGATCGCAATCACAAGCTCGTTCGCCGCTTTCGGCGTCTTCTGCATTTTCTATCTCCTGTTCACCGGGGTCGGTGTCTGGGGAAACAATATTCCGGTCGGTTGGGCCTGGGGTATCACTAACTTTGTGTTCTGGATCGGTATCGGTCACGCCGGGACTTTGATCTCGGCGATTCTCCATCTTTGTCGCCAAAAATGGCGTACCTCGATCAACCGGGCCGCCGAGGCCATGACACTCTTTGCCGTGATCTGTGCGGGAATTTTCCCGGGTATTCACGTCGGTCGGATCTGGATGGCCTGGTTTATGGCTCCAGTCCCGAATCCGAACTGGATCTGGCCCAATTTTCGCAGCCCGTTAATGTGGGACGTCTTCGCGGTTTCGACCTATTTCACGGTCTCGGTTTTGTTCTGGTATCTCGGGTTGGTGCCTGATTTGGCAACGATGCGGGATCGGGCGAAGGGACGGGTTGCGAAAAGTGTGTACTGGGTGCTTTCGTTCGGATGGCGCGGCGGCAACAGACAATGGCGCCATTACGAAATGGCCTACTTGGTCCTGGCGGGCATTTCGACTCCGCTGGTCCTGTCGGTGCACTCGACGGTGTCCTTCGACTTCGCGACGTCGGTTTTGCCGGGATGGCACACCACGATTTTTCCTCCGTACTTTGTTGCCGGGGCAATTTTTGGTGGATTTGCGATGGTGCTGACATTGATGCTGCCTGCTCGGACCCTCTACAAGCTCCACGACGTGTTTACCTGGGATCATATCGACGTGATGTGCAAGCTGCTCCTGTTCACCGGTTCCATAGTCGGATACGCGTATTGCATGGAATTTTTTGTCGCTTTTTATGGAGCGAATCCATTCGAACGCTTTGCATTCCTGAACCGTTACTTTGGTCCTTATTGGTGGGCTTCCTGGACGATGTTTACCTGCAACGTGATCATGCCGCAGCTGATGTGGGTTCGCGCATTCCGCAGGAATATGGCAACGGTCTTTTTCGTTTCGATGTGTGCCAACGCGGGTATGTGGTTTGAGCGCTTCGTGATATTTGTGATCTCCCTTCATCGGGATTTTCTCCCGTCCGCCTGGCGGATGTATTACCCCACATGGGTGGATGTGTTCACCTTCATTGGGACCCTAGGGATCTTTGTTACGCTCTTTCTGCTGTTTATCCGCTTTCTTCCAATGGTCGCGATGTCCGAGGTCAAGAGTGTTCTTCCGGAGTCCGATCCTCACTATCATCCGCCTGACCCGGAAGGGGGAAAAACTGTGAAGGAGATCCACGCATGAGTGCTGCCGCTCTCCCGAAACCTGCGTTTGCCGTCGTCGCGGAATTTTCGAGCGCAAGAGCTCTTTATGAGGCGGCAGAGAAGGTTCGCGACGCAGGATTTAAATTCTGGGATGTTCATTCGCCCTTTCCGATCCATGGAATGAACAAGGCCATGGGACTCGGAAGGTCACCTCTGGGATACATCATCTTTTGCGGCGGATTCCTCGGGTTTACTACAGCCGCTTTGCTCGAATTCATTCCGTCGTCGTTCCTCTTTCCATTGATCGTGCATGGCAAGCCGGTGAATTTTTTCACGGTCCCGCCTTTTTTTCCGATCATGTTTGAGCTGACCGTGCTGATTTCGGCATTCACGGCTTTTTTCGGCGTTTTCATTTTGAACCGGCTGCCTCGGCTGCATCATCCGCTCTTTGATCATGAACCATTCAATCGGGTGACCAACGACGCCTTCTTCCTGGTAATCGAATCGGTGGATCCGCAATTTTCAGAAATCGGAACTCGGGAATTTCTTGAAGGAATCGGTGGCGCGGAGGTCACTCTGGTTTACGCGAATGATTAAAAATTTTTTGATCGTTTTTACCTTGGTGACGATCATCACGATCGCGTTGCTCGGTTTTCAAGGACAACATCGGCAGATAACCGCCATTGAATTTTTTGGTGACATGAAGCGCCAGGATAAGTTGAAATTCCAAAAACCGAGCTCGTTTTTCGCCGATGGCCGAGCCGCGCGTCCACCCGTCGACGGAACGATTCCGATGGGGTACGATATTCCCGGGCATCCGATACAAAACTCGGGGGCTCCAACGGACGATATCGAATCGCCGCTGGGGGAGTTCTCTGCCGGAACGGACTATCTCAATACTGGCAAGATGGGAGACCAATGGGGCACCGGGTTGCCGTTGCCGATGACGGCGCAACTGATTCAACGCGGCCAGAAAGAGTTCACGATCAACTGCGCTGTTTGTCACGGCGCAACTGGGCAAGGAAATGGGATCACCTCAAAATATGGGTTGCTTGGTATCGCGAACTATCATCAGGACAAGTATCGACAGATGGCCGACGGACAGATCTTCAATACGATCACGCACGGTTTTAATACCATGATGGCGTATGGCGATAAAGTGACCGTCAAAGATCGTTGGGCGATCATTGCCTATATTCGCGCGCTGCAGAAGAGCCAGTTTGCACGCCTGGAAGATGTTCCTGAAGATCAGAAGGCGCCGCTTGAGAACGAAGGAAAACCGGAGAGCGCGCCTCAGCAGAATGCGCCTCCGCAAGCTGTTCCGCAGCCACCGGCAAAAATTGAGACAAAGCAAACGCGATAGGAGCGATGAGCCACGACCATTTAACCGTTCCAAGACCCGAGATATTCGAGAGCCGAAACGTTAATAGGCTGCTGTTGGCGCTTTTGGGCATCGGGATTTCCTGCCTGTTGATCACGCTCATTATCGGGTTCGCCGCGCGCAGCGGTAGCGAGTTGCGTAAACAATTCGCGTTCTCGTGGTTGTTCGCGTTCCTTTACTTCTTCACCATCCTGATCGGCTGCTTTTTCTGGATCATTGTTCATCACGCCACAGATTCGGGTTGGGGCATTGTCGTCCGGCGTCAAATGGAAAATCTGGCGACTCTGTTGCCCTGGATGGTTTTGTTTTTTCTTCCGCTCTTTTTTGCCCGTCGGGATATATGGGATTGGATCTCAGCGAAAGAGAATCCGGTGCTTGATCCCCATTTGAGGGACAAGCTTTCCTATTTCGAACTGCATATCGGATCGGTCGTTATCCCTTTTTTTTGGGTTCGAGCCGTTCTTTACTTCGCATTCTTCAGCTTTGCGGCTCTCTATTTCAGGCGTACTTCGGTTCGTCAAGACAGCGACGGCGATCCCAAGTGGTCGATCCAGATGCGCGGCTTTTCATTTCCCGGGATCCTCCTTTTCGCCGTCTGTACAACCCTTATTGCCTTTGATTGGTTCTCATCGCCCGACTATCGCTGGGCCTCGACAATGTGGGGCGTATACATCTTCGGAGGCGCGGCTGGAGCAGGGATGGCCATGATTATCCTGGTGGTGATGGCGTTGAAAAACGCCGGATACCTGCGGTTTGTGAACGAAGAGCACTATCACATCATGGGAAAGCTGCTTTTCGTCTTCTCCATTTTCTGGGGATACATCGGCTTTTCCCAATACATGCTGATCTGGTATGCAAACATCCCGGAGGAAACGGAGTGGTTCCTGCGACGGAATGTCGAGTCCTGGAATGTTTTGAACACCTTCCTGGTCATTGGCCGGTTTTTCGTGCCGTTTTTTTACCTGTTATTCGAATACACCAAAAGGAATGCAAAATTTCTGGCCGCCATCTCATTCTGGGTGCTGGGAATGCATATTTTGGACACTTACGTCACCATCATGCCGTTTTTGCACCAGAGAGGATTTGAGTTGAGCATTCTGGATCTGCTGGCGTTGCTTTCGATCGGACCGCTTCTGGCGTTCATTTTTCTTCGCAGTCTGGGCGGTGTTTCTCTTTTCCCGGCGCGGGATCCGCGTCTGCTTGAATCCCTAAAATTGAGCAACTAACCCGATGGCCGATCATAGACAAAAAGGCAATAGTTCAGCCCCCATGATCACCACCGCTCTAGTTATGGTCCTCTTGTTTTGCGGCTTCGTCGTTTTTCTGGTTTCGGAGGGCCAAAGCATTCCGAATGTGGAGGACCTGCATGCACAAGCGCGTTTGAAAAACCTTGCCGATCTGAATAGCGAAAATCAGAAGGCCCTGACGCAGTATCGCTGGGTGGACAAGAGCAAGGGTGTGGTCGGAATTCCGATCGATCGGGCCATGGAACTGGTTTTAGTTCAGTTACAATCCAATAAGCCGCATCCGGCCGGTCCGGTGAATCCTCCCGCTCCTCCGCAGCCGCAGGTATCCCCGGCGCCCTCTTCCAACGCTCAAAAGCCGGGAGGTCAGAAATGATCGCCCGCCTCTCAGAAATGGGCTTTAGCGATCTATACGGGAGCAGGCGAAGCATTCCCTACTTGCCCTTCTTCAGAGCCGGGCGAACCGAGACGGTTCGCCCACATGCCGAAATGACTTCCGAATAGATGAAAGAAACCGCCATTTCAAAGCCAAAGTCCCGAGGTGACTCAGCCACGAATCACGGTGACCTCTCGATCGTCGACCGGTCAATCCGAGTTCCGATTCTCATCTTCTTTGGGTCGGGCGTATTCTGGCTTGTTATTGCCTCGATTTTTTATCTGTTGAGCTCTTCGCAAATCCATACACCAACCGCTTGGTGGACGTTTCCAGGTGTCGCTTGGTTGAGTTTCGGTCGCGCCTATCCCGCTTTTCTCAACTGTTATGTTTATGGATGGGCTACTTGCACCGGTATTGGCACCGGAATCTGGTTGCTTTCGAGTTTCGGAGGTGTGCCGTTACGCAACCCCTTATTTCCCATCCTCGCAAGCGCTGTCTGGAATTTGGGCATGGTAACCGGAGTCCTATCCATTCTGGCCGGGGCGACGACCGGCAGAGAGTTGCTGGAGTTTCCGCCCGAATCGGCCTTCATCTTGTTTCTTGCGCTGGCCACAGTGTGCCTTTGGGCTATTACGATCATCTGGAACAGGAAACCGGCGATCACTTATATTTCGCAATGGTATCTTCTGGGGGCATTTTTGTGGTTCGCATGGATGTATGCAACCGCGAACCTCGCGCTCGATATCGCACCCGCACCCGGGGCTGCGCAGCCGGCAATCAATTGGTGGTACGTCGGCTGCTTAGTCGATCTCTGGCTCACTCCGATCGCATTGGCAACTGCCTATTATCTGATTCCAATAATCGTCGGACGCCCGATTTACAGTCACAAGCTCGCACTCTTGGGTTTCTGGGCCCTCGCGTTGTTTGGTGGGTGGACAGGAATGACGCATCTGATCGGCGGACCGCTTCCGGCATGGATGGTCACCGCCAGTATCGTGGCAAAAGTGTTGATGCTGATTCCTGTACTTGCCGCCACGGCGAATTTTCACCTGACGATGAAAGGCGATTTCGGAGGGTTGCGCGAGAACCTCGCGCTGCGATTTGTGCTGACCGGTGCGATAATTTACACGCTCTATTCGTTCGAAGGGAGCATTATTTCGGCTCGGTCGGTCGCCCAGTTTACGCAGTTCACGTTTGTTACGATGATCCACAGACAGCTTGGCCTGTTTGGCTTCTACAGCATGATTCTATTTGGAGCCCTTTATTATATCGTGCCCAGGCTGCTGAACAGGCAATGGATCTTCTATAGGCTCATCGAGACGCATTTCTGGTTGCTCGTCGTCGGCCTCGGGCTGTTGTTTTTTGATCTTACGATCGGCGGCCTGATTCAAGGCTTCGGATTGGCGGATCCGCAAGTGCCGATGATCGCGGTGAACGATCTGCTCGAACCATTTCTGGCAATTCAAAACTTCGCTGTGCTTATAGTGGTAGTCGCGAATCTAGCGTTTGCAATTGCCTTCACACTGATCCTCCTGATATCGGCGCCGGCCAGACAACGACAGGACGCAACCGAACAGTCAGACGCGGCTACAAAAAATACCGAGGCAGAGGTAAGCGTGGCGTGAACAAATTAAACGGTCTCTTTTTCGGTGTTTTCTTGCTGTTCGGGGTTTCCTGGCTTGGACTGGTCGCTTACCCGTACCTGAGCTTTGCCGGTTTGCGGCAAAGCAAAGATGACGCAACAGGCGCCTTGGCGCCGCTCGGTAACCCTGGAACAGCCGCCCAGGGGGCTCGAGTTTATGCGGCGAACGGCTGTGTCTATTGTCATAGCCAGTACATCCGCGAAAAAGACGAGGGAAACGATATTAACCGCCAGTGGGGCACACGGCGCACCGTGGCGAGGGATTACATCTTCGATCACCAAGTTTTTCTGGGAACCTCAAGGCTCGGTGCGGACCTGACCAATGTCGGAGTTCGTCAGACAGATCCACAATGGTTTTACCGGATCCTGTACAGTCCTCAAACCATGAGCCGTGAAGTGGCGATGCCGGCCTACCGATGGTTGTTCGAGACCCGGGAAATACAGGGACAACCCTCCGCCGACGCCGTCAAGCTGGAGGGCGCGGACGCGCCTCCGTCGGGTTATGAGGTTGTGCCCACGGCCGAAGGCAAGGCGCTTGTGGAGTATCTGCTTTCGCTGAAACAGAACTACCCCTTGCCGGAAGCTCCTGAAGCAACAGAATGAGCTCAACGCACGAACATCAGGTTGAAGAGTCCGGACAGAGCTCCCGTGAGCGCTTTCAAGAGACCGGGGACGACCATTCCTCTGCTGAAGAATATACCGGACTGGGCCAGGAAGTGCCGGAACCCGGAAAAGCGCCGATCCCGGTCTGGCTGGTTGGGTTGATCGGTCTCGGCATTTTCTGGGCTGGAGCCTATTTGTTTTCATTTAGTGGCGGCTTCAAAGCGGACGTATTCGATTTTGAGCCAAAGTTTGGTGTAGAAGGTGGCGCGAAAGGACCGCCGGACCCGAAGGTCGTGGGAAAAGCGCTTTTTTCGGCGAATTGCATCACCTGCCATCAGGCGACCGGTCAAGGTGTACCTGGTCAATATCCACCCCTTGCCGGATCCGAGGTGGAATTGGGAGACGCGACAAATCATCTTATTGCAATCGTGCTCAAAGGCCTGCAGGGACCGGTGGTGGTCGAGGGGAAACCATTCAATAACGCGATGCAAGCCTGGGAGGCTCAGTACACGGATTCGCAGCTTGCTTCGATTCTGACCTACGTGCGATCCGACTGGGGAAATAACGCTCCGCCGATTACGGCGGACATGGTCAAACAGATCCGGGGCGAGTTCAAAGATCGAAAGGAGCAGTGGACTTGGCCGGAAATAGAAAAGATGCCGCCCAAGAACCTGACGGGCGGAGCACCGGCGGGTCAGCAAAAACCTGGGGCTCCCGCGTCGGGCGGCCAGCCGCCGGCAGCAAACGCGCAAACGCCGGCGCCGAATTCCCAACCTCCAGCGTCGAACGCCCAGCCGCCGCCTCAGTCTCAGCCGCCGGCGCCGGCTCCGACGCCCGCAACTACTTCCTGAGTAAAGTCCCATGACAAGAGCTCGCTCCGAAGTATCCTTCCTATGAGCTGTCTATGAACCAGTTTTTATCCAGAAAAAGCGGATTGATGGCTTTGCTGATTTCTGTATTTGTCGCGATCGGGGCGCCTGCTTACGCGGCGCAGCGGACGTCGGGTCTCTGGTGGATGCCGGACGTCGCGAGTAAGAGCGGGGAGCAGATCGATCAGCTTACTTATTTTATTTATTATCTCACCGGGGCGGTCTTCGTCCTGACTCAGATTGTTTACATTTACTTTTTGATCAAGTACCGCGCAAAAAAAGGGGTGCGAGCCACCTACAGCCACGGCGACAATCGCCTGGAATTGGTCTGGACGGCGATACCGACAGCGATCTTTATCGGGCTCTGGGGCTACAGCAATCACATGTGGTTGAGCGTCATCCACAAAGAACCGGCGCCGGATACCATGGAGGTTGCGGTGAATGCCTACCAGTTTGGGTTCTCTTTTCAGTACCCGGGCGCGAGCGGAAAACTTGGGCGATCGGATGTGAAACTGCTGAGTGCTGATAATGTGTTCGGAAACGATCGAACAGACCCTCTCACCAAAGAGGATTTCCAGTCCGGGGTGCTCGAGCTACCGGTCAATAAAGCGGTTCGAATACGTCTTACCTCGAGAGACGTCATCCATGGTTTTTATATTCCGCAGTTCCGCATCTATCAGGATGCGGTTCCTGGGCGCACCATTGATTGGGTTTGGTTCATTCCGACAAAAGTCGGGAGCTATGATCTGGCTTGCAGCCAGCTATGCGGTTCGGGGCATTACAATATGAAAGCGCAGATCGAGGTTGTTTCTCAAGAGGAATTCGACAAATGGTATAAACAGAAAATAGCTGCCGCCGCCAGTGCCTCTTCAGCCAACCCGCCGGCGCAGAGTAAATAGTTGTAGGAAATTGTTATGGCAGAAACATTCGCTCACACCGTTCCGGAAGAAGTGCATGCGTCGCATGCGCACCATCCGGAGTTGAGTTTCTTCCGGAAATACATCTGGTCGTTAGACCACAAAACGATTGCCCTCCAATATCTTTTTACGACCATGTTTTTTTTGGTGGTCGGAGGTTTGCTGGCCATGGGCGTCCGCTTTCAGCTGGCATTCCCGAATGCGCCGGTTCCATTCATCGGGACACTGCTGCCGAGTTGGCTAGTGACCTCGGCGGGAGCGATTCAGCCCGGCGGATATAACGGATTGGTTACCATGCACGCTACCGTGATGGTCTTTCTGGTAATTATGCCGTTTTTGATCGGTGTCTTCGGAAACTTCTTGATTCCCCTCGAGATCGGAGCCCCGGACATGGCTTTTCCATTCTTCAACGCCTTGTCTTACTGGCTCTTCTTCCTATCGGGCATCGTGTTGCTGTCGAGCTTCTTTGTTCCCGACGGCTTCCCAGCTGGCGGATGGACCTCTTATGCTCCGTTGTCAGCACACGCTCAATATAATCATACGCAAGCGGGCCAGAGTTTATGGTGCGTTGGGCTCTTCGTTAATGGCCTGGCTTCAATCGCAGGAGCTACAAATTACATCACGACCGTCATCAATATGCGCGCGCCTGGCATGAAGATGTTTCGGTTGCCCCTGCCGGTCTGGGCGCTTTTCATCACTGCGATTCTTCTTCTGCTGGCGGTCCCGGTTCTTTCGGCGGCCGCAGCCATGCTGTTTTGTGATCTGAATTTCGGAACCAGCTTTTTCTCGGCGAGCAATTATGGGCAGCCGCTTCTCTGGCAGCACCTGTTCTGGTTTTTCGGTCACCCCGAAGTTTATATTATGATTCTGCCGGCCATGGGAATTGTTTCCGAAATTCTGGCTGTCAATTCCCGCAAGCCGATTTTCGGCTATAAGGCAATGGTCTATGCGCTAGTGTCAATCGGTGTTTTGGGTTTCATCGTCTGGGGACACCACATGTTTGTCAGCGGTATGAACATTCTGCTTTCCGCCACGTTCTCATTTTCGACGATGGTGATCGCGGTACCCTCGGCCATCAAAACGTTTAACTGGATGGGAACGGTCTGGGGTGGCTCTATCCGATTCACGACCGCAATGTGCTTTGCTTTGGCGTTTGTATCGATGTTCGTTATCGGCGGTTTGAGCGGAATCTACATGGCTGCAACCCCTGTCGACCTCTTCATTCACCACACCTATTTCATTGTTGCACACATTCATTACGTGTTGTTCGGCGGCAGCCTTTTTGCCGTATTCGGCGCAATTTATTTCTGGTTCCCAAAAATGTTTGGCCGCATGATGAACGAAACATGGGGCAAGATTCATTTTGCCCTCGCGTTCATCTTCTTTAACTGCACTTTTTTCCCGATGCATAATCTTGGGCTGAACGGAATGATGCGGCGAATCGCGGATCCTCCGCTGTACGATCACCTGCGAAGCTCGCAGCCGATCAATGTTTTTATCAGCATCAGCGCATTTTGTCTTGGGCTGTCGACGATTCCGTTCCTGATCAACTTCTTTTACAGCATCTTCAAAGGGCCAAAAGCCCCGAAAAATCCCTGGAAATCGACCACGCTCGAATGGACGGTCCCATCGCCTCCGGGCCATGGAAATTTCGAAACAACTCCGACCGTCTATCACGGGCCGTATGAATACAGTGTTCCCGGAATGCAGAAAGACTATTTGCCGCAGAATGAACCGGCGCCTGAGACAGCCAGAATCGCAGCCCACTAATCTCTTTCGGGAAATTTAATGTCCGAGCTTGATCCAGCAAAGCGGTTTCTGCACTGGTACGCGGTTTTTGTGGCTGCCGGCGTTCTGGTATTAATCTGCAGCGGTGGACTGGTCACCAGTCGCGGCGCTGGAATGGCAGTTCCGGACTGGCCGAACAGCTTCGGCTACAATATGTTCCTGTTTCCGGTTTCGCATTGGGTAGGCGACGTTCTTTTCGAGCATACGCATCGCCTCATCGCCAGCGGAGTAGGACTCCTGACCATCGCGCTCTGCGCCCTGACCTTGGTGATAGAGAATCGAAGGTGGGTAAAATGGCTGGCTGGCATTGCCGTCCTGGCCGTGATCATTCAGGGCGTCCTTGGCGGATTACGGGTGACGGAACACAACGCGGTTCTGGGACTTTTTCATGGTTGCCTGGCCCAAGGATTTTTCTGCCTGGTGGCGACTATTGCCCTGGTAACTTCCCGGTTCTGGCGCCGGATCGAACCAGCCGCACACCAGCGCGAGGTCCGCATCCTGCGGTTCTGGACGATCACGGTCACCGCGATGCTCTTTGTTCAATTGGCATTGGGCGCCTCGATGCGGCACTCGCACACGGGATTATCAATTCCCGATTTCCCGACCGCTTACGGCGGGTTCTTTCCGCCGCTCGATGCGGCATCGATTGCTCGTATCAATGAGACGCGGGCAACGACTCAAGCCGCGCCGCCCATTACCTCGGGTCTTATCCTATTGCAGTACGTCCATCGAGTATGGGCCCTCTTGATCGTTGTCGGCCTTATCTCTGTCGCAACGGGTATACTTCGGACTCGACAAATTCCCGGTCCGGCGCGTTCGGCGGCAGGTGTCTGGCTTGCGCTCGTCGTAGCGCAGTTCGTCCTCGGAGCTTGGACGATCTGGAGTAATAAAGCTGCCGATATCGCAACCTCCCATGTGTTTGTTGGGGCATTGACTTTCATGACCGGAGTGCTTCTCAGCGTTGTCCTGTCTGCAATGCTTTCCGTCACACGCCGAGAAGATGCTCGGGTGACCTTGCGGAAGGAGGCAGCCAGGGCATGAGCGCATTTGCGGACAAACCTCGCGTCGCCCGTTTGCCGGGCGGCCCGGTCTCCCACACCCGGCGTTGGGTCGCGGACGTCTCCGAGTTGTGCAAAGCCCGGATCACCTTAATGGTTCTGGTCACCACGCTTGTTGGCTTCCTCTTTGGATGGCGCGGGTCTGTCGATCTCCTCTATCTGTTTCATACGCTGGCAGGCACGGCCCTTGCCGCTTCGGGAGCTGCCGCACTGAATCAGGTTTTTGAAGTCGAACTCGATGCGCGAATGCGCAGGACCCGGAATCGACCACTGCCGAGGCGGCGGATGACCTTGGATGAAGGGTTGATCATTGGGATTCTGTGTTCCGCCGGCGGAATTCTCTGGCTGAGCATTGCCACGAATATTTACGCGGGCCTGCTCAGCGCGGTGACAATCGGTATTTATGTCTTTGTCTATACGCCTTTGAAGCGCGTGACGACGTTGAACACGATCGTGGGCGCGATTCCGGGCGCTCTTCCGCCGGTGATCGGATGGACGGCTGCCCGTGGTGAACCCGGTTTTGAAAGCTGGATTCTGTTCGCGATCCTTTTCTTGTGGCAAATGCCACATTTTCTTTCGATCTCCTGGTTGTACCGCGAGGATTATAAGCAGGCGGGATTCGTCATGCTCGCCAGTTTTGATCCGGAATGTCGAGTGACCGGGCGCCAGAGCTTGTTGTACACGATGGGATTGCTCTCGGTGAGCCTTCTCCCGGCCATGCTGAATTTAACCAGCTTGTGGTATCTTCCCGTCGCCATTGCCATGGGTGGGTACTTCCTCTGGATGTCATTTCGATTTGCCATGGTCGGAACCGATCAAGCCGCGAAGCGCTTATTTGTTGCCTCGATTGTCTATTTGCCGGTGACGCTCGGAGCGCTTGCTTTGGCCCGACTGTAATGGAGGAGGATTATAGAAAGAAAAATCGCCGGCTTCTCATCGCCATACTCGTATTCGCTATCGGATTCACTCTGCTGATCATCCTGTGGAAGCTATCGATTTATCAAAAGATTTAACCATGCAAGCTACGGCCACAACGATTGACGAAGTACACCCAGGCGGACCGAACATTGTCCGATTCGGGATGTTCACTTTCCTTGCCTCGGAAGCGATGCTGTTTGCGGGGCTGATCTGCGGCTACATGGTGTTGCGCGGGGGTGCCGGTGCCGGCTGGCAAATGCCCGAAGCGTTGAAAGAACGCGGAGACAATGATAAAGACGATCATCGCGACGCTCTGCCTCATTTCCAGCAGCTTCACCCTGCACTTTGCCGAGGGGCGGTTGATCAAGCATAGCAAAGGCGGCATAGGTCTTCTCCTGCTCACGATACTTTTAGGAGCGCTCTTCCTGACCAACCAGGCGCTGGAGTGGACCAAGTCTTCATAACGAAGGTTTTTGGTTCAACACCACCGCGATTATGGGGTCCAGCTTTTTTGTCCTGACGGGTTTTCATGGCTGCCACGTTTTTATCGGCATCCTGTTACTGATCGCAACCCTGGTGAAAGCCCTCCGTGGGAAGTTCACCCCGCAACGGCACGGATTCCTGGAGTGCACAGGTTTGTATTGGCATTTCGTAGATATCGTTTGGGTCTTCCTGTTTACGATTCTTTACGTCATGTAAGGGCGATCACTTCGGATTTTCGGATTTTCAAATCCCGCGCGCGAGGCGATGCCGTGGTGGGCGGCAGCAACAATAGAATTTCCTTTGCCGAGGCCAAAATGCCTTTACAACATATCGTATAGCGATAGATTAAGGAAACAAATTCCCGCTCGCTGTGCGGTTCCCAATTATTGGATTATGTACGCGCGCCAGACAGTTAGCGCGATTGCCCCTTGGAGATATGAAGAGCTCCCTCCTGCCGATTTGATCAAATCCCTTCACTTGGAAGGAGCCGCGATCGATCACGATGATCTCTTGCGTGCAGAGTGGTTTTGGGACCGGCGACCAAGGGTTCTGTCAGGAAATTTGACGGTGGTGTTTTGTTACTTGGCCCTCTTTGTTTTCCTGCTCTGTCTTATTCCCGACACCATCCCTTTGCTCGGCGGCCTGATGCTCGCAGGAGCGGTTTTCAGTTTTATCGAAGGCATTCGTCACGATCGGTGGAGGAATGACTACGAATCAAGCATCACCCGGATTGTCGCCCGCCTGTCAGAACGAAAATAATAGAGGAACCATGGGAACGTTCGTTCTTATTTGCGCTTTCTTGCGCAAGTGCATGCGATAAAGGAAAAGGTTTTCCACTGGCTCATTCCAGCCGCTCTGATCCCAAAAAAGCAATGCGGTTTTGGGGTCCGATAGGCAAAATTCGGGAAGCCTCTTGCGTCGCGGCGAAAGATAAATAAGACTAAGGGCATGCTCCGGTTTTTATCCCTCCTCGGTGTGTTGCTGACGAGTTATCTGCCGTCGCTGGTGGCCTGCGAGGGATGCAAGGAGCCGTCCAATGTTGCCGGTGATTCCGGGGTGGGCGGGATCAGCGCGAGCTTTTCCTGGAGCGTTGTTTTCATGCTTGGTATGCTGGCCTGTCTGCTGACTGGAATGGTCTTCATGATGATCCGGTCCTGCAAGCAACTGGCAGAGCAACAGCAACGTTCGGCGGCCAGCAGCCACGACAACGCCGCAGTGGCGTCCAGCTTCGCTTCTTTGAGCCGGCCAAACCGGGATGAATCGCCCACCGCGGCGCGCTTGTGGCCGCAAGTGTCATAAAAGAGCGAACGGTGCGGACCTTCGCCCTCACGCCGAAACACCCCGTTCCGCCAACGAACGCTAATCCGTTTCTGCACTCACCCCTGCGTCGCTTGCACGACTGTCAGCGGGATCGTGTAGACGATGTCATCGACCAGCGCACCACGGGAAAGGTCGTTTACCGGGCGTTTCAGACCCTGAAGCATTCATCAAGAAAATTATTGAAATCGAGGCTCCCGATTTGCCGTCTCTGTTTCTCCGTGCGAAAGGTTGGGTTCTTTGGAGCCTTGATCCGTTCCGGACTCCAGCCTACCTTATCGTTTGTTCCGCTTCTAGTAGCCCACATGTGAGATGAATGTGTTTGACCTTCCTCCGGTGAACGCGACCTTGAACGGTCTCAGTACGTGCTTTATCGCAGTTGGATGGGCTGCCATTCGGCGGGAACGGAAACGGGTGCACATCACCTGCATGGTCACGGCGCTGGTCTGCTCGACAATTTTCCTGGCCTGCTATTTGACCTATCACTTTGGGCTGCTGAGCGCTGTCGGAGAAGGATCGGTAAAATTCACTTCCGAAGGGTGGGTTCGACCTCTCTATTACGTCATCCTGATCACGCATCTCATCCTTGGCTTTACGATCCTGCCATTGGTGACCATTACCGTGATCCCTGCCTTGCGGGCGCGATTCGATCGCCACCGTAGAATGGGCCGATTTACGATGCCGATCTGGCTCTATGTTTCGATTACCGGTGTCATCGTTTATTTCATGTTATACCAATGGTATCCTTCGGCTCATTTTGATGAACTCAAGATCCGGTACGCGTTGAAGACGGGAAGCTCTTAACCGACTACGATGCGGAAATTTTCCTCGTCCAAGTTCTTTGAAGGTTGCAGGAAGAATGCTTTGGAATGATAAGAAGGCCACCAATAGAACCACCCGCTGCAATCCGCTCTAACCTCAAAGATCGAGGACGACGAGGACGAGAGCGATTTTGGGATCGCGGGCGAATCTCGGTCGTTGTGGCGCTGGCGCTGGCTTCCTGTAATAACAGCAAAATCGAGGTCTACAAGATTCCCAAAGAAGGGATCAGCGTGGCGATGCAGAGCGGGTCGGGCCCATTGGCGCCACCACCGGGAAATCCGGCGCGTTGGACCAAACCAGACGGCTGGAGCGAGCAACCGCTTTCGGAAATGCGGCTGGGAAGCTTTAAGGTCGAAGGCCCGAACGCCGCTTCGGCAGACGTTTCGGTGATTGCTTTCCCCGGCGAAGCCGGTGGGTTGATCTCAAACATCAATCGCTGGAGGGGTCAGCTCCAATTAGCGCCTTTGGACGAAAATCAACTGCCACAAAACATCCAACGCACTGAGGTGGATAACGTCCCGACTTCTCTGGTCGATTTTCAATCGGCAGAAAGCGCGTCAAAACCTTCACGAATTCTGGGCGCGGTACTCCAGACGGCCGATCGCACCTGGTTCGTCAAGATGACTGGTCCTCCGGAGCTCATCGAAAGTCAGCGTCAAAAATTTCTGGACTTCGTGAAGTCCTTCCGCTTTACCTCTCCCGCAGAGACCCAATCGCCGGCACCCGCCGTGTCGGCCAAGCCGAAATCGACGAATGACGAGTGAATTGCCTCGCTGGCTAAAGCCTCTGACATCGCTCAAGCTGACCATTTTCTGTTTGGCATGCGCAATGGTGCTAGTCTTCGTCGGCACACTGGATCAGGTGCACATTGGCGTCTACGAAGCGGAGAACCGCTATTTCAAGAGTTTCTTCCTTTTCTTCACGCTGCCTCGCGCGGATCTGCGAATTCCCTGGTTTCCAGGGGGCTACATCGTCGGCAGTCTGCTCCTGGTCAACCTGGTAGCAGCTCATATCGCCAGGTTTAAATTGAGCTGGAAAAAGGCGGGGATCCTCCTTCTGCATTCCGGTCTGATACTGCTTTTGGTCGGCCAATTGTTCGCGGACATTTTCGTGGATCTGGAAAGCCAGATGCGGCTGGACCAGGGTCAAACCAAAAACTACTCGGAAAGTCTGTATCACGATGAGCTTGCGATCATCGATACCAGCGGTGTCGATTCCGACCAGGTCATTTCCGTGCCTGATTCCCAGCTCTACAAAGGAAACAGGATTCACTTACCAGTCGATTCCCTGGAGGTGGTAGTGGATGAGTACTACCCCAATGCCGCGCTTATCAGTCCTTCTCAATTGCCGTCGCTGAATTATCCGCATTTGCCGATAGGCCCGATGGCCGTCGCGGTCCAAATGGAAAAGACCTATAAAGAGAACGAACGCAACCAACCGTCCGCGACCGTTTCCATTTTGCAAAGTGGCAGCCCCATTGGTACCTGGAGCGTTGCCGCCGGGTTCCCGCGACCGCTTAGTTTTCAGGCTTCTGGAAAGACCTGCCAGATCGTACTGCGACCCAAGAGGTTTTATAAACCCTTCGCGATCCAACTTCTGCAGTTTCGTCACGATCGATATGCCGGGACCGATATAGCGAAAAATTTTTCCAGCCGCATCAAGCTGACGGATCCTTCAAAGCACGAAGATCGGGAATCCTTGATTTTTATGAACAACCCTTTGCGCTATCGGGGATACACATTTTTCCAGGCAGGATTCGATAACAACGACACCACAACTGTTCTTCAGGTGGCGCAAAATCCTAGCTGGCTTGTGCCGTACATTTCGTGTGCACTGATTGTGCTCGGGATGCTTCTTCAATTCGGGATGCATCTGGTCAGCTTTGTAAAACGCCGGGTGATCGCATGAAAAAGTCTGTTCCGTGGATCATGAGCCTTGTTCTGCTGCTTTGGGCGGTTTCGAAGATGATTCCTCCCAAGGAAACGCCGGGGTTGGATTTGCATGGTTTCGGCAAGCTCCCGGTCCTCGTGGGCGGGCGCGTCATGCCGATGGATACGCTGGCGAGGGTGTCTCTATCGGAATGGAACCATCACGGAACCTACACGACTGCGGACGGGAAAGTCGAACCGCCGAGCCAGGGATTGTTAGACATCCTGATGATGCCGGAGCGTTCGGATACGGCAAAACTATTTGAAGTCAGCAATCAGGATATCCTCGATCTGTTTGGGTCGCAGGACGCCAAAGGGAAATTTGTTTCCTATTCATTTGACGATCTAAAGCCGTTCTTCGGTGAGATAGAAAAGCAAGCCGGATTAGCAGAGCAATCTGAAACCGAAAGCCGGAATCCGTTTCAGCGTGGAATCATCAAACTGCGGGATAGCCTGCGGCTTTATCTGCAGCTCAAAAACACGGTTCAGGCGGAAGATTCGCCCGATTTCGGAAAGGAGATCCAGGCTTTCGCGCTAGCTATCCAACCGGGACTGAATGCGGTTCACGAGCGCGACGCCGGCAAGCCGTTCAACCAGCAGGATTTCGAGCGTGTCCTCCTATTCACGGAGCGGTATAAAAATTTGATGGAGGCAAAATACGCCTACGCTATCCCGAGCCCGCAGGGAGCCGTGGAGAACGAAGGCTGGCAGCATATTTCCGAATCCTTGCTGAGCGCGATCGGCAGCGGCCGTGTGCCTTACGCCGCCACGGCCTACGGGCGCCTGATCTCAGCCTATCGCACGAGCGATGTGAACAGCTTTAACGCGGTCATCCAGGAATACGGAGGATATCTTTCCAAGACCATTCCGGAGAAGCTGAACAGGCCGAAGCTGGAGATTCTCTTCAATCAGGCCCAACCCTTTTTGCAGGCGATGGTTCTGTACGTCGTCGTTTTGATGTTTGGGATGTTTTCATGGTTGGTATGGCCGAAGACCCTCGGCAAGACGGCCATGATTCTTTTGGTGGGCGCATTTCTTATCCACACGCTCGGCTTGATCACCCGCATGTATTTGCAAGGGCGGCCACCAGTCACGAACCTCTACAGTTCGGCGATCTTTGTAGGCTGGGCGTCGGTTTTGCTCTGCATCATCCTTGAGCGTTTCTACAAAAACGGAATCGGCAGCGTGTGCGGTGCGGTGATCGGATTTGTGACCTTGCTCATCGCGCACAATTTGCAGTTGGACGGGGACACCCTGGAAATGTTGCGAGCGGTCCTCGACACGAACGGTTGGCTCGCTACCCATGTTGTTGGCGAGGCGTTGGGGTATTCCGCGATGTTTCTGGCCGGGTTGATCGGAATTATTTACATCTTCCGGGGCTTGTTCACCACCTCGTTCGACGAAGCAACCTCCAAAACTCTTGGGCGAATGATGTATGGTGTGGTTTGTTTCGCGACCTTGTTCAGCCTGGTAGCCACAATCCTTGGTGGAATTTGGGCGGATCAATCGTGGGGCCGGTTCTGGGGTTGGGATCCGAAAGAAAACGGAGCGCTCCTGATTGTCCTGTGGAATGCCATCATCCTGCACGCGCGCTGGGGCGGATTCGCCAGGGAACGCGGCATGGCGTTGTTGACGGTGTTTGGCAATGTCATTACCAGCCTCTCGTGGTTCGGAGTCAACATGCTCGGTGTCGGCTTGCACTCTTACGGCTTCATGGATCGGGCGTTCGGGCCGCTGATCGGATTCATCGCCAGCCAATTAGCGATCATCGGGCTTGGCTTGATTCCGCTGAAGTATTGGCGTGGAGTTAGGGCGCGTCAAAAACCCGGCTGGACCGGGTCAAAGGACGTGTCAGTTGTCGGTGCCAGCGCCAGTGGGGACCGCTAGCCAGTGCATTCCGCTTGACCCCACTCGATCCTGGAACGAATCGGTTGCATGCCCGCAAGACCGCACATCCTGGTGGTTGGAAGCTCGAATACCGATATGGTGGTCTTTTGCGATCGATTGCCACATCCGGGCGAAACGGTACTGGGTGGGCAATTTCATATGTTTGGCGGCGGCAAGGGTGCGAATCAGGCGGTCGCGGCAGCACGGGCGGGTGGGGCCGTCACGTTTCTGGGCGCCCACGGTGGCGACACATTTGGGACGGACGCGAGAGATCGTCTCGTTAAGGAGGGGATCAACGTCGATTACTTTCATTGCGTGCAAGGCGTCCCCAGCGGTATCGCGCTTATTCTTGTGGATGGCGTCACACGAGAGAACCTGATCGCCGTCGCGAAATCCGCCAATGAAGCCGTAGACTCAGCGATGGTTTCCGAGGCCCGCCCTCTCTTTGAAAATACGGCTGCTGTGATTTCGCAGTTGGAAATTCGAGATGGTGCGATCGAGGCTGTGGCTCGGATTTGTCATGAACTCGGAAAGCCGTTTGTTTTGAATCCCGCACCGTCCCGGCCGCTGCCAAAGCGCATTTACGAGAGCCTTCACGTAATTGTCGTCAACGAGCACGAGGCGCGAGATATCACCGGACAAGAGGATATTCCCGGCGCCGTCAGGCGGTTGCACGATCGGGGATGCAAAAATGTGGTGGTTACGCTGGGTGCCCGGGGTGTCATGTTTTCCCAGGGAGAAACGGTGGAGTTTGTTGCAGCGCCGAAAGTTCAGGCGGTCGATACGACCGGCGCTGGAGATTGTTTTGTTGGATGGCTCGGAGTGGGCGTGGGCGAAGGCCTTTCTCTCCGCGCGGCCATTGAAAGAGCGTGCAAAGCCGCATCGATCAAGGTGACAAGGGCCGGCGCCCAAGGCGGAATGCCCTACCGACAGGAAGTTCTCGGTAGTCAGTAGTCAGTGGGCAGTGGGCGGGAGGTGTCAGTGGAGCCTCCTCCAACGATCGCGGCAGAGACAAGCTGCCTCGTGCTTCTCGCTGCCAATTTGTGCTCTTCCACTGAGAACTGACACTGACACTGACAACTGACAACTGCCAACTGCCACTGACAACTGCCAACTGCCTCAACCCAAGAGTTTCTCCAGGTTATCGACGCAGATCTGCGACCAGGTCTCCAGAGTATCGCGCTCGGCGCGAAGCTGGGCGGGCGTCAGAAACTCGATGCCTAGAATCATGCTTTCTCGTTTCTCGGCTCTCGGGCGCGCCAGTTCCAAGATGTGTACCACCCCAAGATGCACCTGACCCACTTCATTGGAATCATCGTTGATCAGTGCGGCAATTCGATTCTCTAAGGGCCGTTCGACGATCAATTCTTCGTCAATTTCTCTTTGCACTCCCGCAAGATAAGCTTCCTTGTCGAGGGCGAATAACCCCTCATCGCGATCGTTCATATGGCCGCCGATTCCGATCGATCCCTTTGCTACAAGTCGTTGTTCGCCAGACTTTTTTCCGCGTTTGTACCGAAGCACCTTGCCGGTACTCACAAGAATCGCGTAAGGAATAATCTGCTTCAGGCTTGGGTTGGTTTCGGCGGACGATCGCGCCGAGAAAAAGTTATTTTCTCGACTGAGCATCGCGGTCAAGTAGCGATCGACATCAAACTGTAGCTCTTGGAACATCCCGAGTGATTCGAGAAGCGAACGCCGGACGACTAGCACCATTTCCTCTTTCATAGATCCGCGCTCACTGTAGGAACTGCGTCTTCACTGCTCAATGAGAGATTTCGTTGGCGAGCAACTTTAACCCGTTTCACTGTGTTGGCGTGTGGAGGTTCGATCATCGGCGACAGTTTGCGAGTGACAACAACTCTGGGTGTTGCCCGGAAGTCCTTGAAGCACTTGAGAATTCAAGTCCGGGGCACGTTGCTGGTTACGGGTCGGACGCCATCACGGCGAAAGCTAAGGAAGCTTTCCGCGCGTTATTCGATACCGACTGCGAAACCTTTTTCGTGTTCAATGGCACTGCCGCAAATAGCTTGGCCATCGGCAGTTTTTGTTCGCGCCACCACAGTGTTCTATGCCACCGACATTCACATATCGATTCCGATGAATGCAATGCCCCCGGATTCCTGAACCAGGGACTCCGAATTGTCACCGTGGACGGCGCAGACGGGAAAATAGATCGAGCGAATCTTCAGGAAGCGTTGAGCGGACGACGTGATTGCCACGCTTCCCAGCCGCGTGTCGTAAGTCTGACCAACACGACGGAGCTCGGGACCCTCTATCGACCAAATGAAATCGCCGAACTGGCGGATTTCGCCAAGAGGAATAATATGGCCGTTCACGTCGATGGAGCGCGGTTCGCAAATGCCGTTGCATCGGCTGGTTGTACACCCGCAGAACTGTCATGGAAAGCGGGCGTCGACGTTCTCGTTTTCGGCGGGACGAAGAACGGTCTGGCTTTTGGCGAGGCAGTGGTCTTTTTCAAGAATCAGGATGCCTCCGACTTTATGTATCAAATGAAACAGAGCGGACAGCTCGCTTCCAAGATGCGTTTCCTGGCCGCACAATGGCTTGGATTGTTAAGCGACGGAAGATGGCTGGAATATGCCAGGCACGCGAATGCAATGGCCGAGAGATTGTATTCACAACTCAGTCAGGTCCCAGCGGTTAAACTCTTATTTCCGCGTGAAGGAAACGCTGTCTTCGCCAAAATTCCCGACCCCATCGTCGCTCGATTATACGAGCTTGGCTGGCGGTTTTATACACATGTTGGTACGAGTGGAGGCGCTCGGCTGATGTGTTCCTGGGATACGGCGGAGGAAGATGTCGACCGATTTACGGAGGACCTGCGTCATGCACTTTTCTAAAGATCTGCGATAAATCTAAGCGGCGGCAATCCATGCAGACCATAATTGAGCTTCACCCAGGCACGAGCAGCATCTCGCTCGCTGGAAGCAGCTCGGGGCTGATCCCGAGCTCGCCAAGTTGCCCTATAAGATCGAGACCGATCGCTTGGGCCGCATCCTTATGAGTCCGCCACCATTTTTTGCCGAGACCCCCGTCGTAACAACTGACGGCGTCAAAGTAACGGACGCATCGTGGATTTCCGCCGGGTAGCGCACGAGCTCGAGGGACAGAACCGGTCCGCTCCCTGGAACGGTGGAAACGGAGCAGGGGACGGGTCAGATAAGTGGGCAGACAAATGCAACGCCCCTTGAAAATTTGACCTGTCCCTTGTCCCGATGGAGGCTTCTCTGCCGGAAGGAAAGAAAGTGGCGACAGGTCAAGATATTCTCAGATCCACGGAATCCCCATCTATCAAAAGTGCTAACCGATGTCCTGACTGCGCCCGAGAACGGCGGAGAAAACGGAGAAGGGGACAGAGGGGAATGGCGCTTCTAAGTTAAGGGCGGTTTGGGTTGTTTCACGGCCCCGAAGGCGCCGTCTGGAGTTTGGACTTTCCGAGAACTATTCAGGGCGCGGGGTAAGGCGAGACGCCTTACTTACTGCTGCGGGCGAACCGGTCGTTTGATTGCCCCTTTTATCCCAGTATGTCCCGCCTATCTGCCGATAGGGTAGGGACGCCGTGTGTCGGCGCCCCTCCCTCCGAACCGAACAGGCCGATTTCCGGCATTCGGCTCTCCAGTTGATAGTTATTCTCCAGAGGAGATCAGCCGACGCAACGATTGTTCTTTGAGGTTCGATCAAGTGTTGACTCCCGTTACCGAGGCGGCCAACAGACATTCAACGAGGGTCGAAGGTTCGCGTACTTGCTTTTGCTCTTCACCGGACTGAGTCCATTGGACATTTGCGGTGCTGTTTTCCTTCGTTCTTTCGTTCAGCGTCTCCATCTTCCTGCCTTCCTTTGCTCCACGGGCATTACCCCGCTTCTGCGCTCCTACGAAGGCTCTGTCACCTTTCGGGCACGGTTCTTCGGACCCTCTGCCGGTCATGAACGCCGTTCCTCTGCCGAATCGTGATCCCTGATTCATGTCGCTCCAACTTCCGACCATTCTATCTCCACCCACCCCATGCACTTCTGTCCCTACGCTCACTTCTCGCCGCAGGTCAGGTCGCGGAGTTACCGTTCTTTCCCTTTCCGGGCGGCTTCCGTTCTGGGCTTCGCCTTTACTTAGCAGGCTCGCCAATGCATCAGGCCGTATCGAGTTCATCATTTTGTTAATTATGGACTGGTCGTTCGCTTTCGGGTTGCTCCCCACCCCGCCTCTCGGCGACGCAGTTTCCTTCAGCTACGGACAGCCAGTGCTCCGTCCGATGGGGACTTCCACCCCACTGTTGGTGCGCACTCTCAGGCGCACTAAGTAAGGCGTCCCGCCTTACCTTCCCGGGTTGAAACCTTGGGCTGAGTTCTCCAACCCCTTCGGCTTCGCGGCAGTTGATCGTCCCAAAGAACCCCTAACTTAGAAGCGCCATTCGGCACAGAGCGAGGAGCAGGGGACAGGTCAAATAAGCGGACAGACAAACGCAACGCCCTTAAATATTTGACCTGTCCCTTGTTCCCGATCCCCTGGAAAACGGAGCAGGGGATGGAAAACGGAGCCGGGGACAGGTCAAATAAGCGGGCAGACAAATGCAACGCCCTTGAATTATTTGACCTGTCCCTTGTTCCCGAAATCGTGGATTTCCGCCGGGTACGCGTACCGCCTCGAGGGACGGATCCGGTCGCTCTGGGACAGGGGAGGAGCAGGGGACAGGCCAGATAAGAAACAGACAAATACAACGCCCTTGAATATCTGACCTGTCCTTTGCTCCGGAAAACGTGGATTTCTGCCGGGTACGCGCACCGGCTCGAGGGACAAACCCCGTCCGCCCTGGAACGGGAGGAGCAGGGGACAGGTCAGATAACCGAACAGACAAACGCAACGTCCTTGAATATTTGACCTGTCCCTTGCTCCCGGTCTCGTCGTAACAACTGACGGCGTCAAAGTAACGGGTGCGTCGGGTACGCTCACGAGCTCGAGGGACAGAACCCCGCCGCCTTGGAACGGGCACCAGAGATTTGAGCTGAGGTACTATCACCCTCGGTTGCGGCCGGCATCCAGTCAGGGCGATTCAAGTGCCCAAATAATCGTGCCGATTCCTATTGTTGAGTGTCACAGGCAAGGAATATTTTTTTGGCGATTTCCTTGCGGATGCCAGGCTGACAACACGTGGCAACTGCCGATAACGCTTTTTATCAAAAAGCTCGGACGCTTCTGGCTAAAGACTTAAGCTGAGTAAAATGTCCAATGACGTTTGTTGCTCTGGCAATTTTGCCTTACCCAGCGGACCATATACCGAACAAACAATGTTTGAATACCCTAAAATCCATGAAATCAGAAGTGCTGCGGATATGGTGCATCCAGCCTCGACGCCTGAAAATCCAATAACGGCTGCATATGTTCTGGTTATACGAGACCGCAGCCCTGAGGGGTGCATCGGTGATGAATTTCTGGACTGGAACTACATCCTCTGGTGGCGCCGGAACTACGCGCTTAACAGAGAGCTTTGCCTTGCATTACGGGCTGAAACGCTCGTTCCGGATGGCGAACCGCAGGCTAACGACAAATTCCTGGAATTCAGAAAGGACAAACTGCGTTTAGCCTACGGAAAAAACCATATTCGTCGCTCACCTGATGCTCCCGATTTACATGAAATAGGAGCTGCTGCCGAAGGCTTTATGGCAGCGCTGTTTTCGACCCCGCTTCGCTCGATCGCTCCAAAGACACGTCGTTGCTTGCCTGATCAAGAGACCTCACCCGTTCTGCTTGAGAGCGGACTGCGTCTCTATAATCTGCACCGCGGCCGGGAACATATCAGCGTATCGATCGGAGTTCCCTCCGCCGGAGGCCAACTAGCCGATCGCATTCTGGGACGTGTCAGGTTCGATGAATTTGAGTATAGCCCGGAGTTTGGCCGGCTCTCGGCCATTCCAGCCTGCGGCGTCAACGAACGTTTAGTCGATTTTCTGCGGGACTACGGTGTCGGATCATACGAAAGCAAATTTGATCTGAACACACTCTTTTCGACCCAATGTTTAGCTCGGTTGCAAGTGGGACGGGATCCGGGTTTAGCGTTCGGGCGAACGCTTCAGAAGTGGGTCGCCTCCTGGAATAATAAGCCATCAGGCAAAGGTCCATTCAATGACTCTCGCGCCTCCCAACGCGCCTGGCGGGTGCTTGGCAAGCCTAAAGACGGCCAGACGGTGTACCTGAAACCGGACAGCCTGCCATCTTCAAGTTTAGACGCCATTTTGCAGCGTTTCGCGCCTAAAAGAAAGTTGGACCAGACTATTCGCGTGAATTGTTGGCCCGAACCGACCAGCTTTTACAAGTACAGACAACAATCCAAAGCGTTGTATGACGGCCTCTACGTTCAGCTTTTTGCCGTGGTTGATGAAAGCGGACGCAGCGTGATTGTCTTCGATGGACGTCTTCGCTTTGGACGCATCAATCCCGAAGTAGCCGAAAGAATGAGGCGGGCAAATCAACGCCACCAAGAGGCTTTGAGCAGCCAGGAAACTGATGGCCAACTCGCCATTTTGAAAGTAACGGATGATTCAGCGTTCCATATAAGGCTCACCGATTTTCTCCGCATTGATTCCAGGAACAATTGCGAAAGACCGATGACAGTGGAAGACTTCGCTGACGATGTTGCGATAGAAAACTTTACTGCCTTCGCGGGATCCAACTAAGATCAGAATCTCGGCAGAGCATCCGGCACGGCTTTTTGGAGTGACGATTTTCGTGCGGATGTGAGACTTTAGGCCGCTGGCTCGCATCCGGCTTTGAAATGCCTCGTTCGCTGAGCGGATCAGTATCGTTTGGATACCGCGTCTCTACAGCAAATGGGCTATCAGCACATCCAGATCGCTATCCTCGGTGATTTTGCCTCGCGCGTAGGAACCGAACAAAATGATTTGTTTTGGGTGAGCCATCTCGATAAGACGGCCTACTACGGCATGCACTTTCTCCGGTGTCACCAGCCAGGGAGGTTCTGTCGTTTCCAACATAATTGGACTATCGCTTGCCTCCGGCTTCAGACAAGCTTCCCATTTTCGAAGCACGCCAACCCGCGCCGCGATGCAGCCCCCCCCGGGCATTGCGCAGTGGAATCCAGATCAAGTTCGTGAATCCTTTCCTGGGAAATGAACTGCAGCTAAAATCTCGAAGTGACGATGACGATCGAATCCAACCGTCCACCCATAAGTGCCAGCCTCGCTCTAGCCTGGCTCGACGAACTGGCCGAGGTCTTCAACAAATTCGTGCAAGTGGGTGCGCTTCGGTCCCTGGCCATCCAGCACGATGGCTTCAGTTCGACGGGGTAGCCGGTGTGTTCACGAGGTGGGATACTTAAACACTGACGTACGAATCTTCCAAGTACCACCGACGAAGGTATATACAATTACAAGATAGCCGCCAAATTTTCGGGATCCGTCAATAGTTACAGTCCATCCGCCGAGGGCGCATAAATCGCCGCCAAAGGCATAGACATAGCTCATTTTTGTGATCCTATCGGATGGATTGTGCCGCTGAAACAAATCTGTAATATATCCTTCGATAGCCTCTCGGCCGGAAAACGACCCCCCCGGTGTCGTTTGAATCGCGTTTGCGGTGTAGAGCTCACCGACAGCGGCTGCGTCGTGCTTGTTAAACGCTTCATCAAACTTCTGATTGATCGCTTCGATTTGTTGGACTAGTTGGGGACCAGCAGGGATAGGAGTAAAGGGAAAGGGTTTTAACCTCCTCTTTCTCTTGAGCAAAGATCGGCAAAGCAAAGCTGATTGTGAATCCTACGAGGGCAGCTACTAAGCGCATTTTCATTGTCACCTCCAGGGTTACGATGTCTTGTCGCCTACAACCTGCTGCGGGATTTCTCTGAGTCACCGGTAACAGCCGTATAGCCGGATGCAAAGGGAACGCCTTTTGGTCAAGGTTCTTGTGCGACACTCCCAGTGGATGCCTCGCCTATTGGGCGTCAATGTGCTGCACGTGCAGTTTCAAGCAACCTCCGGCCAGTAGCTATCGCGAGAGCAGTTTGAAACTTGTCATACAACCCTTGATATCCGGATCTTTGAGCGGATGAGCATCACCTTCTTTCATGCCGGCGACCTGGTAAATCCTGTTGTTCGCTTCAAACATGTCGACGACAAGCCCATAGTGCGCACCGTGGTAGACCGAGTCTCCGGTCAGGCGATAGCCTGGCATGCCGTGGAGTGAGATACGCTCGAGGCCTCGACGAAAACCTTGCCCTTCACCAAAGAAGCGCGTTTCCAATTCTTCGATCGATTTGTGGTTGAGATGAAAATTCTTTCGCTTGGACAGATCGACGTAACCGAGAAAGACGAAAGCGGACCGATCGATTCGTCTTGCGCCGACCAGAGTTCCGTCTTCGGTTGAGCCTAAGGTCGTCCAGTTCGTCTGGGCATTGTTCGACTGCGCGTCCGGCAGGTTGATTGAACAATCAAAATCTTCCGATTCCCAGTATGCGGCGGAAGCCGAGGCGGCAAACAGAACTAGGGCCAGAAATGCTGCGTTGAAAGGATTCATGGTTAAAGTAACTTAGGTTCCTGGAAACAGAACACGACTCCGATTTGAGTCAATTTTCTGTGGGCGGTTTTGGTGGATGCGGTCATCTTGGCAGGAAGTAATTTTTCTGCCTCTCGCTGATGGGATGTCCGAGCCTCTCGAGAACCTGAAGCATATCTTCCCAGACCTGCCGCTTTAAGGATAATGCCTGGTTTCGCAACAGGTAGGAAGGATGAAATGTTGCCATGACCGGGATCGAACCAAAGAGATGCCAACGGCCGCGCATTTGCTTCATCGGTTCATCCTTCCCAAACAAACCGCGCATCGCGGTCCCGCCCAGGGCGACCATGACCTTTGGCCGAATAAGCTCGATCTGCTGCCGAAGATAAGGGAGACAGGTCTCCATCTCGGTTGCCGTCGGCTGACGATTTCCCGAAACCCCTGGAGGAATGTCCGGCCTGCATTTCAGGACGTTGGCGATAAAAACCTCCGAGCGCTGATAACCCATGGTCTGGATGATCTTTGTCAATAGTTCGCCTGCACGTCCGACAAACGGTTCCCCTTGCATATCCTCGTCCGCTCCAGGCGCTTCACCGACGAACATCAATTCTGCGCTCGAGTTCCCAACCCCGAAAACCACAGAGTGTCGGAACGCGACCAGCTTAGGACATTTGGTGCAGGCCAGAACCTTGCCGCGCAATTCTTCGAACAAAAGCGTTGACGCGGCAAGCTCTTGCCTTCGCGCCTCCATGGGAATCGGGGCAGTTGGGTGCTGAGGGATAGGTTCATCGATTTTGGGAATCTCCGAAACGAGTGATTCGGCCCCAGCCGTGTCCCTGGGCAAATTCGCAAGCAGCGCGATCCGCTGAAGCGTGGATGTGTCCGCACGGAAATCAGGCTGATTTCCCCGGTTGCGCAGCATTTCGACGACCAAGTCCAGACCTTGCTCGTACAATCCGATTTTCTTCGACGCCACTCTGCAGAAAATCGTCTGGCAATCCGGCTTCGAATTCCAACCAATTCTCTGCGACCGGATGAAAAAAACCTAGACGCCACGCGTGTAACATCTGCCGGCCATATTCGTGTGAGGTTTTTCCGTACACCTTATCGCCAAGGACAGGATGCCCAATCGAATGAAGATGGACCCGAATCTGGTGGGTTCGTCCCGTATAAATTTGGCAAAGAACCAGAGTCCATCGGTTCGTTTCCTGGACGACTTCGAACCTGGTGTGAGCCGAACGGCCACGGTCGATGACCGCCATTTTTTGACGATGCACCGGATGGCGACCAATCGGCTTGATTATTTCGTCTGCTAATTTGGTGAATCGGCCGGCGCACAAGGCCAGGTAAAATTTCTGAGTTTTTCGTCCGGCAAACTGATTGCTCAACTGCAAATGCGCGAGGTCATGTTTAGCAACCACAAGGCAACCGCTGGTTTCCTTGTCGAGCCTGTGGACAACGCCCGGCCGAAGCTCACCGCCGATACCGCTCAAATTTGCCACGTGATGCAGCAGCGCATTAACGAGCGTGCCGGATTGGACGCCAGCTCCGGGGTGCACCGTCATGCCAGCCGGTTTATTGACGACCAGTAAATGCTCGTCCTCGAACAGAATCGGAACCGTGAGAGCTTCGGACTGCAGGACGACCGGTTCAGGTTTCGGTTCGTGTACGGTGACTTTGTCGCCCGCGCGGATAATTTGCTTAGCGCGACAAACTGTTCCGTTTAAAAGGATGCGATCCGACCGGATCAACGTTTGTATCCGTGCACGGGACAGACGACTTATTTGTGCGGCGAGAAAAAGGTCCAGGCGCTGTCCGGCATCGGAAGGAGCAACGACGATCTGGTCGACATTCCCTTTATCCATCTGAAGAAATGCCAGCTAGGATACCAGCCCGCGTTTCACTTCGCCGTTTCGGCAGTTGCTAAAAAACTTTCCAGCAACGCGCGCGGGTCTGCCGCTCGCATCAGCGACTCGCCGATCAACGCTGCGTGGGCCCCGGCGCCGATCACCCGGCGGACATCCTCGGCTGTTCGAATGCCGCTTTCGCTGACAATCGTGCACTCCCGCGGGACTTTGGGAGCCAGCTTTTCCGTCACACGCAGATCAAGATCGAAGGTAGCAAGATTTCGATTGTTGATTCCGATAAAATCGGCGCTGATGTCGAGTGCACGGCCGAGCTCGGTTTCATCATGAACCTCGATCAGGCAATCGATTCCGATCCGGTCTGCCACGGCCTTGAAGCGTTTCAATTCTACGTCGCTGAGCGCGGCAACAATCAAAAGCACCGCATCGGCACCGGCGAGTGCAGCCTGATAAATTTGAACCTCATCGATGGTGAAATCCTTTCGCAAAATAGGTCTGGGAACTTTGTGGCGGATCAGCGCGAGGTAATCCAGGTGCCCGTGAAAAAACTTTTCATCCGTCAGGACGGAGATGCAATTTGCCCCGGCCTCATGATAAACCAAAGCGGTTCGGACAGGGTCGAAGTCCTCGACGATGACACCGGCGGAGGGCGACGCTTTCTTGACTTCGCCGATAAACCCAAACTTTCCGGAGACCAGCGTTCGTCGAAAACCCCGGAATGGACCGAGCGCCGCGGCCCGATCATGCCAGTCCGCGGTATGCGCCAACCATGGCGCAATCTCTTTTCGCTTATGGGCGACAATCTCTGCGAGGCGGCTCATAGGGGCGAAAATTTAGCACAGGGAGAAAGGGTGAGCATCGTATTCTTGATTTTTAGCGCGGGGAAAAAGGAAATTCGCGCGAGTCGAGTGCGGGACTGACCTTCATTTTGCACAGCGGAACGGCGATGGTGGAATTAGAATGACGACAGGCAAAGACAACGGATATGATTTATCCGATAGCAGAGGTGAGTCTGCGCAGAGTGCGCGGTCACCGTCACAAGACCTTTTTCCGATCCAGGAGTTGGTAATGCAATCGGCGCCCTGTTCCATACTCGACCTCGATCTTGAAAACGACAGTGCGCAGGTGCGCGCCAGGCAATTGGCAAATACAGCCCTCCACGCTTTGATTGCGGAAGTCGAATTGACGCCAAAACCGGCTCTGGTAGACAGACGCGGTTCCGGTGCTCACACCGATCTTTCGGCGGCGATGATGAGACGCTCGGCTCGATCTCTTTGGGGGAAGTTTGAACTCATGGCCCTTATCTCTTTTCGCCAGGTTCCGAGCCGGAGCCTCCGGGAAGAACTTGGAGCGATCGGTCGCTCCGCCGAACGAGTGATGTTGCAGATCACGGAGGGAGTCAATACGCATCGTGGGGCCATTTGGGCCTTAGGGCTCCTGATTTCCGCTGCTGCGATGGGATCCAACGCCTCGAAAGCGATCGCTCACCTAGCCGGTCAATTGGCTCGGTTGCCGGATTCAAATGCCCCGACCCGGTGCAGCAATGGTCTGAGCGTGGCTCGACGTTACAATGTGTCCGGGGCTCGCGGAGAAGCCCGGGCCGGGTTCCCTCACGCCGTCGCCGTCGCCTTGCCCATGCTTTACCGCACGCGCCGCCAAGGCGCATCCGAAACTCACGCCAGGCTCAATGCTCTTTTGGCGATCATGACAAGTTTGGATGACACCTGTCTGCTCCATCGAGGTGGTTTGACGGCACTCAATGCAGCGCACCGCGGAGCGGCGGCGGTCCTGACGGCGGGAGGAACCTCTACTCTTCGCGGATGGGAGCTACTCCAACAACTGGATCGTGACTTGACCGCTCTGAACGCTTCGCCGGGAGGGAGTGCGGACCTTTTGGCTTCCGCTCTTTTTCTCGATTTTCTCGCCCATCGCCGGTCAACGGGAAGTAATCATGGAAAAGCTTAATTTCGATTATCCGGCTTCTCAGCCTGTCCGGCAACGAGCCCATGTTGGCGTCGTTGGATCGGGTGATCTTGAAGTGCTGTTGGAGCCTTCTTCCGATGAGATGGCTCACGTCACGATTCGGACCAGCGTGGACGGTTTCGCCCAAATATGGAAACATGTAATGGATCGGTTTTTTTCTCGATACCAGGGCGTGGCTGGAATCGAGATCAATGACTTTGGTGCGACACCCGGAATGGTCACTCTTCGCCTGGAGCAGGCAGTGGAAAGGAGTAAGTGATGACCCAGCCGAACCGGCTTGATCCACTCCGATTTTTGACGCGAAGGAGTTTTATTGAACTCAACGCCCGCGAGCGCGTGCAGGCGTTGCTGGATAAGGGATCCTTTCGCGAATTGCTCGGACCGTTTGATCGTCTCGAATCGCCTTGGCTGCCGATGCAGGGCATTGTTCCGCAAGCCGACGATGGATTAATCGTTGCCCGCGGGACCTTGGATGGAAAAGATTCGGCGATCCTGGCAATCGAAGGACAATTTCAGGGGGGGAGTACCGGCGAGGTGTCGGGTGCGAAGATCGCCGCGGCACTTGACCTGGCGCACGAAGACGCGAAAAAAGGTCGGCCGATTCAAGTTGTGCTGGTTCTGGAGACGGGCGGTGTTCGTCTGCAGGAGGCGAATCTTGGTCTGGAAGCCATTGCCGAAATCAATTCTTCACTGGTAGCTTTGCGGCAACATATTCCGGTCATTGGCGTGATCAGCGGAATGGTTGGCTGCTTTGGCGGGATGTCGATCACCGCAGCGCTTTGCAGTTATCTAATTATGACCCGCGAGGGTAGACTGGGGTTGAATGGCCCGGAGGTGATTGAAGAACAGTCGGGCATCGACGAGTTCGATTCGAGGGATCGGCAGCTCATTTGGGCGGTGAACGGGGGAGAGCAACGCTATGCTACCGCTTTTGTGGATGATTTGGTGGAAGATGATGTCGAACTGATCCGGGAACGTCTCATTGAAGCTTTTGGCCGCGGTGTCCCTTCCCGGCACCGCTCTGAACAGGTCGAAGGTTACCTGGAATGCCTGGCCAGGATCGATGTGACCCATCAATTAGAGAGCCGAGAGGTCCGTACCCTTTGGCCAAAAGGAGAGCACTCATGAGCGGTGGAGCAACTGTTCGTACACGCGGCCGCATTTGGTTTGAAGCCCTCGTTGGAAAAGAGGCAAAGTTCGTAGCCAGCATTCCCTCTGTTCTGGTGGCCGATACGGTGCTCCGGAAGGAACGAGTCCGATTTCTTGCGGTTGTGCCGGACCCGGACAACCGTTTTCCCTGTGCACGCCAAGGGCAAGTTGGACTTGAGGAGGGATGGAATTTGGCTAAGCAGATCCGCGACCTGATTCAGGCGGATTCAAACGGTGAAAAACGGGCGGTCATCGCCATCGTCGACGTGCCGAGTCAAGCCTACGGCCGCCGCGAAGAATTGCTCGGCATCTTTCTTGCCGCGGCCGCGGCGGCGGATGCTTATATTTCTGCCAGGTTGGCTGGGCATCCGGTGGTTTCCCTGGTGGTCGGTCACGCAATTTCAGGGGGATTCTTGACGCATGGCGCGCAGGCGAATCGGTTGCTTGCCTTCCATGATCCGGGCGTGATGATCCACGCGATGGCGAAAAACGCGGCGGCGCTGGTCACCCGCCGTACCGTCGAAGAACTGGATGAGTTGGGACGAAAGGTGATTGCTATGTCTTACAAAATCGAAGACTACGCCAAGCTCGGCATGCTTCACAAATTAATTGAAGGCATTGATCCAGATTCGCCCAGCCCCGCTCAAATCGAGCAGGTGCAAGGCGATCTACTCGCGGCGATTACCGATGCTCGATCAGGTCAGCGGGATTTGAGTAACCGGCTCCGGACCGACGGGGCGCGAACCAACCGAGACGCGACTCTGAAGGTGCGGCGCCAATTGGCCGAGCAATGGGATCCAAAGTGAGTGGCCCAATTTCTTCACCGCAAATGGCAATTCACTAAGCGCCGACGGCGCTGTTACCCTTGGACCAGATGCTGCGTGGAACTGGGTCCGGGAGAGTTCCTAATGATTTCGAACCTTCGGCAACCGCCGCCGCAAAGGACGACTGCGAAACCCAAAGGCAGCTCGATCGGGGTCTCGCCGGTTTTGACCGAATTGGCCTTAGCATTGCGGTTTGTCCAGGAATCGCGAGCGGATGCCGCCGCTGCAAAACTCAAAGCGATGATCAGCGTGACTGCGGCGGTCGTGCGCGATGGCCGGGAAGAAGAAATCCCACTCGGCCAGTTGGTTCCCGGGGATATTGTGAAGTTGTGCGCCGGCGACATGGTCGCCGCGGATGTGCGGTTGGTTGCTTCGAGGGACCTTTTCGTCGCACAGGCGGCATTGACCGGCGAGTCCTTGCCGGCGGAGAAGTTCGACGCCCGCGAGTCACGGGAAGGCATCTCCCCGCTGGGTCACTGAGCGCAATGATTCCCGCGAGTTTCACCGCCTCCGGCGGACCCACCGCTACGGCCAACACCCGGAAACCCTGCGCCTCCAGTTGATTCGCTATGGTGGCCGCAGCTGGCGATGGTTGCGTGAGTCTCATCACTTCCGCAAAGGCTCCCTTCACGGCGCGCACGGTGGCACCGCTCGAATCAGAGGCCGTCGCCTTGGACATTTTCGTGGCGGGATCGAATGGCACAAATTTACTCAATATCGGTAAATCGGAGGCGACTGACTTCGAGGCAGCGGAGCGAATGGCCGCGTCCACGGGATTCTGGCCGCCGTCCGAGCTGGCGAGGGCGGCGAATCCCAGAACGTGTGACTCGTCAAAGCCTGAATGGTTTTAGGTATGACGGTAGCGTAATTGCGGGAAAAATTGTCCAAGGCTTCATCGGACTCGGGATCTTGCCGGGCGTGTAATCGGCACACATCTCCGAGGGATCATCTACTTCAAGGATCCCTCGTCAGGTGAGCATTACGTCGGTCGCGAGGTCCATTTTTTATGAATAAGCGGCGAGAATCTTGCCTCTGGTTTCAGGCAACAAAAGTGCGGCCACTACGACAATCAGGTAGGCGCTACCTGCCAGAAGGCCGATGGCCTCACCGAGCGGGATACCCTTGCTGAAGTAGCCAACTAAAGCCGGAAAGAGAGATCCGATGGCGCGACCGAAATTGTAGCAGAAGCCCTGACCCGAGCCGCGGATCTCGGTCGGGAAGAGTTCGCTCAGGAAGGCGCCCATCCCGCTGAAGATGCCGGACAAGAAGAAGCCGAGGGGAAAGCCCAGAAACAGCATCACCGTGTCGTTAATCGGAATTTGCGTGTAGGTCACCACCACGGTGCCGGCCGAGATAGCGAAGAGAATGAAGCCGTTCCGCCGACCGATTCTGTCGGACAGGTAGGCACTGACGAGGTAGCCGAGGAACGAGCCGAGGATGAGAACAAGCAGGTAACCACCGGTGTTCAGTACCGAGAGGTGTCGTTCAGTTTTGAGATAGGTTGGAAGCCATGTAGTGACTGCGTAGTATCCGCCCTGCATGCCAATTGCCAGAAGACTAGCCAGGAGGGTGGTCTTCAGCAGCGCTGGAGAGAAAATAGCGAGGAAGGAAGGCCTGTCTCCGCCGGATTCGACCTTGGTGTGAGATTGGACATAGATCTGTGACTCGCTGACGTTCCGTCGGATGAAGATCACCAGTATGGCTGGTAACAGGCCAAGCCAAAATAGCAACCGCCAAGCGATGTCAGGTTTCACGGCCGAGTACACCGCGGCATAGGCAATAGCCGCCACACCCCATCCCACAGCCCAGCTGCTCTGAACGAGGCCGACGGCTTTTCCACGGTGCTCGGGCCGGATCATCTCCGCGATCAGGATGGCGCCGACAGACCATTCACCGCCGAAGCCGATGCCCTGCAAGGTGCGGGTTAGCAGCAGTTGCACGAACGAGTTGGTGAAGCCGCTCAGGAAGGTGAAGAAAGTGAACCAAAGCACCGATACCTGCAGCATTTTAACCCGTCCGTAGCGATCGGCCAGCACTCCGGCAGCCCATCCACCCACCGCTGACGACAGTAGCGATCCCGTGGCGATAAAACCAGCCTGTGTGTTCGTCATCTGCCACGATGCGATCAGGGTCGAGATCACGAAGGTGTAGATCATGTAGTCGAATGCATCGATCGCATAGCCGCCGAATGCTGCGGCAAAAGCATATCGCTCTTGACTATTCATGTCTCTTATCCAGGACCTTTGCTTAGAGATAGGCATTTTCTTCCCCTTTGAATTGAAATCTTGTCTCGATGCCAGGCCATGGCGGCGCACGGGCGGACGGCACAGACGTTAGAAGATTGAAAGCTGCGAATTCAGTAGATCCGTAATCAGCATGGCGCCTGGATGGTGTGATATGAACAGGGGCGGCTTTGCTTTGGTAACGACGGCTTGCGGCGTTACTCCGCAAGCCCAGAATACCGGCAGCTCACCCGGGGCAACGGACACGGCATCGCCGAAATCAGGTTGTGAGAGGTCCTTGATACCGATGCTTTCCGGATCACCGATGTGGACTGGAGCGCCGTGGACAGCTGGAAAACGCGAGGTCACCTGGATTGCTCGGATGGCATCTGCCGGCTGAAACGGACGCATTGACACCACCAGCGGCCCTGAGAAGCGCGCGGTGGAGTTTGTCTGGAGCGATGTCTTGTACATCGGTACGTTCCGCCCCTCCTCGTGATGGCGGAGCCGCAATCCCGCTTCAAGTAGCGCTTCCTCGAAGGAGAAGGAACAGCCGATGGCAAAGGCCACCAGATCATCTCGCCAGATCTCCAAAAGATCAGTCGGCTCATCGCTCAGCACGCCATCCCGAAACACCTTGTACCGCGGGACGTCGGTCCTGATGTCGACGTCCACTCCGAGGGTCCGAAAGATCGGATCTCCGGGGTTGGTCACTGCCAGCACCGGGCATGGCTTGGGGTTCATTTGGCAGAACAGTAAGAATTCGGCTGCCCAGTCGGCCGGGAGTATGACGAGGTTCGCTTGCACCCGCCGCGGAGCGAGACTAGAGGTCTGGCCGGTGTGGCCGGCGCGCCGGATCAATGCCCGCAGCGCGGTTGGGTCGACGGGGAATTCCCGGTTTATCGGCCTGACAGTAGAAATCTTCGTCATCGCTCCACCTTCATTTCTAAGCGCCCATAGCAGGGTGCGTGCCCGGCACCTCGAGCGGCGCACCGCCCGCCCCCAAAACAGCCGTGCTTTCGCTGTCGCTCGCAGAGCCGTAGCCGCCTCCGCCGGGGGTCTCGATGACGAAGACGTCACCGACATCCAACTCGGCACGGCAGGTCCCAGGCAAGATCTCCTGTGTGCCGTCACGGCGCTCGATCCATTGACGCCCGGTGATGCCGTCCCCGCCGCCGACGAGCCCGAACGGCGATCGGGTCCGCCGGGAGCTGACGATGTTAGCCGTCATGGGTTCCATGAACCGGATTCGGCGTACCACGCCGTCGCCGCCTCGCCAACGCCCTTGCCCGCCGGAGCCATGGCGAATGGAAAATTGTTCCAGGCGGACCGGGTAGCGCAGTTCGAGAACCTCTGGGTCTGTCATGCGCGTGTTCGTCATGTGGCTGTGAACGGCCGAGCAGCCATCGAAGCCGGACCCTGCACCGGTCCCGCCGCAGATGGTCTCGTAGTACTGGCGGTTGGCATCGCCGAAGAGAAAGTTATTCATGGTCGCCTGGCTGCAAGCCAGGGCCCCCAGGGCGCCGAACAAGGCGTTGCACACGGCCTGTGAAACTTCGGTATTGCCGGCAACGACGGCGGCACCAGGGTTCGGCGACAGGAAACTACCCTTGGGAATCTCAATCTCAATTGGCTTCAGGCACCCTTCGTTTAGTGGGATGTCGTCTCCGACAAGACACCGAAAGGTGTAGAGGACTGCTGCAGTCGTGACCGCCGAGGGTGCGTTGAAGTTATTGGGACGCTGCGGTGCTGTGCCTGTGAAGTCGACCTTCGCGTTACGCGCGGCGTGGTTCACCGATATCCTCACCTGCAGCGGTGCCCCGTCATCCATGACATAGGAGAACGAGCCGTCGCCTATCCGATCGATGACGCGGCGTACGCTCTCCTCGGCATTCTCCATGACGTGCTGCATATAGGCCTTGACGATCGGCCAGCTGCGCTGCGCGATCACCTGCCGGAGCTCTTGAACACCCTTCTCATTCGCGGCCACCTGCGCCTTGATGTCGGCGACGTTCACGTCCGGGCTGCGTGCGGGGTACCGGCTGGAAACCAGCAGCGCACGAAACTCCGGCTCACGGAAGGTGCCTCCGTCGACGAGCAGGAAGTCGTCGATCACTACGCCCTCATCCTCCAGGCTCCTCGAGTCGGAGGGTGTTGAGCCGGGCGTCATGCCGCCGACATCGGCATGGTGTCCGCGGTTGCCGACAAAGAACTGGATCTGCCCGTCTTCCCCGAACACCGGTGTCACCACCGTGATATCGGGCAAATGCGTCCCGCCATTGTAGGGATTGTTAAGAGCGACCACGTCGCCTGGTTTAAGCACGTCGCCGCGCTCGCGGATGACGGTGCGGACGCTCTCCCCCATCGCGCCGAGATGGACTGGCACATGGGGCGCATTGGCGACGAGGTTACCCTCGGCGTCGAAGAGGGCGCAGGAGAAGTCCAGCCTTTCCTTGATGTTGACGGAGAGCGAGGTGTTCTGAAGCACCACGCCCATCTGCTCGGCGACGTTCATGAACAGGTTGTTGAAGAGTTCGAGCAGTACAGGGTCAGCCGTGTCCGTTCCCGCTGTGTCGCCGATCCTGCGCGCCTCCGTTCGCCGCAGGATCAGATGGTTCCGCTCGGTGACCTCCGCGGTCCATCCGGGCTCGATGACGATAGTGGAGATAGGCTCGCGAATCAGAGCAGGGCCGGCGATGCGCTGGTTGGCCCACAGGGCCTCGCGGTCGAAGACCGGGGTGTTGTGCGCGGAACCACCACTCCACATTTCCACTCGGTCGATTGGCTCCGGCTGCTTGTTCGAACAGCTGGGTCGACGTTCCTCCTGCACTGCGTCGCCAGGCGCGGTGACCTCAACCGCGACCGCCTCCACGGTGATCGGACGTTCGTGCGTTGCAAAGCCGAAGCGCTTGCGATGGGCTTCGGTGAACTCCTGTATCATACGCTCGTGGGAGCCGAGATCGACGACCAGCGCACCCTCGGTGCCCGTATAACGCAGATGCAGTGTCCGGCGGGCGGATAGCCGTTCCGCCTCGGTCCCTTGGGCAATCAGAGCTTGGCGCGCCTCCGCCGCCAGCCGGTCGGCGCGATGGTTCAGCTCAGGAATCGCCTCCGCCGCAAGCTCGACCTCCACCGCCTCCTCTCGCATCGCAGTTTGGTCGGCGAGCCCCATCCCGTAAGCGGAGAGGACCCCCGCGAAGGGGTGGATGAACACAGTCTGGATGCCGAGTTCGTCGGCGACCAGGCCCGCGTGCTGCGCTCCCGCGCCGCCGAAACACTGAAGAGCGAAACGGGAAGCGTCGTGCCCCTTTTCAACTGAAACCCTCTTGACGGCGTTGGCCATGTTCGCGACCGCAATGCGCAGAAATCCCTCTGCCACGTCGCGGACGTCGGAACGGCGGCCGGTTGCCTTGGCGACCTCGTCCGTCAGCGCCAAAAAGCTCTCCCGCACAATACCGGCGTCGAGCGGTTGGTCGCCGTCCGGGCCAAAGATTGCCGGGAAATGCGACGGTTGGACCTTGCCGACGCAGACATTTGCATCGGTAACGGTGAGCGGCCCGCCTCGGCGGTAGCTCGCCGGCCCGGGATTGGCACCGGCCGAATCCGGCCCTACTCGAAAGCGGGCGCCGTCGAAGTGCAGGACGGACCCGCCGCCCGCGGCGACCGTGTGGATGGCCATCATAGGGGCGCGGATGCGGACGCCGGCAATCTCGGTCTCGAATGTACGCTCGAACTGGCCGGCATACAGGGCGACGTCAGTTGAGGTCCCCCCCATGTCGAAGCCGATGATCTGGTCCAGCCCGGCCATGCGGGCCGTCCGGGCCGCGCCGACGATTCCCGCCGCAGGCCCGGAGAGGATGGCGTCTTTGCCTTGGAACTGGGACGCTTCGGTAAGGCCGCCATTGGACTGCATGAAGTACAGCCGGCTGCCCTCTAGTTCGGAGGCGACCTGGTTGACGTAGCGGCGGAGGATCGGTGAAAGATAGGCGTCTACAACTGTGGTGTCGCCGCGCGGCACGATCCGAAGGAGTGGACTGACAGCATGGCTTATGGAGACCTGGCTGAAGCCGACCTCGCACGCGATTTCAGCTAACCGCTTCTCATGCTGCGGGTATTTCCACGCATGGATCAAGGTGATAGCACAGGACTGGAGTCCGTCGGCATGGGCCCGTTTGAGCACTGAGCGGGCGCCGTCCTCGTCCAGCGGATCGAGTATCGTCCCATCGACCGCGACGCGCCCCTTGATTTCCTCGACCCGGTCGTAGAGCATGGTCGGAAGGGTGATCCGGAGATCGAACAGCCGCGGCCGGGCCTGGTTGCCGATGCGCAAGATGTCCCCGAAACTGCGGTTCACCAGCTGCAAGGTAGGTTCGCCCTTGCGCTCCAGGAGGGCGTTCGTGGCGACGGTGGTGCCCATCTTCACCGCCTCGATGAGGCCAGGTGGGATCCTCGCCTCTAGCGGCAGTCCAAGAAAGGTTTTGATCCCGGCGATTGCGGCGTCGCGATAACGCTCTGGATTTTCGCTGAGCATTTTACGCGCGGAAAGCGTGCCGTCTGGATGGCGCGCCACGATATCCGTGAAGGTGCCTCCACGATCGATCCAGAACTGCCACTTTTTCATGCCCCAAGCCCTTTTCCGGTCGAGCATGATTACAACCCGAGCGAATGCAAGCGGTAAGCGTATTTTTCGAGGTTTCTCGGATTGATCGCTTTATCTCCGCGGCTGTTCGCTGCGCTCAACGATGTGACGCGAGCGTTTTGCGCGGTGACGGTGTGGGTCGCGGTTCCGGCGGCGCGATTTCACTCTCGCCATTGTATTTTTTGGTGGAAGGCCAGACCAGTCGCCACGGCTGGCGTTTTACCGTGTCACTCGCCTCGGTGAGGTTTTGTCCCACTTTTTTGAACTGCACGCTGAGTTCGCCGATGGTCGTGTTCAGCTGCGCCGAGGTCTCCTTGAGGTTGTGCAGGGTCCCGCCGATGTCTTTGTTTCCTGACAACTCGGCGGTGACTTTTTCGGCGTTTTTCAGGGCCTTATTAAGCGAGCTCTCGGGGCCGGTGAGCTTGTCGAGGTTGGCCGCCGCGTCCTTGACGGCTGCGAGCGCGTCATTGGCGTTGGTCACTGTCTTTTCCAACGGGAGCGCCTTCAATTTGTCGAGCAGCGCGCCGACTTTTTCTTGCAACTCGTCCAACCCGGCCGCTGGAATGGTCGGCAGCACTTCGTAGCTTCCCAAGCTCGCCACGGTGGCCGGCGGCGCGTCCTTTTGAAAATCAAGATCCACGAAAAGCTGGCCCGTCAGGAGGCTGCCGCTTTTCAAGCTGGCGCGGAGACCTTTTTCCACGCTCTGGGCGATGAGCGCCTGTGCGGTGGCGGTATTGTTGTCAGTTTGATCCAGAAGCAGATTAGGATCGATTTTGATGAGCACAGGCACGCGATGCTCGAGGTCGCCCGGGAGATATTTGAAAGACGCGCCCACGACGCTGCCGACGCGGATGCCGCGGAACTCGACGGAGGCATCGGAACTCAGTCCGCGCACGCTCCCGGCGAAGAGCAGCAGGTAAGGTAGAGTGGGATTGAACTTGGGCTTGTGCGCCTCGTCGAAGCCGGCATAGAGAACGAAGGTCTGCCCGTCCGGGAGCGATTTCGGCCGCAGAGGCTTTTCCGCCGGATCGGTGAATGTAACGCTGGCGGACAGGATCGATTCGAGTGTGCCTCCGCCCAGTTGCACGCCTTCCGCGCCGACTTTAAGGTCCAGCCCACCGGCTTTGTAAAAGAGAGTCCGCTCGTCCACCAGGCGCGCGAAATCGTCCTCGATGAAAGCATTAAACTCCACCTCTCCGGTGTCAGGATGGAAGACACGCGTCTCCAGCATTCCGACATTGATGCCCTTGTAAACGATCGACGCCCCCGGTCCGAGGCCGCCGGCCTGCGCCGCGATCAATTTAAAGCGCAGACCGGGAACGCCGGGCGGTGTCGGGGGTGGGTTTTCCAAGCCGGTGAAATTCCGGCGTCGATTTTTTGAAACGCCCGGCTGGAGTCCCAGATAGTTACCAGAGACGAGGGTGTTTAGTCCTGAAATGCCCGCCGCTGAGTACCGGGCTCTCACGACCCAGATTTGACTGTCCTCGGCCAGGAGCCGGGCCGCGCCACGGTTCATGTCGACAGTGATGACCACGCCCTTCAGATCGGCCGCAAGCTCAATCTGAGTGACGGTACCAATCGGTACGCTGCGGCAAAGCACGGGCGTCTTTCCGGCGATGAGTCCCTCGGCGCTCTCGAAGCGCACGGTGATCTCCGGTCCCTTAGCCGAGTAATGACGCCAAACCAGCCACAGCCCGAGTAGAGCCGAGACCACCGGGATGATCCACACCGGCGAAAATCGGCCGCGGCGTGGCGGACGGCTCACTGGAGCTTCCGCCAGTGGCAAGTGCGGATCTGAAGAGGCGACCCTCATGTCTTTTCATGGCTCGCTCGACAGGAGCGTCGCTGATCTTTTGCCGCTGCGTCCCAGATCAAGCGCGGGTCGAACGAATGCGCCGCCAAAATCGTCAGCACCACTACGCCGGCGAACGCGAAGGCGCCTTCGCCCGCATTGATCGTCATCACTGAGCCAAGCTGCACGACACTGACGAGGATCGCCGCGACGAAGACATCAACCATTGACCAACGCCCGATGTAGTCCGTCACGCGATAGAGCTGCGTAAGCGCCCGCGGCCAATAGCCAAACCGCACCCCCAGGCAGAGCATGGCTATCGCGAGAAATTTGAGGACCGGGATCATTACGCTGGCGATGAAAATAATGAGAGCAACGGGGTAATCCCCCTCCCGCCAGAACTGCACGACCCCGCCGATAATAGTGCTCTGTCGCGTGCCGTTCAGCGTACTCTCCACTCGCAGGACCGGCAGAAGGTTTGCGGGAAAATAAAGAATCGCCGCCCCGATCGTCAGGGCCATGGTGTGTTGCAAGGAACCCGGCTTGCGCAAATGCAACGGTGCGTGGCAGCGCCGGCAATGCCTCGTCTCGACCGGCTCTACACGCCCGCAGGAATGGCAGCGCGCTAGAGCGCGAGCTGCCGCCGACGCCGAGTCAAACGCCATCATGGCTGCGCCGCCTCCAGTTGCTCCCACAGTTCTGAGTAATCTATGGCCGCAAGAGCCGCAATCAGGCAGATGATCAGCCCGACAAAGGCCCAGAACGAGGTACCCAGGGTCAGCGTCGCCAGCTTGCCCAACTTGAGCAAGCTCACCAGGACTCCGAGCAAAAATACTTCCACCATGTTCCAACGCTGCGCTTCGTGAATGGCGCGACAAAGCGGCAGCGCAAACGGCAGTCGTCGTTGTCGCAGAAGCGGCACCAGCACGTAAAGCAAGACTCCGATGAGCAATGTTGGAGCCGCTAGCGTGAAAACTCCGACCATCGCGGCCAGCACGGGGAATCCCTGCTCTTCCAGCCCGGAAACACAGCCGGCAAGATGCATATTGCTTTCGCGATAGTCTGCTCTCAGGGTGAGAAGCGGAAACGCGTTGGCGAGGATGAAAAAGAAAGCTGCCGCAAGCACCAGCGCCGTGGCGCGACGCACGAAGTTGGGTCGACGTGAAAAAAGTTTAGCACCACATCGGGGACAGACCACTCGCTCGTCTTCGCAAACAACCGGCGCGCTAAAGAGCGCGTCGCAATCAGGGCAGGCAAAATAGAAAGTATAGTTTCGAGATAACAGGAGCGGAGGTTTTTTCACTCTTACAATGTTGACATGGCGGCATGTCAATACGGGGCCACAATGACTGTGACTGGACCCGAGTACCAGTAACCCGGGTGCCAGTACCCGGCATACCGATAGCCATGATGCCAGTAGCGGTGTTGCCAGTAAGTGCGGTGGTAACCGTAGGAGTGATGATAGTAGCCCCAGTGCGCTTGAGCGTTCTGGCTGAGCGGTAATAGAACTGCCGCGACTGCGATTAAACCCAACAGAAACCGTTTCATAAATTAGACTTTGTTAATGGATTCGAGCAATGAGCCGACAAGTAAATGCCAATCACCCATTTGCGTCTTGACACCCATTTGCGGGATTTCCAAAAAAATGATTCAAAATGTCAAAAAAGATTCCCCAAGTGGCTTTGCCGGCCCGGCAAGATTCGCCAATGCAAATTCGGGCTTGGCGTTGCTCTGGTGTTCGCCCAGGACGTCCTCCCGGCTTGGAAAGCCATGGCGGCGGCTTTCCCGTGCATTACGAGTGGCTTGAAAGCTGCCCGAGGGGTGATTTCCAGGGTTCGTCACCGATGCAGGCAGCTCTCGTTGATGCCTGCTGTAAGCGGCTTGCTCCAACGCAAATGCGCCTGCGGCAATGAGACAATGGCGGGCGGTGAGTGTGAGGAGTGCAGCAAAAAGAAGCGATTTGGTCTGCAGACCAAGCTCGAGGTCAACGAACCGGGGGATCAGTACGAAAGGGAGGCGCATCGGATTGCCGGTCAAGCGTTGTCAGGACCAACGCAAACTGGATCCAGAAGCGCACGGCCGCGCATCCAACGCTTCTCAGGGCGATCGAATCAGCAGCTGAATTCTGCGCCCACCAGTGTAGACGGTGCTCTTCGCAGCCCCGGCAAGCCGTTGGATTCCGCGCTACGGCAGGACATGGAACAACGCTTCGGCCACGACTTTTCGCGAGTGCGAGTGCATTCCGGGGCGGTGGCTGCGCAATCGGCACGGGACGTGAACGCCTATGCTAGCGGAGGGAAAAGGTGCGTCACGGCTTCAACGCCTAAGTTTGGGCGACGTGTTAGAGGCAGGGGCTTCTATAGCCGTCGGACCATTAGGTACAAAGGCGCTCTCAAACGTGAGTGTGAGCGACGTGCTGGAAGGAGGGACTACGCTAGTTGCCGGACCGGGAATTGGAAACTTGGTCCACCTGCAAAAACAGTTCATCGACGATCTCGTCGCTTCGGTCAAAGAGTCGCCACAGCATGTCGGGGAGTTTCTAAAAGACGAAGTGTGGGAGTCTATCAAAAATCACTGGCTCCAGATTTTGGTTGTGACGACGGGCTTAATACTTGCCGAAACAGTTGTGGGCGCCTTAACGGCGGCACCCGACCCGACTCTGCTGACCAAAGTGATCGCCGTCATTCTTCAAATTGCGATCATCGCCATCCTCGGGTACTTCGCCGCTGTGGAAGTGAAGGGCGCCCATGAAGAGGGCGTAAAATGGCTCTCAGCTGCCAGGAAGGCGAACGGCGATCCGAAGGTAATCACTGAAGCTTCCCGCTCGTTCGTGCGCATGGTCTGGCACATCGTCATGACGGTTCTCGTCGTAGCGGGAATACGCGCAAGAGCTCGCGGATTTACTGTTCCAGAAGCAGGCGGTAACTGGCGGCGGTACAACGGGAGGTACTGCCGCCGGAGGTGCGCTAGGCGATGCCGTTGCGATGGTAGGTTTGCGCTAAGCAAATCGCGTTTGCGCTTCACCAAATCGGATTTGTGACCGTTACTCCGTCGTGGTCACCGTCCTTTTCTCTGGCAGTTTAAATCCGATGAAGGCACCTGAGCTGATTCCCATCAGCCCAAGCAGGGTGGGATCAAAAACGGGCATCGCCAGTTTGTTTACGATCTCGGCGACAAAGACAAGACCCAGTACCAACGTCCATCCTACCATTTGAACGCGGTGAAGGCTGATCCCATTTTCATCGCTGAGGATATCGGTCAGAAAGCCTTCGCTTTTGCGTTCGTCTGACGGGACGACCGTATCATTGATTTGTTGGTCGATCTGGAGAATGCGCGTTGTGATGCTCGCCAGTTCTTGCTTGGATGCGTCCATCAGCTGGCCGGGAGCTAGGGCTTCCAAGGTCGCACGACGTGCATCCAATTGAGCCCTCTCAACCTTCAGTTGGTTGACGTTGCCCTGTTTACTCGCGTCAATCGCCCGTGAAACCAATCCGGTGCCCAGGCTAATGCCAAGGAGCGTCAGGGCCGTCTGGTTGAAACTGTTGATGTCTCCCAAGACAAGCCACAGAAAGAGGTAAGCGGATGCGACGACGAAGAACCAAAATGCCATCTGCACGCGTGCCAGGCTGAATGTAGGGCGATCTTTCCCAGTGCTCCGGACCGTTCCCAGCCCTGGAAGCCATTGGAGAATGAAATGCGGCGTCTGCTTGAATGCAGACTCTGGAAACGGGGTCAAATCGCGAAGAAGGTTACTGAGAGCTCCGTAAATCACGAGCAGGAGTAAAAGTGCCAGGATGAGTGCGGCAGCGATGTATGGCCACACACCTCTGAAGACCACTAACCGCATCGGACTGTTCGTTGCCACTACCAGGCTCTCTGGATTGTCCGCAAAGCCAATACCGACCGGCACAATCTTATGATCCAGCGACTTTAGCAGCGATTGCCACTCCTCTTCGTTCTCTTTCGTCCGCTCAAGCAAAAAACGGACTGTATTAACATGATTTTGCACCAGGCACCACGCAGTTGCATGAAGGCCTCTCAGCGGCACGCAGTTAATGAACACCGTAAGTTGCCGGGTCGTCGTCTCCGTGTCTTTCAGGGCTTTGAGTCCCGGAACTTCCAGCGTTATCTCATCACCGAGACCCGCAGAGAATTTTGCCTGTTCTTCTGCTTCCGCCAACCCCAGTGGCAAAATCAGAGTGATCAGGAGCACCCTCCAGGCACGTTCAAACGGGCAAGGCATCTGACGTCGAGCCCGTCCGTATGGGTGGCCGCAGGGAAAATGCGGCTCCAGATTTCTGCGAGCTGTGCCGCACCTGGAAATGGAAATTGCACGGCGAAACGAATTCGGCGGAGAAAAGCCGGATCGAGCGCGCTCTTCATGTTCGTGGTGAGGATGGCGAGACCGCGATACGATTCCATCCGCTGCAGGAGATAGCTGACCTCGATGTTGGCATAGCGGGTCCGGTCGCTGGCCTTGCTGGGATTGGGATTGAGCGCTCAGGTCGATATCGTTTTGCGTGGTCGTTTCGTTGTCGCACCCGGTTCCCGGGACACCGGCACCTCTTCCGTTCCGGACAATTGCTGCAAAACATCGAGCGGGAGATCGCTGATGCCCAGCGGCAAACTGGTAGTTTTGCGCACGAGTGCTTGCCAGACAAGATTTTCGAGCTGGCGAACGTTGCCCGGCAATTCGACATGGTGCAGTGCTTCAGAAAAATCGGCGCCGACGATAAAGGCTCCAACGGGCGTCAGGGAACGATGCTTTTGCAGGAAATGCTGGATGAGCGGCACTAGATCGTCCGGATGGTCACGCAAGGGCGGTACCTGAACAGACAGGACGTTCAGCCGGTGGAAAAGACCGGCGCGAAATTTATTCTGCTGGACCATCAGCTCGAGATTGCGGTTGCTCGCAGCGACGACGCGCACGTTCACTCCCACCTCCCTGTCTTCGCCGACACCGAGCACGCGATTTTCCTGGAGCACACGCAACAGTCTGGTCTGGAGGGCGGGCTCCAGGTCGGCAATCTCATCGAGAAACAACATCCCTCCTTCCGCCGAGCGTATCAACCCTGCACGCTCGCGCTCAGGGCCGGTGAAAGCGCCACGCCGGTGTCCAAAAAATTCGCTCTCCCCGAGTGAGGCATTAACCGCGCCGCAATTTACCGGCACGAACGGTTCCCGGCTGCGATTTCAGGTCAAGACGATGCACAGCCCGCGCGAGACCTTCTTTGCCCGTCCCAGTCTCGCCCGTGACGAGTACCGGCAAGGCGCTTAGCCCCTGAATCGGATCACCGACCGAAAAACCCCCATCATCGTGGCACTCTCCCCGACCATGCCCAGATCACGCATCGTCGACGTAACCTCGCGCTCTTCGCTGCGCTTCTGCGCCTCGGCGCCAAGGATTCGCTCGATGACCTGACGCAGGTCGCGGGGAAAATCCGCGCCGGCGCTGTCGAGCAATTGCGCGGCGCCGGCCAGCAGCGGCAGGCATTTAATTTTGATCGGCCAGGATCCAGTGCCCTCCTCGCAGGCTATGACTTTGAACCCTTTGGCTTTCAAAGCGCGGATGGCCTGCATCCCGACACCAGGGATGGGCCCGGTGACCGCCACTGCAACGCAGCATTGCGCGCAACACTGTACGAGCCGCAGATCTGCTCCTTTTGCCTATTTATGCGCTTGCACGGAACTGCTTATTGGATCGTCAATCACAATCACCTCGATGGGGAGAGAATGATCGATAACGTAGGAGCCGTAGTTTTGGTCATGCTTATCAGGCTGCATATTGCCGTTTGCATCTTTGGCCCGGGCCAGCAGCGTGTATTTTCCCGACTTCTTCGGTGTAAGCCAATCAAATTTCCAACGTCGCCATGCATGCCGTTGAACCGGGTCCAAGAATTCTGCTTCGACCCAGGTTTGGCCGCCGTCCGCGCTGAAGGTGACCTCAATCACATCTGTCTCGCCCGTCCATGCAGCGCCTGACACCGGGTAAACCTGGTCAGGCGCAAGTCTCTCATAAACGGTTGGTCGGAAGATCTCAGATTTCAGCTTCATTTCTCCCAAGGCGCGTCGTATGGGCTTTTCATCCAGGTAATCCCAGTAACCGTAGTCTGAAGTCTGCCAGTAACCTTGAAACGGCTCCCGGACAACCTGGATGCGCGTCAGCCACTTGACAGAAGCCATTCCATAGTGACCGGGGACAATTGCACGCACCGGATATCCATGGTCCTGCGGAAGATCAACGCCGTTCATTTGGTAAGCGATCAGCGCTTCCGGCTGAACTGCTTTTTCTCTGGGCAAACTACGGGCATACGAAATCGTACCGGGAGGTATAGGCTTTTCTTTTGGCGTTCCCTGATCAGCTCCTTCCAATACGATTTCAGAAGCGTCTTCTTCCATGCCGGCGCGCTCGAGCAAACCCGCCAGAGGAACGCCGGTCCATTCGGCATTGCCGACTGCGCCGAGTTCCCACTGTGCTCCTTCAGCCTGTGGGACAAGGAAGACGCGACTATTACCTGCGCACTCTAAGGTGGCGATTCGCGTCTCGGGAGGCATGTCTCGCAATTCCTTGTAGCTTAACGAAAACGGATTCCTGACCGCGCCATCGATGCGAAGCGTATACGAGGCGAGATCTAACTTCGGGGTCGGGAAATGGCTCCGTATGTAAAAGAGATCTGTTGGAGTAAGAAAGGAATCAACCTGACCGAATGGAGTCTCCAGATTATTCGGCTCCGTCTGTCGAATGATCAGACCGATCGAAGAAGTTTTAAAAGCTTTGTCGATCTGGCCCCTGGCGAAGTAATTTTGGGGTTCTTCCATGTTCGTCTGGCCAATATCATAGCAGCAATCGGTGATCGATACGACCCTGTCGCCGGCAATGGAAGTTGACCGGACTGATCTCCAATCGATTGCCCCGAGGCGATGCTGCCGCCATGCAAAAACGAGTATTGCCATTGCTTTTATTATGGAAATATCCATAATTATAGTGGTGGGTGTTTCCGACTTAGGTCCACCACCGCGAAAATTTAGAATTGCATGTCCACACTCCTCGCCAAGAACGCCGAAGTCCTGGTCACCATGGACAGTCAACGTCGGGAATTGAAAAATGCCGGGCTTTACGTCGAGGAGGGTTTCATTAAACAGGTCGGCCCAAACACGGAACTTCCCGCTACTGCCGACACGGTGATCGATCTTTCCGGGCAGATCGTCCTGCCTGGTTTCGTCAATACTCACCATCACCTCAATCAGACCCTCACGCGCAATCTTCCCGCGGCGCAGAACAACAACCTCTTTCCCTGGCTGCAGGCCCAATATCGTGTCTGGGCGCGCACGACGGAAAAGGCCTCCCGCGCAAGCACCCTTATCGGGCTTGCGGAGCTAGCGCTCTCCGGTTGCACCACGGTCTTCGATCACACTTATGTTTTTAAGAATGGGAACAACCTGGATTGCCAGATCCAGGCTGCGAGGGATCTAGGTGTGCGCTTTCACGCCAGCCGTGGCTCGATGTCGCTGGGGCAATCCCAAGGCGGCTTGCCGCCGGACGATTGCGTAGAGGACGAGCCTTTCATCCTCCAGGACAGCGAGCGTGTCATTAAGACTTATCACGATGCGTCTGCGGGTTCCATGACACAGATCGCGCTCGCGCCTTGTTCGCCGTTTTCGGTCACCATCTCGCTGCTGCGGGACTCGGCCGCGCTCGCCCGCCAATACAAGGTCAAACTCCATACTCACCTGTGCGAGACACGCGACGAGGAGCGGTACACGCTCGAGCGTTACCAGCTGCGCCCAGTGGACTGGATGGAGACCCACGGCTGGCTGGGTGACGACGTGTGGTTCGCGCATGCCATCCATGTCGATGACGACGAAATCAAAAAATTCGCCCAGACCGGCTGCGGCGCGGCGCATTGTCCGTGCTCGAATATGCGTCTTGGCTCCGGCATCGCACCCATCAAGAAATATCTGGCTGCTGGCGTGAAGGTCGGTCTTGGCGTGGACGGATCGGCCAGCAATGACGCCTCGAACATCTTGCTCGAGGCCCGCCAGGCGATGTTGCTCGCGCGGCTGAAAATGGGCTTGCTTCCGCCCGAAGGCCCGCGGAAATACTTTCTCCTCTCGCAGTCGGATCCGGTCCGCGCTAACGAATGGATGACGGCGCGCGAGGCGCTGGAACTGGCCACGCTGGGTGGCGCGCGCGTGCTTGGGCGCCCCGACATCGGTTCGCTCGAGCCTGGCAAATGCGCTGACTTCTTCTCTCTTGATCTTCACACCATCGGCTACGCCGGCGCCTTGCACGATCCCGTCGCGGCCACGCTCTTCTGCGCCCCGCAAAGCGCGAAATTCACCGTCATTAACGGCAAGGTCATCGTGCGGGACGGGGGAGTCGTCACCGTGGACATGCAACCAGTCATCGAAACCCACAACCGCTGCGCTTTTGAAATGGCGAAAGCCGTAAAAATTTAGCCGCCTGATTTATGGACCTGAACACGATCACCGAAGTCCTGCGACCCGCCAGCGCGGACACCGTGAAAAAATGGCAGAGTGGATACGCCTGGCTTGCGGGAGGCACCTGGTTATTCTCGGAGCCGCAGGTTGCGACGCACACGCTCATCGATCTTGAGTCATTCAAATGGACGGCGCTGACTACCTTGTCGGATGGGCTGGAGATCTCCGCGACCTGCAAGGTTGCAGAACTCGATCACTTCAGTGCGCCGCCCGAATGGAAAGCAGCGCCGCTTTTCCAGGAATGCTGTCGGGCGTTTCTTGCTTCTTTCAAGATCTGGAACGAGGCGACCGTCGGCGGAAATATTGTCATGTCCCTACCGGCCGGACCGATGATTTCCCTTACCGCAGCGTTGGAAGGCATCTGCACGCTCTGGCCGCGCAACGGCGCACCCCGCAAACTGCCAATGGTAAACTTTGTCACCGGGAATCACGCGAACGTCCTTGCTCCCGGTGAATTATTGCGTTCCATTTTTCTGCCCGCGTCGGCCTTGAAGAAGCGCTATGCATTCCGCCGCTTCACTCTTACCCATTTGGGACGCTCGGAGGTTTTGCTGATCGGCACCCTCTGTCCGGAAGAGGGCGAATTTCTCCTGACTGTCACCGCGTCTACGCTCCGACCGATACAGCTGCGCTTCGGGAATGTGCCTCCCGCGGAAAGGCTTGAGAATGCACTGGATAACGCCGTGCCCTTTGAACTCTACCTCGACGACCCTCACGGCTCGCCGTCTCATCGCCAGCACCTCACCTATTATTTTGCTGAGCAAATTCGCCAGGACCTTTCTGCCTGAAAGTATTTTATGAGCTACAAGATTAACGGAAAATGCTTCAACGCAGAGCCTCGACCCAGCCAATGTTTGAGAACCTTTGTCCGCGAACTTGGCTGGTTCGGCGTCAAGAAAGGTTGTGACCGCGGCGATTGCGGCGCTTGTACTGTATGGCTCGACGGGGAGCCCGTGCACAGCTGCCTGGTTCCGGCTTTTCGCGCCGCGAATCGCGAGGTCACGACGATTGAGGGCCTCTTTTGCAATGGGGATTTGCATCCCATGCAGCACGCGTTCCTGGCGGCGCAGGCGTTTCAGTGCGGCTTTTGCACCGCAGGCATGATCATGACCGCCGCATCTTTCAATGGCGAACAACGGGCGGATCTGCCCGCCGCGTTGAAGGGCAATCTGTGCCGGTGCACCGGTTATCGCAGCATCGAGGACGCTCTTCATGGCAGAAAGTCCGCAGAAGAGGACATCGCCGGCAGAGCCTGCGGGGCGAGCCTCGGGAACCCGTTCGGCTCTGCGATCGTCACGGGAAGGGCCCGTTACACCATGGATGTAGCGGTGGAGAAGCTCCTGCACCTGAAGGTGCTGCGTTCCCCACATGCTCACGCGCGCGTCCGCGGGATCGAGGTCAAAAAGGCGCTGGTCATCCCGGGTGTGGTCAAGATTTTTACTTGGGAGGATGTTCCGCGCCGTCTTTTCAGCACCGCCTTGCATGAGGACCACCTGGTCGACCCTGACGATACCTATGTTCTCGACAACGTCGTACGTTTCATGGGCCAGCGGACGGTTGCGGTCGTCGCCGAGACCGAAGCCGCTGCAGAAGCGGCATGTCGGGAGGTCCGGGTGGATTACGAAGTTCTGCCCGCGGTTTTCGACCCGCTGGTCGCGATGGAGCAAAATGCGCCGATCCTCCACGACAAGGGGAACGAGGCAAAGAGTAATATCTATGCCGAAATCCATGGTGAGGTCGGCTGCGTCAAGGATGGATTCGCAGAAGCCGATGCCATTCACGAAAGGACCTACTCGACGTCGCGGGTTCAGCATGTCCATCTGGAAACGCACGGTTCGATCGCCTGGAAGAGTGACGACGGCCGGATTCACGTCCGCACCAGCTCGCAGGCGCCGTTTATTGTGCACCAGAAGCTCTGCCATATCTTTGGGATCAACCCGGGCCAGCTTCACGTTTTCACCGAGCGGGTGGGTGGCGGTTTCGGCGGCAAGCAGGAGATGGTATCCGAGGATCTCTGCGTCCTGGCGGTCCTCAAGATTGGCCGGCCGGTCAAATGGGAGTTCACACGCGAGGAACAGTTCATCGGGGCGACCACGCGCCATCAGATGACGACTCACGTGAAGCTAGGCGCAAAAATAGACGGAACGCTGACGGCGATTGAGGTGAGAGTCGTCTCGAATACCGGCGCCTACGGCGGACATGGGGGCGAGACGCTCGCGGCTGCTCTCGGAAGTCCGCTCACAGCCTATCGCTGTCCGAACAAGAAGGCGGATGGCTTTGCCGTCTACACCAACATTGTCCCCGGGGGCGGCTTTCGGGGCTATGGCGCCTCGCAATCGACTTTCGCCCTCGAATGCGCAATCGACGAGCTGAGTGAGCTGCTCGGGATGGATCCGTTCGCGATTCGTCGTCAGAACATGGTCGGGCCCGACGATTGGATCGAGTCGGTCTGGAAGGATCCAACCGATGTCGGTTTCGGGAGCTATGGCCTCGATCAGTGCCTCGACCTGGTCCAAACAGCGCTGGGCGCGGGTGGCGGCCTTTCCAAACCCGACGGAGACGAGTGGGCCGAGGGCACCGGCGTCGCGCTCGCAATGCTCGATTGTGGGCCGCCGACGGAGCATCGGTCCGGCGCCGTCATGATACTCCTGCCCGATGGGCGTTATCACCTTGCGGTGGGCTCGACCGAGATAGGCAATGGATCGGTGACCTCCCACCGTCAGATCGCCGCCTCTCTGCTTGGCGCGCAGGCCAACAACATCAACATCATCAATGCGGATACCGATCTGACTCCGTATGACACCGGAACTTTTGCCAGTACCGGCACTGTTGTCGCCGGCAAGGCGGTAGCGCTGACAGCCGCCGCGCTCAGCGAAAATATTCTCGCCTATGCTGGTCGGCATACCAGGACCGACCCTTCGGCCTGGCGGATCGAGGATGGTTTTGTCATATCGGGCAACAATCGAATTTCCCTGGTTGATCTCCATGCCGCCGGGGTGCGCGACGGCCATCGCTTCGAAGCGAAGCGAAAGGCCTACCTGTCCCCGAGGACCACTGCATTCAACGTTCATGGGATTCGCCTGGCCGTTCACCAGATCACGGGCGAAATCCGTATCCTCCAAAGCGTCCACGCCGCCGACATCGGCAAACTGATCAATCCCGAGCAGTGCCGCGGCCAGATCGACGGCGCGATCGCCATGGGGATCGGCTGGGCATTGACCGAAAACATGGTTCACGACGCCGAAGGCCGGGTCGTAAACCCGGCGCTGCGTGATTATCGCATTCCGGCCTTTGCCGATATCCCGCACAGCGAGGTCTTCTTTGCGGATACCTGCGACAAGATCGGACCGTTAGGGGCGAAAGCGCAGGGGGAGTGCGCAATCAATCCCGTGGCCCCGGCGATAGCCAACGCGATCAAGAACGCGACCGGCGTGCGCTTCCCCAGCCTGCCTTTCACTGCGGCCCGCATCTATGCACAGCTGGCTAATGGGATGAAACCGACTAGCCGAGCGCGGCTGGTCGTGCAGCCTCTGCTGGCGTCGGCAACATGAGCGCCCCCGCCGTCCTTGTTGCCAGCGCCAAACTTCGGCCCGGTGAAGGTCGAGCCTTCGATGCGTGGCAGGCGCGCCACCATACCGTCATCGGCAAATTTCCCGGCTTCATCAGCAGCGACGTCATCCCGCCCTCGCAGCCGGAGGGCAACGAATGGACGATCGTCCTGAATTTCCGTTCGCAGGATGAGCTCACCGCATGGCAGCGTTCCAGTCAGCGGGCGGAAATTGTGGGCGAGGCCATCCCGTTGTTTGAGGGCGGCACGCTCGGTGAGGTCGCACAGCCAGATCGGCCAGGCGAGCAGCCAGGCTTGAACGTCACCGAAGTGATCCTCTCCAAGATCAAGTCCGGGAGGGACAATGACTACCGCGAATGGGCGGTGAGAATTCAGGCCGCGCAGGCGAAGTATCCCGGTTACCGGGGCATGTATCTTCAGCCACCCGCCGAGAAGGATGGCTTATGGACGACCATTATCCGTTATGACACCACAGAGCACCTCGAAGCTTGGATGAGTGCGCCGGAACGGGCGGAGCTGCTAAGCGAATCTCAAGTTTTCATCGAACACGAGCAGCTGATGCGTCTAGCCACTTCGTTCCCCGGCTGGGTTCCGATCAATCCGATGACTGGCAAAGGGCCGCCGAACTGGAAGACCGCTCTCCTTGTCGTCCTGGGATTGTTTCCGATCGTAATGCTCGAAATGCGTTTCCTCAGCCCGATCCTGACTTCTTTCGGCCTGCACGCTTCGCTGGCCACGTTAATCAGCAACTCCATTAGCGTGGCCGGAACGACCTTTGTGACGATGCCGCTTTTCATCCGCTGGTTTGGCTGGTGGCTGTTCACGGAAAAAAAGACGCCAGCCTGGATCACCCCGGTCGGACTCGGATTCCTGGCGGCTCTCTTTGCCATCGAGGTCGGTGCGCTGCGGTATTTGCTGCCCTGGTGAGCTTCCTGGTACTTAAAAGACGGTGTCGCCGGACGATTTCCTTGATGACCTTCGGACGTCAGACCGCAGACGGGTCAAGCTGGCTGCAATGGTGCATCGGGTCGAGCCGGATCGGAATCCTGCTAGAAGCCATAGACCTCCGGCAGGATGAATATCGCTGCCAGCAAGCCTAAGCCTATCAGAGGGAAGATCGCCACGAAGAGCGTGGCGGCCTTGGCCAACGGCAGTGAACATGGCCGGGAACAGGAATGTCCGACACTGCCATCGATACGGAGTTCTCTCGGTTTTTTTAATTCGCAGTTGGCGCACCGCCCAATTAGACTACGGGAACTCTGTCGTAGTGCGTACTCAAGTACAAGTAGGAATTATCGGTGCCGGACCAGCTGGCCTCTTGTTGTCTCACATCCTGCACCTCCAGGGAATCGAGTCGGTGATTCTCGAAAGACACAGCCGTGACGACATCGAAGCCATCATCAGGGCGGGCGTGCTCGAACAGGGCACCGTCGATCTCATGAACGAGATCGGCGCCGGCGAGCGGATGATGAAAGAGGGCTTTCGCCACGAAGGGATCATCCTCCGCTTTAACGGCCGCGACGAGCGCATCGACTTTCCGTCGCTCACGGGCGGCAAGTCGGTCATGATCTATGCCCAGCACGACGTAAACAAGGACCTTATCAAGGCACGGCTGGCGACCGGCGGCGATATCCGCTTTGAAACCAGGGACGTTAGCGTCTACGACCTTGACAGCGCCGCACCCAAAATCCGTTGTCGCAACAAAGTAGGCGAGGTCGATGAAATCACCTGCGATTTTATTGCCGGCTGCGATGGCACACAGGGGATCTGCCGTCCCTCCATTCCTCCCGGTGAGCTGACCGTTTACGAACGCCTTTATCCCTTTGGTTGGTTCGGCATTCTATGCAAAGCGCCACCCTCGTCGGACGAGTTGATTTACTCCATGCATGAGCGCGGCTTCGTGCTGGTGAGCACGCGCTCGCCGGACGTCCAGCGTATGTACTTTCAGTGCCTGCCCACTGAAAAGCCTGACAACTGGTCCGACGATCGGATCTGGGCGGAGTTTCGCGCCCGACTGGAGACTACGGACGGCTGGACGCTCAAGGAAGGGCCGATCTTCAGCAAGACTGTGATTCGCATGCGCAGCGTCGTTGTCGAGCCAATGCGTTATGGCCGACTGTTTCTCGCTGGCGATTCAGCGCACGTGGTGCCGCCCACCGGCGCCAAGGGGCTCAACCTTGCTGCCAGCGACGCCCAGATTCTCTCCAGGGCCATCATCGCTTATTACAAATCCAATCGCAGCGATCTGCTGGAACAGTACTCGGCGATTGCGCTGCGGCGGGTATGGAAAGCGACGCGCTTTTCATGGTGGATGACTTCCATGCTGCACACCTTTCCCGGATCCGACGAGTTCCAGCACCGCCTGCAGTCGGCCGAACTGGATTACGTGACCGGCTCACGTGCTGGGTCGACGGCCCTGGCTGAGAATTACGTCGGGCTTCCGATCGATTGAGGGGCGGGCGTTCGCACGTATCCGTCCTTTCTCAATGAGCACCTTCTTCGCAAAAAGTTTGCGCTGGAGCAAACGGCCGAGCACAATCCAGGGCGGCGCAGCGGAACGATACAGGTTGCGGAGTTTGCACCAAGCGGCGGCAAATCTAAAAGGGGAAAGAAGTGAGTAGAAGCCCGGCTGTCAATGTTCAGACATTCATCAATGAGCACCCGTTCTCCGGGTTTCAATGGCTCATTTTTGCAATGTGCTTCTTTGTCGTCTTGCTGGACGGTTTCGATACGGCCGCAATCGGGTTTATCGCCCCATCGCTGATAACCGAATGGAACATCGGCAGGCCGGCGCTCGGGCCGGTTCTGAGCGCGGCATTGTTCGGACTCGCGTTCGGGGCGCTCTTGGCCGGTCCGCTTTCCGACCGCTTGGGAAGGCGGGTGCTGCTCATCCTCTCGGTCCTGATATTTGGCATCGCTTGTTTTTCTTCCGCTTTCTCGGTCAGTCTCGGCCAACTGACAGTACTGCGTTTTGTCACCGGCCTCGGACTGGGAGCGGCAATGCCAAATGCGGTAACGATGATGAGCGAGTATTGCCCGGACGGCTGGCGGGCGACGCTGATTAACCTCATGTTTTGCGGTTTTCCCCTGGGCGCGGCTTTGGGCGGTTTTCTCGCGGCATGGATGATTCCGCACTTCGGCTGGCGCAGTGTCCTGCTGCTAGGTGGAAGTGCCCCTCTGTTGCTCTCTGTTCTGCTGCTGATCAAACTCCCGGAGTCGGTCCGCTATATGGTGGCAAAGGAGCATCCGATTGAAAAGATACGTGCGACCGTGAGCCGAATTGCCAGCAGCGCAGCCAACGCCGGATCGTTCTTCATGACGGAGCAAGCGCCTGCTACCGCCGGGAAGGGCGGCATTCGGGTTGTTCTTTCGCGCTCCTACATTGTTGGCTCGATTATGCTTTGGCTTGCCTACTTCATGGGGCTCGTCATCTTCTATGCGTCGATCAACTGGATGCCTATCCTGCTCAAGGAAGCGGGCTTGAGCCCTCAAAGCGCCACGTTGATTTCGGCGCTATTTCCGCTCGGTGGCGTAGGTGCAGTGCTCTGCGGCGTCTTCATGGACCGATTCAATCCGAATCGAGTCATCGCGGCATGCTTTGCATTGACCGCAATCAGCGTGTATGGAATTGGCCAGGCCGTCGGAAACGTCGGGTGGCTGATCCTTATCGTATTCGCTGCGGGCGTCCTCATGAACACGGCGCAGTCGTCGTTGCCCGCGCTGGCGGCCGCGTTCTACCCGACCCAGGGACGAGGCACCGGCGTCGCCTGGATGCTCGGCATCGGCCGGTTCGGCGGAATCGCCGGGTCGTTTTTGGTCGCCGAACTGACACGGCGGCACTTTACGTTTAATGGGATCTTCACGGTGGTTGCGTTCGCCGGTGTCATTTCATGCATTGCGCTGCTCATCAAGCAGGCCGTGCACCCACAGTCCGCAATCTCTAATGTCGGCAAGACGGAACCCTTGGGACACTAAGGTCCCGGTAATCGCGGTTAAGGTCGATTTCTTCTCAACTCGTCCGCACGGCGCGCGAGGCCATTCCGTCAACAATTCAGCATATCTCCAGAAATACCACCTCATTACCAATTATCTCGGGCTTATTTTCCATGTTTAGTGTAAAATATATAAATATTGTATGGTAAAGACCGAAAGTATGCGCCCGGCCCAAGCCGCGGTCCCGCTCAGGAGACGTGCGATCGGTTTTCCGCTCCCTATGGGTGGCGCCACTCGGTATTTGGTGTGGCAGGTCGATCTGGAATGGCGCCGGCGGGTTCTCCCCCCTTCCTCGGCATTTGTCCACGGATCATCCGGGGTTTTTTCGGAACATGAATATCAAGACCACAACAGGATCAGTCGAACCGAACATAGTCCAACGTTTCGGATTCATCTCCAGCTGCGCGGGTCCTATCGCTATGGCAGTGGGAGGTCTGGTGCTTGTGGGCTGGGTATTTGGCATACGCGCGTTGACGAGCGTGATGCCCCATTATACCACGATGAAACCGAACACGGCGTTCTGCTTTGTCCTTGCCGGGTTATCGCTTTGGCTGTCGCGGCTTCCCTCGAAAACCGTCGAGTTTAATAAACCTGAACAGAATCGGCTGGGGCAACTCTGCGCGTTGTTAGTGGCATTTGTCGGCCTGCTAACCCTCGGAGAGATTTTTCTCAATCTGAATCTCGGGATAGATCAAATGTTGCTTAGAGACACCTTGACCGATCCCCGAGTACCTCCTGGCAGAATGTCCATTCCATGCGCGTTTGGTTTTTTCATGGTCGGCTCTTCCCTTTTTTTACTTGGCAGAAAGAGTCCTCACGACGCCATGGCAGCACAAATCCTTGCTCTAGTTGGTTTGCTTGATGCCTTGCTGGCATTCCTTGGATATGTCTATGGCGTTCACGGCCTATACGCTGTTTCTCATTACACGACGATGGCGGTGCACACGGCACTCGTTTTCGTATTTCTTTTTTTGGGCGCATTGTTTGCGCGGCCTGATCGAGGGCTGATGTCGGTTATCACGAGTGAATATAGCGGCGGACAGATGGCGCGTCTTATCCTGCCGTTGGCGCTTATACTGCCATTATTCATCGGCTGGCTACGGCTGGAAGGTGAACAGGCGGGTCTCTACGGGACGGGGTTTGGTTTCGCGCTTTTTGCCACGTTCAACTTCATCATCTTTACAATCCTGGTTTGGATAAGCGCCAAGTCGCTGAATACCCGCACCGCGGAGTTGGCGCAGAGTGCCAATCGCTACCGCTTCCTGGCCGATGCGATGCCGCAGATTGTCTGGACGGCAAAACCGGATGGAAACCTCGACTACTATAACAAGCGTTGGTTCGACTACACTGGCATGACCATCGAGCAGACGAGGGATTGGGGCTGGAAGCCCGTGCTGCACCCGGATGATCTCCAGAACTGCATCGAGCGCTGGACAAAAGCATTCACGACTGCCTGCGATTATGAGGTTGAATACCGCTTAAAGCGGGCATCGAACGGTGTTTATCGCTGGCATATGGGACGTGCCTTTCCATTGCGAAATCAAAACGGCGAGATCATCCAGTGGGTGGGCACCTGCACGGACATAGATGACCAAAAACGAGCACACGACGAATTGGAAAAGCGTGTTGAGGAACGCTCGGTGGAACTCGCTGGAGCAAAAGAGAAGTTGCAGGCGGTTCTCGATGCGGCAACGCAGGTATCGATCATTGCCGCGGACACAAAGGGACTGATCACGGTTTTTAATCACGGTGCCGAGCAGATGCTTGGGTACACTTCAGATGAAATGGTTGGCAAGCAGTCGCTGGCGATCATTCATTTGGAATCCGAAGTACTCGCCAGGGGCCGGGAGTTGACGGAGGAAATGGACAAGCCGGTACAAGGCTTCGATGTCTTTGTCGAGAAGGCCCGCCATGGCCAGCATGAGGAACGGGAATGGACCTTTGTTCGGAAGGACGGCAAAACGTTGACCGTCAATTTGGCGGTGACCGCCTCGTACGACACGAATGGCACAATCATAGGTTTCCTTGGCGTTGCGATGGACGTTACAGCCCGGAAGCTTTTCGAGCGGCAACTCCAGGAAGAGAAAAAACGCGCCGAGTTGGCCGACAACGCTAAAAGTGATTTTCTCGCCAACATGAGCCACGAAATCCGTACGCCGATGAACGGTGTTATTGGGTTAACTGGACTGCTCCTCGATACCGGGCTGAATGCCGAGCAGCGCAACCTAGCCGAAACTATCCGCGCCAGCGGCGAGTCCCTCTTGAGCCTAATTAATGACATTCTCGATTTTTCCAAGATCGAGGCAGGACAGTTGTCCTTCGAAGAACTGGACTTTGACCTGCGCAATGTGGTCGAAGATACTCTCGAAATGATGGCTGGGCAGGCTCAAGCCAGGCGCATCGAGTTGGTCGGTGGCGTGGAGCCAGACGTTCCCACCAAGGTGCGGGGCGATCCTGGGCGCGTTCAGCAAGTGTTAACGAATCTTATTAACAATGCTATCAAATTCACGAAATCCGGCGAAGTCGCCATCCGCGTGACAGCTCAGGCGGAAACAGAAACGGAAGTTCACGCGCGTTTTGAGATCAAAGATACTGGGACCGGCATTCCGCCGGAAACTCTCGCTCGACTGTTCCGACCCTTTGCTCAAGCAGATAGTTCGACTTCGCGGAAGTTTGGCGGGACCGGACTGGGGTTGGCCATTTGCAAGCGTCTGGCAGCTTCCATGAATGGCAGCATTGGCGTGGAAAGCAGACCAGGCAAAGGTTCGACGTTTTGGGTCACATTGAGGTTCCACCGCCAGGTCGAAGTCAAAATACAGCCTCAAAACATAGACGAATTCGCCGATACGCGCGTGCTGATCGTCGATGCCAACGAAACCAATCGGCAATTCCTTCACAAGCAAATTATCGCATGGCGACTGCGTAACGGATGCGCTGGCACAGGAGAGGAAGCGCTGGCGATGTTGCATCAAGCGGTGGTCGAAAAAGCCCCCTATTCGGTAGCGATCATCGATAGGCAAATGCCGGAAATGGAAGGCCTCGCCCTGGTCCAAAAGATCAATGCCGACCCAGTACTTAGCGTAACACGGCTCATCATGTTGACGCCATTTGGGAAGCCAATTTCAACCGACGAGTTGAAAACCGTGAATGTTGCTGCCTGCTGTGTGAAACCAGTACGCCAATCCGCACTTTTCGATTGTCTCGTCCAAGTTCTAACTCGTCCTACGAATGCCAGTGAATCTCGGCGACCTGAGCCTTTTTTGAGGTCCACGGTTCCCCTATCGCTACGGAAAGAGCGGGTTCTGCTGGCGGAGGATAACGTGGTGAATCAGCAGGTTGCTCTGGGCAATTTGCGGATGCTTGGATACGACGCTGATGTCGCCAAAAACGGGACCGAGGTGCTTAAGGTACTCGAAAGAAAACGCTACGACATCATCCTCATGGATTGTCAAATGCCGGATTTGGATGGGTACGAGGTCACAAAGGAAATCCGCCAGCGGGAGCGAGGTCACCGTGCGTGGATTGTCGCGATGACCGCCAACGCCATGGTCGGCGATCGCGAGAAATGTCTTACAGCGGGCATGGACGACTACATAAGTAAGCCTTTACGCCGAGCGGAACTCCGCGCTGCCCTCGAGCGATGTGCAGTCAGAGCGGCGAACCCGCTCGACGATGATGCTCTGTGTAATCTCATGGAGGACCGAGAAGACGAACCCGCTGAATTGGTGACGGGCGCTCCGACAATCGTTGCTGACACGCCGCCTGCCCTCGGGAAATCCAGCGCTGCAGACCTCTGCTGGGACGCCACCGAGCGACCTCGCATCACAGACGCGTCGGCTAGTGAACGACATCTCTTGTTCACGTTGATGGACAACCTCCCGGACAACATTTACTTTAAAGATCGCGAAAGCCGTTTTGTGGTGGCGAATCGCGCAATGCTTTCCTGGATCGGTTTCAAGAATCAATCGGAAATCATTGGGAAAACCGATCAGGACATCTTCGCAGGGGAGCATGCGGATGTGGCACTAGCCGATGAGCAAAAAATCGTTGCGACAGGCCAGTCGATTGTCGGTGTGGAGGAAAAGGAAACTTGGCCCGACGGACACGAAACGTGGGTTTCCACCACGAAAGTGCCGTGGCGTGATGCGAGTGGTAACGTGATTGGAATCTTTGGATGGTCGCGGGACATTACTGCGCGCAAACTAGGTGAAAAGAATCTGAGGGTGGCCAATGAGGCCGCAGAAAAAGCTGACCGTGCCAAAGGCGAGTTCCTGGCCAATATGAGTCACGAGATCCGAACGCCGATGAACGGTGTTATTGGCATGACTGACATGTTGCTCGACAGCGACTTGGATCCGCAACAGCGCGAGTTCGCGGAAGCCATAAACACCAGTGCGGATGCTTTACTGAAAATCATAAATGATATTCTGGATTTCTCCAAAGTCGAGGAAGGCAAACTCAAATTTGAAAATCTCGATTTTGATCTAATTGAAGCTGTCGAAGGCACTTTAGATATGCTGGCTGAACGCGCACAAGGCAAAGAGGTAGAGTTAGCCGGCACCATACTGCCGGGAACACCCACCCGACTGCGCGGTGATCCCGGTCGGCTGCGGCAAATTCTTACCAATCTCATCGGTAACGCCATCAAATTCACCGAAACAGGGGAGGCAGTCGTCCGTGTTTCTAAAGAGCGCGAAACCGAGACATACACCGTGTTGCGTTTTGAAGTTCAAGACACCGGCATAGGCATTTCGCCCGAAGCGCAAGCTCGGCTGTTTCAAGCATTTAATCAGGCCGATGGTTCATCAACGCGCAAATACGGTGGCACCGGTTTGGGACTTGCCATCGCCAGGCAGCTGGTGGAAATGATGCAGGGTCAAATTGGAGTGCAAAGCCAGCAGGGAAAGGGTTCAACTTTTTGGTTCACTGCGCAATTTGACAAGCAGGCGAGTGCCGTAAAAGCCCCAGAAAGATCCTTTCGCGATTTATTTAATTTTCAGGTGCTGGTGGTCGATGACAACGCGACGAATCGCGAAATTCTTCGCCGCCAAATTCTTGCCTGGAGAATGCGGGCGAATAGCGCGGCTAGTGGCGCTGAAGCCTTGAAGCTCCTGCGAGCGGCGGCAACAGAATGCAAACCGTACGACTTGGCACTCTTGGATGTGCAGATGCCTGAAATGGACGGTTTGACTCTAGCACGCGCAATCAAGACCGACCCAGCCATTGCCGGCACCCGGCTCATCTTGCTCACAGGGTTCAGTAAGCGGATCAGCCCGGAAGAACCGCGCGCTGCCGGGAATACGGACTGCTGCTTTAAACCAGTACGGCAATCCAGGCTCTTCGCATGTCTCGCCAACGCCCTGCTCGGACCTTCGACCACACCGCGCTCTTTGGCGAAAGCTCTTATTGCACCCAGCCTACGGCCGCAGCAAACACGGGTGCTCATCGCGGAAGACAACCCCGTGAACCAAAGGGTCACCTTTGGACAGTTGGAAAAGCTCGGCTACAGCGCAGACGTCGTTCCCAATGGCCTGGCGGTCCTGAAGGCGCTGGAGCGCCTCCACTACGAAATAATATTGATGGATTGCCAGATGCCGGAGATGGATGGCTATGAAACCACTCGGCGTATCCGTGCCCGCATGGGCGATTTTCCCCAGCCCCATATTATCGCGATAACCGCGCACGCGATGGAGGGCGACCGCGAGAAGTGCCTGGCGGCCGGCATGGATGATTACATTAGCAAGCCGGTGCATTTAAAAGCGCTCGCCGCCGCGCTTGCCCGCGGATTGTCCGTGAAGAAGCCCATGAGCTGAAGGGAGCCAGCTGCACTGGGAGATCGTCGCTATGAACAGATACGAAATTCGGTTTAACTTTCGCGGTCAAGCGATGCAAACATCGTTTGTGAACGGCGGCAGCTATCACCACGCTCGGGAAACCTTCGAAGGAATGTATCCTACTGCCACTCTCGGTTCTATTATCTGCCAAGGTCCCAGTCCTGAGCTGAATTACCTGCCCGTTCAGTCGGCCTCGGAGTTTACTCTACCCCCGAGCAGGTTCTTGTTCGTGTCCCACATGGGGCCAAAAGACTCCAATTCAAAATGGTTCGATCTCGCGCTGAAGGCGTTTCAGGAGAGATACCCGAATGTGAATGCGGAGTATTTGTCTACGAACGAATACAGCACAAAAAAGTACCTTCAGCTTATCGAGCAGGCGATATCAACGAAGCCTGACGGGCTGGTGGTATCGATCACCAACGCTGCAGCCCTCGATGGTGTGCTGCGCCAGGCGATCTGCCAGGGCATTCCGGTCATTGCCTTCAATACACCGGATCTGCGCGACCCTGCCGCGCGAATTCCATATCTTACCTTTGTGGGAACGGATTATTATCAGGACGGAAAGAAGGGGGGCGAACATGCTCTGGCACATGCCAAGGCCGGCGAAATTCCATTGCCCAAACAGGTTCTCTGCGCCAATGCTGGTGCTACCCACGGCGGACTGGTAGCCCGTTGCAAAGGAATGACTGATGCGATGAAAGCCGCCGGGATTAAAACGGAAACGCTCGCCACGGACTGGGATCCGGCGCGCGCGGCGAATATTCTGAGTGCCTATCTAGTAAGGAATCCGGAGGTGAACTACATCTATGCAGTGACCAGCGATCTGGGACCGACGGTCAGGAACGTCTGTAATAAAATGGATCTGCATCCCGACTTGGAGGACAAGGCGCACAAGGTCACGATCATCAGCGTGGACGATAATCCAGTATCACTCTCAGGCGTTAAAGCCGGGTACCTGCTTTCCACGGTCAGTCAAGAGTTCTGGCTGCAAGGCTACGTGCCGTTGCAACGGCTCCATTGGTATTGCGAGTATGGGTATACCCCTGAGAGCGATACTCTGACTGGACCGGTCATAATTGACAAAACCAATGTTGATCATTGGATCACGTTGGTGGAAGGCGTGATCGGTGCAGACAATTTTCAGAAGCAGATACCGTGGTGATGGCGTCGACTGGTGCGCTCTGCAGCGCATGTCACTGGATTACTGCGCTCACGATGATCTTTTTTGGCGGCACGGCTACGGCATTTCTAGCGGCGAGGTCGCCAGAAAGCGGGCACCGATTTTCGGAAACCCTAGATCGAAGAACATGAAACATTAGAGCGGCCGATCCAGCAACCACCTTAGCTGCGAACCCTTCCGAACTTCACAATCAGTATACTAAGTTAGTAAGTCCTGAACTCTTTTTACCATCTCTTTCATGCCGCCACCGCCGACGACAAACGGCTTTTTTTCTCGCTTTGTCTTTCGTTGAGCATCAATCAAAACCTCCAAATCATCGGGGTCACTAACGTGGTGAGCAGCCAGGCGATGAGGGCCATTCCGCTGCCGATGGAAAGGTAATGCTTAAAGCGGTATCGACCGGGACCCATCACTAGCATCGTGGTTTCGTGAGCGATGGGCGTGCAAAACGATGTGGAAATGCAAATGGCCAACCCCACCATGAAAGGCTTCGGATCCACGTGGCTCTCGCGCGCGATTTGGTAAGCAATCGGGGCGAGAATGATGGCGACCGCCGCATTTTCGATCAATTGGGTTAATGCAACCGTCAATGCCAGCAGAACGCCAAGGATCAAATTCGTGCCGCCTCCCTGGAAATGGGTGACGAGGGCGTGAGCCAAGGCTGTTGCGGCCCCCGTTTTCTCCAGGCCGAGGCCAAGAGACATCATGCCCCCGACGGTGGCAACGGCTTGCCAGTTGACCGACTGATAGGTATCCGTCACTTTCACGCATCCTAATAGCAGCGCAGCGACAGCAGCCAGGGGAATGGAAAGTGCAGGCGGAAGAACGCCCGTGATCGCCGTCAAGATGACGCTACCCAACAGCAGCATCGTCAGGATCGCCTGCTTTTTACTCGAGGTCGGGAAGTGTTCCTGGCTCAGCACAATCAGGTTTGGATTCCGCTCGAGCCGCTCGAGATTGGAGTTGTGGCCGAGCAAGAGCAGCGAGTCGCCATACTCGAGCCGCGTGGCCGAGGGCCGCTCTTGGATTGTCTGCCCGTGCCGCGAAATGCCCAGCACACTGAACCCATAGTCGCGGCCGAAATTGGTCTGCTGCATGGTACGCCCGGTGTACCGGGAGTTGGGGGAAAGCAGCGCTTCGACGGTAATCAGGTCCAGGCTGCGGAGGGTTTTCTCCCCGATTTTGACTTCCTCCATGAATTGGAAATCAGGAGATTTCAGCAGGCTTCCTATCGTCGGCACGGCCCCTTGCACTATGAGCGCGTCGCCGGGGTGCAATTTCATCCAGCCGTTGGGCGGCATCCGTTCGCCCTCGCGTATGACGCCGACAATGGTGATATCGTGCCGTTTTGCCCAGTCGAGTTGGTCGAGAGTTGATCCCACGGTGGTCGATTGCGGCGTCACCATCACCTCAGTCAGGTACTCCTTGCCGAGTTCCTGTTCCAGCGATTGCACTTCGGCTTTCGGCAAAAACCTCCGCCCGACCAGAAAAAAATAAGTCGCACAGCCGGCGAAAATGGTGGCGGCAATCGGCGTGAAATCAAAGAAGCCAATGCCATAGCCTGTTCGTTGGCGGAGAAAGTCGCTCACGATGATGCTGCTGCGGGTGCCGATCAACGTCCATTCACCACCGAGTGCCGCGCCGTAAGCGACGCAGAGCAGGTAGCGGGAGGGCGAGAGGTTGCGCTCCTTGCACACTCCCAGAACGACCGGCATGAAGACGAGGACGATCGTCGTCTCATTGATGAACATCGAAAAGGCGGCGGCGACCGAGAGTACTGCGACTTGAAAGAGGAGTTCCTCATGGGCGCAGGCCCTGAACAAGCGCCCACCGATCAGTTCGGCGGCACCGGTGCGGACCATGGCGGCGCCAAACACGAACATGGCCGTGACCATGACCACTGCCACGCTGCCAAAGCCGGAGAACGCCTCCTGCGGGCTCAAGATAGCTGCCCACTGACCGTCCGCTCGTGGCCAGGGAAGGGCTAGGCATAACATCACGAGTAGCGCGGTAATGTCCGTCCGCAACCTCTGGGTCCAGAAGAGGTAGAGCGACCCTGAAAGAAGGAACACTAAGACGATAAATTCCGGTTTCATGCCCTCGGGGGATGAGTATAGCTGACGCTTACGCTCCGAAGGAAGCGTTTGCACTTCGGATTCCGCCGAAAAAGGGTGTCAGGGCTATGCTTCCCTCTGTTCAGCTAAGAGTGGGGCGATGCGCTTGAGGAAGGCCTGAAGCCGGCATCGACATTGAGTCCAGCCACAGAGGTCCGGCCGTCACAACCGGACGGCCGGAAGACCGGCTTTCTCGCGCTGGCGGCGGCCGTTCTAAAAATGGGCCATGTCACCCGCTTCGGCGCGGATTTGCCGCACAAGATCGGCGGGCGCTAGATAGGGCATCAGAAAGGTTGCGATCAGTACGGGACCAATGACAGCCTCCGCGCCATCCAGGGCAAGATCGCCGGCGGCGCCGATGAAGGGCAGCAAGGCGGCAAGGACGCCCTCCACCGGAAGCTGCAGCAGTTCGATCGCGCCGACACCGGCGGCGCCTAGACCAAGAGCGATCAGTTTGATGCGGATCGGGACCCGCCGGTCGCGGAGCAAGGCGAAACCGAGAGTCATGTTCATAGATCATAACCTGCATCTCTTTTCGGCAAAGTACAAGGGGCGCTGGGTTATGCGTCGACGAGGTAATGGACTTGGCCGACCCAGTCGCACGCCTTCCACGGGCCCACGAATTGCCCGGCAGATATATGACTCCCTGCGATCCGAGCTCCTGATTTTTCGAGCGTCAAAGCCGAACTAGGTGGACCATCAGAAGATGGGTCATATGCGTATGCCAAATGGTGGTTAAATTCAACCGTTTACTTGGGAACGATCGTCGCCGATTCGATCAGAACGGGCGTGCTCGGTACATCCTCCATTTGGGCGCGCGATGTGGTTGGCAGCTGGCTGATTTTCGCGACCACGTCGAGACCTTCGGTCACATGGCCGAACACCGCATAACCATGGCCGTCGTGGCCGGGATAATCGAGGCTAGGGTTATTCGCGGTATTGATGAAAAACTGCGCGGTGGCGGAATCGGGATTGCTGGTACGCGCCATCGCAATGCTGCCGGCGGTGTTTTTCAGGCCATTCCTGCTTTCCAGCGGAATCGGCGCACGGGTCGGCCTTTCATTCAATTTGGCATCGAAGCCTCCGCCTTGAATCATGAAGCCCGGGATGACGCGGTGAAATATGGTGCCGGCGTATTGGCCACTCGACACGTATTGCAGGAAATTCGCGACGGTCTTGGGAGCCGCTTGCGGGTCGAGTTCCACCTTGATGTCACCCAGCGTGGTTTTGAGCAGGACAACCGGATGCGCAACCGCGGTCGTTTGCGAGAATGCCGGTGCGAAAGCGAGAAGTGCGGCACAGCCGAATGCGAGAGCCAACAGTTTCATGTGATGTTATCCAGTGAGTAAGCAAGCCCCGTTCGGGACAGCCAAAAGCGGGTCATTCTGCACCGGATTTACGCATCGGAAAAGCTCTTTGTTTTAGCATCCCGGTACCATGGTCCCTGAAATCGCATGACAATCGCAGCACTTGTGTCCCATTGTCTTTCACCGGCCCTGTTACCTCGAACAGCGAAGGGGAATTGTTTTTTGCACGCTTTTATCTAAAATCCCAGTCAGTCAGGAACAAAAGAAAGGTAGAAAATGAAAATCTTAGCATATTCCAAATTGGATGCGGTTTGTGTTCTCTGCGGACTGCTCCATTTCGCGTACGTAATCACGTTCTTTTTTGTATTTCCCTACGCGCCCTGGTGGGTCTTGGTGTGCATGGGCCTGATTTATTCGCTAAGCGTGTCTTGGAATATCAACGGGGTCTCGCACAATCTCATCCATAATCCGTTCTTTAAATCGAGAATCCTCAATCGACTTTTCAGCATCATGGAATCGGTAACGATGGGGATTTCTCAAACTTTTTACAAGCATGTCCATCACCGGCACCACATGGGAAATAGCGACCGGCCGGATGAGCACGGGCACACCCACGACTGGATTTCTATCTATCGACACGGCCACGACGGTGAGGCCGAGAACCCCTGGAGCTACATTTTTCTCAGTTACCTTCGGGAAGATCCAAAGGCCATCTACGCCGAAATCAAAAGAAAAAATCCGGTCGATGCGCGATGGGGAATTACGGAAATTGTCGTTCTGGGAGCGACCATCGCCATTGGCCTTGTGCTGAACTGGAAATTCTGGATCTTCTTTCTCCCGTTCTATTATTTGGGACATTGCTGCACCTACTTGAACGGCTATTTCCTTCACTATGGCGGCAATCCGGACAAGCCGATCGCATGGGGAGTCAGTTCCTACGACAAATGGTACAACTTGCTTTGGTTTAACAATGGATATCACGCCGAGCACCATTTTCGCCCGAAGCTGCACTGGACCAAAATGCAGCAGTTTCACGATCAGATTATCGAGGACCAGAAACGGGAAGGCGTACGAGTCATTAAGCCTCCTCACGCTCTAGGATTTCTCGATCCGAATCTCCCACCGAGGCGTTGTTCCGCTGGTCCGAAACGCGATACGCCAACTGTGAAGCCGACTGCGGTTGGATAGGGGATAGGGAAGGAAGATTCGAGATCAGCTTCCGGCGACAAACGCGGTCCCGATACAGATTAAGATCACCCCGACCCAAAGATCCCGTGTCATTTTCTCCTTCAGAATCAGCCATGCCGCAACGGCCAGGAGCACTCTGTCGAGTCCCTCAAAGGGATACAGATAACTTAGCTCGAACCGACGCAGGAGTGCTAACCAGGTAAAAAAGCCGATTGTCATGGCCAACACGCCTCCCGCAAGATCGAGCCTCCGGCGGGTACGAGTGCTCACCGATTGGTCGGACATGGCATGTTTGAAGAGGATCTGGCCCGTAACGGAGCAAGCTACGGAGAACACTACGAGACCGAAGAAAAAGAGAGTCACAGTTTCTCCTCCGCGCGCGCGGTCGGCTTGCCCACAAAAAAAACGCCGAGCGCTACCAGGAAAATGCCGATCCAGCGTTGCGACGAAATTGCCTCTCCCAAAAAGAGCCACGACCCAATCGCCACCATAATATGGTTCGTCGCTGCAAGGTTAAAAGCAATGATCAAAGGAACGGACTTCAGCGCAAAAAGCCAGGAAAAGAGAGATCCTACAATCGCAAGTATTCCCAACCAGATCCAGAAAGCGAAAAAGTTGGAAGCCGTGTACCACGGGGACACGAACTGAGTGTCGACTCCAGTCTTCAATAAAATCTGCGAGATGGCAGTCAGCACCACGCTGATAAAAAGTTGAGAATAAGGATGAAAGAATCGTGACTTACGGCTTTCCTCAATCTCATCGCCGGATTTCGCTAGAAAGTTATCCGATTCCGTTTGCTTTTTTCTGACTTTCAACATGGCTGATTCGGGATCTGAAAATCTGTTGGTTCGTTTGCCAAAGGGTTGGGAATCGGCGCACGGACAGGGGCCGCAAGCCGGGCGTAATCGATCCTATTTCGCGATGGCACTGATGTGAAGACAAGATGCCGCCGTCGGATTTCCTTTCATCATATGGTGTACCTTATAACCGCTTTCTCGTCTCTCCTATGAAAAATGCCGTGATAACCGGTGTCTCCACAGGTATCGGATACGCCTGCTCCAAAGTACTTCTCACCCATGGCTTTCGTGTTTTCGGGAGTGTTCGCAAGCGCGATGATGCAACTCGTTTGCAACGAGAATTCGGGGAAAATTTTGAGCCTCTTTTATTCGATGTGACGGACGAGTCCGCAGTCCGGGCGGAGGCATCGAAGGTAGCGGAGCGGCTTGGCAAAGGCATACTGGATGGTCTGGTGAATAACGCAGGAGTCGAGGTGGCGGGTCCTCTATCTGATCTTTCAGCGGACCAGTTTAGATACCAACTGGAGGTAAATCTCGTTGGTCCTCACATCGTAACGCAGGCTTTCCTGCCGCTCCTTGGCGCAGATTCCTCAAGAACAGGCAATCCAGGCAGAATTGTCAATGTCAGTTCGGCGAGTGGAAAAATTGCCAGCCCATTTTTAGGCTTCTACTCGGCTTCAAAATTCGGCCTCGAGGGTCTGTCCGAGAGTTTGCGGCGTGAACTGATCTTGTTCGGGATTGATGTCATTATCATTGGGCCAGGAGCAATCGTGACGCCAATATGGCAGAAGTCGGAAGCGGGAATTGCTGAGCGGTTTCGTCACACGCCGTTTGCGGAGGCCTTGGATAGATTTGAGCAGTACTCCCTCAAAGAAGGTGCGAGCGGCTTTCCGCCGGACGTGATTGGCGATGTCGTCTGGCGCGCCCTTACCACGATGCGACCCAAGGTACGCTATGCAATTGTCCCAAACCGCCTCACCAATTGGATCATTCCCCGACTGATTCCCATGAGAATTCTCGATAAGCTGGTGGCCCGGTTCATGGGGATAAAGAGGCTAAAGAACCGCTCTCGTGTCCCCGAATGAGTCAAGCAACTCGCAACCCAGCAATCGATCGACCAAAAGGAGATCGAGGCTTCCTACAACCATTATCTCGCTAAGATCGACCGGGAGTGGAGCGAGAACTACGACTGAAAAATTGGCAGTGTCGCCGGCGCCGACCGCAGTTCATGGGCCTTTTCGCTTACTTGAGCCGGTTCCTTTCGGTTTCTTCCCTTCGGTCTGGAAGGCGCGGTCAAGCGCGTCCACGGCGGCGGACCGCAGGTCAGCGATGTACTCCTGGCAGACTCGCCGCTCCGGCTCGGAACCTTTTGAATCCCGGCCGCGGCAAGGAGGTTCCCGACGGAAAGTCGGCATTCGGTCCTATGTTCTCGTTTGAGCGAGGATTGCCGGTCAGACACAGATTCGTCTTGCCCGACCACGCCGGACTCGTCAGATCGCCTCTGTGGAACGTCCGTCCACTACCCCGGAGGCCGACCTGGATCTGGTTCAGGCACTTCACAAAACAGATGGAAATGGTTAGCCATCAGAACGTAAGTCCGGACCCGAACCCCACTGAAAGCCTCCAGCCGGCGCATCAAAGAGAGAAATTGCTCGGCCTCAAAACAAGGCCCGGCAGCAGAGCCGAAATAAAGCGGCACTCAACGGCTCGAGAGAGGCAGTGGTAAAAACTCTGATCCTCGGCTTTGACTCGTGCGAACGCATGACAGAAGGCACTGCATACAACATGAAATAAAAGCGTATTAAAAGATTCAATATCAGCTCAATATTTGACCTGTCCCTGGGGTTGGATCCTCGAGGACGAAGAACGACGACGAAGGACGAGAACGATTGGGAGAGAGGGGAGGGAATCGAGATGGGGGACTATGTATCGAAGCTTGCTTCCCACATCTAGATAGATCAGCGCAGAACGAATCCGAAGAGGGTGCGGAACGAAATGCTTGGACGCGGGTAGAGCGTACCAGAAAATGGTGCTGGCAACCAAGCCGAGCCCGCCCATGCTGAACACCGCGATGCGCCACGAAGAAAGGTCGGAAATCACCCCGGTTAACAACCGACCAGCCATGCCTCCAAAGGCCGTTCCGGAAACGTACAGCCCCATCGCGAGTCCAAGCGAGCGGGATTCGATTTCTTCGCTCAGATAAGTCATTGCTATCGCGGGCAAACCGCTGATTTTGTAAAGAGAGCGCGAAAGCGTCCAGAGCTGCCGGATTCATCGCGGTATTTTCGGCCGCGTTAATCGCTTCGGTACGGGGCGCCGGCAAGGCCCTTGAAAGCGCCGCAGCAGGGAAGGGCAATTGATCCCGCCGCTAAGGTACGCCACAGACACGACGGTATAATGTTTCATAGCGTGGCACAATGACCCTTGCAGAAAATTGATCATGGGCGCGCGCTTGAGCAGCATGGCCAAGCATCGTCCGCAGCGTGGCATCCAGAATTAAATTCTCGGCGGCAAGAGCCAGTCTTTTGCAATCACCAAATGGCATGAGCAGTCCGGTAATTTTATCCTCAACGACTTCAGGGATTCCACCAACTCGCGGTGCCACACTTGGGCAGGCGAAATACATCGCTTCGAGAATGCTCAAACAAAAGCTTTCCGTTTCCGAGGTGAACAATCCGATGTCAGCAGCTTGCAGGTAATCTTCCATGTCTCTGACGTTTTCCCGCACGATCACCCGATCTCTCAGTCCCAGCCGGCGGACGTCATCGACAAAGGGGGAAAAGTCTCCGCCGGCAAGAATGACGAGCTTGAACGATTCAGGCGGACGGATGAGCGCTACCGTTTCAAGGAGCAAATCAATACGCTTGAGAGGTCGCAGATTTGAGGAATGAAGCACCATCACTTCGTCGCGCAAGCCGAGTTCATGTCGCACTTCCTCACGCGAACGCTGCGGCGCACGTGGTTCAAAAAAATTGTGGATGACTTCCATCGGACCATCAAAACTCAGCACCCTTTGCGTCTCCTGTTTCAAGAACTCCGAGACAGTCGTAACCGCGTCTGAGCAGGTCAGCGCGTGGTGGATGGCCGGGCGGTAACCCGGATCGTAGCCGAGCAACGTGGTGTCGGTGCCATGTAAAGTGGTAACGACGCGCGGTTGTTGCTCCGGCGGCAACATTGAGCGCGCGAGAATCGCAGCGGTGGCATGAGGTACGGCGTAGTGAACATGAAGAATGTCGAGCTGGTGGTCGCGGCTCACTTCCGCCATTTTTACCGAGAGCGGCAATGTATAATCGGGATACTTGAATAATCCATAATCGTTAATCACCACTGGATGAAAAAAAAGTCGCGGGTCATTCGCGGGCATTCGAAAGGGACGCTCGTAGCTAATGAAATGCACCTCATGTCCGCGTCGCGCCAGTTCTTCGCCGAGCGCCGAGGCCAGAATACCGCTTCCGCCAATGGAAGGGTAACAGGTGATCCCAATCTTCAATCGACGCCCCGGATTCACATCAAAATCTTCGGGCTCCGATACCCGCCTGCGCAAGGGATCCAAACACGAGCGGTTCGTTTGGAAAAAGAGCGATGGCATAACCAACTCCGGAGCGCGCCCCGAGCAACCGCGCACGAACGAGTTGCAACTCCATGTAATTGCGTGCGGAAACTTGGGTGGCGTGGGCTTTCATCGCGGCCGTCCACGCCGTAACAAATTCCGGCGCAGAAATATCAATGAATATCGGAGTGATATTGGGCGGTTCAGCTTCAGGCGTCACCGCGTAGAAAAATAATTGTTTAATGGAATGCGCTGGTGGGCCGCGCAGTTCTTTCAAGCCGCCGAAGCGAGCCAATCTGGCGGCATCGCGCACCAGTTTTCCCAGACGCCCGTGATCGGGATGCTGATTTTCAACCGGACTCGGGGCAAGCACTGTGCCTGGACAAACGCGGCGGATAATTTCCGCCAATTTAGTCGCGTGAGCAGCGCGAAGCTCCAAATGAGCATCCCCGTCGAGTTCGATGAATTCAATCGTTGCGCCCAGCAGCTCAGCGGATTTTTTCGCTTCAGCTACTCGTTGTCTGGGTGTGCCGTGAGTTCCAGCTTCACCGCGCGAACAAACGACAAAATGCACTTGGCGTCCGGCCTGCGTTTCGCTGGCGATGATGCCGCCGCAGCCAAATTCAATGTCGTCGGGGTGCGCGCCAAAAGCCAGCAATGGCCCAAGTTCAGGTGAATTCGGTGTAGGCTTCATCGGATCGGTCGATCGGGTCACGCTTGATAAAATTGACTTCCGGGGTTTTCTCCGGGCAAAGATAATCCTTTTCGCTTGCGCCAAGAATGTAATGGCTGCAATTCACCACCGACTGCATCCAGCGAAACCGGGTATCGCGCGTCGGACTGATCTGCTTTTTGGTGAACGCGGTCTCCGGCAGCGTCACGAATGAATCTCCGCCTTTGTGCAGTTTCAAAGCGCCATCCATAAAACGGGCACGGACAGTTTCACCTTCGTGCGGGACGTCCACAAAAAATTCCGGGACGTTGCAAGATGCTTGACGAAAATCCGGGGCACTCGAACGCACGACACGAATATCATCGAGCAAACCCAAATGTTGATACATCTCCAGACAGAAGTCCGCGACGTTCGCGGCGGTAGATAGTTGGAAAACTTCGGTCAAGCGATGGCTGATGTATTTTGGCAATTGACGTGCGGTTTTTTCCTGCCAGCCGTCGGGAATTTCTTTGAGATAGAGCGGCGAAAATTTGCGTTGAAGATAATTTTTAAAGGCGAAGTTAAGTTGCGCCGGCTCATTGGTTTTACGGTGGCGCAGGACAGTTCTCGTTTCGCGCGAATCGTGATCGCTGTCGTGGAAGAAGAAAACAATCTCACCACCGATTTCACTTTGCAGCCGCCGCGCGGCCCGGAGTTTTGCAAATAGAAAACGCTTCGGAAAAAAGCCGCAGGGTTGCTGGCCGAAACAAATGATTGGAGCCGTCATGTCTCGCGCATTTTACTTGTTTCACCAACGTCGTTTAAAAAGGTTTGGAGAATGATGCTTAGAATCACGCACAGCGCGCAGCCGATAAGCGGATACCAGAGGTAGGAAATGGTGAGATTGAAGTAGAGGACAAACACCAGTGTTTGCGATACCAGGGCCGAGCAGAACACCGCCGTGCCGCCGACGCGCCGTAGGAAAAATGCCACGACAAAAAGACCGAGCATCACGCCATAAAAAATGGAGCCGAGAATGTTCACCGCCTGAATCAAATTCTCAACGAGATGAGCGTAGAGGGCGAACCCAATGGCGACCAGCCCCCAAAATGCGGTAAACCATTTTGAGACTGCCACACAATGGGTGTCCGTCGCGTCGCGCCTGATGATTTGCCGGTAAAAGTCGACGGTAGTACTGGAACCGAGGGCGTTGAGTTCAGCGGCCTTGGACGACAGTGCGGCGGCGAAAAATGCCGCCACGAGCAGACCGATGACACCGTGCGGCAGTTGTTGGAGAATAAAAGTGATAAACACGTAATCGGCGTCATTCGCAGTGGTGCCTGAATTTACCGCCGACAATGCCTTCGCAGCTTCCTCGCGGATTTTCTCACCCTGTTGGTGCGCAGTCAAAGCGGCAGCAAATGCAGCAGTCGCAGCGGATCGATGACCGCCGTGCCTCGCTTTCAACCAGTCTTCGAGTTGGCGGTTTGCTTGGGTGTGGATCGAATGGAAATCCATTTCATATGCGTGCAACTGTTGATCAGAGCCATGTTCCGCGAGATACTGGCTTAAATTGGCATTGAAAAACAACGGCGGTTGTTCGAATTGATAGAAGACAAAAATCAGGACGCCAAGCAGCAAGATGAAGAACTGCATCGGGATTTTGCATACCGCGTTGAACATCAGACCTAGCCGGCCTTCCCGCAATGAAGCCCCTGAAAGATAGCGCTGGACCTGTGATTGATCAGTGCCAAAATACGCCAGCATCAAGAACGTTCCGCCGAGTAATCCCGACCAAAATGTATAGCGCTCGTGAATGTTGGTTGAAAAATTCACGGCGTTGAGTTTCTGAAACCCACCCGCCAGGGCAAAGGTATCCGTGAAGGTGAGTCCGGCGGGCAGCTTCATCACCACCAGGCAAAACGCGGTGGCCATGCCTGCAAAAATGACTGCGAGTTGATACTTTTGGGTTACGGTTACGGCGGCGCTACCGCCCATCACCGTATAAATGATAACAACCAATCCACTGCTGATAATCGTCAAGTTGAGCGGCCAGCCAAAGACGGTTGCAAGAACAATGGAAGGCGCGTAAATGGTCAAACCTGCGCCCAGTCCGCGTTGTAGAAGAAACAACATTGCACCAAGCAGGCGGGTTTTGGTATCGAAACGCGATCCAAGAAATTCGTAGGCGGTATAGACATTAAGCCGTCGGAAAATCGGCAGGAAAACGGCGGCAATGATGATCAACGCAACCGGCAGTCCAAAATAGATTTGCACAAATCCAAGTCCGCCGAGGTATCCCTGCCCAGGCGTCGATAGAAACGTGATGGCACTGGCTTGAGTGGCCATGACGGAAAGACCGATGGCAAACCACGCCGTCTTTTCATCACCCTTCAAGTAAGTATTCAGTTCCCGACGGCCACGTGTGCGCCAGATGCCATAAATGGCAATGCCGAGCATGGAGCCGATGAGAACAACGAAATCCAGGGCGCTCATGAAAAAAAATCCGTCAAGGCGACAAGCAAGGTGACCCAAAGAACGAAGTGGATGATCACAACAAGATAGACGCCCTTCCATGTAGGCAACCACGGTAAGCCGGTCTCATTGGCTTCAGGGGCAACTGATTTGACAGCGGTGGACCGTTTCATTTGCCCAGGGAAATCAAATTGGCAAATAAACGGAAAGCTCCTGGCACGCCGGCTGGAAGTTCCCGAAAGAAAACAAGTCCGGTATAAACGAAATAGCCTTTGCCGTATTGGGCGACAAGCAGCCCCCCTTTGAGCGGGGACTCGCCCGGATCATTGAACGCGAGAATCGGCGTGAAGTGGTCGTCCCATTGGTTAGGAAAATAAATTCCCCGCTCCTGCACCCAGCCGTCAAAATCCGCCCTGGTGATCTTGTTTGGCGTGTTCAACACCGGATGGTCCGGCGTGAGAAATGTGGCCTCCGCGTTCACGTCCGTGACGCGATCTCCCGACAGATGCAATTCAAATGGGAAAAACTTGTTCGTTTTCAACCCGTCCGGCCGGTTGTATTGGGCGATGATCGTGCCGCCGTTTTCGACATAGGAAAAGAGCAGCGGCAGTTGTGACGCCAAGTTACTTCGGACATTGAACGCGCGAACGCCGATGACAATGGCATCGAGCCCGCTCAAATGTTCAGGCGCGAGATTCGTGTCGTCCAACACTTTGACCGAATACCCCATTTGTTTCAGGTTTTCAGCCACGCGGTCACCCGCGCCGGGCAGATAGCCAACCGTATGACCGCGAGTTGCGAGTTCAAGGCTAACGGCTTTCATACTGGCCAGCGGCTGAAGCAATAGGGGCGGGATATGCGGGTAGTTGATTTCCACGCGTTGGTTGCGATAACGCGCTCCGCCGATTTCCGCTTCGGCAATTATCTTCGCGGTGGCAGATGCCGGTGGCGCACTGATCGTGAATTTAAGCCGCACCCGCTCACCAACGGTGGCAAGATGGAATGACTGCTTGGCTGGCGACACATTCCAACTCTGGGGCGCTTCCAATCGCAAGATGCCGGTCGAATCGGCGCGGGACGCGACCATTTCAACTTCCGCCGGATGGGATGTTCCCGGAGCTAACAGTGCAATGTCAGAAACAAAATCAAGCGAGACTGGCGCAACCACCTCCATGCGACGGCGAACTCCACCGTTCACGGAATTGGTGGTGACTTGCACCGGCTCATCAGGAATTACGAGTGTCTGGCCGCAAATTTCAAAAACTTGTTCGATGGGAAAAGGGGGTGGATTCTCTGGACGACCAATCAATGAAGGATCGTCGACACGGTAGAGTCCCGCAGTCCCTTCTTCGCGCAGCCAATAGGGCTGGCTCAACGACGTGTCGACAGGTAGCGTTGGCGTCGAGTCCAACGATCTAGACTGATTCGCGAGAAGTTCGATTTCTTGGTCGATTTGTTGTTTAATTTGGGGATAACGCACCGCGACCCATCGAACCGGAATGCTGGAATGAATAACCGCCGAGTGATGAAGTTTCATCATTTCGCCCGGCATAACTTCGGCTTGTGAAATTGTCGTCTGCACCTCCAGACCGAGACAGGCCTGCAAAATACGGTCAAGCTGCGCGCGTTTTTCAACGACGACAGAATCGTCCACTGGCAACGCAGCCAATTCGTCGCGCAACTTCAATACTTCGGGCACGCTTGCGGCAGGATTCTGTGCATCGAATTGATCGATGATTTCGCCAGTCAACTTTCCGATTTTCAAGCCACCAGACACGCGGCTCCAAGTGGTGTCCACACCGTCAAAAACATCGTTCATCATCGGTGCGCCATCGAGAAGCTGGAATGTTTCAAATCTCGGGCCGGTTCTGCTCGAAATAGTGAAATTAGCGAAGCCTTGAGTCTTGTGCATGGAACGGCTGCGGCCGGCAATGTCAGTGAATAACTCCCCAGACACCGGATCATTGCCACCGACACTGATGCGCACTTGTTGGCCTTCCCCGACATCATCCTTTTGGAAAATTGATTCGTTCCAAACAATGCGTTTTGGCTGCCACGGTTTCAGTTCTTGTTCTGGAAAAGCTTTCGGATCGCCGGCGAGTTTAAAAGCCTCCAGAGCCAATACCGTTGACGCCGTATGGTGCCCGTGCGTACTGCCCGGAATGGGAGAAAAACGCGTGATGAGCACGTCCGGCCGAAACTGCCGGATGACCCGCACCATATCGCTCAATACCTGTTGCCGATCCCAAATCCTCAAGGTCTCGCGATAATCCTTGGAAAAACCGAAATCAAATGCCCGCGAAAAAAATTGCCGGCCGCCATCAATGCGACGAGCGGCGAGCAATTCCTGCGTGCGAATCACTCCTATCTCGTTGCCGAATTCAGGGCCGAGCACATTTTGACCACCATCGCCCCGCGTAAGCGAAAGGTAGGCTGTGCGGTAATTTCGCCCCCGGGAGAAATAAGCGATCAATTCAGTATTTTCGTCGTCGGGATGCGCGGCAATGTAGAGCAAGCTGCCCATTTCGCGGAAGCTGTGCAGTTGTCGTATAATCTCCGGTGCGGGAACCGGTTGCGCCATTGTCATGAGCGAAATACCGAGAATCGCAATTCCACAGGCTAGACCGGCCCGCAGACGCCGTCGTCTGGGGGTTGGTAGTGATAGATCAATTGAAACCACCGGATTCATCACTGCAGTGTCGAGATGAGGTCTTGATTCATTCAGGAACGAAACCGCCGGAGATGGTAAAAGCGCATAAATGCCAGCCGGAATTGTCTGCGTCATTAAACCTAACCTGCTGCGCAGATGTAATCCCTGGTTTGTTTTGCCCCGTGCGTCATGAGCCGGCCCGTAGGGAACTATGCTGCCAATGGAATGGCCTGGATTATTTCTGCACGGTGAACGGTGTTGAAAACGCTGTACTTTCCCACATCATTTTCAATTCGCCGCCACCGGAAGGATTCTTTGAAATAGCCATCGTGAATTGATCCACCGGCGCATCCAAAGCTTCCTTCTTCAGATCAATGCTCACTAAGTCTTGTTCCTTGTCGTACGATGCGGGACCGATTCCCCATTGGCCAATCTGTTTATTGATAATCAATTTAGCCGTGCCATCTTCACTTGGCAAAGTCCACAGAGTGTAAGCGCCCGCGGGAATCGTGGTCTCGCCTATCACAATGGGTTTTTGCGTAATCAGGAGGGTGGCTTCGTCAGCGCCGGTGCGCCACACTTCGCCATAAGGAACGAGTTGGCCCCATATTTTACGATTTTGCCCGGTTCTCGGGTCTTTGGTGTAAGGCCGGCCATAAACAATCGTGACGCGATTTCCGTCAATAACCTTGCTGACAGTCTCATGGGGGCTGACGCGTTTTTGCTGCGCCATTAATGGCGATACGCAGGCGAGGATAGCACCGATAGTCAAGATGTATTTTAATTTGTTCATGTGAGCCTTAAGTATCTGGGAGATGAACTTACCGCCAAATATTCCTAAGTGTTAGGCGAGCTGTACTTCTTCAGCCGGGGGGCGCTGTGGAATAGCGTTGGACGAAGTCGGGAACGAGGGCTGGAACCGGGGGAGGGCACGTCGCCCGCCAAGCGGGCTAGCAGGTAGGACGCTGCCAGCCGACCGATCTCCGCATTGGGTACGCGCATGTGGTCAGTGGTGGCTCGATCTGGGCGGCCATTGCCACGTCGTCGAAGCCGGTTATCCTCCTGATGAAGGAATGCTGGCGCGGGCAGTTAACCGCGCCAAGTGGCGCCTCATCCCATTTCTCATCCTGAACACCTTAACTTCCTGGGCGGGCAGAAAGAGGCGATCCGCCCCTATGTCGTGAACCCCGAGACTTTGATGGAGAATTCCAAATGACACACAAGATCGAAGGCATCATTCCCGTTATGCTGACGCCATTCACCGATCAGGGTGAAATTGACTATGCGGGTCTGGAACGCCTCATTGAATGGTATCTCGAGAAAGGCGCGGACGCCTTATTTGCGATTGCCCAGTCGAGCGAAATGCAGTTTTTAACGCTGGCCGAGCGTAGCGCTCTCGGTCGCTTCGTTGTCAGGCAGGTTGCCGGACGCGTTCCCGTTGTCGTGTCCGGTCATATCAGCGACGACCCGTTCAGTCAGATCGAAGAACTGATGGCCGCGGGCAAGACGGGAGCCGATGGCATCGTCCTGGTCACTAACCACCTTGACCCAAAGGGAGCCGGAACCGAGACGTTCCGCGGCAATTTGCATTGGCTGATGGAACAGCTGCCGAGCGATATTCCGCTCGGGCTGTACGAGTGTCCAGCTCCTTACCGCCGCCTGCTGACCGATGAAGAGCTGAAGATCTGCATCGACTCGGGGCGCTTTGTGCTGCTCAAGGACGTTTCCTGTGACCTGGCCACGGTGAAGCGGCGGGTTGCTTCCGCCGAGGGATCGCCACTGGCCATCATCAATGCCAACGCGGGCATTGCTTATGGTGCCATGCTGGCAGGAGCTCGCGGGTTCGCCGGGGTCTTCACCAACTTCCATCCAGATCTTTACAAGTGGCTCCGTACCTCGGGCTCACAGCATCCGGAACTTGCTGAGGAGATCAACACTTTCCTCGTCGTCGCCGCGGTCTCCGAGGTTCTGGGGTATCCCGCTTTGGCCAAAATGTATCATCAGCGCATCGGCACATTCAATTCCATCCGCTGCCGGGTGATCACCTACAATATTCGCGAAAAATTCTGGGCACTTGACGCTGTGCTCGACAAAATCGTCTCTGGTACTGAGGCCATGAGAGGAAAGATCGTTCGGCTGTCGACGTGACCTCACCTGCGAGATGCAGCTCTGCCGCAGCCTGAGATTAGAACGGCAAGCTACGAACCAAGACAAACGAACGCTCACAACATGGCCAATCTGATTAACCGGAAAATCGTAAACGGCGGCAAGCGTCAGGCACCCCGACGCGTACGGCGGCTCCAGAGGATCTCACTCGCGCTGCTGGTGGTCTGCGGCACGATCAACTACCTGGACCGCGGCGCTCTCTCGGTTGCAAATCCGGCGATCCGGGCCGATCTCAGCGTTTCGATCGGCGAGATGGGACTGTTACTTTCCGCCTTCGCCTGGAGCTACGCGCTGGCGCAGCTCCCGGTCGGCGGCTTGGTGGACCGGGCTGGTCCTCGCGCGCTGCTCGGTCTGGGAATGACGCTGTGGTCACTGGCACAGGCCGCAGGCGGTCTGGTCACCAGCTACAGCCAGTTCATCTGGGCTCGCATCTTCCTGGGTATCGGCGAGGCACCCCAGTATCCCACCTCGGCCCGCGTGGTGAGCAACTGGTTCCCTGTCCGCGACCGCGGCGTACCCACTGGCGTGTTTAACGCCGCCTCCCCGCTCGGCACGGCACTCGCCCCGCCACTGCTGACGTTGCTGATGCTGGCATTTAATTGGCGCTGGATGTTCGTAGCCATGGGCGTCCTGGGCTTGGTTGCGGCGGCGATCTGGACGATGGTCTACCGCGATCCGGATGCCGCCGGGCTCTCAGCCGAGGAGAACGCCTACCTGGCCGAGGGCGCGGCGCAGGGGACGCCTTCCAAGACGACGTTCGCCGAATGGCGCAGCCTGTTCGCGCACCGCACTACTTGGGGAATGATCATGGGCTTTTTTGGCTCAGTCTACCTGAACTGGGTTTACCTGACTTGGCTGCCCGGGTATCTCGAGATCGAGCGGCACATGAGTACTTTCGGGACCGGCTTCGCCGCCGCGATCCCCTTCTTCTGCGGCTTTGTAGGCTGTCTCGTCGCGGGCTGGTTTTCCGACCTACTGACCCGACACGGCACATCGCCCGTTCGCAGCCGTAAGACGCCGGTGATCGTGGCCATGGTTGGCATGGCGCTGTTTACTGTTCCGGCGGCGCTGGTGGCGAGCAACCTCGTGGCGCTAGCTTGTATCTCGGTCGTGGTGTTCCTCGCCAATGCGGCAAGCGCTTGCTCTTGGGCGCTGGCTACAGCCGTAGCACCGCCCAACCGGGTGGCCTCGCTCGGTGCGGTCCAGAATTTCGGGGGTTTCCTCGGGGGAGCGCTAGCGCCGGTGGTAACCGGTGCCATTGCCCAGACTACGCACTCTTTCGTACCGGCGCTGCTGACCGGGGCGGGGATTGCGTTCGTCTCCGCCATGATCTACCTGTTTGTCGTGCATGATCCGATTCCCCAGGAAGCCGGCAGCGCGGGGCGCAAGGCGCCATGATCCGGAGAAAGATTTTGGAGGAAGCTTTTGTCGCGCTCCTCCAGCAATACCTTCACATCCCATCCGAATTGGCTTGGACCAAGCGGTCACGAATGGGAAATTGTTGGACATGCCGAAACGTCAAATGCTCCTGTGGGGCGGCATCCCCTGGGGCGGGCGAAGCCTGACTGCGGAGGATTATCTTTTATCATTATCGGACACAAAATCTCCCAGGATCTGTTTCCTCCCTACCGCATCAGGGGATTCGAAATTCTATATAGAACGCTTTTTTCGGAGACATCGAAGACTCGATTGCAAGCCTTCCGTTCTGCCCCTATTCAATCTTTCCGTTCCAAATGTCGAAAGATTGATTCGGAACCAGGATATTTTGTTTATAGGCGGCGGTAGCACCTTGAACATGCTGGCGATTTGGCGTGCGCGAAACTTGGATCCGATCTTAAGAGATGCCTTGAAAAACGGGACGATTTTCAGTGGCGTTAGCGCCGGCTCGATTTGTTGGTTCGAATGGGGATTGTCCGATTCAGTCTCTTGCGGGAAATTCGAACCGCTGCAATGCTTGGGTTACCTCCCTGGGAGCAATTGTCCCCATTTTGACGGCGAGCCTGGTCGCCAGAAGATTTTCAGAAATCTGATCGCTAAAAAGCAGATTCCGGGCGGTTACGCCGCGGACGACGGCGTAGCACTTCATTTCGTGGACGAAAAGCTAGTTGAAGCCATCAGCGTTAAACCTTCCGCGAACGCGTATCAAATCAGCTCAGAATGCGGGAAAGCCCGGCAAATTGTGATTCGCCCAAGATTGCTAAAGGATGAAGCGCGAACTCCCAGCCAATAGCGTCGGTCAATCGACCCAACCCTGCAGCTGGACCAGGGAGATCGCCTCTCTCGGGGCCCCAAAGAATATACTAATGCCTGGATGGAACTCCGCGGTACTTGACGGCCCACACCTAAAGTTGCGAAGCATTTTTAACCCATAGGGTTTTTTGAGTGAATTCAACCTTAGAAGATCGAGTATGATTGCCATTCACACAATCTTATGAGCCAACCACAGACAGAGGAAATGACCATTGGAATCATCGGCCTGGGCAACATGGGACTGCCTATTGCGGCTAACTTGCTGAAGGCAGGATACCCCTTACGAGTGTACAATCGGACTGCGCAGAAGGGGGCCCCACTCGTAGAAGCCGGAGCTATCCCGGTCAAATCCCCAAGCGAGGCGGTCGTTCCTGGCGGTATCGCTTTCACGATGTTGTCAGACGATGCCGCGCTGAAATCCATCGCGGACAGCGATCCGGCATTCTTAGAGCGATTTGCCGGATCCGGAATTCACGTCTCCATGAGCACGATCTCTCCCCAGACCGCGCGCGAACTGGCAGAGCATCACGCCAACAAAAATGTCAGCTACCTGGCCGCTCCAGTGATCGGACGCCCCGATCGCGCGGCGACTGGAAGTTTATTCATGCTGCTCTCGGGTGAAAGCGAAGCTAAACAAAGGGTTGAACCGCTGCTGAAAATGATCGGGCAGCGGATTTTTGACTTCGGGGACAAACCATGGGCTGCCAACGTTGCAAAGCTAATTGTGAACTTTAACATCGCTGCGGCAATTGAGTGCATGGCCGAAGGATTCACTCTTGCCGAGAAGAACGAAGTAGCGCGGACAAAAATGGCCGAATTGCTTTCTGAAACAATCTTTGGGGGAGTGGTTTACAAGGGTTACGGCGAGCATGTCGCCACGCATCAATACGAACCGGCTGGGTTCCGATTGAGGTTAGGCTGGAAAGACGTGCGCTTGGTTTTGGAACTCGGTCAGGATAGCGAGACGCCGATGCCGGTTGGTTCGTTGCTGCGTGACCGGTTTCTTTCCGCCCTCGCGAAAGGCCGCGGCGATCTTGATTGGGCGGGCCTGGCTTTGGGGGCCTCGGATGACGCAGGAGTTACGACCTGAATCTGGCGCCTGGCGTTTATGAATATAATGGAATATATCAAAATAGGCCTTGCCCGTTCCATTCGCTGGTGCGTTTTGACCGTTTAACTTCGGGCTCGGCAGCTGCGATGAGCTCCGGAATCCGGGCTTTTGAAGCGCGGTACCGTAGCAAATTCACTTTCTGACGTTCTATGAAGAAAGCGGCGAACAAAAAATTCCGCTCAACAATTTACCTGCTTGGATTCGCTGGGGCGTTGCTTTTTACAGTTCTTCTGATTCGCGAAGGTTATCACGATGTCGTTCGGGCGGTTGCGGCAGCCGGTTGGTGGCTTGCGGTTATCCCGTCTTTTCATTTGCTGCCGCTTTTTCTTGACTCGTTTGAATGGTGGCTGCTGTTTCCTGCAGATTCTCGTCCGTTTTTGCGGATCACTTTCTGGGCGCGCTATCTTGGGGAATCCTTCAGCAACCTTGTTCCGGCGGCCCAAGTAGGTGGCGACATTGTAAGGGCACGTATTGCTGTGTTTTACGGCACTCCAATGGTGGTAAGCGCTGGTACGGTGCTCGTCGATATAACGGTGAGCGTGTTTATTCAAACACTTTTTACTCTGGTCGGAGTGAGTCTGCTGATCTGGGTTACCGGACGAACAAACTTTCTGGGGCCAACCCTGCTGGGAGCGCCGTTTGCGATTCTGGCCGTGGCCGGGTTTTATTTTGTTCAACGCTGGGGGATGTTTCGCTTGTTTGGTGCGATCATCTCGCATTCCGCCAAGCATGAAAGCTGGCGATCGCTCGTCCTAAGCAGTGGTGAACTCGATCAGGTGCTCGGCAAAATCTATTCGAGGATAGGGTCAGTCACCGCATGTTGCGTTGTAACGATGATCTCTTTTGTAACGGGTTCAGTAGAGGTTTGGATTGGGCTCCATGCTCTCGGTGTACCAGCAAGTTTCGAGAAGGCACTGATTCTGGAATGCGTAGGGCAGGGGATACAGACGGTACTATGTCTTGTTCCGGGCGCGCTTGGCGTGCGTGAAGGAGGGTATATCATTGTCGGGGGATTGCTAGGAATTCCGGGAGATGCCGCATTTGCTTTGGCTTTAATTCGCAGAGTGCGAGAACTAGCACTTGGACTGCCTGGGCTATTCGCCTGGCAACTCGTGGAAGGGCGACACTTCATCCGTCAATATGGACTTGGGACGGCTCGCTAGACCAAGGGGCTTGGGGTAGAGAAGCTCCGAACCGGTTGGGCGCAGCGGTGAGCGCGTTCAGAGAAAAAACACTTCATCGACACGATCAAGCTCATCGCTTATCGGGCTGAAACAGCCCTCGCCCAGCTTGCCCGCGAGAAGCTCAAACGCCTCGATGATGCCCGCTCACTGATTCGACAACTCTTCCGCACCGAAGTCGACCTCATTCCCGACCAGCAAAATAAAACTCTGACCGTGCGTTTGCACCCAATGAGCACCCAAGCACATGACGAAATCCTCCGCCACATCTGCGCAGAAATAACAGCTACAGAAACTGTTTTTCCAGGCACTCGATCTGCGCCTCGTTTACGAAATCTCCGGCTCATCCTAATTCAAGGGGATCTGGCGGTCTGAGCTTGCGGCGCCGTGCGCCCAAATAAAAAAAGCAATATTGGTCTTTGTCTTCTTAGTGGCCTTCTGTTTTATTCACGAGGTTCAGTTTTTGGCCAGGGGGCGAACCGTGACATTATCGGTAGCCAGTGCCGGCCAATATTCTGTTCATGCCATTAGTGCCTATTTCCGGTCAGAAACCAATAGAACAACAACAAGTCATGAGGGTGTTAACTGAGGTCAAAAAACAGCGAAGACGGATTCCAATCAGTCTGGTCTGTTGGTTTATTCTGACATTTTTCGGTTTTTCGAAAGCAGAGGCGGGGAGCTTGACCGCGGGGAACAAGGCAGTGGTTGGTGGTCCGACTGAGAGCCCGGACTATATTACTGGCGGCCAGGGAGACCTCCTTCTCACAGAGGGCTTCTACAATTCCAGTTTTGTTCCGACTCGACGAAAGCCCATTTTCGCTTTCGCTGAGACAGACCTCCAGCTTGGCTACATGCTGCCGGTCATTGGGAGCAGTTTTTATCGGGGCAATTTTGAGGGATTGATAGACCTGTTCGCTTGGGGGTCAACTCGCGAGCAATCCGGCGTTCTCGGCGGGGGGACGCTCGGGGCGCATTATAACTTCATTCAGCCTGGCTGGCGTCTCGTTCCGTATGTCGGCCTCAGTCTGGGTATCAGCGGAAACAACCTTTACGAAAATCAGGATCAAAGGATTATCGGCGGTCCGTTTGAATTTGTTCTGCAAGCAAAAGTGGGCGCTCGCTTTTTCATTCGAAGGAATTGGGGCTTGGTCTTCGAGGGCGGATACGAACATGTCTCCAATTTGAATATCTATCCGCGTAATCTCGGATTGAATCAGATTGGTGGTCGATTGGGTATGTTTTGCATCTTTTGAGGGAGCGAAGAAATTCGTGGTGAACAAAGGATGTCCTTTCCCGGAGGCGTCCAGAGCTGCGGGCTGAAAGCTCGCAGCCCGGCCGTCGAAAATGCTCGTGCGCCCGATGGTGCGACTGCACTTCAGCGAGAAAGTCGCGTATGCTGCGCACAGCCACGATGGAATCGTAGCGCTGAAATCCGTGCGTTCGCTTTTGGAGCGCCAGACAAACTAGTACTAGGAGCTAACAACCGCATTTCCGGCCAAGTGAAGCAGTTGAAGGATTTCGCTGCGAAGACGGAGGAATTGCGTGCTGCTGCGATCTCGGGGGTGCTGGATGTCTACGGAGATGCTTCGATCGATTCGGCCAGGGCGCGAGGTCATGATAAGTATGCGGTCACTCATGTAAATCGCTTCGTCGATGTCATGAGTGACCAGGAGCATCGTAGTGAGACGGGCTTGCCAAAGGCGAAGCACTTCATCCTGCATTCGCATGCGCGTGAAAGCGTCGAGAGCGCCGAGAGGCTCGTCCAGCAGGAGAATTTTCGGATGAGTAATGAGCGCACGTGCTAATGCAACACGCTGGGCCATGCCACCAGAAAGATGGTGAGGATAGACATCCGCAAACCCTTCAAGCCCTACAAGGCGGATATATTCGTCAACTTCGTGACGTTTCTCGCGTAGTGTCCCCAGCGCCACCAAACCGGCCTGAATGTTGCGGCGGACGGTGAGCCACGGAAACAAGTTGGGATCTTGAAATACCAAGCCACGCTCGGCGTTTGCACCGATGATCATTTCTTCTCCAACCCGAAGTTCGCCGGAGCTTGGGAAATCAAGCCCGGCAATCAGGCGCAGGAGGGTCGATTTTCCGCATGCGCTTGGGCCGACGATAGAAACGAATTCTCCGGCCGCGACAGAAAAAAAAACGGCGTCCAGAGCAAGTGTCCGAGTGGTGGTGCGGTCACTAGGGGGAAAAACTCTCTTCACGTTCTTGACACGCAAGGAGGAGCCTTCTGTTGCCCGGTCGATGGATATGGCTACCATTTTATAACCCCTTTTTGCCAAACGAGAACGCGGTCGCGGACTTTGAAAAGTGCGGTCATGATGGTTGAGAAGAAAGCGGCCATGATGACCAGCGCAGCATAGACCTTTCCATATTCCGCCCAGCCCTGTGCCCAGCTTAGATACCAACCGAGGCCCGACTTCACACCGACCGTTTCGGCGACAACGAGTGTCAAAAACGAGGCGCCAAGCCCCATAAACAGGCCCAGGAAGATGCTCGGCATCGCTCCGGGGATAGCGACACGAAAGATGAGGTAGGCCCGACCGGCACCGAGCGTGCGGGCGACATCAAGGTAAGAGGCACGGGTATTGGAGAGACCGGATGCGGTCAACATTGTCACCGGAAACCAGACCGCCAACGCAATCAGCGCAACTGCGGAAAACATTGCGGATGGCGAGAGAACCATCGCGAGCGGGATCCATGCCGTCGCTGGAATCGGACCGACAATTTTCAGCACCGGCATTCCCCAATAGCGGGCGTGGGGAAACCACCCGATGCAAATTCCACTGAACAAACCGATCGCAACGCCCAGTGCATAACCGCTGAGAAGCAGGATCAACGAATGCCATGTGCTATCAAAAAGAATCGCCCGATCATTGACTAGACTCTGCAACACGCCCGCAGGGCTTGGGAAGTAAGGCAAAGGAAGCAAACGAAAACCGGCGGTCGTCAATTCCCATCCCGTCAGGAACAAAATTGCGACGGCAACCAGGGGACAACCGGTCCGGATCCAGTCGCGCAGTGCGGACCAGAGCGGTTGCAGGGCCGCCGCAAGAAGAGCCGCAACGAGCAAGCCGCTCAAGAAATAGGTGTATAAAAGTGTTTCGTCTGGCGGCTCTTTCTTCGCCGCGAACCGGTGGAGGGCGAGGGCAATCCCAACTGCGAGCGGAACAGCCAGCAGAGTTTGCCATCGCGTTTGCGCTGCGATGGGTTCATTGCCTTCCTGGACGCCGGCTGAACGCTTAACCATGCCACCCGCTTGGGCGCGTTCGCTAAAATGTGCCACCTCCTTCACTTTGTTCCTGGGGAACAGCACGACGCCACATTCATCGCCACACTATTCGCGGCAAACTCCGCAGCCACCCGAAAATTTTGGTCGGCAGGCAACTGCCCACCGGCCACTTTGTCTACCTGCAGAGTATGGAGCCACTCATCCGAAACTCCTTCCAGGTGGACAAAGGCGCGCTTCACTAAGCCAGAAACATCTGTCGCGGAATTGAGCATACCCGCCTTCTTCATTTCTGCAGCTGCCGAATTCACTGCAGCTTCACCTCCCGAAACGCTCGGGATGTAACGCAGGTGAGAGATCGCAAGAGTGTTGAGTTCTGGGTTCGAGGCGAGATATTTTTTCTCTACGGAAAGTCTTGCCGCCGCAGCAGGGTTTGTTTCAACCCACTTGGCTGCCTTCAGGAGTGCTCGTGTCGCGGCGGCGGCGGCCTTCGGATTATTGGCTAGGAACTTTCCATTGACTACCACCGCGCAGCAGTATTCGTCCTTATAGGGTGCGTCGTTCGATTGGTCGGCGACGTTGTGAACCTTGCCGTTAGCCATGAGCAATGTGCCAATTGGCTCGGAGTCAGCTACCGCATCGACCTCGCCTTTTTCCAGCGCCAATCCAAGCTCCCCTGCCGGGAATACACTCCAGGTAACGTCTCGGCTGCCGTCCATACCATTTGCAGTCAGAACTCGATTGGCAAAGATGAACGGCGGGGTTCCCATTCCCGGTATGCCGATCCGCTTTCCGCGGAGATCCTTCGCCGTTTTGATGTGGCCATCGATTGCCGCCTGGATCCGAAGACAGCCTCGATGGATTCCAGCAGTGAACTTGACGTCCAAGCCCTGTTCAATCGGCTTGAGCAAATACATAATCAGGTGATGGGTAATGTCGAAGCCGCCCAACGCGAGCACATCCTTGTATTTCGACCACTCGCATTTGACCAATTCGACATCAAGTCCCTCATCCTTGAAGAAACCATTCTCGATTGCACAGAAAATCGGGGCTTCGCATGTGATGCCGATATATCCGACACGGATTTTCGTGGGGCCCCCACCGGGGAGAGAAGGCTTAGCCTCAGGTTTGTTGCAGCCCACGGTGAAGACCACGACACTTAGCGCTGTGATCGTGATGAGTTTAAGGAAGGACATGGTGCAGTATTGGTGATGTAAAAGTAGAAAGAAAAGCGCAAACCGGTGTCGCGCAAGACCAACGTTCATCCAGGCTGTTTTCCTGTAGTTTGTACGGATACAAGGGGCGCGATTGTCGTAGTTACTTTAGACATATATTTATTGACAAACTGTATTTTAATGAAATTGTCTTATTCGTATAACAACCCCCATAAAACGGATTCCTCCGGCGTCATGCTCGGATCTTAGTGATCTTAGCCAAGGAGGTAGCTAGACGATCAAACGAAACCCAAGGCGTTTGCTGGACAGAAAGTGGAGGTTACCGGAGATTTGGATAAGGCCACCAAGACGATCCATGTCACGGATAGTGCACCGTCTCGCATATAATGGTGATGGCGTTGCGATCAAAATGGGCCGTCGGCAAGGCGGTCCGGGCCGGACTGGCGGTAAGGAGGGCGCATCCAGCACCAGTTTGACGTTCGTAGGTTAGCGAATTGGTTTGCGCGGCGAGCCGTCAAACTGGTGCTGGACGTAACCGACGAGCAACGCGGCCGCCGGCCCATTTTCAACGCAACCCTCCGGGCCGCGGCCAGTTGGCTGTTTTTCCGCGTTGCTCGCTCGACCCGTATGACTCAGATATGGGCGCTTCGCTCGCGCCTTGAAAAACAGCCAACTGACCTGCGGCGACATCACCATTATATGCGAGACGGTGTACCATAACAATATCATTTGTGATTCTGGTAACTTGCTGTGGGCGACAGCCAAGGTTACACTTGCCAATGCCCCGACGTCGGTCATCAAAACCTCGATCAGTTGGCGATAAGGCAGCCAAGCGCCGCCTGGCGGCGGGAGCGGAGTCCGGAAAGATTGCTCCTCTTGCTTTCGTTGAGAACGAACGAGAGCCATCCGAGCAGGATTCGGCGCCTTTCTCTCTTGGAACGGTCGCGGCAGGAAAGAACCCGTGTCGAGTGTCAAGAATTCGAAAACAACACCAAAGCCAGATTGAAGAGCCGCCCGATTGCGGTGGAGGAGAACCTCCTTGTTATCAACATCTGCTTGAAGATTTTTAATTGGAAAGGGACGTTTGCGTTTCTACGCTCTACGGTGCTCCCGGGCTTATGTCAGTCTCGATCTGCCCTTTTCCGCCCTCCAGAACTGCGCTTTAGAGGGGAATCTTCCGAGACGAGCTCGGCCCGTTTTGACAATTCGTTTGTTGACGACCAGTTGAGCACGTTTGACTTCCGAAGTATTGATAATCAATCCGGCCCTCGGAGCTGGCTTTAAATCGTCCTCCGCCCTGCCAACATTCTGAGTAGCTTTGGCTATAAGGTTTGTTTGCCGCCGGTTGTCCTGGTCTTGTTGCTGGATAAAATTGTCCAAAAACTTCTGATCTTCCTTATTGAAAGCCCGGAGTACATTGCGATAATCGAAGGTCCCGGCAGAAGAGGTCGTGTTAGAGATTTCCTCTCCTTTGCGGACAACAACCAACACTACGAATGTCATCGGTATGCAAGTCCCTAGAACAGCGATAAGGACGGATTTGCTGATGCCTTCACCAGGATGCATATCTGGCCTGGTTCTGCGAATGGGAAGGCAGCCCTCGACTCTTCCGAATCGTATTTTTGGAGATATCATGCAGATCCTCCGAGCGCTACTCTCAGCTGATGATGCGGAAATCGATGAGACAGTACCGGTCCGAAACGCCCGGTTTCGAAAAGAACACCTGCCTCATTGCCGTACAAATTCCGTCGTTAGCGTGGCCGCTTTTTTTGGCAATACTATATCGCTATACGATATACGAGTCAAAAAGTAATTTATGGGACGTTCTTTTGAACGTAAATGCGAAAGGAGGGGGATCGCCAGAAAGCACGTCGTGGTGCGTTTCCCATCATGATTAATCATAGGCTGTGTTTACCGTCGGATGTATAGGTTTTATGCTCCGAAGGGGCGACAGATTTTAGCCCAGGGTTTCGTATCTGTTTAGCGCGGTGTAGGACCTCTCCCAATCGTCCTTCGTCCTCGATCATGGATTGCTGGCTAAAGCGTTCCCGCGGAGAAAAGACGCGGGAACGGAGTAAGCAACCCGTGCCCTACTCATGCCGAAGAAATCGAGGACGAAGGACGAGAACGATTGGGAGAGAGGGAAGGGAATCGAGAATGGGGGACTATGTATCGAAGCTTGCTTCCTAATCGTCTCATCGTCGTGGTCGTCCTTCGTCCTCGATCTTTGAATGTTGTCGGCATCGGCGGGTTTCCCCCGTCCATAGAAGTCGCATAGAAGTCGATAACGAAGACGAGGACGATTACGATTTCAGAACAAGAGGACGAGTGGGGATCAAGGGGCGTTTCATTCGTTGCTGATCGCGATTTAGACAACGCAGGCCCACGTGCCTCCGATGGCTCTTAAAAACAGTGACTCTTTGTGATCTTTGCGATCTTCTGTTCAAAAATGACTCTTGCTTTTTTTCCTGTCTTAGTGCCGGGGGAACGAAGAAAATCATTTGCACAGAAAATCACAAAGGTCACGAAGACAGTCCTTTCGATAGAAACGGCCTACGCCTGGAGCCACATCTAGATAGATCAGCGCAGCGAACCGGAGTTCGAGTTCCAAGTGCTCCTTCCTCGCACTCGTTCTGAAATCGTAATCGTCTCGAACTCGTCCTCGTCCCGGTCCTTCCGGCTATATCGCGCTAAACACATACCGGTGCGTGTTTAGAGCCTTCCCTAGATCGAAGATAAAAGGTCGATGAACGGTTGCGTATAATTGGTGCGCGCTTTCAGCGCTACCGTTTGCTTTGTTGCCTTCACCTGGGGCTGGGCCCAGGCTCACCCGCAAGGTGAGCTCTACTGTCGAGATAGGCAGAATGCTTTAACTTACGGCTGAACCTCGAGAAGGCTTTCATTGTCGAGAAAGTGCTTTGGCCCGTTGGGGTCTCCGTGGAAGCTCGGAAGAATGTCTTTTGCAAGGCATCGACCTTGATTTCTGCCGATTCCCCTGAACACTTATCTCGAGGGTGAATTTGCTTGAATAAAGCATCCCAAGATTTATGGTAAAATGGTAGGACCCTTAATCAAGTGTGAGAGTGTTAGTAAGTTTTTAAGAGAGGACGGTATCATAAACCCGCAGCAGAACAATAAGAAAGCTATGGCTAAGCAATTGGCCGATCATGTTTTGCGTTCTCGTCGGACCATTCTCAACGCGATGCGAAATGCATCAAGGCGAAGGCCGGAGTTTGCCTTGAGTCTTCAGATCGATTCAGCAAGCGATGAAATAAGGTTAAAAACTGCTATTGAACGGGCACAGGCTGGCTTATTGAACCTGCAATATCGTGAGGGTTTTTGGCTCGGGGAACTTGAGGCTAGCTCGACGTTGTGTTCCGACTATGTGGCCTTCATGCATTGGTCAGGAGAAATAGATTCTGATCTGCAAAAGAAGTGTGTTAAGCATTTGCTGGCGAAGCAGCTAGCGGATGGCGGATGGAGCATCTACCCGGGTGGTCCTTCGCGGCTCGACCCTTCCGTAAAGGCGTACTTTGCGCTCAAGCTTGCGGGAATCGGAAACGGCGATGCCGAGATGCGTCACGCGGCGACCCTTATCCGAAATTTCGGCGGCATTGAAAAGGCCCGGTACTATACGCGGTTCTACTTAGCGCTCTTGGGGCAAATTCCCTGGAACTATATTCCAGCCATACCTGTTGAGCTGGTCTTAGCACCGCGCTGGTCGCCAATCAATCTTTATTCAGTATCTGCATGGACAAGAGCCATGTTGGTTCCATTGGCGATCGTCGATCACTTTGAACCAACTCGGAATATTCCTCTCGAACGCGGGATCTCAGAGCTTTTTATTACTTCAGTTCGAAAAATGGGTTCATTGAGAGAGGAATGGTTCTCGAGGGGGATAACGCTCCTGAAATGGTTGCAACGCTGTAAGATCCTGCCATCGCGGGAAGCCGCTCTGATTGCCGCTGAGAAATGGATCCTCGATCGAACGGGCGAAAGTTGCAGCGGCGTAGGGGCCATCTTCCCGTCTATGCTGCAGACGTTGATTGCGTTGAGGTGCTTAGGTTACGATACCCGTGGGGGAATCTATCAAAGGGCCGAGGCGGCGTTGCGAAATCTGTTCCTTGATGATTTAAGCGGGTTTCGCATTCAGCCCTGTTTATCGCCAGTCTGGGATACAGCTCTCAGCATCATTTCGTTAACGGAGTCCGGCATCGAGTCGGGAGACTCCAGAATTCAGAAGGGTGCAAAGTGGCTTGCGGCGTGCAGAGTGACGATTAAAGGCGATTGGGCTGTTCACATTCCGGATGTAGAACCATCGGGGTGGAGTTTTGAATTCAAAAACCCATTTTACCCGGACGTTGATGACACGGCGATCGTGATGCTCGCGCTGAACGCAGCAGATTTTTCACGTCTTGGAAGTTTTTGGAAAATTCCGAATTGGAATGGAAGATCCGCGTGTTCGCAGAGCAATCCACTTTCTACGGGCTAGTCAGGAAAAGGATGGATCCTGGTATGGGCGTTGGGGAGTGAACTACATTTACGGGACGACTCATGTGTTGCGGGGTCTACGGACCGTTGAAATCGATATGCGTGCAGACTGGATTCAGCACGCCCGGCAGTGGCTCGAGGCGCATCAAAAGGATGATGGCGGTTGGGGTGAAAGCTGTGCTTCGTACATCGATCCTGCAGAGAAAGGGAAAGGGGAAAGCACCGCTTCGCAGACCGCGTGGGCCCTCATGGGACTTTGTGCCTTCCCGGAACTGCACCGCACCAGCATCGATCGCGGTCTTGCGTACTTACTGGATCGGCAACAATCGGACGGTTGCTGGGACGAGATCCCGCCGACCGGCACTGGCTTCCCCGGAGTGCTTTACCTGCGATACGACTTATACCGGAAATACTGGCCGTTGCTCGCCTTAGCAACCTATGCGTCATGCCTCAAACGACTGAAAAGCTGAACCGAATATTTTGTCGCCAACTTTTTACCCGCGGCTCCTTCGCACCGGCTGGCTGCTGGAGACGTTCAGGCCGCGATAATCTTATTGATGTTCGCCAGAAGCAAAATGCTTCGATTCAGGATCCGCGGCGTTCGCAGCATCAAATGTGCGCTTCGCTTGGTTGGCTAAACGCCCGAACCGGCATGATGACAACCAGTGGGCACCGATTGAAAAAAGCGGCTGTTTCGACTGGCTCCGCGGCGGTCTCTTCTAGTAAAATAACAGCCGCGAGCAGTTGGCACCGCTCGCGGATTTTCGTCAGGGACAGATCACGTTTGCAGGAAATCCAGCAATAATCCACGCACGGACGAACTTCGTAGCAGGATTGACGCACCGGATGCCAGTTGCTAGGATAATATGATACAATATCGCAAAGCGATATGCTGCTGACTGAGTGTGGGATTGGCCGATTAGGGAACGTCGTCGATCCTAAGTATTCCGTTGGCGCTTCTGTTAGCAAAAGTTATCTTTTCAAGGCTTGATTAGTCGAATCGCGGATCGTTTCGGAATAAGTCCCGGGCGCGGAACGGCACGTCGTTTGGAGCAAGGTCCCGTTTCTAGGACCCTGCCACGCATCACCTGAGTCAATACATTCGCCTTGCCAGTTGCGACGAAAAGCACGACATTACTTTTGCGACGGAATGGCCACATATTGAGCCGTGGTGGACACGCCGGCTGGGAGTAAACTTGGTGCGTCATCCAGAGTCTAAGCAATACATCCCGGACGAGGATCCGTTTTTCAAGATGTTCACGAAGAAAGGGGAAGGAGGCGTGATCTTCTGATAATTCTTGGCGTGGTCAATGTCATTAACCTCGCCCATGGAGAGTTAATCATGATGGGGGCATATATTACCACCATTACGTATAACCGTGCTCATCTTTGGCTCCCCGTATGCATGGCACAAGCTTTTGCCCCAGCTGTGCTCTGGAACGACAGCCGTGCGAAAGACATGGAGCGCTTTATTACGCAGCGTATTTCGCCGGAGCGGTACCGACATATCACGGGCATGCCCGTTTCCGGAAGCTGGGCGATTTCGAAACTGGTATGGCTACTGCACAATCGCCGCGACCTGATGGAGCGTGCCCGGTACATCTGTAACGGCCAGGAATACTTCCTCCGCCGCTTGGGTGCGGAGGTACTAGAGTCCGACCCGTCCGCCCTCACATTGAATGGCATGCTTAACATTGGCAAATTGGACTGGAGCGAGGAGGTTTGTCAGGCGGCGGGCATCGATCTGGCGCGCCTTCCACGGGTCGGTCGACCGGGCACAATGGCCGGACGCTTGTCCGAGGCAGCGGCTGAGGAGACCGAGTTACCCGCCGGCATCGCCTTGTGCCGAGGGGGTGGAGATCAGCAATGCGCAGCGGTCGGCGCGGGTGTAATCAAGCAGGGTCTAGCCGAAGTGACAATTGGGACTTCGGCCATGATGGTCGCCCATTTAGAGGATCCTGGGCTCGTGAAGGGCCCAGCACCGTACATTGGTGGCCACGCGGTTCCGGGAAAATGGGATGTTGAAGGGGGCGCCTTTTCAATTGGCAGTTGCCTAAAATGGTGGCGCGACAATTTCGGCCAGATCGAGCGCAGCCGAGCCGAGTTGGAGGGCAGCAACACTCATCGCCTCTGCCTGCGACGCCCCCGTCGGCAGTCGGGGAATCATCTTCCAGCCGTTTTTCGCAGGGCAGGTAACTCCATATTACGACACGACTGCGCGCGGTGCGTTCCTCGGTCTGGGGCTAGATCATGACCGGTCTTGCCTTTTGCGGGCCATGCTTGAGGGCTGCGCCACAGGGCTGCGCCTGTGAGGTGCATTTCATGGTTGACGGGGCCGCGCGTGATCTCGAGGGTGGCATCTCAGAGTTGCGCGTGACCGGAGGCGCTAGTCGTTCGGATCAGTTTATCCAGATGCATGCTGATATCTTGCGTCGTCCCCTCTTTTTGCTACGCAATCGCGAGTGCACGGTGCTTGGCGCTTCGATCTTGGGCGCCGTCGGTTGTGGGTATTTTGCAAGTATCGATGAAGCCGCCGAGGCTAAGGTGGTAGTTGGTCGGACGGTGGAACCGGAGCCCTCGACAGCCGATATCTTTTATGCAGGCTTGCTGCTGGTCTTTGTTGCGCTCACGTTTCGGAAGCGATTGGCGATTCCTCTTCGCGCAGCGGGGCGGAAAACAGTTCTAAACATCGAACAGAAGGAAAGCGATTGTTGAGCGTTACTCAGACTCGTATGTAAAGATCCAGTTGGCTAGTCTGGACCAAGATGAACGATTTGTAGCTAGCCAGATTGCCAAGCACAAAAGAGACCGGCGATGGCTGTATGTACAATCTGTCTTGCAACATTTTGCGAAGACCTACGCGCCGAAACTGAGTCAGAAGCAGATGTCCCAGTATTTTTTGCCATTGTGGCGGGAGCTTGAAGACGAAATAAAATCTCGAGCGGACAAAACTTCTTCCCCATTCCACGAAGATTAGCAATCGCATTCGAGAGGACCGGTTTTACCCAAACACCGCGCCACGCGGGAAAAACAGATAAAACAAGACTCCGATCAGAATCAGATAAATCAATAGGATAAGCGTCCATGCCATGTTATGCCGAATCACCGCGCCCTCATTGCGTACAAATCGGCTCGTTGAAACGCCGACGCTTGCCGTTTGCGGCGCCCACTGGCTTGCCTACCTCCGCTCCCACCGAGTTCAGCGTAGGTAGCAGAAGAGGTGGGAAGCCCAGCATCTTACCGACCGCGGACTGGAATGCGCCGAACATGGCATTTGTTGAGGTATTGCTGCCGGAGAGCGCAACGCCAATCCAGCCTAGAATGGGCGCTACTATGATGAACCAGGGGCCTATTTTGGAGATCGCGTAGGCCAGCGACCCGGCCATGCCCGAGAAATTGAACACAAACGCAAGGCCAAAAATGAAAACGCCGACAAGGCAAGCTCCCCACATTTCATGCCAGGTCTTCTTAATAACTTCTCGGAGCTGGATTGCCTTCAGCCTGAGGAGCAGGGCGACAACGATCCAGGAAGCCATAATTGCCGTCCCTCCGGAAAATGGCGCCCAGGTGAATGCGGCCGAGACCTTGCTCCCGCGTGCGATCGAGGATACAGCATCAACAGAGAATTTCACAGGCGCATATTTCGGAAGCACCGACCAAGGTCCCGTCCATAGTACGACAATGACTATCAGGACGATGAAGGGAAACCAGGCCTGGAAAACCTCGCCCGGCTCAAGTCGCTCGTTGCCGCCTCCAAACCGGCTCAGGTCGCCTTTCGGGACAGGCACACCGCCGTAGCCCAATACCGATTTCGGTTTCCAAAATTTGAGTAAAATCAAGAGCGCCGCGAAGCAGACGATTGCGCCGGCTACGTCAGGCAGGTAAGGTCCCAGGTAGACGGCCACCGGGAACTGGCCGGCGCTGTAGCCAAGCGAGCCGACGACCGCGAGGGGCCAGCCATCACGAAATCCTTTTTTGCCGCTCACAAGATAAATGAGAATCCACGGCGGAAGCAGCGCCAGCACGGCGACGACATGGCCGACAGAACCGGAGAGCTGGAGCAGCGGCAACCCGGTCACCGCTGCCAGGGCGATATCGGCGCGCCAAGTGCGCCGTAGGAAACTGGAGCATTGTTGGCGATTGCTGCCACTCGGATCGCGTCGAGGTCAGGTATGCCAAGCGAGATCAGGATGGGCGCCACGAAAGCCCAGGGGTAGCCGAAGCCGACTAACCCTTCAAGAAGCGCACCGAAGGCCCAGGCAAAAAGCAGTGCCTGAACTCGCACGTCGGCTGTCCCTTGAGCGAGCAGCCAGCGGCGAAATTTCTCGAACACACCTGTCACAACGAGCGAGTTGAACAAAACCACGCCCCCAGAGCGAGGGGTGATTTCGGGCCGGGCGTATTCGACATTCGGATGGAATTCCGATTTTGGTCATGGCTGCTCCAGAAGACGTAGATTGCCAGCGGTACACACTCAGCCTGAGGGGCTAGCATACCAATCGGCGCGAGTGAGCGGGAGCCCGCTTTGACCGTTTTTGGGTTTGAGCATCAGGGCTTGGTAGAGGTTTAATGAACCCATTGCAAAGGCATAGGCTGAGCCGTGCAGGAACAGGCGCCATACTCGATAGGTAGGCTCGCCCACCACTTGCAGCGCTTGGTCGCGATGAGCTTCCAGAGCACGCACCCAGTGACGCAGCGTGAGCGTGTAATGCTCACGCAGGCTCTCAACGTCGCGCACCTCGAAACCGGCTTCTTCGGCACATCGCAGCGTCGTATTAATGGGTAGCAATTCGCCATCCGGAAAGACATAGCGACTGACGAACGTCCGCGCTGCGGGCTTTGTATCGGTTGCCCGGGCGATGCCGTGATTGAGAAAGACTCCACCAGGCCGCAACAGCCGCCATGCATGCCCAAAGTAAAGCGGAAGTCGGCTCTCGCCAACGTGCTCGAACATTCCGACGCTCACCAACTTGTCAAAATCGCCGATGTCGTTCAGGTCACGGTAATCGCGAACTTCTACACGACAGCGTTCCTGCAGGCCTCTCTCGACGATCCGCTCGTTGGCCAAATCAGCCTGGTTGCGGCTGAGCGTAATGCCGAGAGCTTCCACCCCGTATTGCTGGGCAGCATGGATGATGAGACCGCCCCAGCCGCAACCAATGTCGAGCAGTCGTTCGCCGGGACGCAATCGGAGCTTGCGGCATATGTAGTCCAGTTTTCGCAGCTGGGTCGTGTCGAGGTCTTCGTCGGCTGTTTCAAAATAGGCGCAGGAGTAGACCATCCGCTGGTCGAGCCAGAGCGCATAAAAATTGTTCGAGACATTGTAATGATAGGTTACGGCCTGCCGATCACGCTCTATTGAATGAAGCTCACCGCGGAGCCGAGCAGGCTCTCTTCCATTCCGGAAAGAACGGTCATAGGGCATGCGGAACAGGTGATAGCCAAGACGCAGCATTGCGGACGCGGGCCAGCGATGACCCAGGAGGTAATAACCCACCGCAATCGCTGCTTCAAAGTCGCCCTCGATATCAAGCTCATCACGAATATAGGCTTCGCCGATAGACAGATCGCTCGTGGTGTTCCGCAAGATTGACCGGACGGCGCCGGGATGCTTAAAAACGAGCTTGAAACGAGCCGACTCCATCTCGGCCGGCCACTGGCTCCCGTCCCAAAAGCCGATGGCGAAGTCGCGCGGGTGATACTCCTGCAACACCGATTGCAAAAGGGCCCGTGCCTTGGTCGCCGCATCGTTCGCTATGTAAGCTTGCTTAATCATCCGGCTAGCCCACCGCCCGTTCTCAAACCAGGACTACGGCAGGCGTAAAAGGCGTTTGTTTCCCACGTTTCCAGCGAAGCATCCACTCTTTCAAACCGACCTACAATAGCATCGGATGACATATCGGACAACGATATACATGCGGGCGTCCACCTCCGCGGCGAGGAGTTTACCTAAACACTTTGGGAATCGACTGCCTTCCTGGCTCACTGGCTCTCTTTCAAGTTTGTAACGTTCGAGCAAGGATTTCGTAAGTTTGGTGGAGCCAAGATTTTGTAACGTTAAGAAAGGAATTCTAAATGAGGAAATCAATTAGTATACTAGGGGTGGGCGCACTGTTGCTGGGAGGTGCAGGGCTATGTTTAGGGACGGCGTCTGGCTTAAGCCCTTCATCGACTAATGTCAACGAGGCACAGAGCGCTCCTTTGCAAATCCGGGAAGATAACAGCCCGCTGGTACGAGACGCAAAGGATGGTACCAGCTATGCGTCGATCGTCAAAAAGGTGGCTCCGAGCGTAGTCAAGGTATTTGTCACGATGAAGGCGTCGGAGAATCCGATGTCGAACCCGGACATGGAGTTCTTCCGCCGCTTCTTTGGGGGTGCCGGTGGGCCATGGACAGCCTGGTGAAAAATGGCCGGGTCGAACGTGGACATCTGGGAGTAATGATTCAGAACCTCACTCCCGACTTGGCGAAAGCGTTCAAGTTGGATCGGACGACGGGCGCTCTAGTCGGAGATGTATCGCCAGGCAGTCCTGCGGATAGAGCCGGATTGAAGAGCGGCGACGTGATTACACAGTTCAATAACCAGCCAATTCAGGATGCGAGCCAATTGAAGCTGCGGGTCGCCGAAACAGCGCCAGGTTCAAAGGTGCCGGTCGTCGTGAATCGAAATGGCGGAGACAAGACGTTTGACGTTACGCTGGGCAATGCCTCTGAGAAGAAGGTAGCGATGGCGAAGGAGACGAGTGGGAGTGGGCGAAAGGAAGCTTTGGCAGGCGTTGCGGTCACTGATCTCGATCAAAACGCTCGATCCGAGTTGAACATTCCCCCGGATGTCCAGGGCGCCGTTATCTCTGAGGTAGCTCCCGATTCGGCAGCCTATGGAGCCGGACTGAGAACTGGAGACGTGATAACTGAGCTCAACCACCAACCTGTTAAGAACGCGCAGGACGCGGTGGCGGACTGTGAAAAACAGACCAGCACTGAGACACTTGTAAAAGTATGGACCAAAGGAGGGAGTCATTATCTGATCGTTGACGAATCGAGGCAAAGCTAAATCCAATATCCGGATGGAAGATGCTCTCTCGAGAAATCGGGAGAGCATCGTTGCTTGAATGCTGCGCGCCGGCCACTAAGAGGCCGGCCTTTTTCGTAGCGCCGAAAATTCTGAAGGGACCTTCAGGGACCTCGAAGACTGCTGGAACAGAAGTTCGGGCTTAGGGGCGTCATGAAATAAGTGTATCAAATATCTAATGTATTTGGACGAATTGTATAGTTCCATTCTCCGTGGAACGAGTCGGGACGAATATTTATTTCTTCAATCTGTTTTTTTGATACCTTGGCTCCTGGCGGGTAGGAGTTGGTGTCGAGTTCGGCCCGCACCTTTAAACTGGTCTGAGTAGTTGTCGCTGAAATCAAACTCACAATCACCTCGTGGCTCACCAAGGGCTTGCCGCGCCAGTTCTGACTGATGAAGGAAAACAATCGGTGCTCGATCTTGTTCCACCAGAGTATCTATTCTGAAGAAATATCGATACACTTATTTTGTGACAATCCCTTACCCAAGTCGTCATCGCCCGGGCTGCAAGTGATCTTGAAGAAAGCGTGCAAAGTGCTTTAGGCGCTGCCGCAGCGCATTTTTTTGAAACCACCTTGAGATCGCGGGAAGTCACTGGCGTGGCTTCTTGGAGCGCCACTTTGCGGTCGATGGTCGAGCAAATGCACCCGATTTGGAAGGTTGCCGATTGCCAGGTGGTCCAGGTCTTGGGCGGAGTGGGCGATCCCTCAGCCGAAAAACACCAGCAGTATCTGATGACGCAGCTGGCGATGCGGTCCAAGGGGAAGCGCATTTTTTGCCGGCACCTTGCGTCGTGGATTCCAAAGATGCGGCCGATGTTCTCGAGCAGGATCCGCACCTTCGCAAAACGATGGCGCTGTTCGATCGGATTACCATGGCGCTAGTCGGGATTGGCTCCGTCGAGCCCTCGTCGTGGTTCGCCGACCGCGGAAATCCTTTCTTGACCAAAAATTTCCAAAGCCTCAAAGCGAAAGGCGCGGTGGGTAACATTTGCCTTCGTTTTTACGACGCCCGAGGAGAGGAGATAGAAAGCCCGCTGGGTGCCCGGGTGTTCGGACCGGCATTGGCACAGCTGAAAAGAATCGCTCGGATAGTGGGGATTGCCGGCGGGAAGCGGAAACGCCAAGCTCTCATGGGGGCGTTGCGAGGGCACTGGGTCAACGTCTTGATCACCGACCAGTTTAGCGCCGAAGCTCTCGTCAAGGCATGAGGGCTCCAGATGCGCCAAAGGGTGGGTTCGCTTTAGCTTAGCGGTCGGTTTCCGTCCTCGCGCCAAACCTGGGCGTGGCTCGTTGACGGTGCACTAGACTGGTTCAGGAGGAGCCCTTTCGAAGGCCGACCAGAGACGTCGACCGTTCAAAAGTTGCCCTTGACAACAGAGCAGCGTTGGTCTTTTAATGAGCTTATCTGAAGGTATAACAGACAGCGCATATTTATTCAGTAGAATTGTTATTCACCTGCATATTTATACAGCACACCTAACCTAGCTCCCCCCGAATAAAGAGATCTCTCCCAGTGACTTGGGAGAGGTGTTTTGGTGTTTTGAAAGATAATCCATATGGAAGGCATTCTCGCGCTAGACGCCGGGACCACCAACGTAAAGGCGATTTTGGTGGATCGCCAGGCCAACGTGCTGGCCCGAAGTTCGGTGTCCCTGGCGATCGACTTTCCCAAAAGCGGGTGGGTCGAACAGTCGGCCCAAGAAGTTTGGCACGCTGCACAACAAGCCTTGGAAGGCTGTTTAGCCCAGGGCGGCGGACATGAGGTCGTCGCGTTAGGGATTTCCAACCAGAGGGAAACCCTCGTGGCCTGGGAGAGAGGGACGGGTCAGCCCGTGGCCCCGTGCATCGTCTGGCAGTGTCGCCGCAGCGCGGAGATCTGTCAGGCGCTCCGGCAAAAGGGACTAGAGGAAACCATTCGAGCCAAAACCGGCCTGCAAGTCGATCCCCTGTTCCCCGCGAGCAAAGTTCAGTGGCTACTAGAGAATCGTCCCGACGTTCGCAAGCTTGCGGAGTCGGGCGGTCTTTGCCTGGGCACCGTGGACGCTTGGCTCGTGTGGAACCTCACCGGCGGTAAGCGGTTTGTGACTGATTTCAGCAATGCTTCCCGAACGCAGCTCTTTAATCTGGCAAAGGGCGCGTGGGACCCCGAGTTGCTCACGCTTTTTGGGGCGCCGACCTCCGTCCTCCCCGAAGTGGTGGCCTCAAACGAGCTGCTGGGCGAGGCCATGTTCAGTGGTGGCAGAGCGATTCCGATCTGTGGCATCTTGGGCGATTCCCACGCCGCGTTGCTGGGGCACGGTGTGCTCGAGCGCGGCAAAGTGAAGGCCACGTACGGCACCGGTTCATCGCTCATGACTCTCTGCGAGAGCCCGCAGGGCGGCGAAAAGGGTATCTCGACCACTATCGCTTGGAAGTTTGACCGAATTCAATACGCTTACGAAGGCAATATCACCGTTACCGGCTCCGGGCTGTCCTGGGCGCTGGCGCTTACTGGCTTCAAGGATTTAGAGCCGGCCGTCAAGCTTGCAACCGAACTGGAAGGCAACGGCGAGGTCTATTTTGTGCCCGCCCTGGCCGGCTTGGGCGCGCCCCACTGGGACGAAAGGGCGCGCGGAGCGATCGTGGGCTTAACATTTGGCGCGCGAAAGGAACACGTGGTGCGCGCTGCCCTGGAGGCCATCGCCTTTCAGGTAAAGGACGCGTTTGACGCGATGCAGCAGGCGGCTGGCGCACGGCTGGAAGCACTCCTGGCCGATGGCGGGGCAAGCAAAAACGATTGGCTGATGCAATTCCAAGCCGACGTGATTGACCGGCCGGTCTTGCGCAGCCAAACGGCCGAGCTCTCGGGGCTCGGGGCGGCGTTTGCCGCCGGCCTCGGTTGCGGGTTTTGGTCCTCGACCAAGGAAGTCGTAAAGGTGGTGGCCCCGCACGACGAATTTAATCCAGGGCTTGAGGAGAGCGATCGAAAGCGGCTGGTGCGCCGTTGGGATGACGCGGTGGCCTCGGTTAAATCGTACGGGCTAGCCCTATGAATGAGGCGCGAACCTTACGACAAACCATCGCCGCCGTGGCGGCGCCAAACCCATCGTGAGAAAAAAATCGTAACCGCCAACTGGAAAATGAACCTCACGCGCGATCAGTTGCTCAAATGGTACGAAGGGCTTGAAAAGGTCGCAGCCTCCGCCCCCGATTCATCGCAGTCAACTCACTAAGCTAAATCAACATTCACCCCCTATGACAAAGCGTTTCGAAGAAAAGAGCGTACTGATCACAGGCGCTAGCCGCGGCATCGGCAAGGGCATCGCCAAGCGGTTCGCCGACGAAGGAGCGAGTTTAATCCTGGCTGCCAATGAGGCGAGCATCCACGAGCTGGCAGAGGCGTTGAAAGTCTCGGGGGTAAACGCAACTTCTGTCGTCTGCGACGTGACGCAGAAAGCCGAGGTCGAACGTTTGTACGATCGAGCGCTCGCGGAGTTCGGAAAGGTTGACGTGTCGATTCAAAACGCCGGGGTCATTACCATTGCGCGCATCGAGGATCTGTCGGAGAACGACTGGGACCGCGTCATGGCGGTTAACACGAAGGGCGTCTTTTTGTGTTGCCAAGCGGCCGCCGTCCGGATGAAGCCACGCCGGTTTGGGCGCATCATCAACACCGCTTCCGGTCAGGCGCGCCAGGGTTTCATTTACACGCCCCACTACGCGGCGAGCAAATTCGGGGTGGTGGGCATCACGCAAAGTCTCGCCAAAGAGCTGGCCTCGGACGGGATCACCGTGAACGCTTTTTGCCCCGGGATCATCGAAACAGACATGTGGGCCTATAATGACGCGGCCTGGGGCAAGCTGTTGGGAAATTACCAACCGGGGGAATTAATGAAGGAATGGGTCAACAACATCCCGATGAAGAGGGCGGGCAAGGCCGAGGACGTGGCCGGGTTAGTGGCCTTTCTGGCCTCGGAAGAGGCGGCGTACATCACGGGTCAAACGATCAATGTTGACGGCGGCTTGATCATGTCGTGAGCGTCTGCGCTGGCGGCCTGGATAACTTCCGCGAAAGCGGGGGCCAAGGGTTAGACAACAGTTTTTTTTGATTTTTTTAACGGGTCCCACTTGACAGGAAAAGCGTATCAACCTTATTATTGCTTATATAACGCAGGATGAATTTTTATTCAAGAGGATTTTTATTCAGGTTATTACCCCAAAAAAATATGCTGACTGAACGTGACCTTCAGCGGAAGTCCCTCCAATACCGCAAAGCGCTGCTCCGGCTCATTAAGGCCTGCGGGACCGGCCACACCGGTGGCGACCTGTCCTGTATGGACATCCTCAACGTGCTCTACAACCGTATCCTGCGGGTCAGCCCGGAGACCGTTCACAGTCCTGACCGTGACTACTACATCCAGAGCAAAGGTCACTGCGCCGAGGCCCTTTTTGTCGTGCTAGCCGACAGGGGCTTCTTTCCCGAAAAAGACCTGGAGACCTTAAACCGCTACGGCTCGCACTACATCGGTCACCCCACCCGCGAGGTGAATGGAGTCGAGCAGAACACCGGCGCGCTCGGGCATGGATTAGCAGTAGCCGTCGGGATTGCCTTGGCCGGTAAAATGGACCGTAAAGATTACCGGGTTTTTACCCTGCTGGGCGACGGCGAGTTAGCCGAAGGTTCCAATTGGGAGGCGGCTATGACGGCGGCCCACTACCGATTGGATAACCTCGTCGCCATTGTCGACCGTAACGGGCTGCAGATTACCGGTTCGACCGAAGATGTCTGCCAACTGGCGCCGCTCGATGAAAAATTTGAGTCCTTCGGGTTCGCGGTGCAGCGCTGCGACGGCAACGACGTCGGGGAGTTGGTGCGCACGCTGGAGTCGGTGCCGTTTCGGCCAGGCAAACCGAGCTTGGTGCTGGCCAAAACCCGCAAAGGCAAAGGCGTCAGCTTCATGGAGAATGTGACCAAGTGGCATCACGGGGTTCCCAATGACGAAGAATTTAAACGGGCGATGGCTGAACTGGAGGCAGCGCAAGCTGTAGCATGATGGAACAAGCACTGGCAAATTTAGAAGTCTTCGCAGCTACCCTCCTAGAACTGGCGCGTCAGGATTCTGATCTTTTAGTAGTCACCAGTGATTCACGTGGCTCAGCCAAGCTGGCCGCATTTGCCAAAGCCGCGTCGGGTCAAATTGTGGAGGTGGGCATCGCCGAACAAAACCTGGTGGGAGTAGCGGCAGGCCTAGCTGCGGCCGGCAAAAAAGTTTTTGCGGTTTCCCCGGCGTGTTTCCTCACTGCCCGGTCCCTGGAGCAGATCAAAAATGACCTTTGCTACTCCGACCGGCCCGTTAAGGCGGTGGGAATCAGCGCGGGGGTTAGTTACGGCGCCCTCGGAACCACTCACCACTCCTTGCACGACTACGCCGTGCTGCGGGCGATTAACAACATCACGATCGTGGCGCCAGCGGACAACTTTGAAACGCGGGAAGCGGTGCGGGCAGCCGCCCAATTGCCGAAGCCGGTTTACCTGCGCTTTGGTAAGAAACGGATGCCGCACTTGCCGCGAGTAGAGCGGGGCTTTGAACTGGGGAAAGCCTCGTTGATCCGGGAAGGCGCGGATTTGAGCTTTCTGGCCTGCGGCGAGGCGGTGGCTCCCGCCTTTGACGCGGCGGAATTGCTAGCCAAGGAGGGTATTCAGTGCCGAGTGGTAAGCCTGCACACGATTAAACCGCTGGACCAAGCCGCAGTGCGAAAAGCCGCCACCGAAACAGGCGGGGTAATCACGGTGGAGGAGCACAGCGTTAACGGAGGCTTAGGCGAGGCCTGCGCCGGATTGCTGCTCCAAGACGGCATCATCCCTACCCGGTTTAAAATCGCCGGGTTCCTGGACGACCACACTGTGACTGGGAGCCAGGAGGAAATCTTCCGCCATTACGGCATCGATGGCACGGGGCTGACGGGCGCCGCTCGTAACCTTTTGGCAAAACGTTAACTCAGAAGAAATTCGATATGGCCACTTCCCAGACAAACAAAGACGTCGCCGCAACGCCGACAGCGCCCGCTCCGACCGCGCCGCCCCGGGCCTCATGGGCCAGTAAGCTCATTGGTGTGCAAGGCCCCCTCATCGGCTTGGTGGTGCTTTGCATAGTGTTCTCCGTCGCGACCAGCGCGTTTGTTTCGTTTCGGAACCTGCTGAACGTCCTCGATCAGGTCACGGTGCTGGGGATCCTGTCGATCGGTATGACGGCGGTGATTATCCTCGGCGGCATAGACCTGTCCATAGGATCGATCCTGGCCTTTTCCATGATGATCCTGGGATGGCTGAGTCACGATTGCAATCTGCCCCTCGTCGTGGCGATCGTGGTGGCCCTCCTGGTGGGCGCCCTGTGCGGTTGGGTGAATGGTTTGCTGGTTACGAGGGCCAAGTTGCCGGCCTTCATCGCCACCTTAAGCATGATGACCATCGCACGCGGCCTGGCCAACATCATCACCGACGGACGCCAGATCCAGGGCCAATGCCTGGCGGTGGGTATGTCGTTTAGTGAGAGGAAGAAGAATCTTTTTGCGGGACATTTGTTTAGCAATTTTTTATCCTCGCGGGCGTGAGTAAAACTCTGCGACTGCCTAACTGCGACCAACAAGCCTTATTAGACCAAGTCCAAGTGCGGCTTGTGGAGCGCGCCGAACTGGAGCGTTTCAAACAATTGCTCGATGAGCATCACTATCTGGGAAGCCTCAAAGCGGTGGGCGAACGCCTCCACTACGTGGCCACCGATGCCCAAGGTCAATGGCTGGCCTTGCTGGTCTTCAGCGCTCCAGCCAAGCACCTCAAGCATCGCGACCAATGGATCGGATGGAGCGCTGCTCAACGCCACCGTCGCCTGAGCCTGGTGACTAACAACAGCCGCTTCCTTATCCTGCCCGAGCGCTCCGTGCCCAACCTGGCGAGCAAGGTGCTGCGCCTGACCCTGGATCGCCTTCCCACCGATTGGCAGAGCTCTTACGGCCATCCGGTGTTGGTGGTCGAAACCTTCGTCGATGTTGCCCAGTTTTGCGGTACAGTTTATTCGGCCAGCGGCTGGAGCGAACTGGGCCAGACCGACGGCTGGGGCCGTCATCGGCGCGATTACTACGTTAAACACGACCAGCCCAAACGCCTCTTCTGCCGCCAACTGTTCAAAAACGCCCGCCGCAGTCTTCAGGCCGAACATCTCAAGCCAGCGTTGGCGGTGGTCGAACAAAAGGTGTCGCCACCCTGCACGCGTACGGTGAAGGAAATCCGCTCGATGGTCGAACACTTCAAGGCCGTGCCAGACTTTCGCGGGCGCTTCGAGTCCTATCCGCTGTGGTCGATGTTAACGATCCTTCTTTTAGCCACTCTCTGCGGTGCTCCGCGCGGGCAAAAGGATATCGCCAAGTTTGCGCGGGGCTTGAGCCAAGCGCAACGCCGGGCTCTTGGCATCCGGCGTAACCCAAAAGGCAAGTATCCTGCTCCGACACAGCCGACCTTTTGCCGTCTGCTCCAGCGGGTCGATGCCCGTAGGGTGGAGGAAGTCATTTTAGCCATCCAGGAGCAAATGCGCGGCTCGGCGCCCAAAGATCAATTGATCGTACTGGATGGCAAGGAACCCAGGCACGGCAGCGGCGCCTCGATTTTGAGCGCGGTCACCGTACCGAGCCAGCATTACTTGGGCAGTGCACTGGTCGACCAAAAGACCAACGAGATTCCCGTGGCGCGAGAGTTATTTAATCGCCTGGAGCTCGAAGGCCGGTTGGTCTCGTTGGACGCCTTACACACCCAGGACGAAACCGCGCGCGCGCTGGTCTTGGAACACGGGGCCGATTATCTGCTAACAGTCAAAGGGAATCAACCCACCGTGCGCGAACAGATCGAAACCCTCGTTGCCGCCCCTCAGGGCGATTTTCCCCCCTCATGAGCCGACGCCCACCAAGGCTCGCGTGCAGGAAATCAACAAAAGCCGCAAAGAAAGCCGCAGTATTGTCACCGCGCCAGTCACCGGTGAACAGGTCTGCTTCCCATTGGCCGAGCAGGCTGCTCTGCTGTTGCGCCAGACCGAAGGACGCAAAGACGAACTGGTGGCGCTGATCACCAGTGTCGAGGCCTCACGACTCCATGCGACAAACTGGATGCGTCTGAACCGGGATGCCTGGGGCATCGAGAGCGGTTTGCATCAGCGCTTGGATATCTCCCACAACGACGACCGCTGCCGGGTGCGCAACGACAACGCTATGTTGGTTCTCGGAATGATCCTGCGCTTGAGCAATAGCCTCTTCATGCAATGGAGTGGGTACAAGCGACGCCCAGACCATGTCACCACCACCGATTTCCAATCCGCCTTGTCCGAAGACCACCACCGTCCGGCACTCTGCCTAGCCTTGAGCAAATATCCCAACCTCAAACGACTCTCATGAATTGGCGCTGCGCCAGATCGTAGGTTATCCCGATTGGTTCGACAGCTTTGCCACGGTCCGTTATTTTGGATTTCTCTCTCTCACGGTCACGCTGGCCATCTTGCTGGTCATCGCAAGTTGGATTTTCTTGCGCTACCGCGCGGCGGGCCGCGGGCTTTACGCCATCGGTGGCAGTGCCGAAGTCGCGCGCCTGGCCGGTCTACGCGTCCGACAGATGACCACCTGGGTTTTACGTAGCGTCTGGGCTCCTGTCGGGGTTGGCGGGCATCGTGCTGGCCAGCCGGCTGGACTCTTCGCAACCGAGTGCCGGCCTGGGTTACGAGCTTGATGCTATTGCCGCTGTCGTGATTGGCGGCGCCAGCCTGAGCGGCGGCGTTGGCGGCATCGGCGGCACGGTGGTGGGGGTCCTGATCATTGGCGTGTTGCACAATGGGCTGAACTTGACGGGCGTTTCGCCCTTCATCCAGCAAGTGGTCATCGGCATAGTGATCGCACTGGCGGTCAGCTCCGACACGCTGCGCCGCCGAGGAGCCTAATCCGTGACAAAAACAAGAAGCCGCACGTGCCGCTCGCTCTGGATTTAACCCTAAAGAAAACAAACCTGAAAAGCTAACCCCTAAATACCCTAACCCCTAACACCCTAATTATATCACATGTTCCTCAGAAAATTGTCTTGTACCGCCGTGCTCACCGTTTTGAGCGTGTTATTTAGCCCCGCACCCGGCTCAGGCCAGGAGAAAAAACTAATCGGCTTGGCCGTCGCCAACTTGCAAGCGGATTTTTTCAACCAGATCAAACAGTCCGTCGATGCCGAAGCCAAGGCCAAAGGCGTTAACCTCATCGTGGCCGATGCCAAAGGTGACGCGGCGACGCAGGTCGACCAGATCCAAGACCTGATCACCCGCGGGATCAAGGCGATCATCTACATCCCAGCGGGCGCCACCGCCGCGGGGGTCCCGGTCAGGGCGGCCAGAAAGGCCCACATTCCCGTCATCGACGTGGACCGAAACGCCCCCGACGCACCCGGGGATACCTTCATTGCAACTGACAGCGTCGGAGCGGCCAAAACGCTCGGGGAATACGTCTGCAAGGTCACTGGCGGAAAAGCCAACATCGCCATTATCCAAGGCCAGCTGGGCACCACGCCCGAAATGGACCGCGATAAAGGCTTTACCGAGGCGCTGGCCAACTGCCCCGGGATCAAGGTGGTGGCCAAGCAGCCGAGCAAGGCATGGATGCAAGATGAGGGCTTTTCGATAGCCCAGGACATGCTGCAGCGCTTCCCCAACATCAACGCCTTTTTTGGCCGGGCGGACGCACTGGCCCTCGGGGCGGCTCATGCCGTGAAGGTGGCCAATGTGGGCAGCAAGGTCTGGATCTTCGGCTTTGACGGCGACGTGGCCGGACTCAAAGCGGTTCGTGATGGAACGCTGGACGCGACCATGACCCAAAAGACGCAGTACATGGGCAAGCTGGCGCTGGATTCGGCCCTGGACCTCATCGACGGCAAGCAGCTGGCAAAAGAACAGCTGCAAGAGGCGGTGCTGACGACCAAGGAAAACGTGGGTCCCTTCATCGACAAGCACCCCTATCCCAATGGCTGGTTGATGCCGAAGAAGGTCATGTCGTTCGCCACCGACGCTATTAGGGGCCTCGCGGTCAAGGGGCAAGCCAATCAGCTAATCTAAGCTGGATGCAGAGACAACGCTATTGGGTAGAACGGTGCTTTGAGGATGGCAAGGGTCAGTGCGGCATGGCGGACTACCAGGTGCGCCTTTGGAATGCGTGGCACCATCATATGGCACTGGTGATGATGGCAATGCTCTTCATGCTGACCGAAAAACTCCAGATGAAAGACCAATGCCCTTTGCTAAGTTGCGCGGACATCGAGAAGTTGCTAGCGGCATTCCTACCGCGAAAGGACGCGAGCCCAGAGCAAGTCTATAGTCATATGAAGCGTCGCCACGAAATGCGAAGACGAGCGATCGAGTCTCACGCCAAATGCAATGCGCAGCGGCGATCTAAAGTAACGTAGTCAAACTAATGCGTTTTCTTTCCGGAGGCAACCAGCAGAAAGCGATTATCGCCCGGTGGATTTCCCGTTCACCTAAGGTTTTCATGCTGGACGAGCCCACACGGGGCATCGACATGGGCGCCCGGGCCGCCATTTATGAAACGATCGCCGGCCTCGCCGCAAAGGGCATGGCGGTGGTCGTCGTCAGCTCGGACCTGGAAGAGGTTCTAGGCCTGTCTCACAGGGTGCTGGTGCTGGCCCGTGGCCGGAAACAGGGCATTTTGCCCCGGGCCCAGGCAAGCAACGTCGCAATCATGGAACTGGCCACCGCTTAAAGTCTGCGACTGCCCAACGTTCCTAACCCAATTGTCTTTTATAAACATCATGAACCTATTTAGCCTTGAAGGGAAAATTGCTTTTGTGACCGGTGCCGGCAGTGGCATCGGCCAACGCATCGCCCTGGGCTTGGCCGAAGCGGGTGCATCCGTTGGGTGCTTCGACTTGGTGTCAAGCAAGGGACTAGGCGGCACCGTCGAACAGGTCCAAGGGCTTGGCCGCCAAGCCATCGCGCTCAGGGGCGACGTCACTCAAGCCGCCGATATCAGCAAAGCCGTTGAGGCGGTGGAAAAGGATCTGGGACCGCTTTCGGTCGCAGTGAATTGCGCGGGCATCGCCAACGCCGCGCCGGCCGAAGAAATGCCGTTGGAGCAATGGCAGCGGGTGATCGACATTAACCTCACCGGCGTCTTCCTTTCGTGCCAGGCGGAGGGGAAAGTCATGCTGTCTCGCAGGCAGGGTTCAATCGTCAACATCGCCTCGATGTCGGGCATTATCGTGAACCGCGGACTCATGCAAGCCCATTATAACGCTTCAAAAGCCGCGGTCATCCACTTGTCCAAAAGCTTGGCCATGGAGTGGAGCGACCGAGGCGTACGCGTCAATTCCATCAGCCCTGGCTACACGGCCACGCCGATGAACCTGCGCCCGGAGATGGCGGGGCAAACAAAGCAGTTCGAGGCCGACACCCCGCTGGGCCGCATGGCCACCGTCGACGAGTTGGTCGGGCCGGCTGTCTTCTTGTCAAGCCAAGCGGCTTCCTTCTGTACGGGCATCGACCTGGTCGTCGACGGCGGCTTCGTTTGCTGGTGAGGTGCTCGCCATCGAACATTCTGACACCGCGGGCCTTTCGGCTCGACCTCTGGTGGAAATGAAGGGAATCGTCAAAACCTTTGGCGGAATCCATGCACTGAACGACGTTAACCTCAACATTTATCCCGGGGAAGTCCATGTCATCATGGGCGAGAACGGGGCCGGCAAATCAACACTAATGAAGATTCTGTCCGGAATTTATCAACCGTCCGCAGGCGAGATCATGGTGGACGGTCGATCGCACAATCTCATTACGCCGAAACTGGCCGCTCAATACGGAATCTCTATCATCTACCAAGAATTGAGCGTAATTAATATTAGCACGCGCGGTCCGGTAGAGTCGGTAAAGAATGGCATGGCCTACATCACGGAAAGCCGCCGTCAGACGGGTTTTATGCCTAACTTTTCAATAAACCCTGATTGTATTCATGATTTCGGGCGTGTGTGCTGGTCTCGCCGGCGTTCTATCCACAGCTCGCCCGGGCCGCGGCCAGTTGGCTGTTTTTCCGCGTTGCTCTCTCGACCCGTATGACTCAGATATGGGCACTTCGCTCGTGCCTTGAAAAACAGCCAACTGACCTGCGGCGACATCACCATTATATGCGAGACGGTGCACTAGGCTTGGCGGTCAGGTGTCAGCCGGCAGGAGCTGTCGGCCCCCTATTTCTGCAAACCCGATCCTGTCTTCTTCTCCTCCTCCTCGTCGTTCCAGTTAATATTTACCTGGCTGGTGCGATCGAGAATCGGATCGGCGTGCGCGTCGCCAAAATAGTCCCAGCCCCATTCAACAAAGGCTTCTATTTTCGCACGGGCCGTGGTGAGGAGCGCAGCGTGTACTCCGAGCCACGCAGCGAAAGCAACCGCTCCCTGGAGTTCGTGGCGATGCTCGCCGACCTCAGCCACAGCGGCGTTGCGCCCGATCATCGCCATGATTCCTTTGTCCAAGTAATGGAAAGGCTCTCCTGGCTCTCCCGCTATTGCAGCGGCAATGTTCTTGGCACAGCGTTTTCCGGACTGTTCCGCCACGGATGCAAGCTGCGGCAAAGGCTTGCCGTTCGCACCAGCGATGTTCGCAAAATCTCCCAGCGCGTAGACGCCGGGGAAGCCCTTCACGCTAAAGTCGGGTTGCACATCAATACGTCCACCATGACCGGCCGCTACACCCAGATGGCTTGACAACGAGGACGCTTTCAGACCGCCTGCCCAGATTACGGTGCGAGTCGGAATCCTCGTTCCGTCCGAAAGCAACACGTGATCGGAAGTTAGCTCCTTTGCGGCGGTTCCCAGGCGCACTTGAACGCCACGCTGCTCCAGCATGCTTGCAGCGTATACTTGGGATTTCTGGGAAAACGCACTCAGCACACTGTGTCCATGGTCGACCAAAAAAATTTGAGCTTTGCTCAGATCCAGGTCCTTGTACACATACTTAAACATCCGCTGAGTCATGTCCCCGAGCGTACCGGCCAGTTCCGTACCGGTGGGACCTGCTCCGACGATGACGAAATTCAATGCTCCTTTGTCGATGAGCGAAGGGTTGCGATCAGCGGACTCCAAGACCGCCACGATTCGCGATCGGAGCAACTCAGCATCGTGAAGTGAGTACAACGGGTAGGTGTGCGTATCGGCTCCCGGTGTCCCAAAGAAATTGGGCTGTGACCCTGCTGCAAGCACCAGGTAGTCGCCTTGGTACTTTTGTCCCTCCGCAGTTTCCGCGGTTCGCGTGTTGAGGTCGACCGAGACCACCTCGCCCATCTTTACATCCACGTTGGAGTGACCCTTGATGATGTTGCGCAAGGCAAACGCCGCATTGCTAGGCGCCAGGATGGCAGTGGCCACCTGGTAGAGCAACGGCTGGAACTGCTGAAAGTTGTTCTTGTCGATCAGCGTGATCTGAATATCAGAGTGCGCCGCCAGTTTGCGCGCACAGTTCAGTCCGGCGAAACCGCCGCCGACTATGACGACGTGCTTCATATGCGGCTCCTTTCCGATCGGCTTGTCGTGGGCTGGTCCGTACTCACCGGTGAAATCGACCGTAACAGGTAGTTCACATCTCGCACAACCTAATTCATCTCCAACTTATGCAAACCCGATGCTGCATGGTTTCAGATCCGAAAAGCCGGACAATTTCTCTCTTCCGGAAGTTTCGGAACCGGTGATCCGGCCAAGAAGGCTTTGATGTCCTCTCTGGAATCAAAGAACTGCTAGCCAGCCTCCATCCACATAGATGATCTGGCCGTTCACGTAATGCCACGCGCCGATCCGGTGATCAGGGCCGTGCGGCCAGTCAGATCTCCGCCTGGAGCAACTTCGGGGTTATGTCTAACGGACAAGAGGCGGTGGCGGTTCGAGAGACGATCGACCGCCTGAAGATACGCACTCCTTCTTCGGAACAGCCAGTCGGGTTTCTAAGCGGCTGGAACCAGCAGAAAGTGGTATTCGGGCGCTGGCTTTTGGCGCAACCTAAACTTTACATTTTTGAAAAGCCCACCGTGGGTGTTGACGTCGCAACCAAGCTTGAGCTCTATCGGCTAATTCGACGACTGGCGGACGAAGGTGCCGCAGTTCTAGTGCTGAGCTCGGATCTGATCGAGTTGATCGGGGTGTGTGATCGCATTCTGGTGGTGGCGCATGGGAGCATCGTCGACTCGGTTACTGCTGCCGAAGCAACAGAAGAACGAATTATCGGAAGCGCGGTCCGTAAAAGACGGGAGCATGCCGTCGCTGAGGAATCCGCTGGGAAGGATGTTGGTCAAAATCTTGGCCGGATAAGCCTCGGACAAGTCTTGCTCCGGCCTTGAACGGTTTTGTCATTCTTTATCTGCGCATCCCTGACCTGATTGCCACGCTCTCAACATTTTCTGTCGTCACGGGTCTCGCCCTGATCGTTCGACCAAGCCCAGGCGGCAATGTCAGTGAGCTTTTTTCAGATCTGATCACGATGCGAATCGGTTGGTTTCCGATCATCGGGTTGGCAGTGATTCTTCTGACAATTGTGGGAGAGCTCTTACAGCTACCGCGGTCGGATCGGGACCCACGTCATTTAACTAACTTATAACCATTTATTGTTCACTATCGCTTGTGTCATTCATCAAGCTAAGGATCTGCAGGTTGAAAATCGTCCGGAACCTCTACCAGGTGACGGCGAAGTAATCGTCCGATTCGGCGGAGGAATCTGTGGATCGGATTTGCATTACCTGACGGTTCTTTCCGAGTTCGCGGCATCATGGCTTTTCGATCTTAAAATCCCCCCTGGCGGTTGAACTCCCGCTTCTGCTGAGAGAGTTCAATGTCCAGAAGTCAGGAGCATGCCGACCGCCGACAGCGCCATAACTGCGGTCGCTAGCCAACCCAATGTTTTCAGATAGAAAGGCAAAGTTAAGTTGCCCATCACTTTGCTTCGGCTCGCCAGCAGCATCATAAAGCACATCACGGGGGCGGCTGTTATTCCGTTAATGATGGCGGCCCACACCAGAGCTTTGATGGGATCAAATTTCATAAAATTCAGGGTGAGCCCAATCAAAGTTGCCACCGCTAGCACCGAGTAAAATGCTTTTGCTTCTTTCGCTTTGCGTTCAAGTCCGACAGGCCATTTCAAAGCCTCACCGACCGCGTAAGCGGCCGATCCGCCGAGAACGGGCAAGGCTAGCAGACCCGTACCAATGACTCCCAGACTAAAAAGCAACGCCGCGAACGGGCCTGCTATCGGCCGGAGTGCCTCAGCCGCTTCTGCGGCGCTATTAATATCTGCCTTTCCGTGCGTATAAAGCGTTGCCGCAGCAGTCAGTATAATGAAGTAGGCGATGAGATTGGAAAAAGCCATTCCAATGTAGGTATCGATTCTAATTCGTTGGAATTGCTCCGGAGCTTTTTGCGGCGACTTTTTGAGTGGTGTTTCCTTCGGCGCACTCTCCATTTGTTCGACTTCTTCTCCGGATTGCCAGAACAGTAGATACGGGCTTATCGTGGTACCCAGGACGGCAATCAGAGCAGCCAAATACTCTCCTTTAAAGGAAATAGCGGGTATAAAGGTCCCTCGAAATACTTCTCCCCAATTGATCTGAACCACGAATATTGTGCCTACGTAGGAGAACAAGGAAACCGTCAACCATTTCAAGATTCCCGAATAGGTCTTGTAGGGAATACGAACCTGCAAAAAGACAGAAACGAGGGCGAAGAGGACACAATAGAGGTGTGCTGGACCCCCGATCAGCAGATTTAGGGCTGCGCCCATCGCTCCAATGTCCGCACCAATGTTGATGACGTTTGCCATGATGAGCAAGGCAACGATGACGTACAGCGCCCAAGCTGGATAGAAGCGTCGCATATTTCCGGCAATCCCGCGTCCTGTGACGCGTCCCAGTCGGGCACTGATTTCCTGAATTGCCGCCATAAACGGATAAATCAACGGCATCGTCCAGAGCATGCTTGTGCCGAATTGAGCGCCGACGCTAGAGTACGTGGCAATCCCACTTGGATCATCATCAGCAGCTCCAGTAATTAGTCCTGGGCCAAAGAGCCTAAGCGTCCTTCGTAGCCAACCAGCGTTCTCGGAAGAACGCGCAATAGCCTGCGTGGTTCCCGACTCCGGAGTAATCGGTACGGGTCCGACCGAGTTACCGGTCAGAGCATCTGAAGGTTCCTTTTCTTCCGGGGGTAAATTCACTTGCTCTGTTCGCATTCAGTGAGCAACTACGCCCTACTATTTGATATCACGATCAACCTCTTTGATCCCTACCCCGTCTCATTCATCAGTATGCGAAGTCGAGTTTATTGTTTTTCCCAAAAGCGGGAGTATTTCGCAAGGGCGAAAAAGGCTAGAAAGGCCAGGCCACCAGCCAATAGAGATTTCATCAGCCTTTACATGTCCGATCCCGCTCTCAACCCCAAATATTTCTCTGCTCTTGGCGTTTCTTCCGCTCGGATTCATCGTTAACAAACTGGCAAACCACTGCAAAGCGATCGAACTGCATGGAGCCGCGAAGCTGATTCCGGCGTTGCAGGCCTCGACATGGCGCGGCAACACCTCCCCGATCTAATCCTAAGCGACATCGATATGCCGGGAGGAGATGGCGAAAGCTTGCTTCGCGATATCAGGCGTGATCCGGAACTAAAGTCCCGGCAGTTCGTCTTGATGTCCGGAAGGCCTGATTTGGTTACGCCCCTCAAACGCATTGAGGAAGGGGCCGACGATTTCCTGTCGAGCCGGTCATTGTCCAGGTGTTGCTGAGCTGCCTAAAGATGCGGTTCAGATGCGCCTCAATTGGTTCGTATGCTCCTAGAAGGAGAGGAGCCGGGTGGCGCATTACTCCGCAGGCCCCGGCAGTACGTCGGAGAGAAATCATGCGACACTGTATGACTCTATTTAATGTTTTTCGATCGTCACCGGTCCGACTTGAATAAATGTATGCTTGTGATGGTGGTACTCCCAATGGCCTTTGTGACCGTGCCAATAGCCCTCATGGTTGTGGTGCCAATATTCATCATTCCAGTTGTGGTCCCCGCGATCCTCGTCAGCCTTGACTGGTAACGACGTAACGATGATCGCCCCCATGGCGAGGAGGGGTAAAACCTTTTCATGGCTATAGAGACGCCGGAAGAAGGTTGTTTATTCGAGATTGCGAGCCGCCACGAGAGGGACCTCTACGCCGCAGGTGCTGTTCGCGGGTTTGCGCTTACGTGGCGCTCTCTACCTCCTCTTTGAAGTTCGAACCTGCCTGCAGGCTGGAGTAGCGTTTGCCGGCTCCGCTCGATATGTTTTAGCTTAAGATGAAAACGGTACTTTTAGTATTGCTCGCAACGAGCAGCCCTCTTCTGGCGGATAGTTTGGAAATGGGCTCCGTCTACTTCGATTCCCGGTCTACCTTAAGCGAAGTCGTCGCCTTATCCGCTAAAAAAGACAACGCCGGGATCCTTCAACTAATTCAATCGGGGCACGTGGTTACCCTCCCGGCCGAAATCGACGTTGAAGTCTTAAGTAGCGGAAGCGACCCGGAGAGCCCTGCCGAATTCCGCTTTTTAACCGACCCGACGACCTACTGGACGTTGACGAAGTTTATCGCTAAGAGCCCGACGGCCCCGATCCCGAGTCCTACGCCTTCTGCGACTCCAAGCGATTTCCCAACTCCAACGCCCACTTCCACTCCAACTCCCACTCCCACTCCCACTCCCTCCGTTCATCGCGCTCATCCTCATCTGCGTAACCCAGCGGACAATCCTCCCGACGCTCCACCTCCATTAGAAAAAGACAAACACGGCCCTCGTCTTTGGCATCTTGTAGGCGGTACTTGGAAGTGGTACTATCCGAAAAATTCTTCGGAACTCCCTCGCCGTCATCATACAACTGTGAGACGGGCCGAACCCGTCGAACCGGTACAGGTAGAAGGAGCGATCCCCGTAAGCCCATTATATCGCGACACGCTACCCTAACATTGATGCCAGACCTGAACACCCAAGCCGACACTGACGATTTGTCGCGCTCGCAATTCGGCAAGCGGATTACATTGACGACCAAGTGGCGAAGCAGAATATCTAGGTGGTCGTGTTGGTCACGGTCATCAATCTAGGGGTCAGTCAATTGACTGACCCCTTTTTCTTTGGCAGGGGAATCAGGCCTCCCAGAGGCTTCCTTTCAGCAACACTTCAGTCCAGTGAACAGTTCATGGCAAAAATTAAAAGACCCTGCATTTGATCCAGATCAAAGACGGATGCGGATCTTTTGCGTTAGTCGTTCAGGAGGAACGGAGCGGTGAAGGAAGATCAATCTTCTGGAACTATCAATTTTGTATGGAGACTACTACGACTAAACGCGGTTTCCTCTTGGCCAAAGGTTGGATTCAGGCGGTGCTCCTGGTCACACTATTTGGGTTTCTGGTACTGGGCATTCTGGCTTACAACACTTACACTGGAGAACCCCCAATCCCGGCAAAAGTGCTAGACCCGGACGGCCGCATTCTCTTCACGCGGGCTGACATCATGGCTGGACAAGGAACCTTTCTGCGCAACGGCCTCATGGAGTATGGCTCTATTTTTGGTCACGGTGCGTACCTTGGCCCTGACTATACTGCGGATTACCTGCATCGCGCCGCACAGATGTCCATCGACTTCTACAACGGCCTGGGCTCAGACCAGGCAAGGGCTGTTACCATAGCCGATTTCAAGACGAATCGGTATGACAAAGGAACCGACACGCTGGTATTCACTGCGGCTCAGGCCAATGCGTTTAAAGGATTGCAGAGCTACTACTACACCGTCTTTGCCGAACCGACCACAAAGTACGGTTTGCGTCCCAACGCGATCACCGACCCCGGCGACATCCGGAATCTCACAGCCTTCTTTGCCTGGTCAGCCTGGTGCGGATCCACTCTGCGGCCCGGGCTTCAGTATTCTTACACGAACAATTGGCCTCCGGAACCCCTGGTGGATAATCATGCAACAGCAGACACGGTCGTTTGGAGTGTTCTTTCCTTAATCGTTTTGCTTGGTGGTATCGGTTTGCTGCTCGCAGCATTTGGGCGCTGGAATCTTCTTGGCTGGCATGGACGCGAAAGCGACAAAGTTTCTTTTCGTCCCCCGGGGCAGGTTGCGCTAACCCCCTCTCAGCGCGCCTGTGCATGGTTTTTCCTGGTCATGACGCTGCTTTTTCTCTTTCAGACGCTCCTAGGGGGAGCGAGCGAGCATTATCGCGCCGAAATATCCAACTTTTTCGGCATTGACCTTGCAAGGGTGATCCCCTTCAATATCGCCCGCACGTGGCATCTTCAGCTCGCTATTTTTTGGGTGGCCACCGGCTTTCTTGCGGCTGGAATCTTTCTCGCCCCAATGATCGCGGGCCGGGAGCCACGAGGACAGCATTGGCTCGCTTATGCCCTGCTGATCGCGCTGGTCGTCGTGGTCTTCGGCAGCCTCATCGGCGAGTTCATCGGGATCCACGGGTGGTTGCCGCGGCTGTGGGCCTGGTTTGGCAGTCAGGGTTTCGAGTACCTTGACCTTGGTCGCTTCTGGCAGATATTGCTGACCGTCGGGCTGTTCTTTTGGGTCGTGATCCTTTTTCGGGGATTACGCGGCAGACTCCGCATGGAGCATATGGGAAACATGCCATGGTTATTTTTCTTTTCGGCCCTGACAATCCCCGCTTTCTACGGCGTCGGCCTATTGGCACATCCGGCGTCGCATTTTACGAGCACTGATTTTTGGAGATTCTGGGTGGTTCATCTATGGGTAGAAGACTTTCTCGAGCTATTCACTACGATCATGGTTGCCTATATCTTCGTGCTGCTTGGAATAGTACGCGAACGAGTTGCGCTGACCATGATTTACCTTGATATGGTGCTCTACTCCGCTGGCGGCGTGATCGGCACTATGCATCACGTCTATTTTTCAGGGACACCCGCGATGCACATGGCGCTCGGTGCATTTTTCTCTGCAGCGGAAGTGATTCCTCTTACGATCCTCACCTTCGAAGCTTGGAGCTTTGTCCAATTGGGCGCGCAGCAAGAAGCAAAATCACAGGTTCCTTTCCCTCACTTCTGGTCAGTCATGTTTTTAGCCTCGGTCGGCTTTTGGAATTTTCTCGGCGCTGGAATTTTTGGCTTTCTGATCAATCTTCCAATCGTTTCTTACTACGAGATCGGCACCGCGCTTACCCCCAATCATGGGCATGCCTCAATGATGGGTGTTTACGGGATGCTCAGCGTCGGTCTGGCACTGTTCTGCCAGCGATACATGATTCCGGAAAGCCGTTGGTCGGACCGAGCGGCCAAGATCAGTTTCTGGTCACTGAATCTTGGGCTCGCCTGGATGGTGTTTGCTACTCTGTTTCCGCTGGGTGTCATTCAGCTGTATCACTCCGTAAGCTTTGGGTATTTCGATGCTCGTTCACTTCATTTTATCACGGGCGGAGCTATCCCCCTGCTTGAGTGGCTTAGGTTGCCTGGCGACGCCCTATTTATTATCGGTGGGATACTGCCAATTCTTTATTTATCCTGGCTCAGCATCCGCTACATGAGACCGGCGGTGAGAATATCTGAAGAATCGAGGGAGGTGCTCTTTACGGAGGTGGTGGAACGAACAGAGGCGCTTTAGTGATTCAGACCGTAGACCTAGAAGTGCTTTTGGCGGGCGGCTACGCGGCCTTTCTTGTCGTCGTCGCTTTCAGCCTCGAGATGGTAGCGCGTGGTGCTCATCTCCGGTCCAAGCAACTGCGCGTTGCCGGCTTCAGATACCATCCCCAGCACGATATTTGGGAGTGTCCGACCGGACAGCACCTGAGACCCCTACCTTCCGGCTCTGCCCGACGCCCGGTTCGATATCGAGCGCCAGCGCATGCCTGCAACGCTTGCTCGATAAAACATCTTTGCACGGAATCTGATCAGGGCCGTGAGATTGAACATCCTCCCGATTCCTGGCTCGAGTCCGAGATTGCGCGGTTCCATCGTGGAATCTCACTGAGCCTGCTCCTCCTTGCAGAACTTTTACTCCTAGCTGAAATGATACGGCACCAGCGAGCAACCGAATGGCTGTTCCTGGGCTCCTTGCTTTTGCCGCTCACGCTTTTTGGAGCCCAACTGGCCTCAGCCTTCTTCGCTTCCCGGGCGGGGTCGCGCAAAGGCTAGTGGTGAACTAAATATCGTCAAATTTGTGTCGGAAATACTCCTCCAGGTTACATGGTTTTGGAATGGTGATCGTTCTCCCGCTGACATCAATCAGTTTCAGTCTGCGTAGTTCTGCAAATGTTCGCGAGAGCGTTTCATTCGTTGTACCAAATTCAGAGGCAAGGACGCCTTTTGTGTGGTCGAGTCTGATGACAACGGCATCATCTGCCAACGGTTTGCCGCAGCGTTTGAGAAGCCAACAGATGAGCCGTGTCTGAACATCCTTGAGAGTGAGGTCATCGATCAATCCCACCAGTGTATGAAGGTGTCGGCTCATCGACCCAAGCATTCGTAGCGCGAGTTCAGAACGTTTCTGCAGCAGTTCCAAGAACGGATCTTTAGGGACAAGAAGCACGCTCGTTTGTTCAAGGGCGCATGCGTCTGCGGGATACACGATATTTTCAACCAAAGCGGCTTCGGCAAAGCTTTCGCCAGCGCGGAAGACGTGGATAACCTGCATTTTACCAGAAGCATTGGTGCGATGAACGCTGATCGCACCTTGGTGCACCACGTAAAAGCCAACGCACGTCGAACGCTCTCGGAACAGAAAGTCGCCCTTTCCAAGCCTTTTCTGAACGACAAAGGACGCGATGGACTCCAAATCCTTCGCCGGCAGCTCAGAAAACAGGTAGCATCGTCGAAGTGTCGCCGCGAATGCAGTGCGTCGGATCTGTGCTGGTTCGTTTGCCATGACGCGCATTTTGATCCTTTCGCGCCTTCTGTCGAGTCGTCACGCGATAGGGTAGAGCATGTAGTTCCAGTCCAGAAATTCATCACACCCCCTCAGCCTCAGGGGCTGCGATCTCTTATAACCAGAACATATGCAGCCGTCATTGGATTTTCAGGCGTCGAGGCTGGATGCAGCATATCCGAAGCACTTTTGATCTCGGTGGCTGGTGCTGGTGGCTCAAGTGGGCGCCGCCGATTAGACCAAAACGGGCATGCCGGACACACCTCGCCGAGCGGATAATCGACGCCTTCTTCGTCCAATCCGCGACAAACATCACAAATGCCACCTGTAGCAATGTGATTTTTTGAATTTGTCCATATAGTCAAGGCCAGAGACAAAGTTAATATGATTGCCCTCCAAAACAAAACCCTTGCCATTGTGATGGGCGGCGGGGCCGGCACCCGCCTTTTCCCCCTAACCCAGAAGCGTGCCCAAGCCCGCGGTGCCCCTAGCCGGCAAATATCGTTTGGTGGACGTCCCGATCAGCAACTGCCTCAACAGCGGTTTTCGCCAGGTCTACGTTTCTAACGCAGTTTAACAGCGAGTCCTTGCACCGCCACATCACGGTCACCTACAATTTCGATGGCTTTACTAAGAGCTTTGTCGAGATTCTGGCCGCTCAGCAAACACCCGAAGGCGCCCGCTGGTACCAGGGCACGGCGGATGCGGTGCGCCAGAACCTCCACTACTTTACCCAACGCCGTATTCTGCCGGCCAGCAAGGTCAGTGGAACGCAGGTTGAGCGGGCGATCATTGCCGATGGCTGCGTCATTACCGACACGCACATCAACCGGGCGGTTATCGGGATTCGGAGCGTGATCGAAAGCGGAACCACGATTCGCAACTCGGTCCTGATGGGGGCGGATTTTTATCAGGGCAAAGCACCGGAGCCGAAGCCGGGCACCCCGCCGCTTGGCGTCGGACGCCATTGCCACATTGAGGGTGCCATTATCGACAAGAGCGCACGCATTGGGGAAGGGGTCGTGATCACATCGGAGGGTAAGCCCGCCAACGCGGACGGCGAAAACTATTATATTCGCGACGGGGTCGTTGTTGTCCCGAAAAGTGCCGTTGTCCCGGACGGAACGGTGATCCAAAGTTTGTTAATGCTTGTTTTCGGCCTCCAAACGTTAGTGCACCGTCTCGGATATAATGGTGATGGCGTTGGGTTCAAAATGGGCCGTCGGCAAGGCATGAGGAGGGAGCATCCCGCACCAGTTTTTGCAATTGTGGCGCTCCGATTTTCCGCGGCGTTATCAAAAACTGGTGCGGGACGTGACCGACGAGCAACGCGGCCGCCGGCCCATTTTCAACGCAACCCTCCGGGCCGCGGCCGGTTGGCTGTTTTTCCGCGTTGCTCGCTCGACCCGTATGACTCAGATATGGGCGCTTCGCTCGCGCCTTGAAAAACAGCCAACTAACCTGCGGCGACATCACCATTATATGCGAGACGGTGCACTAGTTCTGCCTTTTTTAGGCCGCCAGCAATTCGTCGGCAGGACCGAAAAACTCGTAGAGAATGCGGTTTAACGCCACGCCCGTGCGCGCCAAGCCGCCTACCATGTTGCGCAGGAACGGCCGCGGGCCGCACAGGTAATACACGGCCTCCTCGAGCGGCGTATGGCTGGCCAGCCAGCTGGTGCTGATCAGGCCGCGCTCATCAAAGTCGCGTCCGGCCTGATCGCCGGGGCTAGGCACGTTGTAGAAGGTGCGCACCGTCACGTTGCGGCCTTGGGCCGCCAGTTCGCGTACGTGGGCTCCCATCGCGTGCACACGGCCGTTTTCCGCCCCGTGGATATACCAGAGCGGGCGCCCGCTGCCCGTACGTACTACGTGCTCGAGTATGCTGATCATCGGAGTAAGCCCGACGCCGCCGCTCAGCAGCACCACCGGGTTGTCCTCCTTCTCGTTGAGGAAGAACTCGCCTGCGGGCGGCGCCACCTTAAGCTCCGTGCCGGGGGCGGCCTGGTCATGGAGCCAGCCGGAGACGATCCCGGGCGGCACGCCCGGCTTCGCCTCGCGCTTGACGCTGATGCGATAGGATCGGTCCTCTGGGGCAGAAGAGATCGAGTAGTTGCGCTTGAGCGGGCCGGTTCCCGCCAACTCCAGTGCGAAGGTGAGGTATTGGCCGGGTTTATGACGCATCACGCTGCCCCCATCCTTCGGGACCAGGAGGAAAGAGCGGATGACCTCGCTTTCTGCCTTAGTGCTTTCGATCACGAAGTCGCGCCAGCCGCTCCAACCACCCGGCGCGGCGGCCAATCGCGAGTAGATGCTGGACTCGCGCGCCATCAACACATCGGCCAGAAACCAGTACGCCTCGCCCCAAGCCGTAAGCACCTCCTCCGTCGCGGCCTCGCCAAGCACGTCTTTGATGGCGCCCAGCAGCGACTCGGCCACGAAGTGGTAATGCTCCGGCAAGATATTAAGCCCGCAATGCTTCTGAGTGATGCGCTCGATGCGGGACGCCAGCACCCCGAGGTTATCGATGTTGCGGGCGTAGGCGATGACCGCGGCAGTCAGCGCCTTGGACTGAGAGCCCGTCTCCCCGTGATGAGACTGGTTGAAAAGAGCGCGAACTTCCGCGTGGCGGAACATCAGCTGGTACATGCGGTCGGTGATCGCCGTGCCACCCGCCTCCAGCGCGGGCACTGTGGACTTGACGATCTCAATGGTTTTGTCGCTAAGCGCTTCAGGCATGGAGAGTTCCTTCGTTAGGTTTGCTTCCTGACCTAGCACAAACGTGCCCTCTCAGGAAACCCCGTTTGGTCGTCGTGTTCATAAAATCAAATACTAAGTGGCGAGTGGGACTGCCTGCATGGGGGCTCGTTCCATACCTAATCCCAAGGATGGCGCTTTAATCTTTGATCTAGATCAAAATCGTTGCATAAATGCTTTAGGGTTTGAACTGAAATCGTGAAGCTCAAAACGCTGGCGAATTTTCAATGGTTGAAAATCTTCTGCAAAAAGCGTAAGCCTTCCTTCGCCAGCGAATCTTGACTGGGGGCAAGCGGTCGCCAGAGAGAAACGGCGCGAGCAATTTCTGTGATCTCCGTGGTAAACGCCTCGATAACAACCGGCCCTTGATAGTTGACTTCGCGAAGCGCCGAAACAACTTCCTTCCACTCCACATGGCCTGTGCCGGGAGTGCCGCGGTCATTTTCGCAGGAGTGAAAGTGGAATATTTTGGAGCCTGCCGCTCGGATCGCGGCGGGGATTTTTTTTTCTTCGATATTCATGTGGAAGGTGTCGAGGAGAAATCCAACGTTGAAAGCATCGATCCGGCCGAGTAAATCGAGGCCCTGCTCCACAGTGTTGATGAAGTCGGTTTCAAATCGATTTAACGGTTCAATGGCAAGCCGCACGCCACGCTGTCCTGCATAATCGGCAACCGGCTTCAATGTTTCTACTGCAAAATCCCATTGTTTGGCCTGCTCATCGCGCGACAGAAGTCTAGTCTTTCCAACCGCGGAATACATCGACCACGGACGAGCCAAGTTGCTGGGCAGCGTCTATGCACGCCTCCAGATATTTGGCCGCATTGGCTCTAACGCTTGTATCTTCCGAGCTCGCATCTCTGTCCGGACCGAAAGCGCCGCAAACCGTGGCGCCAAGATCGTTTTCTTTTAACGCTTCGTTGATTCGAGAAACGTCAATTGTGGCCGGATCTTCGATACAGATCTCAATGGTATCGAAACCCATTTCGCGAACTTTTTTGACCAGTCCAAGCGTTTTGTTCGAGAAAGGCGAAACCCAGATAAGTATAGTGTCCTGTCCCGAAATCCCTTGGAGTCTGTTTGCAAGACGCCGCGGTGGAGGAGGAGCAGGTGCAGTCCACGGTGAAATTTTCCTCCGGCGTTACTGAAGCGTCTCGTGGGCTTGACGCGGAGGTAAGCCGGTGTAGCATTCCAAGCGTTCGCGGTTTTCGTTGTTCCCTCATCACGTCAACAAACGCTTCATTGGGCATCACCTCCCAAAAAGGTGGTCACCGATTTGGAAATCGCAATCGCAGGATCACAAAAGAAAATTCCTATGGCAAACCCATTCGTACACGTTGAACTGAACACGACAGATGTCGCCAAGGCGAAGGACTTTTACAGAACTTTGTTCGACTGGAAATTAGAGGATATGCCCATGCCGAACGGTACCTACACAATGATTCATGTGGGAGAAGGAACCGGTGGAGGAATCATGCAGCACCCCGTGGCCGGTGCGCCGTCCACATGGCTGGCCTATGTGCTGGTTGACGATATCGCGGCTGCAACCGAAAAGGCCAAGTCTCTCGGCGCTACCGTGATGAGAGACGTCACCGAGGTGATGGGAGCCGGCTGGTTAAGCATTATTGTTGACCCGACAGGGGCAACGCTTGGTCTCTGGAAACCGAGTGGCAGTTGAGGCATCGCAGCATGGCTCGGATCCAGGTTTAAGCGGCGAGCGGCGCATGTGGGCGAACACTCCGGAGGGAGACCGAAGTTGCTTCTAAAATTCGTGCACGGGTCGGCGCGTCCGGTTAACCTTCCTCGCGTGAGACGATCGGCGCTCCTAGCTACTTTGACTCTGGTCGGGGGATGCGGCGTTGTGGGTGTAAAGGCCGAAACCTTTCCATTCCAGATATACGGCTCTATCCCCGCCGGTCTCTCGCGGCTCTCAGGATTTACGGACACGATTCCGGACGTGGTCGGACGAATCGATTCGCACGCCTCTTTGGTGATCTTTTCGGAAGGGAATCATTTTCCGGTGCTATTACCGCTCGCGCTCGACGGATTCCGCGATTGGCTGAGACAGAAGGGACGCGCTCTGCGCAACGACAACATTGTCATTTTTACCCTACCCCAGTCGATGCTGTTTCCGCCCTGGAATGCGGAGGCATTGCGTTCGGGGCGGCGGTCGTTCCAGTGGACCGGACGGACGGTTTGTGGCCCGACGTCGTCATGGCAGGGGATAGCCCCCTGAAAAAGCTGTCGTCAGACGGTTTCCTGGTCCCGATGGCACGGCGATTCGCGCGAAGTCGGGGCATGTCGTTTTTGGTCCGAGCCGGCAACCCGCTTGGCCTGCATTCGGTTCAGGATTTGGCGGATCGGCAAGCCCGGATTGTTTTGGCAACCTCACAGGAGGCCGGGGCACGTCAACAGTACCTTGACTCGCTGAGCATGCTCGCCTCACCCGAAGCTGTGAAAGAGATTCTGGGTCACGAAATAGTTGGCTTTCCAGGACGGCTCGGGATCCAGCATCGGGACGTGCCGTTTGCTGTGGTCAATGGACTGGCAGATGCGGGACTTCTCGTACATCACTTGGCGTCAGCCGAATTTGAGGTGGTGTCACTGGCAGGCGCAGAACAGCGGTCAGCAGACATCTATGCTGCCTTGGTTGATCATCCGCGAAACGCGGAAGCCGCCGCGTGGTTTCTAGAGTTTTTTTTCTCGCGAGCACACGAAGCGTACGAAGCAAATGGGTTTGCCGAAATGCCTGCCGCGGAATTCGGAGAGACGATCGCTTTGTCGCGCAAACCGAGGATACGAGGTGAACCGCAGATTAGTGTCCTGTCCCCGAAATAACAGGTATATTGCCGGAGGTCAGTTGACTGTTTTTCAAGGCGCGAGCGAAGCGCCCGTATGTGAGTCATACGGGTTAAGCGAGCAAAGCGGAAAAACAGCCACTGGCCCCGGCCCACAGGGTTGCGATCAAAATGGGCTGGCGGCTGCGTTGCTCGTCGGTCACGTTTTTGATAACCGCCACGGAAAATCGGAGCGGCACAATCGCAAAAACTGGTGCGGGATGCTCCCTCCGCGCCTTGCCGGCGGCCCATTTTGAGTGGTTTCGAGTTCAGCGAAAATTCCGAATTGGAAACCACAGATTTCACAAGATTAAAGGATTGCCGGAGCGAACGGACGTTTTTTCAGTCAAGGGGTCAGTCAACAAATCTTGACAGATGACTTCCAGGGAATGAAGGGGGAATGGCTCGACAAATTCCCATTGAAGAATCCTGGTGCGGTCTACCAAGTAAATCGCTCGAGACGACCGGCGGGAAGCAGATCATCTATGATGATGCGGACGGTCAGCGAGGCAAACACCGCAACACTACCTTGTCCCAGGCTCGCTCAGAAGGAGCGTTGTCAAGATTTGTTGACTGACCTGTGAAGCGCGGCGTCGTCTCCGACGGTGTTTATGGCTAGTTACTTGGGCGCAAGTTGCTCTTCTACCGCCTTCCGGTCAAAATAGCATTGGTCTGAACGAATCTTGTCTCCTTCCACTTCAATAATGGAGGCTCCCTTAAGCGACAAGGTGCGTCCCGTGGGTTCGCTTCCGTCTGCTCCTGGGCCGGTGTTTTCCATGATAAACCCGCACATGACCATCGGCGTAAAAGACGCCGGCGCACTCCGGTTCCCGCGCCATCCATTGCTTGGCCAGAGCGTTGCTCCAGCGTTCAGCCAGACCCTGCTCAGAGCAGAGTTGGGTGATCTTTTGCCGCAGGGTGCGCACTTCGGGAATGCGATGAGAGCCCCATGAGCTTGCCCCATTCTCCCGGCGCCACATAGCGCAACGCTTCCAGCGAAGGAATACGCGCCAGGGCTATGAGCGCCAGAAGTAGAAAGATGCTCTCCAGCGGATAGAAGCCCTCCAACATCGAAAACATCTCCCGGCTCTTGCTCAAGAGTCCAAGTAACAACAGCGCCGGCAGAGCAAACAGCACGCCCCCATCGGGAACATCTTTAACCAGTTCAAACTCAATGGGAGCCCCATGAAGCATGCCGACGCTGGCCGCCACCCGCTCCAAGCTGCGCGTTGTTGCTCGACCCAACGGAGCTTGAATGTCTGCTAGACTGCGCTCGCTCTTCGTGCTCGCTATCGCATCGTTGGATAATTTTTTTTTCCGGGCCGCAGACGACCCGCGCGGATCGCCTTGTGCAAGGTATTGGACAAAATCCCCACCTGTCGACCGACTTCGGGCACCGTCAGTCCCTGGTCCAATAACCCTTGGACCTGTTGGCAAACTTCCGCAGTTAATTTGCTGCCCGAGCGCTTCTTGGCAGGGGCAAAAAAGGCCGCTGCTCCATTCTCCCGGTAGAGCTTCACATAGCGTTTGACGGTGACCAGCGGCACCCCAAATGCACGAGATATCTCCGCTTGAGTCGCATTGCCATTGATGACCAATTGGGTACTAAAAAGCCGGAAAGTCGCCAGAGCTCTCTTCTCATGGACAAACACCGGCAGATGGCCGTTAAAGTAGTACACCTTTCCATCCCGCTCCTCAAAGGCGACCTCCGAATTGATGTGCGTGACTCCTGCCGGAAAGATCGGTAATTGGACCTGGGGCATGCCGAAATTGTTGCCACATTCGGGCAAAAAAGGCAGCCTTCTTCAGCCTCTTCTACAAGAGCAAAACCGTCTCATCTCAGTTCCTTTCCTGCCTATATGCCGGCAGGAAGGGGATCTGGAGTTTTGAAGCTGCTTTGGCAGCGGCGGCACGTTAAGGTCCACCAGGCATGCCGTTGATGACCGGAACGTTAATTAATAATTACGGCATCTCAGCGATGAAGAAAGTCGAGCAGACTAAGGGCGCCGTAAATCATAAGCGCCATCAGAAGCCATCCGACAATCAGCTTTCGCAGTTCTTTAGCAGAATATCTTCTGTGGATAGCGACGTTAAGAACGATTGGAACAACGCCGAAAATGAAAAAGGCGACTAGCATGCTGATCCACAATGGAAAGAACCAATGCAAAAAACAGGCCACCAAACTAAAGACAATCATCCAGACTACCAT
>CAWAIK010000011.1:0-586765 GCA_963782115.1 uncultured Verrucomicrobiae bacterium
TCAGTTCAGGCGCCTCTTTTCTCGCGTTGGTGTTCGCCTTAGTAATCAATCCTAGAAGCTCGCCACTAAGCTTCATCAAGGAGCTAAACTCAAGCCCTCTCAGCAAGCCGCAAACCAGACCGGCGGACGTTTCTTTGCTTTCGATCTCCAGCGTCAGCACACCTTCGCGCTCAATTAAGCGTTTGTTTTTGTACCGTGGCGCCGCGAATAACGTCTCTTTTTTTAATGCCCCAATCGTCTCGATGACGGCCTTATTAACCACCAATAGATCGTCAAAATTCAGGTTTCCCAGCACCTTTTCGATAGCTGCGTAGAGGTTCTTTTCGTTGATTGAGACAACAAATTTATCCTCATTCTGCGGCGACTCCGAGACATTTTCATCCCCGTTTGCTACCGCCGACGGCTGGTCCCCATTCTTTTCGCCCAGCTTAAAGAGCTGTGTGTAAAGTTGCGAGTGAAGCGCAATGAGCGACATCTTATCTTCGTTGCGAAACAGTGTAACTAGGACCGGTTCCGTAAATATCTCCTCACTTTCCGGCTCGATATCGAGCCGTCCGTCCACGTATCGGAGCGACGCAACCCCTAGTTTAAAGGGCTCATCGTCGGTTTTTTTTGTCGCGATTCTTTCCAGCGACAGCAGGAGAGTGGACACTCTTTCGGGTGTTAACACGTGTTTTTGCAGTTCCGCGATCAAGTCGCGCGGGTTAATAGGAATTGATATTTTAGCCATACATGAACATTTTAACACTACTAAATTATGCCCCTGGCCCAGAGCGGTTTACTAGTCATTCGTTGCTTGGGAATGGGTTTGGGGACGGGCTTATGTTGCTCGTCGAGCCATTCGGCCAAAACATCGACGCGGAAGCGCCATTTACCCCTTTTCCCAATGCGGTACGCACCGGGGATAATCTTGGCCGCGGCATAGCGGCGCAACGTACGATGGTGTAAGCCCAGCCGAGCCGCGGCAGCCGTGCAACTTATAGATTTTCGCCTGTCAAGCAGGTCTGTAGTGTTCATTTTTACCCTTTTGCCCGCTTGGCCCGATCAACTCTTGTAAGACAGGATTCCTGGCGGATTGTACTTCTCTTCTTTGCGCGCCGATATTTAATCGGCAAGGCTAATTCGTTGGATTTAAAAAAAAATAGGCGATTAGTTCGCTTTTGCTTTTGGCGGCCCAAAAACTCGCATTGGTGTCTTAGATACCGAGCTTGGTATCTGTTTCCGGGTAAAATTTCGGAAATTTGCAGGCAGGCGTGGGCCGGGAATCACACCAAAACGAAATGGACACCGCCCTATGCGCGCAACGCGCCATCTTTTAACCACTAATTTTTGCACGGGCCCCGATTCGGAACGCCGTACCCTGCGCTTCGGGGTTACGTTTAGGGTTACGTTAATTAACTACGATGATAAGTGATTTATAATTAGTCACTTATAAATGAGTATGACCGCCCTTTCACGGCGGTAACACGGGTTCGAATCCCGTTAGGGTCGCCAACTCTCTTATCTCTGGGAGAATGGCTTAAATACAGTATCCGCGAGAAGAGAATCGAGGACTTGCACAAACTCCGACGCAAACTCGCCGGACTTATGAAAATCAAACTCCCGGAAAACTGCTTCCGTAATTCCTATGCGACCTACGGTCTTACATTCCGGTCTCTAGGGGACGTCGCCAAAGCCATGGGCGACGCAGAGTCAACCGTTAAACGATATTACACGGAGACCCTGGAACCGGGAACCGGCAGAAAGTGGTTCGAAGTGACGCCAGCGAACGGCTCCGACACCGGACCGCGGAGAAGGTCCGGCGCAGCCAAAAAAGTCGACTGAGCGTAATCGCCTTGTTACAAGAACCTGTCGAGTTCGACTCCCAAAATGGCTAGTCTTGCCCGTTATCCCAACAGCAATTATTGGATCGCTTGCTTTCGTGATGAGAACAGGAAGCAATGCCGGCGATCGACTCATGAAACTAACCGAAGGCGCGCTCAGAATATCGCCGACACAATGGAGCAGGTCGCTAAGCGCAAGCTTAACGCCCGTCGAATCCGTGAGGTGGTCAACGAGATCTATCGTGACGTTTCCGGAGAAAGCTTGCCTCATGCCAGCGTTGCAGCCTATGCCGCTGCCTGGCTAGCGCAAAAAAGTTCGAGTGCAAGGCAAGCAGTCACGAGCTGTATGAAAAAGGGATTAATAAGTTTCTCGTCTTCCTGGGTGAACGCGCCAGCGCGGACCTGTGCGACATCGAGAAGCGCTCAATTGTGGGTTTCCGCGATTCGTTGGTTCCAAAGGTTTCGACCAAGACCGCGAATAACGACCTCAAAACCATTAAGATGCTGTTCCGAGCGGCGCGCCGCGATGAATACATTGACGTTGATCCTGCTGAATTCGTTCCAGTACTCAAGCGCGATCCGAACGCGCTGACGCGGCGGCCTTTCACTTTACCGGAACTCCGACAGATTCTGGAGATCGCTCACCCGGAGTGGCAGTCGTTGATTCTTTTCGGACTTTACACCGGGCAACGGCTAGGCGATTTGGCGGCCCTGACATGGGCCAATGTCGACCTGGCCCGGAGCGAAGTGCATCTTATCACCCGCAAGCGTGGTAAGCCGCTTACCATCCCGTTGGCAACTCCGTTGCGGGAGCACATTCTCAATCATCTGCCGGCAAACGATGCGCCTGACGCTCCGGTGCATCCGCGAGCTTTTGCGACGCTGAAAAAGGATAAGCGCGTCCGCCATTTGAGCGCTCAATTTGGCGATCTGCTCGCCGCCGCTGGCCTCCGACCCAAATTGCCGCACCAGTCACGCGGAATTGGACGCGACGCGCGGCGCGGTACACTTGATCTCAGCTTTCACTGTCTACGTCACACGGCCGTATCATTGCTCCGTGACGCTCAGGTTCCCGAAGCGGCTGTCATGGAGCTGGTTGGTCACGATTCAGTGGAGGTCAGCCGGCGTTATACCCACGTCGGACGCGAAGCGCTCTCGAAAGCGGTGGATGCACTGCCGACTCTGTAAAGGAGCACTGAACCCCTCCAAATCAGTGGCGCTATCACGAGTTAAACGCTCTGGCCAAGGAAGTCGGGTTCGATCCCCTCACCGTGCATGCTGTTGATTTTGAATAACTTATGAAGATCAATGGCGCTTGGTGATCGCTAGAGTGATAGCGCGTTCGATCAGGTCCATTTTGTTCCAACTCGCCTTATAGCATCGTCACGACGTCATCCCGGCAGGAGTCTTGCTTAGCTTTGTCGCTGACAGGTCCCATCAGCCGGTTTCGACCGATGTGTCGTTTTTGTTGCCTCGTTCCACCGTTCCTAAGTGATGGGTCGTTCCGAGTCGGGCGCAAGGCACAATTGAGCTCCTGGGCTCGGCACTGAACCGCGAGCGATAAGTCCGTTGTGGACCGCTCGAGCTTGCGTCGCTCCTCGGAACTGAGTTGGTCGAATCCACGAGTTGAAACAACCTCGTTGTTGCGGCCTCAAGCCTCAACCTCCACGATCGCTTGGTCGCTTGGTCGAGATTTTGAACGAAAGCAGGGCGTTGGATGAGTTAGGAAAGATGACCCTCTAAAGCTTTCCCTTTTTGCTGCGGTACTCTGCGTGGCTTGCTTCCGCGCGTCTCGCCAGTGAAATTGACTTCTGCTGCCTTGCGGTTCTGGCGGCTTCGCAGAACGAAGCCTCAATTTGAGTCTCGTCAGCACCCATAGCGGTGAGAAACACACCGCGAAGCCGGTGCACGTCGGCACGCCACAAGCGCTCTTCGAATCTTTCGACCAATCCTTCCGCCTCCCTGATAGCCTCAAGAGCTTCAAAGGTGCGATCTGCAAGGTGCAAAGCTTCAGCCTTTAGCGCCAGAAAAAATGGCACACCCCGGAGCGCGCCGATTGCGCGAAAGTCCTCTATTCCGTCCACGATCCAGGAGATGCCTTCAGTGATATCGCCGGAAGTGCTGCGCGCCCAACCGCGGAGAACCTCTCCTTGAGGCAGCCAATGCGCAAAGTGATGACGAGTTGACAGTTCAATCGACTTAGATGCCAAGCGTTCCACCTCTGCAGGATTACCCTCGTAGTAGGCCAAAACCGCTGCATGCCATAATGCCACGGCTAATCGGTGCATATCATTCATCTCTTCGGCTAGTGAGATCGCTTCTGCCACGGTCGTTTGGGAAGAGGCGATCTCTCCAAGATGCCACTTGGCTTGTGCTTCAAAGCATAGAACATTGACGGCGGGCGCGTTGAGCTCTTCATCATAAGACTGCACGCCTCCAGAGCGCCAGATCTGAATACCACGCACCGCGTATTGGTGCGCTGACTCGAAATCGCCCATAAAATAGAGCGTGCCGGCCAATGCACTGTAGGCTCCTATCAATAGCGCGGAGTCATTCTGCTCCTGCGCCAGTGAATAAACTCGTTGGGCAATCTGCATCGTTGCCGTCAGCTTGTCCGTCTGAAGGGAATAGCGCCACCGACCCATCAGCGCCACATACAGGAGTAGGGGACGATTAAGCGAATGACACAACGACTCCGCGCGCTCGTAGCAAATTCGCGCCTCTGGTGCGGAGTACCCCCGTGTGGCTGTTAGGTATAGCCCTGCCTGCGTCAGAATGAAGACCTGATCTTCTGCGGTGAGACTCTGCCCCTCGGCGCCCTTTTCCACCGGTGATCCCCAGCGTCCCTGTTCGAAGAAATGAGCTAAGATCGACAGCAATGCTCCCCTGGCTCCCAGGACCTTAGCAGCGAAGGAGGCATTTCCTCGCTGAATCCGCGCAATGTAGATTTCATGCACCGTGTCGCGAAATAAACCGGCATTGCAGCCACAGATTGCAGCTAAAAAAAGTGGCTCCATCTCCCCGAAACTCTCTGGCAGCTGCGGTGCGAGCGCTCGATAGTAAGAATAGAGCCGCCTGTTGCATTCCTTCCAAGCCTCGGTTTGTTGGCTCCGCAGCTGTTCCCCGTAGTACTCACGAACAAGGGGATGCGTATCCAGATGCCCACGATTCTGTGGATCTTCCCCAGCCAAGAGTTTTGCTCTTCTTAATCGGGCAAGAATCGTTCGCCACTCGGTCGGGCTCAAATCCGTTAGTAACTCTGTTAGGCCAGGAATCGCAGGCAGTTTCAAAAGGATTCCGAGCGCCTTTTCGTCAACGGGTCGATCAAACAGACCTAACATGCGAAGAACCGATAGCTCAGGACCCTCCCCAAACCAAGTTTGGTAGGATTCCATTACTTTCCGGGCATGGACTCCCTGGCGTACGTCGTCAGCAAGATGTTGAGACACGTCTTTGCGGCGACGAAGATCTCCATCATAAGCATCGGTCAGATAGCTGCCCAACAGCGTCAGAGCGAGGCAGTGCCCAGTGAACTCGTCGCTGGCGGTTCGCAACTCGGCCTCATCCCCTTTAACACCCAGCGCTCGGAGCAGCTTCGCACCGGCATCGCTGGATAGTTGCTCCAGGTCACGACGCAGGGCTGAGGTACGCTCGTGATCTGCAATATCAGCGACCGGCGTCCGCGTGGTAATCACACAAAGCCCCGTATTGAAGGCGGCGAGTTCGCGCATAAGCGCCTGGAGGGAAGGCTCACGCAAGCGTCCTTCTTGCTGCCCAGGCGGATTTTGGAGCGGCTCCAGGCCATCCAGAACCAATAAGGTTCGACGATGCGCGACGAGCTTCGCTAACCTCTCGCCCTTTTCCCACGCTGTTCCGATGCGTGGATCAGGATCCCCAAACCAAGTCAGAGCACCGTCCAGGAATTCGTCTGCGGACGAAGTCTCCCCACTGCTGCCCTGTCTGTAGAAGGACCAACCAAAAACAAGCTCTGCAGAACGATAATGGTCAGTAGCCATCCGTCGGAGCCAATGGTTAACGAGAGTGGACTTCCCGACACCGGCCCATGCAATGATCGAAACGACATTTACATCCTGGTTTGCCCATGCATCATCCAGGAAAGCGATATCCTCCTCTCGACCAAAAACATCGCTTCCGGTAACGGGCAATCTGGCGATTGAAATTCTCTTTGGCACGGATCCCGGCGAGCGTGATTCACGCACCGGGCTCCCACCTTGGGCATTTGACGGCGAAACGTTCGCTCGGCCAAGGATGAAGGATACGAACTGTCCTAATCTTGCGGTTGGCTTACGAGTTACGAGCGGCGAAGCTGCAGAGGGCATCTTCTGCAAGCTCTTGCGAGTGATTCGACGCCCCGCACCGGTAGCACCTGTTATCGTCGGCATCGCCTTCAGAAGTTCGGCCGGGTTCTGAAAACGCCGCCCGGGATCCTTTTCAAGGAGCAATTCAAGTAGAACAACGACGGGCTGGGAGACTCTTTTCAGTCGGTCGAGCGGTAAGGACGCGTGCTGATGCTGATACATTACCTCCGCGGGCGAACCTTGGAACGGGGCCTGGCCGGTCACCATCTGCCAGAGCGTCACACCGAGCGAATAGAGATCCGAACGAATGTCTACCTGGATGCCTGCGAACTGCTCCGGACTGGCAAACTCCGGTGTACCGGCAAAAGCTCCGGGAGTTGAAATCGCGGCTGCGGCAGGCCCGTCAGGTGCGGGCTTGGCCAGCCCAAGGTCAATGATTTTAGCTGTTACATTGCTCCCCTCCTCGACACTCACCATGATGTTGCTTGGTTTGATATCTCGGTGGACGAGGTTTCGCTTGTGCACCGCAGCAAGACCGGCGGCTGTCTGCGTCACAATTTCCAGCGCCAGCTTCACCTCCAGTCGGCCGGAGCGTTTGATAAGGTTCTCGAGCGTTTCCCCCTCCACAAACTCCATCGCGTAGAAGTAATCCTGACCACTTCTCCCGAGGTGGAAGACCGAGGCAACATTCGGATGGCGGATGCTGGCCGCCGCACGCGCCTCGCGCAAGAAACGGAGACGTGCCGACTCTTCACCGAGATATTTTTCGCTTATGACTTTCAATGTCACTGGGCAGTGCAGATCGACGTCGAACGCTTTGTAAGTGACGCCCATCGCACCGCGACCCAACTCGATCGGTTTCCCGTCTTCGCCCTTCACCAGTTCGTAATGCTCAAAGCGATGCGCTGGCAGCGCGGGAGATGATTCGACCGAAGCCTTTTCCAAAGAAGACTCGTCTGATTCAGGTGGCTCATCCAAACCCCGACGCAGCACGCAAACCGGACAGAACTCCATGTTTGCAGAGAACTCAGTTCCGCAAACCGAGCAAGTGCGTCTGTCCTCCATTTTCATGGACCCTAACCTTCCTTCGGATGCCACGAGAGCTTCGCAAAGAGCATGGATCTCCTCGTCGATCTCTACCGGATCGCAAACCGTGCGGCCGACCTCCTCACGCAGAAGGGCGGTATACTGTTTGCGCAACCGATGAATCAGCGTCTTGACCCCGCCCATGCTGACCTGGAGCTGATGCGCCACCTCTTCGTACGACGGCGGAGCTATGCTGTTGATAGGATCTAAGAAAACTTTTAGCGTTTCGAATGTGGATGCTTTTTCCTCGGTAGCGTATTCCTGGCGCAGCCGGTTCATCGCTTCTCCAAGGACCGTCATCGCCCACCGGGCATCGAAGATTTTTTCTGCTGTTAAGAACTCGACCGGCTCCAACCGATAGCGTTCTTCGGCGTCTTCTGCATCCAGGTGTACGAATTCTTCGTTTCCTCTTCTTTTAAGCCAGCGCGCGCGGTCGAACTCATCAGAGAGGTAGTTCTGCAGCGAGGCGAACAAGAACGACCGGAACTTCCCTTTGAGCCGGTCAACGCCCGTAGGCGCCCGATGTTCCAGCAGGTGCAGGAAAAAACCTTGTATCAAGTCCTGGGCGTCGTCCGGCGAATGCCCGCTGAGCCGAACGAAGACGTAGAGTGGATACCAATAAAGCCGGCACAACTCGGCTAAAGCGGACTGCCCCCCTTGCGCCTGGCTTTGCACCGCCCTCATGACGATCGTCCAGTGGGTGGTGTGAAAACTTACCGCGCCCTCTACTGCCGGACCATGGTCGCGTTTCACAAAGAATTGCGTGTTTCACTAACAATAGCGGATGAAGTCATGTTTCGGAACAAAATTTCAACTGGTGGCGTTTTCTGGCGTTCCGTCTGAAAACGACCTCCCACGATCTCGGTTGTCTGAGACCATGACACTGACGCGGACTGCTGTTGCCCCGTTTCGGTGGACCGGCGGCGAGTAGTCCGGCATGGCTCTAGAGAATTCGGCTCCTGCAGTTCCGTAACGGCTCCGAGACATGTATCTAGCGATTTCGTAAGAGACCTGAAACTCGGGCACCGCAATCCCTTTGTATTTTTATGAACGCCAGCCATCTCCTCTGGTCGACAAGAACGGCTCACGGCATCCACAAGGATAAAGGATTGGCGGTTTAGCTGGTCTGGCCAGTGTTCAAATACGCACTGACGTTCTGGAAGCGGCGCTGCCGCTTTCCTGGAGCACCCCGAACTCTAGTCTCTTTTCCAACCTGCCGGAAACGTAATCTGGGACCGTTGTCTCCGGATGTTAGAACTTGATCCGCATCGCCAGGTAAGAAGCCGGACCAGGTGGTTCCTCACCCGGATGCACGAGAATTTTTCGCAAGGTCGCCTTTTTGCCTGGCGACGGGGCTACAGTGCTTTCAGCGTTTCCCATTCGCTCAAAACGAACGCCTAAATTCAAAATCAGGGGAGACGTTTCTGTAGTCTCCACTGCCTTTCAGCTAGGCGGCGGTGACTAATCAGTTCCTTGTTGACGCTAAGAAAAATCCCCTCCCGTATCGGACCTTCTCCAATATGTAAGTTCTTTGCTCGCTCGATGATATTTTTCTCGGCTTTCGTCATCCGGTCGCGTTGCAATACATATTGAGTCCAAGACGGTACTATCATTTCGACACGAAAGATGTTGAACTGGGTCAGATCTTCGTGCAGTTGCCAGCTGAACGCACCGTTCCGCAGATGAATCAGCCGCACCTGTCTCATCAGTTCCATAAACTCGTCTTCGCGCGCCCGATCCACTTCAAACTCATAGGTGATGGCAACCGGTCCGTCTTGCGGCTGAGGCAATGCGATCAGTTTATGGGAAAAACTTGTCTGGGAGAAGCTTGTCACGGATCCGGGATCGAACTCTAGCTTTCCGGTGAAATTAATCGACAGAGGAATCGCCAGAATCAAACTGATCGACAGCAGGACTGCGCCTCCGATCAAGGTAGGATACAATCCCAAGATGGCTGCAGCCGCTCCCCAAACGACGCCGCCCAGAGCCATCGCCCCTTGGGAAACCATGATGACGGTCGCGTTCATGCGGCCTCTCGACCAGCTTGGCATCGCGCGCTGCGCTGCAACCCAGAGTTCTGACGCAGACAACGTCCACCCGATTCCGGCAGCGGCAGCAACGATCATGAAAATGGTCTGATCTCGGACAAATGCCATCAGGAGGTAAACGATCGCTATCACCAGATTCGCGATTACGATGAGCATATTGGAGGAAAGACGTGCCCGGACCCAGGGTACCACAAAAATCGCTCCAAATACGGAACCCGCACCCATGGAGCTGAACAGAATACCACAACCCGCTGCTGTGAGTTTTAGCTCTTTCAGGCCAACGACTGGGATCAGCGCGGGAATCAGCGCGATAAAAAAGGCAAATAAGATGTTTCGGGCCAATACAACCTGTATGCCTGGGGCATACCGAACGTACCGAATCGCTGTAGTAAAAGATTCAAAAAAGTTCTCTAATGGTAGCTTCGACGGTCTCTCTTTTCGCTTCCATTGTAAGATTGCAAGAATTACGACAAGGAAACAGATCGCATTTACCGTAAACACCCAGTTCGCTCCAATCAGCGGAAGCAGCATCCCGCCAATAGCAGGTCCCAGAATCCCGGAAATGTTGAGTTGCAAGCCGCCCAGCGTCGCGGCCGACGGAAGTTCCTCATCTGACACTAGTTCCGGCACAATCGCCGTCCAAGCAGGAGCGTTGAAGGCAAACCCAATTCCGGTTAAGAAAATACAAATCAGAATAACGTATGGATTAAGAACCCCCAGTGAACCAAAAATTGCGAGCAGCCCTGCGGCGACGGCTAGCCAAACATTCATAATCCAAAGCAATTTGCGCCTGTCCACGATGTCCGCCAAAGCTCCGGCCGGCAAAGTAAATAGAAAGAACGGTAAAGACGCGACAGTTGACATTAATGATAGGAACAATGCGGATGCGCTGAGCTTGTACATCACCCAGGTTGCAGCACAGTCATGAGCTGCAACACAAGTTCCGGAGAGTACGCTTGCGAACCAGAGTTTTCGAAATACCGGGTTTCGCAGAGCGGTAAAAGTCGAAGTGTTTTGTAAACTCTTGCTCATCGGAGCGCTTCTTTTTTCAGCGAGCTTTGGCAAGAACAGCGAGCTTCTGACGCTCACGCCCCGAGCTTCCTAGAACCAAGAACATCTGCAAGCCTAATGGTGCGGCGTCCATCTGCGAAAGATTCACAGTAGTCCGCAGACCCTGTAGGGTTTGGTGTCCGGTGACGATATCGCTTCGATTGCCCAACGGATAGGAATGGCTATCGGCACGATTCTGGTCGTCAGACTTACCATGCTGGAAGAAGATGCCTCTTAAATGTCCAGAGGTATAACCGAATTTTGTGGATGAGGAGATAAAGGCGCATCCTTTCAATAGAAAAACCAACGAACGTCAGCCTCGCCAGAGGAGCCGAAAAGAAAGGATGGACCTAGGATGGAAGTTAATGTGATCTCGCCCGAAGAGCGAGCAAAAGTCGAAGGCAAAAGCTACCTGCGAAGTAGACTCGCCGGGTTCAACGTCACCACCGAGAGCCCCATGCAGCATGCACACCGGACAAAATTTTATTGCTCCAGAAAACTCAGTGCCGCAGGCCGGACAGGCGGCCGGACAGGTGCGTCTTTCCCCCATGGACTTAACCGTCCTTCGGATGAGGCCGTACGGTGTCGGATCCGGGAGAAATCGACGACGAGATCCATGCGCTTTGCACCTCCTCGATGCGTGCGGAGCGATCCCAGTTTCGTCAGGGAACCGAAGAACAGAGCAGCTACGCTGGGAGGCGACTGCTAACGGCCAAACTCCGAAGCAAAATCGAGCCGAAGCAAAGCCTTGCGAAGCTCTCCATGGACGCCACTTCCAATTTCAGCTTCGGGTTCGCTCCCGCTACGGTGCCGTTAATGCTCGAAAGCTCCTTGTTTATACAGACGGACGGATCGATCATGATGCGGTAAACGCCCGGGGCAATCGAGGAGTGAAGGATTATCGGGGGAAACGCCGGTATGACTACAATCGACAACGTATCAAGCGCCCTGTCGGAGGCCGATCATCGCGCGCAACTTCGTCGGGCCGTGATCGCGAGCACGGTCGGTACGACGATCGCATGGTACGATTTTTTCCTCTACGGCCTAGTGACCGGACTGGTCTTCGGTAAGCTCTTCTTTCCCAGGAGCGATCCTCTCGTCGGCGTGCTGCAGGCGTTCGCCATCTACGCCGTCGGTTTTGTGGCCCGCCCCGTCGGGGCGGCGATCTTCGGCCATTACGGGGATCGGATAGGCCGCAAGGCAGCGCTGATCACGACCTTGCTGATGACCGGTCTTGCGACCTTTGCCGTGGGCTTTGTCCCGACCTACGAGCAGATCGGCATTTGGGGCGCTGTCATCCTGACCATCATTCGCTTCATCCAGGGTCTCGGGCTCGGCGGCGAATGGGGCGGCTCGGTGCTCCTTTCGATGGAATGGGCGCGCTCGAACGCCCACCGCGGGTTTATCGCGTCCTGGCCGCAATTCGGCGCGCCAGCCGGGTTTTTCCTGGCGAATTTGGCGGTGTTGGTGTTCAGCGCCATCTCCGGCGACCAGTTTCTCAGCTGGGGATGGCGTGTCCCGTTCTTCGTCAGCATCCTCATGGTCGGGGTCGGCCTTTATATCCGGCTGCGAATACTCGAGACCCCGATCTTCTCGCGGCTGCTGGTCGAAAACCGGATCGAACGGGCACCGGTATTGGAAGTGATCAAACGTCAGCCGAAGTCGATCATTCTGGTAGCGCTGGCTAAGATGGGGGAGATGGCGCCCGTTTATGTCTATTCGGTCTTCGTTCTTACTTATGGGACGACGGTCCTGGGAAGCTCGCGCGACCTGCTTCTCAGCGCTCTCGTCGCCTCAGCGGCCATGTCATCTCTTTACGATCCCCATTGCAGGGTATTTGTCGGATCGCATCGGCCGCAAGCGCATGTATCTGATCGGCTCGGTCGCCACCGGGGTGTTCGGGTTCATTTATTTTGCGCTGCTGAACACCGGAATGCCGAGCTGGATCTTTATCGCCATCGTGTTGTCTTTTGTCCCACACGGCCTGATGTACGGTCCGCAGGCCGCGTTGATCGCGGAATGCTTCACGCCCCGCCTGCGCTACAGCGGCGCCTCGATCGGCTACCACCTCTCCTCGGTCATCGCCGGCGGCCCGGCGCCCCTGATCGCGACCGTGCTGCTCGCGGCATTCGGGTCGGGGTATGTGATCGCCATCTACATCCTTTTCTGTGCGATCGTCAGCGTGGTCGCGACGGTCTTGCTGCCCGATTACACCAACCGCGACATTTCGGAGGAGTACGCTTAACTGCCCTATATGCCCCGCACCCAACACCCGATGACCGCGACGACGGCAAAACGGCAGAACGTCAGCGAACAGATAGAAGCAATTAATTTGTTGGATCTGGAAATGAAGGCTCGCGAGTTGTTGCCGCAGACGGTCTACGACTATTTTGCAAGCGGTGCCAACGACGAGATCACGCTGCGCGAGAATCGCGTTGCCTACGAGCGGATAGTGTTGCTGCCGCGCATGCTGGTATATGTGAGCGAGAGGAATATGGGCACGACCGCGTTGGGCGAGCCCGTTTCGATGCCTATTTTGGTTGCCCCCACAGCGTTTCAAGGCCTTGCACACCCGGAAGGAGAAGTCGCAACAGTGAAGGCTGCTGGCGCAGCTAAGACGTTGATGACCTTAAGTACCATTTCGACATTTTCTATCGAGGAAGTCATGGCGGTCGCCACTGGACCTGTCTGGTTCCAGCTCTACGTATTTAAGGATAGGGCAATCAGCGCATCGTTGGTGAAACGTGCCGAAGTTGCCGGCTGTAAGGCCATCGTCTTTACGGTCGATGCGCCACTGCTCGGCAGGCGCGAACGCGATGTTCGAAATCAATTTAAATTGGATGACCTTTCAGTAAAAAATCTTCTGCCTGCAGGACTGCAAAAGTTTCCTGACGGTAGCGCTGGCTTTGGGCTTGCCCCTCGCATCGCCTCTCTCTTCGATCCTGCGTTGACCTGGAGAGACATTGAATGGCTTACCGGAATTACGAAGCTGCCGGTGCTCGTAAAAGGAATCCTGCGTTCAGATGATGCTCTGCTTGCCGTCAAACACGGTGCCTGCGGGGTTATCGTTTCCAACCACGGCGCGCGGCAGTTGGACACCACTCCAGCGACGATTTCGGTTCTGCCGGAGATCGTGGATGCAGTCGGCGGCAAGGTCGAAGTCTATGTTGACGGTGGTATCAGGCGCGGTACCGACGTGCTCAAAGCGATCGCTTGCGGCGCGCGCGCTGTCTTCATCGGACGCCCTGTCTTATGGGGACTGGCTTCCGGTGCTGAAGCCGGCGTCAGGTATGTTCTGGAAATGGTGCGTCAGGAATTCGATCTGGCCATGGCGCTTTCCGGCTGCCCGACGTTGAGCTCAATTACGCGAGATCTCATTCGGCGATCGTAAGATGAGCGGCAGACAACGCTGTTATCCATGACCTGTAAAAACGGTTCATCCCTTCCCTTTCCGTGATTACTCCGCCTTTTACCATTGCCACCTTGACTATACATTGCCCCGTACAGGAATTCGGCAGCAGCAGAAACACTAACTCCCGCCCCCTCGTTATTTTATGAATAGGCACTTTCCCACTCTCGGATGGAGCTCGATTTTTAATCCGCCTTCGGTTCTCATTTGCTGTCTTTTTGCAACGATCGCGGCCACATATGCACAAATTCGCACGGTGACTCAACAGCCATATCCCACTGGGGCAAATAGTGTCGCCTGGATTACCAACGTTCCGTATGTTGATGGGGGCGGGCCGCAACAGCAGCTTGACCTCTACATTCCGACCGAAGGGAAGAACATGCCGCTTGTCGTGAACGTACACGGCGGCGGCTTGGAACATGGAGATAAGGCTGGCGAAAGTACGAACCCCAACCATCTCGAACTCCTCTGGGACGGTTATGCGATGGCTTCTGTTAACTACCGATTAGCCCCCGCAGCCATCTGGCCCGCTCAAATTCAGGATTGCAAAGCCGCAATCAGGTGGCTAAAGGCACACGCGCACCAATATGGCTACGACCCTAATCGAATCGCGGCAATCGGAGAATCGGCTGGGGGTCACTTGGTGGCTATGCTCGGTACCACGAGTGGTAGCAAAACCTTTGATGTTGGGGAGAATCTCGATTCTTCCAGTGACGTGACCTGCGTTGTAAATCTTTTCGGAGTGGCAGATATCACCACTTTTGATGGCCCCAATTTTCCGTTCCTTGGGGGATCTCTCAAGGACCACCTGGACCTTGCGCGGTCAGCGAGTCCAATTAATTACGTGCATGCTGACGAGCCTCCGATGCTCGTCGTGCATGGCACTGCCGATCGTCTTGTTCCCTATCTTCAAGCGGAACTTCTAGTCGAAGCGATGGATAAAGCTGGAGCGCAATATTACTTTCACACTGTGGTCGGCGGCGGCCACAGCCCATATTTTGGTCTGAACTTTAATGCGAGCAGGACTGGCTTTGATGCCGGCGGAGGAGGGATCGGAATTTTTGAAGACCCGATTGTGGAACCGCTAATCAAAGCTTTTTTGCATCATTATCTATTGGACGGGCGAAAAGATCTGTTTACAGGCGTCGACGTGACTCGATCTGAGGGACAGGGCCGGTTCTGTCCTAAGTAGCTTTCGCGCTCACATGCTTAGCTCGTGATCCTCGCTCCGATTGCTGGCCAATTCATCGCGCGGGCAAAGAAGACGAAATCGTTGGCGCCGTTTCCATTGTTCGATCACGTTCAGGCCTTCTCCATGTCAATCCGCCCGAGGCGGATTGGCTAGCCTTCGCAGGACACGGAGACAGCGGCGCAGTCGAGCGCATCCAGAAACGCTTTTGCCGCAGGGTTTCCCATGAAGTGTGGACACCCTGACCCAAGAAGGCATGGAAGGCTGTGCCGGCACCCTTTGCCTCTGCGTCTGGAGTAATTCGACGTACCGGACTTCCACGCGCTCTGGCGACACTCTGGAGAAACTGGACCGGCCAAAGACCTCTTGGCAATGAGTTGAGCAGCCACGCAATCAGTTGATGCTTAGGACTCGAGCAGCTACATGTAACCAGTTGCAGGAGAAGATTGAATGAGCACACAGGAGATCATCAGAGAGTTGGCAAAGTTGAGTAGAGATGAACTGACTGAAGTGGATCTGCGACTGCACGAGCTGTTGCAAGAAAAGATCCGCCCCGGCGGAAAATCATGGGGCGAAGCGCTACTGGAGGTAGCTGGGACCGTAAAGGGCCTGCCGTCGGATTATGCAGAAAATCACGATCACTATCTGCATGGGCTACCGCGTCGATGAAGGCTTTTGCCGACGCGGTTTATTTCATCGCTTTACTCAGCACTCGTGATCGATGGCACGCCCGCGCTATCGCGATCAATCGACAACCTTCGGGTCTACTCGTCACAACAGAATGGGTTTTGACAGAAGTCGGAGACGCTTTCAGCCAGCCAGGAGCGCGTCAGCAATTTATCCGGCTTCTGGATCTCTTGAGGCAACAACCAGACGTGGACATCATTCCATCTACCAGCGATCTATTCCGACGCGGTACGGACTTCTTTTGCGCGCGACCAGATAAAGAATGGTCGTTAACGGATTGCATTTCGTTCGTCGTAATGAACGAACTTGGCATCACCGATTCCCTGACCAGCGATCACCATTTCGAGCAGGCCGGGTTTCGAGTTCTGCTGAAGGATTAAGGACAAGAGTGTCTTGGCACGCAGCACAGGATCAACCGAAGTGGGCCCACGAATGGAATACATGTCAGCGCACCCGCAAAAACGCGAGGAACAGCCCGTTTGGCAACTTTCACGCTGAAAATACCAACACGACCATCAGTGGACGCCGGTTGGACGTGTTACAAGTTATGTTACAATTTCCGCGCTATCGCTGCAGCCAGGTCGATGATAGTGACCAGAGCGTTACAACTACTGGCAGCGCGTACGGGATTCGAACCCGTGCACCGGTCTTGAGAGGGGCTAGGGTATAAATATGAAGAAACAAAAGTTTATCATATAAAACACGCGATAATAACACGTTAGAGGAAGTAGCCGAAAGTATAGAGATTGATAAGCCACAAGAGTTTAACATAACAACGATTGATGAGTGCGTTGAAGTGGCAAAGAATCTCGACAAATATCAAGAGGGATTTGTTGTTGTTGATAGTAAATGGAGGCCCGTAAAGGTAAAATCCCCTATATACGTAGCAATACACCATTTGCTAAATAACATTTCATCAACGCGGAGCGCCCCGAAATCATAATGGAATTGTCTATCACGTTCCGAATCGTCCGGAATTTTGGATTGACTCCATGTATATGCTGCCGCCGTATCTCGCAGCGGCGGGCCATCCAAAAGAAGCGCTCCGTCAAATCTATGGCTATCGGACCGCGTTGTTTGACCGGCAAACAGGGCTGTTCAGTCATAAATGGGACGACGAAAAGCAGGCGTTCGTGCGAAAAGACTTTTGGGGGGTCGGAAACGGTTGGGCTGCCGCCGGGCTTGCAAGAACAATTGACCTGCTGCCCGAAACGATGTCTTCGCAAAAACAAGAGCTAGTGCAGATCGCGCGCGCCCTCGTTGACTGTTTATTAAAACATAAGCGGTCTGATTGGCTGTTTCACAATATTATCGATGACCCCGGAAGCTTTGTGGAAGTGAATTTATCGCAAATGTTGGCGTACGCGATTTATCGTGGGCTCGTTGCGGGATGGCTTCCCGGCCAATATGAAAAACCCGCGCGATCACTCAGGCAGGCCGTTTCTGGCAAGGTGGACCGATTCGGGCTCGTGCAGGGCGTTTGCGGATCGCCGCGTTTTGACAAACCCGGTGTCGCGGCGGAGGGCCAATCCTTTTACTTACTGTTAGACGCCGTGGCGCAAAGATGGGCGTATCCCTGCAAACACGCCGTTGATACGTATTTTACTTTGTTTCGCCTTTCATCCGCATCCATCACATCTTTCACATCTTTTTTGATGCCGTCGGCAAAATTTCCGCAATATTTCCGGCAAAATCTGTGACACCGCCGGCAAAATTTCTGTTTCACACGGTCAAGGTTGTCGATTTGGCTCTACGAAAAAGGCTATCCGATGAACAGCTCTTGCAGGGCTTGCGAAAGATTCATGATTTGCAGAAGCGGTTTGCGAGGGATACCACGAAGCACTTTCAGACGAATGGACAGCAAACGTAACCCAATCGTCACTTGACAAGCCGAAATCAGGACACGACTCGTTTTGAGCCGGTGCATGGATTACCAGTGCGCAAAACGGTGACAGAGCGCAACGGTTTTATACCCCGCATGAGGGCCGTGCCATGGCAGACATAAGCGTCTCGCAGTCAATGGCTTCCATGTGCACTATTCCGCATGTTAAGATGTGGTGTTACGACATGTCACCGAACTGTGTTATTCCGCATCCGAGAGGATCTCAATCCTCATTTGAGCCGGTCACGGATTGAAACATTGGCCTTCTCCCAATCGGAGAACGTAGCCTCACCGGACTCGACTCTACTCTCGGTTTCTTTTAAAAGAACCTGATGCCAATTTGGTGACTCGATGCGATCGGGTTCCCGGCTTAAGTCCTCCCAGAGCGCTTCCATGGCTTGAAGTTTCTCTTCCAACGAAGATGGCGGAGCGAGGCTTGTACGACCCGAATCAAGAATTCCCGCAGGCCAACGCTCAGGACTTAATCTGCTATCGCGAGTTTTTCGATCTGGATTACGCCATGCCCAAGCAGCGCGGGGGCGGGGTCACCCTAAGCCTTGCCAGCAACGGCGGCGAGGTGGACTGGATTGCGCGGGACCTACTTCAAGTCAGCACGGGCGATGCCCTCAAGTTCTTGAACGACGAATACCTGGAGATCAGGGATCGCTATCCCGGCGAGTTCGCGCTGATGGCCAACGCACACGCGCTTGAAGAGGGCTGTCGGCCGATTGTCGAGGACATGATCAGACAGGTTGGTGCAAACGCGATCGCGATGGCGTCCAGCTACGGCGACGGTTCGGAACGCGCTTTCCTCGACAGCCCCAAGGCTGAATGGTTATGGGAGTTTGCGGAAGCAAATGACATCGTGGTCCACATTCATCCACCAATGCTGTCGGTCGGGCACGAGGTGCTCATGCAGTACCGCCTCAACGAGGCGGCCGGTCGTCCCTTCGACTCGACCGTTAACGGAGCCCGGATGATCGGCTCCGGCGTGTTCGATCGCCACCCGAAGCTTCAGGTGCTGATCGTCCACATGGGCGGTGAACTCGCGTCGATCCTTGGTCGCCTCGAATTCACTTGGCACCTCAACTACAATGGGGTTCGCAACCCGCCGGTCGGCAGGCCTTACAAGAACAAGCTGCCGCCATCAGATTATTTCAAGACCAACATCCTGGTCGACTGCATGGGGTTCAACCCCATCGGACTGCGCGCCGCGGTTGAAATGTGCGGTGTGGACCGAGTGGTGTTCGGCTCCGATTACGGTCCGGTGCCTTATGGAATCGAGGAGCATGTCCGGATCGTCGAGGACCTGCTTCCGAGCCCGGCTGAGCGCCAACTGGTGTTCTGGAAGACAAGCAACAGAGTATTCCGCCTGGGCCTATTCGATACCGATCTCATCACCCATTAAATCTTCCGTCGAAAGGTTGGTTTTCAGCTGGTTACCAAAGACTTGAGGCTTCCCTCGCAAGACCGCTGTTCACCAATCTCGGCGGTAGGCTAGATGGATTTGTGAACCTGCTGCCGACTGTAACCGGCTAGCAATCCGCAACTAGGTGCGAATTACTAGCCGGTTATGTTCAAAAGGACCGATATCGCTATCGACGAGAGCTAGGCTGGTGAGGCAGTCAACGATCGACTAACATCACTAGACGTTGCGACGACGTTATAATCCTCCTTCAGAAAGGCCTCGACCAAACCCGCACCAATCCCCTGAGATGCTCCCGTGACGATTGCCGTTTTCCGGTCTGACATATAAACCCTGAAGTAGAAACCTAAGCGGCTTTTTGCCCGACCATCTTCAGAAGCGCTTGGGCTGAGACGGTCGAGGATGCGGGATTCTGCCCCGTAATCAGACGGCCATCGACAATTGAAAAGGGCTGCCAGTTAGGGGCTTTCTCAAAGATGCCTCCCAGCCGCTTCAACTCATCCTCTACGAGGAACGGCACAACATTGGTGAGGTGCACCTCTTCTTCTTCACTGTTGGCAAAACCAGTCACGCGCTTGCCTTTGACAATCGGCGCGCCCTTATAGGTTACTCGATGAAGCACACCAGGTGAATGGCAGACCAAGGCCACCGGCTTGCCGGAATTGTAGAAGGACTCGATTAAAGCGATGGAATCGGTGCTTTCAGCGAGGTCCCACATGGGGCCGTGACCGCCCACGTAGAATACGGTGTCGAAGTTCTCCGCCCTCATATCGGAAAGCCTGACCGTCTGCGCAAGCGCCTGTTGCGCCGCCTGGTCCTGCTTGAACCGCGCCATCGCGGGGGTCTGATTTTCTGGCAAATCGCTCTTGGGATCGACTGGGGGCTGCCCGCCTTTCGGGGAGGCCAGCGTCAACTCGACACCAGCGTCCCTGAACACAAAGTAAGGGGCCGCGAATTCCTCAAGCCAGAAGCCGGTTTTGCGGCCAGTGTTGCCCAGTTGATCGTGGGATGTTAGCACCATAATTATTTTCATGTTCTATCTCCTATTTTCGTTGGATTTTCATTGGTTCTGGGGACTTCTTTCGCAGTAAACTCACGTACCAGCGCCGCAATCTCGTCCGCTTTGGTATCAAGCGCGAAGTGCCCTGCGTCGAGTAGGTAGACTTCCGCCGTCGGTACGTCCTTGCGGTAGCGTTCCGGTTCGCCGAGATCGAACGAGAGATCGTGCTTGCCCCAGAGAACCAAAAGCTTTGGCTGCGTCTTCTGGAGCCATGCCTGCCACTTCGGATAAGCATCGACGTTCGTGCGGTAGTCATAGAAGAGATCGCTTTGAATCTGCGCCTGCCCTGGCGCATTCAGAAATGCGTACTCATCGTTCCAAAGATCCGGGTCATAGAGCTCGATCTTCGGATCGTCTCCGATATGGCGCGTCTTCGTGGTGGCCAGCGACAGCAGGTTTTTGCGCAACGCTTCTTCATGAGCAGGCCGGTCCGCCCAGAATGCCCGTCGTGTTGCCCAGTTCGCCCCAAGGCCTTCGTTGTGAGCGACTGCATCCTGGACGATGAGAGCCTGCACCCGCTCCGGATGTGCCAATGCCATGCGAAAGCCAACCGGCCCGCCATAGTCCTGCATATAAAGCGTGTAGTGCGACAAACCCAGCGCTTGCGTGAAGTCGTCTATCACGGAAGCGATGTGGTCGAAGGTGTAATCGAACTGCTTGGGATCGGGCCAGTCGCTGTGTCCGTAACCGGGATAGTCTGGCGCAACCAGATGGTAGTTGTCGGCGAGCCGTGTCAGCAGCGGCTGAAACATCCGCGATGACGACGGAAGACCGTGCAGTAAAAGTATGGTGGGAGCGTCTTTTCGCCCCGCTTCTCTGTAGAAGATGGAGAGCCCGTCTATGTGTATTGTGCGATAGAAAGTCGGGTGTTGCATGGAACGTTCCTTTCCGTGGGTTTGGGCCAACAATTGAAATGATGCGAGCATCACAGAGATCACCATTGCCATCCAGAAAACCTGAAAGAATCGGGGCCAACGGGAGAATGTGAAAACACGCATCATTTAGCTTCTCTTTTACGAGATCGCGGACCAGTGCTCGCTGGGTTTCTCGATTGGGCTGTGGTCGAACTTCACATCGTCAGAACGACCCGGAACTGTGCCTTACCGCTCATCATTCGCGCGTAAGCCTCGTCTGCATTTTCGAGCGGATATGTTTCAATCATCGGACGAACGCCGGTTAGTTCGGCAAAAGCGCAGTGTGTCCTCGGAATCGGCTGGAGTCCCCGCGGCCCAGCCTTGAATCGTTCGATTTCCACTAATGAGTTGTGCCGGCGTGACTTCAATGGGATCAAACGAGAGTCCCATCACCATGAGCTTGCCGTTCGGCCCCAGGCCGTCGATAAGCTCGGACATTGCCTTCGAGCTTGGGGCCGTCCCTAGAATTACCTGCGCCCCACCGAGCTTTTGCAGTGCCTCTGCTGCGTTCGTCGATTTACTGTCGATGTAGACACTTGCTCCGAGTTTCTTGGCCAGCGTCGCGTTTTCGGGCCCGCGCCCGATAGCCGCAGCCTTATAACCAAATTTGTTAGCGAATTGAATTCCGAGGTGCCCCAGTCCGCCGATACCCAGCACCGCAACGAGGTCGCCGGGGAGTGCGCCACTGTGCCGCAGCGCGTTGAAGGTAGCAATTCCAGCGCAGAGCAGCGGTGCTGCTTCGGCGTCACTTGAACTTTCCGGTACCGCCGCCAGTGCTTCCACCGGTGCCAACATGTATTCCTGGTATCCGCCGTCATAGCTGATGCCGGTAACTACCGGCGAGGCGACCTAACAACGCCTGCCGCGCCTTTACCCCTCCACCTCGAAAATGATTTCCAGCTCGACTGGGGTGCCGAGCGGAAGGCTTGCGACGCCATACACCAAGCGGCAAGGACTCTTGTCTCTTCCGAAGACGTCTTGTAGCAACTCCGAAGCGGCGTCAGCGACTTTCGGCTGATCGCGGACATCTCCCGAAGTAGCCACCGACACGCCGAGCCGCACGATCCGTGTCACTTTGTCGAGCGATCCCAAATGCTGCCGCGCAACAGCGAGCACGTTAAGCGCCGCGAGGTGAGCCGCCTTGCGCCCCGCTTCCACATCGAGCTCCGCGCCGAGCATGCCTCTCATCGGCTGAGAGGCCGGACGGCGGCGGGTCGCCGAACTGGAGCGCCTTTGCAACGTCGGCTGGCACGGTGGCAGGCATGTTGGTGTGAATACCAATCAATTCCGGAGGTGCCAGCAGAGCCATCTGTTCCGTGACCGCATTGCCCCAATCGCCGCCTTGCGCCACAAATCGTGTGTATTCGAGGCGCCTCATCAGCACTATCCAAGCACGTGCGATGCGGATGGGATCCCAGCCGGTCGTCGTCGGTTTTCCAGAAAACCCGTAGCCCGGCAACGAGGGGATGACGAAATCGAAGGCGTCCTCAGCGCGCCCACCGTAAGCCGTAGGATCGGTGAGTGGGCCGATGAGCTTCAGCTGCTCGATGATCGAGCCGGGCCATCCGTGCGTGATGATGATCGGCAATGCATTTGGATGTTTCGAACGAACGTGAATGAAATGAATGTCTACTCCATCGATCGCGGTGACAAAGTTCGGCAGGGCGTCAGTTTCGCTTCGCACTTGCGCCAATCGTAGTCTGTCTCCCAATAGCGAGCGAGCTTCTGAGCGGTCGCTAACTGCACGCCTTGCGATTGATCCGTGACAGTCTCCTTGTCGGGCCATCGCGTCGCGGCGATGCGTTTGCGAAGATCGGTAAGTTGCTCTTCCGGAAAATTGACGTAAAAGGGACGGATGGCCTGCTGGTCGTCCGCGGCCATGGCGGCTCCTGAGCGGTTACTAGCTCCTAGTGTTGACATAGCGACTGTAAGCGCGAGCAAGGCGATGTGTTTGATTGTTGGTGAATTGGTTGACATCGTTATCTCCCGACGAGTGCATCTTCCGGAATGTTGATATGGAAGGGGCGGAGACCATCAGTAGGGCCAGCTGGGGCATCTGCCAGTTCTGCCTTTCTGGACTCCGCGTCCGCAGAACGGAACATGCCAAGCTGGGCGGCGGCAAGGGTCATGGCCGCAGTGCCAAGAAAGAGGCGACGATTATGCCTGATTTCTTCGGACATGGAAAAATCCTTTGTGATGCTTTCAACGCTGTAGACCTTCTAAAACAGGTTGCGTGCCAACCCCCATTGTCCGCTGCTAGTTGCTGTCCATCAAATTCTTAGGCATGGAATGGACTTCAGCGGATGTACGTACGACTTTTCGTCCTCGGTCGCCTACTTAAGGTGCTTAATCAGTCGTCTGCCCTGCAAGGGACGATTTTTCGAACGGGCCGGATTTCGTCCCGGCTTCTTTCCATGATTTCGACGTCGGCGTTATTGGAGGCCACATCCGGACCATCGGGCATAGCGCGTTTGGACCAAAGTCCAATAGAGTTTGGCTCACTTCGGGTCTTTGATTGATAGCACCAAAGGACTAACCATGAAAGCAAGCTATCTAGTTGCCAACCGCTTACCAGCCTTCAGTGCGGTTCGACATCTCAGCACTCGTGAAGGAGACAAGGAGGCGAACCGCCCCTTTTTTAGAGAGGGTAAATCCATAAATGAGAACAACCCTCCGGTCTGTGTAATTGATGACGACTCGTCGATCCGGGAAAGCCTGAGCTTTCTGCTCTGCTCCGCTCCGCGAGGCTGAAGGTACAGACATTTTGTTCGGCACAAGAGTTTTTGGCCAGGCCGCCTAGAGAGTCTGTCGGCTGCCTGGTGCTCGATGTAAAACTACCGGGAATGAGTGGTCTTGATCTGCAACAGGAACTGGCCAGCGGCGATGCTCAAATTCCAATTATTTTCATCACCGCTTACGGCGACATCCCAATGAGTGTGCGCGCCATGAAAGCGGGGGCTTTCGAATTTCTCATGAAACCATTCCGCGACGAAGACTTGCTCAGCGGTAAGGCCAAGCATGACTCCAACTCCATCCGCGAGCGCATGCTCCAAGCGGCGTTTACTCTGTTTCGTGAACGCGGCTTTTCCACACTCGACAGCAACGGCCATGAGGCTAACCGAAAAGCGCTGACCGATTTGGTCAGAAAAGCTCAAGCACGAGGGTTGGTCCAAGCCAGCAAGCTGCGAAGAGTCGACCGATCCAGCCGGCAGAGAATCCAGGATCTTAGTGACTTTCGAGACCAGGCTGGCGCCGGCTTCGTTCTTTTCGTAGTGCTGTCTGGTTAGTTTAGATAATTCGTTCATCGTTGTGCTTTCCAGATTCTGAAGAAGTAAATCCGCTATCTGCTTTTTGTGCGGCGTGTCGACTTCGCCCGCCCGAAGGCAACCATCTCCGCCAGCGAGGTGAGACCAGGGCATCACGTCGCGCGAACCATCGGAGCGCTCGTCCTCGGGGCAGGGTTGTTCCTGATCGCACGAACAGCCGGGCTCGGATGATGCATCGCGCATGGTGCGCGCGAGTTTACCGCGTTCTTTTCCATCCTGCTTGGCGTATGATACGCAGAACGACAGCGAGCAAGGCGATGAGCAGGGTCACAATCATGCGAATGCCTCCTTCAACGGACTTTGCATCACCACCGAGCCCTCGATGCCGTGGCTCACCGTCCAGTCGGCGTCGTCGAGCGCGAGATGCGGTGTCGGCGGCACGGGCTGCTCTTGCGCCCTGTCGTAGATCGCAGGATTGAACCCCGGTAGGATCGGCACCGCCATGAAGCGCGCGAGGGCAGCGAGCCGCGCGCCGAAGCTGTGGCGCGATTCTGGCAATGCCGCGTGGCGCCGTGCGATCGTTTCGAAGTCTTCGGCGTCTCTTCCGGTGAGTTCGCGTACCGTATCCTTGGGTGCGCCGACCGCGAACGCGCCGCGGTCATGGTCTTGGAAGTAATGCCTGAGGCCGCTGAGCAGGATGGGCTCCAGGCCTTGCGCCTTGGCTGCCTTGTAGAACATCCAGAGCGGCGTCCTCACATGCCGCACTTTGTGGCCGACGACGTGGCCGATGACTGCGGTCATTTCGACAACGCTGAGGAGTTTCGGCCCAGTCGGTCGGTAGCTCTTGCCCGCATGGCGTGCCGTATCGAGGAGCGCCGCGACCGCAACGCGAGCGATATCGTCGACTGAGGGCGGGGCGTCACGGCTCTCTCCCGCGACTGGCAGCGGAAAGACCCCGAGATGCGCCGCGAACGGCATCATCTCCGAATAGGGGCTGTCAGCGAAGAAGCCGGGATTGACGACGGTGTGTGCGATGCCCGGAAGCGCGGCGAACATCCGATCGATCAGCCAAAGCTGGCGCGTCATCAGCGACGGGTGGTTGGGCCCGGCGAGCCATTGCGAAAGTCCGACGATCTGTTCGAGGCCCGTCTCCCGCGCAGCAGCGGCAAATGCCGATGCACTCTGGATCACGAAGGGATGGTAGGGCGGGCAGTAGTATGCTCGCTGCACGCCGCGCATCGCGTCCATCAGCTGACCGGGATCGAAAATGTCCGCCACCACGACCTCGGCGCCGCGCGCCTCCAGCGCAGCGCTGCGCAGGTCGAGTGTGCGCACCATGGCGCGCACCGCAACGCCCTTGGCGAGAAGCTCACGGACGACCGCGCCACCGGTTTTTCCGGTCGCGCCGGTTACCAGAATTTTGGGATTAATCATAGACGGCAATTCAATTAACGGTACGGTATTGTACCGACGATAAGCAATGGTACGACTTCGTACCGTAGTCAAGTGAAAATGTCTAATATCGAGAAAATAAAGCCTGCGTCACCTAAACCCACCAGTCGGAACACATACCCCGCCGGACCCATCCGCGAACGTATACTGAATGCCGCATTTAGCTTGTTCGCCGAATCCGGTTTTTCGACCACCAGCATGCTGGACATTGTTACCAGGGCGCGAGTTTCGAAACGCGATCTTTATGCGCTCTTCCAGAACAAACACGCAGTTTTAGCAGCGTGCATCCATGAACGCGCCGGGCGCATGCGCCATCCCCTGGACACCGCAGCTCCGGTACCACAGACCCGAGACGCCTTGGCCAAATTGTTGGTCGACTTCGGTGTTTCCATCTTGAAAACAGTGTGCCATCCGGAAGTGCTGACCGTGTTTCGGCTCGCCATTGCCGAATCCGATCGGGCACCCGAGATTGCCCTTACGCTCCACCATAGCGGTCGTGAAGCTAACCATAAAGCGCTCGTTGCATTACTCACCAAGGCACAGGAGCGTCGCCTCGTCGCTAACGACGATCCTGCGGCTTTAGCAGCTCGCTATTTCGCCCTGCTGTGGGGAGATCTGTTGCTCAGTCTCCTGATGCGCGTGCGCGAGGCGCCGACGGAGCGCGAAATTCAGACCCGTGCCCGTGCGGCGACGGAAACATTGGTGGCCCGGCGCTAGACGCTAAAACATAATCAGGAAAACCAATCACTAAACTTGCCGAATGAATCGTCGCGACCCGGCGCACCGGGATGATTTGCGTGGACGCGCCCGGAATACAGTTACAATTTTTCCGCCGTGCTTCCAAAAAGGATGACGCTCCATGGCCGTTTAAGCCGCAGACGGTATTCTTGCACCGGAGGACGCCCGTGGGTTCGGTGTAAGTCTGGCGCCAGCCAAGGTAGCGGCAGGAGTGGTTTTTAGGCGAACCTGGATTCGCCTAAGGGGAATGAGGAAAGAGAGACAGCCTTGGGTGGGTATTCCTTCCTGAAGGTAAAGCGGACCGTCGACAGCAACAAATACAGCAACAAAAAACGAGAAGATCATAAATGGCTCAAAAGGAAGATATTACAGACCGAGAATAGCGCCCTTTTAAGGCTTTGCTCGTGAAATCCGACCTACCAATTCAATGTTTTATTGTTGGTCCCTCGTTTCCCTGGGAGACGGATAGTCAAGCCGCTTGGAATGCAGTCAATCGAGGCTGAAGCCGAGTTCAATGAGGTGTAAAAACGATCGGTCAAAGTGGCCAACCTGGCCAAAAGGACGAGGAGAAACAGCAACGGATAGCAACAATGGTCGGAAAAATCACACCGCTGACATCAGGATAATTGTTCTCACAGGCGTACGAACTGCATCTCCTTAGCCAAAGGCTGTTGCGTGATTGTACTTTGCGAATTGTTTGGCATAGAATTTTGCTCGGTATTTGGCACAACTCGCCCAGCCCATCCAACGATGCGAGACACAGCCCAGATAGAGTTGCTCGCCGAAAGAGAGGCGACATGCGTGTAGGCGATAGCTGGAGAAAGCTCGCGTCCAGTGACCTTTGCGTCTTGGTTCTATTGGCCATAGCCGAAGTCCTTCTTCATGAGCTGCCCGTTTGAGCAAATCTTGGCTACATTCTCCCACGATACGCGCCTCTCTATATTGGTTTGCCTTCGACAACGCTTATCACCGACGCCGTGGGTGTAATAGAACTGAGTTGGAAACCCGCCTGCTCTAAGAGGAACCTGTATTCTTTTTCAGTTCGTTCAATGCCACCCGGAAATACCAGCATTACCATATCAAAATCCTTGGCTAAAGAGGGGTCGTTTCCGGTCGGCACTACGGCTTCAATGATTAAGAGTCTTCCGTTGTTTGGAATTACTTTCCGACAGTTATTCAGGACCTGGACTGATTGCTCGTCGGTCCAATCGTGAATGATATGGCGAAACAGGTAGGTATCTGCGCCGCCGGGCACCGACTTAAAAAAGTTTCCTTCTATGACTGAGCATCTGTCGTCAACGCCGTATGCTTTCAAACTTTCGCGCGTTCGTCTGACGACATGGCCGAGGTCAAACAAGAGGCCCTTAAGTTTGGGATAGCGTTGCAGCACGGCGCCGATCAACGATCCATTGCCGCCGCCGATATCGGCTAAAAGGTGGATGGCGCTGAAATCATATGCCTCCAGCATGGCAGTGGTCTCGTGACCGTGGATTGCTGTCATCCCGGCATCAAAGATCGGTGCCAGGTCGGGATGCGTCCCGAGATAATCGAACAGCGGTTGTCCAAAAACCTTATTGAACCCGGATTCGCCACTGATGGCAGCATGATGTAATCCGTCCCAGGCAGGGTATACTCGGTGCATCATTTGTGCTGCCGGCCGGAATGAACCCTCGGCATCACTCCTGAGACAATGTGAAAGCGGCGTATGGTCAAACTGACGGTTGCCTTTTTCCTGGAATATTCCATGGCTGTCCAAAAAACGTAATATTCGATAGAGCGAACGCTCATGGGTTCCCGTCGCTCCGGCGAGCGATTCCACAGATTGCGGCGAGCCGGCCTCGATCTGGTCGGCAATACCGAGTTCGGCGATGGTGCAAACTGCTCGACTTAGCGCCGCACCCCAGAGGATCTGGGTTAGTTTTTCAGTTTCTACTTGTGCCATTTAATATCCTCCTCGAGGTTTTAACACGATCAATTAAGGTCACCACACAATTACTTTCGCGTGTTGCTGCATTGCGGAAACGTTTGTGTTGTGTAACCAGACATCCATCATCGGTCTGGCATCGCCATTTAGACTGCGGTTTAACGCTACACAGAATTTATCTGATCCTTTGCGAATCTCGTTTTATTGACCGAACGCCCGGGTGGATTCTCGCTAATCGGTGGTTATGTTTTGGTTAATTCGGAAGAAGTTATTTGGATCGTATTTTCGCTTAATTTCCAGGAGACGGTCGTAGTTGTCTCGGTAGGTCGCTTTGACGCGATCGATTCCTTCGTCCATCATGAAGTTTACATAGGCGCCGCCTAGACTGTAAGGGTGCAGCGCCGCCCAATAGTTTTTCGTCCAGGCTGTAATCTTTTCAGCGTTCTTCGGGTCCGGATCGACTCCAACAATCACCATCGACCACTTCGCGTCCCGATAACTGAAGGCGGTCTCGTGACGGTCAACGCGGCTCACCGCGCCATCCACCGGATAAAGTTGCATCGTCGATTGGAGAGTAGGTAGTTGTTCTCCAAACTTCAGGTGTTCGTCAATCGCTCGATCTGAAATTTGGCCCAAGAAATCGCCGCTCCAATACCACTGCAAGCCGGGTGGATAGATGGCGTCGAACATGCTTTGCAGAGCGGGGTATGGCATCGAGCCCATAAGTTCAAACCTCGGCGCTCTGAACTTCCTAACCGGACGAAACGCCTCTTCAACTACATCTAATGGGCCGCAGTAAGCCCAGATGATCCCGCACATCGTCTTACCGTGGAGTTCCTCCGGAAACGGCGGTCCCGGCGGCACCTTCAAGAATGCAAAAAGCCCGGACAAGTCCTCCGGCTGCGCCGGTGCAACTTCCCTGTACCACTCCAAAAGCTCGCGCGCATGTTCCATCTCCCAAAGCATGGGACCGGCAAACACCGGATCCACCGAACATCCGCGAAAGAGAAATGATGTAACAATGCCGAAGTTTCCTCCGCCACCTCGGATCGCCCAAAATAGATCTGGATTCTCAGTGCTGCTGGCGGTTACGAAGTGGCCATTGGCCAGCACAAGATTGGCTTCCAACAGATTGTCCACCGTTAAACCATATTTCCGGGTCAAATAGCCAGTTCCGCCGCCCAAGGTCAGCCCGGCGATACCAGTGGTAGAAATCACTCCGAGGGGACTGCCAAGCCGAAGTCATGAGCCGCATGGTTTAAATCCGCCTGAGTGCATCCAGCCTCGGCCCGTATAGTGTTCGTGGCAGGATTGACTAGCACTCCTTTCATTGAGGAAAGATCAATCACAAGCCCATGGTCGCAGACGCCCAATCCCGCACCATTGTGACCGCCCCCGCGCACCGCAACTGCAACATCTTCGTTACGCGCAAAATTCACCGCTGTCAGCACGTCCCCCACGTCCGCGCAACGAACGATAGCGTCAGGACGACGATCGATCATTCCATTGTACACTCTCCGTGCAACTTCGTATTCGTCGCTACCAGGGATAATGACGCTTCCCCGCAGTTTCGCAGACAGATTCCTATACGCTTCTTCTCGCATACAAGTTCCGGATCTCCTTCCTCACATTATGAGCAATGAGCACCGTTTAAATGATCAAACAAAAACAAAGATTGTTTTCTATCTCTGTCTAAAGGAACTTCCGACAGATGGCACTTCGTTGTATTTATTAATCTAATCCTAAATTTAACCTACTTTATTTTATTCGTGATCAAACCATGCTCCAGCCACGACTTCCCGTGAGCCTCGGCTGAAATCGGACGCTTTTCACGCTGTTCCTCCAGTCCTCCACCCTTGAGTGCGTGTTCACCAACAGCTACCGACCATGATGCGCCGGACCCACTTTGGTGTCAGAGTCACCAGAAATTCGCCGAGAAACTTACGCCGCTATTCGTGGGATCTACAATTACACCTTGGTATAAAGCGACTACTCCTTTGGAAAAGGGATGCCCAACTTTTCTGCCATCCGCACCAACTCTGCCAACGATCCGGCCCGCATCTTTTGCATAACTCCCCTACGCTGGATTTTGACGGTAAACTCGGTGGTCCCCAGCTTAGCGGCAATTTGCTTATTGAGTAGGCCAGTCACAACGAAGCCCCAGCACTTCGCGTTCGCGCTGCGTCAATAAGTCGTACCGTGCACGCTGTTCGGCAATCTCAGCTTGGTGCTTTCGATTTGCGCAGTCGCGCTGGATCGCCTGGTGAATCGCATCGAGCAAGACCTGGTCGCGAAAGGGTTTGGTCAGAAACTCAACCGCACCGGCCTTCATCGCTTGCACCGACATCGGGATGTCGCCATGGCCGGTGATGAAGATAATCGGAATCGCACAATCAGCCGCAGCCAGTTCGCGCTGGAGATCGAGGCCGCTCAATCCCGGCAGACGCACGTCGAGCAGCAGACATGCCGGCGCGTCCGGCCGCTTGAATATTAAAAAGTCCTGCGCCGAGGCGAAGATCTGGGCCCGCATCCCGATCGACCGGAATAGGCGGGATAGCGCTTCGCGCATTGAAGCGTCGTCATCGATAGCGAACACAATTGGCTCTTGCGGATTCACACTTTACATGTCCTTGTCAATCGGCAGCGTGAAGCAGAAAGTACTACCCGGCCCATCGTTAGCAACAGCCCAAAGTCGACCGCCGTGTGCCTCAATGATCGAGCGGCTGATGGTCAAACCCATGCCGATGCCCTGCACCTTCGTCGTATAGAATGCCTCAAACAAGCGGCTCGAATGCTTTGGGTCTAAGCCCACACCCGAATCCTGTACGAGGACGACAATGCTACCTGAAGGCTGCTCCTCTGTTCGAATACGCAAGACCCGCACCCGATCGCTGACTGCGCGCATGGCTTCCACGGCGTTCATCATAAGATTCAGTATCACCTGCTGCAGCAGGACCCGATCAACAACTACCGGAGGAAGGTTCCCAGGCATTTCAGTCCGTAGGGATGCACCGTTTCGCCGAAGTTCACCGTCCAATAAGGCAATGACTTCCCCGATAACGTCATTGATGTCCAAGCGCTCCCTTAACCGTTCCCCTCGCCTTATAAGGCCGCGAATCCGCACAATTACACCGCTTGCCCGCGTTCCATCTCGAATGATGGCATCAACGGCTTGCCGCACCTCGTCCAGGTTGGGCGGTTTTGCGGCGAGCCAACGCAAACAAGCATCTCCACTCGTGACAATACTGCCGAGTGGCTGGTTGAGTTCATGAGCGATCGAAGCCGCAAGTTCGCCCATGGTCATTATCCTTGCTATGCGAGCGATTTCGGCCTGCGCCCGGATCAAACCCTCCTCCGCCACCTCCCGCTCGGCGATTTCTGACTGCAATTGCTCGTTGGCTCTTTTGAGCTCAGCAGTTCTCTCTCGAACCTTCGCATCCAGTTCATTGCGCGCTTGGCGGAGCGATTCTTTCGCCCGCTTCTGCTCGCCGCTCAGCCAACCGATGAACAACGCCGTGGACACAAAGACGATCATATCCGGTGTTTCTTCCAGGCTAATGCCCAAAGGCATAAAGCGGCGGTATAAAGTAATAATCCAGTGCGACAACGGACAGTAAAGCCGCGAAGACTCCCGGCCACAGCCCCCCATACCAGCTACTGAGCATAACCGAGCAAAAGAAAAGGGTTGCAGTGTGCTTTATGACCGACCCCAACTTTAACGTGATGACCACCGCTATACCTACTGATATAGCAGCCACTACGTAACTTGAAAGCAGTTGCGTCAGCGGCCGGATCCGATCCGATTTTGACATAGTAATACTATAGTCTTGATTTCGCATTCTCACAGCGCAACGCACCTTCACAGCAAAGCTTCCGGATAAACGCTGGTGTCCTACAAGAAAAGTAACATTGCGCATAATGGCTCCGCCGATTGGTGCTCCTCACAGGCGCCAACCTACGAGCTGCGCCGCGTCATCGTCGTTCCTTTCCGCGCTCAATCTGTCGGTATATCACGCACTTTTTTACCGCATTTGACAGCGCCTTCGTGCCGAAGATAGCGTGCCGTTCCGTTCTTTCGTTGATTTCGGTTCTCGACGACGAAAAGTCAGTACCGGGGGGCGACGACGAGCCTTGAGCCGTCAGTGGCATTCCCGGCGACAGGTCTTAATGCATAAATCGCGTTTACCACCCGATGTAACAGATCATATTATACTTTGGCGCTATACCCTTAACACCAAAGTCTTACTCTATGGACATTGTTTTTGCTAGAAACCGCTGGTGTCCTGTGAATATTGTTCCCAGATAGTACGAACTTTATTCGGCCGATTTCCTTTTCCCTCCTAACGCCGGTACTCTCAAGCGTTGCCCGGTCTCGGGTTTCGGTCGACTGGCCATTCGAATATTTCGACAGTTAACCATTCTGCACGAGGAGAGTTATGCCTTACTTTTCCAATTTCAATTATCGCCTTGGCGGTAAAATTTTGACGCTAAGATCAATTCGGACTATCGCTACACTAGCCGCGGCGCTGCTGGCCATCACCGTTGCCAGCAGGGCTTCGGCTGACGAAGTCACGCGGTGGAATCAAATCGCCACCGACGCCAGCACCGTGGCCGATACTAACCCGCTCAGAGAGTCTTGCGTCTTCGCGATCCTGCACGTGGCAATTCACGATGCCGTGAATGCCGTCGAGTCTCGCTATGAGCCATATCTGTCGAGGACATCCCGGGCACCGGGCGCCTCAGTCGAAGCCGCCATCGCCGGCGCCGCACACGACACGCTGGTCCCTTTGCTCCCGGCGTCGAAAGTGAGCTTTGACGCGGCTCTTGAGGAAACGCTTCGCACGGTCTCCGATAATTCGAGAAAAAAAGCCGGCCTGGAGGTTGGGCGAGCTGCCGCCGCGGCGATCCTTGCAGCACGGCAAAACGACGGTGAGAATCGGACCTTGCAGTACACCCCGGGTACGAAGCCTGGCGATTATCGCCCGACACCGCCAGACTTTAAGCCGGCAGCCTTAACACATTGGGGCAGCGTAACGCCGTTTGTGCTGAAGTCGTCCGCTCAGTTCCGCTGCGCCGAACCGCCGGCGGTGAACAGTCCGCGTGCTCTGGCAGACATTGAAGAAGTCAAGGCGATCGGCGGAAGCAAGAGTGTTACGCGGACCGCCGAACAAAGCGAGATTGGCCGCTTTTGGTACGAAAATTCGCCCCGGGGTTGGAACCGAATCGCACGTGAAGTGGCGGCCGCACGGCAATTTGACGTGTGGGAGAACGCCCGGCTGTTTGCGCTGGTGAATCTCGCGATGGCTGACGGTTACATCGCCGGTTTCGAAACCAAATACCATTACAACTACTGGCGGCCGGTCACTGCCATTCGCGAACGTGGCGACAGCGAATGGCTGTGTTACCTTTGGACCCCGCCAGTACCGGACTACCCCTCGACCCATACGGTGGAAGGGGCTGCTGCGGCTACGGTGATGGCTCGGTTCTTCAACACAGACTTCATCAGTTTTTCGATGACGAGCGGCGCACCGTACCCGGGCATTACCCGCAAGTTCTGGAGCTTCTCGGAAGCAGCGCGAGAAAATGGCGCATCCCGTGTCCTTTGCGGGATTCACTTCTCGACCGCGGTGAACGCCGGCTACATCCAGGGCGAACGCATCGGGGAGTGGGTCTTCGAACACGCATTGCGACCTGCGAACCCTTCGCAGGCGATCACCGCTTCCCCCGAGTCGGAAAAAGGGGTGGCTGCTCCGAAAGAGGCGAAAGGCACAGCCAAAGTAAACGTAAATAGTCAAGGAGTTATCTTGAAGGGCTACGATGCGGTCGCTTACTTCAAACAGCTAGGAAAACCGGTCAAAGGGAATCCCGAAATCAAGAGCAGCTATAAGGGCGCCACTTACTTATTTGCCTCGGCAGAGAATAAAGCCGATTTCGACAAAGATCCGGCAAAGTATGCCCCGCAGTATGGCGGATTTTGCGCCTACGGGGTAACTATCGGAGTACTCGCCGACATCGAGGGTTCGGACGGGTTCGTTTACAAGGACAAACTTTACGTTTGTGGGAATAAGGATGCGGAAACAAGTTTCACCACTGATTTGGACAGCAATATTGAGAAGGCGGATACGAACTGGCGGCAGTTAAGTGGGTCTTAGTTTCAGAGTAGCTAGCAAATAGCATTTCGCGAGCGTCAGCGCCGTGGCGTACTTCCGTCGAATGAGCGGAAAAAGCGTACTAGGCAGATTCGTGTAATTTTATACGCTAAGGAACCGTCTTTCTGGCTACGCCCGCTATTAATTTGAAACTATAATAACCGACTCACTTGAGGACTTTAATCGCACCTGACTGAATGCCAGCTGCTACCCTTCTCGGCCAGGGCGGAGTCAACAGCTTTGCAGACTAGCAAGGAATTTCTTGCCCGAACCGCTGTGGAGAAACTGCGCCGCTCGGACTTGTCGTCCTTCCATCGCTGACGGCATCGAGCGACTCTGTGGATACAATAAAGCATGGAATCAGAATGAGAACGACGGAGCTACTCAATCTCGAGTTCCCAAAGAGTGTTTTGGAATCGACGCTCGGCTTTTTGGCAACGATTAGTACGCACACTTGGTTTTGCGCCCCAGAATGATTTTCTTGACCGATCATTTGGTAATGAGACGACTTCGCGGGTTCTGCTTCCTCGTGTGCGGCTTTTTGCTTTGCTTACCATTACCAATTCCATTCACTAACATGGTTCCGGCTGTTACCGTAATGCTGCTTACCGGAGAGTCAATTCAAATGCTGAAGGCTTAGAATTCTTATGAGTGCTTTAGCGCTTGGTTTTCAGCGCGTCAAAGTGATCGCGCTCTCCATACTCGACCTTAATCGAGCAAAATTCTACGGCGAGACGCTGGGATTGCCGCTCGCCTATGAAGGTGCCGCTCAGGTTGGCTATCTTGTGGATCAAACAATTTTGATGCTGAAGGCTGACTGGGACGCGCCTCCAACGGCGGCCAAATCCGGACCAGGACACAAAATACCTGCGCAAGTAGACACACGGGTTTTCGGCAGAACGAATGGGAATCGCTAACACTTAGGTGTTAGTGGACCTATGCTTAGGTGTGATTGACTCCGCGACGGATTCCGTGTCATGTCATAAAAGCGATCACTAGAAGAGGCTTATTCGTCTTCTCTCGGCAACCTCGAGCAGAGGCGTAGCGCAGACTGGTCCGACCGACAGTAGCGCTGAGGCTTCGGTCTCAGCGCTTGTGGTTCTTGTTCTTTACGATGCCACCTCACGCAGTCATGTACCGCTAAAGGACAGGCTCTTATAAATGTTTAGCCACGCGAAGGACGAGTTAATTCTCGCTGAAAAGTTGGACGATGCTTCCGGAAATTTCCCGAACTCTTGCCGCATCCTAGGAGTGTGGTGCGGTGTCTCGAAGCGGTTGAAAGCACCTCCCCGATGAAAATGAACGCGACGCCCAACGCCTGGCGCAATCGAGTCTTTCTTAAGATCTGGTTAGCGAGCCTGATTTCTGGAACCGCGGTGGCAGCACACGACACGGCGGCGACATGCATGATGAACTTGATGTCGCCATCGGGCCTTTTCATCTCCCTGATGGCAAGCCTTGCATCACTGCCGTTCTTTCTCTTCGCGCTTCCAGCCGGCGCGCTCGCCGACGCCTTCAACGCGGGCATAATACTTCGGCTCGCCAATTTGTGGCTGGCAGGATGTGCAGGAGCCTTGGCCTTTCTGGGCTGGGCCGGCATCCTGAACCCGATACTACTTCTCGTGGGCGTGTTTGTGCTCGGCCTGGGCTTTGCGGTCAACGCCCCGATATGGGCATCGCTTGTGCCACAAGTCGTCACTGACCAAGAATTGCCATCAGCTTTAACTCTCGGCGGCGTGCAACTCAATATATCGGGTATTCTCGGGCCCGCTTTAGCAGGTATTATTCTTGCCAAAGTTGGGGCACCTTTTGTGTTCGGTCTAAACGCTGCAGGTTTTTTGTTGGTCTTCATGGCGATTCCCGCTCTGCCAAAAACACGCTGCGACTTGGGCCGGACGTTGATAAGTTTCGTTCGTTCGATTGCAATTTCCGTTCGTTACGTCGGGCGGACCCAAAATGTACGAAACATCCTGCTTCGAAATACGATCTTCAGTTTTCTTGTTGTTGTCATACCGGCGCTGATGCCGGTCGTGCTCCTCAAAGACATGCGACTAGACGGATCGTCACTTGGGCTTGTCTTTGCGAGCATGGGATTTGGCTCAGTCGTAGGCGCGATTTTTGTCATACCACGCCTGCGTTCATGGGTTGCGACAGACCAGTTGATGCTGATTGCCCAAATTACTCTCGCAGGTATCTATCTTCTGATGGCGATGATTCACCACTGCCTGTACTGCCTGGTTCCGATGACGTTAGCTGGCGCGAGTTGGACACTGGCAGCCTCTGAACTGTGGGTGGCGGCCCAGCGCGCAATGCCGAATGCGGCTCGTGGTCGAATTAGCGCGCTGATGATGGTCCTATCCCAAGGAGCGATGACTCTTGGTGCAATCGTCTGGGGCCTGAGCGCGGAGATCGCTGGGACTCGATTCACTCTCTTGACGGCTGCTTTTCTCTTTTGCGTCACAGCAGGTTCGTTGATGCTGCTTTTGAGAATTCCTAAGGTGCTGCCATCGAAATTATAGTCGCTTGTAACCAATGAGGATGCGGGAAATCGGAATCAGAGTCAAACAGTGGTTTTTCCGGTTTTTCCGCGGTAACTGATATATAAGTGTGGACCGTGCTTGGGGCCACCATGGTGGCAGCGGCAGTCTGGATTTCCACACCGGCGATAAGTCTCAGATAACGATCCGTAAATGGCCGCCTGCGCCAGTTGTTTGATCTGGTTCAGCAGTCGCAGCCGGGCGGCCGAAGCTCGGTTTTTGGTCGTTGGCATCGCTTTCATCCACTACGACAGCGCTCAATGCCGCTCTTCAGAGGGGCTCGACTCATCGCCACAAGATTATGGGCGATGATGCACCAGCCAACATGTCTTTCAAAATCCAATCTCACCTTTATAAAGGGCTCGTTGCATGCCAAAGCGGTGTTTGAGCGTACTCAGGCGCGCTTCAATGCCTGCTCTCCAGCCTTGGCCACGCCGAAACCAGCGCTGTTTCTGTCGGGCAGCCCGGCTGGGACTTAAACGGCCTCGGGCCGGCAGAACCACTGGCTGGACTCCCAACTGGAGGGCAGCCTTTTCGTTGGCGTGGTTCCAGAAGCCCCGGTCAGCGGCAGCCAATCGCGGTGCTTGACCGAAGAGCTCCACATGGGCTTGCAGCGCCGGTACCCACTGTTGTTGATCGCAGAGGTTGCCCGAGGCCACAGCATAATTGCTGACCAGCCCCTTTTCGACTTCGTCGATACGGACCAAGCGCCCAAATTCATTGGGCTTGTGAGCTTTGCCCTTGCGAATAACCACACTGTGGGGCTCAAAGAGGCTCAAGATTTTGTCCGGATGTCGTGTCTGTGCCTGGAAAATTCGGGCCTGACTCTGGGTGATGACCTTCTCAACCAGGGGCAGGTAGTATTTCAGAGAAGCTTCTGCTGCAACGACTTTGAAGAAAGCTTCGTGCCGGGCCACTAATTGGCCATCCTGGAGAGCCTTCAGCACGGCCGCGGCCTGAGCCCTTACTCCTTGGGTTAGTCCGATCAGCTTTTTATAGCTTTGCTTTAACTGCTCTTGCCCTGCCTGGGTAAAAGTCCGGGCCGCCCGGCCAATCTCCAACACTCGATGTTTGGCCGCTCGGGCATAATTGACAATGCGAAGTTCCGAGCTCTGGCAACCCTGGGCGATGCGCTGCAAAGAGCGGCTCATGACCCGCAGCGAATCAGCTAGTAACGAGCTGTCGGTTGGATGATGGATGTTAGTTTCTACGGCGCTGGTATCGGTGCGCAGTTTCTTTCCGGCAATGATAGCCGCCTCTTTGGCCTGCTGCACGATCCGCCGATGGATCTGCTCGGTGCCTTCCTTCCTAAAGAGCGCAAAAGGCCGACACAGATTGCTGTAATCTGGTATCGGGTCCTAATAAAAACGGGTGAAGCGTCGATAGAGAAGGCTGGCTCGCAGTTCGCGGTGAAGTTCGCGATACGACGATCCGGAGCGTCACGCTGGCTATGTTGATCATTGGGTTCAGATCCTCACGGATACGCCAAAGGAAATCTTGTACGCGGCGGCCGATGCCGAACGCATCAGCAACTACATTCTCACGATTGAACTAAAAAAGGAGATACGACATACCCAGGAGGTTGAGGTGATGAGAAAAGATATTCCACACGCGGAACGAACGTACCTGGCTGTCCCGTCCGCCGAACGGCACGAGGCCAAAGCCCTCGGAGCGCGTTGGGACGCGGGCAAAAAAGCCTGGTACGTGGGACCGGAAGCAGACCGCGAAAAAATCGCTAAATGGGAACCGAAGCACCAACCTGCACCGACGCTGGATCCACGGGCGGAATTCGCCGCAGTGCTGCGCGAGATCGGGGCGGTTGTCGAAGGCGAACACCCGATCATGAACGGTAAGGCGCAGCGGATTCCTGCTGTGAACGATAAGCGGGGTGAGCTCACCATCTTTTATATCGCCCACGAGGACGGCGTGCCGAACGGCTACGCGGAAAACAATCGGACCAAAGAGGTCGTCCGCTGGAAAGCTACCGGGCAACATTTAAGTCCGGAGCCAAGGCTGATCTCGCCGCCCAGGCCGAGCAAAAGCGGTACGTCCGCAAGCAGGCCGAACAGGAGATGTACGAGGCAACCGCCAAACGGCTGATGGAAGAACTGCGAATGAATAATTCTGGCGTGAGTGAAACGGCCTACCATAGGGCGAAGCAGATTGAGGCAACACCCGGGGCGCCTGAACGCAACGGGGATGTTTTGGTGCCAGGCTACGACGTAGAGGGGAAACTCTGAACGATCCACTACATCAAAGAGGACGGGACGAAGCGGTTTGCAAAGAATTCGCGCAAACAGGGATGTTTTCATGTGGTCGGCGCGCCGAATGGCGCAGCGGCCATCGAAAAAATAGCGATGTCTCCGGTGGTCGTGATTGCCGAAGGCTACGCAACGGCAGCGACGCTCGCGCAGCACGGAAAAGTGTCGACCTTAGCCGCCTACGACTCAGGGAATCTTCTTGTGGTCGCGACATCCATCCGCGAGCGCTGGCCTGACAAAGCGATCGTCATCCCGGCGATGACGATCACCGACTCGACAACAATCCTGGCCTGGACAAAGCATTAGCGGCGGCCAAGGCCGTGACCGGCGTTGCGATCTTCCCCAACTTCAGCGCAGAACAGCGCGCGAAGGGATTGACTGATTTCAACGACTTGGCAATCCAAAATCCGGAAGTTGTATCACGCCAGTTAGAGTTAGACGAAGTTCTTCAGGGGGTCAGGGAACAACGTCTGGCGGCAACACAGTCGGTGGAGTTAGCGCGTGCTGTGTGACCGACTACGAAACTGCTATTTGGTTTCCCAGGTATAGCCATATGTGAAGAGAGCCGCGGGACTCTAACGGTTTACTCCAGAAAGCGCGTACATTTCCTTGCCGCCATCCTAGGAAGTATATTAATAGTTTCCTCGGGCTTCGCAGGTGAACTTGGAGCGCTCTGCTCGGCGGCGAAGAATTTCGTCAGTGCTGCGACGACGCAGGAGGGCATACTGATCACCTATCCGACAGCAAGCGAATTTGCTGCGTCCACCATAGCGTATGCGGCTGCGAAGGAGCGGTATTTTTCAGCGTTCCGCGCCGCAATGCCGATTCTCATTGCTATCGGCCTCAAGCAGAGACCTGAGACTGGCGAGATAGAGGAGTTCCGCTCCGCCTTTAGGTTATTGGATGGGGAAGAGGAGCAACGAGTAGCCAAAGCGACAGTCGAAATGCTCAAAGGATTTGGCAATGACCAAGCTGTCTCAGCTGCTGAAAAAGAGTTCACACATGCTCAAAAAATTGAAGCAGATTTTGTTAAAGACTTTGATGGACTCGATTCGGCCTAAAGACTAGCGAAGGATTCACTTAGAGCGTTTGCGCTCTACGACTGCATGCATTTTACGCTTGCGCCCTGCTCCTTAGCCGGGCGACACTACCGTAAGCTTCCTTCGATAACACATGATCGAAATCTCTTTGGGCCAACGACTTCGTGAATTGCGGGATAAGGCGGATTTGTCCTTGCGTGCATTGGCAAAGAGGATCGGCATTTCCTCCCCTTTCCTTTCGGACATAGAACTTGGAAGAAGATTTCCTTCAGAGGAAATCTTGGCAAAGCAAGCCGGCGCGGAAGTATCGCCTGACGAACTTAAGCAATATGACACCCGCGCGCCAATCGCAGGTCTCAAACGCTTAATGGATTCGGACCCTAAGCTGGGCTTTGCGTTCAGAACGGTTGTGGAAAAGGTAAAGAACGGCGAACTGACTGCCGAAGATATAATCGTTAAGTTGAGCAAGAGAAAGTCTCGAGCATAATGAGCGGCGGTGAGCGGATCCTGTACAAAACGCACAATATGGGATTAGTTTGACTTTGTAATTTTTAAATTGACGTTTTCCCGAATTTTTGCTGACTTGACTCTCAGCTCTAATGGAGAAGCAATTCTAAATCCGAAGAACATAGTGAAATCAAGAAGAGCCCCCTGAGAGGGGTGGCAGATCGATTTCTAAGTTTTGTGATGAGTTACGCCGAGCATTTTATAAGTTATCGGCGGGATGTGTCTGAGAAGGCTAGGCAGTATGCTTCCGGCTTGATGCAGGCAGGCTCGCGTAAAAATATCTACGCGATTTCAGAGGTAGTGCCGGACACCGACGAACGAAATCTGCAGCAGTTTATCACTCACTCTAAATGGAGCACGCGTGAAGTGCTTGATCATGTGGCACGCGATGCAGATGAGTTGATCGGGGATACAACGGACGCCGCGCTGATTATCGACGAGAGTGGGTTTGCCAAACAAGGCAAGATGTCTGTCGGCGCCAGTCGTCAATACCTAGGGCGATTGGGTAAGGTCGATAATGGGCAGGTGGCAGTCTTCGGAGTTTTGGCCAAGGGACGTTTTGCCACAGCCATTGATACTCGGCTCTACTTGCCCAAAGAATGGACCGATGATCCGCAGCGATGCAACCGGGCTGGCATCCCGGAAAGCGAACAGGTCTTTAAGACCAAAAACCAACTGGCTCTGGAAATCGTTGAGCAGGCCCGTCGCAACGGAGTGCGCTTTGGCTGGGTTGGAGCCGATGCGGGCTATGGCAGCGGTCCGGATTTTCTCTTTGCTTTGGAGGATGGCGGCCACAACTTCCTGGTCGACGTTCACAAGAGCTTCATGGTCTACGAGATTGATCCGCAGCCCGCCATTCCACCAGAGCCTTCAAGTAAGGGGCCCAAAGCAAGGCGCAAGATTACCGGAAAGAAGGGTCTGAGCGTCGAGGAGTTGGTGGAATCATACTCCCTGAAAGATTGGAAGATTTGCAATGTCAGAGAAACTACTCGGGGCTCGCTCAAACTTCGGGTGTTACGTAAGAGCGTAGATGTGTGGGACAAGCAGAGCGAGCAGGCGCGTCGCTATGAACTCTTGGTCACCGAGAACATGGACGGAGAAGATCGGAAGTATTCATTGACCAACCTAAATCCGTCGACCTCGACGCGGCGTCTAAGCTGGATGCAGAGACAACGCTATTGGGTAGAACGGTGCTTTGAGGATGGCAAGGGTCAGTGCGGCATGGCGGACTACCAGGTGCGCCTTTGGAATGCGTGGCACCATCATATGGCACTGGTGATGATGGCAATGCTCTTCATGCTGACCGAAAAACTCCAGATGAAAGACCAATGCCCTTTGCTAAGTTGCGCGGACATCGAGAAGTTGCTAGCGGCATTCCTACCGCGAAAGGACGCGAGCCCAGAGCAAGTCTATAGTCATATGAAGCGTCGCCACGAAATGCGAAGACGAGCGATCGAGTCTCACGCCAAATGCAATGCGCAGCGGCGATCTAAAGTAACGTAGTCAAATTAGGAACCAAGAACCGGCAGAAACAAACGGCGGACATTTGCAAGCAGCATCTCCGGGGAAAAATACCGAGACCAGCTGGGGCTAGTGGAAGAATTCATTTTGGAGTTTGAGGGTGACCGTAAAAACTGCGATGTCACTCGTTGGGACCGCTTCACCGACATCAAAGACATTAGAAAAGAGATGTTCAAACGCCTCGAGGCACATTTCGAGAAGTGGCTTAATCCGTGAGCTCAATGAAACGAGAGCCAACTGCAGAAGAGCGGGAAAAGATCGGCAGCGCAACTGGGGGTTGGAAAGCGGGGAGGGAAGGGTGGAGTAGGGAAGTGCTCACGCCATCGGCGGGTGACAACGTTGACTTGCGTAGGAAGAGAGCGCCGCTTTGTGCTGTTGCGTAACCGGTCGTTTTCGCAACAGGACTATCGCTTTCCGAACGCAGGCCGGGCCGAGTTGTTGAACGGCCACGGGAGTCGGTTGAGTTAACCAAGAGGGAGTCGGAACCCGTGCCCTCCCAACGCGCTCGTTTTTTGGCGACGGTATTCCGCGTAGGTTGCTTCCGCGCGTTTCGCTAGCGAAATCGACTTCTGCTCTTTTGCGATTCTGATGGCTGCGCAGAACGAAGCCTCAATCTGGGTCTCGTCAGCACCAATAGCCGTGAGAAAAACACCGCGGAGCCGGTGCAGCTCGGCACACCACCAGCGCTCTTCAGATTTTTCTACCTGCCCATCCGCTTCCCTTATTGTCTCAAGAGCTTCGGAGGTACGGTCCGCAAGGTGCAAAGCTTCGGCCTTTAGCGCTAAGAAATAGGGTACGCTCCACATCGATCCGGTTGCCCGCCAGTCGGCTATTCCGTCCTCGATCCACGAGAGGCCTTCCGCTGTGCTGCCAGAAGCGCTCCGCGCCCAGCCACGGAGAATCTCTCCGCCAGCCAGCCAAAGCGGAAAATTCTGACGCGTTGAGAGTTCAATCAAATCCGATGCCAAGCGTTCCACTTTAGCAGGATTGCGCTCAAAGTGGCCGAGAAATCCAGCAAGCCATAGCGCCACGGCTAAGGCGTGCATATCATTCAGATCCTTCGCTAATTTGATCCCTTCCGCCATGGTCGCTTGGCAAGAGGCGATCTCTCGTAAATGCCAATCGGCTATAACCGCATAGACCAGACAAATAACCTCAGGCGTACTGATCTCTTCGACCGGAGACTGTACGCCTCCCGAGCGCCAGGTTTCAACACCACGCATCGCGTATTGTCGCGCGGTCTCGAAATCGCCCAAAAAGTAGAGCGTGACGGCCAAAGCGCGATAGGCTCCAATCATTAGCGCGGCGTTATTCTGCTCCTGTGCCAGTGAGTAAGCTTGTTTGGCAATCTGCAACGTTGCGGTCAGCTTGTCGGTGACGATGGAATAGCGCCATTGACCTTCCAATGCGGAAAACAATACCAACGGACGATTAAGCGAATGACATAACGACTCAATGCGCTCGTAGCAAATTCGCACCTCTAGTGCCGAGAATCCTCGCGTGGCTATTATATATAGCCCAGCCTGCAGGAGAATGAAGAGCTGATCTTCCGCGGCGAGACTCTGCCCCTCGACAACCGTCTCTGCAGGGCAGTCCCAGCGTCCGGGTTCGAAAAAATGACTTAAAACGGAGAGCAACGCCGCTCTGGCTCCGAGGACTTTCGCGGCGAAGGAGGCATTCCCTCGCTGAATCCGCGGAATGTAAACTTCATGCAGCGCTTCGCGAAATAAACCGGCATTGCAGCCGCAAATTACTGCTAAGAAAAGTGGCTCCATCTCCTTGAAACTATCTGGCAGCTTGGGCGCAAGCGTTCGATAATGATTATAGAGCCGCCTATTGCATTCCTTCCAAGTATCGGTTTGTTGACTCCGGAGCTGTTCGCCAAAGTATTCACGAACCAGAGGGTGCATATCCAGATGCCCAGGATTATGCGGATCTTCCACAGCCAGGAGTCTTGCTCTTCTTAATTTGGCAAGAATCATTCGCCACTCGCTCGGGCTCAAATCAACTAATGACTCCGTAAGGCGACGGATAGCAGGTAGTTTCAGCAGGGCTCCAACCGCCTTTTCGTCAGCGGGCCGGTCGAATAGACCTAATATCCGGAGAACCGACAGCTCAGGACCCTCCCCGAACCAGGTCTGGTAAGATTGCATTACCTTTCGCGCATGGACTCCCTCTCGCACGTCGTGAGCAAGACGTGTTGACACTTCTGCGCGACAACGAATGTCTCCATCGTAAGCATCGGTTAGATAGCTGCCCAGCAGGGTTAGAGCGAGACAGTGGCCAGTGAACTCCTCGCTGGCACTTCGTAACTCCGCCTCCTGCCCTTTAACGCCCATCGCTCGGAGCAGCTTCGCCCCAGCATCGCTGGATAGCTGTTCTAGTTCACGACGCAGGGCTGAGGTACCTTCGTGATCTGCAATATCAGCGACCGGTAGGCGCGTGGTGATCACGCAAAGCCCCGTATTGAAGGCGGCGAGTTCGCGCAGAAGCGCCTGGAGGGAAGGCTCACGTACCCGGCCTTCTTGTGGTCCAGGCGGATTTTGGAGTGGTTCCAGGCCGTCCAGAACCAATAAGGTTCGACGATGTGCGACGAGCTTCGCGAGTCTCTCGCCCTTCTCCCACGCCGTTCCGATGCGGGGATCGGGATCACCAAACCAAGCGAGAGCGGCGTCAAGAAATTCATCTGCGGACGAAGTACCCCCTTCGGTGCCCTGTCTGTAGAAGGACCAGCCAAATACGAGCTGCGCAGAACGATAACGTTCAGCAGCCATCCGTCGGAGCCATTGGTTGACGAGCGTAGACTTCCCGACACCAGCCCAGGCAACGATTGTAACGATATTTACCTGCTGCTTCTCCCATGCATCATTCAGGAAAGCGATATCCTCCTCTCGACCAAAAACATCGCTTCCTGTAACGGGCAATCTGGCTACGGAAATCTTCTTCGGTGAAAGTCTTGCCGGCGGCTTGCGAGTTCCGACACCAGAATCGGTCGGGGGGGTCTTCTGTAAGCTCTGATGAGTGATTCTACGCCGCGCGTCGATAGCGCCTATTATCATCGGCATCGCCTTCAGAAGTTCGGCCGGGCTCTGAAAACGGCGCGCCGGATCCTTTTCAAGGAGCAAGTCAAGTAGAACAACGACGGGCTGAGGGAGGCCCTCCAGTTGCTCAATCGCCAACGGCGCATGCAAGTGCTGGTGCATCAGCTCGGCGGAGGTGCCTCGGAATGGCGTCTGCCTAGTCAGCATCTTCCAAAGCGTCGCGCCCAGCGAGTAGAGGTCCGAGCGAATGTCGACCTGCACTCCCGCGAATTGCTCGGGACTGGCAAAATCCGGTGTCCCGACAAAGCCCCCAGGCATTGAAATTGCCGTTTGAGAACCTGGTTCATTGACCGCCTTGGCCAGCCCGAGGTCGATGATTTTCGCGGCCACAGCGCCGCCCTCCTCCAAGCTCACCATGATGTTGCTTGGTTTGATGTCCCGGTGAACGAGCTTCTGCTTGTGCACGGCAGCCAAACCGGCAGCGGCCTGTGTCGCGATTTCCAGCGCCAACTTTACCTCGAGCCGGCCGGAGCGTTTGATGAGATTCTCGAGCGTTTCCCCCTCCACAAACTCCATCGCGTAAAAGTAGTTCTGACCGGTTCTGCCTAGGTGGAAAACCGAGGCAACATTTTGGTGACGAACGCTCGCCGCCGCGCGGGCTTCGCGTAAAAACCGTGGCCGCGCGGCTTCATCACCGAGATATCGCTCGCTGATGACTTTTAGTGTCACGGGGCACTGCAGATCGACGTCGAACGCTTTGTAAGTGACCCCCATCGCACCGCGACCCAACTCGATCGGTTTCCCATCTTCGCCCTGCACCAGTTCATAATGGTCAAATCGGTGCGCTGTGTCTTCCAGTGTCGGCTTGACAGTATCCTCGGAAGCAGAAGACTCGCCGGACTGAACCCCGCCAGCAAGACCCTTGCGAAGCATGCATACAGGACAGAATTCCATCGCTCCAGAAAGCTCGTTGCCGCAGCTCGGGCAGGTGCGTTGGGGCTCCGTGCTCATGGCCCGCCCTTCAGCCGCAATCTGAGCCGAAAACAACACCACGCTCCACCGAGTGGCGCGAAATCGGCCGGCACAGCCCCTGGCAAACTGTTGTCCCGTTCCACAAACAATTGCGTGTTCATTTATAGTAGCGCGTCAAATCAGATTTCGGAACAAAATTCCTACCGTTGGTGTCCTGCAGCGTCCCGTGTTGATAACAACCTTCAGCGATGGGCGCAGTTCGAAACTAATAGCCGTAAATCGTGTTGTTAGTCAGACGTTAGCGCTTAGCCCATGCTTACAACCGGTCCTTCCAGTGCCGATCATCGCGGTGCCCGTGCAAGACGGCGTGTACGACTATCGCATCACCCTTCAGTGAGAACAAAGATCCGATAGAGGAACCGTTTGGTCAGTACACGCCGGACTTCATGCCGGCGGAGAATGACTGGAGATGCGAGAGGATTTTCGAGGATGCGGGCGATGGCCTGATCAACTTCTCTTATGAAATTTCCCAAGCCAGGCTGGCGCTGGTTGTACCATTGAGCCGCTTCCGCCACATCCGCCTCTGCCGGCGGTAACTCATTTGGCATGCAGTCCGGCCAAAATGCGAGCTTTGGCCTCCTCCCAGTATCTGTTTAGCGCCATAGGGACGCGGATCGCCGCCGAATTTTCTGCCGAGTTCTGTTTTTTTCGCTGGCTTCCGGCAAAAACGTGCGCTAAGAAGCGGGGGTGTTTGCTCCCCAATTAATTCAAGGGCGCTGGCTTGGGCACGAAAATCTCGAAGCGCTCCAGCGGCTGATTGCCGAACATCCGCACTGGAGTCGCCGACGGCTCTCGATCGCACTGTGCGAAGCCCTCAACTGGCGGACCGCGAGCGGGCAACTCAAAGACATGTCGGCCCGGTTGCTGTTGAACAAGCTAGCCGAGCGTGGGTTCATTAAGTTGCCGCCGCGGCAGTCCGTTGGCGGGCGTCAGATTCTGCGCGCGCTCTCAGAGCCCGAACTCTTCACCCTGAGTGCCGGCGCGGGGGAGTTGATCGAGGGACCTCTTAGGGCTCTGCAGCCTCTGGGGGTGATCCCGGTCCAACCACGCACCGCTCAAGCCAACGCCTTTGTTTATCATCTGGCGCAGCATCACTATCTGGGCTACGGCGGCGCTGGGGGCCAGAACCTGCGCTACCTGATTCGGGACTGTGATGGGCGCGACTTGGCCTGCCTGCTCTTTGGCGCTGCGGCCTGGAAAGTCAGAGCCCGTGATGCCTTCATCGGCTGGAGCGCTGAGCAACGCCAGGAGCGACTCTCGCTGATCGTTAACAATAGCCGCTTTCTCATTCTGCCTCATGTGCGCGTGCCGCATCTGGCCAGCCACATTCTGGGCACTATCCTGCGCCGATTGGCCTCAGACTGGGGGCGCAAATACGCCATCGCGCCCTGCTTGGCAGAGACTTTTGTCGAGCGCGATCGTTTTGCCGGGATTTGCTACCGGGCGGCCAACTGGCTGCCAGTGGGCCAGACTTGTGGCCGCAGCAAACACGACCGGGACCATACCCTGCAGGTGCCCGTTAAAGACATCTACCTCTACGGGCTCTGTCAGGATTTTAAGGAGCGGCTCTGCGGATGAAGATCGCCGTCGCGATGCTCCAGCAATGGCACCGCGAGAATCCGGCTCGCTTACTCCAAGCCGCCCTCTTGCAGGTGGAACGCTTGGCCCAGATGGCGCCCGAACTGGAGGCCCTGCGGGCCCAAAACGCTTCGCTGCACCAACAACTGGAAGTCAAAGCAAAGCGCATTGCTCAGTTGGAAGCGGCGCTCGAAGAGGCCCAACGCGCCGCGCACCGCCAAGCCGCTCCTTTCCGTGGCGACCCCCAAAAACGCGCCGTGGCGCCCAAGCGGCCGGGGCGCAAGCGGGGACATCCGGGCGCCTGCCGGCCAGAGCCTGAGCAGATCGATGAGTCCCTTGAGGTCCAACTCTGTTCCTGTCCAAAGTGCGGTGGCACGCAGTTCAAGGACCAAAATACGATCGAGCAACTCATCGAAGATATTCCGCCGGTGCGCCCCCACGTCACACGGCTGACCACTTACCACGCCACCTGTGCGGGATGCGGTCAGAGCGTCCGTTCCCAACATCCTTTGCAGATGTCACTGGCCATCGGTGCGGCCGGTGTCCATCTCGGCCCACGAGCCCTTGCCATGGCGGCCGATCTCAACAAGGCCAAAGGACTTTCCATGCGCAAAACGGCTCGACCGAGCTCGCCGAGGTCCTGCGCCGTTTTGCGCGATTGTTTCGGCCTGCAGCTCAGCCCCGGCGGGCTCTCTCAGGCGATGGATCGGCTGGCTGCTAAAGTAAAACCCCAATACGACGCCCTGGCGACAGAACTGCGCCAAGCACCGGCACTTCATAGCGATGAGACCAGTTGGTGGGTCGCTGGTCCGGGCTGGTGGCTGTGGGTTTTTACGACCCAGTTGCTCACCTTTTATGTCGTTGCTCAGAGTCGCGGACGTGACCTCCTGAGCGACATTCTCGGAAAAGACTTCGGCGGCGTCCTGGTCAGCGATTGTCTGGCGACCTACGACGGCGCCACCAGGCTCCAACAGAAATGCTACGCCCATCATCATAAAGCCATCCGCAAAGCCAAAGACCTTCACCCTCACCAAGGCGAGGGTTTCTTATGCGAAGTGGCGGCCCTGTTGCGAGCCGCCGTCGCACTCCAACAGCAGAAAGTCGACTTTAATCTGGAAACCTTCAGCGATCTGCGTCAAGCCCTCCAACACAAAGCCTTTCAATTATTGGAGCTCCCCCGCAGCGAACCGAACGAAGAAGCCGTGCGCAATCGGCTCTATAAACAGCGCGACCATCTCTTTACCTTTCTGGATCACGATGGGGTCGAGGCTACTAACAATCTGGCGGAACGCCAACTGCGCCCCGCGGTGATTGCACGCAAAATCTCCTGCGGCAATAAAACTCCAAAAGGCGCCGGAACCTGGCAGATCCTCACTTCGCTGGCGGCTACTTGCGCCCAGCGCGCCACCAGCTTCATCGCCGCCCTCGCCTGCGCGGCTCCGCTCCAAGGGCGCTAAACACATACTCCTCCCAGGAGGAGCCGGCTTCTGGATTCCGGTCGTACTCGTCCAGTCGCGCTTCGATTTACTGGCCAAAAACCAGTAAGTACGTCATTAGACAGAACCGACAGAACGCTCAACAGAGTAATTAATTCTTTGACAATCGATTAGTGGATAACATTACAACTGTATACCTCACTGCCATTACATGGTACATGATTTCATCTGGCGACTCAAACTTCAGCTCGTTGGAATTCAGTGCGGACTTCTTCGTGGCACCGCCGCTGAGTCGGGTTGATATTAAGGCAGAAGAGCGCAATGGAATGAGTTCCCCTTTAAGACGTAGGACGGAGCTTTTTGCTCTCACATACTGTTTCACTTTGAGCACCGAATGAGCAAAGCGGAGATCATCGCCAAGTATTTGAGGAGGCAATCGCTCGTCTGGCTTTTCATCCAAGCCCTCGCAATTGGAGCGAGAAATCATTAATATCAGTGAGCGCGAACAACAGCGTATCGGGCGTGATCTCCATGATGGGGTATGCCAATATCTGGCAGCGATTGGCTTCGTTGCGGCCATGTTGAACCGGGATCTCGAACGAGACTCGTCGATCCGTGCCGAGAAAGCCGGCGAAATTGCGAATTTGCTTCAAGATGCCGCCAAGCGGACGCGCGACCTTGCTCGAGGTCTTTCTCCTGTGGATCGAGATGAAGGCGGCCTGGAATCCGCGTTGAATGAACTGGCGTTGAGCACTTCAAAACTCGCGGGAATCTCATGCTCCTTCATTTGTGTTGGACCGGTACAGATCCGCGACAATGCGCGCGCCGTCCATCTGTTTCGAATCGTTCAGGAGGCATTAAGTAATGCGACCAAACACGGCCGTGCTAAAGCTGTGGTCATCGCGCTAGAAGCCTCCGATGGCGCGTTGTCGTTGCGGGTGAGCGACGACGGGATTGGATTCGACCCGACCTGTTCCGAAAGAAAAGGGATGGGATTAAATATCATGCGCTATCGAGCCCGAATGCTTGCCGGGACATTGGAGATTCAATCGAACTCGCCCGCGGGAACGATGGTGACTTGTACGATTGCACGAGCCGCTAGCTAGCGCCGAGCCAAGCTCCAAATTCAACAGGTCATGAGTGAAAAAAAAGAAAGAGTCGTTATCGTCGACGACCATCCGTTGTTTCGTGAACGTCTCTCTGAGCTAATTAGTCATGAGCTGGATATGGAGGTATGTGGAGAAGCGGAAGATGCTCAACGAGCGATCGACCTTATTCGAAACACATCCCCGGATCTGGCAATAGTAGACATCACGTTGAAAGGGTCCAGTGGGCTGGAGCTTATCAAAAGCATAAATGCGCTTTCGATCGGTGTACCGGTACTAGTCCTTTCGATGCATGACGAATCGCTCTATGCGGAGCGTGCTCTCCATGCCGGCGCCACCGGTTACATCACAAAGCATGAATCGGCTGAAAACGTGTTATTAGCCATCCGGCGCGTGCTTGCTGGGGAAGTCTATCTTTCTGGAACAATGACATCGGTTCTTTTGAAGAGTCTTACTACCGGATTGAAGAGCATGCCCCGGGCGCTGGATCGCTTGACTGACCGCGAATTGGAGGTCTTGGAGATGATCGGGCGTGGCCACACGACGCGTCAGATAGCTGAGACGCTTCAGCTCGGTGTAGCGACGGTTGATACGTATCGAGCGAGGGTTAAGGAGAAAATGAATTTCCGGGCTGCCACTGAACTGCAGCACTTCGCAATACGGTGGGTGCGCGAGCGCGAATAGAATTCCGTGTGATGCCTGCGGTCAATTACAACATCGCTCCCAATCCGGAGGTCCGCCGATTCTGTATAACGTTGAAACGAAATAGCGCTGATTCGATGCGCATCAATAGCGGCCTAGTTCCGGCTTAGCTCGGGCACCGTTTCGCGGACTTGTAATGGCCTTCAGCACTTATCTATTATTGAGTTTGTGGTAGGAAATATGTGTTAGTGCATTCTACCAGGCATTTTCTTGTTCATTCGTCCCAGCCAAAGATCTCGGGCCTGAAAACCAACAGCGGTGTAATGGTATCCACTATTCGCTTGTAAAGGAGTTAGTTACATCGACCAAAAAAAGCGTTTATTTATCCAGCGAGTATACAGAATGGCATTGAATACTTGGCCCATCTCTACTATAAGAGTGGTTGTGTAGGATCTTCGCGCCGGTTTCAGGCGTCGATTGCCCCCATCGGCCAAAAGCGATTTCTTATCACTACGAAGTGTTACGATGAAAAGAGGTACAATCATGCCTACGTCACACGAAAGTTGTCAGTCGACCGCCCATGAACTCGAAGCGACACAACGTCGAGCAGACGCTTTGTTCGATCCGTTCTCAAAGAAGAACTGATTCCAGGAAGCAGCCTGCCCTATATGACCGAAGACAACCTCACCGATGTGGTGTGTGAGCGCTGGAAGGACATTCCCGATGGAGAGATTCATGATGTTAGAAGCCTGACGAATTCAAATGGAGGCCGAGTATGACAGACGAAGTAGTGAGCCAGCTGAGTAAAACAATCCGGGGGAACGTGATTACTCCCGCCAGCAGTGAATATGAAGTCGCTCGCAGAGTGTACAATGGAATGATAGATCGTTGTCCCGCTGCTATCGTTCGTTGCGCGGACGTGGCGGACGTGAGGACAGCGGTGAATTTTGCGCGCCAGGATGGTCTCACAGTCGCAATCCGCGGCGGGGGCCATAACGGCCCCGGGTTGGGTGTTTGTGATCACGGACTAGTAATTGACCTTTCGCCAATGAAAGGAGTTCGAGTTGATCCGACGAACCGTACTGTGCGGGTCGGACCCGGTTGCACACAGGGCGACGTCGATCACGCTAGTCATGCGTTTGGATTGGCTGTGCCAGCCGGCATTGTCTCCACAACTGGCATCGCAGGTCTCACATTAGGTGGCGGAACGGGCTATCTGACTCGGAAATACGGCCTGACCATTGACAATCTGATCGCAGCCGACGTCGTGCTGGCCGACGGGAGCTTTGTCACCGTCGATGAGTCTCACCATGAGGACCTCTTCTGGGCCTTGCGCGGCGGGGGAGGTAATTTCGGCGTCGTGACGAGTTTCGTTTTCCAAGCTCATCCCGTGAGCATGGTTTACGCCGGACCGATTTTTTGGGAGGTAAAAGACGCGCCCCGGGTGATGCAGTGGTACCGCGAGTTTCTATCGCAAGCGCCTTTGGAGCTTTGCCCGTTTCTGGGGCTGAAGACGGTACCTTCGACGGACCCCTTCCCGAAGGAGCTTTGGGGAAAGAAAATCTGCGCCTTGATCTCGTGCTACAGCGGACCGCTGGAGCAAGCGGAAGAGGTAGTCAAGCCGATTCGCCAAGAGCTTCCTAAGCCAATCCTTGACTGGATGGGGCCCATGCCTTTCCCGGCTCTACAGGGCCTGTTTGACCCATTGCTGCCGACGGGCTTGCAGTGGTACTGGAAGGGTGACTTCGTTAAAGAGCTTTCCGACCAGGCTATCGACGTGCATCTGAAGTATGCCGCCAAAGCGCCGAGCGAACTCTCGTTGATGCACCACTATCCGATCGACGGCGCAGTCCATGGCGTCGGGCAAAGCGAGACGGCCTGGGCGTTCCGGGACGCCACGTGGTCTATGGTCATCGCCGGTATCAGTCCCGACCCGGCCCAGGCGGAAGCGATTACGGCGTGGGCCAAGGAATACTGGGAAGCCGTGCATCCCTACACACTGGGAGGTGCCTACGTAAATTTCATGATGGAAGAAGGAGTTGACCGGATTAAAGCGACTTATCGAGACAATTACTGTCGGCTGACGGAAATTAAACGGAAGCACGATCCAAATAACTTTTTCCATATCAACCAGAACATCAAACCTGACTAACCCGGTTCTTTGGAGGGACAAACAAGAGCGGTCAGCCCATTGGCTTTCGATGCTTTCGATGTGTCAAAGTCATAATCGTATCGGTCTTACCAACTCCCAGGTAGATCCCAATCGGTTCCGTGCGGCCACGCGCTCGGCGTGCGATTCTTCAATAAGAAGGTTTGAACCACTGTTATGACCGAAAATGTATACTGGGTATTTGAGCTTGCCATCAATCCCGGCCGGTTTGAGGATTCGAAAAACCTTCGACTCCCCGGCCGGCAGGTCATACAGAAAACCGACCAGGACTGGACGGGTCATGTGGAGACTGCCGCGCCGGAACAGGGTAAACCAGGTGTCGGATTGTACTTAAATCGTGGACTAGGACGGTCTTGTTTATTGGCTCCATAAAATCCAGGTCAGCGAGGTGGACGCCCTGAAAAACGTGCTCGGCGTTGTAGAGGGGCACAACGAGGACGAAAAGAAGCTTCTTGTCGTCGGTGGACGGCCGCCGCGCGTTCAAATCCCGACAGCGGGCATCCTGTTCGAAGGTCTCAGTCCTGCGTCAGAACGACGACAAGAGGGTAGACAATCTTGCTCACCTCCAGGATGCCGCGCTTCTCCGCAACGAACTCGATGCATTCGATGTCGCGGAATACGTCGCCCTGAGAGGTCCGGGGCAAACAATCCGTCTTTGCCTTGACGTTATTCATCTTTGGAAATGTTTCCGCGAATTTTAACGCGAGCGGCTTTCCGGTGCCGTAGCGCTTGGGTTCTATAATTTGATCGACGGATGGCGGAAGGGCTGATTGGTCGGCGATGGTTTGAGACGGCACCGCCTGTATCTCGCCTGCCTCGGGAGAGATTGTCTGCGACCCCTGACTGTATTCACTGCTGACTAGCGATTCCGTGTACCTGAACAGAGCGGATTCGCGCCTTGCAATGGAGGCCAGAGATTCGCCAGCCGTCTACATCGCGTTCGATATGCTGGCCAATTCTGAAAACCTACTTGGTTCGCCTCTCCGTCTGCGCCGGAAAACGCACCGTTCGTGGCAGCGCGGCTGACCCCCGGAATCTCCCTTGCTTACCTAAAGCATGGCATCTATGAGCGGAGATATAGTATACATCTATGACTGGCTATGAAAGTAATCATGACGTGTCAGCCCGCACTTGGTCACTTTCATCCGATGGTTCCGCTCGCCCGCGCTCTCAACGAACGTGGACATGAAGTCGCGTTTGTAAGCAGCCCCTCATTCTGTGAATATATCGCTCAGGCGGGTTTAACAGCGATTGCTGCTGGCTTGGACTGGCTGGTGTCGGACTTTGACCAGACCTTTCCTTCGCTCGCTGACAGCGGTTTTACTGTCAACCGGGCGCTGAATCAAGCATTCGCCTCGTCAGCGGGAAAGCTCATTCCTGACTTGCTCACGCTGCTGTGCTGCACGCACCCAGACCTTCTCATAGCAGAAAACACTGTGTGGGCTGGCGTGCTGGCCGCCGAAGCGGCCAAAGTACCACATGCAATCTTCGGCCTTGGCGTTTCCTTTCCTCGAGCGCTACTGCGAGAAATGTATGGGAAAGAGTGGAACCAAGCCCGCAATGCCTTGGGGTTACCGCGAGATCCGAATATTAGACGCCTGTGCCCCTTTCTGTACCTGGACGCCTACCCGCCGAGCATGCAACCCTTCCCCGTTTACGATATTAGTCCTGCAGTGCAAAGTATTCGGCCAGTTCCATATGAGATTGGGAACTCCGAGCCGCCGCCCTGGCTCGATACCATTCACGGCCGGCCGCTAGTCTACGTAACGATGGGTACGGTGTTCAATCGTAGCGCCGACGCCCTGAAGAGGATCTTGGATGCGCTTTGTTGCGAGCCATTACATATCATAGCTACCACCGGCAGTAATTACGACATTTGCCTTCTTAATCGCATTTCTGAAAACGTGCGCGTAGAACGGTACATACCGCAATCCGTTATCATGGAACGCGCTGATCTAGTCGTATGTCATGCTGGATACAACACCATGATGGGCGCTCTCTCGCGCTCTCTGCCGATGCTTTGTCTGCCGCTAGGCGCGGACCAGTTCTATAACGCGTTCCGAGTCGGCGCCGCTGGCGTGGGCTTGCAGCTCAACTTGGAGTCCACAACTGCGGTACAACTGCGTGAGGCGGTTCGACAACTGACCGAGGATCCGACTTATGGCTCCAACGCTCGCAGACTACAGCGCGAGATCGCACAAATGCCGCCGGTAGAGCACGCTATCCCGTCTCTCGAATGTTTGGCTCGTGGCGCTCGAAATTGAGCTGTTCAGGATTCTGTCGGGACCCTTAACAATCGCACAGAGCAGCAACGTAATGGGTCATCCAACTCGAGCAGCACGTGAGCAATTGCTGCAACACCCCGCACGATGGAGAGATTGTGCCGATCTGGCGCTCTATGGTCGGGGAACCACGAACCTGTATCCTCGTGCCGGTCAATCATGTATCGCGCAAGGGAATCTGCGGAGTTGTAGAAACGTTCATTCCTGGTGAGCTGGTACGCCGTGATCGCGACTTCGGTGGCATCGAGTAACTCTGTGCTACTCATCGTTCCCGGCTCTCGATCCAGCCACCGCTCTATTCGACGCTCCGCTAACGTGAGATCCGCAGCAGGCGGATCTGAGAGTGATGCGAGTAGATCTCCGGCACAGGGCGATGCTGCACAAAGGGCAGGTATTCCTAGACAAGGAACGTCGTCCGGTACAAGGCCTGCATCGTACGCTCGTCGAAGTGCCATCATCACCCCTGCTGTCGTGCCGGGCAGTCCGTCCATGTAAGTCGCACCGAGTGGATATGGCGGGGGCGGTGGACCCCCGGGAAAACTCTTCAGTAAGTGTGCCGTGAGTTCGCCTAATGCGTCCCGACTCGGCGCGAATTGCCCCGGTTGGTAGCCGCACAAAACAATAAGCAGGCCGGATATTCCGTTAATCACATCAACCGGACATGTGTTACATAACTGCCGCACAGGCAAAGCCGTGACCAACTCGTTGGCCAAATCGAACAAAGACTTCTCGTGCAGCCGGAGTGCGCACCGGTGTAGGGCATAGATTTGTGCGCCAGCGCCGAGAAATGCTCCACAAGCCTGCCGGGCCCGCACAGTAACTGTGCTCCAAGAACCAGATCGCATGGATCGTACCGCTCTAATCGTCGCATCCAGAGCCGCCAGAGCCGCTCGCCGGAAGTGATCCAATCCAGTAGCGGTGAACAATTCTGCAAAAAGGATCGCGAGCCCGGACGTGCCATTCAACAGCTCGGGCTCGAGTACTGAGAGCGATAAGCTGTCGTGATAAGGATCGTACTGCAATCCCGCCCACGCAAGATCGGTTCCGGAACGCTTTGCGTTTTCGATAATGAAATCCGCGATCTCAATGGCGCGGTTGGTCAGCGTGGCGCTGCGATGAAAGCCGTCGCTCGTGGACGCTGCAGTGCGCGTCACGGCTTTCCAGCAGCTGTCCGTGACCTGTAGCACTGCGATACACGACCGTAGTAAATCCAGGTGTTCGTCCAGATCAATGGGTGTCGCAGCCGTTCTCCCCATCAGTCGTTCGTACGCGGAGCCTTCGAAAATGCCTTTAATCTCCTTACCATCGGGTGTAAAGATCGATCTACTGTTCGCAGCCGCGGTGAACAGCGGGACATCCAAGTCACGAATAGCTTCGATCTCGCTGACAACGATTTGCAGAATGTTCGGGTGTGTAGGTGGTTCAAGTAGGTAAGGCCTAAGCATGCGGGCGATGCTGATCTCACGTGAAGTCCCGCTTTGCAGAGAGAGCAGACCTAAGCTCTCTTGGAGAATGGCATAGTAACTCCATGTATCTCGCCAGATGAAACGGACTTGGACATCCTGAAAACTGCGTAGAGGTCCATCAACATTCCGTAACGCGTCGATGTTTTGGCGCAAGCACTCCTCCATGCGCCGGTAGCCTTCTAGGAGAAATTCGACATAGTCAAGGGAATTGGCCGGTCGGCCATTCAATGTCGGAGCATGGGCTGCTGGGGTCCAGGTAAGATATCTGTTACGGATTTCTGCACCCGGCCAGATCGAGAACATTGCGGATGCTGAAATGCGCAACGGCGTCAGACGTCGGCGGACTGGCGCAAGCGCCCCGAAGTCCTCCGCCCGAACGCCGGCTTCAATCGGAATTTGTGCTGTAACCGCTCCGGTTCTCGCCACCGACTCGTCCAATAGCTGGTCAACCAACCGTTCCGCCCCACTAGCATTGGACATCTGTGGAAAGCGCGGTTGAACGATAGCTTCCAGGTCGGCGAACACTGGGTTGTCGCCACTCGCAATCAAGTTATCCAGCCAAAAGTCACGCGCTTCTACAAATTGAATCAGCCGCAGTATCATCCCCATTCGGAGAAAGAAACGTTCGATCTGCTGGACTGTACGGCACGGCAGCTGTTCGATGTATTGCTCCCACGCATAACCGCAACGGCAGATGATCTTCCGTGTCGGAAATTGCAGCGGGGGACGCGCATTGTTCAGAAAGCGCATGAATTCGATGAACGCGGCTGCGCAACGTAGGTCCTTGGCTTTGTACGCCACCTTGTATGATTTGCCGAACGTGAGCAGCGCTACGGAACGGCCGCCGTTGTGCGTGTCGCCAGCGTCGCCAACAAAGCCGGTCAACTCAGGGCTGCCGTCTCCATTCCAAAGTTCGCGGCACAGGAGTTCCCAATCGGCGCCAATCCTGTCAAAGAGCTCGCTTGTAGCCAGCGCCCAATTAGCACACGTAACGCCGACTACATAGGCCAAACCCGGCAACAACTCCAGCCTGCGTAACCAGCCGTCGAGAGTCAGGTCGATCACTGTGCCAACGCTCGATGGGATCAAACCCGTCGACCTCGTCAACGTGTCGACCTGCAACTCAAAATCGAAAACGGCGGCAGTGGCGCTCAATAGTCGGTTCGCGAGCTGGCCTGCAAGTTGGGCTTTCGATTGCGTTGAAAGCGAAACGCCGTTCGTTCGCGCGCACGAGGAGAGAAGATACCCGCCAGCCCTTGTGTACGATCGGTATAGCTCTCCCGCCACCGCTTTTGTAGTTTGGGCGGCTGACAGGCCGTTGTCCGCCTGGCTTTCAAGAAAGAAAATCAGGGCCTCGGCCCAGTCGGGCAGCACGTGAGGAGATTTGACTGTGACATCTGCGAACCCGCTCAGGAACTCTTCGTAGCTGATTCCCTGCGCGGACAGGTATTTCTCGAACGCGCCACGATCTCCTTGCGTTGCCGCATCGATGAACTCGGCTGCGCGTGCCGTAGCTGCGGCGGAGTGCTGTTCGTCAACCGCAATGAAGTATTTTCCGCTCCTTCGTTCTGAAACCGGTGCGGCCCGGGCAAGAATTCTCTCTACACGGTCCCATGCAGGCCCGGACCTCGACCAACGCCCCGTCGCTGTAGTGTCTGACATCGAAACTCGGTCGTGCTCAGTGAGGCTGGAATGCGATCGGCAGCGCCTCAAGACATCGAAGAGCAATTGAATCCGACCATTTGATTTCGGCTTCTTTGACGAGCAATTCGATATTTTTGAAACGATCGAGCAACCGATTGATTACAACTTCGCCTTCAACTGTGCCCAAGGCGCGCCCCAGGCACGCGTGGATTCCCCGGCCAAAAGCGATGTGGCAGTTATTCGTCCGGCTTATGTCGAACCGGTCGGGATCTTTGAATTGCGCGGGGTCTCGATTGGCAGCTCCAAGCAGAACCACCATAACGTCCCCCGCCGCAATCGTCCGACCGGCGAATTTGATAGCGTCGGAAGCGATTCTGGCCACAAGTCGCACGGGACTTTCATACCGAAGGCATTCCTCGATCGCACTCCTGATCAGGCCCCGTGATGCGCGCAGCCTCTCGAAGTGATCGCGGTGTCGCAATAGAGTCAATATGGTGTTCCCGATCATGTGCGTCGCGGTGAGCCTGCCTGAGATAAAAAGCATCATGTAGGAGGAGATCAGTTCCTGCTCAGCGATCTGTCCATTTCCATGCGCGACGGCCAGCGCCGAGAGCGGGTCGTCCTCTCTCGGGTTTGCGCGCCGCTGCTGGACCAGGTGCTTGAGGTATTCTCCAAAGCCATCGACGGCGGCTTCCGCGCTTTTCAGCTCTTCAGGCGGCCGTCCCTCCCGCGAAATCTCGTTCGTCAGCGTTTCGGTCCAATTCTGAAATTGCGGCCAATCGGGTCGCGGGATGCCTAAAAGAGCGCAAGAGACTCTTGCGGGCAGTTCGGGTGCAAGATCGCGCATAATGTCCATGCGCTCTACGCCGACAAGCTCGTCAAAGATCGTGTCTATCGCCGCCTCGATCCGGCCTCGAGATTCGACAGCGGTTCGGTGAGTAAAAAACCGGCTTAGCAGGATCTTAATCCGCTCATGCTCCGCGCCATCCTTCATGCTCATCATGCCGGCTAGATGGGCATTGATCTTTTCGGAGTCGTTAAGTCCCCACGGCGGGATCCCGACTCGGAAGCGGTGATCCTCGAGCAGGTCCGAGGCGTCTGCATAGCGGGACACGATCCAGGTCTCGAAAGGCGTTCGATGTACCGGATCTTCAGATAGGAGCCTTCGATAGAGGCGGTATGGGTCTTGGCGGGCGGCGGGCTCGACCAGGAATTTAACTACGTCGAGCGCCAACGATGATGTCTCAGTCATTACTCCCTCCATCTGTGGCTTGATGTAGCCGGCGCGGAAATAGCCCGTCCCTTTCTTTTGGACTACTCCCGAGCATGAACTCGCCAACTGCAACCTCTGAAAAAAGATCCAGCCTCATGGCCTCGGCCACGAGTGCGGAATTGCCCGTTCCCAGACCGCAGGGCGCCAAGCCCATCGCGGCGGCCACGAGATACATCGTCTGGTACAGCACGCCCACGTTCTTGAGCGTGGTCGCATATGCCATGGAACTGTACTTCCATGAAAGCCTCCGGATGCGGGACGTGATCGTGATTAGAATCTGCGGCACCACGGTTCCGGCGGCTGACATCCAGGCATCGTTCAGGAGTGCATCGACCAGCCGCTGCTCGTCGTTTATTCGCGATAGTTCATGGTCCAGCGCGTTGTAGTAGTAGATCCCTCTTGGGACGCCCTCGCAGGCGTTGATGGTGAGGTAAAGCTCTAGCTCATACGCGCCACCACCGCTTGGATAAGGGCGGTCCGTGTATTCGTAGGGTATACCCTGGTCGCGTGTGCAGTAGGCCCGGCGAATACGGGCCGCGCGGAACAGAAACTCGCCGACCGCATCTAAGGTAATCGGGCGGTCTGCATACGCGCGAATCGAGCGTCGCCGCTCCAGAACCGTCGTGAATGGCGGATCCTTGCGCGGGAGTTCATCAATGTCGGGCTTCATCAGCTCGATACGCTCTCCGGAGGGAGGGATCTTGATCGCTGGTTCGGGAGCCGCCTTGCCCCGAAGAGGCAAATACGCACCAACCGGATAATCGTGCCTGCCGCGCCGGCTTCGCGAGTGAAACGCCAGATCGTGCATTTGCCAATGCATCAGGTGATCAGTGGTATCTTCAGGCAGCAGGTCGTCCTCACGTACGAAATCAAGCACGTCGGCTGCGATCAGGTAGCTCGCGATGGCCTCCGCCATTTCCTCAGACAGCCCCACAATGCCGGTGCAGAGTTGCCGGCATGTTTGGGGCTGCGCCGCCTCTTGGACCACAGCCGCCGAAAAAGGATGTTGCAAAGCAACGCGCGCCGGCGACAACGGCGTTTCCACCATGAACTTACGGTCCATCCGGCGGCAAAAGGCGAATTGCGACAAGCGGACGCGGCGCTCATGATTCACGCGCGCTGGCTCGAAACGGAACCCGAGGGCGATCGGTTCCACCGTAAGCAGGCGATGGCCGTTGAGCACCAGCGAAAAGGAGATGTATGCCAACTGGTGCAGCCGTTCCAAATCGTAATGAACGCGTGCCACATCGGCCGCGCACCCACCATTTGAAACGACATGTGCCAAAAACTCGTCCAAGGTTGCGCCGCCTACGGCCAGGACTCGGAATGCAGCAACTGCGCTCGACGCGAGGCCTCGCAAGGTTGTGTCGGCGTCTGGATGATGGAACACAACTTCGTCTTCACGCTCGATGACGAGCTTGATTCTATTACCTAGCCCCAACACGGGAGCAGGCACACCCACAGTCGAGTTCACGTAACAGCTCACACGAATACGGGAATGGGATTAAGTTCGCTTTCAACTAGAGGTTTGCGGACCCACCCCAGCTTGACGGGGACGTCATAGAGCCGCCCCGGCGCAAATCTGGCCCAGAAGTGACGCAGGCCAGGCACAATCACTTTGACCGTCGATAGCCCGATATCGGGCCGCGTTAGATCGAGCACCAGCATTTCCATTCCTAGGCGCTCTACAATCGCGCGACAGACAAGCAAATCGTCCATGATATCGTCGCTTGAACGCGGGTCGTTGTAATCGGACCGTGTCTGCACACGCTGTTCCGGATCGGGCGCCAAAAAAGGCTGATTGTTCAGCGTTGCGGTCTTCCACCAGTGCTGGCACTCCGGATCCGGGAATGCGTAGGCCCCGGTGCCATCGGTTTGGATTGACAATACGGCAGGCAAAAATTGATTCAGTTCCGTGACCGCCCGGCGCAGGGCGATTTCAGGGACGAAGTGTGCACCGAAGGCAACCAGGATATCCTCCACCTTCTTATCTGTCCGGCGCGAGATTGCCGCAAACGCCGGGATGCGCAGATCAGACGTGACATCGAGTACCCAAATTGGACGACTAAGCTCTTCGTATTCTCGCAGCACCGCGTCGATGTATGGATCTTCAAAGCTTCTCACATCGACGCGGGATCGGCGAGCCCGGTTATACCACCACAAACAAACGCTATCGCGCTCGACGAGTTCCAGAAATCCCTGGAGGATTGCCTCTTCAAGATTATTCCCCGCAGCGTTCCCATTCGAATCTGCCCAGCAGAAGAATTCATTCGGCGTCTGGGGATAACCGTAATAAAGGTAGCTGGTAGGTAAGTAGCGAAAATCGTTGCGCGTGAGCGACCATACTGGCGACCATTCTATTTGGGCGCATTCGTCGAAAGGCTGCGGAATGACCTGGAAATTTGAATCGCGAGCATTCCAGATCTCCCGATCGAGAAATTGTTTGTCGCTGTACAGCATGCATGCGTTGGGATGGATGGCTCGATCCCCCATTTCCGAATAACTGCGGCGCACCCGGGGCTCGTCGCCACAGAAGATACCGGAGTAACGTTCCAACGCTTCGCACAGCGCGCTTGCCTTGGCTTGGGCATCGGTTGCGCCTTTGCCCGCCGCGCTGTGTCTCAATCCTTTACGGAGGGAATTCAGACTGCTGTTGCGCACAGCGAAATTGTGTCCCGCCGCGTAGACGTGCATGAGATTGCTATCAGTTGTTGCAACTCGCTCGAGCTGTGTTACGGCACCCATGAACTGGCCTACGTGGTGTATGTAGCGCTTCACAGTTTCCTCGGGACGCACGCTCCTGTGGCCCCCGTCGTTCGTGAAACGCTTCTTCTGGCTGAAAAGCTTGAGTGGTTCCGGAAGCCGGTCAGGATGGCGATCAAGCCAGCCACAGCGGGGACATTGCGGCCTTCGAACGACGGCGTGGTGCTGGAGTTGCAGCGTGAGAGTATCGAGCGTGATCAATTCGACGCCTGCTTCGTATTCTTGGGGTTGAAAGACCAACCTTGCGGTCATCAATGCCGCCAAGTGCATACCGATCTGTACAGTCGACGTGAGAGAAATACGCGAAGTTGGGAACGGCGCGTCCTTCCTTAATCGGCGTTGTAGGTACGATTCAACCTCTCTGTTGCCTGAAATTCGTTGCGCCATGCATTCCCAGCACGCCGTCTTCCCTGGGACGAACACAGGACCTATCCAGAGAATCGTGCCGACGGGCTTCGCCAACAACCACCGCGTCCCGCTTTTCAATGCCTGATCATTGAATTCTCGTATCCCGGGTTGAAGATAATCATCAGTGAGGACGATCGTGGTCTCAGCCGCTCTGCTGATTCGAATTCCAAGGCCATTCAGTGCCTCTACCATCGCTGCGGTTGGTACTCCACCGAACGAGCGGACCCCGACGGGCGTTTCCAACAAGCGAGCGTCGCAGTCGCGTTTCCGCAGGTTGAAGAAGAGACTTAATGACTCTACGCGATCGCTGAACTCAGACGCTTCGACCTCTTCTATGATCTCTGCTCGTTTCATCAATTCGAGAGTATAGAGAACCTCGGCATACGAGGCACATTGGCTCAGGCGTTCGGCGAGTCGCTCGGCGGTCAATGTGCCGTCGAGAAGTTCCGCCAAACGGCAGCTAACCTCCCCCTTCACGACCACATGGCCGCGTTCGGTTAGCAAATAAGCGCCCTCTGGAGGAATGATTTCTGCGTGAAAACGCGGATGAAGTCTGATCTTACTCAAGGAGGTTTTCTTCCGCTTCAGTTCGGTGTGAGAAAAAGCTAACCTTATGCGCGGACGACGGAAGTCAAAGCACGGTAATCGATCCGGTCCTTCAGCGAACCGGATTCGCGCAATGTACCCCTTCCGCCGGAGCGCCTACCGCACGCGGTTATAAAGCGAAAACTTCCGCCTCGCACAAGGCGGATCCGGCGGTGCCCGCGGTACAGCCCGGACACGAAAAGGAACTGTACGTGCCCGCGGTGCTGGTGCCACCGCCCTGCCTCTGCGTTTTCGCGAGGAATTCAATGACATCCGCCTCGGGCTTCGGCGGGATCTTTATGTCCGAGGCTTTAATATTTGCGCTAGCTGGCACGGGAAGTCCGTGCTCCTTCATGACAGCGATTGGGTTCTCATTGAATGCCCTCTCGATAGTTGGATCCAACCAAATCTTAACAATCAGCTTGCCAAATGAGGTGTGGTAATCCTTGAGGTCGGTAAGTTCAAACGGCATCGTCGCATCCTCCTTTTAATTTTGTTTGGGCCGCAGTTTTACTTCGATCACCGCGAGCGAACTCGCTTGCCCTGTGAAAAGGTACTTATCATGACTTCAAAAGGCAGTGTGTCAACACATAAATGTCGGCTGCTTTTATCAAACCTCGTGAAAATGTCCAGTTCGTGCACACGTGTTCGTTCTACGAGCGAAACCTTAATCCGACGCCTAATAAATATCAGCGTTAGGGGGAGAGAAGGAAATCGGCCGAAGAACGGTAATACGAAGCTATTCTATATACTGCAAGAGCAGCTTAATCGCAACCGTATTTGCCGATAATTTGCGAAGATTTGCGCCGCAGAACGAGAGACTGCTAGCCAGGAGCGCAACGATATATTAGTGGATTGTAAGTAACCTTTTACGGAGATGTAGGGAATAATGCTACAACAGTGCGCCGAGTTTCCATTACACCGCGATGTAATGGTATCCACTATTCGCTTTTCAAAGAGTTAATTACGTCGACCAAAAAGCGCTTATTTTTCCGACGATTATACAGAAGGGCATTGCACGCAAAATGGCGAGCTCGCAATGGTCACAGAGCCGCTGAATGTAGACCCGCTCCTCAGGGCCTACTCCTATAGCGCTGGGACATGGATAGCCCCAGTCAGAGCCTTGGTCAAAGGTCTTTGGGCGACACCGATGATCGCTGCCGAGGGCGAGTTGACGTCCGGTAGACAGGAGTGGTCGGCGAACGTCGCCGACACTTCCGCCCATTGCACCTCGCCGGAGAAAACCGTAGACTCCAAAGCCGCAGTGGCAGCCGTGTTGTCCAGAATCGCTCCGCTGGCGTCCACGGTGATGCAAAGCAGTTCGCCTCGAATTTATAATTCGTTAGTCAGAAAAGTAAAAACCGCATAGGGCCTTTCTTGCGCCAGCGGATGGCGACGAACTGCAATCCGGGAAGCGTGTGCGTGGCGCTCGCGGCCAACCGTGAGTTGCTCGAACGCCTCTTGCGCAATTGCCTCGAAGAGCGGATGCAGCCGGGTAACGAACTCCACGTCTCGCGCGGGATTTCGCGTCGCCACTCTCGCTCTCTTTGGGCTGGTGCAATGCCGTGCCTTCTCGGCGTGGCCTTTGGCGGAATCATCGTCCTTTGGTTTGGTCGGGCGTCACTTTCCGATCCGGCCGCAACTTCCGCCTCTGGCCGTACGCGCTTGCCTGCCTTTTAAGGCGTTAAACTTGGATTTAGCTTCGCACGGCCAAGCTTTGGTCGACTCGGCTAGGCATGGTTCTGTTCTCTTTCACGATACCAGATTGGAGTAATTTTAATTAAGTCGCTGCTCGCTGCATCTCTGAAAGTTTCTTCCGCACCCGGATGATCTGAGAGGTATTGTAGGCTCAGCCGCCCTCACCGAATTGGAGGTCGAGCTTGAACTCTGTCCATGAGCGCCCTGGCGGCTCCTGGAACGGGGGACCAGATCTCCTGATCCGTGGAATTAGGATGAGCCGCCGATTTGGTAAATCAGGCGCAGGTCGGTACCGGGGAACACTGTCTCAGTGGTGTTGAGTTCGCTACAGAGGTGGGTGATGATTTCGTCATGGATGTTGGTAGTAAGGTGAGGGCGTTAATCCGGCCCGCCGCCCGTAGAAGACGTCCCTGGCCAGGGCGTGAAGTTGCTCGACCTTGAGCAATCCGCGCGGGATCCGGCGGCGCAATTCCGGCTCCGAGAGGTAGGGCGCGCAGGTAGCAATGGGACGTAATGCCGAGTTCGGCATTGCGTTCCGATTTTCCCAAAACCCCTTGCTTGGGGCCGGCCTGCCGCAGCCAGTGAGCAACCTCCTCGACTGCCAAGAAGCTACTTTAGTTAGCCGCCGTTCGCGGGTGGCAAAAGCGTCTCCATGAGTTCAGCCTCGGTCGCACCGCGACGACCCTGCCCGCGGCTTACAAGGCTAGCTAGGCTGTAGTTGAATAGCGCAGTGGCCATGCGTACCGCGGAGCCAGGCTGACCGGTGTCGAGCAAACAGTAATGTCACACGCAAAGCGAAGAGCGGGGCTAGAGATACAACAATCGGTTCAGGAACGGAGACACCAGCACAAGATCTATGCCTTCCCGCAACACAGGCGTAGGCACCCCAAGTTCGACCATTACCTCATGGGCTCGCGCCGTCAGCCGATCCTTGAATCGTTGGCGGATGTCTCGTGGCAACCGCTCAAGCGTCATCCCGTTCAAGTCCGCGTCGATCGGTCCGATTGCTTCTTGGTGCAGGTAGTTGATTTGCCCGATCTGCCCTGGTTCGGTGAGGCGGGGATTGTTCAAGAATTCACGAGCCTTGGTCCGGCCGACCTCATAGTCGTGGTCGCGGAGACGCTGGTCGAAGAAACCGGCGAAGGCACTGGCCCCGGAGCTGGCAAGCTCCTGGGGTGCCGCGGTCACGCCGTAGATGGTCATCTGATCCTGGTTATTCAGGCCGGCTGCGGCCTCGAAGGAAGCGATTGCATCAATCCACACGTCGGCTGCATGGTTCCCGAGATGGTTCGCCAAATCGCCATACTCGATTTTGAACTGGCTCTTGAGACGCGTGCGCGCTTTGGTCAGCGCATCTTCGGAAGCTTCGGGCGCGCCCGGTCTTGGAAAGAGCACCGCGGTGAGTGCTTGAGCGGCGGGCGCTAAGGATTCGAAATTGATGTATTTGTCCGATCCGGGGGCTTGGAGCAGGCAATGCTTCAAAGCGATCGCACGCTGGTCGAAAAGCTCGATCTGCTCGTTAACTTTCTCGGCCATGATCCAGTCGTGAAAACGAGCCTGTTCAAAGATTGCGGCGAAGAGGCGCTGCGCCGTGGCCTTGAGGTTGGCAATAGTTTCGTTGAACTCCATCACCTTGGTGGATCCACGAGCCCCAGGCGCGACGAACAGAAAAAACCGGTTCTCGGTGTCCAAGTGGTGGTCTAGCTCGTCGACCAAGTCTTTGGCCAAACCGAGAGGCTCATTCTGGAACGTGCCGCCGTCGGTGTAGCTAAAGGACTCCATCGGTGAGGCAAAGGCAATGAGGTGCGGGTCGGCGTACTCTTCTTGTGCCCGCACCAGATCCTTAACCCGAAAAGCAAAGGGAAACGCCCCAGTGGACACAGCGGCCTTTCGAATCGGCTCCCAGACCCCGGCCGCATCAAATCCCGCTTTGGCGGCATCGAAACGGTATTTCAGCTGGTCCTGGTGCCGCGTGTAAACGAACTTGCCGCTCGGACGGACGTCATAGTAGTAGTCGACGCCGTTTAGGTTGGAAAGCGCTAAACCCAGTTGGACCACCGGGGAACAGGCAGGGTGCTGTTGAGTCGAGGCGGGGAGGTGGCTTTGGTAACGTTGCATGAGGTACCGTATTGAGATGTCCTCCACCAAACTTGATGAGAGGATGGAGTGCGTAGGGTTTTCACTCGGCTGTAGCTTCAGCAGGCCTTCAAGGCTGATGTCCCGAACCCATGGCCGGTACAAGGAATTGGTGTACGCGCCCTGAAGGGAGCTGGCCTCAAACAAGAGTTTCTGCGCGACGATCGTTGCCGTCATTCCGCCGGCCGATGCCCCGGTCAAAACGTCGACGATGATCTTATTGTTCGCGTTTACGGGAAGCTCATTGTGTTGGCGGAGGGCTTCAAGGACTTCATAAAGCACACCAGCCTCGTAACTTCCCAATGAGACGGCCCCAGCGATGGTGATGGCAAGACGTTTTGGCATTCTCTGAAAATGCCAAGGATGCCGATCAGCAGCAATACGCCAAAGTGCGTATTGACAAAGTGGCCCTGAAAGCAGCTTGCACGCGAATTAGACCAAAAAGAAGATTCTGTTAATCTAAATTTAGGGCTCTACGGAGGTTTCCTGGAGGTTCCAGCCCCAGCGAAGTGGCCAAGGCGGTGTGGGACGTATGCTGCCCAAATCGTTGCCGTCAGCATCTCGACCGAGCCAAGTCGAGCTTATATCGGCACAGCGTAGGCGCTGCGCAAGTGGTGCCTGGTTTCCAGGGTTTGTCCAGATAGCCGAAGGCGTGGGAAACGTACTTTGGGGGTTAGGGTCCAGCGGCAGTGGGGCATGCGTCTCTCCCAGTCAGAAGTCGGATCAGTAGCTTTGCGCAGGAGAACTAAAGCGGTCAGCTATCGAATCAGTTGGGGCTCGTCGTGATTCCGTCATTCGCTTAACAGGTCCTTTTTTTCGTACAAGTCTTGGAGGAAATCTGATAGCACGGGTTGCGCATTCGCAAATACCGTCGCGGACACTGCATTTGAGGAATGCATTGGAACATTGCTCAAAATCGATCCCTTCTGCGCGCATCCGGTTGGCCACTGCTTTTCGATTGCTTGCCTCAGCGCCGGATCGTCGATGAGGCGGAGAATAAAATAGAAACTTCGGGATTTGAAGGCTTTAAGCGCGTGATACAACGCATGTTGCTTCGAGTAGGAGTTGAGACGCCGAAAGAGATCTGAAGCCGTCACTTCCTTCAGCTTGATGCTCGCGATCAAGCGCAGAATATCATCCCATTGCTGGATAGCGAGCTCGTCATCTATAAAACTCGCGCGGGCTTGATCTTCCAAGCGGACGGTCTAACCCCCGGCGGCTCTTGAAGATATAGAGCGCTGGTGTCCTGAGGTTTTTGAAGCGGGGCGTGTAGGGAGTTATCCCGTCCTCCGACGCGAAGACGGCTTTGATCGCGGATTTTCAATCCCTTCAAACGGATCTCGGCATCGACTGGTGGGAGATTCCCCGGGAGGAGGACTACACGAAAATTCTCCAAGACGAAAAAGCACTCTACCCCTCGTTCAAATTCAAACCCGTAACGAGGAAGAAGTTCCACCGGGACGAAAAAGCTTTAGATGCGGCTATGCAAGGTTGGAATGACGCCAATGCGTAATCACCCGGAGAATTATTAGCATAACCTCTTCATGAATTGTTCTATTCAAGTTTATCATGTCCGAATAGACGGTCGTACTAACTGAGTATGCCTAAAAGAATCGTAAGGATTTGATGCCAGGGAAGAGCATTCAAGCCTTTAGAGAACCGACCCAACGTGGATCTGCGTAAATCAGCTCGTGAAAGGAGGTGTGGATTTTTCAGGCTCAAATGTCGGCTCCTCCGTCCACTCCCAACGCAATTCCTGTAGTGAAGCTCGCCAGTGGCGAGCAGAGATAAAGCACCGCCGCAGCGATTTCTTCCAGGCGGCCAACGCGCCCCATGGGCCTGTTGCTGGCCATGAAGGCGCCTCTTCTCATCGGCGATCCTTCGGGCCGTCATCTCCGTGGCAGTGGGGCGCATCTCCGACTTGTTAAAATTCTAGTTCCAGAGATAAGCGAAAGTGTTGTTTTGGATCATAACGCCGAGGGCCAGGAGATTCCGTAGACCTGGCCTTGTCCAGAACTGGCCTGTGCGTTTGAACCGATCTTGGAACTGGCTGCATTGTGACTCTACTGCGCCAGATCCGATCGGAGCACCACGCTCGGCCACAGCTTGGTAGTCGAGATGTTCACGGTGATTGAGAAAGTATTGGATCTGACGTTCGAGTTGAGGGTCGGCACAGTCATCGTGCGCTGGATGACCTTGGAGGGATGGCTTTGGGAATATTTGCTCGAGGCGTGTGATAACGCGTGAACTTTCGCCGTGGCGCAATTGGTGTAGCAACGGTTCGACAAAGGCGCGTGCTGCCTCAGCATCATGGGGGTAGAGGTAATGGGCCAGCTCCCATAGACGCTGGCTGACGTGATAAAAGTCCAGCGTGCCGCTAAAACGATCTTCGATCAAGGACCACAGCCAGAGGGCTCCATCGACGACGACGAAGACTTCTTGCGCCCGAGCCATACCGCCCAGAGCGCTTGCTGTTGCACGGCAGCTCCGAACTCCAGCACCTCGGTGCCAGGCGGAGAAGCGACGACTTTCTTTTGCGTCAACGCTCCCCGGCCCGAGGCTGTCTGTGCCCGATGATCAAGCCGGTAAATAACCCCGGATTTGACTTCATGCCATTCGACGCGTTGGGCATCTTGGCAATCCGGTGGTGCGGCCCATTGCGGCCCACGTTCACGCACCATCCAACCATCGAGCATGATCACAAGCGAAAAGGGTGCTTCGTTCTTGGTTGATCTTGCAGGCTCGGGTCCGTGGCAGGCGGATTGCTCTGCCTGTAAACTGACGCTCTGCACCTGACTATGGACCAAGTCATCGCTGATCGTAGTGGCCCAGCAGCCAGCCAACAGCGCGGCCTTCTGATAGGAAGCGCTTGGCGCGGGAGCTGTGCGTATTGTGGGATTGGCGCAACGGCGTGGGGCGGCTGAAGGATTTTGCGGCACGCAGTTTTCTGTGCAAGCTAGCCGAGCGCGGACTGATCGAACTGCCGCCGGTGCGAGAATACAAAAGGAGTGGAGCGCAAAGGCTTGGGTGGGTGAAGGGAGATTTTGAGCACACACCGGAGCCACTCTGCACGGAGTTGAAGCGACTACGGCCTGTCGAGCTCGATTGGGTGGAAGTCAGCAGCGAAGGGGCGCGGCGAGTAGCATTTTATTTAGATCGTTACCACTATTTGGGATGGCACGTAGTGGGGCAAAACATCGGGTATCTGGCCCGAGATAGCTCAGGGCGGGATTTAGCTGTGCTCCTGTTTGGGGCTGCGGCTTGGCGCTGCGCGGCGCGCGATCGGTACTTGAACTGGAGCGAATCAGAGCATCTGGTTGGACTTCAGCGGATCGCCAACAACAGCCGGTTTTTGATTTTGCCACATGTGCGGGTACCGCATCTAGCCAGTCATCTGCTGGCTTTGGTAGCGCGACGAATCAGTGGGGACTGGCAACAAAAATACGGACATGGCTTAGATTGGCTGGAGAGCTTTGTGGAGCTGGGACGTTTTCGCGGTACCTGTTATCAGGCCGCCAACTGGCGTTGTACTCACCTTCTGAAGGTCTTTGGGATTCGATGGTTCGAAACGAATTCTCCAACAGTTTGTGCGAGAGTTTAGGGAACGGCAGATAAAAGGACAACTCACTGCAGGCGTTCCGTGTGGTTCCTCGCTGCTGACGGCGAGCCACCATTGGATGATCCGACTCATGCAGGGCGGTATTAGCACCCCACGATGCGCTACGCATGACTCGGGGCCAGTCTGGTTTGCTATTCCTTTCCTGTTAGAGACTTTCACTCTTTACTCTTTGTCGATCTCCCGGCGCACTAGCGTAAGTTTTCGTTCCATTGCTACTGACAGCCCTATATCCAGCAGGCGAGCGGCTTTTTCCTGAAGGCCGCCGGTAACAGAACTTGCAGACGAGTTTTCTGTTTTGTCGACCGACGCAAGCCCCAGCATTGCTGCAAGCGCCCAGATGTACGCCGCAATTGAATCGCGCCTGCTGAATTCGGGAGAAATGGAAGGAATTGCCCTTCGCTACGGTTTCTTTTACGGTCCGAAAACCTGGTATCACCCTCAGGGTGCGGTCGCCGACAAAGTCCGACGCCAGGAAATTCCGATCATCGGACGGGGCGAAGGGGTTTGGTCCTTCGTTCATGTTGAGGACGCGGCTCTGGTAACCATCGCCGCCATGAGCGCCCCGCCTGGTATTTACAATGTCGTCGACGACGATCCTTCCCCAGTGAGCCGCTGGCTGCCCGAGTTTGCCCATTGGGTAGGAGCGCCGCCTCCGCCGCACCTTACTGAACCGGAAGCGTGCGAAGCCGCCGGCGAGCGGGTTGGGCTTTTAAGTCTCGCGGATATCGAACCGCTTGACCAACCCCTTCTCGATTCGAAATACGTGACCGACCATTTTATCTGTGAGGAGACTGCCGTTGAGGTCGCGCACGACCGTATGGACTTCGACAACGACTTCCCCGTCGGGCCCATTGGTGAACCCGACCGGCTCGACGTGCGGATTGATGATCGCCCACTGGCGTGTCCAATAGTTGCGCACTCCATCGCGTCCGTGGACGTGGCCGCCTTCCATTCCATTTGCCCAGATGACGTCCTCGTGCATTGCCACAAGCGCGCTGTCCAGGTCGCGAGCGTTAAACGATTCGTAAACATGCTTAAGGAATTCCACTTCCTCCGACATTCAAATCTCCAGTCGCCATCTACCGTGGCCATTACTTATTTTGCGTGGCTCCCTCTTACCTCCTCCAAGGCTTCCCGCGTTATGGTACCAGTGTAAACGGCGACGTGTCAATCGAAGAGCGGCTCACCCGCTGAGAAGGAGCGATATCGGAAACCTACACCGGCCAACAAAGCGCCCTGCAAAACTCTAAGACTCCGACGGGCGAACCGCTGGTATCGTGTAATTTCAAGCAAGCAACTGCCGCCGCTTGTTGCACAAACCCTTCCTCTCATCAACGCCTCATTGGTGATTGAAACTTAGCGGCCACTCTGCCTTGCAGGACTCCGGCAGCGAGACTGTGGAGAGACCATCCAATGTTACTTCTAAACCCGAGGACATGTTTTGGGGCGGACGTAGCTACCGCGCGATAGATCCCGAGGGACATCGGTGGGAGTTTTGCAGATCGGTCGCGAGTTGGCGCCCGAGCATTGGAGCTTACCCGCTGGAATCACCCGTGATGGGCAAAACGCCGTCTAACGGTCCAATTCAGCTTGTATTTTTTTGATTCGTATTTCCGTGTAGAGAACGGAGAGGGGCGAGACCTACAATGCACAAGGGTGGTCTGAGAGGACCAAGAGCGAGCTGTTGGGCGACTTGGGCGCTTTTTTCTATGCCACAAATCATCAAACAACCCACACGCATTCAAGCTCACGGCGACCCGCCAAAGGTAATCGAGGAATTCATTGGTCGCGCCAACTCCCAAACGACCGCCGTGAGCATCGCACGCATGGTTAGCCCAGCCGGGTGGAATGAACCGGCCAAAGGCCTGACTTCGACGAATTCACCGTCGTCTTGCGCGGCCAGTTGAATATCGAGACTCGTGAAGGGACCGATCAACTGACAGCAGGCCAGGCCGTGATCGTCTGGCGAGGCGAGTGGGTCCGTTACAGCACGCCGGCAACTGAGGGGGCAGAGTATATCGCAGTTTGCTTACCGGCATTCTCTCCAGAGGCCGTGCACCGAGACACTTCAGACGTCGCTTAACTTTGAGGGTTGCATGTCACGACAGGCGGACAACCACGAACTTCCTTAATCAAGAAATCAGCTATGACACAAACAACACAGAATACCATGAATGCCGCGGCGCTTGACCGGTTCGGCGGCATCGAGACAATCACCCTGCAAACATTGCCCGTGCCTGACATCGGGCCAGACGAAGTTTTGATCCGAATCGAGTCGGCGGGGGTGGGCGTCTGGGACGCATTCGAGCGCGAAGGAGGCTTCGCCAAGATGTTCGGCGTTGAGCCGAAGTTTCCTTATGTGCTTGGTTCGGATGGAGCGGGCACGGTGTCCGCCGTTGGCGAGCAGGCCAACCGTTTCAAAGAAGGCGATCGGGTTTATGCCGCCGCTCTCATAAACCCTAAGGGCGGATTCTACGCCCAGTACATTGCGGTAAAGTCGGCCAACGTCTCGCACATCCCCGGCAAATTAACGATCGAGGAAGCTGGTGTGATGCCGAGCGACGCGATGACAGCTCTGCGCGGCTTGGACGACATGCTAAGTCTGAAAGAAGGCGAGACACTCATGATCTTCGGTGCCAGCGGCGGAATCGGACACTTAGCCGTGCAGCTCGCCAAGCGAATGGGTGCCCGCGTATTCGCAGTGGCTTCGGGCGATGACGGCGTGGCGTTGGCCAAGAAGTTAGGCGCGGAGTTCGCAATTAACGGCCGCAAGGACGATGTGATCGCAGCGGCTCGTGAGTTTGTCTCCGGGGGACTCGACGCCGCCCTCGTCACTGCAGGCGGGGAGGCGGCCGATCGGGCGTTAAAGGCTATCCGAGACGGAGGTCGCGCGGCCCATCCCAACGGCGTAATGCCGGAGCCAAAGGCCTCGCATGGCGTGCGCCTGAGCAGCTACGACGTCGAGCCTAGCCAGGAGGTGATCGCCAAGCTCAACCGGCTGATCGAGGCCGGCCCGTTCGAGGTCCACATCGCCCGCACTTTTCCGCTCGATCGGGCCGCCGAGGCCCACCGCGCGCTCGACGACCATTACCTTGGTAAGCTCGCCCTGCGGCTCAGTTGAATAGGGCTACGAACCTACGCACTTCCACTCTTGAAGCTCTGGCTAATGAGCGTGACCGCAGAACCCGACGAGCGTCGGATGAAACGTTGAAAGGCACTTTCCGGAGTCTTTGGCATCGCTGCGGTCCGTTTTCGGACTCGTTCGGCGTGATTCGTAAGCGCAGACTATCGTGTTTCCAGCGAACTTTTTCACTTTTCCTACTTCGGGCTTAACCAATAGCCACCATCTTGCAGTTCGGCAAAGAATTGTCCGGGAAGTCGGTGCTGCTGGTCACATCCTCCCACTGGTCGATCTCGTCGATGACGGCATCGAGTTTCTCCCGGGCGCGGCACAACGCATCCGTTCCCAACAGCAGGTGGAGCGGCGGGTCGTCCCACGCACCGCGGCGAGGATGGCGAGCGCGGCCCCATCGGGATCGCCGATCTGCTTGCCAGCCATGGCGTCAAACACTGCCGAACTGCGCCCGACGCTTGCCGCATAGGCCGAGTCCTCCGTATCGCTCTTGCGGATCGAATGCGCGGAGAGGAAATCGGTCCGGAAAGCGCCCGGGGCCACCGCAGTCACCTTAATGCCCAGCGGGCGTTCCTCGCGCCGGCCGCTTAAACCCTTAAAACGCAGGAGAAAAAAGTGGGGAGGCTGGACTGGAAGCGACATGAGCATGCGAGAGAGCTTCCAACAATATCCCTCCTCCCAAGTAACATTTTGGATGATTTCATCCTTCATTACCGCCGGCTGCTGTCATCTACGCACTCTTTTCTACGCGCTACGGCTTTGCCGGCGCAAGGGTGCACATCTTCTTCGTCACAGCCTCGCCACGGACATGTTGCAAAAGGGTGCCTCCTTGGACGAGAGTGGTACTTCCCCATGCTGGAGTCGTTCAAGCCCGAAGTGGGTTTCGAGATCCAGTTCGACGTGCCCCACAACAACAAGATCTATCAGCACCTGTGGAAAGTAACCGATGTCGTCTCCGGACGAAAGATCGCGTACAGTTGGAAATACGGCGGCCATTCCGGCGATTCGGTCGTGAGCTTCGAGCTGTTCGACGAAGGGGGAAAGACCCGATTGCGCCTGACTCACGTGGACCTGGAGACGTTCGCGCCGGAGACGAATCCAGACTTCGCTCCCGGCAATTTCCTCGCGGGCTGGGCGGCCTGACCGACTTGCTAAAGAATTTTTTGGCATCCGCCTAACTTGGGATTATCGAGAAAACTATGAATGAAAATGAACCCGCACCTACGGGAAAGGGTATGTATTGGACCGGCGTGGTGATGAGCGTGATACCGTCGTTGATGTTGCTGATGGCGTCCGTGATGTCGTTGTCCAAATCAGCGCAAGCCCTGCAAGGCATGGCCCAATTCGGCTACCCGGAAAATGCCATCACCGCAATTGGCGCGGCCTGCCTCGTCTCGACGGTCCTCTACATCATCCCGCGCACGGCGGTACTCGGCGCGATCCTGCTCACCGGCTATCTCGGTGGCGCGGTCGCGACGCATGTGCGCGTCGAGGCGGAGAAATTCACGTTTCTCATGCCGGTCGTTTTCGCCGCATTGATCTGGGGCGGGCTCTTTTTTCGCGACGCGCGCATTCGGAATCTGCTCCCTTGGAGGAAATAGAAAGGACCTCGAACGAGCAACCGACGCACTGGGTCTTTTGGCCGGGGCCGACCACACGATTTCACAAAAACAACCAACACATCAACCAACCAAAGGAGTCTACTATGCAATTGAATCCTTATCTTTTGTTCAACGGCCAGTGCGAAGCAGCGTTCAAGTTCTATGAAAAGTGTCTTGGTGGCAAAATCGTCGCCAAGGTCACCCATGGGGAATCACCCATGGCAAAAGACACCCCGCCGGAACGGCACAACAAGATCCTTCATGCTCGTCTCATGGTAGGGGACAACCTCTTGATGGGATCCGACGCACCACCAGAGCGCTATGAAAAACCGCAAGGCTTCTCCGTGACGCTCGGTGTCGATACCCCGGCAGAGGCAGAACGCATCTTCAAAGCCTTGTCGGAAAACGGGACTTTGCAAATGCCACTTCAGGAGACATTTTGGGCCATCCGCTTCGGCATGCTGGTCGATCAATTCGACATCCCGTGGATGATTAACTGCGAGAAAGCGGCTAGGTCATGAGACTCGCCAACCTAAAGACAATCGCTGAAAGCTAACCTCGCCGAAGACAAAAGCCGCATATGTGTCTCTTCAACGGCTTTTAATAATGCTGCTGACGTAATCTGAAAGATTATCCCTAACAAGAAAGTCGCAGGACACCCATTTTCTTCAAAAACAGGACCCACATTTTCTTCGATGCACAACCATCCAAGATAGTAGTTCTCTTCGTCGAGCGTGCTGATTTCTATTTAAATTATATAAATTGTATGATGTTGTCATTACAATCTTTGGACATGTTATTATAGTGCGCTCAAAAAGTCGACACTTTACGTTTACCGGAACCCACCGCTTCACTTTTGCGCGACGATTTCGTCGAGTACGCCTCCTCGATAAAGCTGTCGAGGGGCAGAGTTAAAGAGCCATGCCCCTATGGGATGCCTGTGATTCTTTCTTGTAGCCTCACCCTCTGTGAGGCAGATGTTTTTTTTGCCATGCCAACCAAACCAGTGGCTAAAAAGCCAATCCCCAGCAAACCCCAAGCCGTCAAACCCGCCCAGAAGAATGTTGTCCAGAAGAAGCCTGGCCCCCGACAAAACCAAGGGCCTCCGCCTTTTGAAGGAAACGCCGCGGGCCTCCAATGTTCAGAAGAAACCCGCACCGAAGTCTGCGCCGGACAAAGTTGAGAACCTCGTAAAAGAGTATCTTGCCGAGCTCAAAGAGGTTGATGTGACATTCGAAAATGGAACAGCCGTCCTCGATAAATATCGCGCCAAATATCCGGAACTCGCCAGCTACATACGAGAGATCGTTCCTGGAGAGCGCCGGATAGCGGGCTGCTTAAGCATCGCCAGGACGGACGTCGGACCTATTACAAGGCAAACACCGCTTCACCGGTATTCAGCGAATTGCACGAGCTGTTCGGCAAAACCGCGGGCATCATTCCCACTCTACAAGCCGAATTCATACAGTTCGGCAACAAGATCACCCGGGCGTTTATTTACGGTTCGATCGCGCGGGAGAAAGAACAGGCGCACAGCGACGTCGACCTGATGGTGATCGGTTCGATCTCAACAGCTGATCTGGTGCCAATGCTTAAGCGACTAGAGCAAAGCTTTCAACGTGAAATCAACGTAACGCGATACTCTGAAAAGGAATTTAAACAGAAACTTCAAAACAAAGACCATTTCCTTTTGTCGGTTCTCAACGAGAAGGTGGCTATGATTAAAGGAGCGCAGGATGAGTTGGAAGCAGCTACTCGCACAACGTAAAGTACAACTGCACACGACCAGTAAACAGGAGTTGGATGGCCTGCGAGCTCTAATTGAGCGCGACCTCACCGACGCCGCGCTCGCTGGCTTGTCCGCAGACCGACTGTTTGCTACCTCATACAATGCCGCATCCCATGGCAAATAAATGCAAGACTCACTACGACGTCTTTGCATATTCGTAATTCCGTTTGACGCAGAATTTTGGTTATATCCTCTATCCGCCACGATGTGCGGTTTATCCCGTAGCTCGACGGTGGGGCATGAAGTATCGAAAAGACGGCATCCTTATATTCCTTTTGGTCCGCCTTTTTTACGCCGCTTGATCTCGTACGGAATAGCTCTCCCGCGCCACCTTCTTTAAAAGTCTGAAGCCATATCTCTTCGCAATTCGTGTTCTGGAGGATGAGGTGAGGTATGAAGTAAAGCTGTCCGGGGACGCAGAGCATAAAACTGTGAAGCCGCCCGAGTGGCTCTCTCTGCTGCACGACAAGTTAGCGAGGATCGTTGCCAAGATCCTTTACGCTCGAGAAACCTCGAAACCGGAAAAGCAGGACTTGGACCTGGGTGGGCCCGCGGCGTGATCCCCGCGCGCCCAGACGCCCTCCCCTCTCAAGATCGTAACGCATCGGTGTCAATAACCGCCTGCAAAAGGGGTTGAACGAAGGCGCTTGCGCGGAGTTGTTTAGCGCTGGCGTTAGCATTGAAATCATAACTGGCATAATCGCCAGCTATGACTCCATTAAGATAACTTGGTAGGCCGGGCCGTCTGGCAGGCTCATTCGCTTTCATGCGACGGCATCCCGCTCCGAAACAGTCTCGGCCGCAAAATCCTCTTTGGCGGACCGCAAGCTGACAGTCGATATAATTCCAAGCCTAAAAGATTCGCGACCATTCGGTGGCGTCGCGGATTTTATGATGTCCCTTTGGCTTTGCCTCCGCGCTCCCGTTGAAGGATAGTATTCTGAACAGCACCAGGATAGATAAGTACTATGACTCGCCCGCTTGTGTTAATTCACGGATACTCCGCCGACTCGAAAGCTTTTGAACCGCTGGGGAAAGCCCTGATTGAAAAGGGAATCGCCACGACAGACGTCAATATCTGCAATTATGTCTCGCTGAATAATGAAATCACGATCAAGAATATTGCCGAGGGCTTGGAACGTGCGTTTCGAAGTCACCCGATCCTAGTTGACGACAACCAGCCTTTTGACGCGATCGTGCACTCAACAGGCATGCTGGTGCTGCGGTCCTGTTGGCTAATGCTGGCCTTCGCCCGGAGAAGAATCACCGGCTGAAACGCGTGAAGCATCTGTTCGGGCTGGCACCGGCGACGTAGGGTTCACCTCAGGCGCACAAGGGCCGTACATGGCTGGGAGCACTGGTCAAAGGAAACCGGCAGGTCGGTCCAGATTTTTTAGACGCTGGTGACAAAGTTCTTGAAGGTCTGGAGCTTGGAAGCGCGTTTACCTGGGACCTCGCGCATACCGATTTGCTGGGGCCTGCGCCGTACTACGACAACACTCCCGATACTCCGTACGTCGCTGTGTTTAGGCGAACAACCGGCTAGACGTTCCGATCATTGCCGTCGACGGCCGCAATCATTCCTCCCTAATTAGCGACCCTGATAGCGAGATGGTCGGGCACATATTGGATTTTCCGGGTGGTTGGCCTCAGATTCATCGCTGGAGCAGGCCGTGGCGGCATGAAACCCCCAGATTCTTTCCAGTCCCGATTTACCCGCAATCGACAACGATTTAAGTACAGTGCGACAGCAGGGCGACAGATGTCGTGTCGTGACCCCTAATTGGCATTTTGCAGATCATGATGCTGTAAAATAGAGGCTTCGCCGGCGATTATCCTCGGAAAAACGGCCTGAAAGAATATCAAAACGCAGAAGTCAGGCTAGCGACCCAAGCTGCTGCGGAGATATTAGAATCACGGCCGTTAGGCCAAGCTGTGAAAGTAAAAATCCCAGCTTTTCACGATTGGCGGTGTGCAAAGACGGGCGCCCCGTAATCAAGAACTTACATCTATTCAAGGCTGCCTCAGCAAGAACCAATGCGTCATCATTTGTCAAGTTATTGCCGATCCCTGCCGAAAGAATTCGCTTCGCGATCATCTCCGCAACTCCTATTTCAGCGGCTTCGAGGCTGGTATTCAGCAGTCCCGACGACGCAACGATTGGTTGTACTTCTAGCAACTCGGCAAATGGGCGTTCAAGGGTGAACTCTATACTGGTAATCAGGCTGCGTTTACTTTCGACTGAATGCGACAACTCTAACGGGCTTATCGTGGGGTCTTGAGATTCGTCTGGTTTACTTGCAAAAAGTTCAGGTGTCGGTTCTAGTGGAAGGTCAGGCCTCTGACCAAGTGTGGGGGCCATGATCCGTGGTGCCCCATGTAGCCACCGAAGCAGCGCTTCGTAATTTTCCCGGGTGTTAACGCGATAACGATTGAACTGCCGCAACTCTAAAGGAATGAATCGCTCGTCTTCTTCACGAAAAACCAAGGGGCGGAACTTCTCGTTACGGCCCCCTCTCTCGTAGAGCGCTTGAGTTACAATCACCCCTTCAAACGTTGCGCCCAGGCCTTTGCCTTCCTCTTCGTCTCCCTCAAACCGTCGCTGGTAGTTTTCGGTAAAGACAAGCAAGACACGACTGGCCTGGCTCACCTGACTACGCATCCAGCGGATCCAGCCCTCATTGGGGTCTTGGACGTACTGATCAATCCAGGCCTCAATCCCATCTTTGCGCAGTTGATTGGCCAGGGCTAATACACGCTTCTGATGCTCCGGGGAGTCGTGGCTATAACTGATAAAGGCTCGACATGCCGCTAGAGAGTTGGTGGATTTATCCTGTTCGGCCATCGGCTGTTGGTTTGGAACGATCGCTCCAAAGTGTCGCCGCCCACTGTGTCGTAAACGACATCGACTTCTTTCACCACCTTCTCGAATTGCTCCCGCGTGTAATCGACAAATTCGTCCGCGCCCAAACTTCTGGCGAATTCCTCGTTTTTGCCCGAAGCCGTCGCGATCACAAACGCCCCCTTAGCTTTGGCAAGTTGGACCGCCATCGAGCCGACTCCACCCGACGCGCCCGTAATCAGGATTCTTTGCCCGCTTTGGAGATTCGCGGTGTCAAAAATCGCCTGCCACGAAGTTAAGGCACCGACCGCAACTGCCGCCGCATTTTCAAAGTCGAGACTTTCCGGCTTCGGCACGATTTCGTCGGTCTTGGCAATCGTGTATTCGGCGTACCCGCCGTTGCGCTGCAAACTGACGTAACCGTAAACCGCGACGCCTTCCTTAAAATCTTGCACGTCACTGCCGACTTTTTCGACCGTCCCGGCAATTTCGCAGCCGAGAACAATCGGCAACTGCAACCCAAATATTTCACCCATTCCGTCGCGGATTTTCCAATCCACCGGATTGACCGCAGCTGCGCGAGTGTGCACCAAAACCTCATCTGACTTCGGTTCGGGACGCTCGACCTCGGTGTAGGTCAAAACGTTTTGATCACCGTATTGATTGATGGTCACTGCCTTCATTTCTGACGCTACTCTCTTTGTTGCGAAACAGGAAACCCGAAAGAATCGCGAACTTTACCGCTATCGCAGTTGGTTCCTTAAAACGAGGACAACAGGCAAGCAGCTGACACGGATTCCCCCGACGGCTGCGGTCAAGGAGGTTAGCCGTTGAACACTGTTCGCCTGAAACGAACAAGAATGTGCTGAGTCCGTGTGCCCTTTCTGCTCTAAGTCTGGAAATCTTCGCTTTCAAATTCGAAATTTGAGTTTATGATTACCATAATTACTATCCTGACATCCCTCCAATGAAGTCTGATCAAAACACTTCGCGTTCTCCGGACGCTTTTCATAAGTTGTCCAACGAACACCGCGCACAGGTTTGGAGCATGATCGAGGGGCTTCGCAAGGGAGAGGTCAGCTACAAAGAAGCCACGGAGGTTCTGCGCGAGGAAAAGAAGGCCCTGAGCGCCATCAGCAAGCAGGTCCTTAGATTCAAAATGAGCCACGCTCCGCAAATCAAGCCCGCGCATCCGGCGTTGCACGTCCAAAAAACGCCCAAAGTCGAAAGAGCAGGAATACAACGAGCGAGTGCACCGTCTAGCGTATCATGAGGATGATGGCTGGCCCTGTCAGGCACAGGATTGAAGCTTGATCGTCGCATCCGCGATTAGGCGCGCCGCTTCGTCGCTTCCAACTAAGCCTGTGTTGATGACAAAATGATAGTTGATTGGATCGTCGATCTCGGCTCGGAAATAGTGTTTGATATAGCGCTTCCGCGTATCATCGGTCGCCGATATTAATTCTACGGCCTCTTGCGGGCCCAGACGATGATGTTCTTCGATCTGTCTTACCCGCTTCGCAAACGGCGCCACAAGACGCACATGCAAAACAGATTTTTGATTCGCCGTGATGATATTGGCGCCTCTTCCAATAAAGATCACGTTTCCGAGACGCGCGAGCCTCAGAATAGTCTCCGCGGTATGCTCTACCAAGTGCCAGCCCGTTGTCCTGACACCCAATAACTCTTGTACAGCATCATGGATGGCCCCGGGCACCTCTTCGTGGAAAAAACGCTCCACAGGACCTGGAAGATTGGGATTTCTCCAAACCAGTTCGGCCAGATTTCTATCAAACACTACCCATTTTCGTTTGGAGCTATCCGCTAGATGATCCGAGAGCAATTCAGCGATCTCAATTCCTCCGGCGCCCATTTGCCGCGAGATGGTAACGGACGGAAACACTTGGGTCGGTCCGTCGCGGAGGAGCGCCGCATGCGGTTCAAGGTACCGAGCAAACCCTTCGAAAAGGTCGTTTTCCATTCTGCAGAATCTCCGTTAGCACCAGGACCCACATTTTTTCACTGAATGAGAATTCGAACAAGCCCTGACATCAGGTTTTGCAGATCATCACCTCATAAAGGCATAGGATGGCGATGACGCCATGTCAGTTGACTCTTTCTCAAGTGCGAGCAAAACGGCGGTCTGGATTCATAGGAAACGGCCAGTCCGGCTCGGATCGCTTTAGCGTCGGCCCATTTTGAACGCAACACACTCATTCGAGGCAAGAGCGTACACCGGTCTCTCCTAGAATCCATCTAAATTATGGAATTTATAGAGGATTGACACCCACAACCGCCTTTTCCTTTCCCAGCATCTTTGGTTGCTTCACCGGACCCGCAGGTCTATTCATTCAGCTATGGAAGTCCTCCAGACTCTGTCGGTTGCGCTGGGGCTCGCTGCTCTTTCCGGCTACAGTTTGTATCTGACCGTCTTTTCGACCGGGCTCGCCATTCATTTAGGGTGGGTTCATCTTGCACCACAGTTTTCATCGCTTTCGGTCCTCGGTGATCCGGGCATTCTCATCGTTTCCGGGATCCTGTTCGCAATGGAATTTTTCGCGGACAAAATCCCCTGGGTGGATTCGGTTTGGGATGCCGCTCATACGGTTATTCGACCAATCGGTGGTGCCTTTCTAGCGACTAGAGCACTCGGGCACACCACTCCGGTTTTCGAAATCATCGTCGCCCTCCTGGGAGGCGCCATGAGCTTCGCCTCCCACAGCCTGAAGGCCAGCACTCGGCTGGTAGTCAACAGTTCGCCGGAACCCTTTTCAAATATAGCGGTCAGCGCCGGCGAAAACGTCCTGGTCGTCGGTGCAGTTACTCTCCTCTGGCATTATCCGATCGCCGTCTTCTTGTTGCTGGCCCTCCTATTCGCACTCACCTTCTATTTCCTGCCGAAAATCTGGCGCTCGACCTTGGTGAATCTTTGGTTTATTTCCCGGAAGCTGAACCAAATATCCGGTCCCGGGAGCGTCGAGAACCTCCCCGCCAAGCTCCCTTCGCGATATAACAAATCATTCCGGCGCCTGACCGGCGCTGCTGAAGCCACGATCGCTTGGGCCGTGCCCTGTGTTTCAGGCAAAGGAAAATACTTGGAGCCAAACCGATTCGGTTACCTGGTGGCGACCAAGGAGTCGCCTCGCAAGGTCTGCTTCATCACCAGGACCATGGTTGGCAGCGCCTCAAGGCTGCTTGAAATTGAACAATTCAAGGTCTCGATGGAGCGCCGATTGCTCTTCGAGGAGTTGAACCTTCAGGGCCTTGGTAAGAACCACCGATACACCTTCAAGTTCGATAGCGGCAGCGCCGGGCTCGCCGCCAAAGTCGCCGCGGAACTCGAATGTCGGCTCGAAGCCGCAGGCTCACCCACCGCTGAGATAACTGAAATAAGCCGAGAGACACTGGTCGATCAGGGAGTCGGGAGTTCAGGAGTTGCAGAAGCTACAGAAGGAAGAGATGACACCGTTCCGGGGGGACAGTGAACGCGCGCGCAACGCGTTGTCGCTCTTATTCTGCAACTCCTGGACTCCTGCAACTCCTTGCCTCTTTACGCCAGCCCGTTCTCTTTCAAAATCTGCTCGGCGTTTGTCTTATCGATTCTCATCGTTGGCAGCGTGATTTTCTTCTCTACCTTCTCGCCATTCACGATTTTAAGTCCCTGCCGGACACCTTCCGCCCCGGGCGTGGCATACAGGAAAGTTGCAGTTAACTGACCCTTCGATACCCAGGTGACACCTTCATCGGGCAAGGCGTCGATTCCGAGAATCTTCATCTCCTTGTCACGTCCGGCATCTTTGGCCGCCAGGTAGGCGCCATAGGCCTCAGGATCATTGTGACCGTAGACCAGATCGATATGGTCAAACGATTTCAATGCCGTTGACATCACTTCGTATGCCTTTTGCTGTTTCCAATCGCAGTCCATCGGTTGCAACAACGATTTGATTCCCGATTCTTTGCCGACGTGCTCCATAAATCCATCGTGACGATCGTGAGCCGGCTGCGTCCCCATACCGCCCCACAACTCCACAAGGTTGCCCTTTGCCTGGCCTGCGCCGCCCAACAATTCCACCGCGTATTTACCTGCCTCCCGACCGATCAGGACGTTGTCGCCTCCGATAAACTGCGTGTACTTGTCGGTCTCGACATTTCGGTCCAGAATAATTACCGGTATCTTCGCGTCAATGGCCTTTAATACGACACCTGTTAGTCCCGCCGACTCCTTAGGACTAACTAACAGGATATCAACGCCTTGCTGAATCAGATTTTCAACATCGGCCACCTGCTTTTCGGTCTTGTCTTGCCCATCGGTAATGATCAATTCAAGTTCCGGATGTTTACCTGCTTCCTTGATCATATCCTTGTTGAACTGCACACGCCACGGTTCGACAGTGGTTACTTGTGAAAAACCAAATCGATACTTCTTCGATTGGGCACGGATATAAAACGGTTTGAACACCGTCGATGCCGCTGCTGCGACAACTGTTGCTTTGATGAACTTTCTTCTGTTCATAGGGGGAATGATTACCTCTACTTGTTGTTTTTTTTCTTCTCTACCAACGTTTACTGCGAAGGAGAATTCAGGATTCATTTCCTAACCTCCTCGACCTGGCGGGACTTAGCTCCTATCTCCCGGCCAGGATCGATCACTTTGAAATAGCCTCGGATTTGCCTCCATCGCACCCCAAGTTGTCCCTCTTGCAGCAGCACTGCGGCCAGGATTATCCCTCCCTTCAAAACGAGCTGAGTGTTACTGTCGATATTGCGCAACTGCAAAATATTTCCCAAAAACCCGAAGATCAGCACGCCCACCAAAGTCCCGGTCATTGATCCTCTGCCTCCCATCAGGTTTGTGCCGCCAATGACGACCGCGGCTATCGCATCCAGTTCCGCACCCGCACCGGCATCCGATTTGCCTTGCCGATATTGCGCGGTATACAATACCCCGGCTGTGGAAGCGAGCATGCCGGAGATGGCATACACCGCAATCTTCAATTGGTCGACCTGGATGCCTGCGAGCCGTGCCGCTTGTTCATTACCGCCAATCGCGTAGATGTAGCGCCCGAATGTGCTAACTTTCAAAACAAATCCAAAAACTAACACTGCAAAGATAAAAAATATTCCCGGAACCGGTATAACCTGGAATAGCAACGCCCGAAGAATGTCAAAATCCTGCGTGGCATTTGTCCCGGTGTATACTGGATGTACCGCCATGTTCGATCCGCCTAACAGGCGCGCTATCCCTAATATTGCCACCATCATCGCCAGTGTTACAATGAAGGGCTGCATTTTGCCCTTGGTGATAAACAGGCCATTGAGCGCTCCAAAAACAAGCCCCACCGCGGGAACAGCCACTAACACCCCAAGCACGCCAAATTTCATGGCAAGCTGGCCGGCAGTCCATCTGACTGCCAGGATCGCTAGAATTGCTCCGACGATAATCCCGCACCATCTAACCGAGGCATGCGCTTTTTCTACGGGTTTTGACGAACCCCTGGTCGCATTGATCGCAATCAACGGCACCAGATAGGCGCATAGAAAAAAGGTCACGAGCGCAAGAATCGGGATCGCCAGCAATGACGCGTTCGTCCACCCTTGTTGAGTGAGCAACATCGCGCAAACCACCGATCCCAACGCCATCATCGAGCCCACGGAAAGATCAATTCCGCCGGTCAGGATTACGAGCGTCATTCCGACCGCAATAATTCCATTGTTCGAGACCTGACGGAGCACATCTGACTGGTTGCCCGGACTCAAGAAGATGTTCACTCCTCTGTGATTGATCGGCGACGAAAAGACCCCCACCAGGTACAGAACAGCCAGACCCCAAAACAGTTTAGTCTGCTGCAGAAATTTCCCAATCGAAGAAATAATACCCTTCACCGGGCCACCTCCGTCTCGTCGAATGCAGGCTGCACCGATCCTCCCGGCGACGCATATTCCAAGATCGTTTCGTGCGAAAACTGCTCCCGGCTTAGCAACGCCGTTGGTCGCCCCTCGCACAACACCAGGATCCGATCGCTGAGCAACGTCAATTCCGGCAATTCAGAGGATACGAGCACGATCGCCAAGCCTTGCTCAGCCAACGTCCCAATCAGCCGATAAATCTCCGCCTTGGCGCCGACGTCAATTCCGCGCGTCGGTTCGTCCAGCAGCAATACTCGCGGTTTAGTCAGCAACCATTTCCCGATCACGAGCTTTTGCTGGTTGCCGCCGCTCAGCGTTCCAGCAAGCTGTCGCGGCCCGCTGGCCTGGATTCCGAGATCCTTAATAGTTCGATCCGCAAGCTCCAGTTCCTCTGTGGACGACACCAAACCAAAGGCAGCGATCGTCCGCAAAACCGCCAGCTCAGCGTTTCGATCTATCCCTGCCCCAAGCACCAAGCCGTCTCGCTTACGGTCCTCAGTCACAAGCGCGATTCCGGCCGCCTTCGCGTCCACCGGGTTCAAAAGACGAATCTTTTTGCCTTCGATCCGGACTTCCCCGGCAGAGGTTCCCGGATGTAACCCAAACAAAGCCTCCAAGGTCTCCGTCCGGCCGGCCCCAAGCAACCCGGCAATCCCGAACACCTCTCCCGCCACCACGGAAAAGCTGACGTTCTGCACCAGCATCGATCGCGCGACCGTCGGTGCAGGATTTTCCAGTCGGAGATTTTTCACTTCGAGCACCGGCTTCCGTGTGGCAGTTTCTGACTTGCCGCTGGCAAAGACTTCCTGCAATTCCCGGCCGACCATCATTCGAATGATCTCGCGGCGGCTGGCTCTCTCCTGAGACATACTGCCGATAAGCTGACCGTCCCGCAGGACAGTCACTGTGTCGGCCAACGCCACGACTTCCTCCATCCGATGCGAGATATACACGATCGCCACACCTTCTTTTGCCAACGTTCGAATCACCTGAAACAGACGCTCAGTTTCGTTGATGGACAATGCCGACGTCGGTTCATCCATGATCAGGATTCGAGCCTTTGCCACAAGCGCCTTGGCAATCTCCACCAATTGCTGCTCGCCCACTCGCAGTTTGGCGATCGGCTGATCGATCCGGCCGTGAAAATCCAAAGGGCGCAGAACCTCGCGGGCCGCTCGGACCTGTTGCTCTCTGTCCACAATAAACAAGGACCGAACCTTTTCCTGTCCAAGAAAGATGTTCTCGTCAACCGCAAGTTCAGGCACGAGGCTGAGCTCCTGCTGAATCATCGCGATGCCGGCCCTGGTTGCATCTCGCGGAGACGCCATCCGATGTTGCTTACCGGCCACGCAGATTTCCCCGTCAAACTGGTCGATCAAACCGGCCGCAATCTTCATCAGGGTCGATTTTCCCGCTCCGTTCTCGCCCATCAGCGCGTGGATTTCACCGGCGCTCAGGTCGAAATCGACTTTTCTGAGGACCGGTGTCGGCCCAAAACTCTTGGATATTCCCCGCATTTGCAGAGCTAAATGATTGGGTGCTTCAGTCTGTTCGGTTGGGGCAACCATAGAATCCTGGCGATAAACCAACATAGAAGGAACCTGAATCCGGCGAAACCAAAGTTATTCCGTCGTACCAGATAATCCTTCCAGGAAGGCCGCGACCTGCTGTTGGGGGGGGCAAAATGTAAAACTTTACATCGAGTTATAATTCGTGCACAAAAGTTGTCAAGCCCCCGGTTCCCTCCAGCGTCGCGCCCCTCTCCTCGTCATGACTCTCCACCATCTCGCCAAGGAGCTGAATCTCAGCATCGCAACGATTTCAAGAGCGCTCAGCCGCCCGGAAGATGTCGCTCCACCCACTCGCCAACGGGTCCTCGCTGCCGTCCATCGCCATGGCTACACACCCAACGGAACAAGACGATCTTTGCGTACCCAGCAGGCCAGAACCATCGGCATCATTATCTCCGATATCAGAAATCTTTTCTTTGCCGCTGTCGTCAAAGCGATCGAAGACGAAGCCCGAGCCAACGGGTACACCGTCCTGATCTGCAACGCCGACGAAGATAGCGCCAAGGAGGAGGCCGCCCTCCAGCTTCTGCTCGACCGGAAAGTCTCGGGCGTCATTAATTGCTCGACCGGAGCGAATCTGGATCTCCTGCGCGCATTCCAGAAATCCGGTGCAGTATTGGTCGACCTTGATCGTGAGTCGGGCCTGAAGAATGTCGATACCGTTGTCGTCGATAACAGGCTGGGCGCCGAACTTGCCACCCAACATCTCATTGAGCTTGGTCACTTCCAAATTGCCACCATTGCGGGACCACAGCACCTTTCCAACGCTCGCGGACGCCTTGCAGGGTTTGAAGAGGCACTCCGCAAACACGATGTCCGCGTCAAAAAGGCGTACATTCAATTCGGAAATTTTCTTCAGCAATCCGGCTACCAATGCGCGGAAAAGTTGCTTTCGATGCGTCATCCTCCCACCGCGCTCTTTGTGGCAAACATGGAAATGGCTGCCGGCGTCATCGCTTTCGTCCGCGAAAAAGGTGTCACTATTCCCGAGGGCATATCGATCGTGAGTTTCGACGACTCGTTTTGGGCACGTTATATGGACCCTCCTTTGACCGTTATCGCCCAGCCAATGGAGAAAATGGGCAAATGCACCATGGAACTCCTCCTCGAACGCCTCCGCGGCGGTAAACCCGCCCAAACCCTCGTGTTTGTCCCCGAGCTTATCGTTCGCCGGTCGACTGCTCCTCTTTCACGATCACTCCCCTAACCTTCCTCGATCCTCTCAGAGCCACGATTACTGCCACACCTTCCCTGACACAAATATTACCGTTCCCCGTTCCCCGTACCGATCCGCCGACTCGCCGCTCCCGCCGCGACGATTGCCGTAATGGCAAGGGTTCCAATGATCACCGAGCCGTCTATTTGTTCGCCCAGAACCCAGTGAGCGGCGAAGATCGCCACGAACGGCAAGAGCAATTGCACCTGGCTCATTTTCGCGATACCTCCCAGCGCGAGACCCTTGTAATAAAAGAAAAACCCGATGAACTGGCTGACCGCGGTGAGGTACAACAAACCCGCCCATGCCTCCGCGGGTGCTAACCCCATTCGAACACCAGCGCGAGAACTATAGACAATCAGCGCGACCAACTCGAGCGGGAGCACGCTCACGAGCGCCCAGCAGATCACCAGCCATCCCCCCATCTCACGAGCGAGCAGGCCCCCTTCGGCGTACCCGTAGGAACAGGCGATAAATGCTGCGACTAGCAATACATCTGCCTGTTCGATCGAATGAAAGCCCGATCGATACGCGGAGAACAGGCCGATCAGACTTGTTCCGAGAATCGCAAATATCCAAAACCCTCGGGAAACCGATTCGCGCCCTCGGACCACTCCAAATACAGCGGTTGCCAGCGGCAGAATCGATCCTAGCACCGACGCGTGCGTCGCAGGAACAGATTTCAGTGCGATTGAGACAAAGATCGGAAAAAGCACCACCATCCCGACGGCCGCAGAAACCAGACGCACCATTTGCCGCCGGTCCGGAGTCCGGCTCCTGCTCAGCATAAGATAAGCGACCGCCGCAACCCCCGCGCCCGCACCCCGAACAAGGGCGATCCAGATCGGATCAAATCCGCGCAGGCTGAGCCGCGTCATGGGAAACGTGAAGCTAAAGCAGAGCACTCCCAGTGCCGTAAAGAACCAGCTTTGCCATTCCGGAGATCTATGTTGGACAAACGCGACAACCGGCGCAGCAATCGAAAATGCTTTCACGCGAACACCGTTCAATAAAAATCCGCACCAGAACAGATACAGTTCACTAAAAAACCAACCAGAACAGTTTGATCGATCTCGGATCCGGTGTCATGAGTCCAAAACAACGAAATGCCGCAAACCAACCCTAACACGCCCACACGCCGAAACGTCGATACCTCTCTCCCGGCTTACCTGGCGCTGGCCAATTCCCTCGAGACCCAGGTCCTGGCAAACGTCTTCCTGCCGGGAGATCGTCTGCCATCCGTGCGCTCCCTGTGCGGAGATCACCGACTGAGCACGGAAACGGTCCTGCACACACTTCGGGTCCTTGAGGACCGCGGCGTCGTCGAGGCTCGACCGAGAAGCGGATTTTATATCAAGTTCAGAAACCAATATCCGGAGCCCCTGCCTCAGCCGCTCCGATTGGAGGCATCGCCGGTTGAAGTAAGCAAGCTGCGTTATCAGGCGTTCTCCGTCGGGAATTCTAAAGGTGTTATTCCACTCAGCACCGCGGTACCGTCTCCGGAAATCCTCCCGACCGCAAAGCTCGGACGGATGATCTCCGCAATAAGTCGGTCGGCATCTGCAGAAGTCGTCGGTTACGCCGAACCCGCCGGCCATTACAAACTGCGCAAGCAGTTGGCGCGAAGGTCAAGCGATTGGGGATGCTTCATGAAACCGGAAGATTTCATTGTCACCAACGGCACGACCGAAGCGATCACCCTGGCACTCCGGACTGTCTGCGCGCCCAACTCCACTGTTCTGGTCGAGTCACCGACTTACTACGGAATCCTTGAGATGATCGAAAATCTAGGGCTGCGTGTCGTTGAACTTCCCACAGATCCACAGACCGGCGTTTCTCCAGACGACATTGAGCATGCCGTCCAATCGATACCCAGTATTGGCGGGTGCCTACTGGTAACAAACTACTCCAACCCTTTTGGGTGCACCATGTCCGTCGAAAAGAAGAAGCGGGTGGTGTCGATTTTGGCCAAGTACCAAGTTCCGCTGATCGAAGACGACATTTACGGTGATCTTTGTGCACCGGACGATCGGCGTCCGGTCACCGCGAAGGCTTTTGAAGCCAAGGGTCTCGTCCTTCTGTGCAGTTCAATATCGAAGACGCTGGCGCCCGGATTGAGAGTAGGCTGGATTGCGCCGGGCCGTTTTCGGGATCAAATCCTGCAACTTAAAACAAATCAAACATTGGCTTGCCCGACGATTACACAACTGGCCGTTGCTGAATTCCTGGAGCATGGCTCCTACGACGCCCATCTCAGGAAAATTCGAACATTTTTCGCCAACCAATTGCCGCTCTTCAGCGGCGCGGTTTCACGCCATTTTCCGGCCGGAATCAGAGTCTCGCGACCGCAGGGTGGATTTGTTCTATGGATCGAGCTTGATGCGAAACTGGACACCACGGAACTTGCCGCCCGCGCACTCAACCAACACCGGATCGCTATTGCACCGGGATGCATCTTCTCTGCAAACGGCAAAAACTTCCGTAACTGCATGCGTATCAGTTGCGGCCACCCATGGTCCAGCGGCATCGAACACGCAATCAAAACCCTTGGTCAATTGGCAAAGCAGAGCGGCGTTTGAAGAACCCGTCGGCGACACGCCGATGCCCTCTTCACGCACTCCATTGACTCTGGCGCACCTTTCCGCGAGCGTCTCCCGGCAAATTAATCTATGAGCTGGTACTACGGGGTAGACGGGCGGCGCCAAGGTCCCGTTGAGGAAGCAGCACTGGAAACTCTCGAACTCTCCGGAACCATCGAGTGGACCACTCCAGTTTGGCGCGAGGGGATGACAGCTTGGAAACCACTTGGGGAAATATTCAAACGCGAGTCCGTCAATTGCGGGGAATGTAAGCGAAAAGTCGACCAGGAGTCGGCGATCCATTATCGCGACTTGCGCATTTGTCCGAGATGCAAAACCTTGTTTTTCCAGAAGGTTCGCGAAGGATTAGCGAGCGAAGAGGCCGTGCAATACTGCGGATTTTGGGTCCGGTGTTGCGCCACGCTGCTGGATGGATTGTTCCGATCGGTCGTGACGGTTCCTCTAACGGTGGTCAATCAGATCATCATCTTCCGGATGTATCCACTTTCGGCACCAGGGAGCAGAACGAACATGTTCGAAGACACCGCCCAATTAGGAACCTTGCTGACAATTCAGGCTGCATTTATCCTGGTCGGTCTGATTGTGGCGTTTGCTTATGAAGTTTTTTTCGTGGGACGTTTCGGCGGCACACCTGGAAAACTTCTGCTTCGAATGCGAGTTGTCCGTTCGGACTATTCCCGAGTTACCTACGGCAGAGCGGCTATTCGTTATTTTGGAAAGATGCTCAGCGGTCTGACCATGTACATCGGGTACATCATGGTCGCATTCGATCCACAGCGGCGCGCGCTTCATGACTACATCGCGGACACCAGGGTGATCAAACGCGACCAACCTGCGGTGCCAGTTTCAGGCTCTCGCACGGAGACCACCGGGCCAGATAAAAACCTATAGGTTAAATGGTCGCAAATCTGAGTTGCCCTCAATGCAGCGAATCACTGGCGGTGAGTCTCTTTATCTCAGGGGAACCGGTGCAGTGCCCGGCATGCAACTCGCAGGTCGAGGCCTACATTTTCCCCGAACTCCATCGGGATCCCTCTTCTCGTCCTGGCATTCATCTTGCCCAGGAGCACGAAGCCGTTTGTTACTTTCATTCGCGATACCGTGCGACGAATCCATGCGATAAGTGCGGCCGGTTTCTCTGCGAAATCTGCGTAATCCCCGTCGGTAACAGGCAACTCTGTGCGGAGTGCCTTTCCCAATTGAGAAAACAACGGAATGAAACCGGCCTCGTGCATCATGCTGCTCTGTTCGATAATGTTGCTCTCTTTCTCGTGACAGCACCGGTCGTCACGATCTTCTTTTGCGTCTTCACGATTGTCTCGGCTCCCTGCTCGTTGTTTTTATCGTTCTACTACTGGTCAAGACAATGGACCTTGGTGCCCCGATCTCGTCTCCGCTTCGGCATCGCAATCCTGTTATCCATTATGCTGATCGCGTTCTGGGCATACGTGATCTACCACGTTGCGACCGGTCGGAGGTAGCTCACTTGCAATCCCGCACCATGTCCTATACCAAGATCTCCAATGGCGGACTGCTAATGGCCTTGATTCCAGGCTTGAGGACAAAGCTATACCTCGGGACCGATCACCTCCTCTTGATTGAACAATTGATTTTGGTCGAACGCTACAAGCGATTCTATTTCCGCGACATTCAAGTGATCACCGCAACGAAGAGTGTGCGATGGATCGTTTTTGGAACGATCTGGGCTTTTCTCGCGTTACTCTCTGCGCTCTCTTTCTTTGTGCCTAATCCTGCAGCCGTGACCGTGGGAATGTTCTTCACCGCGCTGTTCGGAGTTGCCTTCGTCCATAACATGATTTTGGGCCCAACATGCATCGTCCGGCTTCGAACGGCGGTTCAGACCCATCGGGTTGCACCTTTGGAAAGAATTCGCGATTTTCGCAAAGGAATGGAGACCATCGAACCGCTGATCCGGCAGGCGCAGCTAGCCGACGCACCTCGTTCAAACCCAATTTAAACTCTTCATTAAGATGGACCTCACTTTACAAAGATGCTTGATCCATCCGGATCGGAAAGCCATTGCCCGCTGTCCGGCGTGCACCAACTACTTCTGCAGAGAATGCATCACAGAACATGAAGGGAGATTTTTATGCTCGAACTGCCTTCAGCGAAGGTCCAACCCGATCGAATCCGTCAACCGGACCGCGGGGTGGTTTATGGCCGTCATCGGAATGATCGTTGGGCTGACGGTCACCTGGTTTTTTTTCTACCTGATCGGACGCCTTCTCATTCTCATTCCACCAAATCTTCATGACATCAGCTATCTCAAGGCCCTCGGATAATGCAGCCACCGTTCGTCGTTAACCGTTTGCCGCTTGCTGGGGGCGCCGGAGATGAATTGCTTGATTTTCAAGTTGGGAGCAAAGAGCAGATACGAGCGCAACGAAAATGTCACACTGTGCGAACGGTGAACGATGAACGAAATGCGCCCTGACCGAACAGCGCTGGTCCTGATTGAGGAAGCTGTTCAGCTGCTTCGCACATCTCCGGCGACTGTTTATGCGCTTTACTGCGCAGGAACTGTCCCTTTCGTGTTGGCTCTCTTCAGGTTCTGCGCAGAGATGAGCTACAGCCGCAACGCAGGGGACAACTGCGCGGCGTCCGCGGTTGCTGTGGCTTTGACCTATTGCTGGATGAAAGGCCTGCAGGCGTTCTGCTGCCGGGAACTCGTTCGCGCGTACACCGGCAACGTCAACAGATGGTGGAAACCTTCCACGATGCTGGCTATCTGGAGCAGGCAAATCGCATTTCAGCCCCTCGGTTTTTTCATCAAACCGCTTGCCTGGCTCCTCGTTTTTCCTGTGACCTACGTCTCCGCGTTTTTCCAGAACTTGACGGTGCTTGGCGGCGCGGATCAGAACGACGTCAGAAAAAGCTGGGAGCTTGCCCGCCTCTGGCCGAAACAGAGCTACGCAGTGTATGGTCTCTTGTCACTACTCGCGTTGATTATTTTCTTCGATCTGTACGCGGTCACTTTGTCGATCCCACTCGTTTTGAAGATCCTGCTCGGTATCGAGAGTTTCCTGACTCGAAGTTACACCTGGGCGTTCTCCCCAGTCCTGCTAATCGTTATCGCTGCCGTCGCCTATTTTTTGATCGATCTCCTGGCCAAGGCAATCGAAGTGATCCGCTGTTGCGACGGCGAATCCTTGGCGACCGGTGCAGATTTGCTGCGAAGGCTGGCCGCTCTGCAAAACAGGGCGCGCCCCGTTCGCCCTGACCAGACCTGTAAGCGAAGCGTCCCGGTTTTGCCTCTTCTAAGTGCTGCTATCTCGAGCACGGTTCGCCTGCAGCTTTCGCTTACTTTGGGTGCACTTCTGATTGCCACGCCTCTCGGCGCTACGGGAAGCTCTATCGAAACGAGTGCGCCCCAAAGCGAACGTCTCGATCAGCCACTAACTAAACCGGCATTGGACCGGCAGATCGAACGGGTCCTGCAAAACCCGGAGTACAGTTGGCGCGAACCCTCTGCGCCCACGCACCGCCCAGGACAAAAATCGATATTCGAACAATGGATGGCGTCGATTCGGCAAATGGTGGTTTCCCTGGGCAGCTGGATTAGCCGCTTGTTGAAATCTTTGCTCAAACCTTTTGATCTTAAAGCTCCTGTTACTCAACCTGCCGGGGCGCCGTTTTCTTCCGGGTTGTTCAATGCGCTCGGTTACCTGTTGTGGGCGGCATTTGCCGGAACCTTGATTCTTTTGGTGATTCGGATCCTGAAATTGAAGGCAACGAAGCTCCCTCCGTCAATCGTACCCTCGCAGGATCTGGACCTGGCCGACGAAGAAATCGAAGCTGATCAGCTTCCGGACAATGAATGGTACGCCCTGGCTCATGAGAAGATGGCCGCAGGCGAATTTCGTCAGGCGCAACGTGCCCTCTTCCTGGCAATCCTGTCGTATCTGGCTTCGCACCGTTTGATCACCGTCGAGCGATGGAAATCGAATACCGATTATGAAAAGGAACTCGGTCGTAAGGCGAACCATCTCTCCGACTTGCCTGCGCTCTTTTCGCAAAGCCGCCTCGGGTTTGAACGTTGCTGGTACGGCGCGGACAGCGTGACGCCTGAAGACTTCGATAACTACCAGAGGATTTACGAAAGGATCAAACATGCGGGCACCTAAAGTCGCCGGCCTGGCCGCATGGGTCGTCTTGATCGGTGGTTTCCTGGTCCTGTTTTTCGTTGGATTGCAAACCTTCAGAACGCGCCTCGAAACTGGTGACAGTTACCCCGAGTATTCCACCTATCGAGCAGACCCCAAAGGATTGAAAGCTTTCTACGACAGCCTTCAGGCCACCGATCTGATTCATGTCAGTCGCCGGTTGCAGTCGTCTAAAATTCTTCTGTCAGGCGAAAATCAGGTTCTCGTTGTCGCAGGTATCCGCGCAGATCTGCAAGTCGTTTCAGACGAGGATTCTCAGTTGTTCGACCATTGGCTGGCAACCGGCGGGCGCTTGATCGTCGCTCTGCGTCCGGATAAAGTTCAACCAACTAGAACCCAGCCCGCTCCAGGCACCAACCAGGATGCAACAGACAACACATCTTTTGTTCTCTGGCGAAGTCTGATCCGGAGTTGGGGCGCCGAGATAGCGCCGCTTAACGACATTCACCTGGCTACGGCCAATTCAACTTTGTTCGAGCCCATCTCGCGCTGGCTCGGCCGCAACTTCTTCGAGCGACTAAGATCAGACTGGAAGGTTATCGCGGTTCAAGATGACAAGGATGTGATCGTTGAACGAGCCTTCGCCCGTGGATCGATTGTCCTGCTCGCCGATTCGTATCCGTTAAGCAACGAAGCGCTCGCCGGAGATCGGAATACAGGTTTTCTCCTTTGGTTGATCGACAATCGCCGCGGCGTGCTGTTTGACGAGACTCATCTGGGCCTCAGCGAGCGACCCGGCATCATGACTCTGGCGCAGCGCTACGGCTTGCAAGGGACCTTCATCAGCATCGTTGTTGTTCTTTTGCTTTTTATCTGGAAATGCCAGTACACGCTGGTTCCAAGAACAAAGTTTGATCAAAGCAGATTGACCGTTTCAGGCTCTAGCTCGGAAGAAGCCTTTTTGAATCTTTTGCGCCGCGCAGTTCCTCAGAAAGACCTGCTGGGCGTCTGTATCACCACGTGGCTTAAAACAGCTCGGCCAACATCGACGCAGCTCGCAAGTCTGGAAAAATTCCGCTCTAACTCCGGCGAAGAAAAACCGGTCGTCGAGAGATACAACCAGTTAACGACTCTCTTGAACAAAGAATTATGAATGAAGCGCTGGATGAGCTGAACGAGATTTTGACTCGAACCCGCGCACAGGTGGCCAAAGTTGTTATCGGCCAGACGCTTCCGGTTGACCTCTCTTTGATCGCGATTTTCACCAACCAGCATGCGCTCGTGGAGGGAGTTCCCGGGGTCGCGAAAACCTTATTGGTCAAGACACTGGCGCACACTTTAGGAACCCAATTCGATCGTATCCAGTTCACTCCGGATCTGATGCCGTCCGACATTATCGGGACCAGTATTTTTAACCTGCAGAAGAACGAATTTACCTTCGTGCCCGGACCCGTGTTTACGACGTTCCTGATTGCAGACGAAATCAATCGCGCCCCGAGCAAAACCCAGTCTGCTCTGCTTCAGGCGATGCAAGAACGCCAGGTAACCGTCGATCGCACAACCTACGATCTATCGCCAAACTTTACAGTGTTCGCTACCCAAAATCCGATTGAGTACGAAGGCACTTACGCGTTGCCGGAAGCGCAAAAGGACCGCTTCATGCTCAAGATACGAATGGATGTTCCGAATCGGGACGAAGAACTGAATTTAGCAGAACGCATGTTAGGCGAGGACGCTCCTGAGTCCGTTCTGAATCGAGGCAGCGTCGAAACGGTGGTGAGTGAAACAAATCTTCCACGCCTGCGTACAACATTAACTCAGGTTCTCGTGAAACCTGAATTATTAACCTATCTGGTGGATATCATCCGAGAGACAAGGAAACACGACAGCGTCCTTGTCGGAGCCGGTCCCCGGGCAACTCAAGCGCTCCTGTTGGCCAGCCGCGCCCATGCCGCATTGCACGGCCGGGATTATGTGACGCCAGACGATGTGCGGGTGTTAGTTCAACCGATTCTGGAACACCGCATGGTGTTGCGTCCGGAATTCGAAATTGAGGGAACGGAAATCGTCGCCATTGTACGGCAAATCCTCGAGAAAATCCCGGTCCCAAGATGATTGCGCCCCGGTTGCGTCTGGTAGTTGCGATGTTCCTGGTGGCAGTGCCGCTTGCCACTGCCGCAGGTTTGAGCCGAGGTTTTTTCCCAATAGCGTTCTTACTGATCGGCTTCGCGCTCATCCTGGTCCTTTGCGATTTAGCCCTCGGCCTCGGTCGTTATCGAAAACTGCAATTCTCGCTTCCCGACATTCTCCGCGGAATCCGGGACGAACGGGTAGAACTTGAGGTCCGAGCGCAGTTTGCTGTCCGGCACAACGATTCCGTCCGCCTGGCCGTACGTTTTCCGAAATATTTAGATCCGGAACAGGAACAAGCAACATTCCCACTGACCACGGCGTCATCCGAAGCATTCATTCGAATTCCTTTCATCGGAATCGCGCGCGGCACGTTCCACATTGACAGCCTCTATTTTGATTGGCACTCGCCTCTTGGCTTCTGGATCCATCGGGACCACCGGTCTGTCCAGTGCGACGTCCGCATCTACCCAAACCTGAAGCGCGAAGGAAAACAAATCGCCCGCTTTCTGAATCGCGGCGCCATCGGCATGCACACCCAGCCACAGATCGGCAGAGGCCGCGAATTTGAAAAATTGCGAGAGTACGAGCGAGGGGACAGCTTCGATGAGATAAACTGGAAAGCGACGGCAAAACGGCGCTTTCCTGTCACGAAAGTGTTCCAGCTAGAGCGATCCAAGGAAATCTATCTCGCGCTTGATACGTCTCGTCTCAGCGCGCGCCGGCTTCCCGAAGTCTTCGCGTTTCAAGACTCACGAAAAACAACGACTCATCTGGACCGTGCAATCTCGGCGGCTCTCCTCTTTTGTGTCGCCGCCGAGCGGCAAGGCGACCGGTTCGGACTCATCTCGTTCTCGGATAAAGTAAACCACCTCGTGAAAGCCCGAGCCGGCTCTGCTCACTTTAATCTTTGCCGTGACCTGGCCGTTTCACTCGTACCACAAACCGTATCCCCCGACTTCGCAGAGATCGCAGCAACACTGAAACACCGCATCAAACGACGCTCGCTTTTCGTGTTTTTGACCTCGCTCGATGATCCGGTCGCGGCTGAGGACTTTGTCAGCGCAGTCGACGTGTTATCCAGGCAACATTTAATCCTGGCGGTGATGATTGCGCCTCTCGCCGTCCAACCTCTGTTTAGCGAAGGCGCCATCGAAGATCCCGACGAAATTTATCGCAAACTCGCCGGTCACCTGAGTTGGACAAAATTGCAAGACCTTCAGCGAGTGTTGACCCGGAAAGGTGTTCAACTTCACGTCGTATCGAATGATCAACTCAGTCTCCGGCTTGTCAGCTACTATATGGATCTGAAACGGCGACAAACGTTATGATCGTCGATTTGAAACGGTTCATCGAGCGCGAGCGATCGACCTGGGAAGAGTTAGATAAGATTCTTGCCCGAATCGAAAATGAAACCCTCCAGCCCCTGACCCTCGAAGAAGCTCAGCGACTCCATTATTTGTACGAACGCACGGGTGCCGGATTAATCAAGATCTCTACCTTTGCCGCAGAGCCCAACTTGGTTCGTTCTCTTGAGTCCTTGCTCGCCCGAGCCTACGCCGAATTGCAGACCGGACGTTCCAGAACTGACAAATTGTCGTTGCGAACCTGGCTGTTCCGAACCTTCCCGCAGACGTTCCGAAAGCATTTTCGGTTTTTTTTGGCAGCGCTCCTGCTCACCATCTTTGGCGCCCTCTTCGGTAGCGCCGCGGTGGCATTCGATCCGGATGCCAAAGCTGCGATCGCACCGTTTCCGCACCTGCTGCAGAACCCCTCTGAACGGGTTAAGGAAGAGGAAAGGAAGACGAACCCGGCGCTGGCGACATCGAAAAGCCGGTTTTCGGCGACACTGATTACGAACAACACGCAGATATCGATCTTGGCGTTAGCACTCGGTGTGACCTGGGGAATTGGTACGGTGATCCTGTTATTTTATAACGGCGTGGTTCTAGGAGCCGTGATATTCGACTATGTGCGAGCCGGTCAATCGATCTTTCTCATGGGATGGTTGTTGCCGCACGGTGTGGTTGAAATCCCGGCGATCCTGATTGCCGGTCAAGCAGGTCTGCTCCTCGGTCAGGCGCTGATCGGTTGGAATTCGAAGGAGAACCTCAACCAGCGGCTCCGGTCGGTCATCGGATCACTCGTCACGCTTATTTCGGGAGCTGCTCTGCTCTTGATTTGGGCCGGCACAGTGGAAGCATTTTTCTCGCAGTACCACGAACCAATTTTGCCGTACCAGTTCAAAATCGTTTTCGGCCTGGTTGAACTGGTGGCGCTTCTGATGTTTCTGTTCCAACGAAAGAATCAAAAATCCGGACCGTTGTAGACCTGTTCGGCCCGCGGTGCCCGGAAAGTAAGCCGGGACGGCTTACCTACTCTCCGTTGTAAGTAAGGCGTCTCGCCTTACCCTGCAATGAAAGCAGATTCAGCATCGTATAAGGAGCGTCGCCGCCTTTGCTTCTTCGAACCGAAAAAGCCGGGGACGGCCCGCCTACAGCGGTTAAAGTTAAAATGCCTCTCGCGAGGCGACCCATTCATGAGCAAACCACTCAAATAATTATGAAAAAAAACACTCGAAGGAAAAGCGGCTCTTGTCACCGGAGGCAGCAGGGGTATTGGCGCAGGTATCATCAATCGTCTGGCCAGGGAAGGCGCTAATGTGGCGCTCACCTACTCTAAGTCGACCGATAAGGCTCAGGAGGCAGTCAACGCCGCACAGGGATTCGGGGTCGGAGCGGGAAGGTTCACTTAGACTCCAAGACCCGCTTTAGACAATTTAAATCAAAATCTGCGAAATCTGTGGGTTCCGATTTCGCAATCTTATTCTCTGAAGCCGAATGCGCACGAACAGTCTCATCATTCGAACCCCGGAAGGCATCAGTTTCACCCAACATCTTGCGGGGCCAGTGACCCGTTTCCTCGCATTTTCGATTGACCTAGCCGGCATCACCCTCATTTCCGGCATGCTTTCACAGGTTCTCTTGCTTGCCGCCATTGTTAGCCCTGACTTTGCCCTCGCAGCTCGAACCGTCTCCTATTTTGTTGTTAGCATCGGTTATTCGATTCTTCTCGAGTGGAGCTGGCGCGGCCAAACAATCGGAAAACGGGTACTGCAAATCCGTGTGGTCGACGCGGAAGGATTCCGGCTGCGGCCGGCGCAGATCGTGATCAGAAACCTTTTGCGGGTCGTTGATCTATTACCGGCCTTCTACGCGGTAGGTGGCATCTGTTGCGCGCTTTCCCGAAAGTATCAGCGCCTCGGAGATATCGCGGCAAACACCGTTGTCATCTACGCCGTCCCCGAGAAAATTCCCGACCTCGAGTTACTGTTCAGCGGAACCTATAATTCGCTTCGAGCCCATGCTCATCTCGCCGCCCAATTGCGAAAATCAATTTCGCCGGCCGAAGCTCGCCTGGCTTTAGAAGCCATTTGTCGCCGCGCTGACCTCGAACCGAACTGCCGGCTTGAACTATACCGTCAACTCGCCCGCCGCCTGCGCTCCATCGTCGCTTTCCCTGAAGAAAGCCTCGAAGGCATGACCGACGAACAATATGTCCGCAATATTGTCGATCTCATTTTTCGGCCGACGCTCTAACAAAACGAACCATCGCCAACGAACTCCTTTTCAACCACGTCATAGCAGGGTTTTAAAAGAAAGAAGCAGGGCAACAAAGGCTAATCCAATCAAAAGGACTCTTATCGCGTTGAGCGCGTCCCATCGGCGCCTCTGGGCTTCCCAATCGTCAGGAAGGCGGGCGATATCCCACGCCTTGACTCGATTATTGATCGGTACAGGACCAATGACACTGAATACGATTATAATGATCCAGAGAATGACGGCACAAACGAGAAACACTGTGTGGCTGGCCGGCCAATGCCATGTCAGCGAAACCAGCACGAGATGGAGGAGCAGCGTCGCTGCCATCCAAATTGGCATGATCTTGCCAAAGAACCGCGCAAAAACTTGGATGGCTGGTATAAAAGCTCGATGATCGACTCGAGCTAAAGAAGGATGAATAAAGAACCCGACGGAGAACTCATTGCCGAATAAAAGGGCGGTCGAGACGATCAAAACGAAGAACAAGGCGCTTATCATCGAGCATCACTTTCCGCCGCGGCAACCCTCGCGACAAGCTGCAGGCCATATCAGTTGTCAGATACAGACGATCTTTACTGTGTCTGTCTTCGTCTCCAATCGTTATCGCCCTCGTCGTCGTTATCGTTCTCGATCCTTGATCGTGGCTGGTCAAGCGTGGTGGCGATGGGAAATGACACGTGAACAAAGGCAGCGACGGATGCGAGTGTTCGCTTCCAAGGACATCGATAACGAGAGCGACGACGAGCACGAGCACGATTGGAGTTACCGAATGATGCCCCTCTCGCTCTGCTCGATAAACTCGATCAGCTCCCGGGCCTCCACCACATCCCCAAAGCTCTTTTCCAGTTCTTCCAGCGCCTGTTTCGTGTTCAGTTTGGCGCGGTACAAGATTCGATACGATTCCTTCAGCACCCGAATTGTTTCTGCGGGAACGCCTCGTCGTTCCAGGCCAACGACGTTGATCCCGCGCACCTCCGCCGGATTTCCATCCGCAATCATGAAAGGTGGCACATCCTGAACGATCTTCGAACATCCGCCGGTGATCGCATGTTTCCCAATTCGACAATACTGATGAATCGCGGTTAACCCGCCGATGATCGCGTGCGCCTGAACCAGCACATGACCCGCCAGTGTTCCATTGTTCGAAAAAATCACCTCATCTTCTACGACGCAATCGTGGGCGATGTGACTGTACGCCAGAAAATTTCCACGATTGCCGACCCGAGTCACCGATCCAATCGCCGTCGCTCGATTTACGGTCACAAATTCGCGGAAACAATTGTCGTCACCGATTGCAAGATAAGTTGGTTCGCCGATGTATTTCAGGTCCTGCGTCTGTTGTCCGATCGAACAGAACGAATGGAACCGGTTCCTGGCCCCGATCTTGACCGGACCGCATATCGTGACCTGGTTCTGTAGCCAGCAACCGGCTCCGATCGTCACTTCGGGCCCAATGACGCAATACGGGCCAACGACCACATTCAGACCAATCTCGGCCTCCGGATCGACGACTGCGGTGGGATGAATGCTCATCGCGCGACAAATGCAAACATCAATGTCCCCTCGGAAGCCACTTCTCCATTGACCAGACACCTGCAACTGGCCTTTCCCACGTTGCCTTTCGCTCTCAGGAGTTCCGCCTCGATGATCAGCATGTCACCGGGTACTACCGGTTTTCGGAATTTAACGTCGTCAGCGCTCAAAAAGTACCCGATCCCGCTCGTCTCATTAAATTGTTTGCGAAGCAAGAGACTGGCCACTTGAGCCATCGCCTCTACCTGCAGGACCCCCGGCATCACGGGGTGACCAGGAAAATGGCCTTGAAAGAATGGTTCATTGATGGTGACCTGTTTTGATCCGACACATTTGTTGTTTCCTTCAAATGAAAGGATCCGGTCGACCATCAGAAACGGATAACGATGCGGAAGGACCTGCATGATATCCTTCGCATCCATGACCCCGGTGCCAATCGGAATCACCTGCGCGGGCGCCATCGATAGCAAGTGTGCAAAACGTTTGGCCAGCGCCTTGGTCAGTTCCGCGTTTGCGGCGTGTCCGGGTTTGACCGCGATCACATGACCCAGAAACCTGCATCCGGCCAGGAACAGGTCGCCCACGACATCGAGAATCTTGTGCCGAACGAATTCGTCCGGATACCGCAGCGGTTCTTTTCCCATGACCGATTCACCGCGCACAACAATTGCATTCTCCAGGCTGCCTCCGCGAATCAGTCCCTTATCAAGAAGCGGTTTCACATCCTCGTAGAAAACAAACGTGCGCGCGGGGGCAATTTCTTTTTCATAGATCTCCGGCGTGATCTCCGTTGAGTAGTACTGGGTAAATCGTCCCTCCGGACCGACCTGGGTACACGAAATTCGATACGTACGATCCGGCACGATCGTCAGTAAAGAACCGGTCTTCGTCTCAATGTGAAGCGGCTCGCGTACCTCCATTGTTTTGCGCAGAGCTTTTTGTTGTTCAATGCCGCATTTATTGATCAGCTCCACAAAGGGATAAGCGCTGCCGTCGCCGATTGGCGGCTCGTTAGAATCCATTTCCACAAGGGCGTTATCCACTCCCATGCCGCACAGCGCCGAAAGCACATGCTCGACCGTGTGCACCTTTACATTGCCTTCGGCAATGGTGGTCGCCCGTTCGACGAACTTTACATGGTTGACCTTGGCATCGATCGTCGGTTCATCCGGCAAATCGATGCGCTTGAATCTGATTCCGTGATCGATCGGCGCCGGCCTCAACCGCAAACTCACCTGCGAGCCCGTATGCAAGGATGTCCCGGTGAGACTCGCACTCTTCGTCAACGTCTGCTGGTTAAAAAAGGCCATAAATGAAGGGGACCGTGTTAACACACCAACGTTCAACGTTCAACGTTCAACGTTCGGCGCACCCACCCGGTAGGCGAACCGTCTCGGTTTGCTCGGCTTTGAGGAAGCAAAGCGGGACGCTTCGCCTACGCTGGCGAACGCGCGCCCGTTGAACGTTGAACGCTGAACGTTGAACGCCTTCCGCTACCCTCCCAGAACCAACTCAATTATTTTCCCATTTCTCAAATGAATCCTTCGTTCCGCGGTTTCGGCGACCTCGATGCTGTGGGTCACTACTACCAGCGTGGTCAGGCGTTCATCGGCAATTCGTCGAAAAATCTTCAGCACCTTGTCCGCGTTGGCGGCGTCGAGGTTTCCGGTCGGTTCATCAGCAAGCAACACTTTCGGCCGATGCACCAGGGCCCGCGCGATCGCTGTGCGCTGCATCTCGCCGCCGCTGAGCTGATGCACAAAGTGGTGCTCGCGTTTTTCCATTCCAACCAGTCTCAGCATCTCGCGGGCGCGCGCCGCCGCCTTACGAAACTTGACCCCTTGAAATTCGAGCGGAACACAAACGTTCTCTAGCACGTTGAGCGTCGGAAGCAGGTTAAAGAACTGGAACACGATCCCCAGATCGTGGGCCCGATATTCTGTCAACTCCCTGTCCGAAGCAGTCTGGAGAGCTAATCCATTCACCAGCACCTCTCCCGCATCCGGTCTATCCAATCCGCCGATCAGGTGCAGGAAGGTGCTCTTACCCGACCCGGACTCCCCAGTCACAGCGACAAATTCTTCCGGCTCGATCCGCAAACTCACATCGTCCAGTGCCAAAACTGTGTTCTCGCCTTGCTGATATCGCCGGGTAACGTTCTTTAACTCAATCATGACAACAACAGACTACCAGTCAAATCGGTGAATGCTGCGGTTCCATTTTCTCCGGGCTCCGGGATCGGCTCATGCATTGTCTACGAAGATCACCGGTTTCTGGTGATTAACAAACCTGGAAATCTCCTGGTTCACCCCACCGGGCCGGGAAGACCCGATACGCTTTGGGACGAACTGAAGCGCCTCCTGGCCTTTGAAATCGTGAACGGCGCCCGGATCTCGTTCATCAACCGGCTCGACCGTGAAACCAGTGGTCTGATCCTGGTCGCGAAATCGAGTGAGACAGCCCGGCAGTTAGGCTTCATGATCGCGAATCAACGAATCCGCAAAACTTACACCGCGATCGTGTTCGGCTGGCCCGCCGAAGAAGCATTCGCCGTGGATCAACCTCTGTTGAGACAAGGAATCGTTCGCCCATCCAAGATTTGGATGAAACAAGCGGTGCACCCCGGCGGATCCCCGGCCCTCACCTCTTTTCGTGTCCTGAACCGTTTCACCATCCGCGACCGCCCTTTTGCCCTGATCGGAGCTGAACCAAAAACCGGCCGGACCCACCAGATCCGTGTGCATCTCACCCATGCCGGATACCCTATTGTCGGCGACAAAATCTACGGACCCGACGAAAATTGTTACCTGGAATTTATCCAAACGGACTGGAGTCCATCATTGGAAGCTAGGCTCCTTCTCTCCCGTCAAGCTCTCCACGCTTCCGCTCTTTACTTCGAATTCGAAGGTGACCCTTTCTCCTTCGAAGCCCCGCTCCCACGCGACCTAAAGGATTTCCTCGTCAACCACGGAGTTTCGAACGGAGGTCACGGAGGATTTTCTTGCTATTGACTACGCCTTGATACCCATTTGCGCACAAAATGCCGCAACATTGTCCAAAGTTTATGTTCATCCACTCTGTCTCCCTCATGCGATAATTCTTCCGCCTCCTTGCGAGCTATTTCTCCATCTGCGACCCTTCAATCGTTCTTCCGCCCTCTTTTTTCCGCCGATCTAAAGTAGGAAACACTTATGCCGCTCCCCGACGGGCCAAAATCGCCTAAGATCTGGCAAATGCTCCAGTGGATTGCCAAGCCGCTTCCGTTTATGCGCGGCTGCAGCCATCGCTATGGAGACCGATTCACGGTGACGCTCAGCCAGAGATTAGGTCCCATCGTTTTCTTCAGCGACCCTGAAGCCTTGCGGATCATTTTAACAGGGGACGATTCCGAGCTGTTTGACGCGCCTGGTGAGCTAAACGTCATGCTCGAACCTCTTCTAGGAGCGCAATCCGTGATCGGATTGAGTGGTGATCGCCATCGGCATATGCGTCAATTGTTAATGCCCTCCTTTCATGGAGAACGGATGCGTTCGTACGGAGGACTCATCCGAGATATCACAGAGGAGGTGATGAACGAGTGGGTCGATGGGGAAGCCTTCTTCGTGCGCAAGTCCATGCAAAAGATTTCCTTGCGCGTGATCCTGCGGGCGGTTTTTGGCTTAAACGACGGAATCCGATATCAACAACTCGAGCAGATTCTGGGAACCATGCTCGATAGAATGAGTAATCCATTCAGTGTCAGCTTCCTGTTTTTTCCGATGCTCCGTCAGAATTTTGGCCCACTCAGCCCATGGGGTAGATTTGTCGGTAACCGACAGCAAATAGACCAACTCATTTACGACGAAATAGCGGAGCGTCGAAGCCACCCGGATGCTTCCCGCAACGATATTCTCACTTTGCTCATGTCTGCCCGTGATGAAGCCGGCGATGCCCTAACGGACCTGGAGTTGCGCGACGAGTTGATGACCCTGTTGGTAGCTGGTCATGAAACGACTGCCAGTGCTCTCACCTGGGCGTTGTTCTGGATTCACAAATTCCCGACCGTACGTGAAAAACTGGTAAACGAACTTCAGGCATTCGACGCCTCCCTGGATCCGGGCGCTCTATTCCGGCTCCCTTATCTCAATGCCGTCTGTTGCGAAACGTTGCGAATTTACCCAGTCGGGATGCTCACGTTTCCGCGAGTCACCAGATCGCGTCTTGAGCTGACGGGTACGTCCCTTGAACCTGGCACCATCGTGGTAGGCTGTATCTACCTGACCCATCACCGTGCCGATGTCTACCCTGATCCGGATGAATTCAGGCCCGAACGGTTTTTGGAACGCCGGTTCTCTCCTTATGAGTATTTACCGTTTGGCGGGGGCGTCCGGCGTTGCATCGGCATGGCCTTTGCCCAATTGGAGATGAAATTGGTGCTAAGTGGGATTATGTCGGGCTTTCAACTCGCGCTGGCCGATACTCATCCCGTTAGGCCTATGCGCCGCGGCGTGACCGCCGGCCCCTCCCCGTTTCGAATGGTTGCCAACGAACACCGTACACGGTCCGCGTAGTAATTTTCCAGAATAAAGGCGTGAACAAAGTACGCAACCGAATGCTTTGCTGACTCCCACAAACGTCCAACGATACCAGCGCAATTTAGGATCCCTTCTCAAAACCCCAACGCCAATTGCCGCCCTTCTCCTTTTCTCCGCCGCACCCATCGATCCGCCAGCGCTCCGATCCTCGCGAGTTCATTCTCCATCGTCGTCGCTTCGCGCGTCAACGCTCGAATCACCGCCTCAAGTTCATGCCGCACATCCCGTAACCGAACATTCACCTCGAGCGAACTCAACAGCAGAAACCGCCAACTCGGTGATCCGGCCAAACCGGCGATCGATTGCTGCAAGATCGTCAACCTCGAGTTGGCCTGTCGCACGCATGCACGAAGCGCCGATAAAGTTAGACTATTTGTTCCCACCCGACCGCATCTGGCCAGGATTGTCTCCAACGTGACCACATCCTCTTCCTGGTACGCCCGTTGCGCCTGGTACCAGAGTTCCAATTCCTGCTTGGTTAACGCGCCGGCCATATCCGGATGAAGCAACAAAGCGATCTTCCTGTACAAAGTTTTGTGCCTGGAAATCTCTCCCCGTTCACCTGGCTCCAAGTCCGACCGGTCAGATGTCCCCTCAGGCGTCTCATCGCCCTCTGCGTCGCTCCAATCCACAAAAGCGTCATCATCCTCCTCATCGCCATCGTCTGGTGCCCCATCGAATCGGCCGAACTCAACGCCATGCGCCCTCCGCTTTTCCGGGCTTCCCACGGTCACTTCCTCCCATGCGCGTCGCACGTACGGAGGAATCGCGGCTCCATCCCGTTCAATCTCATGAAACCAGAAAAATGCTGAAGCAACGTTCGGGATCCCGTGTTGAGTCAACCCTTGGATGGCGGCTAAGCGGGCGCGCAAACCCCAGATTTTTTCTGCAATCAATCGCCGCTCATTCAAGAGATCGGAACATTGCATCGCCATCCATTGGCGGAACGCAGGCAGATCAAGCGTCTCATGACGCGTGATATCGGCTTCACAGCGCTCGATCGCCTCTCGAACCGCTTGCAGTTCCAGTTCCACCTGCCTGCGAATCGGCTCATTATCAACCACCAACAAGGCCCAGCACCCGATCTCTGCACGAACAGTCATCAATCCATCAAGAAGTTGTCAGTGTCAGTTGTCAGTGTCAGGAGGCATCGCCTCAAATTTTTAGCCAGCGGCCCCAAATAGTGACCCGAACTTCGTCCGCTGACGTTGAACCTTTCGCCGCCGAACGGCAAATACCAAAACGATGAACCGCGAACGATGAACGCTCTCCGGCCCTCAGCCTAAAAGATTTCGACAGTCATTCCCTCCGTTACCTGATTGATCACCCGTGCCGCATCCCAATTTGCCAGCCGGATACAGCCGTGACTCCCGGACCTTCCGATGGTGTCCGGGCTATTCGTCCCGTGAATGCCGATCCCGCGTTTGCTGAGGCCGATCCAGGCGATCCCGACCGGATTACGCGGCCCCGGCGGGATGTTATAAAAATTTTCACTCCGCTCCCCATGATTCAACATCGCCTCATCCCAACGGAACCAGGGCATCGTCGCGATCCCCACGATCTTCCAGGTCCCGATCGGGGCCGGCAATTTCGTGGAACCGGGAGTGATTGGATACGAACCGATAAACCTTTCGCCATCCATTATGTCGAGCATTCTGTAACGGGTATCGATCTTGATCAGCCGCTTCGCGAATTCCGGTTTGTTCGGTAGACTTCCTATTTCCGTCAACGATTCAATCTGGAACGGCGGAACATTCGGCACACGCACCGTGTCTCCCGGCTTCAGGGCCTCCAGTTTCAGGTCGTTGTTCAGTTTGGTGATAAAATTCTCACCGGCATGAAATCGTTCCGCGATGAACTCGGTCATTGACCTGTAAAGCATCGCTTTCACCTTGGCTTCTTCCTTCGGTTTGTACGGGATATTGCCGATTCGATTGAAATCGTCCTGGGTCAAGGCATAGGTCGTGTAGATCGGAAAAATATGTTGCAGCTCTTGTTGCAGATCCGCGTCGATCTGCCCGGTGGGCTTCAGACCGTTCGCTCTCTGATACCGTTGCAATGCTTTTGCCACAAATTCGCCCCATCTCCCATCAATTTTGCCCGGTCCGAACGATCGTTGATCCAGAAAGATCTGCAGCCGGGTGATCACCTCCCTCTCGGAGACCGGCTCGGCACGCGCCACGCCAGGCTCCGTTGGCGGTGCGGCTGCCGCCTGCTGAATCGGCGGCGCCATCGGGCTTGCGGGAAAACTCAGGTCCGGTCTCGCAGTTGGCACCGCCTCGGCCCGCGGCACTTCTGCCTGCGTCGGGTCCGCAATGAACGGCGTCGTCGTCGGCTGCGGTTCAGGTGAAACGGGTGTGACTGGCTGCTGCGCGCGAAGATATGTCGCAACCCCAAGAATCCCAACGACAACAAGAAACTTCTGATAAAGCATACGAAGTAAACGAAATCGGGCGGACTATATCATGCGGGCGATAAAAGGAAAGCCGACGCGCAGAGACCTATCCGGTCAATGGCGTGTCGGCGTCTGAAAAAGAGGGGACGAAAATAAGTGAGGAATCAAAGCCCTCTCCGTATGCTGTTGGCGGTCCTTGTGTGCGTACGGACCCCAGCGCGTTCTTGCGCCGATAGGTTGCCTTGGATCGCCGACTCCCCGATAGGTCAGGGCCAATGCCTGGCGGTGGGTATGTCGTTTAGTGAGAGGAAGAAGAATCTTTTTGCGGGACATTTGTTTAGCAATTTTTTATCCTCGCGGGCGTGAGTAAAACTCTGCGACTGCCTAACTGCGACCAACAAGCCTTATTAGACCAAGTCCAAGTGCGGCTTGTGGAGCGCGCCGAACTGGAGCGTTTCAAACAATTGCTCGATGAGCATCACTATCTGGGAAGCCTCAAAGCGGTGGGCGAACGCCTCCACTACGTGGCCACCGATGCCCAAGGTCAATGGCTGGCCTTGCTGGTCTTCAGCGCTCCAGCCAAGCACCTCAAGCATCGCGACCAATGGATCGGATGGAGCGCTGCTCAACGCCACCGTCGCCTGAGCCTGGTGACTAACAACAGCCGCTTCCTTATCCTGCCCGAGCGCTCCGTGCCCAACCTGGCGAGCAAGGTGCTGCGCCTGACCCTGGATCGCCTTCCCACCGATTGGCAGAGCTCTTACGGCCATCCGGTGTTGGTGGTCGAAACCTTCGTCGATGTTGCCCAGTTTTGCGGTACAGTTTATTCGGCCAGCGGCTGGAGCGAACTGGGCCAGACCGACGGCTGGGGCCGTCATCGGCGCGATTACTACGTTAAACACGACCAGCCCAAACGCCTCTTCTGCCGCCAACTGTTCAAAAACGCCCGCCGCAGTCTTCAGGCCGAACATCTCAAGCCAGCGTTGGCGGTGGTCGAACAAAAGGTGTCGCCACCCTGCACGCGTACGGTGAAGGAAATCCGCTCGATGGTCGAACACTTCAAGGCCGTGCCAGACTTTCGCGGGCGCTTCGAGTCCTATCCGCTGTGGTCGATGTTAACGATCCTTCTTTTAGCCACTCTCTGCGGTGCTCCGCGCGGGCAAAAGGATATCGCCAAGTTTGCGCGGGGCTTGAGCCAAGCGCAACGCCGGGCTCTTGGCATCCGGCGTAACCCAAAAGGCAAGTATCCTGCTCCGACACAGCCGACCTTTTGCCGTCTGCTCCAGCGGGTCGATGCCCGTAGGGTGGAGGAAGTCATTTTAGCCATCCAGGAGCAAATGCGCGGCTCGGCGCCCAAAGATCAATTGATCGTACTGGATGGCAAGGAACCCAGGCACGGCAGCGGCGCCTCGATTTTGAGCGCGGTCACCGTACCGAGCCAGCATTACTTGGGCAGTGCACTGGTCGACCAAAAGACCAACGAGATTCCCGTGGCGCGAGAGTTATTTAATCGCCTGGAGCTCGAAGGCCGGTTGGTCTCGTTGGACGCCTTACACACCCAGGACGAAACCGCGCGCGCGCTGGTCTTGGAACACGGGGCCGATTATCTGCTAACAGTCAAAGGGAATCAACCCACCGTGCGCGAACAGATCGAAACCCTCGTTGCCGCCCCTCAGGGCGATTTTCCCCCCTCATGAGCCGACGCCCACCAAGGCTCGCGTGCAGGAAATCAACAAAAGCCGCAAAGAAAGCCGCAGTATTGTCACCGCGCCAGTCACCGGTGAACAGGTCTGCTTCCCATTGGCCGAGCAGGCTGCTCTGCTGTTGCGCCAGACCGAAGGACGCAAAGACGAACTGGTGGCGCTGATCACCAGTGTCGAGGCCTCACGACTCCATGCGACAAACTGGATGCGTCTGAACCGGGATGCCTGGGGCATCGAGAGCGGTTTGCATCAGCGCTTGGATATCTCCCACAACGACGACCGCTGCCGGGTGCGCAACGACAACGCTATGTTGGTTCTCGGAATGATCCTGCGCTTGAGCAATAGCCTCTTCATGCAATGGAGTGGGTACAAGCGACGCCCAGACCATGTCACCACCACCGATTTCCAATCCGCCTTGTCCGAAGACCACCACCGTCCGGCACTCTGCCTAGCCTTGAGCAAATATCCCAACCTCAAACGACTCTCATGAATTGGCGCTGCCGATAGGTTTTCCCCGACTTGCGCTTCTTCTCAATCGTGTTAATCCTTTGACACGATGCACCCGTAGCTCAATTGGATAGAGTATGTGACTTCGGATCACAGGGTTGCAGGTTCGAGCCCTGCCGGGTGCAAGTAGTTTACAACCAATTACTTAGATGGATATTAATCGATTAAATGTCAGCCGATTTTGCCTCTCTGCTGCCTTAATTCTGCCTTAATTCCAAAAAACTTGGGTTTCAGAGCTGCTGCCGACTGAAGAACGATCCGTGGAAACGGCCCCCAAGCTTTAGGACCTGCGATACGCAAAAGAGAAAAGGCGCGCCCCTTGTGAAACGCGCCTCCCCCAGAGGTAGTAACCGGCCCACTGGCTATGAATACAATTCTCAGCCCTCCTTCTACCATAGGAAGATGGTGGTAGACCAGGCCATTCCTTGACGGCGCCCCCGGAAAAGCTCCGGCCCGGAATGTGACAAACTCCAGCTCGCGAATCACCGTAACCCGCGAGCTAGACTTGCCCCGTTGCCAACATTCCGAACCGAAAAAGATCCAAGGTACTCAAGCTGCGGCTGCGGCGGCAGGACTCAGACTCTCGCGCCACTTTCTCCAGGCTGAACGGCGCCGGCGGCACGAATCCGCGCTCAAGCTGTTGTTGGGCGGTCGCCAGCATCGGCCCGGCCTTGGGCAAACTCCATTCGGCGGCTCGTTCGATGTTCTCCGGTGGAAGGATGCTGTTAAACATGGCCACCCCGGCTTCGACCCGGATCGCCAATGGATCGAGCTCAATGACCTCGGTGGCCAGCACCGCGATCTCGCCTATCGAAGCACCCGAAATCGCTCGGACCGAGGGATGCAACATGGCCGCGATCCGCGCGCCGGCGTCTTTGATAAGAAACGTCCGCAGCGACAGAAAAAGGGCATTGAAGCTGATCGCGAAGGCCGCCAGCGCGGCTTTTAACTCCGCTTGAGCACTGGCCAGCTTGTCGGCTTGCGCAGCGAGCTTGGCCGCGAACACCTCGCCTCGTGCGGCTAGCTTTGAAAGTTCGGTGACCGATTCCTCCTCAGTGTCCGTCCAGTTGGACAAGAGCGATTGTCGTTTACTCGCAGCGGCGTCGCGAGCCAGTGTGATGGCGGCCGTTTGTTCCTGTACGGCCTTCACCGCATCCAAGGCCTCGGAGAGCGCATCCGCTCGCTCGCGATAGGGCTCCAGTTCTGGAGGCGAGCTTTTGCGCTTTGGTGCACTCATCGCCGCGCAGCCCTCGCGGCCTTGGCTGCTGTTTTCATCTGCCATAGGCCATCCCCTTGGACGTCGATCCCGGTCCAGACATGCCCTCCTCGGGCATCGGCGCCGTACCTCCCGCCGGCCAGGTCTTTCGATCCTGCTCAGGGATTGATGCGTCGGGCGTGGGCGGCGGCGCCACTCGGACTTTGATGAGGCTCGATTTGGCATCGGCCGGCGGAGGGTCGCTTTTGAAGGGATTATCGGGCATAAAATAAATGATTTTTAGGCAACGGACTCTTCGTACTCAAGGATCGCGGCGCAGCGCTCAACCGAGAGAAATGGATGTCGGCGTCGGATTTCGGCCAGCCTGTCATCCAGCCGGGCGCTTTCGCGGGCTTGGACGGCCGCCAGCTCCCCTTCGGCCTTTAAGACTTGCGCCTCCAAAGCACGGATGCTTTCAGCCAACTGTCCGGCAGCGACTTCCTCGTCCTGAGTCTCCGTGCAAAGACCAGCCGCGACGCAATACGTTAAGACGTTCATGTGTTGGGACGTAATATTGCCATTCAACGACGCAATGCGCCAATGCGGATGTTTTGACCCCCGCCGCCCATGACACCCCCCGACCCAATCAAAACGCCCCAAATCGGCCCACGACGACGGCAATCGGGGGGTAATTTCGGGCGTGGTTAACCCCCCGGTTTTGATTCGGCCGGCCGGACCCATTGCCCCCGGCCCGTCGTGGGCGGCTAGAACGGCCCACACGCACCACTTCCCGCCGCCGCGACATGGACCCATCCCGGCCATTCAAAACCGCGTAGAATCGGCGTAAAGCAACGGCAAAATGGGGGTATTTCCTGGGGGGTTATCGTTGCCCTCGCACTAGCTCCTTCTGAAAATCGGCTCCCGTCTCCGTATTTCAGGAGATAAACCTGGAACTACCTCAGTTATCCAGAAGCTCCTCGCGCCGAGCGTTAGCTACCGCATGGAGTGATGCAGCGAGTTCACGCGTATAGACACGCTTACGGACCACTCCTTTGGATTTGCCCACGCGCCCGCCGCGTAGCCGATTCTCCTTCGGATCCAGTGTTTTCTGTTGCGCCGTCTTCTCCAGTAAACGAAATGCGTTCGTTTTCATCTTCGTTTTCTGCCTCCTTTCCATCTTCTTCGTCTTCTTTTTCGGGTGTGCTGGTCAAATAACAAACGGTAGGCTCATCTTCTATCAGGGATTTTTCCGCACGTTTGCCAAGTCTTAACGCAAGCTCTTCCAAGTCAGCGTTAGGGGTTTCTACATCATGAAATAGCTCTCTTGCCTCGGTTGCATCGATACAGAATTCATGGGTCGGATACTCCCTTAACAATCGATCAATCGCCTGCTCTCTTACGTTTGATGTCTTGATGCGATTTCCATATTCTTCCGCGATCCGCATCATTCGATCATACTCAGCCAAACGCAGCGGATCTATCTGATCGTAAAGTTGCGACAAAAGACCCGTAGCCAATTGAGCAGAGATGTCTGCTGCCATCCGCGTCGCGAAAGACAGCTTTCGCGCAAACCGCAGTCGAACGAATTGCAGGGAAAAAAACTTAAAACTCTCTTCCTCTAAATAATTGAGCGCTTGGATCGGCGTAAGTCCACTAGTCCAGTCTCCCACTTCGTCCGGCTTACGCACTTGAACATCTAAAGGGCCTAGCTCCGCATGATCTGAGATAATCAATCTGTCTGCGGCAAGAGTCACGAGCGTTCCAGCGCTGGCACATTGACTGTTTACAAAAATCAATACCTCCCCTTTACCACGCTTATCTGGATGGTTTTTGCTGTAATTCTTTTGTAAGCACCGAGCGATTCGGTAGGCCGCATGCGCGTCTCCACCCAACGTCGTGAGCATCAGCAGAACGTTTCTGTGCTGCTTCTTGTGCTGGCAATCATCGATCAAATAGTCGTCCCAATTCCGAGTGATGGGCCCAAAGTAAACCACAACATCGGAGTCATAATGCTTTTCAACTTTGCCGATCAACGATTCCAGTGGTTCCGGCGCAGCGGAGTCATTTTCTTTCATTTTCGTTTCCAACGGGCTTCAGCAGCCTTTTTTGCGATTTGTTGGCGCTGATCTGGACTCAAAGCATCGGCTCGCGCCTTGCCTCCCTTTCTTCCGCCACGGGAACCCATTTCTCGCATCAGTTTGCGTCGCCATTCCTCGTCATCCAGCGCTGCAAGCAATGGATCTATTTTTCGACTTTTCTCAGAACTAATGCCTTCACTTGTCCGAGCATTAGTACGAGAAGACATGCTTGAGCGCTCTTGCATTGCTCTACTCTCATACCACAGGTGTGAAGCGCAAGAGAAATAAATTTGATCAAAGCTCACCCGAAAGCGGCATTTTAAGATCGGGAAAAGAAATCGGTATCAGCTTCCTAGGTAATTCGCCCGCCAGAGGTCGTTGACGGCCACCACCGTCCCGCGAGCGAAATAGAATGCCCACCGCTCCACTAAGCGCGCCCCGGCCTGGGCGGTCGGGACAAACACGACCGGGAGATCGTACCGCATCTCGAAGGCGCACACGGTCGCCAGCACGGCCTGTGGTTTGATGTTCGAGTGATAGTGGCCCTCGAGGATCTCGGCCTCGCTCCCGACCACTAGCAACCGCTTGAACCTGTAGCCGCGCAACCGGTGAAGCTCCCGCTCGAATCGTTCCCGGTTCTCGCCCATGCAACAGCCGACCAGATCCGAGACGGTCCTGCGTTCGATGCTGAAGAGGTCTTGCAAGCCCGCAACCGAATAGTCGCCAGTTCGCAAGGTGCCGCGAACCGAGGCCAGCCGCTCAAAGGCCAGCGGTTCCTGTTCCCGGGTATCGATCACATCACGGGCGCGCGGTCGGCCAGGTCGCCCAAGGAACGAAGCGCCGGCAGGCGGAACGCCCCCTCTTTGTCGCGACAACGGTGTGGCGGCAAGCCTCCTTGCCTCAGAACACTATCCGATCCACCCGCCACGGATCCTCCTCGTTGCGGATGGTCAGTTCCTGCATCATTTCAAGCAACGCTCGATGAGCCCGGGGATTAAGCGCATACGGATCGCCTCCGATGCCCAGCATTACACTGCCAATTAGAGCGTCCGCTCGATCTGGGCTCTCGACCCCTCGGCTTGCCAGGTCTGCTTTGCTTTCAAGCTTCTCCCGGCCTCGCGAATCGTACAGCTTGCGCCTGCTGGTCAACTGGGCAATCAACTTCTCGTCGTTGGGGATCCGGATCATGCGCCGTTCGATCAATTGCCCGACCGTGCTCCACCATTCTGCGCTTAGGTTGGCGTAGATCTCATTGCGCTCGGCCGGACTGCCATTGTTCACGCGGTGCAGGAAGTCCTGTTCCGCCATACGATCCATCAATTGATGTCCGTAACCTTCGTCACCGCCGATCTGCCATCCTAGAAGCCGGAGCTTCCGGAACCAATTCAGAAACTTCCCGACCGAGTGCATCGTGTCTTTGTGACGCCATGCGTCGACGATCCGCGTGTCGTTGCCTTCGCACAGGGCGAGAACCGACTCGTCGCCGGCTCCAGCGAAATCGCAGAAGGCGCTCGTCTTGCCGTGAATGATCGCCGGCGGTTTGTCTATCACGGCTCGGACGTGCTCGAGCGAAATCATCGAATCGCCGGCATCGTAGAGAAACCTTGCGTCGTGCTTAATCGCGAACACGGAATCCTTCAGGTTCTCGCGGTCGGCCGCAATCAAGGCGGGATCCACATGCGGACACATTTCGGACCTTACCCAGAACGTCTTCCACAGGTGGCTCTTGGCCGTCATGATCTGGTAGAAACCGCCCGAGGCCTGGCCAGTCGAGGACATGAACAACCGGAAGCTGGTCGTGCAACGCGAGAACGTGTCCAGCACATCCTCATCGACGGGTCTTGGCCTCATCGATAAGAAGCGCCGCCGGAGATCCGACCTGATCGTGGATCCCCTCGATGTTCCCGCCCGTATCGGTCGCGCGCCCGAACAGGAACCCGCCGGCATTCGTCCGCACTTCGCTTGTGAGCCAAGACCAGCTTGAGAACGCCGGCAGATTCCGGAAGCGGTTCAGGGCGGCGAAGAATTGCTTCTCCACTTGGGATCCGGTCGCGCTCAAGTACATGACGCGGGCGGTCGGGAAGTTGGCCAACGTCCACAACGCGCAGATCGGGAACACGGTGGAAGTCTTCCCGCTGAAGTTGGCGGCCGCAGCCGCGGTCGGGTGGCCCGCCTCGTAATTCAGAAGTATCCGGCACTGCCAATCATAGGGATGGATCCCGAGGACCTCATCGGCAAAGAACAGGATCGGGATGCTGGGCTCGGTCATGAGCAGATTGCTTCGGGCCGAGGAATGGGACGGGCACCTTTTCTAAACTGGCGTGCGTACGCCATGCCTTCGGCGCGCTTGGCGGCTCTCTCGGGCGAATAGCCGGCGATCAGATACCTCGAGTCCACGTCGTCTAGATTGTTGAATACGCGGCTCTGTTGGCGATCGAAGTAGCAGGAACAACAAGCCCAGTTATCTGTGTTCAAAGCTTGGGTAGTGTCCTAATTTGAAGCAATCGTCGAAGTCTTTGACCTGATCGACCACCCAAAGGCAAAGCGCTGCTATGCCTGGAGTTTTGAGGACGGAAAGCAGACTCGTTCCGTGGCTGTCCTTGAATTACCACCCGTTGATTCTGAGAGACTGCCGTAAAAGTCACGATTGCGGCAAAGGCCCGAAAATAAGCGCCCGTCCTATCCCCATTCTTCGCTGAAAGATTTGATTCTCTTGCGCGCAACCTGTTTGAGGTGATCAGTCACTATTTTTCTGTTTATCTCTTTCACCCAAACTGAATCACGCAATTTGTCTCGATAGTCGAAAGTATCACCATATTCGTCCACCTCGGCGTTAAGATCAATCACTAGGTCATCTACAATTGTATTTAGGCATTGGCTAAAACGGGCACGGTCTTTAGTATCCCGCACGAACTTATACGGAGTTTTAAGTATGCTCTCAGATAACCCATCTTTCTCGAGAATATTGCGGATCATGTAGACGAGAAAATACCGCGCCAACTTGTATTGAGCAAAAAGCCTATTGTTTATTTTTGGTAATGCCCTATCCACAGCTTCCGCAATAACTTGACACAAAACAACACGATCGGAGGTAACGGTCGGTTTGCCAAATAAATCCGAATATCTCTCCTCAAAGACTTGGCTTGCTCTGTGAGTAGCCCAAGGTTCTTTCAGATCAAACGCCATCAACAGCAGACCCGCAATTTCATTTGAAATTACAGTACCGGACCCCAGAGTCTCGCCACGCTTAATCTCAAGAAAATACTGACCTGCATAATCGACGGTAAGCTCATTTTGAAGTCTGATCTGAATGGCGTTATTAGCCATAAAGTCGCGGGGTTTTACACCATTCTGATTATTGGAAAACTCCGTCACCATTTTGGCCGCTGGTGAAGAGGGTTCCATTTGGATGAATTTGGTTTGGACGCGCAAATTGTCCGTCAATGCATCTTTTTTATCGAATAGAGCGGTGAGGCTCTGACAACCGTTCACAACAAAATAATCGCTCGCTGTAAGCGTGTCCTTTGTCACAGAAATATCCTTAGCAATGACCGTAATTCCGTTATGAAATAGTGGGAATAGTTTATGAAGTGCCTTATCCCCAATGCTTTTCACAATGTCCTTGTTAACTTGCGTTTTGCCTAGTGGTCCACGAACGTTATACGCGAACAAGGACTGATCTGCGATGCCGTCAAGAGCAATAAGCTCCTTCGCTTTGATTGGAGCAATTACAGGCTTTGTTTCTGCGTTTACTATGTATTCGCTAATCTGGAGACCAACGATGTCAAATGTTGCTGGGGCGCGTGCCGGAATCGCGCGTGTGTCTGAGATGTAGGTAGAAAGTAGAGTCTTTTTGCCAATAAAAACTATTACCGGCGTGATCGTCAGGAACTTCTTGCCGTTCGCGTCGAGTTCCATATTTGTGACAAATTCCCCTCGCAGGGTGTGAGTAGAAATCTTGTTCGGCAGATCTATACGCCTAGCCAACGATGCCAATTGTGCATTTCCGGCAGATTTGATTAGTGCGTTTACAGAGGCAGCATCCCTGAATTGCGTGAGGGTTCCCGCAAATTCCCGAAGAGAAGCGTCGCCGATTGTGCGACCCACCTTCTGTGAAATCACTGACTGGAATACCGTAATAGTCTGGTCGTTATCGTTGATAAAGATTCCATCAACCCCCTTGTCACCACGATTGTCGCAGACGGTATCAACAGCTTCTTGAACGTTTAAGCGGTAGTAATTTTCCAAGTACCAGATGAGAAAAGACGCAGATTCCGACCTCTTTGGGTTGAGGTGCTCGGGGAAAAACTGGAGAAGTTGCGGGTAATCCACATCAATAGCTGGCATCAATCCTCCTGGGCGAACAATGCAGCATCGCTCGCCGTTAAATCCAATTTTGTCAAATGGATAGATGGTTCGCGGCCTTCGGTAGTATTCGCTCCACCGTTCCGAGGTCATGATAACATCTCCCTTCAAATTAGGACACCACCAAAGCTTGCACGTCCTTGAAAGGATCTGTTGTTATGATCGTTCCGGGCCCAGAAAACGTTGGGGTATGCGTAGGAATACTTGGCCAATACGTTGGTATGATCAATCTTCCAGCAGACACTTCCCGTTTTCCGGACGACCTATCCTACGATCTGGGACACTGCCTCGTTGTTAAGAACAGAAAGCTGGTTCGCGTCTCATTCCGACAATTCCTGGCAGCACTGGGATCTGAGCTAATGGCGATTTTAAAAGCTGAAGAGCATGAAGCGAAACCGGTGGACAATGACACCCGACGCTCTGACACGAGCCCACCTGGAGATGGTTGAACGAATGGACGTTGAAGAATTCCACAACTTATTACGGGTACGGTTTTCGCCTAGGCTGCAGAGCGAGCCAGGAGATGGTTGAACCAAAATCGGGCAGGATTTTAAAAGTGCGTGCTCCATTCCTTCTCGGTATTATCGATGTAATTGCTATACCACGCCTCACGCGCTTTTTCGGCACTCGACTTTTGCCCCTCGGTGCTTGCGCAACCCCAAAAGCCCGCTACAACGAGGAGGGCGAAAAGACTGGTGATTTTGCAGCCGGTGAGTGTGTGTTTCATATTTTCTCGTTCCCAAAAGATGCTTCCTCGTGTTCACTCTGGCAAAAGCTTTAGCCTTGGGCGAAGCTCTGGGCGAAGCCCGTGAAACAAGAGACCCTGCATCGCCATATTCTCGAAGCCCTGACGACCAGCCGAGAGGGTTAACGATGCAACTGAGAAAAAGAAACCGGACGCCACAGACGACATCAAGGCTGTCGAGATCAAGCTGGAACGGATCCCTGTCGAGAACCTCGCCGAGGTGACGAAGACGCTGGACCGCGTTCGGGCAGCCGCCCAGAAGTTGGTCGGAAAGATTGCCGAGGCAGCTGAGAAATACGCCGAGGCTAGTGATGAATTGACCGACGGAGGTAAACTGACGCACTCGGACGTAGCGAGACATCACCTCGAAATGGTAAGCAACGAAGTAGGCAAAGGCACTCAACATGCTCGATCGGGGGATGAAGATCGTTCTAAACGCCGCGACGACGAAGGAGAAATTAAACTCCGGGAAGCGCCGCGCCCGGGCGGACACCTCATAGACCGTCAGGATGCTCGTTGGCGCAAGGTCAGTCTTTTGAGCGTCGCAATAAAAGCTTGAATCTATTTTCGTTTAGTTTCAGCAGTTGCGTCATTTAAAGGGGATGAAGCCTTAGATTAGGTGCCGCTCTCAGCGTCGGCTGTTGCACTCGCAATGATGGCGATTGGCGCGCAAGCGCAAACAACTGTGTACGACCATGACCGAAATGGTAATCTGTCTTTCGCTCGTACCACACATCCGGACGGATCTACGAGTACCACGTACTGGGATTGGGACCGCGACAGTAACTTGGAGTCTACACGCCGAACTTCTACACCGGCTACGCCTGTCGCTCCAGCTCCCACGCCACGCCAGGTTTTCGCTCCGTACGTCAACCGTGACTTTAATCACGACGGGCAGGCCATAAAGAAAGCTCCTGATCGTGGGCCTGCTCAAATCCAGCAACCGATTACCGTCACCTCTCAATCCGCCGCCGAAATACATGCCGCATCGCTGGCTGCAGCCGCCCGCATGAAAGCGCAGAAGGAAGAGGAGGCAAAGGCAAAAGCCGCCATGGACAAGGCGAACGCCAAGGGCAATAAGAAGAACGATTTTAAGAATGGCGAATAGGCTTTCGGTCCAGCACTCGACGTTCTGAATACCAGCCGCGAGATGGTCGAGCGATCGACGCGGAACAATTCCGCAACCTCAGTCTGAGTCCGGCCGACTTCCACCATCGCAAACGCTTCCTTTGTTGAGCCGGCGTCAGCTTGAACTGTGCCCCACCCTTGCGGCCGGCTGCCCTGGCACGCGCCAGCCCGAGCTTGGTCCGCTCCCGCAACATCGCGCGTTCAAACTCGGCGAAGCTACAGAGCATCTGCATCATCATGCGGCCGGCCGGGGTCGTGGTATCGATCGCCTCGGTCAATGATCGGAAGCCGGCGCCGGCGTCATCGAGTTTTTTCAGGATGTGCAGGAGGTCGCTCAGGCTGCGACTCAGCCGGTCGAGCTTCCAAACCACCAGCACGTCGTCGTTGCCGATCCGGTCCAACAGCTTGTGCAGCTCCGGCCGATCCCAACGGCCGCCGGACGCGTTCTCTTTGTAGATGGCCGTGCAGCCCGCAGCTTGGAGCTTCTCAACTTGAGCCGCTGTGTTTTGATCGCCCGTCGAAACCCGAGCGTAACCAATCATATTCATGTTGTGTTCTTGAGTTGTGAGGGCTTGCGCCCCGGTTGGTTTAAGCGGCGATGTCGTTAAAGACTTCGTCCTCTGCCTTGGCGTGGTGCGTCCACCACTGCGGTCGGTCCGCGTCGTAGAGACTCCAGATCAGCTCGTCGACCCTGACCGTCGCGCACATCCGCTGGCGGAGTTTCTCCTCGCGGCGGTTGAAGACCGACAGGGTCAACGGGCCGGTGCCTTCCGCCCAGTTCATGCAGTACGCGCAAATAACCCCTTTGAATAGTTCCATGACGAATTCCTCGAACGACGTTTGCCTTCGGACATTCCTTGTGCTCTGAGGCCTGATCCCGGAATTGAAGACTTCTTTTGGCTTGGCCTTTTTGTTAGCGATTTCAGACTCACCTCAGCCTTAGGCTTTCCACCGGGATTGCCTGTTTTACCTTTCGGTATCCGGGCTGCCGACTTAGCAGCCGCAGTCTCGACTCTGATGTACGGCAGAAACTCCGCGGCCAACATCACTCGCTGATCATCGGTCAAATGACGGCGATGAATGTTCGAGTCGTATATGAATTGCTCTTCGGTGAGTTCCTTAGTGTTGCGTATCGCTTCCTCAAAGCTTGCGACCTGGCTGTACGGGCTCTTGCCGAGACCGATTAGGGCACGATAACGGTGGCGACCGTCCAGGATCTGATTCTTCTCGTTAACGATGATTGGCTCAAAGAGCCCCTGCAGTTTGGACATTTCGAGACGGCTAAGCCGGGTGAGATCTTAGATTTTTCGCCAGGCAAAAGTTTTTTATTTTTTTGCTGGCCTCGAAATTTCGTTCGGTGTAGTGACGTCCGGAAATGGAGTCATTATATGTTCAGAGCCGTACTTTAGAAGCAAATGATCTGGAATGGATCCGCCAACTCATTGACGCTCATCCTGGCTGGAACCGGACCAAGCTCTCTGTGCACATTGCACAACGGTGGCAGTGGCGAAATCACGTAGGACAGCTCAAGGATATGGCCTGCCGCTCGATGCTCCTGAAACTGGAGCAAAAAGGCCTGATCTGCTTGCCGGCCCGTCAGAAGTCCGCCAATAACGGCTGCCCTTTTCGCCCAGTGGCTCCCATCGCCCAGCCGCTGGTTGAGCCGATCCAAAGCCAGCTCAGGATGTTGGAACCGCTCAGCATCCTACCGACGCAGAGCCCCGAAGAGTTAGCTCTCTTTGACTGGCTTTTGTGGCGTTATCATTATCTGCCTTACAGCGGAGCATCTGGTGAGAACATTAAATATTTGGCTTTTGATTGTCACGCTCGTCCCTTGGCTTGCCTGCTTTATGGGGCCGCGGCGTGGAAGCTGGCAGTTCGTGACCAGCTCATCGGCTGGAGTAGAGCACAGCGCGAAGCCAACCTGTGCTACCTAGCAAACAACCAGCGTTTTTTGATCCTACCTTGGGTGCGAGTCAAAAATCTGGCTTCTTATTTGTTAAGCGCTTCGCTGTCGATGCTCTCCGCAAATTGGCAGCTCAAGTACGGTCATCCAATTTACTTGGCCGAGACCTTTGTTGAGTGCGAGCGCTTCCGGGGGACCTGCTATCGAGCGGCCAACTGGAGCTGGCTGGGCCAAACTCAGGGCCGTGGTCGTAACGATCGCTCCCGACTTTCCCGTGTGCCGATAAAAGACATTTATGTGCGGGCGCTCTGCAAGGACTTTCGGCAGCGTCTAACCCAGAGCGGCCAACGATGCTCTTAGAGAACTTCTTGCTCCATTTACTTGAAGGCTGGGCGCCCGCCTTCCGCCAAAAGCGTACCTGTGAGCGGGCCATCGCACTAGCCCTCGGCTTGCTCTGCGGCTTAGGACGTCGCACTGTCACGCGGGCCATCGGTTTTAACAATCGCCAACATCTGGACTGGAGCGCTGATTACAAGCTCTTCAACCGCAGTCGATGGGAGCCAGACGCTCTTTTTGACCCTGTCATGCAGACCGCCGTCGGCAAATACTGCTCAGAACAGATTGTGGTCGCCTTCGACGACACCGGGCTCAAGCGCTCAGGCAAAAAAATTAAGAGCGCCCGCTGGCTGCGTGATCCGCTCAGTCCACCTTTTCACACCAACCTGATCTGGGGCCAGCGCTTCCTCCAGGCCTCGCTGCTAACACCTCTCTACGACTTTGATGCAGAAAGTTCACCACGCGGCCTGCCCATCCGTTTTCAGGAAGTCACTCCCGTGCGCAAGCCGGGCAAAAAAGCCACCACCGAAGACAAGGCCGCTTACCGTGAGGCAAAAAAGACCCATAACCTCTCCAGGGCCTTTGTCGACATGGTAGGCGAGCTACGTCAAGACTTGGACTCCCATGGTTTTGCAGACAAGGAGCTCATGGCCGTGGGCGACGGCTCCTTCTGCAATAAAACTACCTTCCGCCAACCTTTGGATCGCACTACCCTCATTACGCGAGCTCGCAAAGACCTGCGGCTCTGTTTTCCCCATCAGGGACAGGGTCGTCGCTATTATGGAACAGAGCTCTTCAGTCCCGAATCGGTCTATAAAGATTCCACTATCCCGTGGAAAGAGACCAAAATCTTTCACGGCGGCAAATACCGCAGGATCCGCTACAAGGAAGTAAGACAACTGCTCTGGCAACGCGGAGGCGGTCGACGGCTTTTGCGCCTCTTTGTCGTGGCGCCCATCCCGTATCGCAAGACTAAAGCAGGCAATGTCAATTACCGCGAAGTAGCCTACCTGTTGTGCGACGATAACAAGTTAAGGGCCAAAAAACTTTTGCAAGCCTACTTCGATCGTTGGCAAATTGAAATCAACCATCGCGACGAAAAGAGCATCCTTGGAGTGGGTCAGGCACAGGTCTGGGCGGATTTAAGCGTGCCGCGTGTTCCGGCTTTGATGGTCGCGACCTACAGCTTAATGCTCCTGAGCGTCCTGGAAACCTACGGACCAAAGCGCACCAATGACTATGAACTGCTCCCAAAGTGGCGCAACGCCGCCCGGCGCCCTTCCTGCCTGGACGCGGTGACACTTCTGCGCAAACAGATTGAGGCCCGGCGCAGCACGCCAACAAATGTTGTTGGCTACCCCACCATGGTTCAAACCGCCGCGGCCTGAACGGCTATCTCAGCCGATCAGACGCTGTCAGGAGCCGTCAGGAGCCGTTGCAAATGTCCAAACTGCAGTGGATCAAAGAGCCCGTATTTGCGGATCGATTCCTTAAGCTCGTCGAAATCCTTTTGTGAGACAGCCGGGAATTTCTCCGTTAACGGATGGATCGTGTACTCCAGCCGCTCAGGCACAGGTGCTTCGACGGGATCCGGCGATTCAGCCTTAGGCGGGATTGAAATTCCAGCGGAAGAAGCGCCGCTGGTTAACGATCTCTTGACGTTGCGGTCCCACTCGGATTGAATGAGCGGAAGAGTCAGCTGCGTGGAAGTGGAAGAGAAATACGCACACTCGCAGCCGTAGATTGATGCCGGAAGCGTCGCGTCGTTTTGATCATTCTTGCCAACTCCCCGATAGACGTGTTGCCTGCAGCCGGAACACACAACGTCTGTCGCGACCACATCGCGGTATGATTTTAGTCTTTTGTGCATTTTGGGTTAGTTGCGTCGGCGACGTTGGGGAAAGAGTTGGCAAGCCATGCTGATGGCTCGCCACGCGCTGCGGCGATGGAATGGATCGCAAGAGGAGCAAAAGGCGCCGGAGGCCCGCACAGCTACAGCAACGGCACGCGTGGACACAGACCCGCTGCCGGATTGGCGACCTAGTGTCTCGATGAAGACGAGGTATCGCTCGATCCAATGGTCTCGGCACGGAGGGCGCGCTTGCGTCTTTATCCGAGGTAACGTATTGATCAGGCGGAAAGTTTGATTTTCCGCCCCTGGCTTGCGACCGGGGGCCTTTTTTTCGGGCGGCGCAGCTCGACTCACGCCACTTCCCCCTGTTGGCGTTCAGTTCAACCATCGCGTTTTTGCATGTCCCTCTCTTAATTCCCGGTGTGCCTTTCCGGGCGAATTTGTCCAGCCACTTGTGGACCAATTCCGGCTCGAACCAGAGAACCCCTTGGACCTGGGTGTAAGGCATGCCCATAGTTTGAATCTCGCGAAATTTACGGATTGAAACACCGAGGTCGTCGGCCATGACCTTCGCGCGGACCCGGCGTCTGGAATTGCTGGATGAAGCGTGCATAGAGGCAGATTCTAGCAAGTGAATAATTACGTGCAACTAAAAATTCTTAAATCGAATATTTTGAGAGAATTACGAAGCAGTTAACGGGCAAATTGGCAAATTGGCGGAAGAAGTTTGCCCAATTCGCTGGAATATATGACGGTAAACCGGCTCGGCAGTAAAATGCAGTTATTTGCCTTGCTTGATTAATAGTTTTGTGTAATTATTAGTTCGTGACTAAGCACAAAGAGAATTTCGCGGCTCAGCTCCGCGGGTTGAGATTACTCTTGGGCCAGGACAACAAGCCTATCAGCGGGGAAACGTTCGCCGAGATGAGCGGAATCGCTCTCGGGACCGTGCGCGCAATCGAGAACGGGTTACGAAAACTGAATGATGAAGACCGCCAGAAGATTGCCGACCGACTGTGCGCCGGGTGGAGCCCTCAGAAAAAGCGGTGGGTTGACGCACGCGATGGAAAAACCGTCTACAATCGCCAAGTCTACGATCTCTATTCCCAGGCGATTTATGCCAAGACAAACCCTCATTGGAGAGACTACAGGATGTGGTATGACTGGGCAGCGGTTTATTATTTGTTCCAGAGACTACCAGACGAGACCTATCGTTTGGCGCTCCTGGCCTTTCATCACAAGCTAAAGGCAATTGCCCAGGAATTCGACGCCCCCCCGGACGTCTTCAAAGTTCTCAAAGATCTCGCACCCGGGGTCGAGCACAAGAATGATCCTGAATTCCCACTACGCAGCAGGGAGGTGTTTACCGCGCTAGACGTGGACCGCCTAACGTTCCCACCGGAACTCGAAGTCAGAGGAGATTTCCAACCGGTGTTTCAGGTCAACAGTAAAATAAGGCGCACAGATGGCTCGTCCTCTCAAATTCAAACCTAGTCGGGACACGCAAAGCGGTAAGTGGCGCGTCAACGTCATCGCCAGGCTATCGCCGTACGGGAAACGGGAACGACGTTTATTTGATACGCAGGCGGCAGCCCTGGGATTCATCGAAGAGCTTAAAGCCCGACGAGACAATATCGCGGCCATTCCCGCTCTCACTGTGAGCGAACTCGTAGACGCGGCGGCAGCATTGGAACTCATAAGCGATTTTCCCGGCTTGACACTCGTTCAAGCTGTTCGCTCTTATATTCTTGGAGAAAAAGCGCGGGGGGCTTCGGTTACGATCGCGGAGCTCTTCGGCCAGTTCCGGGCAGCAAAGGGAACCAAAAGCGCCTCATACCAACGCGACATTCGGTGGGCGAGCGATCGCATGGAGGCCTTTATGAATACCAAGGCGAGCGACATCACCCGTGTGCACATTGCGAATGCAGTGGCCGGCATGCCGGATTCAAGCTGTAACACCGTGTTGCGGGCGCTTCGTGCGCTGTTTCGCTTTGGTCACGATTTGGGCTATCTCACAGAGCTGCCGGTCCGGCGCGGTGATTTTGCCGAGATCAAACGCGAGGAGCTGGAGAGTGGGCAAGATCCGGGCATTATTGGAAACGGCTTTGATACACGATCTTGAGCTATTGCCATTGCTATTGGTTGAGGTCTTCGCTGGAGTTCGGCCCGCGGAAGCTGTCCGGTTGCAATGGAGCGACCTGGACTTTCTCAAAGGGCGCCTGACTGTACGCGCCGCAATCTCAAAAACAGGAACGGCCAGGCCGATTAAACTCGAACCCTGCGCATTAGCTTGGTTCAGGCGGTACATGGCCTCCGGTAGTCCTCGGACGGGCACCCTAATGGCACTCGCGGGGCCTGTCTTGCGCCGACGACTCCGTAAGCTTCGCTATCTTGCGGGATTCCGAGGAGCCGGCGCGCACTGGGAACCCGGCAGTTTGCGAGACGCCTTCTGCAGTTATCACTTGTCCCATTTTGGATCCATCGACCGCCTGATTCAGGAAGCCGGTCACACAAGTCTTCGAACGACGAAGGATCACTATCTCGGGCTCGTATCGGCGAAAGCTGCTGCGGAATTCTGGGATCTGTTGCCCCCAGGCGAGAAGGGCAAAATCATCCAGCTTGTCGGATGAAAAACCCTGCTGCCTTAACTGCCTTAATTCTGGGTAAAACTCGCAATTGCGTGCAATTATTTACACCGATTCTCCTAGGACGAGCATTTCTCCCCAGGGGCTTACCATGACTTCGGATCACAGGGTTGCAGGTTCGAGCCCTGCCGGGTGCAAAGTAAGTGCCAGAGCTGATCTACAGGCAATTGCGCCTACTTAAAACTCGGTTACTGAACGGAAGACTTACCATTCTCTTACCACGTTTGAGGTCTACCCCCCCTTTTTTTTGACTGGACCAAGCCCACCGTACGAATTTCGTCCGCTCGATAGAAGGCTGTACGCCCCCGACTCGGCTGTTCGAGAATCCCCTGCCGGAATACCGTCGCGATTCGCGACACTGTGCCCCTGTGAAATCCTTCGCTGAAAACACCCAAACCGCAGACCATGAAAGAACCGCAATCTGAGGAAGGGAATGCCCGTTTAGATTCCCTTTTACCTTCAATCGTCACCGTAGGAGACGGTCGCGGCTTTGTCGTGGAAGGCATCAGGAGCGACCTGCTTGTGGTGACTGCCGCACACTGCCTGCCGTTCTTCCCACCCTGCCATGATGGTTCCGCTTCCGACCTGCCCGCCGCCCGATTAAGAGCAATTTTCAGGGTCGCGAGTGAAAATTTCAATAATTAAGGGCAACGCGACAGCAGGCGACTCAGGTTATCTGCGCCTGCGATACGCTCTTTGACGCGGGATCCGACGCTGGAAAGTTACGGGGAGCAGCATCACTTTACGCGTTCCCAAACTAGCGTTGCGACCATTTCCTTGCCAATAAACGGGCTTACAAAAGGCGTCGTCTTATACTCTAGGCGATCGCCTTGGACTTCGAAGATCCGTGTTAGTTCCGTACCAGTGAATCCTTGATTCCACGAGACCTCGGGGGACTGGATCATTTTATCGCCCTCGATACGGTACTTGCCGGCATAAGCCACCATCGTCCGGTAAAGCTGGGCAGCTTCGGCATCCTTCGCCTTCGGGCTAGCGGGTCGCAGTGCTCATTTGGAGAACGGTAGCGACGAAGCGGTGAGGACATCAAGCGGCTGACCGCTGGCACTCTCCAACAATTCCCATAAGACCCGACGGAAAGCTCAATGATTGCGCTTTCGCTCCTCATTGATCCGCTTTCTCAATTCATCAATTTCAGGCCGGATCTTGTCGCAGTAATCGACCATGTCCTGAAACGCCGTCGGGTACCAAGCATACTGAGGAAGCAATTCCCGAGATGAGGGGTCATAGAAGAACTTACGTTCGTGATTCAGTTGAGGTACGAGCACGGACGTAGTTAGCTCTTGAAAGTGCCTTATATCCTCAGCTGCTAATTTGCTGTCCTTATCTACCGCCCGGAGTTGGCGAAGCGTACCTACTTCCAGTAGATCTCCGGCACCTGCTTGAAAGAAGCTTAGGGTAAAAGTTGAATCATACGAACTGTTGATATTGATATACGCTAGTTCCGGCATTTCGCCTTTATTTAGTCTGCGGTTGAAATCTGTGAGCGCCTCCTCAATGAGTGTTTGCTCGTTTTCCAGATTTGCCGCTGACTCGCCGCAATAATCGTCCAGCCACGTTAACAACTGTGCTCGACGGTCGCTCTGCTCCCGACGGCTTTCGTATGCATTCAGGACGAAAGCTGCATAAACCCCGACAAAAACAATCACGAGATCGACCATCCACTCAGCGACTCTCTTCAGCCAACGCTTTGACCGCGTTAGATTAGCGCCTTCGAGGAAGAAGCGAATCCCACTCATCTCCGCGCTTCGATAGAATTCACAAAAATCGGCGGTGTCAAACTGGAAATGCCACGGGTACATGGCTGCCAGTGGCCTCCGCCCTGCATCGGTTGTTTAGCGTCTATGGCTTGGTTACCGCCTTCCTACTTGATCACTTCGATCTTTTATCGCAGATTGCATCGCCCACATTAAGCAACCTTTTAATGCGCTCGGTTTTTTATCTCCCCAGGGGAATGCTTGCGCGGCGGCGACTCGTCGTTTTGGTAATCTCTAAGCTCCGACCATCTGCATGAAAAAAGCAACCCTTCTAATCGCTTTTTCGGCTCTTTTGACAGCTTACGCCGCGTCCGCGAGTGATGTGTACTTCATCGACAAAAATCATTCGAATATGGGTTTCCTGATTCGCCACCTTTTTACCAAGGTTCCAGGGAGATTTACCGATTTCTCTGGTCAAATTAGTTTCGACGAAGCCAATCCAGAACAGTCGACGGTGGAAGTTACGATCAAGACTGCCAGCGTGAACACGGACAACGACCTGCGGGATAAGGATCTGAGATCGCCAAATTTCTTTGATGTTGAAAAGTTCCCGGAGATGACGTTCAGGAGTAAATCCGTCAAAGGGACCGGTCAAAACACGTTCGGACGTGACAGGCGATTTGACGATGCATGGTGTCACCAAGGAAGTCGTACTGAAGGTGGAATTTACTGGCAAGGGTAAAGGGGCCGGTCCGCAGGGGACGATCGTCCCCGGACGGGATGCTACGACGATGGTGACCGGATGGGATGCGACCGCGACGGTGCTGCGCAGCGATTTTGGCATGGCTTGGAACCAAACGATTGAGAACACGCGGGTCGTCGCAAACGACGTAAAGATCGAGGTGCATGCCGAGGCTGAGAGCTTGTTGACGCCGCCCGAACTCTCTCCGGCGCTGATGATTAATACGTTTGAGCAAAGCAACGGACCGCATACCGGTTTTCGCCGCATTCATGCCAAGGGTGTAGGCGTCAGCGGTTACTTCGAGAGCAATGGTCGCGGCGTTGCGCTGTCCAAGGCATCTGTTTTTCTTCCTGGTCGTGTGCCAATAATTGGACGGTTTTCACTGGCGCCAGGCCAGCCATATGCTGCTGATGCACCGCACGCGCCGCGCGGCATGGCGATTCTGTTCAAACTGCCAGAGGGCGAAGAATGGCGCACCGGCATGCTCAACATTCCCGTTTTCATCGTCAATACACCTCAAGGATTTTATGATTTTTTGTTGGCGTTAGCGTCCTATCCGGAAACAGGCAACCCCGACCCAGCCAGGATGCAGGCTTTTCTCGCCAAGCATCCTGAATCCGCTAAGGCAATGCAGTTGATCCGCAGTCATCCTGTCTCGTCCGGGTTTGAGAACAGCACATACAACAGCCTGAACGCCTTCCGTTTTATCAATGCCAAGGGCGCAGCGGTACCGGTTCGCTGGTCGATGGTGCCAGCCCAACCGTTCGAGCCGATCAGCACTGCAGACCCCGGGCAGGCTGACAAGAATTACTTATTCGATGCGCTGATTGTGAGCATTCATAACAACCCGCTGCAGTGGCATCTGGTCATCACTGTAGGTCAGCCGGGAGATCTGACTAATGACGCGACAGTTCCGTGGCCGCCAGACCGGCAGCAGATCGACGTGGGAACCTTGACGATCGACCACGTCGAAAGCGATGACACCAGTCCCGCGCGCGACATCAATTTCGATCCGCTGGTGCTGCCGAACGGAATTGCCGCGTCGGACGATCCAATATTGAGCACACGATCGGCGGCTTATTCAGTGTCGTTCACCCGGCGCGAAGGCGAGCACAAAGACCCCAGCGCGGTTTCGCCCGCCGAAACCGGACAGTGAGCATGACCACAACGAAACAATCGCATCGATTGGAGGATTTTTTTATGCGTATCCGATCGCGATTTCGTTTTCATCGCCCAGGATCTCTTGCAGTATCACCACAAAGGCCGATTCCGCTTCTCCCACTCAATGCATCACGCCTTGTTCACAAGCCCCAGGCGACAATTGATTCGAAGTAGTCGTTCGAAGTACTAGAACGCCGTCTCATTGTCGAACCGGCTTTTCAATGAATGTTCCAAGCCTCGATCACTTTCGCCGCGGCCCATTCAGGGATCGGCGGGTTTGTTCTGATCGATACCTTGACCGTTGCATGCAAAATTCCGCGGAACTGTTCGATCGCCAAGAACTTGAACTCGCCCAGATCCGTGATTGCCATCAGACCCGGAGATTCAGAGCTCAGGAACTGCTCGAGCGCAGATCGCATCCAAATGGAAATTTGTAGCGCAACATTTTCAATCTGCCGCAACGGGATCTGTTCAAGAGCGGTTCGTCGTTCGGTTTCAACTGCTAGATCGAGTCTGCGCAGCGTTTCACTCGCCCGCAGGTAAAATTCCTGCGCTGCCTTAACCTGAAACGGATTGCCTGCCTCGATCGCCCGCATCAGCCTTGCGTGCGCCCGTTCCTCGATCTCTTCTAGACTGTTCCGTTGCACGCTATTCGCGGCCCCGCGTCTGCCGACAGGCCCTAGTTCGATCTGGTTCAGATCAGGTTCGGGTTCATCTACTAATCTGCTACCAGTTTCTACTGATTCAGTAGTTGGCTTACGGATCGTGTTCGAGTTCTGCCTGCGTTTGTTGCCTTGCAGGAATTCCTGAATCGACGCCTCAGACTCGATGTTGCATCTACGCGCAATCCATCGCCAAATTGTCGAAGGATGACGCCCAATCCTATTCGCAACCTCGCTGACCAGTTTTCGCGATGCTTTCATTCATGGTCCGCACATCAAGTCATGGTGCATAGCTTCCATTCCGCAGCGGACACACACTGCCGCTCCGCCATTGTCGAATTCTCTCCATCCATCAAAAAACGTGCTCGCAAACCTTTTGCTTTGCGCTTTCAGCGTCGTTCCAGTCGATCGACGTGCAATTGCACCGACAACTTCCTGGGGGCGGATCTTGAAAAGCAACAATGGCCATCTGAACAAGTTCTCAGTTAATTGGTGCGTTCATCGAGCAAGTATCGGCCCGCCGGACAGATCTCAGCCCCCAGGGCACTGTGAACCGCTCGCATCATTGCAGCAACATGGGATTTTTTCGTTACAAGCGTAAAAAGAGGCGTCCTTGCCGGAACCCGTCTAGCCTAGCTAAGCTAGGGCCCAGGGTCCTGGGAATAGATTCCTTGCTTGCCCGCCAAGCATAACTACCAATCCTACCATTAGGTGCGGGGTTCCCTGCCCCTGAGTGGGGGGTCACCAACCACAAATACCGCGCCATCAACCCAGGTTGACCCTACACAGGGGTTTGGATAGTCGGGCCCCAAAATGATGCCATCACTACTTGCCCCTGCCTCAGCGGGGCGGCTGTCGCGGGTTACCCTTGGGGGGATTGGTGAGAAAAGGTTGCCACATCCGAGCACGGCTTCTCAAAGTCGCTGGGCTGACCTGATCACAGAAAAGCGCGGAGGCGGTTGGTAACATCCCCTCAAAGGCAACCCTAGTTTCCTAGAGTCGCCTTTTCGGTCCCGTCGTTTTACCGGAGTCGTTCCGGGGCTTCCCTTCCCCGGCTCCGACGACCTACCGTAGAATTTTAATCGCGGTCTTCGTCGCCGTAACGATAGTAGTGGCCGTCTTTCCAGTAACCATTGTGACGGTGATGTTCACGATATTCGTGCCGTTCTCGTTCTTCGCCGCGATACCACTGACCATCGTGCCATTGATAACCGTGATGCTCGTACCATTCGCGATCGTGTCCGCCCGGTATGGTAACGGTGAGTTGTTGCGCTAGCGCGCCGGAGACCGTGAAGACAGCTAGTAGGGATGTAAGAATTACTCTCATGATAAGCGGGTTTATGAGCGCTACTTATCCAATTCCCAAATTTACTTTCACATCTGCCAGCATCGCTCGGCCTTTTCGGGCGTCACGATCCCCGCGATAGGTGCTGGCGAAATCCGGGTGCCTAAGTAATCCTTAACGGAGGTTTTCGGGCCGTTGTGGCTAGCACGCGATCAAACGGCTCAAAAAACAAGCCCAATCACTCAATCTTCAACTCGTTGCCGCTTAGTGACTTCCACCACCAGTTCCTGGAGAGTGTTCTTCGCGCTCGGGAATGCTGACAGCCTCCAAAAACACTGCCGTGGTTCTCGGCGGGATCGTGAAGGTACCTGTGGTGGCGTTGTACTGAGATTGTCTGACAATCTGATCCGCGAACGACTGCTGCAGGACGGGGTGCAAAGTCAGACTGATACCGGCATAATCCGGTACGCTGATTGTCTTCGGGATCTTATCAACATTGAAAAGCACGACGATGCTCTTGGCGTTAGGGTCGAGCTTACGACCGACCTTGTCAGAAATCGCCATGACAATCAGCGCAGGTTGTTGAGCCGGACCTACGTTGTAGAATTTTACCCGCTGTTTAACCTCGTCTCCAGTTTGGAGCCTGAACAGAGGGCTCGACTTCCGGATTCGGAGGATATCTTCGAAATAGAGATGGGCCGAGTAGATCGCAGAGAACCCGGGGTTCAAAGCCGGGTTGATCAGGAAGGGACGCATAGTCGTCCAATCGCCTTTGTTATCCTCCTCCTGCGGCAGCCCAACCGCGAAATTGTTCGTCTGGTACGTCCAATCGAGCTTGTTGAACCAGTCACCTGAATTAAAGCTGTTTTTGTCGAATGATTTAGACCGCAAAACATCGTCCCCTGCATGGAAGAACGGTATTCCCTGCGCCAAGCCTATGAGGGCCATTCCGAGGTTGTTGACCCGCACCCGATCAGCCATCGTCGTCGCCATCGGAATCTTATACTGGTTGTTGTCAAAGAGCGTCTGGTTATCATGAGCCGCGATGTAATTGATCACATCGGGCGGGTCGAGCGTATAGCCGGCAGGTTGACCATCGTAGTTTAGCTGAGCTCCAGTGACCAAATTCCCATTTCGATCTACCAGTGAATAGTCTTTGATTGTGCCAGCCAGAGCTAATTTAATGAGATCACCGGCATCCAGGAGTTGCTGAAGTTGGTTTTCTTGCGGATCGACAGCCGGCGACCCGTTCGAATCATACCAGAGACCATTGATAAATCCCTGGTTATGGACAAGAGACGCGCCGCCATCGAATGGTCCTCCTCCGCGAATCCTATCCCGGCCTCGGTCGCTGAATGTACCGATCCCCGTACCTGCCATGTTCGCCTGCGTGGCATTGACCCCGAGCGCGTTGTTTGCTACTTCGCCGAAGTTCCAACCTTCACCGTAGAGGTAAATCGTCGGATCGATTTCGTGCAACGCCTTTTTGATTGCGAGAAGATTGTCCTTGAAACTGAAGCTCATCAGGTCGAACCGAAACCCGTCGACGTGGTATTCCTTCGCCCAGATTTTGAGGGTATCGAGCATGAGCTTGAAGAACATACGATGTTCTGAAGCGGTATCCGGGCAGCAAGTGTTCGTATAGATGTTGCCATTGTCGTCAAGCCTGTAGTAGTACCCGGGAACGATCTGATCCAGTACCGAATGCGGGTCCTGTCCGGCAGCCGCCGTGTGATTGTAAACAACATCCATAACGACGCGAAGTCCGATCAAATGCAATGACTTAACCATATCGCGAAACTCGCGGATTCGCGTAATTCCGTCGGGATGCGTTGAATAACTCCCTTCCGGTGTTCCATAATGGTAGGGATCGTAACCCCAGTTAAAACCGTCCTGATCTTTGACCACGTCGATTGCGTCCTCTGGTTGTTCCGAATCCGGCGCCGAAATCGGCTGGTTGATCACTGGGATCTTCTGCTCACTGGCGAGTTCCGGGACTGAGCTGAAATCGAAAGAGGGAAGCAGATGCACATGGGTCAATCCGGCGTTTGCGAGGCTCCGTAGGTGCTGCATTCCGCTGGATAAAAAATTCGTAAATGCGGTGTATTTTCCGCGATCTTGTTCCGGAACGCTGCTATCCGAGATCGAGAAGTCGCGGATATGCAATTCGTACAGCACAATGTCGGTTGGACTGGCAAGTGGCGGCTTGGAAACCAAATTCCAGAAGACCGGTTTTGTGGATGGTGAGCCGAGATCGACCACGAGACTCTTCACAGAGTCTGCAGAGAGCCCGAGCGAATAAGGATCCGTGACCACATTGGTAACAACTTGTCCCTCCACCCGCGAAAAAACAGTAACTTCGTAAAGGTAGTACTTGTGGTTTACCCAACTATAGTCGCCGACTTTTGTCTCCCATACGCCCTGATCCTTTTGGGTCATCGGATAGATCGTCGGAACGGTCCCGTTGGAGGCGTCATAGACAAAAAGTCGAACCTTTTGAGCCGTCGGCGCCCAAAGGCGGAACCTCTCACCGTCGTCTGCAAAATGCGCACCAAGTCGACCATCAAAATAAAACAGATCATCCAAAACGCCTGGAAGCTGCAAAGAAGTGGCGTCAGCCGCTTTGGCGCCATTGAATTTCACCAGAACCAATTGATCTTTCAGTAGTGCGGGAATTTGCGCCAACTCCGATTGGGCGATCTTGAAAGCGGTGGCGCCCTTAAGGAATGGAAATTTGTCGATAATCGTTTGCGGCAAGCCGTTCGGATCGACGGTGAGTTGAATCGACTGCCCATCACCCTCCGCTCCGCTCGTTGCGACGTCGGTGATGCCTCCGTCCGCAGAATAGTAAAGTTTGTAAATATCCGTTGGCTCGGCCCCAAACCAAGCGAGGGTGTCACGATTCACCCAATAGGCACGCGCCTGTTTGATATTGCCAACCAGGTCGGTGCGCGGTCTTGTCGAATAAATGGTGCAGTCGTCCTGGAGGAGCCAAATTTCCAGTCCATTGGTAGCGATGTTCAGCACCATGTCGCTCGCGCAATTTTTGACGCTGCCATCGGCATTTCGGACGATGAAAAACAGTTGAGTTGCTCCGTCGGCCAGTGCGATGTCCCAATAGACGCCGAAATCGTCACTGCCAGTCTGTGGATTACCGGGGTTTTGGTAACTAGGGCTGGGATTTTTGGCGCCGGTCCAGTCGAAGATAGCCCAACCGGCGTAATCAGCGTTGTTCCGATGAAAATGAATGCGAACAGAGCCTGTGGGAAGCGATTGCTGCGCTATCGCTGGTGTCGAGATAGCCGTCAGGAGAGTAAGCAGGGCTAGAGAGAACAAATAACGGGTGAGTCTCTTCTCTTTCATAGGGGGGAAACGACTTTACTGTCGATGCACCAATTGAATCACATTGTACCGAATTTGAATACGACTTAGTTCGTCCCAGAATGGAAAGAACCAGAAGCTGGCCGTAATGGTGGGATTGACAAAAGCCTCACATACCTCCGCGACCGGTTTGCGAATGAGCACCTCGGCTTTGGCAATCGGTGAATGTTTCATTCCCATAACATGCATTCTGAATAGTGGCGGCCGTTGCAGTTTGTGTGGTCGTCAACCGCCGCTCGCCGCGATTCGTGCCTTGACCAGCTTCTTCACCAGCGCCGTCGGCAACGGTTTGTCTGTAGAGAAGCGGATCGTGCCTTTGCTGGTCTCGAAACCTTTGAGTTGGTCCTGGAACGCTTTCACGGTGGCGGAACTCATTGGATAGAACGCGCAGTGATTCGCCCACGCGCCGAAGGCAACGAGCGGACGCCTATTCAGACGAAACGCGGCGAGTCCGTAGCTGATGCACTCCTCCGCCTTGGGCGCGACGGTGCGGATAGTTTTGCGGAGTTTCTCGAGGGCGGCGCGCTGATCGGCATTCACGCCCGCGAGATATTCGTCAATCGTCCTGGGTTTGGTCTTCGTTGAGGACATAAGCGCTGACCATTTATTTTTCCTCGTATGCTTCCTCTAATTCTTTGATGTCGAGCTTGCTCATTTTCATCATGGCTTGCATGACGCGATTCGACTTCTCATCGTCTTCATCATTCAGCAACTCGCCCAGGATCGGAGGGACGATCTGCCTTCGACTTCGTAGGAACCAAAGCAAGCAGCCCTAAGGCTGCCGGAATCAAAAGAAGACGCTTTTTCATTGGTGAACTTGCTTAGTTGGATTGGACGGGGCAGGAACGCGTCTTATTCGCTCGCACAAGCAAAGTCTTTGGGCGAGGCGCGAAAAATGACCTGGATCGATTGGCTCCCGAGTTCCTGCGAAAATCTCAGGCCCTGTTGTAATAGTACTAACTTCCCTTGTGTTGCCCTACTTGTGGAACCTTCTCCATAATGATTCTATCAGGGCATCATCGATGAAATGGCGTAGTGCACGCGGATCTTCCAACTATCGGCGTCACGAACACAGATACATACCGCGTCGCCCTTCCATTGTGCATCACTACAACGAAAGTACTAGTCGCATAATCCGTTTGATTATTAGTTCCGGCAAGAAGCGAAAGTACGTGCAGAGCAGGAATGGCTCACACCGAAAACCATTCTCACTGACAACTCTAAAAACTAAAACCCACTTAACCTCTGCCAGTTCGTATCCGCCTTCTCGATATTGCTGTCCAAATCAGTGATTGCCTTTCGCCTCTTTCGGAGCAGCCTTTTTTTCCGACACCGGGGAAGCGCTGATTGCCTGCGGAGGATTCGCGGGTCGCAATGCGTGTTCGAAAACCCACTCCCCAATGCGTTCGCCCTGGATATAGCCGGCGTTCACTGCGGTCGAAAAGTGAATCCCGTTGAGGATACGGGAGGCAGCATTTTCTCGCGCTGCTTGCGAGAAGCTCCAGAATTTGCGGGTGATGCCCGGGTAGGGTGCGCCGCTCGTCATCGAAAAACTAATGAAGTCCGTGTTGAAGAACCGAGCCATCACCGTAGCCACAGCAGCCCCTTCCGCCGCGTGACCTGAGGCCCATCTTCGACAGTCAGCGGCGATTTCTTTTAGAACGATGTAGTCCTGGAGCGGCTTCGCGGGCGATCAAGGTGCCTGGACCACAAAAATGTAGTGCAATTTCTTTACCAAAATTTTTTCCTATATTGCTTTAGTACAAGATCTATGGTTGCTAGCTGTAGAGCTAAACAGCGACCATGTTTTTTCGTAGCAAGCCAGTCGGTTCCTATCGTTATCTCCAGATCGTGCATAGCGTGCGCGAGGGCAAAAAGGTCCGCCAACAAGTGATCGCCACCCTGGGACGATTAGACCTCTTAGAAGCAAGCGGACAGTTGGAGCGCTTGATGCGCTCGGGGTTGCGCCATTGCGAAAGTTTTGCGGTCCTTGATGCCCATGCGGCTGGAGAGATCGAACCGGTGGCGATTCGTCGGATCGGGCCGGACCTGGTCTTTGCGCGGCTCTGGAAGGAAAGCGGGATCTCCGACAATGCTGCACTCCTTACTAAAGGAACGTCACTACGAGTTTGATGTCGAACGAGCTATCTATCTGACCGTTTTGCACCGTCTGTTTGCCAGCGGCAGTGATCGGGCGGCTGAACGTTGGCGGGAAGATTATCTCATCCCTGGAACCGAAGGCCTTGAACTGCATCACCTTTACCGGGCGATGGCGTTTTTGGGCGAGGCCATCGAGCCGCTTGAGAAACCGACCGGGGCGGTGCGCTGCACCAAAGACCTCGTGGAGGAGGCGCTCTTCGAGAACCGGCGGGATCTCTTTACGGAAGTGGAGTTAGTCTTTTTCGACACCACTTCGCTCTACTTCGAAGGCCAAGGTGCAGAGATCGGCCAACGCGGTCACAATAAGGATCACCGACCCGATCTCAAGCAGATGGTAGTCGGGATGGCCGTCGATGTGGAGGGTCACCCGATTTGCTGTGAGATGTGGCCGGGCAACACGGCTGACGTGACGACCCTGGTGCCAATTGTCAAGCGGCTGCGGGAGCGCTTCCGGCTGCGGGCAATCACTGTGGTGGCCGATCGTGGGATGGTGAGCCAAAAAACGTTGGAGGCATTTGAAGGCAGTGATCCACCTGTCGGCTACATTATCGGAGTGCGGATGCGCCGCCAGAAGGAAGTTAATCTGTCGGTGCTCGGCAGCGAAAATCCATGGTTTGAGAGCGTTCCGGAGCGTAGCAACGCCAAAGATCCAGCACCGCTTAAAGTCAAGGAAGTCTGGGTAGACAATCGTCGCTATATCGTTTGTCTTAATGAAGAAGAGCGCCGTAAGGATGCGCACGACCGAGAGGCCATTGTCGCGCACCTCAAGGAGCAACTTCGACAAGGGGACAAGAGTCTGGTGGGTAACAAAGGTTACCGTCGCTACCTGAAAGTTCAGGGGAACAATCATTTCGCGATTGATCAAGAGCAGATCAAAACCGAAGCACGCTATGACGGGCTCTGGGTGATGCGCACTAATAGCCTCTACAACGCCGAGACGGTCGCTCACGTCTACAAAGCACTCTGGACAGTCGAGGACATCTTCCGCACCACTAAATCGATTATGGAAACCAGGCCCATCTACCACAGGTGTAACGAGACCATTCGTGGCCATGTGTTCTGCAGCTTCCTTGCACTGCTCCTAAAAACCGAATTGGAGCGGCGCCTGAAGTTCGCCAATTTACAGTGCGAATGGGCACGGGTCATTCGTGGCCTCGAGGCATTGCAACAGGTCGAAGCAACTTTTCAAGACAAACGTTTTGTTCTACGGAGCCAGCTTACCAGCGAGGCTTCAGCGGCGCTGCGGGCGACCGGAGTCGCCGCACCCCCCACGTTGCGCGAGGTCTCCTAACCGTTCGATCGGGCGAAAATGTAGTGCCAAAGCGTTTTGGCGCTTTCATAAGTATCTAATTTAAAGCCACTTACGTTTTTAAGGTGTTGAAGACCGGTCAGGGTATTGTCGCAACTTCCTGCGTGGAGCAAAGTATAATAGACTAGCAATTCTTATGTTCCCTCCGAGAAGCGGAGGTAAGCCTTCGCTGCCTTCTCCTCAAAAACAAGCCTAAGAGAAAACAAGGCGACTATTCGGGTTTAACGGGATTTGTGGTTTGGTTGGGATGATTGCCGGGGGATTCCCGAAGTTTCTTGATTTGCTCGATGATCTCATCTCCGGCTCGCGCTATCAGGTCGAGGGTTGTCTTAGTTAGCTCCACATTCGCTGCGTGTTGTATCTTAGTTAGCTCCAGATTAATGAGTTGTCCCTCAATTGATATCCAGTTTTGTATTCTAAAATTGTTCTCCTCCTGTCGCTGAAGAACCTGAAAGCCTACGATCAACAGATTAAGAAGCGCGGAAAACAATAGAAGCATCATGCTTGCAAGTCCATTCGCAGTAAGTGGCGAACTGAACAAATCGACGAAGAACACGATTAAGGCTAAGAGCGCAACGCCGATATTTGCAGTTGTTGTCCAATCGGGTTTTAGAAGCTTGGGAAACTCGTGCTTGCTTGGTGTCTGGGAAGGTCGATCGCCTGTTTCACCCTTGCGCAAGGATTCTAGCTGAGCTTGATTGTTGTTTTGGATCGCAAGTGCCGCAAGTGCTTCGGCATCAAATTTTCTGGTTTCTGCGCGTGTTTTTTGTATCCAGAAATACCCCCCGATTGCGGTGCCTATTAAGGCAACGGCAGGAGAACATTTTCGCACTAGTTCGAAAAACTGGTTCACATCCATTCCTGAAGGGATGTCTTAGCAGATTTCGAGGATTGCAAAAAAGTGTCTTGAAATTTTAGCGTGACTATTCGCTGACGGTTATAGCATAACATCTTGACCTCCCGCCCATGTTCATGTGAACATATTTCGCCATGTCGCTCACTCCAGACGCACTCCAAAAGCTCCTCGACGAATTGGAGGCATCGAGAGCATCAAGACGCCGAGCTTGGGACAATTTGCAGGAGTTCCGCTGGGTGCTGAAAGACACCGCTGGTATCGAGCTTGAGCCACCAGCAAGGAAGACGATTGACCTTGAAGGGAGGATCGTGAAAGACGGAGTTCGGAGGGCAATAAAGGATCGAAAGCTTGCCTTAACCGAGTTGGTTCATGCCATTCGCGAATACCGAAAGATTGCCGACGGTAAACCGCTCACCCTTCAGGGATCAGATTACGCTCATGCCGTGCAGGAGTTGAATAAGGCCATTGATCGAGCGGAAGGGTTACTGCAATGATGGTTCGCCGCGATCTTATATGAGTGAGTTCGTTTTTATCTTGGGTGCCGGTGCTTCCGCTCACGCCGGGGTTCCGGTCATGGCAAAATTTCTGGACTGCGCCAGAGAGCTTTACACGCCGAGCATGGGTCATCCTTGGAAGGAGCATTTCGAGAGGGTGCTGGATATTTTGAGCGAACTGCAAAGCGTGCATTCCAAAGCAGAGCTAGACCTTAACAACCTTGAAGCAGTGTTTACAACCTTCGAACTCGGACAGACAATCCAGAAATTGCCGGGAGTTGATGATCTGGACTTCGAAGCAGCGGTAAATTCGCTCAAGGCGCTCATCGTGCATACAATCGAGCAGTCCATGAAGTTTCCTCTGAACGAAAGCCGGTATCTGTGTGCATCTGAAGATTACTCCGAATTTGCCTCATTTATTTTCGAGTTGAAGAGAAAAGATCCAACTCGCTCGAAAGGGGTCACCGTCATGACCTTCAATTACGACATTGGGGTTGAGGTGGCTTTCGTGGAAAAGAATTTGCAATATGAGTATCTTGTCGAACCGGAGACGATCTATGGCGACTCCATAAAGTTACTTAAACTTCATGGTTCGATCAATTGGGGGAAAGTTCAAGGTTCAGATGCAATAGTTGCATTGCCAGTTGCGCTCTTGCTCTACCAATTTGGCGTCCGCAGAATAATGATCGATCAAACTAGAACGCATTCTCCATTGTCCCTGGGTGCCGACTTCGCGCAGTTGATCAAGAACCACATGCAAAAAGATGTTGAGTCAATACCGGTGATCGTGCCACCGGGATTGTTTAAGACGGAGTATCAGGGGTCGATAAGCCGGGTTTGGCGGGAAGCAGCCAAAGAACTAGAAACAGCCAAAGAGATCATCGTTATCGGGTACTCGTTGCCGGAAACGGATTTTTTCTTTCGTAATCTTTATGCTCTCGGAACTGTCGGCAAAGACTTCATCAGGAGATTTGAAGTGTTCAATCCAGACCGTTCTGGCCAAGTAGAAAGCAGGTTCAAGTCGCTCCTCGGTCCCGGCGCAAGGGACCGATTCGCATACCAGGAGATGACATTCGCATCAGCGATTCATTTGATGCGTCCGTGGTATTTGTATGGATGATTAGATGAGCCACCCTTCAATGTCAAATTGTGCTCATGCCGAAACCCGAAATCCAATCAAAATTGATGTCATTCTGATGTCAGAGGCACCCTCTCCGAGGAGAACCGTTGCCCTTTCAGGGCGGTGATACGGGATCGAATCCGCTAGGTTCGCTACCCGATTCGAGAGCCTGGGTTGATTCTCCGGATAATTACTTCATGCGTCCGGAAAATATTGGCAACATTGCTTGCGAGCCCGGAGGAGCCGCGGCAGGTAAAAAATGAACGTCGTGTCTGTCATTTTCCCCTACAAGCTGGAAGGAGTATGGGTCTTCGATGATGCAGCTACCGGCCTCGTGCAGGAACCGTTCATCAGCGGCGCCGACAACATTTTGGATGCGCTGGCGGAACACATCCCGGACGCCGCAAGCGGATTCAAAATCATCTTCTCGGCAAGTCCCTTTCCTGGGTACACCGCCCGATTCGTCTGGACTCGCGCCGAATACGGAGGGAATTGGTATCGCTGGCCAGAGCGGGAAATGGAAGGATGGTTGTGTCCGGCCCTGCTCAAATATTTCGAAAGCCCACCCAAAGAAATCTTGGTGCAGGCGTCCGCTAAAAGCTCGTGAAAACGGTGCGCTCGCTAGGATATGCCTTTTTCAACTACATCCAGCGCGTTCCAAGCCGTCCGGAGTTATCGTCCCAGGTCGGTTGTCGCGGTCTCTTAATGACGCGGGTGACTTCCCCGATTTGGTTGGGATCTCTAAGATAGAGGCGTCACGAGGTTTTCGCGAAAATGCCCACTTCACTACTCCGTTAATGAAGGTCACCTTCGCCAAGATTTGATTCGGTCCGTGCTTCGCCTTCCGTTTGGCGCACGGCCCCCATCTTTTGTTCTAGACGGATCGCAAAGGGCAACAATCCAAAGCTCTTGTAAAATCCAAGCACCTCCTCGTTTCCAACTCCAACCAATGCGATAACTCTCTCCACCTCGTTCTTTTCAAACCATTCCATGCACCTTTTCACCAATTTCCGGCCAATCCCTTGCCGACGATACGGTGTCAAAATGAACATTGAGTCAATCTCTCCTACCTTGCTTGTGCGGGAAGCGGGACCCTCTTTTTCCACCGAGCAGGCGCAATAGGCAATACATTCATCCGCTTTTGCGATCGCCAAAATAACGAGCAGTTGTCCTCTTATCGCCTTATTTTCTAGTCCTAGCTTTCTTTCCAAAAAGCTTATTTTGGCAAAGGTTTCGGCGAAATGGGTAGACTTTTCTGCGTGTAAGGCGTTTAGCTCTTTCCATAGCGGTTGCAGCGTGTCAAGCAACTCAGCGCCACCCTCAATGAATTTCAGTTCGGATGGTTCCGAACTTTCTTCGTTGACCTTCATTTCTAATAATTCGCTTCAGTCTTAATCGGAAAAATCATCGCCGTTACCCGCAGATGTTTTGCTCGTTCCAGCGAGTAGAGCGTAATGCGTAAGTCCGTCTTATTATTAATCTCCAAGATCGCTACATACAACGCCCTTTGGCGAAAATTCGCCTATATGTCGGCGGTCGAATCAAAACCAGCCACTTTTTTTCGTTTAAACTGGAATGTTTTGGCAACTGATTTAGCATGGTGCGGATAATTCAGCGTTGGAGGCCCGATGCTTCGATCGCTCCAGCGACTCGATTTCAATGCTCAAATCCGTGTTCTTATTGATCTCCGCAGCGGCGGTATCCAACGCCCTGACGAAAATTCGCCCAGACCCATACCCCGGCGGGGGTTGCTCAACACAGGACAGGTGCGGTCAGCAAATGTTTTTTATTGAAACCGAATAGGCGCGAGGCATGCACTTCGAGCGCACTCAGGACCTTTGACCAAAGCAATCCATCTGCCGCGGCGACTCAGACTGTTACCGTCGGCTCGGAGAAATCCCAAGCAAGGTCGTCAAGCAAACAATCCCACAAGATTCGGATTATCGTGCGCGCTGATAGCGGTTTTGCCCGTAACGCGATCATGGCTTGGTGCGAAGACAACGGGGTGTTCTACTGTTTGGGTCTCTCACGAAATGGCCGGCTCGAGGAGCAACTCAAGGGGAATTTTGAGAGCCTCAAAGCCCAGATTCAAGAGGCCAAAGTAGAGACTCCCTGTCGGAGTTTCACTGAATTTGAATACTCGACTCTCAATAGCTGGACCAAAGCACGACGGGTGATTGGCAAAGCCGAGATTTTACCCAAGGGCGAAAATCCTCGCTTTAACGTGACCAACCTGCCCAAGGATGGCTGGAGTGATCCGATCCAAGCGGCTCGCTTCGCACCGGCAGCATTATACGAGAAGTTTTACTGCGCTCGGGGCGACATGGAAAACCGAATCAAAGAACAACAAATGGATCTCTTTGCCGATCGCATCAGCACCCACTGGTTGGCTTCCAGCCGACTGCGGCTATGGTTCCCGGCCTTTGCGCATGTGATCATGAGCACTCTGCAAGCCGAAGTTTTAAGGGGAACCGAAATTTATTGGGCTACAGGTGGCGTTCACCCCGGCTGAAGAGGAAAGGGAGTGCAAACAGCAGCCAATAGGAGCTTAACGCAAGGCCAGGACTGTAAAAGGAAATCGCGATGGACGCCGCAGAAATCAACGCCGCAAGTACGCTGCGCCGACGGGCATGGATGACCCGCGAGGGCGTCAACGCCTCGTGGCAGAGTTCCGGACGCCGCGTCAAATAGTGCAGGTGCCACAGCAAGATCAAGGAAAGCAATAAAAGGTGGACTCCATAGAATACAACGGGAACATGAAGGTCGCTCCGGCCCGCGAGCAGGTTTGTGGAGAATGGCACCAGGGTGATGAATAACAGGAAGAGCAGGTTTAGCCAGAGCAATCCCCGATCCACTTTGTGCACGAAATGCAACTGGAAGTGATGAGCGACCTTTCCGAGTCGAGCCCCAAAAACGCTCCGTGGCGCCCAAGCGGCCGGGGCGCAAGCGCGGACATCCGGGTGCGTTCCGGCACGAACCCGATCATATTGATCAGGACCTTGAGGCCAAACTCTGTTCCTGCCCACACTGCGGTGGCGCGCAGTTCAAGGATCAGCATAGGATCGAGCAACTAATTGAAGACATTCCGCCCGTGCGCCCCCACGTCACACGGCTGACCACTTACCAGGCCACCTGTGTTCAATGCGGTCAGGATGTCCGTTCCGAACATCCTTTGCAGATGTCACTGGCAATCGGTGCGGCCGGTGTGCACCTCGGTCCGCGAGCCCTCGCCCTCGCCGCTGACCTCAACAAGGCCAAAGGGCTTTCCATGCGCAAAAGCTGCGCCGTTTTGCGCGATTGTTTCGGCCTGCAGCTGAGCCCCGGCGGCCTCTCTCAGGCGCTTGATCGGCTTGCTGCCAAAGTGCAACCCCAATACGACGCCATCGCTATAGCTTTGCGCCAAGCACCGGCGCTTCATAGCGATGAGACAAGCTGGTGGGTCGCCGGCCCGGGCTGGTGGCTATGGGTTTTCACTACCCTTCAGCTCACCTTCTATGTCATTGCTCAGAGCCGCGGACGTGATCTGCTCAACGACATTCTGGGAAAAGACTTCGGCGGCGTGCTGGTCAGCGACTGTCTGGCTACCTATGACGGCGCCACTGCGCTCCCAACACAAATGCTACGCCCATCATCATAAAGCCATCCGCAAAGGCAAAGCCCTTCACCCTCACCAAGGCGAGGGCTTCTTATGCGAAGTGGCGGCAATGTTGCGCGCCGCCGTCGCACTCCAACAGCAGAAAGCCGACCTTAGCTTGGAAACCTTTAGTGATCTGCGTCAAGCCCTGGAACATAAAGCCGTTCAATTGCTGGAGCGGCTCGACCGAGCTCGCCGAGGTCCTCCCCGCAGCGAACCTAACGAAGAAGCCGTGCGCTATCGGCTCAATAAACAGCGCGATCATCTCTTTACCTTTCTGCATCACGACGGCGTCGACGCCACCAATAATCTGGCCGAACGCCAACTGCGCCCCGCGGTGATCGCGCGCAAAATATCCTGCGGCAACAAAACTCCTAAAGGCGCCCGAACCTGGCAAATCCTCGCTTCGCTGGCAGCTACTTGCGCCCAGCGCGCCACCAGCTTCATCGCCGCCCTCGCCCGCGCAGCTCCGCTCCAAGCGCGCTAAACACAAACCTATTCCCAATAGTGTAACAGTGACTGCCGGAATCGCTTATCATGGCCCCATGTACCTCGGACGCTTCGACGACGTCGTACTGTTGGTACGTAGCACCAATACGGGGCCCAGAGCAGACGGGAGCGAACCCACGGGACGGACCATGACGCTTCAGGAGGCTTCCATCATTCAGCTTGAAGGGGACAAGGTTTAGATGAGAGCCGCGAGAAGGCGGTACTCCTAATCTAAGCTAACCGAACCGTCTAATCGCCTCGCCGCTTAAGCCTGATATCGATTGGCGAAGTGGTCGCTCCACCAGCACGGGCCTTGCGGGTGATTGCGAGATAAATACCACAAATACCATAATCCATGGTATATTACTCAAAGGCGCACTCGGTGGGCCTTCGAGGTGAAAATATGAAAGCGCCAGATAGAAACTCCGTAAACAATAACCTACTGGAAACCGCCCGCTAACCAGCGGGCCTTCGAGGTGAAAAATTATGAAGAAACTATTATTCGCCTCTTTAATCGCTCTATCGAGCGTCAGCGCTTATGCGCAGGAGGTGGTACCCAGCCCGAGTCCTAGAGCAACGGTCACCGCTGATGCCACCCCATCACCCACTCCTTCTTATCAGGATAAAATCAGAGAATTGCAAGAGCAGCTGGCCATTGCCAAACTGAAAGCAGAATTGGCTGCAGCCAATGCGTCTCCAACTCTCGTTGCAACGCCTACTCCGACACCGGCACCGACTCCCGCCGTTGTCATCAACGTAACAACGACTCAGACGGTCCAGACGCCCCCAGCGCCTCCAGCGCCCCCAGCGCCCAGAGTTCCTACGGTCGTCATCCCAGAAACACCGACATTTGTTTACGATGAAAATCAGTACAACTTCATTCTTTCAATCATCGCGTCGGTGAACAACCACGATTGGAGTTCACTGGCACCATTCATCGCAAATGGTTATGTAAATTACTTCAGTACCCGTTACGCGACATTAGCAGAAGTCCGACGGGAAATGGTGCGTGATGCCGAACATTACGGTGTATGGCATGCTACTTACTATCCCGATTCTTTCACTCGCCAAGTCTCTAACGAGTACTCCCCGCATTGGGTTGGGCCGATGATTTACGATGAGATTAACGCTTATGTGGAAGTGGATGAGCCGGGCGTTCGTGTTCACCGCGCCACGGAGCGAATCACGGTCGGATATACTAACGTCAACGGCAATCTGCAAATCTACGCAATCGTGATGCACGTTATCTAAATTCTAACTCCATACGAAACAGCCCGCCCTTCGGCGGGCTCGCCACGTAAAATGAAAACAATACTATTTATCGTTCTTTTGGCTTTAGCGGAATTTGCCAACGCAGACGAACCAGCGAGTCTTATTAGGGCAATTAATGCTGTGGATAACGCTCGGGAAGCATTAGTTGCAGACCTTGCTTTGAACCTTGAAGGCCGTGATGAATTTGCAAGTTGTCCTTCAGAATTGCAATTTGCTAAAATCCTAAAAGACGAAAAAACTTATAATGCCGCTGCAAAAGCTTTCGTTCATCGCTTTTAACACACCATAAACCTTCTGAAATGTATAAGGTATTATATGAATAAAATATTTCTAGTTTCACTCGTGATAGCAGTTGCTGTCGCAATCATCTGTTTCACTATCTGGTATAATGCACCTGAACAGTGGATCAGCCGCAGGAATGCCGAACTTTTTGAAGAGGATATCCACTATTTGATGCAGCGACATCATTACACTTATGAGAAAGCTAAGTTTCTTGAGAATTCTGATTTCTGGAAGTACCGCAACGAACGCATCTACGACCAGTGACTAATGATCAATTGGCCGACCGGTCTGGAAAGTGTGGCGTTCAAATTCGCTCATGCTAGAATTGACGGTCTCAAAGCACAATTTTTCATTTATGCACTTTGCGATGATGGGACGCTCTGGCTATCAACTTTAATCCCATGGGAACAACTAGATGGCACCAGGTTCAAACACCGTACCAATCTTGGCCATTTTCGTCGGGCCATGGACGCAGCGCGGCCAAGCGGAGGGCTTGGACCACGCCAAAACCCTCACGCACCTTCTGTTCAATGAAGCTCACTGCGGCAAATCGCCGCAGTGCCACCTCGTTTTTACGGTTCTCAAAGTTCTCACTCATGCGCCGCAGAGCCTGCCGGCGCTTCCCACCTCAATAAAACAACAACGTTGTGTGGGATCGGCCCAAAGTGCTCTAGCTCAATCGTCGCTCGGAACGTTTCCGCTCAGAATCCGGGCTGCAGGCAGCGGTAATCGGCCAGAAGTGAGGTGTTGAACTTTGTGCCCAACAACAGGAGAATCCCTTCGAGGTTGTCCAGTTGCCGTAGCCCCTTTCTCAGCGTCTACGCCTGTTGAAAACCGTCGGCTGGGTCGACGGTTCGGACTCTACTTCCGTTTTTAGGTTAATGCAATGTAGGGCAGGCGGTTTTTGGGCAGAACACTGAGAGTTCTTCCGCAACGCGGACACACAAAACGCTCAATGCGCAAGTGTCGCTGGCTGTCGCAGTTCTCAAAACGGACATAAAACCCGTGCCGATGAACCCGTTGTTTTGGGTGCTCCGGACAAGTCGGCCTCGTTCCGTGAAAACTGCCTTCCCGTAATTGCATCGGCTCGGAGCAAAGCCGACACCTTCCGTCACCGCCCTACCGATTCAACCGTGAAAACTCAAAGCTCTCCCCATTGTCAGATTATCCCGTACCCCACGCGCCAGTCCCCACGAAATAATCCGCCGCTGAACCGGCCCCGTTCCCACGAAAAATCGTGGCGCGGCACAAAAGCCGCGATACGTGACTTTTCCACGATCCATGGTAGGCGCGAACGTAAGCGGCGTGTCTAGTTGTTTTCGGCCGGTTGTGATTCTTTCCGTTCCTTCAAGGCATGCAAAAGGAGCGACCGCTGACCCATGGTCTGATAGCGAGAATTTTGCAAGCGCTCGGAGCGAGAATCGAAAGGGTGATCATCAACGATCTCAAGAGGGGAGCCGAGACAAGCTCCACTGCGGAATCGCTCGGCTCTGAGGCAGGTACAGGCTGAGCCGCCTCGCGTAGATCGTCCACAGCCAGACGGAGATAGACCGACGTGCTTTCGATATCCCTATGCCCCAGAGTGTCGCCAATCCCTTTGAGGGCAACTCCCTGCTGCATCAGCCGTAGGGCGAAGGAATGCCGCAGCACGTGCCCTCCGAATGCAGGCAGATCCAGGCCGCTACTCTGAATCCTGCGTACCAGCACTTCGCGAACCGCGGTGGACTGTAAAGGACACCGCGGAGCGGTCGAGTGCAGGAACAGCTCACGATGGGGGCTTTGCGGACGCCCCTTGCACAGATAGTCGATCAGCACGGTCGCCGCCTCGTCAGTCAGAGGCAGCAGCAGCGGCTGCCGGGTCTTTGTCTGCATTACCCGTAGCGTGCGGGCCTGCCAGTCAATGTCGTCGAGCCTCAGCGCGACGAGTTCCCCACTACGTAACCCGTAGGCGGCCGCCAGATAGAGGAGCGTGAAGTCGCGGTGTCCGCCGCGGCCCTCTCGCACGATAGAGGCCAGAAGCGCCTGCACCTGCTCCCACGGGATGGCTCGCGGCAATCGTTCTCCGCGATAGACCCGAGGCGTGTCGATCTGCTGATGGAGAGGCTCGGCAAGCAACCCCCGCGCATGCCGCCATCGCAGGAAGGCGCGGAGCGTTGCCACGATATGTTGCAAGCTCAATGGGCTGTTGGTCCGCGCGCGTTGGCACACAAACGCATTGATGTCCCCCGGCCCAAGCTGCTGCAACCGCGATGGATTGCAGTCAAACCGGAGGAACCCCAGAAAGGTCCGGAGCCTTTTCCGATGCTCTCGGATCGTCACCTTCGACAGACCGCGAGCCTCGCATAAATAGGTGGCAAAGCCTTCGACCTCATTCTCCGTGGAGGATGGATTCAGCGCCGCTCCTTCCGAAACCGCCCCCTCCGCACGCAGAAACTGCTCCAAGGCGCGTGCGGCATCTCTGGCAGCGGGATCGCGCCCGAGAAAGCAACGATGTGCGGCACGCAAATCCTGTAGGGTCAACTCCGTTAAATCGGCGATCCGCCGGGACTGCAAGCACCGCACCACCTCAGGCACGCCATTCAAATAAGCGCTCGTGGTCGCCAACGTGTAGCCGCGCTCTTCGTGCAGCCACTGCACAAAGTTATCGAGGACGGGACCGAATATCGGCAAGGCTCGCCAGCGCGGATGGCATTGGGGCCGGAGTCGAACCAGAAGGGTTGATGTCAGCTCATTCGGTCAGCAGACAAAACCCCGGCGCTCCCGTCAATAATGTGGAGCAGAATGCCAAGGCCAGCCCCGCTATCACAGGCGCTTCGCCACCTGACTCCACATTATTAAGTACTCAACATTAATCAATAAATGTTGAGCTCAACATTTCTCGATGAAGCCCAGGAAATGACCTCCTCGGCTTTGAGCGAACTGCGGCTTTTGTCCAGCATCGAGCTGGATTCCCGCTCCATCCTCACCACTGTTCTGGCCGGCGACCTTCGCTTGGCTCACCGCTTGGAAGAGGCCCACCTCTTACCCATCGCCAGCCGCATCCGGGCGCGATTGCGCACCGAAGCTCTGACCCCGTCCCAACTGCTCCAGTGTTTGAACCACCTGCTCAAGATGGCCGGTAATCCCAAGCTCATCAACCCGCCGCTTTTGCAGACCCTCTGCGAGCACGCTGCCGGCAACCTCCGCCTGCTCATGAACATGGCCAATGACCTGTTGGCTGCCGCTCTTCACCAGGAACGCGAACAGATTGATGAAAAGCTCTTCTTCGAGGTTTTTGCCCTGGACCCCAAACCGACCTCCAAACGCTCATGAACCAACTGCCTGTCCAACGCGCGAGCGAGCTCTCGGTCGACTCGGCTTCCCTCGTCCAATGGCTGGTCCAGGGGCTCTGGTCCGACCAAGCCGTGGGCATCCTCGGGGGTGAACCTAAATGCTGCAAGAGCTTCCTGGCGCTGGACCTGGCCGTCAGTGTCGCCTCAGGCACTCCCTGTCTGCGCCGCTTTGTTGTCCAGCGCACCGGTCCCGTGCTCCTTTTTCCCGCCGAAGACTCCTTGGCCGTGGTCCGCCGGCGCTTGGAGGGGGTCTGCTCGGCGGCGGGTTTCGACTTCCAGTCTTTGCCTGCGCCGGGACTGTTGACCGGTCCACGGCGTGGGCGCTTGATCAAGCCGTGAACTTTCATGAAGCGCATAACCGAGGCATAGGAAGGAACTGCGCCGAGAGTCGGCTCCTTTTCGATTAGCACTACCAGGTTGTCCACGTGCAACTGGTAGCTCCAGTTGGGATGCTGACGATATTGAGTAGTCAACAGTTCGCGCAACTTCGGACTCAAAGCGGGATGCCCGCCCTGGTCAGAACGGATTTTGCGGCGCAGCGCCTGCACAGGATCCTTCTTTTCGTTACGGGCGGTATAGAACCACCGCTCGATCGTCGAGAGACCAAATTGAACCCGTTGCCCGGTGATGGGATGATGCCATTTTCTAGCGGCTAAGCTTTTGAGTTGCTCCTGGAGCTCGCCCCGCTCGGGAGGAGCTGCTAGCAATGGGCCGATCACGCTGAAGCGAAAGCGTGCCCATCGCTCGTGGGAACGAGCGACTCCGGAAAGATTAGACATCGCACCTTTCATTTTTTTCACGCCCTGGTGGCGATGTCGCAGCTTCTACCACCGATGCGGGTGTGGCGGCCACTGGCATCCTCTGCGGGAGTTGGAATGACCCTCACATAGCGAGCTCTTTCCGGGCCGTGGGGGTGGTGATCGGCCTCAGGAACTGGAGCACTGCCAGCAGGCGGTCGCGCCCCTCGAGCTTAAAGCTCAACCACAACGACAAAGGCAACGTCCGCTCCGAGAGCGGAGGCATGAACCGGGCCGGTGCGGCTTTCCAAAAGGAGCTGCGGACGAAGCTATCCAGCCACCACTGGCGCCAACGCTTCAACGTCCGCGAGTCGATCTGTAATGCTTGCCGGATCTGCCGGACCCGTCCTGGCTTCAGGCCATGGATCATCACCGTGACCAACACGACCGCCAGGCCCGCATAGACCCTTCGCCCCAGGAAACGCACCGACTCTGGAGTTCGCCGTCGCCGGCAATCTTCGGCACAACAATAGCTATAGCGTCGCTCCCATTGCGGGCCGCCACGAGGTTTGCGACCGTAATCGGCACGATGCAGCTTTCCCTGGCAATAAAGACAGCCCTTTTGCCACGCCTCCTGGGCCAAATCCGCATCGACTTTTTCGCTCTTGATCTGCCAGATGGCTCTGGTACCAAGCCTCTCCGTTGTTCTTTTTCACACATTGAGATGGAGAGCAAAAGCCCCCTGGGAGCAACCTCCCAGGGGGTTTAATTTACCAGCACGCATTGATCACCAAAACTGAGGGACAGCGCGCCCTTTCCCTCACTGATCTCGCAAAAAATCGCTACATTTTCCCTCGATTTTCGTGCCAAGCCTCACTAATGGGTACCGGTATGGCAAAAATGATCCTTCCTCAGCTCAATAGTGATAATCGCTAGCGCCGATCTAAGACTTCCCTAATCTTTTTAGAAACGGCCTCGACCGTGAAGGGCTTTTGCAGGAAGGCCGCTTCGGTTTGCAGGGTATGGCCGCTCAGGAATAGCACCTTTAGGTCCGGATTGCGGTACTGGAGGGCTCCGGCCAACTCGTGGCCACTCATGCCCGACATAAATACGTCAGTCATCAGTAGGTCGATCTTCTCCCGGTTGGCCTGCGCCCAGCGCAAAGCCTCCTCGCCGCTTGATGCTTCCTGCACTAGGTAACCGAGACGCCTCAGTACCAGGGCGGTCATTTTCCGAATAGCGGCCTCATCTTCCACCAACATGATAAGCGTTCGCTGCATCAAGCTGCCGCCTTTATCAGGCGTCACCGTGTCGGTGTCCATTGGGGCCTTTCTGTAGCAATCTTCCTCACGTAGCATGCGTGAGCTGGCGACTCTCAGATGCATGAACAGCCGCTAAAGCTACGGATTTCTGGTCGAATTGCACCGCGAACGCAGTTCAAGAAAGGCAGAGTTGCCGGACGGCTATGCGTTTCGTTTAGGCACCACCCAGATTGCGACTAGCCGATTAATCGAAGGGCTAAACTGGAAAAGCGATGCTGGCCCATTCTTCGAGTTTGAAGTTAGTTTGGAGCGACACCACGGACCTGTATGGCTCCACATTCGAACGACCCGAAGGCGTACTCTGACGTCAAGAAATCAGGCAGATTCGGAATGCGGTCCAAAGGTTACGAATTTCAGGTCGGGGCTGAGCGGTCGCTTACTTCGGATCTGCTTCGGATTTTGGCTCTCCAGCATCTCAAAAAAGCTGAGTTGAAGAGTTGAAGTCCCATCAACCACTTTCCGAAAGCAACTTTTCTGTGGTGGCACGCGGCAAGGCCCGCAACCCGCTTGACAATAGTTCCAAATTATTGCAGTAACTGAAACCATTGAATTTATTAGCCGAAGAGAACCATGGACAGCAAAAAGGCAGAGCCCGATCCAACTCCACCGGAGACGAATTCGGCACAAACGACCGAATCTGCTGAGACGAATAAACCAGAAGACGGGGTCGAGAAGGACCCTTCATATTTAAGAAGTCGACAGATCGCGTTAAAAAAATTTATTCCTCAAGAGGGACAGCAGTGAGGCTCAGTCCGAGAACGAATATCAAGGCGCAGCTTGTGAGCGCCGCGTTCAACGATCCCATTTTTTTTCCCTGCCTTTAACGCCCTTCTTCGTTGGACCTATTTCCTCACGCATTTGTCTCAAAATACTTCGCCGGGCATTTCGGACAGTCGCCGACCTGTGCAAGAAAGCCGACCACCGGGAACCTGCAAAAGTATTCCAGCGAAAGTTCGACATTCGGATCAGATCCGGATGTCCCGATCAATTAACGATCCGACGACCCCGGATCAACGTCATGAAAACGACGTTCAAAGTCTGTCCGAGGCGCCAGGGACGCAGCAGAGATAAGATTGAGTTTGGATAAATATACTGCTCGCACTTCTTACACGGCAGGCTTTGTCTTTGGTCTTTCTTTCCAAGCGAGGTGCTCCATGGCCTTCTCGAAGGTCTGGTAAGTTCCAACCAGATATCCATCCTGCCATGCAAAGAAGTTCCGTCCGCTATGGGAGACTTCCCCAAACGGACCACGATATGAGTATTGGGTGATTGGAACTCGATTGCTCATGGATTTAATTGATGTCTCCGTATCGTTCAGTTTCAATCTTTCGCCTCCCGAAGGAACAGCTTGCACCCGGGGGAGGACGCTTACACGTATCCGACGCGTCTGAGGAAGCATGCGGCTAACGCCAATCTTCCTTTTGTCGGGCTTTGACTGGATGTTAGCCAATGATGAAGGGTGTGATGATTCACGCCAATTCGGGCGGCTAGCATACGCTCTCCCTGTTTCGACACTTTCTGGTATCGCTTCAGGACCTTGATCAGTTCATCAGACGTCATTTCGTTTGCTCTGTTTGTCCCTCCAGCACCTATCGCACAGACTCGTCAGCTAGTTCCCATACTCTTTTCCGCATTTTTGCGTCTCATTTGCATATGGCAAACGATGTCGTCGATATGGTCGGAAGGTTTTCGGCATTGGACAAGTCAGCGTGCTTGCTTCGCAACTTTCTCCATACCTAAAAGCAACCCTAACCCGTGGAGAATAGTATAGGAGAAGCTGATTCAATGGAGCGAATTTCTTTCAAATGAGAGTCGCATTGATCAGACGCAGTCCAGCGAGGGACGGAGAGATCAGTTGGGCGCGGGAGTACGAAAGGCGAATGCGGAGATTCAATCTGGAAGTCATTTCGTTCGCATTGATCGCTCTCGTGATATTGGCCCGATTTTTATCAACCGATTGGTGGGCTTTTCAAAAATAGCGTTCCAAGACGAAAGATGCCCTCTGAAAGTCAAGCATGGAAAAGCCAAGGGAGAATGAAAAGGCGCACCAAAGTCGAGTTGCTGGCTTGGATTGAGCAGCACCAACCGGTGACTCGCGAGAAGTTGCTTGCTGCGTTTGAGGACATGGACTATGAGCAGTTGCAGGGCTGGCTTAGTGAGCTTCAACGCAAGCGCAGGCTGTTCGAGGTAAACCCGGAAACATACTACACCACCATCGAACCGCCCGAGTATCGGCGGGGATAGGCGACCACAAGGAACAGGCCCGCGCCATGATCTATTGGCGCGCGTCGGTTCCACCATAACCTCTCAAATCCGGGACAATGACCCTGAGAAGGTGGACGAGGCATTCAACAAGAATGACGCAGGCGCCGTGGCCGCGCTTTTAACGGAGGATGCAGTCTTGGTGGCATCGGACGGGATGTTTAACGGTCGGCAGGCCATCGAGAAAAGGTATGCAAACACATTCCAGCGATGGCCTATTACCACCTTTAGCAGCCAGCTCTGTCATCATCTGAATGCAATCGACAACGCGGCTTGGTCGACCGGCGAATGGGGCACTGGCTTTTTTTGGGCTTGCCGTCGCGGACGGCTGACCCGAATCTCCAGGCATTGATAGCCTCCGCGGAGGTTTTTGCAGGACCGGGCATCATCGTACCGACGCGCAATTCAGGTCTCTTTCGGTGGTGCCTGGAGAATGGTCTTCGGGTCGCCCAGCCAATGACGCTGATGACTTCGGAGCTGTACAACGAACCGACCGGGGCATATTTACCTTCCGTACTCTTCTAAAGCGATACCGATTAATGAGGTCGCATGTTTGCCTCGGCTTCTTGAAGTGCCGCCTGGGCAGAAGCTCTACCCTGTGTGGCGATTTGAAGGGCTCCGCTCACGGAGCTAAAGAAACCGCCCATCTCAGGGATATTTGGCATGACCTGACCGTATTCTGCCGCCGCGTTGAGCTGCCGCAAAAGCGGGTTGTCTCTAGCCAACTTCTCGTATATCGAGATTAGCGCTGGAATACCGGTCGGCTTTGCATGATACATGGCAGTAAGTCCCTCTTCGGTAAGCGCGTAACGCTCCATAAATTCCTTGATCAAATCTTGGTTTGGGCTTGAGCGATTCAGATAGGCAACGGTTACCCCGACAAAAGGACGACCCACGTTCTCATCCACGCCCGGGATTGGTGCCACCGCGAAGTCGATTCCATTCTTGATCAGGTTCGACCATGCCCATGGCCCGGAGACAATCATGGCCACTTTCCCTTGGCCCATTAGGTCCTCCACCTCACCGTATGAGACACTCTTTGGCAACACACCGGCATGGATCAAAGCGATAATCTTCGAGAGTCCCTCAACCGCTCCGCGATTTCCAACTCCCATATTCTTCAAATCGTAGTCTGAGCCATTCTTCGCGAAAACGTAGGCGCCGGCACTCGCCAGGATTCCCCAGGAGTAGTAGGAATTGCTGTAATCCCAGAGGATGGTGGTCACTCCGGGATGTTCCTTTTTGATTTTCTCGTTCAGCGATACGAGGTCGGAAAGCTGCGTAGGAGGAGAACCGTCGAGAAGTTTCTTGTTATAGATCAGAGTTACAGTTTCCAGAGCGATCGGATACCCCCAAATCCGCCCATTGTGGAGCACAGCTTGCCAGGCCTTCGGGAAAAATCTGTTTCCAAATTCTTCGGAAATCTGGACCGGGGCGATCAATCCGGCGTCTGCCCATTCGCCGACCTTATCGTGCGCCCAGATGACAATGTCGGGGCCCTTCGCCATTTGCGCAGCAATTGGGAAACTGTCTGTAATCTTCTCGGGGGCCTCGATCGTGACTTTGAGTCCAAAATCGTTTTCGAATTTCTTTGCCGCGATCGCCTTGAGAGCTTGGCCTCGTTCAGCGTCCATCCAGATTAAGAGCTCCCCATTGGTCCAGGCGAACAAGTCCATCGGGATCAGGAACAGAGCCAGCAGCAAGCCTTTCATTAGGGAGGACTTCGTCATCTCAAAAGGGCTGAATACTTAACAATACTGGAGATGGCCGCGCCCGTTTTCTTTCTTTCGTGTTCCCTCACGATTGGCAACTTAGGCCTGCTGCGCTCCTCCGCATATTACCCGTTCAGGTACCGGCTAACATCTCTTGGCCAGCCCAGAACGGGAAAAACTCCGTTGGCCTTGGTTCAAGCTGTGCCACTTGTCAGCACACCCACCCCTTACGCTCAGGTCATGAGCGGGCGGCGGCTCTAAACACGCGCCAGAGCGGCTTTAAAATAGCGAGACCCTCTCCTTTCAGGATAATTCTAACGAACTTACCGCAATTCTGAAACTTGGAGGTCGGAATCGATTTCTATTAACAGAATGTTATTCGTCCGATGCCCTTCTCCTTCCGACTTCCGGTATTCTTGAGTCGCTCGGTCGAGGGTACGTTTAATTCGACACAAAGACACAAGCTTTTTTGAATATGAGAAAGGAGTAGATGGTGCGCTCAACTTTGATCTGTACAGTCGCCTATGTTCTCACTGGGTTGGGCTCCCCTTCGATGCTGTACGCTGCACGCGAAGTGCTGCGGCCACAACCTTTCCAAGAACAACCGATGATGCCGAACGTCCTACCGCACGGGGTGTTCGGATATGACAAATTTCCGAGTTCGCTAGAAACGAACGGCATGTATCAGCAAGGATCGCTTAATGGCGACCCTTTAACTTGCATAAGCGTCCTGTTTTTCGTTCTTATCTTGATTCCGCTCGGACCTAAGTGTTATCGCTTTTTTGAGTTCATCCGCATCCATTTTTTCGCGCACAGGCGCTGAAGAAGCCTTAGGGCTCGATCCTAGCCGGTGTTTGTTGAGAATGGCGCGCACTGATCACACATGCATACGGGTGAGAAGCGTGGCCTCAATTCGGCGTGGTTGACAAAATCCTGAAAAATTGCATCCAACTGATAACTCAACGACGCATAGCTCTCGGGGCAATCCTTATGAGTCGAACTTTTTCGCTTATTTTCGCTTTCTCTCTCACGATGCTTCCGGCACTCCACGCCGAAAAGATCGACAATCGGAATTTCGCTATCGACACTTGTTTTCCGACCCCAAACGCAATTCGTCTGGCTGAGGGACGAACCAGGGCATACTGGGCGAAACACGCGTCGTGCTTTGCAGCAGAACCAATGTTTTTGGCCGTCGAGACTTCGAAGATTTTCCCGGGCGAGGTTCAAGACCTCTGGCCTAAACTGATAAACTCTGAGACCACCGCCAGTTTCTTTTCGCACGGACTTAAGAGCAACAGCTACAGCAACTTGCAGCTCCTTGGGGTAATGATCTTTGACACGAGAACGGGCCGCTTCGTGAGTAATCAGGGCTACATCTCCGTTGATACTCCACCGCGAGGAAGTGTCGCGCGTTTCGGGCCGTACATCGCGCGATATATCGGCTGGGGATAATCGCCGGACCGGCAACGCTTGGCAGGAGCAGCGGCACGTCACTCAGACAGCCTTCGATCTGATTGAGGTTAGCCCCGCCGCTGTTTGCAGCCGCACAGAAGGCAGGCGTACTCGTGCTCTGGTTACGATTTCGGTTTTGCCGGCTGAAACTCCGGATCGCCGAATTGCCAGAGCATAAAAGCGAGCAGATCCGTTGAACGGCGAATCTGTTGGGCTCGCGTATTGCCGATGCCGTGACCGCTGCCATAGTCGATATCCAGTAGAACCGGCTTGCCGCTCGTCGTATCTGCCTGGAATCGAGCTGCCGTTTTGGCTGACATCCAGACGTCAACCCGTGGGTCGTTGTAGCCGTGGTAGAACAAAAGCGCCGGGTACGCGGTTCGCGGGGTAATATGCTCATAGGTGCTCATTTCCCGGAGCGCATCGAATTCATCCTTGTTTTTTACCGTTCCGAACTCAGGAATATTCGGCGGCCCATTGGCTGTAAATTCGGCGCGCAGCATATCCAAGGCCCCGACAATAGGACAAGCAACCGAAAACAGGTCCGGCCGTTCGGTGACGGCTCGGCCGATTAGAATACCGCCGGCACTTCCCGACATGCCGGCCAACTTCGCCTTGTTCGAGTAACCGTTGTCAATTAAATATTCACCGCATGCGATGAAGTCTTTCCAGGTGTTTGGTTTGGTAGCCTTCATACCGGCCCGGTGCCACGCGTCTCCGTAGACCCCTCCACCACGGACGTGCGCCACCGCACGCCACATTCCGTGTTCGAGCGCGCCCAGCATTACCGGGGAATAGGCTGGTTCGTCTACGATACCGTAAGCACCGTAACCTTGGAGCAAAACCGGACTGCTACCGTCCTTCTTAAATGTATTCATGCCAAGCACCGATAGAGGAACCAGAGTACCATCATAACTTTTTACCTTCAGTTCCTCTGAAATGAGGTTTGACGGATGATCGTAGGGGCCGAGCGGTCGCAAGTTCAGAGCGCGAGTCGTGTCATCGGCAGGATCGTAGCGGTAAAATTCTTCGGCAACGGTCCAACTTGTGAGGCTAACCAGGAGGCCGGGCATTCGCAGATCACCCATCGACTGATCTTCAAGCCCATAAAAGCTGGCCCAGCCTTGACGAGGCAAGTGGATTTCTATCGATGTCCCTGGTCCGTCTGTCTGGATTCTGTACACACGACAATCGACGCCATCGGACGCTGTGTAGTAAATGCCGTCTTTGGCGGAAATGATCTGTTGAATAACTTTGTCACTCTCAGGAATGACATCTCTGGCACCTCCCAGCTTCCCGTCACCGAATGGACGGGCGATAATCTTAAACTTTGGCGCGTCTTTATGGGTTAGAAAATAAAGGTCGTGCCCAAAAATGCTGGCGCTGGTCACCTGGTCGTCAAAATCGCAGAGCTTTATCCAGTTGGCTCTTGGTCCGAGATCGTTGAGTGTCGCGGCGTACAGTTCTATTTCGTTTTGCACGAAGTTGCTAACAACGGCGAAACAGAGTTCGGAGCCGGGAACGGTTACGACAGCGGCGGCCTGTTGAGGCGTGAACTGGATAGTTGGATTGGCGCCGGAGGCCAAGTACACTTCATCTTTTTCGGGATCCGAGCCGATCTCATGCAATCGAGTCTTGGTATCGAAGTACTTCTCAGTCGCCGGTTGGCCGGGCTTCAACTCCCGGAGCTGCGTGTAAAGGAAATGACGGTTATCGGGCAGCCATGAAACAACAGAACCTTCGCAACGAGGAATGAGGTCGCCTGTTTCTTTGCCGGTTCCAGTCTCCACAACGTGTATAAAGGCGTTTTCAGAGCCTTGGGCCGAAATTCCAAATGCCACGTGAGAACCGTCCCATGACGGTGCGTAGAAATTGATGGCATGCGGTTTGGCGTCCTGCTTCTCGAAACTGTCAGGATCGACTAAGAGGACTTCATCGGCGGACGCTTCTTTCCGATAACAGAGTTTGGCCGTATTCTGACCAGCAGCCGTTTTCAAGTAGAACAGGTTCCCGTTCGCCAGCAGACGCGGTCGCGAGATGGCCGCCGGCTCGCTATTGATCAGTTCTGCGATGCGCGCTTTGAGCTTGGCGTAACCGGGCATTGCGTCAAGCGCCTGTCTGGTAAAGTCCGCTTGCGCTTTGAGCCATTGCTGTGCCTCGGGGTCTTGTTTGATGTTTTCCATCCAGCGATAAGGGTCCTTTATCTTTATCCCGAAGTATTCGTCCTCGGTTTCGTGCACCGGCGCTTTTGGAGGGCCGTCCATCGCAAATGAACCGATCGCCGCAGCGACCCAGAACGTGGAGATAAGCACGACAGCGAGAAAAGGCGCATCGTGAACAGTGGGGATCGAGAGTTTCATCGAGCTAGAGTCTATCTCGTTTGCAGATTTTCTCACCGGCAAGGAAAAAGAAATTTAACGCAAAGAACCTGCACTTTACTTTCCCGGCGAGCCCGCTCGGCATCTGTGCAGACCTGGATATCCGCCTCCATTCTTCCAAAGAAGATCAAGCCCCAGTTGTTTCCAATCTCGAACTTGGTCTACGGAAGCGCTCCTTTCGGCGCCGACGATCAAAACAGATGCGCTCTTCAAGTCCCGATCCATAAAACGATACGACCCACGGGCGCATCGTAATAAATCTATCTTTCAGCTCTACTAATGCGGTCAATTAAGACACGCCAGTGCGGTAAAGTGGGCGATATAAAGTGGCAGTCCTCACCTTCCAAATCCTTGGCACCCCAAGTTAAATATATGTCCAAATCAAATTTGGAATAAATCCATACATTGGAATCGCGAGGAGCCGTCAAAAGGTGCAATTGATAGGCTTTTCCGGTTTTCCCACTAATCCACTCTAAAAACCAATGATTTGAGTAATAGCTCCCCAGTTCCGGACGGAGAGGGCGCCATTCATAATAGCGCGTCAAAGTGGGGTTTCCCTCAGCGTAGGGTGTTAGATTATTATAATTCGCTGGACTAAAGCCCATCTCTTCAACTAAAAAATAGTCAATCATGGTGAGGGTAAATCTATCCGGCCATTCCAGACGCGAGAACCAATCAGGGCAAGGGTCCGGGTCGCGATTGCAGCCACTAGCGGCGCTGGTTTCGCCAGCATGTACTTTAAAAATTCGTTCGAACAGTTCGTCTGCCGTCATCTATTTGACCTTTCTCTTTGGGGTGGCTGGTAATCTTCGACTATTGTCGGCAAACCCGATTGAGTGAAATGTTTTATTGGCTCTCCCCCTTTCAATCGCCTTTCGGTGCCGCTTCACCCTGAATCGCAAAAAGTCGAGGTCATGACGGGGCGACGGCGTGATCGTCCAGCGACGCGAATACAAAATTTGTGTCAGTCCACCTTTGCATTAATCTTCCGTAGTCGAAGTGCTGATCGTTCCTCAGTCGCAATGCGGGTTTGAACCGTTTGTTACTTCGCACTATGGAGAGAGTCTCGCACGGAGCCAGGGAGGATCTTGAACAAGGATCCATCCCGGGTTCTGGCTATGACGCGAGTCCAATGATCTGCAAGCTTCGTTGGGCAGCCGAATGTCCCGATCCCAAAAAAGCGATGCTCTCCCGATTTCACTGGAGAGCATCGCCTTCCGGCTCTCAGCCATACGCCGCAGAATCAGACGTCACCGCAAATTAGTTATTCACCGCGGAACCGAACTCGGCAGGGCTGGCTGTCTCGACGGCCGTTTGCCAAAGCTTATCTATTAACGTTCTAGCATCTAATTCTTCCAAGGTTTGTTCAGTGTTTTCTCTCATATTTATCTTTCTATTCAGAACCTGTCAATCTCTCATCCTATTGTCGCGGCCCTCAGAACTAACCGCTTCCTCACTAGTTTCCTAACATTATATTTGTCTCTTTTAACCGCAGAATAAACAAGCACCACATAGATGACATGTAACTTTCCTGAACATGACAATCATGAAAGTTTGGGATCAGCACTTGAGACAGGAGACAGAGATAGGAATCAGGAGCGAGAAACGGTACGGATCAGAAGAAGTTGGCTTCTGTAATGTTGGAGTAAGCCTGTCGTCATTCCGGTCTGCCAATGTGCTCTATGGAGCGCCTACAGATACAAAGGGGTTCTATCGACACTGTTGAGTTATGGAAAAACGGAAGGCTTACGTAAAAGAAGTAGTTTTGCTTGACCCAGGCAAATGGGGAATCGTTATGGATTTTGTCCTGGAAGAGAAGGACTTAATTGGTAAGGAGCTGCTGATCGATTATGATGGAACGGACGACTTGAACGAGACTCGGGATGGTTGTCTGATGATAGAGACCCTCGAAGTGCCCGTGGTGAAGCGCGGAGATATGATTGAGATCACGATCGGATTTTCCATTTTGTAAGAGCCAATTAAACCGTTTAGTTTTCTGCATGATCCGGGCCTGCGAGCTGACCAAGAACTTTGGCGCAATATGCGCCGTTCAGGGCATTTCGTTCGAAGTCACCAAAGGCGAAATCTTCGCTTTCCTCGGGCCCAACGGAGCCGGCAAAACGACCACCATCAAAATGTTGACCACCCTGCTTAAGCCTTCCTCGGGCAGTGTGGAACTGGACGGGCTCAATCCCGCGACCCAGCAACAAGAAGCGCGCAAACGTTTTGGTATCGTTTTTCAGGACTCCAGCACCGATGACGAACTGACTGCCTACGAGAACATGGATTTCCACGGCGTCCTTTACAAGGTTCCGAAACGAATTCGCGCCGGACGCATCGAGGGACTCTTGAAGCTGTTTGAGCTGTGGGATCGCCGCGATCATCAAGTCAAACATTTCTCGGGCGGAATGCGCCGGCGCCTTGAAATCGCCCGCGGGTTTCTTCACACGCCGCAAATTCTCTTCCTTGACGAGCCGACTCTGGGTTTGGATCCTCAAACACGCAACCATCTCTGGAGTCATGTGAAAAGGCTGAATGAAACGGAAAACGTAACCGTCTTTTTGACGACACATTACATGGAGGAAGCAGAGCGCGTCGCGCACCGAATTGCCATTATCGATCACGGCCGTATCATCGCCCAGGGTACTTCGGCGGAACTGAAACGGCAGACCGGCGCCGATTCTCTTGAAAAGGCGTTCCTCACCTTGACCGGCACCTCCATTCGCGAAGAAGAGGGCGGTTCAATCGTTCGAATGAGACGGATCGCAAAACTATTCAGACGCTAGTGTCTTGATCCCCGAAATCGCATGAATGCCGTTTATATCCTCTGGCTGCGACAGTTAAAGCGGTACGTCCGTTCCAGAACGCGGATCGCGGCATCCCTGGCGCAACCATTGCTCTTTTTGTTCGCCCTCGGTTTCGGCTTCGGACCTATCTTTCAAAAAGCTGGGCACGGCAACTATATCCAGTTCATCTCCCCCGGCGTCATCGGCATGACAGTTCTGTTCAATTCCATGTTCTCCGGGATCGAACTGATTTGGGATCGGCAATTCGGTTTTCTTAAAGAGACGCTCGTTGCTCCGGTGTCACGTCTCTCGATCATGATTGGACGCACGTTGGGCGGGGCCACCACCGCACTGATCCAGGGTGTGATTGTTATGGCAGTCTGCACACTTGCCGGCTTTCGAATTCAAAACCTGAGTCTCTTGCCGGTTGCATTTTTGTTCATGGTTCTGATTGCCACAACGTTCACTGCGCTCGGAACCGGTGTTGCCTCACTTCTAACCGATTTTCAGGGTTTTCAGCTGGTCATGAATCTCCTTATGATGCCCGCTTTTTTCTTATCAGGTGCGCTTTTTCCGCTGGGGGAGGCACCGGCGCCGATTCGAATCATTGCCAGCATCGACCCACTCTCCTTTGGCGTGGACGGGTTGCGAACGACCTTGATCGGCCTAGCGCATTTTGGCGTTCCAACCGATTTGGGGATGCTTGCGATGTTTACCACAATTTTTCTCGGTATTGGCAGTTATCTCTTCTCGAGAATTCAGCTCTGAACATCCCTTGCAATCAGCCTTGTAAACAACCTTCCGGAATCAGTTACGGAAGCGAGGAATAAAAGTCGGGCCTCCGAATTCAAAGCGAAAGCCAAGCTTTGAGTCACTATTTCCTTTGCACCAGCAGTACTCCGAGCACCAAGAGACCGATCCCGGCCAGCCGAACCGGATTGAATGGCACTCTCTCGACTCCGAACCAGCCCAAGGTGTCGGCAAGATAAGAGCCGACCATCTGACCGAGCATCGCAGCGCAGATGACAACGACGACACCGACTTGTGGGATCGCGACGACCGAGCCGAGGACGAAACCGACTCCGAGCGGGCCGCCCAGAAAGGCCCACCACGGAGCGGATAGGATCCCCCGCAAGCCGACTCCTGCGCCTCCAAAAGCGCCCGTCGCCATGATGCACAAGAGAAGGAGACCTCCGGAGAGGAAGGAAACCGTCGCGCTCAGCACCGGAGAGTCGACGGCCAGGCGCAAGCGTGCATTGATTGGACCCTGGATTGATATACAAAATCCCGCAGCAACCATGACGAGGATGGGCAGAAAGCGCATATGGTGCCTACGGGAGCTTAGACGCAAGGATATCCACTTTTTGGATCGCCGGCGGTGTTGCGAAAAGCTCGGGTGCCTTCGCCATCAGGGCGGCGGCGACTTTGCCCGTGAGATGGGCCTGCCTACCCGCATCGTCCGGGAATGCGTCGACGATGCCGTACGTTGATGGCCCCATGCGAATCGCAAACCACGCGACGGTGGCCGGCTCTTCTTGCACGAGGGGGAGAGCGGTGCGCAGGAACGCCTCGACCTCTCCTTCCTTGCCAGGCTTGGCCTCGAGTTTCACCGACAGTGCTACGGTAACGGAATTCATAGTTTTATAGATCCTGGAAGTTAAGTTTTGGGGTAACCGCTCCCGCAGAGCTCATTGGCGATCCACGCGTGCGGGCTCAAAGACCCCGAGTGATTTGTCCTTTAGCAGAGATTTGCGACTTTGTTTTTATTCCGAATCTCACGCATCGCCGCATTATCAAAAAGGAGAATTCAACTAGATAGGAAACATTTGTTCCTTCCATTTTCCTGACGCTTATCTTGCCGTCTCCTGTGTGGGCCCAACCCACACAGCAATCTGTCAACTATTCTTACATGGGCCTTGGCACGAGCGTGCTTCCTATAGTAATTATTATATTTGAAATTGTAAATATGGTATTGTCCCGGATATTGCGAAAGCATTTTGATCCAGTGGAGAAGATCAATGAGTGGGTGCGTCTTCAAACCTGGGCCGCGATGCCGGACTATGAATGTCGAACTGACGTTCGAAATATTACTTCTTTTTGTACTCTTTGGTGGAGGGCTCGGCATCGCAATGGCACTGGCAGTCCACGACCACAAAAGGGAAGCGAAACGCGCCGAAGAGCGCCGTATCCGCTGGGAGGAGTTTGACACAAGTCCAGAAGAAAAAGACACCGATTGGTGGAGAGAACGATGAGATGTCGCCGAGCGAGCTTGCGCCAGTGTCCTGCCGAAATAACAGGTAATAGCAAGCGGGGACAAACTTTCACCTCTCAAAAGAAGCCACTCCCTTAGCCAGCGCCCGGAAGTGCGGCATTAAAACCTTTTACTGCATGATCAAAGTGAGTATTTCTTCAAAATCTTTAGTGGAATCTCCCTGGAGATTGCCCATCGACTCCAACTTTCTCAGGAGAACCTCGGCGACACGAGAGTCGATCGTCTCTTTGGCGACCACCCAATAGATCTGGGCAAACTTTCCGTCGCGGTGGCTGCGGCCGTCGATTTGGTGCGTCTGGATGGCGGACCATCGCAAATCGTGATCGATTTGACAGCGGGGGACATCGTTTCCGCCGTTGTTGGTTTCGCCTTCATGTAATGAGATGCCTTCGCAGACGTTGAAGAGAATGACTTGAGTTTCTCCACGCTGATAACGAAGCCGCTCGCCCTCCTTGGACTGTGATGTCTTTGTACTCTGTCCGTCTATCCGGGCGTATTCGATCTTTTTCTTTGCGAGAGCCGCTTCCATCGCATCCATTGTCGCGAGGAATTCGCATGAGATCGCGACTTGGCGACCGTTATCCAATAGCTCCTGGCAAAGCTCCATTGTGTCTTCCACTTTGAGCAGCGATGATTTCTGCCGGAGCCGGATGACAGCCTCGTTTTGAACGAGCGCAGCCCGTTGTTTACTCAGGCTTCCAGTTCCAACGAGTGCCTTTTTAAACTCTTCCCAGGCAAGTTTGTAGAGGTGCTTTGCTCTTCCGTCGAACTCGACAAAATGACTGATACGGTTCACTTCAGGCCATCCGATTAGATCGCCGGGACGGCGGCGCAAGGCGGCCTTTACGCCTTTTTTGTCCGGATCAAACAAGAGCTGGCGAATCTCTTTCTCGTCCTCCTTTCCGCCTGTCCATGCCCAAGCACCAAAAGCGCCCCTCGAAACGCCAGGCAGGTTCTGAGCGCACCATTGCTCAAAGTCTTTAGTAGTGAGAGCCCTGTCACCGGTCTTCTTAGCCAGAATCGGAAGCAGGTACCCGAGCTCCAGCGGATTTTGCCCAGCCGTGGCCGAAAGCCAGAAGATCATTTTCGCGCTCTCGTAGAGTTTGATGGCAAATTTGGACCTCAACGCGCTCAGGTTTTTGAGCGCGTGCGATTCGTCAAAGAGGACGACGTCAAATTTTTCGCTCGCCGCCCCTCGCCGAGCCAAGTCTCTCTTGCTAATCTTTTTCGGGCCTTTCCGGGGTTTGGTTTCAAAGATTTTGCCCAGGCGGTCATAGTTCAAGATGACCACTTCCTCGACCCATCGATTGGTGCCCATCCATTGAATACTGGAACGCCAGTTAGCGACAACGCCGAGTGGGCAAACAATCAGTATCTTCCTTTTCTTCCTCCGAGCTTTCGAGGATCTTAAGAATACTTGCCCACGCTGCGAAGGTCTTTCCAAGACCCACATCATCAGCCAGAAGAAAACCTGGATACCCCTCTTTGTAGGCGAGGAATATCTCCGTGACAGCCTCGAGCTGGTGTCGCTGGAGCGTGATCTTTTTCTGTGGCGGAACGCTCGCGAACGTTTGACCGTTCAGTTCCCTCTGAATCTTCTCTTCCCAACTAAACTCTTTGGGTTCAAACCCAACAAGCTCGCTTGGCAACTTGTGTCCAGGTCTTTTCTCGAAGAAATAGACTCTATTCCCGCAGTCCCACCGGGCTCCGGCCTTTGCCGCGATATCCCGGTAGGTAAAAGGGATATCAAGGACGATTTTTGCTAACAGCTCATCTCCTTCCGATGAAGGGCGAAACTGCTCCAGCTCTCCAGGAAGAACCTCGCCGGGAAAGTACCAGAGCTTCTTTCTTAGATCCCACCGAGCACCGAAAAGCTTGGCCTCATCCTTCTGATCGTAAGAGACTTTGAGATACACCATCTATTTATCTGAGACTATGGGGGTGCATTCGGCAATCGCATCTCGACCCTGTGCTCGCGGTGATCGTCTACCAAGGGAACTATTCCGTCGGTCAGTTCTTTTCCGTCGAGGGATGTTTGACCGGAGCCAAGTGAACCATCGGGTAATCTGGAGATGGTGATGTGAAAAGGCGTTTGCCGATAGCGGTAATGAATATTACACGTTGCCCAGCCTTTCGGAAGACGGGGTGCTAATCGTAATCGATTCCCCTCTAGTTTTAAACCTAGCAATGTTTCACACAGCAGCCGATACATCCAGCCGGCCGAGCCGGTATACCAGGTCCAGCCGCCCCGGCCCGTATGTGGCGCCACTGCGTAAACGTCTGCTGCAACGACATAGGGCTCCACTTTGTAGGTGGAGATTTGGGCCGAGGTGGACCCGTGGTTGATGGGATTGAGTAACGCAAACAGTTCCCAGGCCCGATCGTTATCCCCTAGGAGGGCAAACGCCATCGTGACCCAGATCGCGGCATGAGTGTATTGGCCGCCGTTCTCCCGAATACCCGGGACATAGCCCTGGATGTAACCCGGACTGGGGACGGAACGATCAAACGGCGGGTCTAACAATTGAATCAGCTTTGCCTCGGAGCGGACGAGGCGCTCCTCTACGGCTTGCATTGCCTGGCGTGAGCGCCCTGAATTGCCCGCGCCACTCAAGACCGACCAGCTCTGCGGCAGGGAATCGATCTGGCATTCCAGATTGCTTTGAGAGCCGAGCGGTTCGCCGCTATCGAAATAGGCGCGGCGGTACCATTTGCCGTCCCAGCCATGTTGCTCGACGTTTTTTTGCAACTGCCGCGCTTGGGCCACGCAACGGTCGGCAAAGGCGATTTCGCCTCGTTTCCGCGCCAAGTCGCTAAATCGCATCAGCACGTCGTAAAAAAAGAAAGCCAGCCAGACACTCTCACCCCGTCCCTTTTTTCCTACCAGATTCATTCCGTCATTCCAGTCGCAGCTTCCAATCAGCGGCAGGCCATGTTCGCCGAATTTCAGGCCGTGTTCGATAGAGCGCACGCAATGTTCGTACAGCGTGCCTGACTCCTGGGAGCGATTCGGCAAATCATAGTAATTTTCTTCCTCCGGTTTGACAGGCCGACCTTCCAGAAAGGGGACCTTCTCATCCAGAATGGCGGCGTCACCGACAAATGAGACATAGTGACAGGTGACATAGGGTAGCCACAAATAGTCGTCGGAAACATGGGTCCGCACTCCCCGCCCCGTCGGTGGGTGCCACCAATGCTCCACATCGCCCTCGCGGAATTGATGTGCCGCCGCGCGCAGAAGATGCTCACGTGTCAAGGTCGGTTCAGCGGAGACGAGCGCCATTGAGTCTTGCAATTGGTCGCGAAATCCAAATGCCCCACCGGATTGATAGAAACCGGTGCGCCCCCAAAGACGACAGCTCAACGTCTGATACAGCAGCCAGCTCGCCATCAGGTTTACCGATGCGTCGGGAGTTTCCACGCGGACCGCGCCAAGCGTTTGTTTCCAATATTGCCAGACGCCTTCGAGGGCGCCTCGGGCGGCATCGGCTTCACGATAGCGCTCGACCAGGTTTTGCGCGTGCGCCAGGTCGCGACCGGCTCCCAGGCAAAACCGGGTCTCTCGTTCCTCTCCGTCCTTCAAATCAAGGGTGACTTGCACGGCCCCGCAAGGATCTAGCCCAACTCCGGTTTTACCCGAGAGGCGCTCTCGTTTCAAGGCCGCGGGATTCGACATACTTCCGTTTCTACCTAGAAATTCTTTCCGGTCTCCCGTTAAAGTGCGCGCCGGATCGGAAGCGTCGACAAAAGCGACCCCTTCAGAAAAATCGGTATTGTAAAAATTGCGCGCCAGAAACGCACCGGTCTTTTGGTCCACTTCGGTTGTCACATGAAGTAAGTTTTTTTGGCGCTGGTCGCCGAGGACCCATTCCCAATAACCCGTTACGGATATCCGGCGCGGACGACCCGAGACGTTCCGTAATTTCAAGACCGAGAATTTTACAGGCGCATCCATGGCTACGTAAACGGTCAGCTCGGATATGATGCCATTCTCAGCATGTTCAAATACGCTATAGCCGAAGCCATGCCGGATGACGTAGGCCGTCGCGCCGGGTGCCGGCAAAAGCGTTGGCGACCACATATTTCCGCTATGCTCATCACGGATGTAAAAAGCTTCCCCAGTGGCGTCCGTAACCGGATCGTTGTTCCAAGGCGTCAGACGAAACTCGTGCGAATTCTCGGCCCAGGTATAGCCGCAGCCGCTCTCCGAAATGACCGTACCGAAAGACGGATTCGCGATCACATTTACCCACGGGACCGGGGTGGCTTGTGCCGGTTGCAATGTCACGACGTACTCACGACCGTCGGGGGTAAAACCACCGAGCCCATTATGAAAAATGAGTTCGCGCAAAGCGAGGGGCCGAAGCGCATCGCGCAAAGGGGATGGGCTCGGCGTCAGGGCGGGAATTGGCGGATCAGGTCTGTCGTCGGAATCCAGTTGTTCGGCTAACCCTCCGTTTGCATCCGTCAGGACGCTGCGCGCGGCTGATTGAAGCAGCACAAGATCTTCACTGGAAAGTTGGCTCCGGTTTCGGATAAAAATGCCGGCTGGTTTGTCCAGCATCTCTGCTTTGGGCCCAGGCCCAATCAAACTGATAATCTGGTCGTCTAGAGGTTGGGGAGAATCCGGAGCCTTTTCTATTAAAATAACCAGGTCCACCGGCAGCGCCTTCATCCGCCAGTAGGAATGCGCCTGTATGAGTTGCTTTGCCAGTTGGATGTTGGCCGGGTCGCTAATACGCAATAGAACGATCGGGATATCGCCCGAGATACCATAACTCCAGAGTCCACCTTGTCCGCGCCGATTCTGAAGCAACACCGTAGAGGCAGGACGTCTGGCGGGATCGGCATAAATCAAAGCACTGGCCAGTCGCGCATACGTTTGGATCTCGGCTTCGGTGACACCGAGCTCACTCAAGGCCACATCGGTGCGGGCAAGATCCAAGGACCGTTCAATCACGCGCGGATGGCGATATTTTTCGACGAGTGCCAGTGCGGCGTCCCGGCTTTCCGTCACCCCCAGGATGAAATCGACGGAGAGCTCTTGATTTGGAGCCAATCCAAACGTCCGCCGGAGCGAGACCACAGGATCGAGAACTGAGCCTACCGTATTGGAAAGAGCCGAAGCACCCTGCATCGCCGCCGGGCAGACCGGCGTTCGACTTCGCCCAATAAATCTTGCACGGTCCGTTTCGCAGGAAATTTTGTCCCTTGCGCCTTCTTCTCCCACCATCGCATGCAGGAGCCATGGCCGCATTTCACCTTCAGAGCGGGGGCGCCGGGTGCAAAGAATACTTTGATTTGCCTGCACGAACTCCGTTTGCACGAAAAGATTGCTGAAAACCGGATGGGCGGCATCCGCTCCGGGAACCGCCAGGACCACTTCGGCGTAACTCGTTAATTCGATGAGGCGCTGTGCATGGGAATGGTTCGTAAGAGTCACGCGTCGCAACTCCACGTCGTCTTCCAATGAAACGCAGATTTCCGTGCGGATCTCGAGTTCGCCTTGGCGCTGGCGATACTCGGCGCGTGCCCCCGCAAAAATAACTTCGTACTGTTCGGTTAGGCGCAAAGTGGGCTGATAAGCTACGGACCAGAATTCTCCTGTCGCCCCATCGCGCAGATAAACAAAAGTTCCCCAGCAATCGCGCGTACCATCCTCGCGCCAGCGCGTGACCGCCAAATCGCGCCAACGGCTGTAGCCTCCTCCGGCGTTGCTGATTGCTACGTGATAACGGCCGTTGGACAGGAGTTGGACCTCCGGAGCACGTGAATTGGGGGTGTCGAAGATCCGCATCTTTCTGGTCTTACCCGGTCAGCTTCCGCGACCATGCTGTCGGAAACGCGTTCTCGCAACAATAATTTCTGCAACTTTTAAAAGGCGCCTGTGCCCACTCCATCACTCCATCACTCCTTATATATTCACGAAAAGGGTTAAGTGTTGTTAGTTCTAGACGCTTGCAAGCGACATCTTCAACGCAATGTCCTCCGCTTCGAAGCGAGGATTATTCCGGCAGGTGGGCGCACTGAAGTTCGCTTTGTCAGAGGAAAAGATCTTCCGCGAACACATCTGCGCACCCCGTTGAGGATGCGATCGTCAAGCTCGCGATTGGAGTCTGCCGGTAGCGTGCTCGCCACCGTCATGCCAATGGTCCCTATCAAAACTCTTTGCAATTACGTTTTTTTCTTTTGCTCGTAGGTGCGTCTTCACTGGTGCCGGATGATTCGGATCTGGGCGTTTACCGCCAGTCCGGCTCGGACCCCCTTCAAAACAACCCACCGACCTCCGGCAAAATTACATGTTATTTGAGGACGGTGCACTAACCTGGATAAGCGTCAGTGAGCGGGCGGATCCAGTCCTTTGCTTCCAAATCATCCCTTTGAACGCATATTGATTGTACTTTAATGGTATTACTATACCGAAGAGATTTTTGATTCCAATAAAAAATACTGCTGTTTTACGCCCTGTCACGTTTTCAAAATGTCCTAACTGCGGGAACCTACTTTCTAAGCGGCTTCAGAGCTAAAATCGCTCGAGCGGCGGGGTTCCATCCCCCCGCTTGCCGCGCCCACCTTCGGATAGAGGTAGAAACGAAGCCCCCGAACTGCAGTCCTAACGATTATGTTAGTTCTAGCAACGCAGATATCGATTGTTGCAATAACGCACATATCTGGTGTTGTAATAATGCTCATGGCCGTTGTAGAAATATACGGAATGATAATTCATGGAAGATGAGAAAGATTGACATCTTTGTTACTTCGCCAGTTGACGTGCAGAAGGAGCGGTGCGTGGTGGAGCGACTGATTCGATTGACTGCCGCCGAGTTCAGCGTTCCCGTCACGGTCGCCTATTCAAATCGGCTGAGGAAATTAAAACTGTCGGACAAAATTGCGGCGCGCAGCGCAAACGGGCGCGATGAAGGGCTCTCATTGCTTTTTCCTTGCTTTTGGGAGTACCAGGATTTCACGGCAGAACAGGAGTACCGGGAGCGCATACCCAACACAGGGCAATACGACCTCGTCATCTGCATTCTTTGGTCCCGGCTCGGAACCAAGATCTCACCTGCCTTCGTCATGCCGGATGGTAGCCAGCCGACCTCCGCGACGGAGTACGAAATCGCCTGCGGCGCTGGATCAGATGAAACGCACTCCGGGCTTTCCCGAATTGCACGTGTACCGGAATCTTTCAACACCCGTGGCGTCGCTCGAGCCCAAGGAAGAACGGGAAACCTCTTTCCAACAGTGGGATTCTCTGCAGGAGTTTTTTTCAATCTGGAAAAGCAACAATGCGTTTTCGGAAGCCTGTAGCGAGTATCAGGACCTGCGAGAGTTCGAGAATCTGTTTCGAAAGCATTTTCGAGATTTTGTCGCGAAGCAGCTGGATGGCGAAATCGTCCCCAGAAAACCGTCGAACACGCGTTACTGGAAAACGAACCCATTTCGGGGACTGCAATTCTTCAATTTCGAACACGCGGCCATTTTCCATGGCAGGACAAAGGCGATCGGCGAAGTGCTCGACGTTTTGAAAAAACAGGCGAGTGCGGGTCGGCCTTTTGTTTTGATTCTTGGTCCGAGTGGATCTGGAAAAAGCTCATTGGTTCGAGCCGGTGTTCTTCCATTTTTGGCGGAGACGGGACCAACAAACGGACCTTGGCGTCGAGCGATAACCCGACCTGGGGCCGGCGCCGCAGCAGAGGAACCTTTCAACCGGCTCGCGGCCGCCCTGTTAGCGGAAGCAGCTTTGCCGGAGCTTCAGGATGCGGGGGCGCCAAATGCAGAGGAGCAGCTGGCGCTCGGAACTACGCGAAAATCCGCAGGACGTTGCTCGCCGTGTCACGGAGCTGCTGAATCGAGCCAGTCTGCAAGAATTGGATCGTGTTGCGGATGAGGAAAATAACGGATCTGAGATATCCGGAAGAATTGAAGGCGCCGAGCTGGCAAGACATCGAAGGTTGACGCGGATAAAACCGGAGGCGCACCTCGCATTAGTCGTCGATCCACTGGAAGAATTGTTCACGGGAGATTTCTCTCCTGAGCTTCAGCACCGGTATATCGCCGCTCTCGCGACGTTGATTCGCTCAGGCCGTGTTTTTGTCGTCGCGACCTTGCAAAGCGATTTTTATGCTGCTTACCAGCAATTTCCCGAACTGATCGAACTCACCGGTTCCACCGGAAGGTATGATCTCCAACCTCCCACACCGGAAGAGATCGAAGACATGATCCGCTTGCCAGCCGAAGCAGCCGGACTGCGCTTTGACGACGATCGCACGAAGGTTTGCGGCCTGGACAAAGCGATCCTCGAAGCCGCGGTGTCCAGTGCCGAGCCGCTTCCATTTCTCGAACATCTGCTCTCGGAATTGTACCGAAAGCAGGCGACGCGCCAGGATGGTCTGCTGGGGTGGTCAGACTACGTGGAGTTGGGAGAATTCGAGGGCGCGCTCGCCAATCACTCGGAGACCCTCTTCACCACGCTGAAGAGCGACGCGCAGGAGGCGTTCGATTTCGTCATGCGGCGACTCGTTTCGTTCGGGAACGGTGATCAAGGGATCCGGCGGACGCTTCTGTATCGCGACATCGTCTCGCCACCGGAGCTCGATCGCCGACAAAAAGAGGGCGCCAAGACTCTCGTCGATTCTTTCATCAAAGAGGGATTGTTGTACGCCGAGCCTGATCTCACCCAAGAGAGAATCGTTTGCATCAGCCATCAGGTGCTGCTTCGGAGCTGGCCAAGAGTTCGCCAGTGGTTGGCGGAAGATAAGGCGTTTCTTCGGATGCGCGACCGGCTGGATGCGAGCCTGAATCTCTGGGTTCGTCGAGATCGGCGGTGTGAAGAACTACTTGGCCCGTCGTTCAACGCTACCGATGCCCAGACTCTGCTTAGACACTTCCGGTCTTCGCTCAACAAAAGGCAAATCGACTACATCGAAAAGATCCTGGCGACACAAGGACATCACCGCCGGATCCGGGATAGCTTCTGGTCAGCAGTGGCAGGCGGCTTAGCGGTTCTGGCTGCCTTCGCAGCGATTCAGTGGTACAACACTGAGAGCCGGAATAAGGGCGCGAAGGAACTCGCGCGCATTGAGCGCAACATCACTGAGATCGTCAAACAGAGTCGCAGCGGCCAGGAGAGCGAGCTCAAACGGATCAAGGATAGCGCACCAACAGAAAAAACGAACACGGAACTGGCCTCAAACGAAGCGAGCGTGTACGAGAGCGAACTGAAGCGGGCTCAGGATAAGGTGCAGGCAGCCCAGCTGAACGCAGATCGTCTCACCAGCGAACGCGGCGCAATGGAAGCCGATCTGAAGCAAGCGAAAGAGCGAGCCCAAATAGCCGAGCAGAACGCGGATCTTGCGACCAGTCAGCGCCGGGCCATGGAGGCCGAATTGAAGAACGCGGGCGGCCAGCAGACCACCCAGGACCAGAAAGGGCAGATCAATCAACTGGGTGTGAAGGTTAGCGCCCAAGCGAATCCCACTCCAAACAATGAACCGATCTCAAGCGATCAGGATCAGTCGAAGCTGGCCCAAAACGAGCAGAATCAGACCGGCGACGCTCAATCGAACCCGACAATCGCAACCTCTTCTGACCCAAGTCCTTTCGATCCTCCGGCCGAAGAAACCGCAAGGGGTGCCAGCGAAGAACAGCAAATAAAGGATTTCGTTGTCGACTACCTGCAAACGATGGCAAGCGACGACGTTTCGACGCAGAAACGTTTTTTTGCACACAGGGTTGCGTATTTTGACCAGGGAGTCATATCGCTCCGGCAAGTTGAGGCGGCCAAGGAGAGTTACGACCGTTCATGGCCTAAGCGGGACTGGAAACCTCAAGGGGAACCTGAGATCCACGGCCCCGATCATTGGAAATTGTACGAGATTGTTCAGCCTTACACCTGGGCGGCCTTCGACGGTTCACAGCACGACCAGGGAAGCGGAACCCTCTTTCTGCGGGTCTATAAGACCGCCAGAGGCAAATTTCACATTGTTCATATTGAACGACGCAATTGAGAGATCGGCTGGCAGAGAAAACTCGAGCCTCTCTGATCAGTTAGGTCCGAACAGGCTCTAATAGCGGATATCTGGAGGGCAGCGCCTCCAAGGTCGGCCGCGCTTCGACACACGCTTGGGCTGAAGCGTATTTACTTCCGTTGGCTGGATTGGTTACGATCCCATGTTGGGTGAATCCCTTTTACTCATAACTCATGCGGTCCCGTCCCCGTCGGTTCTCGTGACTTGCTCGATCAATTCGCTTATATACGTCTCGGCCGCGTACAGCTCGCCTTCCGCACAGTCGGGGCGCACGTCGTGGAGGAAAAGTTGCATGAGTTTATCGAGCCCGACCTCTCGTGCGTGATCTCTGAATAGCTGCGTGTTCACGTCGAGACTGGCTTGGTCGGCACTGATTTCGTGGATCAATTCGATAACGTGCGCATGGGAAGCAATAAGGAACCCTTCGAGGTCGTCGGGATCATGTCGCAAGATTAACCAGTCGAATAGATTACTGAATCCTGATTGCCTGGCTCTATCGTGAAAATACACCCTGCACTCGTCGTCTGAATCGGGAATTGTTGTTGGCTCGGTGATGTTCATTTTGTTTGTTTTTCCTTTCGTAGGAAGTCAAGGAACGACCGCTTAACGTCAGTCTATTAATTATTGTAGATACAATTATTTTAAACAATACGAGACCAATAGTCCACGAATTTAACTTCATGTCGCGTCCCTTTGTGCTCGGCCTTTTGCGTTCTGCGAATCGAAATCCGCCAGTTGACGGTTAAGGAGCCGGTAGCAGCAGAGCCGAAGAAGCAAGAAGACTTCCTCTAGGATCGACTGATCAAGCTACGAGATTTCCCCGTCGCACCTGGCCTCGTAGGATTGAACGCACTTCCCGCAGACGCAATTGGTCACCCTCTCAGGTGAAGGTCGATCGTAGTGTCGTCTTCACAGCCGATAATGAATTCTGTGCCGTGCTCCGAGACCTCAGGTACCTGAACTCCTTTGGGAATCCTCGGAGGCCGTGGGTCGATTGTTTTTAAATAATCATGGTGATTTTCGAGCCATTAAGAAGCGTCTGGTAAACAACGCAATACCGCTCTGTCAACGCCAGGAGTTTCACTTGTTGGCTGGCGGTCGCATCGGTGTTCAAGGAAATGTAAAGCCGGATCTGCTTAAAGCCGACAGGGACATCCTTCGCGACGCCCAAGGTACCCCGGAAATCAAGGGTCGCCTTCCGCAGCTAAAGTACCGCCACGCAGCTCGATGCCGAGAGACGCGGCAACTGCGCCGAGGGTTACGCCGGCGCAAGCGACCAGGGCTTGCAAAAGCATATCACCCGAGCACGCGCTCAAACCACTGCCCCCGTACCAGGGTGAAGGCCAGCTTCGACAAGGGCACGGTTTGCTCCGATGCTGCACGTGGCGTTCTCCCCGAGATGGCCTTCGGCCCTGAGGGTCACAAGGGCAGACGCGGGATCGGCAAGGTAGCGCTGCTTAAGGGGAGCCTGCACGCTTCGTAGTTGCTCGCGGTCCATACAGAGGTCTTCTGTGACTCGTCAGGCTTTGTCATGCAACCAGAAACTTTGCATGCGGCTCTGAACACGAGCTCAAGTGACCACCAACCCGAGCACGTACTCTCGTCTTAATGGATTCATTAAGGGCGGTTGGTCCGCCAGCGGAAGGCGCGGCCAGCTTTCAAGCTACGCTGTGGACGATCGTCATGAGAGCGGCAAAAGACCAGAGCATATTGCTCACGGCTATCAATACTGACGAGACTCAAATTGAGGCTTCATTCTGCCAAGCCATCAGACTGGCAGAAGAGCAGAAGTCGGTTTAGCTAGAAAAACATCAAACTACCGGTAGCTTTTCCTCAACAGGCGGCGTTGCCGGTTTCGGCATCGGAACTACGCGATCAGCTTTGATCCCGCTGGACTTTAAACTTCCCGAGTTGCCGTTCTGATAGATTTCGGTTCGAAAAATTGGGATTTCTTTTGGAGCCTCGATACCGATCTTAACGGCGTCTCCGTCGATCCGAGTCACTTTGATATGGATCAAATCGCCGATTATGATCCCCTCGTTCACCTTTCTAGATAAAATTAACATCGTGGCTACCTTCTGTAATTTGCGTTTTGAGTCGTTCCTGGTTAGGAATGATGGAGACAGTCTGAGCTGGAGCGAGAGCCGCCGAGCGATCTGTCATTAGACTGTGGATGGTGTCTCAAAGAGGAATCTCTCTTTTAATTCTTGGTTTTGTCTGAGGCGTTCCTGCATTCGATTGCTAAGTCGATCAACCTCTGAAAACAATGCCTCGAGCAGCGGGTGCACGTATTCGGGGAAACTCTGAATCACTTCATTGGACTGCACGTCTTCGTTCAGCTGAAATCTGGAGGCAGTCTGGCGAAGAGCTAGTTCCCGACCCTGGGTGCAACGTGAGATGAGCCGCAACTGGACACGGATCTGCTCTTCCAACCGCTCATTTTCCTCGGTGTCGCTACGATACAGGGTTTCGGTCTGCTGATTGAGCAACCGAATTAGGCCCCCTTTCTCCTGCAACTCGTCCCTGAGAGCGTCCACCAATTGATCCCAGTCAACTTTCATGTTCGTCATTTGTCGGGTTCGAAATTTCAAGCTAAGAGGTTGGTCAGGTAGTGTCGGAGCTGTCCCACCGTCTGAGTATGGATCTGGCAGATCCGGGATTCGGTTAACCCAAAGCAGGTCGCAATTTCAGAAAGGCGCATATTTTCATAGTAGTACATTGCCAGCACCTTTTTCGGTACCGCCGGAAGTTGCTCCATGCGCTGTGCCAGCAACGAGAGAACTTCTTTGCGTTCCAACGCGTCGAAAGGCGCGATACAAGAATCGTCCGGGATAATTTCGTGCAAGGATTGCTCCTCCACTTCAGATTGCTCATCGACACCGTCCAGAGAAATGAATTTAACCGGTCGGACTTCTTCCATCAGATCGGCTAATTCGTTTCCGGTCATGTGCATCTCCGCGCAAAGAGAATCCTGGCTAACGCTTCCGCCCTGCTCCTGTTCCAACTTGGAAATAGCCGATCCAAGACGCTTGGCTTTTGACCGCGTGGCGCGGCTCATCCAATCCATCCGGCGGAGTTCGTCTAAGATTGCTCCACGAATTCGGGTCGTCGCATAACTGGCAAAACTGCTTTCCCGGGACGGGCGATAATTTCGGGCAGCTGCCACAAGACCGGTCACGCCGATGCTGTAAAGCTCATCCGCTTCGATTTTGCTCGGCAGTTTGCGTCTCATTCTCTCGACAATCGAGCGAACGAGCGGAAGGTGATTCTCAAGTAGACGCTGAAACGCATCTTCGCTGTTTGCATCAGTATCCAAGGCGGTTGCTGCCGGTGAGTCGGAGAATTCGTTTAGGATGGGAGCGGCTGTCATTTGCTTTGGCACAGGTTTGAGCCAGTACAAAGCAACTCTGATACCACCGGAGGGATAAGATGTTTTCTTAAGCCCTAAGGTGCTTATTATCAATTAGTTATAGATACACATTTATTCTTCACGTCGCCTTCGACCAGTTACCAACTGCGTTTTTTCCCGGAAATGGAATGCCCAGCAGCTCGCTTACGGCAAAATTTGCCGAGTGCCATCCAATACCGGCAGTTTCTGCGCACACGGTCAGTTTTCGACCAGCTTGCAATGCGCTGCCAAGGAAAATCATGAGACGCCCCGCATCCCTGATCCTTCTCGACGGGGATACAGCAGGCGGTCACCGCTCGCCATCTGGATAGCGAGCTTACTTAGGAAGCCGTTTTACGGTGCAACAGTTGCAAATCGAGACGAAGCGAGCCCGTAGGGACTTGTCTAACCGAAACTACAAAGCGGCCGCAGTTTCCAACGGCCAGGCCAGATTTGCCCGAATCGGCCGGTAGTAACTGTCTCTTTGCATCGGTTCCCGTCCGGCTTCGCGGATGGTCCGCTCCAGAGTCGCTTTCGTTTGCTCCTGGGGCGTCTTAGAGCCGGCCATATGGAAGATCTTTTCTTCCATCAATGTTCCGTGCAGGTCATCGACGCCATAGTTGAGAGAAATCTGGGCCAGGGGCAGGGTCATCGCAATCCAGTAGCCAGTGATGTGATCGAAATTATCGAGAAAAATTCGACTGACGGCCAAGTTGCGAAGTTGATCCAGACCGGAGGCCGGCCTGATGTGCTTCAATTCGGTCGTTTCAGGCACGAACGCAAAGGGAACAAAGCCGGTAAAACCCCCGGTTTCATCCTGAAGTTCACGAAGCTGGCGCAAATGATCGACGCGATGTTCGACAGTTTCTATGTGCCCGAACAGCATGGTGCAGGTGCTGCGGCCGCCCATCCGATGCCAAAGTCGATGGACCTCCTTCCACTCTTCCGAGGTCTCTTTCCCGCGGCAGATCTTATCGCGCACCATCGGATCAAAAATCTCTGCGCCGCCCCCGGTTAGTGAATTCAGACCTGCATCGCGCAACGTTTGAAGCATATCTCGAAGCGGCACCTTGAAGACACGCTCTGCAAGGTGGCGAACCTCGATCGCGGTGAATGCTTTGATATGGAGGCCAGGATCAAGAACCCGAAGGCCTCTCAAAAGATTCAGGTACCATTCGCCCGGGAGAGTCGGATGGAGGCCGCCGACCATATGAACTTCGGTAATCCCAAGCTGGAGCGATTGACGCGTTGTCTCGATGATCTCGGGGATGGCCAATTCGAACGCGTGCGGGTCGCGTTTCCTGGCACCAAAGGCGCAGAACTGGCAAGAGAGAATGCAGATGTTCGAATAATTGATGTACCGGTTCAGGATATAAGTGGCGCGATTCCCATTTTTTCGCTCTCGAACGATGTTAGCGATGAGCCCGATCGCATTGATGTCCGTGGAGCGATAGAGGCGCGCTGCTTCGTCCTCGTTGATCCGTTCAGCTGCCGCGACCTTATCGAAGATCGAGCGCAATTCTTGAGGAACGAGTCGGCTGCTTGTGAAATTTTTCACAGATTAAACCTGACACAGGCCGATTCTCGCATCAAGCTCGCGGCAAATTTCCTCAGTTCCAAAGCAACATTTGAAGTTGCACCGTGTTGTAGAGGATACGATGAGTCTTGCCCATCGAATGTTAAACCCTTCCATAGATCCAGCTGAAAGTCCCGAGCCTGAAATCGGCTGGATGACCCGTATTCGAGAGGGAGACATGGAGGCGTTCAGGCTGCTCGTGGAAATGCACCAGGCCCGCGTGATTGGGACCATTAGCAAGATGCTGGGGTCGGACGCCGAGTCGGAGGACCTGGCTCAGCAGGTTTTTATCCGGGTCTGGAAATCGGCGCCGCGTTATCAGCCGACGGCGAAGTTCACCACCTGGCTGTTTCGCATCACCCGCAATCTGGTATTCAATGAGCTAAGACGAAAACGTCACTTTGCGGATCAATCCGAAGAAATCGCAGAACCGATCGAGCGCGCGGAACGCGAACCGGACCGCGTTTTGCTGGAAGGAGAACTTCAGCGCGCAATCCAAGAGGCAATCAACCAGCTCCCGGAATCTCAGCGGATGGCAATCATCCTGCGCCGGTATGAGGAAATGCCTTATGAAGAGATCGCGAAGGTGATGGGAACAAGCGTGCCGGCCGTGAAAAGCATTTTGTTTCGGGCGAGAGCCGAACTCAGAGAGCGCCTGGAAAAGTACTTGGTCTGAAAATTCGCGAGCAGAGCTCACGAGAAATTGCAGGCTTAGGCATTCCGCAGTTCCCGAAAAGCGGAGCCGAGATAAAAGAAAAGATCCGAAGGAAGCATGGACTCCTCGGACGAGCGATTGACCGCAAGTTCAGCGGCACGGCCGCAAATCCAGGCGCCCAAACGTCCCGCATCATAGGCCGGAATATTCCGTGCGAGAAAAGCGGCGCAAACACCGGTCAGAACGTCGCCTGACCCACCGGTTGCAAGTCCCGGGGTGCCCGTCGAGTTGTATGCCATCGGCTTACCAGATTGGCCAACGAGTGTCCGCGATCCTTTCAGGAGCAGTGCAGCAGGAAACTCGGTCGTGAAAGCGTTAACGATCTCGAGGCGGCTTTTGTGGGAAGTTGACCACAGCCGCGACATTTCACCCGGATGCGGCGTTAAGAGGCGAGGTCCGGCACACTCGTGAAGTCTGCCCACAGCGGTCGACAGGGCATTGAGCGCGTCTGCATCCACCACCATCGGTCCTCTGAATGCAGCAACAACATCCAGGATTTCCTGCTGCCCGATCGAGCCGAGACCCGGTCCAACGCCAAGAGCATCGACCCGTTCCTCAAGCACTGATCGAAGGTCACGGGTCGGTCTTACCATGATTTCCGGGGCAACCTTGCTCACGACGAGGCCATAGATATCCTCCGGGACATACAAAGAAACCAATCCGCCGCCTGCACGGGCAGCGGCTTCGGAACACAAAACGGACGCCCCAACGAGACCACGGGAACCGGCGACGATGCCGACCCGGCCGAAATTGCCTTTGTGCGAATCGAATAAACGGCGCGGGACGAATTCCCTGAGATTTGATGCGCCGGACAGTATGGTTCGGCTAGGCTCCCTTGGTGCGCGAGCGGTCAATTCCGGCAAGTCGATCACCAGGAGGCGCCCCACGGAATTGGATGCGTCTTCCCGGAAGAGCGCGGTTTTCGGAAAACCGATTGTCACCGTGAAATCCGCTAACACAGCGTCTGGATCGATGCTTTCCTCTCCCAAACCGGTCGGAAGATCGACGGCATAAACGGTGGCATTGGATTTCAGGCGCAACGCATTGATTTCCCGGGTTAGCGCTTTCAACGAGGGATTAAGATCCGACCTGGAGCCAAGCCCGAGCAGACCGTCGAGGATCACTCTGGGCCTGTTTTTGGGTAAATCGATGATCGGGCCTGAGATTAGGCGCGCATCCAGTTTTTGCAATTTCTTCTTGGGAAGCGGTTGCAGATCGCTCGCGGGAACCAGCGGACGGGTCCATATTTCCCACCCGGACTTTACCAGCAGCGATCCGGCAACAATGGCGTCACCGGCATTGTTCCCTTTCCCCAGATAGGCAACAACGATCCCGGGACGAGGTTCCTGCTCCAGGATAGCGTTCGCGATCCCCTCACCTGCGCGATCCATCAAGTTTTCCGCATCGATCCCGTCGTCAAAGGCGGCCTTCTCGACCTCCCTCATCTCCTGGGCATTGAGGATTGCGTCAGCCATAGGACTCCTCTCTCCGGTTCATGAAAACACGCTGGAGCCGACCACAGGATAATTCTGATCGGCTCAAACGGGGCTTCCGCTGCCCGAAAGCGGCGTCCCGGACCACTATTTTTTGTCCGCCTCGACGTGCAACTCGATCCTTACGTCATCTCCAGCGATTTGCGTTCCTTCGATGGCTTGGTTCCAGACCAAACCGTAATCGCGGCGCTTGAGCGGGGTTGTCGCATCCCAGCCACTGACAAAAGAGTTCTTCGGACCGGCGCCCTTACCGAGCAACTCGACCTTCAAAACGACTTCCTTAGTGACGTCGTGCATGGTCAGGTCACCGGTTACGTCAAAGGTATTTTCTCCAGTCTTCTTGACAGATTTGCTTTTGAAAGTGATCTCCGGGAATTTCTTGGCATCGAAAAAATCGGGCGATCTCAGGCTGTCGTCGCGCATTTTAACGCCAGTGTCAATGCTCGCGGTTTTGATACTTACCTCAACGGAAGACTGCTCCGGATTTGCTTCATCGAACTCAATTGTGCCGGTAAAATCGTCGAATTTGCCGAGAACATTAGAAAACAGGTGCCGGACTTGAAACCCGAGGGACGAATGAGCTTTGTCGAAAACGTAAGTATCAGCCGTGAATGCGGATTGAATGATCAGAAGTGCCGATAGACAGGTCAGGGGTATCAATTTCTTCATACGAATGGATGCGACGTTAACCATCATCTGGCTATGGAGTCAACGCCATCCCGGTCTATTCCCGTTTGCATTGAGAAAACCCGTTAGGCCGCTGGGCCAAACGGGTTTTCCCGGTCGCGGGGGGGAAACGTCTTACCCTGGATGCCTCCAAAGTCTAGTGTACACTAGACTTTGCTCTTGAAGTCCTTGCCTGGAACAAACTTTACGGTCTTTGATTTTGGAATGCGGATCTGCTGGAGAGTTTTCGGATTAACACCTTTGCGGGCTTTTCTTTCCACCACCTTGAAAGTTCCAAATCCGACCAACTGCACCAGCTTATCCTTTTTCACGCCGACCTTAACGGCATTGATCACCGCTGTGACCGCTCTTTCCGCTTCCGCCTTACTCGTCTCGCCTCCGAGCTGCTTTAGAACCGCTTCAACTAACTCTACTTTGTTCATGATAAACGATGCGTTTGCCGTGGGATCGTACGCTTGGAACCTAGTATCCAAGCCGGTTTGCGCGGGAACGCAGCTAATTTTGTCGTTTTCACAACATTCGCTACTTCTTGTCAATGACATTAATCTTGTTCTATGGATTTTGACCAAGTTCTTCAGCGCCTCGATCGGTTCCTGAATGCAAATCCCGAGGTTGCCAAGGATGTTTACATCGCGCCGAACGCAACGGTCCTGGGTAAAGTCTCTATCGGTTCGGGATCCAGCGTCTGGTTTCAAAGCGTCATTCGAGCGGATATCAATGAAATCCGGATCGGCTCAGAGACGAATATCCAGGATGGCTCGATTCTGCATGTGGCAGACCGGTACGGTTTGGCGATCGGGCATCAAGTCAGCTGCGGGCACCGTGCCATTCTTCATGCCTGTTCGATCCAAGATCGCGTTCTGGTCGGGATGAACGCGGTTGTCCTGGACGGGGCGGAGGTCGGCGCCGGCTCGATCATTGGGGCCGGCGCGTTACTCACAAAAGAAACCAGGATTCCGCCCGGATCACTGGTCCTGGGTTCTCCAGCCAAAGTTGTGCGAACATTGACCACCGGCGAGCAGAAAGGCATCGAGGAACTTGCCGCGAAGTACGTCGCCGTCGGGAAATATTACTTAGGCAAGGGTGGAATCTTAAGCTGAATCGAGGAGACAGGAGTCAGGAATCAAGAGGACCGAGGCCGGCTTGACACTGGCGCAGGGAGCTCTCTAGCCCGAACAGGAGCATGGTTCTTCCCGGAAAGCGATGAAGTTGTTGGTGAGATTGGGGCGGCTGGCGAGTTCCTAAGCGCAATACTCAGTCGAGGGGAAATCCGAGTAGTCAATCGTTTTCAGGCGATTGAGTTTGAGGCCTAACCGGGGAATGCATTCAATCAGCGCACGCGTATAAGGATGTTGTGGATGGCCCAGGACCGTTTCCGCGCTTCCGGATTCAACCACGCGACCGCGAAACATCACAGCAACTTTGTCGGCCAATCCACGAATGATGCCGAAATTGTGGGTGATTAGAATAATCGACATGGAATATTTGATCTTGAGCGCCTGGAAGAGATCGAGAATTTGCCGCTGGATCGTAACGTCTAGAGCCGTCGTTGGCTCGTCGGCGACCAGGATCGCCGGCCGGCAACAGAGGGCCATGGCGATCATCACGCGTTGCTGCATTCCGCCGCTCAATTGAAATGGATAGTCTTTCAACCTGCGGGCTGAATCCGCGATCCCAACCTGGTCAAGCCAGTAGATCACCTCCTTACGGACTTCGCGGATATCCGGTCGATGCAAGCGGATCGTTTCCGCGATCTGCTCGTAGATGGAAAACACCGGATTCAAGCTCGTCGCCGGCTCCTGGAAAATATAAGCAATCTGATTTCCTCGTACCCTGCGCAACATTTTTTCGTTCATGTTCAAGATCGATTGACCGTCGAGCAGGATTTCACCAGTTTCGTAGAGCGCAGGAGGTTCCGGAAGGAGCCTGGTCAGGGCCATGGCGGTCACGCTTTTCCCGCTTCCACTTTCTCCTACGATTGCAAGGGTCTCCCCTTTTTCCACGCTGAAGAAAACTGACCGCACCGCCGGGATGCTCCTGTCGTCCGACCGAAAACTGATTGTGAGATCCCTGACTTCCAGCATCTGTCTTGATTAGGATCAGCGATGGAAGTTGTAAAGGTGGGAAACCGGATTAGACCGTTCCGGCGAATGATCTCCGTGATTGAAAACCGAATTGCCAGGGAATAGAAATCCGTTTTGTGAAACTGCCTATCTTGCTGCTCACCTTTTACGGATTGGTCACCCCTTTCCTCCGAGCCGACCAGAAAGAATTGATTGTAGGAATGGAAATGTCGTTTCCGCCATTTGAAATGCTGGACTCCAGCGGCCAACCTGCGGGCGTGAGCGTCGAGATGGCCCGGGCAATGGGCCTATACCTGAACCGGCCCATCCGGTTTGAAAACATTCCATTCGACGGGCTCATCCCATCTTTGAAGACGGGTAAAATCGACGTGATCATCTCTTCGTTGACGATGACGGAGGATCGCAAGAAATCGATCGATTTCAGTGATCCTTATCTGAAGATGGGGCTGGCGATCCTCGCAAACAAAAACAGCGATATCCAGTCGATCAGCGACGTGGACAAGCCAGGTCGTAATGTCGCCGTAAAAAGGGGAACCACCGCCAATATCTATGCGATGCAGCACTTCAAGAAGGCAAAAGTTCTGGTATTCAACGACGAGAGCGCGTGTGCTATCGAAGTGGGGCAAGGAAAGGCAGACTGTTTCATTTACGATCAGATTTCCGTGTTCCAAAACTGGAAAAGACATAAGGATAGGACGAGAGCAATCCTACAGCCTTTTGAACAAGAGGAATGGGCGATGGGGCTTCGAAAAGGAAACGACGACCTGCGAAAGCAAATAAACGATTTCATTAAACACTTCAAGGAATCCGGCGGGTTTGAGCAACTCGGAGCCAAATATCTCGGCGAGAACAAAAAGGCTTTCGAAGATCTTGGAATACCATTTTATTTTTAAGTTTGCTCAACGTCATGCCTGAAAAACCAAAGCGCCTGCAGTGGCTGAAATACCTCTTCGGCGGACTGCTGGTCCTGCTGCTGATCGTTGTGGTGTTTTATCAACAGATCGTCTTTGGAGTTGTACAGCTAGTGGCTCACGAGGTTGCAAAATCTCAGGCAGTCTCGTTACAGTTCAAAATTCATGGCTCAATTTTTTCGAGTCTATTCATTGAAGATCTGCATCTGCAGCCGCTTGCGGAAAACACCAAGCTACCCTTGGAGCAAGTGGACGCCAAGCGGATCGCAGTTCGATACAATTTGTTGAGCCTGCTCAAAAAAGATTTCCTGAATGTCGTAGAGCTGGTGGAGTTGAAAAATGTCGACGTCATCGTCCGTCCCTCGTCCGAGCCTCCGCCGCCCCCACAAAAAAATCCAAACGGCTTGCGGATTCCGGTCATACTGCCGAAAAAGATCGATATTCAAGATGTTAGCCTTATCGTGCGAAACAGAGACGGGGACCTTGAGGTAAATAAATTTGGGCTCCAGTTTCAGCAGGGAGCGGAAGGAAATCTAGGCTGTGAAACTCTCCATATACCGGGGCTCGGCACGTGGAATCAAGTCCGTGCCGGCTTGAGTTACAACCAAAGTAAACTGGCACTGACAGATCTTGCGCTCGAGCCCGTCCTTGAGGTGCGCCAACTGCAAATCGATTTATCCGGCTCGGAACAGGGTAAATACCGCCTGACTCTGGATGCCAAGGCGCTGGGTTCATCTGTGGCGGCGAATGCCTCATATATTCAACCGACGGAGGAACCCTCCATTGATCTGACGTTAAACATGATCGACCTGGAGCTCGCGCAGATTCAGAAGCTGTGGTCAATCCCGATTTCAGGATCGATCCCGAAAATCGAAGTTCAACTGAGCGGGGAAATTAATCGTCCAAACAGCTTTACCGGGTCGGTCTGCGCGGCCGGGAACGGCATTCGGTACCAAGACTACGTCGTAAATGCGGCCGCTGTTTCGTTAGTCGTTAGTACTGGAAAAGGAGAGATCCGGGAATTGTCGGTGAACTCCGGTCCAAACAAAGTGCGATTAACCGGGAACTTCATCTTCCCGGACACACTGGACGACCTTCCAACCAGGTCATCTGCGAACATCGGCATCGCCGCCACGATTTCTGAACCTGAACGCTACGTTCCCGGACTGAACGCCACGAGCCTGGCTACCGGCAGCATCGGGCTTCTGAACGGAAGGGCACAAGCGGTTTTTCAAGAGTCCGTGGCGGGCATCAGCATGCCAAAAGAAGTGCCCGGTTTCTCCATTTCCAGCGTTAATTCGAACGTATTTGCGGTCGCGAAGCTTCCATTCTCCGCAGCTATCTGGCCATCCTTGGCCGCCGTGCTCATCACTGACTGTTCAGATATTAGGTACCAGGACGCCCGAATTCAACAGATTCGGCTCGCCGCCGACACGTTGGACGGCAAAACGGCGACTACCACTTCGACTATGGCATCAGGCGAGAGCCGGGCCGAAATTTCGGCGAATGTCCCGTTGCCCTCACCGGGCGCACCTTTTGACCCGAAGCGGATCGCCGGCCGCCTCACCTTCAACCTCGCTGCCGTTTCCGATTTCGTTCCGCAAAATCAAATAGAGGGCATCCTGACTACCAGTGGCGATCTCCGGTTTGATCGTCTCCAGGCTGACGGAACAGTTCGAGCCAGCGGAAGCCAGTTGAAGTATCGAGGGATGATCCTGCAGTCGCTCGGCCTGGATGCAGTCTTTAAAGACGGGGAAGCTAATATTCGGAATTTTCGGATTGGATTTGATCCCGATAATTACGTAGACCTCGCCGGGTCAGCGAAATTAAGCGATCCGTTCCCGTTTCAAGCAAATGGCGGAGTGAATTTCAAGGATGTGACGGTGCTCAATGAATTCCTCAGAAACCTGGGTATAGAGCCGGGAGTGAGTGGCGGGATAAATGCCAACTTTACCGGGTCTGGTGATGTTCACAGCCCCACAGCCAAGCTTCAGGTGTCGGGCAACCAACTCCAGTACCGTGGCTTTGTTATTCAAGACCTGGATATAAGAGCTACGGCCGAAAAGACGAAAGCGGAAGTCCAGACCTGTCGCGTCACGCTCGACACCAACAATCGCCTGGAAATACGAGGAACAGCTCAGCTCGCCGATCCTTATCCCTACGCGATCTATGGCACAATCGCGCTCACGGACCTTGGGGTTTTCAATGGACTCGTCAAGAACCTTGGGCAACCTACTGGGTTGAGCGGCGTTCTCAACGGCTCGTTTTCGAGCGATGGGGACATGCGACATCCAGGGACGCAGCTTCAACTTTCCGGCGATCAATTCAAATATCGGGGCCTCTTGATCCCCACCATCCAAATCAAAGCGGCGATTGAAGACGCAAAGGCGGAACTACAGACCTGCCGCGTCACCGTGAATGAAAACGACTTCCTCGACGTGACCGGAAACGCTGCGATCGCCGCTCCCTTTGCTTACCAGGCTCGCGGCCAGATCAAGCTGCGAGATCTTGGGGTCTTTAACGACCTGCTCAAGAACATCGGCCAACCTGCCGACCTCAACGGCAGTCTCAATGTCGACTTTTCCGGGAAAGGCGACATGCAGAACCCCACCGCGCTAGTGCGTGTTCTGGGTGAGGGGATAAGGTATCGCGGACTACCGATCCAGAATGTCGATGTCGAGGCAAAAGTTGAAAACTCAATGGCCACGATAGAGACAGGCCGAATCAATCTGAATGCTCTCAACTCCATCGATCTCACCGGAGAAGCCGGGATCAACGATCCCTACCCCTACAAGGCAAACGGAGCGATTGAAATCAAAGACCTTGGTGTGTTCAACGAAATGCTCAAAGGGGTCGGGGAAAGCTCCGCGGCGAGTGGAAATCTTCATGCAAATTGGTCCGTTTCCGGAGACACCAGGAAACTGGTTCCTGACGGGAATCTTCGCGTGCTGGGTAGCCAGATCAAATATCGCGGCCTTCTGATTCAGAGCGTTGATATCGACGGGAATCTTTCGGAGGGTAAACTTAGCTTGCCGAGCTGCAAAGTCGTTTTCAATAACGACAATTTCATCGATGCGAAAGGAAATGTACTCCTCGAAGATCCGTACAACTACAACGCCGACGCGGCGGTCCAGTTTCAGGATCTTGGCTTTCTCAACGGATTAGCCAAATCTTTTGGCCAGGACCTTGGCGTCGCTGGAAAAATGAATGCGAGCTGGAAGGGGAATGGGCCAGTCAAAGATCAAACCGGTGATCTGGAGCTGCACGGTGACCAGGTCCGGACCAAGACGGTACAAAATATTAAGTTTGATGCGACCGCTCACTACCAGGGATTGAATGCTGAAGTTCCGCGGCTCCAGGTCTTCTCGCCGTACGCGGATCTGGATGCCTCCATGCGGTTCAGTCCACAATCGTTTGAGATCCCGGAATTGAATATCCGCAGGAACGGCAACACGATCACAGGAAACGTCAAAATTCCGCTCGATCTGCAGTCCGGAAAAAAGGTTCCTCTCGATCTTGATCAACCAGTCGACATCAATATAGAGGGTGACAAAATTGCTTTGGATTCATTTCAGTCAGGTAAGCCGCAAGTGACGGGAACCGTCGGATTCCGGCTTCAGGCATCGCAAGCGTTGCGAGATCCGACGATTCAGTTCACGGCAAGCGCTCGGGACATCAGGGCGACCAGCATCTCCAGTTTATCGGCAGCAAACGGTGATTTCTCCATTGGCATCTCGGACAAAATATTGACGGTCGACGGAAAGATACAGCAACCAGATGTTCATCCCCTCGAGTTGACAGGCCGAATGCCGCTTGACGTCGGTCAAATCATTCAATCGGGGACCGTTCCCGATAATACTCCGCTTCAGTTCGCCCTTAAATGGCCCGACAACAATCTGGCTTTTGTTCGCAGAATCGTCCCGGAGATCAAGGTCGTTGAAGGAACAGCAGGTGCCGATGTGAGTGTCAACGGGACGATCAAACGGCCGGATGTGACCGGAAGCATCCGCGCTATTCTTTCGCGATTTCAAGCCAGGACCGATACGGTTCCGCCTATTTCCAATTTTTCCACGAACATAACATTTCAGCGTAATCGCATACAAATCGCCCAACTGAAGGGGTTGGCCGGCGGAGGCCTTTTTGGTGCTAATGGAGGAATCGACCTAACGGATGGTACCAATCCAAAATTTGATATCGGCCTGACTGGCAATCGGGTCTTATTGACCCGTAGCGACGGGATAATTGTGCGAGCGAATTTTAACCTGGCCGTCCGCGGACCATTGTCCGGTGGTGAGGTCAGCGGAACAGTCGGAATATCTGACAGCCGATTTTTTAAAGATATCGATATTCTACCGCTTAACCTGCCTGGTCGGCCGCCGCCGCAACCGCCGACGGGAGCGATGCCTAAGATCGCAGTAGACACTCCTCCGTTTAATAATTGGAAATTTAACATCGGCGTTCGTACCGATGACCCCTTCCTGATTCAGAGCAACCTGGCACGAGGCAAGGTCACCATTAATCTGCAAGCGGGCGGCACCGGTGCAGCACCGAGTTTGACCGGTTTCGTCCGCGTTGATCGGCTGGTGGCGTCGCTACCCTTCAGCAAGATGGTGATCAATGATGGCAGGATAGACTTTTCGCAAGGTGCAAATATCTTGAATCCGAGCTTAAGCATTGTCGGGCGTTCGACGGTAAGTGACTACGAAGTGACGGCGCGCATCTTTGGAAACGTATCCAACCCAACGATATTACTCGAGAGCTCGCCGCCGCTGGCTCAGGGAGACATTCTAGTCCTGCTGGCTACGGGCTCGCCGACGTCGGCATTTCAGCAGGATCCCTCGTTGCTGGCCGGTCGCGCAACGTTCATCGTGCTGCAACAGGTTTTCAGAAAGTTCTTTCCCCCTACGAATCACGCCGATGAACAAAAGGAGCCGTTCATCGATCGCTTTTCGGTGAATATCTTGCCGGGAAACAGAGTAGGCGAACAGGATATCGTTAGCAGCTTCAAGTTGACGAAAAACTGGCAGATAATCGGAAACTTCGGGACCAACAGTTACCAGGGTCGTCTAAAGTATTTAGTTCGCTTCAGATGAGATGTGCGCTTGTTACTCTTGGCGTGTTGTTACTGGGTCCAATGGCGATTTCCCTTTTGGCGCAGCGGGAAAATCCTCCCAAGGCTGTTGAACCAGAACTGATCAATAACAATGCCCCTCCTCCAAACGCGGCGGCGCGCGTCCGCTTTGTCGGAAATACGAAGTTCAGCAATAGAGATCTCAGCGCCGCGATCGCGGATACCCTCGGCGCGATTCAGCAACAAGGTCTCACCTTGCCTTTGGCAGACGACACAGCTTACTATCTGGGAGTCTTTTATCGACGACACGGTTACCCCAAGGTCGATGTAAAATACAAGATTCAGGAGCCTTACCTGGATTTGGATATAACCGAGGGGCCGTACTACAAACTCGGCGAAGTCTCCTTCGAAGGGAACAAGACTTTTAAACCAGCGACCCTGAAAGACTATATGATCGGAACGACCCGCGCTCGCTACTCGCAGTTTCAAAAAGAGCTTCCGTTCGTTGAATCCGACCTGATGACCGGGACAAGCTTGGTGCAAAGCTTCTATGTCTCACAAGGTTTCCCGCAAGTCCAGATCGTGAAGCTGACCACCATTCCGGATAATCGCAACGGAACGGTCAACGCGATCGTCACGATTAACGAGGGGCCGCGATTCTTCTTTGGACCGATTTCATTCTCCCAGAATTTTGGAATCGCTCAGAGCGAGTTTTCCGCGAAAATTAAATCACTCACCAACCCGCCCAAACCCTACTCCGAAGCGGACCTGCAAAACTTACAGAGAGATTTGACGTTCATTTTCAAATCGAAGGGTTACTACTCAGCTTCAGTCACCGTCACACCAAATTTTCGCGGAGTAGAGGGCGGCCGTGTCCCAATATTGGTCGATTCGGTCCCCGGACCGATCTACCGGTTCGGAGCAGTGGTAGCAAGACAGGAACCGAATGCACGGCTCCGACCCGGTTTTTTACCGAGGCGTTTCGCGGAACTTCGAGGTCAAACCTACGATCCGGGAAAGCTAAATGATTTGTACAAAAAACTCTACTTGACCGGTTTGTACGATACGCTCGACGTCCAGGAAGTACCACAACCGGATGACACGATCGAACTCGTTGCTAATCCAGAGGAAGCGAGGCCAAAAGAATTGGGGTTCTACCTGGGTTACGACACGTTCTATGGACCCATTTTAGGTGCTAACTACACCAACCGAAATATCGACGGGCTGGGCCGCATCCTTTCATTTAAAGCGGACTACACGGGGCGCGGTCCGGATGGCGAAATTTCGTACGAAAATCCCTGGTTCCTTGAAGGTAATATCGATTTTAACTCGGCGCTCGGCGTTTCCCTGAAAGATCTGGTCGGATATTCCATTCAGAACTACTACGCGCGACTCCGATTTACTCGGAATTTCAGAAAGGGCATCCAAACCGCTGTTTTTTTCGAGGTCAAGGAGTCAAATGTGAGCTCGATCGTTATTTCCCCGGAGTCTCTGGCCGGTCCGACCAGTTATCAGCTGCTGACATTGGGATTGTCACAAACGCTCGACTTCCGGGACAGCCCGACCAACCCGCGCAAGGGCTGGGTGGTCGACGCATCTGCATCCTATTCAGAGAGCCTCAATGGAAGCGCTAGTTTCACTCGTCTCACAGGTCGATATTCGACCTACTTCAGTTTCGGCAAAACGCTCCTGGCGCTGGGTGCGAGAATTGGTTACATCAATGCTGTCGAAGGAACGACTGAAGTCCCGATCGACGAACGGTTCTTTAACGGCGGGTCAACAACGGTTCGAAGCTTTTACGAGACTGAACTCAGCCCTAAAGACACCGAGAACCACCCGATTGGCGGACTTGCCCGATCGATCTTCAACGTGGAATATGATGTCCCGATTTTCGGGGATCTGGTGGGAGCAGCCTTTCTCGACGCAGGCGGCACCGGCAACACGCCGTTTGACAATTTCGCCACCGGCGTCGGCGGCGGCGTCCGCTACAACCTGCCTATCGGGCCTGTTCGAGTCGATTACGGTGTTAATCCTGCGCCGCGCAAAAACCAAAGCGCGAGCGTTTTATCCCTGAGCTTCGGTTTCGCGTTCTAATTCGCCCAGATCGAACGAGTCTCGCTGGGAGATCACGGAGGACGCAAACTACCTGCTATTTCGGGGACAGGACACTAGCCATTGATCAATCGCTTAACGGCGGTCAAAGCAAAGCGCTACCCGAATCGACCGGAGATATAGTCTTCAGTCTGTTTCTGGGAAGGGTTGGTGAATATTTTCTCGGTTCGACCGAACTCGATCAGGCTGCCCAGATATAAGAACGCTGTCATGTCTGAACAGCGAGTGGCCTGCTGCATGTTGTGGGTTACGATGACGATCGTAAACGTTTCTTTGAGCTCATCAATCAGCGCTTCCACTTTTGCCGTGGCAATCGGATCGAGCGCGGAACAAGGTTCATCCATGAGGATAATCTCCGGCCTGACTGCCAGCGCTCGCGCAATGCAGAGGCGCTGCTGCTGGCCGCCGGAAAGTCCCAACGCGCTCTCGTGTAACCGGTTCTCCACCTCGTCCCATAGGGCCGCGCCTTTCAGGCTCGATTCGACCGTCTCATCGATTACAGCCTTCTCGCGGACGCCGCCGATGCGCAGGCCATAAGCAATGTTTTCATAGATAGACTTCGGGAAAGGATTGGACTTCTGGAACACCATGCCTACCCGCTTGCGCAGTTCGATCACGTCGACTTCAGGCGCGTTGATATCGACCCCCTCTATCATGATCTTTCCGGCCGTGATCCTGGCGTGATCGAGTAAATCGTTCATCCGGTTGAAGCAGCGGAGGAGCGTTGACTTGCCACACCCGGAGGGCCCGATAAAAGCGGTCACCTTTTTTTCCGGGATTTTCAGATTGATTCCCTGCAGCGCCTTGGTCTTGCCGTAATGAAAATCGACCCCTTCCACTTCGATCATGGTCCGCGTTAAAGCGGAAGTTGTAACCTCCGGTGAAAAAATGGCGGAGGAAGCTGTGGCAGGTTTACCTCCCTTCTCCGGTCTCGTCTCAGTGGATCTCGCCTGTTCCATATCTGGGATTTATGTGTTGATAATGCCAGTAACAATTTGCGCGAGCCAGTGCCTATGCCAGACCAACCAGGACTGACCCGATAGAATCACACTTTGTCGCCCTGAGAGCAACCACTCCTTCCTGAACCCTTCACCTCGCAAATGATGCGCGAGCAGCTCTGCAACGTCTTCCTCGTCCTCGACGATCAGCAAACAGAAACAGTGATCTTAGAATTTCCCAAAATTCACGTCAGATTCGGAAAGAAGTGCATCAAGGCTTCGCATACTCCGAAACCGCTATCCTGAGAGGCAACGAAGCCTCCCTGGTTTCTCACCGTCATTTTAACGTCCTCGAGTGCGTTCGAGGGACAGGCCAGGAAACGGGCAAAGGCCAGATTTAACATCGGCAAATCATTGAAATTGTCTCCGGCAGCAAATGTCTCTTCTCTGGAGATATCCGTCAGCCGCTGCAACTCGGCTAGGGCGCTGCCTTTGTGATACGCTGAATGGCAGAACCGGAGATAAATCGAGTTTCGCTGGTACGCGAAATCTGGAAAGGCAAGACGTTTATCTTCGATGAACCCGCAGATTTCATCCATCTCTGCATTCGTGGTCGAGACCACGCCCGAAAAATGGCTCTCCTCGTAATGGAGACGAGCCGTGGTCGCCGATTCGAGATGCTGCTCGATCTGCTCCAACAAAGCCTCACAATTCACGAAGAGGGTGTCATGCTCCTGCCGGCACCGTGAGTTCCACCCTCCGAAATCTTCCCATCTTGAACCGTTCCAACGAAAAACTTCTCGCTCGCTGGTTAACGCAAAATCCGGTCTCACCGGGAATCCGGTAATTCCCAAAGCCTCCTCCACCAAGCGAATGGTTCTGCCGGTATTGACGGCCAACAAAACTCCGTTGCGGCGCAGCTGATTCAAAACTTCGACGAGTTGCTTGGGATAGGGAGGAGGCGCCCAGTTACGGACCAAAGTCCCGTCGAAATCCACGCTGAGCAAGCGAATTTGGCTCATGGAATCGGTGCCTCCTACTCCGGACGAAGCCCTCCGACGGCATCGAAAATTCCGTTTATGATCGAATACGCGATCGCACCGACCATCGCGGCCATAACCAGTATTACGACCGGTTGGACCAGGGCAGTAAGGCGCTGAATCTTGATATTCAGTTCCTTGTCGTAACGGCGTCCGACTCTCTCCAGCGCTTGAGCCAGGTCACCGGTTTGTTCTCCAACCGAAATCATGTCAATGAACAGCGGGGGGAACTCGCCGATTCGCTGGAGCGCGCGGGAAAGCGATCCGCCCTCGCGGACCATATCCACGACCTTTTCCATCAGGGCCCTAAGGTGTAGATTTCCGATCGCGCTGGTCATTAGTCGGAGACTGTTCAAAAGAGGAATGCCATTCGCGATCAGATTCGCCATGGTCTCCGAGAATTGGGCCAAAAAGCGTCCTCGCAAAACAGAACCGAACAGCGGGAGCCGGAGTTGGGTGCGATGCCACCATTGCCTGCCCGACGGCATCCGGATGAGCTGAAGAAAACCAAAGACTGCGGCAGCGATGCCACCGATAATGGCCCACCAGTAATGAGAAAAAAAGCCACTTGTCTGCACAAGAATTCTCGTCAGCAACGGCAGTTCCCTTCCGGTCTTCTGGAACAGGGTCATCAGTTGCGGGACAAGGTAAGTCATGAATAGAAAAATCAGGCCGATTCCCAGCACAAAGATCATGGCCGGATAGATCAGCGCGCTCACAACTTTTTTCCGAAGATCGTCCATCGCGACCAGGAACGTGGCCTGACGCCGTAGAAGCTTCGGTAACGAGCCGCTGAGCTCGCCCGCGGCAACAAGATTGCAAAAAAGATCGCCGAAAGAAGGAGAAACCAATCGAAGCGCATTGGAGAGGCTGCTTCCTTCCCGCACCTGCTGGCGAAGCGCAGAGGCCACGGCTTTGATACTGGAGAGTTCATTCCTGCCTTCCATGACTCTGAGCGCCGGCTCCAACTGCAAACCGGCATCGAGAAGGTCGCTCATCTCCTCGGTGAACAAGATGATTTGACTACCTGACAACCGGATATTTCGCGTCGCCACCGGCTCACCTCCGGCCGGAGGCCGGGCACCGTTCGTTTCAGCGCCATCCTGCTGCACCAAGGAAATGGGTTGCAGGCGTTCGTTGTCCAGCTTGCGGAAAGCCTCTGCACGGCTTTGCGCCTCCACTTGGCCTGAGACTCGACCTCCGTCTCGAGTTACGGCGTTGTAGGTAAAAAGAGCCATAACAATTATTCGTCGACCATCTCAAGGTCCGAAGCCGTAACACGCACGACTTCTTCTACCGTCGTCAGGCCGCTAATGACCTGGTTCCAGCCGTAAAGCCGCAAAGGAACCATCCCTTCCTCAACGGCCGCTGCGCGCAGGGTGGACGGGGGACGACCCTGCGTGATCAAATCCTGGAGACGCTGCGACACCAGGCAGAATTCAAAAATTGCCGCACGTCCCTCGTAGCCGGTATGCCGACAATGCTCACAGCCGGCAGCGGCCATCGTTTTTGACGCATGCTCCAGCGGGAATCCAATATATTTCAAATAGGATTCAGCATGTACGATCGGATGTTTGCACTTTGAACACAACACCCGGACAAGTCGCTGAGCGATGAACGCCCGGACGGCGTTAGCAACCAAAAACGGCTCGATTCCCATGTCCACCAGCCGGGTAATCCCGCCGATAGCATCGTTCGTGTGCAAGGTGCTGAAAACAAGATGTCCGGTCAGAGCGCCACGAATGGCGATCTCGGCCGTTTCACGATCCCGCATCTCTCCGACCATGATCACATTCGGATCACCTCGCAGAATACTTCGGAGTCCATTGGCGAATGTGAGATCGATCTCCGGTTTTACCGCGATCTGGACGACTCCCGGCAGCTTGTACTCAACCGGGTCTTCGACGGTCACGATCCGACGCTCTTTCGTGTTCAGGCTCGCTAGAAACGTATAAAGTGTCGTCGACTTCCCGCAGCCAGTCGGTCCGGTCAGGAGCACGATACCGTTCGGCATCGCCAGAAGCTGACGAACACGTGATTGGGAGGCACTGTCCAAGCCGAGCCGATCAAAAGTGAATCTTTCCCGGCCCAAAAGTCGCAAGCTGATACTCTCGCCGGCAACCGAGGGAATGGTAGCAACACGGACGTCGATTGGTTGAGCATCGAGCTCCAGATTGATTCTGCCATCCTGGGGAAGACGTCGTTCCGCAATATCGAGATGAGCCATGATCTTCAGCCGCGAAATGACCGAGGCCTGGAGCACCTTGATGTTGGGCGGCACAGGAATCTCGTGCAAAACCCCGTCTATCCGATAGCGAATCCGCAGATCATCCTGGAGCGGCTCGACGTGAATATCGGTTGCCCTTTGTTCGAGCGCCTCTCGGATAATCTGGTTCACGAATTTGACCACAGAAGCTTCTGAGTCGTCGAGATCAAGAACGTTGGTTTCCTGCTTCGTATCGAACCCCAGCTCGTCCCCACTGCGGCCCTCGAGGATTGCTTCAAAAGTCTCGGCACCGACTCCATAACCCTGCCGGAGTGCCTGGACGATCTGAGTGCGTGTCGACATCGCGTACATGATGCGCCGATCGAGCGATGACGCCAGCGTCTGGCGGGCAAGCAGATCAAAGGGATCGTAAAAAGCGATCCAGATTTCGTGTTCGTCATCCCGCAGCGGGAGGACCCGATAGCGCAGAGCGGTTCTCGCCGGCACTTTCTCGCGCAGCGACGCCGGCACGCCCGTAATCGGTTCGTTCCACCACGGAATCTCGAGCCAGCGGCTTACGCCCTTCAAAAACCCGATCTCATCGACCAGCCTCGATTCCAAGATGGACTGGATCAGAGAACGCTGCTCTTCCGCAGCGGCTTGAACGATTTGCCGACACGCCTCCGTGTCAGCGCATCCATTATCCTTTGCGATCTCTATGAGTGGTTCAACAAGTGCCATGACCGATCGACCGCGAAACGTACAGCCCTTCCGGCGAACCACAACCTCTAATAGTTCTCAGTTGCCAGTGTCAGTTGTCAGTGTCAGTTGTCAGTGTCAGTGGGGGGCGCAGGTCGATGGAAGTAGGCGTTTTGATGAGAGAACCATCAAATTGGGGAGAAATGGAAAGCGAGGGCGCCGCCAATGGAAGTCTCTTCGATGGCGCTTCAATATCTAAAGTACGAATCTCGAGCTATCACCCTCCCCACTGACACTGACCACTGACCACTGACAACTGACAACTGATTCACCGCCCCGCAGCAGCGAACAATGCTTCGCGCATCAATTGTGCGGGAGCCGGTTTTCCGAACCAGATCTCGAATGCGAAGACTCCTTGATGAAGCAACATCAGAAGACCATCCGCGGCTCTCGCTCCTTTTTTCCGGGCAAAATGGACCAAAGGAGTTTCTTGAGGCCCGTAAACCATGTCAAAAACTAAATGCCGTGATTCGAGCGAAGCCAGTGCCTCGGGCGATGGCCCGACAGTCGAAGCGTTCACGATCATATCGACTTCGCGGCAGACATTCGGAAGCTGCTCCCAGAGTTCCGCTCGAACCTCCGATTTTGAGCTATCAGCCAATTCGCTGGCCAGTCGTTCCGCTTTTGCTGCGGTTCGATTCAACAAAACCAGCGCCGGCACATTGAGTTCCGCGAGGTAACGAGCCGCTGCCTGTCCTGCTCCCCCACCCGTGCCCAGCAGGGCGATTCGGACGGAAGGAACGATGCACCCGAACGCTTCCCCGATCGCAGCGACCAGCCCCTTGCCGTCCGTATTGAACCCGAACAAGCGACCTGAATGATTGACCACTGTATTGACAGCGCGAAGCCGACCAGCCAACGGATCGAGTCCGTCCAGCAGATCGATGGCCGCCAATTTATGCGGTAAAGTCAGATTCCACCCGATAAAATCCTGCTGCCGCAGGATCTGAAAGGCCTCGCGCAGATTTTCCGGGCTGACGCGCAACCGCCCGTAACGGCAGGGAAGATGCAAAAACTTCAGCGCCGCGTTGTGCATTGGCGGAGAGAGAGAGTGGTCGATAGGGTCTCCGATTACCAAGAGGCGAAGATCCGGAACTTTGCGCTCACGCAGCGTCTGGAGTGTCAAGGAACTCATCCCTCAGGCAAATTTCTGCAGAACCCGGTTCATTCGTTCCAGAACCCGCGGTTTGCCCATGACTTCCAACATGTGATAGAGGCTTGGACCAATCGAGCGGCCACTGACGGCAACTCGAGCCGGATGGACCAGTTCACCGGTTTCGCATCCGATTTCCGCTCCGAGTTGTTTCAGCGCCCTCTCGAGACCAGTCGCCGACCAATCTTCCATTCCGGCGTATTTGTCACGAAGCTGCCTGAGTCGATCAAACGCCCCGGGTCTGTTCAGAGTCTTTTCGACCGCCCCCGGCTCAAACGGGAATTCCTCCGTGAAGAAGTATCCGATCCAGTCCGGAACATCTTTAAAGAGTTTGATTTTTTCTTTCACGATCTCCAACACCTTTAAGAGATACGCTTCGTCCGTTACGGTAATACCGGCTTTTTGGATAAAAGGCTCGCTCAGTTCCCTGAAGCGGCTCAACGGCATTTGAAGAATATACTGACCGTTTAGCCAATAACATTTGTCGAGGTCAAACGCGGCGTTCCGGCGATTGACCTTGGTCAAATCAAACAATTGAACTACTTCCTCGATCTCAATCTTTTCGCGATTGTCCTTCGGCGACCAGCCGAGGAGACAGAGATAGTTCCGGACAGCTTCCGGAGCATAGCCTTGCTCTATGTAACTCATGACGCTCGCGCCCGCGTCGCGTTTGCTCATCTTCGAACCGTCCCGATTCAGGATCAGCGGGATGTGGGCAAAACTCGGCGGAGTCGCGCCCAAAGCTTCGTAGAGCTCAATATGTTTTGACGTATTGGTCAGATGGTCCTCACCTCTGATGACATGAGAAATTTTCATTTCCAGGTCGTCGACAACGTTTACAAAATGAAAGATCCACGAACCGTCCGGGCGTCGAATAGTCAAGTCTGGATCCATGCTACGGTCAAATTCAATCCGACCACAAACAAGGTCATCTACGATTACAGGTTTTCTCGGTGAGCGGAAACGAACGGATCCCTCATCCTCGTAAACGACACCCTTCGCATGAAGCAGGTTCAGGTATTTCTCATAGAGAGCATTTCGCTCACTTTGAAAATAGGGGCCGTAATCTCCTCCGATTCCCGCGCCTTCATTCCAATCGAGGCCAAGCCAACGCAAGCCGTCGTAAATCACCTGAACCGCCTGGTGCCGCTCCCTGCTCTTGTCGGTATCCTCAATCCTCAACAGAAAGGTTCCTTCGTTATGACGTGCAAATAGCCAGTTAAACAGTGCCGTCCTCGCGCCTCCGACATGCAGGAAGCCGGTGGGTGAAGGCGCGAAGCGAACCCTGACGGAAGAACTCATTATGGAACCAATTCTCAGGGTAACTCCCGGCGCAACTTTTTTTTAGAATATCGCCTCGAATCACCCGTCTCCGATTCGCCGCCTCGATTTTTTGCTTTTAGCTGGTCTCAAATTTATTACTATTAAGATGGTTGAATAAGTGGTCCTTTTACAAAGTCCAACCAACCAGCCTTCCTTATGAACAAACTTTTATTCCCTTTGGTGTGTGCGGCTGCAGCTATGGTCGTGGCGACCTCCTTCTCTGCCCCACCGTCGGTCAATCATGCAACCCACTATGTGGGCTACTACCAGCAGGACGCCGACTCGGACGTCCAGACTAATTCGGATTCAGAGGGTAACTACGATGTATTCTACGACCGGCTCGCACCGGAAGGTCGCTGGTTTAACGCGGATGAGTACGGATATGTCTGGCAACCGAATGTCGCGGTCTCAGAGAGCTCTTGGCGGCCGTATTCTGATGGGCGTTGGGTTTGGACGGATCGCGGTTGGTTTTGGCATTCCAACGAGGACTTCGGATGGGCAACTTATCACTACGGACGCTGGGTTCTGGTGGACGGAGCCGGCTGGGTTTGGGTGCCAGGCCAACAATGGGCCCCCGCATGGGTCTCGTGGCGGCACACGGACGATGACGATTACATTGGCTGGGCGCCGCTACCGCCTGAATCCGCTTTTAGCGCCAACGTCGGAGTTCACCCGTGGTGCGACAGTTATTATGATATCGGGCCCACCGCATTTGCGTTTATCCGGATCGGCGATTTTTGCCGTCCATCCTATCGAGAATTTTGCCTGCCGCCGCAACAGAACCTTGGTTTTTTCAATCGCACGAGGAACATAACAAATATTACCTATAACAATAACGTAATTAATAATTACGGTCCGCAATACCAAAGGGTTTCTCAGTTAGTCCAGCAGCGTGTAGGTCAACAGGTTCCGAGTTACAAGATCAATTACGCTGCTCAAACCCAGGCCAACGCCGCTTTCAAAACGTCGGTACAAGGAAACCAACTCAATGTCGTGGCGCCACCACAAAGATTGAAACCGGTCGCCACGGTGAGGCCTCAAGTCGCCAAGGAACTCGGTAAGGCGCAGGTCGATCGAGGTTGGCGCAACGTTCCAGAGGCACAAACTCAGCAGTTCCGTCAGCAATATGCCCAGGAGACCCCGGTGCCGAAGACTCTCCCGCCCAAGCCTGTTCTTCCGGCTAAGCCCCAAATCCAGGCCGTCACAAAGGGGGAACAGCACCCGCCGAACCTACCTGGAAAGGGTCAGCAGGCGCCCGTTGGTCAGGCGACTGAAGAACAGAAGAGACTGGAAGCTGAAAAAGCGAAGACGGTTCACCCGGAAAACGTGAAACCAGGCGAACCGCCAACGAAACCTCCGGTAGTCAGGGAAGAGAAAAAGGAAGCAACAGAAGCGACAGCAACGGAAAAGCCAAAGAACAACCAGGTTCGACAAGGAGAGGGAGAACCCGCTCAGCAGAATTCGGAGACCAAGCATGCTCGGGAGCCTGAAAAACGGCCTGGTCACGAAGGATCGCCGAACCGCAAAAAGGAAGAGACAAAAAAGGAGCCACCTCCCCAAGCTAATGCGGGTCACCAAATTGAGCAGCACCAGTCGCATTCTCAACCTCATGTCACTGAGGCTCACGTCTCACAACCCCACGTTTCACAACCTCACGTCGCCCAAGCATCGCACCCGAAGTCCAATCCTCCGTCGCAGCCGCATCGATCAGCGTCGAACAACGATCAAAAGAAGAAGGGAGAACACAAAGAATAGCTGATGATCCGACGCGGTCGCCGGAATGAGGCGTTCCGTCGCGATCGGACTCTGAAGGACCGGCTTCGTCATCAGCAGCAATCCGGCCCGGCAACCAGAAGCAATCGGCAGGGTCCGGCAGAACAGGTCATCGAGATGACTTCTCGGTTGCCTGGGCGCTGTTTTCATCCGAAGCTGCGAACCGATGAACCGAATCGTTGGTCTCGAGACAGAGTATGGTTGTTTGATCTCCGAGGACCAAGCCCAAAGCCAGGCAGACGCCTGGCCGGTCAAGGTGAAAAACTACCTATTTCGCAAATGTCATGTTGGGGCCATAGACTTGCATTATCGGGATTACGAAGAACCGCCGGGTAACGGCGGTTTTCTTTTGAATGGAGGTCGACTTTACCTCGACATGGGACACTTGGAATATTCTTCGCCCGAGTGTCTTAACCTGAGGGATCTGGTTTCGTTAGATATTGCCGGCGATCTGCTGCTAAACCAGGCGCTTACAGAAATGGGAGTCGAAGACCAGGTCGCCTTCCTCAAGAACAACGTCGATCATCACACCGGTGCGACATTTGGCTGCCACGAAAACTATCTGATGCACCGGGAAGCACAGTTCACGCCGGAAGTGCTGGCCTCGCTACTGGCGTTCCTGGCGACCCGGCAGATTTTTGCTGGTGCCGGTCGGGTCGGACAAGCAAATCCGCTAGCTTTTGATTTCGAGGTACCCGATCGACCCGGTCACGTCAATTTCCAGATCAGCCAACGGGCCGATCACATCGTGAATGACATTTATCAATGGGTGCAATTCAACCGTGCGATTATCAATGCCCGTGACGAGCCGCTCGCCGATTACCGGAAGTATCGCCGACTGCATCTGTTGATCGGCGACTCCAATATGAGCCCGTTTGCTACGGCGCTGAAGGTCGGAACGACTGTTTGCGTGCTCACTCTGCTCGAAGAAAACCTGCTTCCAACTCATATTGCCCTGCGCGATGCGGTCCTTGCGACTCGGGAGATTTCGCGTGATCCCGATGGCAAATGGCTAGTTGAAATGGATGACGGCACCCGCCAGGATGCGCTGGATATCCAATACCAGTTCCTCGAGTATGCCCATCACCATCTTTCGGGTCAAGACAAGGAGACCGACTGGATTTTGGAGAGCTGGAGTTTCACGCTGGATGCCATCCGGAGCAAACCGGAACTGTTGATCGGCGGCGTCGATTGGATCTCAAAAAAGTGGCTGCTGAGCACTTTTATGGAGGAAGAAGGATTAAGCTGGCAGGATCCTTGGCTGCAAAGTCTCGACCTTGAGTACCACAACGTTAATCCAAGCAAGGGCTTGTTTTTTGCGCTGAAGCCGGCAAAGGCCATCGGCGAATTCAATTCCGCAGTCAGACGGGAGGAATCGATCCGGACTCCGCCACAGAATACCCGAGCCAAGGGCCGGTCCCAAGCAGTAGCGCAATTTCAAAAACGAAACCTGCCGTACATCATCAATTGGGATTCGATAGCGTTGGAAAGCCAAGACTACCTACCCATGCCGGATCCGTTCAACCCTTACGATAACGAGGTAGATTTTTTCCTTCGTTAGTCCGGGATCGGCAAGATCAGGGGACCTCTTTATCTTCTGGACTCGTGGGCTTGTTCACCGAAGGCTTTACGAACGAGGAACCTCCTGTTCATGACCGAGAAAGACCGAGTTCCGCCAACACTGCTGACTGATCTTTACCAGCTCACCATGGCGTATGGTTACTGGAAAAGCCAGAAGCTCGAGGATGAGGCGATTTTTCACGTCTCTTTTCGCCAACAGCCGTTCAACGGCGGCTACGCCATCACCTGCGGCTTGAGCGACGCTATCGATTATCTTCAGAATTTTGAATTTCAAGCCGATGACCTCGCCTATCTTGCGGAACTCCGCGGATCGGACGGCGTACCATTTTTCGAAACCAAGTTTTTGGACTATCTCCAGACACTCCGGTTTGGTTGTGATGTCGACGCGATTCCGGAGGGTAACGTGGTGTTTCCGCATGAACCGCTGCTGCGAGTCTCGGGGTCCCTGCTCCAGGGCCAGTTATTTGAGACTGCCCTCTTGAATATCATCAACTTTCAAACATTAATCGCCACCAAATCGGCAAGGGTCTGCCTCGCGGCCAGAGGTAGTCCGGTCATGGAATTCGGGCTCCGGCGCGCCCACGGACCTGACGGCGCTCTGGCAGCCAGCCGCGCCGCGTATATCGGCGGGTGTGTTGCCACCTCGAATGTGCTTGCCGGAAAGGTCTTTGGAATCCCCGTCCGCGGAACACATGCCCATAGCTGGGTTATGTCCTTTCAAACAGAATACGAAGCCTTTCAGGCATACGCCGAGGCTATGCCGGGAAACTGTGTCTTTCTGGTGGACACGTACGACTCCATCGAAGGGATCCAGCATGCCGTGAAAGTGGGCCGTCACCTGAGATCGATTGGCAAAGATCTGGCCGGTATTCGGCTGGACTCCGGGGACCTGAGCTACCTGAGCATCGCGGCGCGACGCATTCTGGATCAAGCCGGGTTCCACACGACTCAAATTCTTGCGAGCAATGACCTTGATGAACATGTGATCGCCAGCCTCAATGAGCAAGGCGCCCTGATTGACAACTGGGGTGTCGGGACAAAACTGGTGACGGCGTTCGATCAGCCGGCGCTGGGAGGTGTCTACAAGCTCGGCGCGATCCGCACCGGAAACGGCCTCTGGCAAAAAAAAATAAAATTGTCGGAACAAGCCGTGAAGGTGTCGAATCCCGGTTCGCTTCAAGTTCGGCGTTTCGAGGATCAGAAAGAATATCTGGCCGACATGATTTACGACCAATTGGACGGCATTCCTCCAGGGCGCACAATTGTGGATATCGCGGATGTCACAATCCATAAAAGGATTCCGAGTTCCGCGAAGTATCATGATTTGTTGGTACCGATTTTTCGGCGCGGAGCTCTGGTGTATGAACGTCCGTCGATTCACACGATGCGCGGCCTGGCGCAGAGTGAATTGGGCCGCTTTTACTCGGGTGTTAAACGACTCCTGAATCCCCATATATATCCCGTCGGTTTGGAGCTCGGTCTTTACGAAGTCAAATCAAGGTTAATCCAGGAAGCCCGGAAAAGAGAATCTGCGAATGGGAGTTTGCACTGATTTTCAGGATCCCTATAGAATTTCAGTATGGATGCACTCCTCGTGGTTGACATACAGAACGACTTTCTGCCGGGCGGAGCTTTGGCGGTGCCTGAGGGAGATCAAGTAATCCCGATTGTAAATCGTCTAATGGAATGTTTCACGCTCGTCTTGGCAACCCAGGATTGGCATCCTGCAAACCACGGGAGCTTTGCCGCCAACCATCCAAATCGGCAACCAGGCGAAGTGATTGATTTGAACGGGATTATGCAGGTCTTATGGCCTGTACACTGTGTCCAGGGATCGTACGGTGCAGCTTTCTCTACCCAATTTCGCACGGAACGTCTTAGGGAAGTTTTCAGAAAGGGAATTGATCCTGGAATCGATAGCTACAGTGGTTTTTTTGATAACGGCAGAAAACGCTCTACCGGGCTGGTCGAGTACCTGCGGGGCCGGAGCGTCGACGAGCTCTTTATCTGCGGGCTCGCGACAGATTACTGTGTCAAGTTTTCCGCTCTCGATAGTATCGATTGCGGCATCCGCACGCGTGTGATCGAAGACGCATGCCGGGGCGTCAATTTGCAGCCGGGCGACTCGGCGGCAGCGATCGCGGAAATCCGCAACGCGGGCGTATCGATCGTCGAATCCGCCGATATCGGCGCGTAGCCGAACCGTCTTCGGTTTGCTCGGGATCGAAGTAGAAAAACCGGGCTTCGCCGCCACGGTGGCTCAACTCGGCCACAGTAAAGCATCTCCATCCAGGCGTTGATAGATCTCCTTCACTTCGACAGAAAGCGAATTGTCTATCAGGATTTTCGGGTCAATCCCCAGATTATCGGAGATGATCTTTCGAATCCGCAAAAGATGCAGGTTTCTGCGATCAAGCTGATTCTGACTGGCCCAGCGAGCAGCCGCAACGATCAGGCTCGAAACCTGTTCGGCAGTAAGTTTTTCCGTGTTAATGATGATATCGAAATCGCTGCGGTCATTGATGTCGATTCCGTAGACTTCCAGATACCGCTTCCGGTTCTGCTCATCGCGCTGCAACGTTCGGTAAAGAACGGATTCGTAGCCGGCATGCTTATCTGGCTCCCGTTGAAAGATTCTTTTGGCCCGAGCCTCCAACGGTGCGTGCAGCCAAACTCGCAAGTCCGCGTCGACAAGCCACCCCGCCAGTCTGGATCCAACAACGACGCGCGATCGCAACGAAGCGCGCATCAACTGCAAGTCAGTCAGGAAATCGAAGATCCTGCTCTTGGCCGCCTTTTGTTGGATCTCTTCAAAAGGTAGATCAAGATCCTGGGCAAGGTCTCGAAATGTGTAGTTAACGACTTCCAGGCTCAACGTGGTCCCTACGTTATTTGTCGCAGTCGTATTGCCACACCCGCTGTGGCTGGAAATCGCTATCTTTAATGCTCTGGAATCGGAACTCACAACCGTTCACCTCCGGACGCCACACGTTTCCTAGTTGCTCCATCCTTTCAATTCAGCCCCGCTTTGCAGCAACCAGTGATACGTCTGCAGGATGCCATCTTTCAAAGAGATCCGCGGCTTCCAGCCCAACGCCTGCAGCCGGGAGGAATCCAAGAGCTTTCGCGGTGTCCCATCGGGTTTGCTAGTATCAAAGACAATCTCAATCTCAAAACCAACGACCCTCGCGATCACCTCCACAAGATCGCGAATCGTCACATCGTCGCCGTAACCAACGTTGATGATTTCGGGTGAATCATAGTTTTCCAAAAGAAATCGAAGCGCGTCCGCCAGATCGTCGGCATGAAGAAATTCTCTTCGCGGCGTCCCGGTGCCCCAGATCGTCACCTGACGCCGGTTCTTTACCTTCGCTTCATGCACCTTTCGAATCAGTGCCGGCAGCACATGTGATTTCTCGAGGTCAAAGTTGTCTCCAGGCCCGTAGATATTTGTGGGCATCGCGCATATGAAATCCATTCCGTGCTGTCTCGCATAAGCCTGGCAAAGCTTGATCCCGGCAATCTTGGCTATCGCGTACGGCTCGTTCGACGGTTCCAGAGGCCCGGTGAGGAGCGCATCCTCGCGAATCGGTTGCTCCGCCAGTTTCGGGTAAATGCACGAGCTACCGAGGAAAAGCAGCTTCTTCACGCCAAACTCGAAACTCGTCGCGATCAGGTTGTTCTGGATTTGCAGATTTTCCAGTAGAAACTCGACAGGAAAATTACTGTTCGCTTGTATTCCGCCCACTTTTGCCGCAGCGCTAACGACAGCCTCCGGCCTGGCTTCCGAAAAGAATTTTCGGACATCATCCTCGTTCCTGAGATCCAGCTCCTGGTGGGTCCGAACAAGAATGTCTCGATACCCATTTTCCTGCAAATTGCGCACCAGCGCGCTTCCAACCAACCCTCCATGGCCGGCTACATAGACAGATCGGAACCTCATGAGGCCTCTTTCGTACTGGCAATTTGGTTTCCCGTCAAACTGGCAGGACGTTTGGCGTTCAGCGTTCAACGTTTGGCGTTCAACGTTCAACGTTCAACGTTCAACGTTCAACGTTCGGCGTTCGGCGTTCAACGTTCGGCGTTCAACGTTCGGCGGTCGGGGCGTCCCTTTGCTTGCTCAATACCGAACAAACAGAGGACGGTTGGCTACCGAGTTCCGGCGTCGTAAGCGAAGCGTCCCTCTTTGCCTCTTCAACGCCGAAAAACCAAGACGGTTCGCCGCATTCACTTGTCCAAACGCCAAACGCCAAACGCTAAACGCCAAACGCCTGAACGTTGAACGTTGAACGTTGAACGTTGAACGCCAAACGCCAAACGGTGAACGCTCTGCCGGTTTGACGGAGAAAGAAATTCTAAGAGAATGATGAGACCCTATGAACATTGTGTTTGATCCGATAGAAGAGGTTCTCGAAGAAATACGCCAGGGGCGTTTGGTGATCGTGACCGATGACGCAAATCGCGAGAACGAGGGAGATCTGATTCTAGCGGCCGAGAAGGCAACACCGGAGTTAATTAATTTTATGATTCGCTATACGTCGGGCGTTCTCTGCGTTCCGATGGAAGGCAAGGACCTGGACCGACTGGAGTTGCCATTGATGACGATCCGGAACACCGAATCGATGAGAACGGCGTACACCATCTCTGTGGACGCCAAGGATGGGGTAACGACCGGCATATCAGCCGCAGATCGGTCGCGGACGATTCGCCGGTTGGCGGAGCCGGGCACCCTTGCTCAAGACCTGGTGCGTCCGGGTCATGTCTTTCCACTCCGGTACAGAGAAGGAGGCGTGCTTCGCCGTGCCGGGCACACCGAAGCGGCTGTCGACCTTGCCAGGCTGGCCGGCCTATCACCGGCCGGCGTGCTGGCGGAGGTCGTGAACGATGACGGCTCCATGGCGAGGTTGCCCGACCTCATTGAGTTCAAGCGTCAGCATCAACTCAAGATCTGTTCGATCGAAAATCTCATCGCCTACCGGCGAGCGAGGGAAGTTCTGATCGAACGCCTGGAAATCGTCTCCTTGCCCACGGATTACGGCGACTTTCAGTTGCATCTTTATCGTTCCCTTATCGACGACGTTCATCACCTCGCCCTGGTAAAAGGGATTATTTCGCCAGAGGAACCAACGCTCGTGCGGGTCCACAGCGAGTGCCTGACCGGCGATGTTTTCGGTTCGAGACGGTGCGATTGCGGCGATCAATTGCACGCAGCGCTGCAGCACATTAACGAAGCTGGCTCCGGCGCGCTGGTTTATATGCGGCAGGAAGGACGCGGGATCGGATTAGCCGCAAAAATTCGCGCCTACAAACTTCAGGAACAGGGCCTCGACACGGTCGAAGCAAACGAAAAGCTCGGGTTTCCGATGGACCTCCGTGAATACGGCACCGGCGCACAAATATTGGTCGACCTCGGCGTTCGCCATATCCGTCTCCTCACGAACAACCCCAAAAAGGTGGTCGGTCTCGAAGGGTACGGCTTGAATATTGTCGAACAACTTCCGATTAAAGCACAGGCCAATCCGCATAACGCGCGGTATCTCCAGACGAAGCGCGCAAAAATGGGGCATCTGTTGTGAGGCAGGAGACAGGAGTCAGAAGTTGCAGAATGGGACAACTGATTTCCGATTCACCGATCCTTCGGACTTCACGCATTCCCTACGCGGTTTGTCCGCCCTCCCGCCCGATGCTCCTGTCTTCTGCACTCCTGTCTCCTGGCTTCTGAACTTGCAGGCCCCGCCTGAAAGAGTATCGTCCGGCACTCATGTCGACAGAATTTCCGATGCGCCCAGAAGTGCTAAACGAAGCTGTCCATTTTGCGATTGTCGCGAGCGAATACAATCAGATTTATGTGGACGGATTGGTGCGGTTTGCAAGCGGCGAGTTGAAAAGTATTGCTCCGCAGGCGCAGCTTTCGTTCGTGCGTGTACCCGGGTCGTTTGAAATCCCCATTGCGGTTCAGGCGGTTGCCAAATATCGAAAACCGGATGCCATACTCGCGTTTGGACTGATCTTTGATGGGGAGACCTTGCATGCTTCATTGATCGCCACCGCAGTGACACAAGCGCTTTTGACCATTAGTTTGAAAGAGTCCGTGCCGGTGCTGCACGAGGTTCTTGTTGCAAAGAACGAAGAGCAGGCAAAGGCTCGCTGTTTGTCGCCCGATCTCAATCGTGGAACAGAAGCCGCCCGCGCGGCGGTCCGAATCGTTCATGCCCTCCGCCAGATTCTGAAAGGAGGGTAGCTCGAATGGGTAAACGCCGTGAGGGAAGGGAGGTCGCCCTGCAGCTTCTATTTCACTGGGACTTGAATGTCCAGCAATTGCTGAGTCCGACGGAATTGGATCTGTTCTGGGAGTTTCGTCCGGCAATTCCAGGGATCCGCACGTTCGCGACAAATCTGCTCAACGGTGTCATTGCTCGCCAGACGACGATCGATGAGAAGATTACCAAATACACCGCGAACTACGAGCTGAGGCGGATCTCCGCAGTGGATAGAAATATCCTTCGAATGGCGATCTATGAGATGCTCTATGCCGATGACGTACCTCCGATCGTCGCCATCAATGAAGCAATCGATATCGCCAAAAAATTTGGAACAGAGGAATCCGGCAAATTCGTGAACGGAGTACTAGATCGAGTGAAACTTGACTTGAACCGTCCGCTCCGAACCGCTTCGAAATAAACGGCTAACCCGGAATATGAAACCGCAGAGTTGGTTAGTCTCCTATCTTCGGTTTCAGGTAAATTATGGCATTGGGATTTTTCAAAGATTTGTTGGATCGATTTGGAGGCAAATCCATTGATTGGGATGAGCTGGAGGAAAGCTTGATCCGGGCGGATATCGGCGTATCGATGACGCTTCGAATCATTGAAGAACTACAGCAACGCCAGGGCAAGATAACAGCGAAAGATGTCGTTGAGGTGACTCGGCACCATATCGAACAGATTCTTCCAATCGCTAATCCGAAACTCCGGCCGCTCCCGAACCGGCCTAAGGTCATCCTGATGGTCGGCGTCAATGGGACGGGAAAGACGACTTCGACGGCGAAGCTGGCTTACCTTCTTAAGCAAGATCGACACACGGTGATGCTGGCCGCTGCCGATACGTTTCGGGCTGCGGCCATTGAACAGCTCAAGATCTGGGCCGACCGTCTCAAGGTCGATGTCGTTACGGGCGAATACAACGCGGATCCGGCTGCTCTCTGCTACGACGCCTATTCCGCCGCGAACAAACGAAATATTGAGTTCCTGATCTGCGACACCGCCGGTCGCCTGCACACCAAACACAACCTGATGCAGGAGTTGGGAAAGATTGTCAGGACTTTGGGAAAGCACGACGAGCAGGCGCCGCATGAATGCCTGCTGGTCGTGGACGCGACGACGGGAAGTAACGCACTGGTGCAGGCCAGGGAATTCAACCATGCAGTGGGTCTCACCGGGCTGGTTGTCACAAAACTTGACGGTTCCGGAAAAGGTGGGATCGCAATAGCAATCCAGGACGAACTCGCTCTTCCTCCGCGCTTCGTGGGAACCGGTGAAAAGCCAGGCGATCTCCAATACTTCGATCGAGACGAATTTGTCGCGAATTTATTGTGATCGGTCGCGACTTGCGGTGTGCTCCTGCTCTTCCGCAGGTTGAACGATATGCCTCTTAAAATGGAGCTGAAGAATCCGTCGGCCGTCAGTCTGCGCAATGGTCACCAAATAACCTTCGATCTGGACCTGTTCGCCTTGATTCGGCAAATGACCCAGAAGCTGTACCACGTACCCACCAATGGTGGTGACTTCCGAATTTTCCAGTTCGAGATCTGCCAGCTCTTTTAACTCGTAGAGATTCAGTTGTCCCTGGACGACAAATTCCTCTTCGTTGAGACGGACGAATTCTTTGACCTGTTCCAGGTCAAATTCATCCTTAATTTCTCCGACCAACTCCCCAACGACGTTGTCGAGAGTCACGATGCCGACAGCTCCGCCATACTCGTCCACTACCACCGCGAAATGAGCTCGTTTAGCCAAAAACTGTCTCAGAAGCTTCTCCAGCGGCATAAATTCAGGCACCGGCATCAGTTCGCGTTTAATGGCCAGCAGATCATGCCGTTCATTCTTCATTTCGCGCATCAGATCCTTGATGTGTATCAACCCGACGGTGTTATCGAGATGGCCCTGCACGAGAGGGAAACGCGTATGCCCTGATTCGATAGCCACCTGAACATTGGCATCGAAGGAATCTTGAATATCGAGATAGATGACGTCTCCGCGCGGAGTCATGATATCCCGCACCACACGCCGTCGGAAATCAAGCGCATTGATCAACAACTCATTCCTCAAGTCTGTCCCATCGGCCGGGGTCTCATTTTCGCTCAGAATGACACGCAGCTCCTCTTCGCTATGGACCAGTTCGGTATCAGTGACCGGATCCATCCGGAAAACGGACTTCATGATCCAGTTTGCGGAGGCTTGGAGAAACCAGATGGCGGGACGAAAAACAATGTAAAAGAGATGAAGCGGCGGGCTGATCCAGAGGCTTATCACCAGGGCTTTCCGAATCCCGAGCCACTTTGGCGTGACCTCGCCGAGAACAATGTGCAAATAGGTAATAATGCCGAACCCGATTGCGAACGAGACCCCGTGCACAATAGTTTCAGATCTCATTCCAACCTGAACCAGAACAGGACCAATCAATCTCGCCAGGTATGGTTCGCCAATCCATCCGAGCGCCAGACTCGAGAGCGTGATGCCAAGCTGGGTAGCGGAAAGATAAGCATCCAGATGGGACGTCACACGCCGCGCCATCGCCACCTTTTTGTCCGTCCCCTCGAGGGCGTCCAGTTGACTGGATCGAACTTTGACCAGAGCAAATTCGGACGCCACAAAAAAGCCGTTTAGGAAAACCAGCAACAGGATAACCAGCAAATTGAACAGGATCGACCCGGAGGAGGCAAGCTCAGCGTCAACCTCGGAAGAGGTTGAAACAGCGAGCCAAAAGGGAATATCTATGGTCATCGATACTATTGCTTCTGACAACGACGCACAGGTTCATCACACTTCAAAGGTGTTTCACCTGCGGACGGCCAAACCCGCATAGGATTCTTCGAGGTTATTGAGCCGGGCAAATCAAGAGGTGAAATGCCGCTGCGAAACTCTTCAGGTTCTACCAACTGGATTTCGTAACTCCCGGGATCATCCCTTGGGAAGCAAGTTCACGAAATGCGATTCGGGATAGACGAAAGCGCCGGATGAACCCACGTCGCCTGCCGCTTTGTTGACAGCGATTGATGAGGCGAGTCGGACTGGCATCTCGCGGGAGTTGGGCAAGACCTTCGTAGTCGTGTTTCGCCTTCAACGCGGCGCGAATCGCGGCATACTTCTCCACCGTCTTCTGCTTCCGTTTATTCCTCTCAATCCAAGACTTCTTTGCCATAGCAAGGCCGGAAAGTAACGGAGTGGCACGAAAATTCAAATGAGAATTTCAAAGGGTGTCATTCCAAAACTGGCGAAATGCATTGTTCCAGTTGCGATCCTCGACCCGATTTCTAGCTTCCTGGCCCATTTTTACCCTCAATTCCGCGTCTTTACACAACAACCGCAGTACACGGGAAAAATCCCCGACATCCAGCGCCCTGGTGACAAATCCGTCGATGCCGTCATTGACCAACTCGCAAGGTCCGCCCCGATTTGACACCACGCAGGGCAACCCGGCCGCTTTCGCCTCGAGTACCACATTCCCAAACGTGTCGGTGGTGCTGGGAAAAACAAAAATCTCGCTCGACGCGTAAGCCGCCGCCAATTCCGCAGACCGCAGATACCCCGTGAAACATGCCTCTGGGACTTCTTGACGCAACTCTCGCAGATAAGGGCCATCCCCCACCATCAAAAGCCGAACAGGAAATCCTTCGCCCGCGAGTTTCCGGGTAGCCGCCACTGCAACGTCAATATTCTTCTCTTTCGAGATACGGCCGACATATAGAAGCCCAAGCTCTCCCGGTTTCTTTCCGTATTTCTCCCAAAATCCAGGATTTCGGTGAGCGGGAGTGAACAGCTCGGTGTCGATTCCGCGCGGAAAAATTTTTAGCCGTTCCGGGACTATACCGCGCTCGATCCAGCGCTGCCGATAGTTCTCCGAATTCACGTAAACCACGTCAAGTTGGGAGTAAAACCACTGCATATAACCCCAAGCCAACGTCTCCATATAGTTATCCTGCGTCAGAATGCGCACGTACTGGGGAAAATCCGTGTGGTATATCCCTGCCGTCTTCAGGTCGAGCATTTTGGCGGCGAGAAGGGCCGTCAGGCCGACCGGTCCGGGCGTACTGATGATCAATTCAGTAAACCGCTCGCGCTGAATGTACTCGAGCATATGCAGCACCGGAGGAAAACTAAGCTTCTGCAGTTCATATTCCGGCAGCTCGAACTCACCGATCGGCGGGAAATTTTTAATCGGAATCTCAGATATGCTGATCTGCTCCCTTGACGCTACGACAATAAGATCTGCACCCGTTTCGTAGGCGGCTGCTGCCATCTTCCGAATTGTCGTCGCAACTCCGTTCACATCTTCGAGGGTGTCGGTAAACCACGCCCGCTTCGTATTTTGCAGCACGTCCGGGATGAAGTTGACAGTCGCAGAGCAGATATCGATCAGCCGTTTTCGGGATGGTGCCTGGCTATGAAATCCATAAAAATAGGGGCCCAGCAAAAAGCCCATTGGCAATAAGGCGCTCAACGCTTGAACAGCTTCTATCACGCCGCCCGCAGTGATCTGTTGAACGAATTTCTGGAAAAAACGGAACGCTAGCTGATTGAACACCAGCGCGACCATTAGAAATGCGCGGCGTTCCGGCTCATTCACCCCTTCGGTTTCCTTGGCAATCTGAGCCTGCACTTCGGCGCTTCCGAAGTAGTTGGCCAACTCCGGCCAGATCGAAAGATTTGCCGGCTTTGCCAATTCGAAGATTTTTCCTGAGAGAATCCCACTCGACAGCAGGCCGAGCTTCTCGCCCAAGGTGAAATTCGTCGGATTCTTACCCTCCATGAACCGTGAAAAAACGATTTCAAGAAACGCCAGATTGGGACTCACCGCGGCGGAAAATTTGTCTTTCGCAAACTGATAGGTCGTGTTGTAAAGCCCGTGGGCTATAACCAGCGGGGTGCCCGCTTCTCCGCGAGTCACACAATCGCCCTTTCCGATGAAGTAAAAGAATTCATCCACCGATTCGCAGTCCGGAGCTTCCGTGTAAGCCGAGGCTGGAAAGATTCCTGCGTGATCGTCGGACCCGGCGATCAGGATTTTGCGCCACGGCTCCGGATGCGCTGGCTCAAGATGCTGACGCTCAGCAAACCGCTGAATGGTTTCCGGAGTCAATGATCTCAGGATGAAGCGCGCAGTATCACTAAGAAGCGAGTCTCTGAGGCCGTTAACCCCCTCGAAATGCTTGAACAAAAGGACCAGTTTTTGAACGTGATCCGCCGTCAGTTGCCGATTCATGTCGTAAAGCGGATGGGCAACCGCATGATGAATCCCGGCGAGCATCAGATATTTCTGAAGCTCGTAAACATTCCTTCTGACTTGCTGGACCTCGCCATGTTGCGCCTCGGTAAGATTCCAGAGGAGCAAATGGACCTTTACGTTGTCGTCGGGAAACTGGGCTGTCACCTCCTCGCTGATGAAGGTATCCGGGAACTCTGCGATCTCCAGGCATCCATCGATCCGGTTATGATCGGTGAAGGTCACATAGGTCATCCCCTTTTCTTTCAACCGCCGGTACAGCACCTTGGGATCGGAATAGCTATCGGGAAACTCGAATCGGCGGAAAATCCATTCCGCGGATCGATCGCTGTATTTTGAATGAATATGGAGATCGACTTTCGCGGCCATTTTGTCAGCAGACAGTCAGTTCATGCTCAATATCTGGTGCCCCCGTCGCTATCTATGGCGGGCGGCTGAAGATCTCAACGAACTTCTCATAGGAAACGCAATCCCGGCAATGGCATGTTGCGGCCGCCAACTGCCGGACCTGTGCCCAGACACGGGGTTGTTGAAGATCAGGCGGATGAATGCCGATTCGGATCAATGGAGCGCCCGCGAGGCGCAGCGCCAGGCAACGATTCCACGCCAGGCTCATCAAAGCGCGCCAACGAGCGCGAGTGCTCCAAACTAAGGATTGCGATCGGATGTCGGCGCATCGGCCGAAGGTTTGTACCCTGCCCAATCGGGTGGTGTACAAGAAGCCAAGCTTGCGGATGGCAATTTCGGCGTTGGCACCGAGCAACCAGGCGGGCGCAATAAAACCGACTACCTTTCGCGGCAGGAAGGCCAGATCATCCAAACCTCGCTGCACTCGAATCAAGGCCTCCTCCATGGATAGATCAAAAAATTCCCCTTCCCCGGCGGTGTAAATCTCGGTCGTCAGTTTTGCCCGGAAAGAGTCAGCATTCTCTTTTTGCCTTTGATGGAAATAACCGTGCAAGACCGGCTCGTGACCGGCTTCAGTTTTTCTCGCCAGCCAGCTTCGAAACGTGGAATTCTCCCTGATCGGAGCCCGGTGGTGATGATTGGGAATGACCAGGAGGGAAGTCTGGTCGATTCCCAATTGCCGGAGTTGAGCCAGGATCTCCTCGCACAAGATTTGCGTCAGGGGCGAAACATCATGCAGCGATACGACCAGACTTTTCATAGTAGCGACGGAGTCTTTCGGAAATGGCCATGACCAAGCAAACGGCGCCGCACGCTACTGCAAACCAGTCCCCATAGCGTCCATAGAGCGTGTAATCAAAGGGCGAAGGCACCTCGATTACCCCGTTCAAAACCTCCCGAGGGGAACTGACGCGGGCGTCGGCCGCAATTTTCCCAGAGCGCTCCACAATCGCAGCGAAATCCTTCGTGCTGGCGAATATCACCGTGCGTCCCAGCGAAGCGGACCATAACCGGAGGTTCGCATAAAACTGTTCTGTAGCGCCCCGCCCGCCCGGGAGCGGATCAACAAGGGCGATAATTACCTGGATCTGCTTGGTTACGGCGGCCCGCAGCAGACGGGGATCACCGGCTTCCCAATTGATGAATGTCACCCAACTTGTATCGGCAAAATCAAAGGGGTTGAGCGTTCGGCCAACCAATCCGGGCTGAAAAAAATCGTGCTTGCCCGGAATCAGGACGAGATTTCTAATCGCGCCTGGAGTGATAATCGTCGTACCGCTAAGCGATCCGTTTTCTGCGGAGGTAGTGCCGCTCACTAAGGCAGCCGGCTTTCCGATCAACGCCTCGCCAAGCCGGGCATAATCGCCGGGGCCGAACCGGGCACATCGCCAGACGAACAGATTGATTCCCTTACCGCTTTCCTGTTTGGTGAGTTCCAGCGAACGGTTGAAATCGACGGTATCAGGACAGATCAGGGCGATGTTTTTGCGGTCGCCCGCGGGGGTTTGCTGCAGCCACCAAAAACCGGCGAGACCGGCAAGGAAGATAACGCCGAGAGTTGCCGTGACGTCGAAGCGAGAGGCCCAAGTCATCCGACCGGGTTCGAGAATGATTCGGCGAACAGACGTCAGCACGATGAGATTGGCGAATACCACGACAAACGAAAGACCGCTGACGCCGGTAATGGTCGAAATTTGAAGCAACGGCAGATTTGCCTGCAGAACAGTCCCAACAGCGTTCCACTGGGGAAGAAGGACCCCCCTGACCCATTCCAGAATTGTCCAGGCCGCAGCCGTAAAGAAGGCTGCTCGCAAATGAGCGATCGATTTTGTCCAACCCCCGGCGGTGAATCCATATCCCGGTAGTATGGGCGAAACCTTCCGATCACCGCTGCTGGCGGGTAACCTAACCAATAGGCTGACAAAAATTCCCCAAATTGCGCCGATCAAGGCCAGGCTTGCGACGTTCGAAATCCAATCGTTCCGACGCCCGCCCGCCCAAAGCCAGGAAAATACCAGCCCGCCGAATGTACCTCCAAAGACCGCTCCCTGAATCAGCGAGAAGACCCAACGACGCGGGAATAAGAGCAGTCCGGCCAAAACCGGCGTGAACCCTATCCAGATCAACCAATCCTGGTTCCAGGGGGGGAATGCCAAGGCGACCAAAACGCCCGCAGCGAGACTTAGCAAGATCGTGGACAGATGAAGAAGATGAGGTTTCATGAGTTCGTGGCCCTGTCCCCGAAATTACATGTATTTCGCCGGAGGTCAGTTGGCTGTTTCCATGACGGCAGCGCCTGCGCGTCCGGGCATCTTGAATAACTCGAGCGCACATCGCCAGGCAACGATGATTAGCAGGGGAAAAACTGCAGGACTGAACTTCTGTGGCAGCAGGAACGAGAAACAGACAAAACCGACGGCCGTCAGAAATGCAAACCACAAATACCATCGAAGGAAAACCGGTCGACGCTGAGCGAGTAACAGCCAGAGACCGGCTGGAAAGTGCAATGGAATGAGCCACAAAAGATTATAGTTTTCATGCAGTACCCAAAGACGCGTCCAGAAGGAGAGGCCCAGAACAAAAGTACCCACAAGGCCGAGGATCATCAAAGAAAACGCTGTGGGCCAGATCGCGTGCCCTTTCTTCCGCAACAACCAGAAGAAGAACCAAAAAATTCCAATGCCGTAGAAAACGCTGGTTGGAGTCAGGAAAGGTGGGGAACCAGCCAAAACTTCCGCGGGAAAGATTTCTTTCTTTTCCCCAGCCAGGTTTTGATCTCCATCTTTGCTGGTCTGCACTGCGCGTTCCAGATCTGCAGGCAGGAAACACGCTTCTCGGGGGCTCACCGCTCGATCAATCTTCGAGCCGAGCAGCAGGGAAACCCCAAAACCGACCCAGGGAATCCGAATGAAATAGGGGTCCAGCATCTCCCTGAATGTTTTCTGGCCGGCATCGCGCACAACCACCGGAGAACCCGTGATGCGTTCGATCACGTCTCGTGGACGGGTTGAACAGTTATCCAGGACGAAGTCATACCGATAAAATCGGTTCTCAGGGAGCAGATTGACCTCGAGGGCTTCAAACAACGCTTGTCTCTGGTCCGGTGTCAGATTCAGCGGGAGTTCTGTGACACCTTGGCCGTACGCCCCAACCACGCGGATCTCCTCTTCGCTTGGCGAAACGGCCAGCTGGTAGCGCAGATCGCCATGAGCGAATTTCACGTAAAAATTCGGGGTTTCGAAATCAAAGACTCCGAAATTATACAAGCGATCCAGGCCGAGGAAATCGTCTCTCACTCGGATGGCGCTGTGGCCGAATGCCTGGTAAAGCTCTTCGCCCGGGCTATAGGTAATTAGAGAAACCTGCGCCCTATCGCTGAGCCGAATCAACTGACCGGCGAGGTCATTTCGAGAAGAAGCGGCTTCCTGAGCAGAAGCCGGCAGAAAGGGAAGCAGCAGGACAAGAAGTAAGATCGGTCGAAAAAAGTGCGCCACCGGGAGTTGCTCGGAGTTAAGCCCAAAAAACGAAGCTTAGAGCTAAACCGCAGATTACACTCGTTTCAAATTGGGAGTGTACGTTGATGTGCGTTGCTGGACCACCAGTAACCTGAGCTTGCATTGTTCACAAAACCTGGAAACGAGCCCGCATCTTCCAAGCGCTTTCCTGGCGGCTCTATGGCGCAAAAATCTCCCAAGCGCTTGGGCTGGTGAGGATTTTCGGGCTAACCGACTCTGTTTTTTGCGTCCTCCCGCAGCCATTCCCACAGACTGTCGAGGGCGGCAGCGAGATTCGCTTTCACCTGACTCAGCGAATCCAAAGTGACGTCGGGGTTTTTACCGAATAGATAAAATTTGATCTTCGGTTCCGTGCCGGAAGGCCGCACTGCGACTCGCCTTGCATCGGCGAGCTCGAAAATCGTCATCTTTTCTTTCGGCAGGAGGTCCCCCTCCGCGTCGCGGATCCCCCCACGGGAAAAATCCTTGACCATCACAACCTTCGACCTGTCGATCTCACTCGGCGGATTGGCATTGTAAGAATCCGCCAGGCGCCGAATCTTTTCGGCTCCCTCCGCTCCCTCAAACGCCAGCGAACAGGTTTTCTCGAAGTAACAACCGTACTCGAGATAGATCTGATCCAGGAGTTGATCAAGTGTCATCCCTTTCGATTCGGCGTAGGCAACCACCTCAGCAAACATGATCGTCGCTCCATTGCCATCCTTGTCACGGACAAAATCGGCGCCGCTATAGCCGTAGCTCTCTTCTCCACCAAAAACGAAAAAACGGGTATTCTGCAATCGAGCTGATCGCGTTTCCTGCTCGGGCAATGACCGGTAGATCTTGCGAATTTCCTCCGGCAACGCCGCCTCGTATTTTTCGAGTTTTGCGCCGATGTACTTAAATCCGGTAAGGGTTTCGACGCATTCGATCCCCTCTCGCTGAGCCATGCTCTTTTGCAGATCTGTCGTCACAACAGTTTTGATAAGAACGGCACGAGCCTTGTTTTGATCATTTAGCACCGCCCGCTCTTTCAACGTTTTTGTTCGGTAAAAGGCCAGCAGGGATCCGATTTGGTTGCCGTTCAGAAGTTGCATTTTTCCTGAATGATCCCGGAAGGCAATTCCCATGCGATCCGCGTCAGGGTCAGTTCCAATCACAATGTCTGCCTGCTCCGCCTTGGCCAAGGCTATGCCCATGGCGAGAGCGTCCGCATTTTCCGGATTGGGAGATTTCACCGTGGCGAAGGAACCGTCGGGTTTGTCCTGCGCAGTCACCGTCAATACGTCGAATCCCAAATCGCGCAAAACAGGAACCGAAATGATTCCGCCCGTCCCATGAATTGCCGTAAAAACGATCTTCACCTCTTTCTGGCCCGCGACCACGTCAGGGCGGAGGACCAGAGTCCGGAGACGGGCCTTGTACAAATCGTCAAGCTCCTTGCCGAGATAAATCAATTTGCCTTGCTGGCCTTGCGGGAGCGGTTCATAAACTTCGCCTGCGACGGTATTGACTTGTTCGATGATCGCTCCGGCGTGCGGTTCAACGACTTGGGCGCCGTCCGAAAAGTAGACCTTGTATCCATTGTCATGGAGAGGGTTATGGCTTGCCGTGATGACAATTCCGGCGGTCGAATTTGTCTGGCGAACGGCGAAGGAGAGCTCCGGAGTTGAACGGGCGGATTCGAAAAGGAAAACGTTGCATCCATTTTCGGTGGCGACCTTCGCGGTGAGTTCTCCGAATTGTCTTGAGAAAAAGCGGGTGTCATGCGCAATTGCGAGGCTGGGTGTTCCCTCAGGGTTATTCGTCGCCAGGTATTTCTTGATGTAGCGAACCAGGCCCTGAGTCGCGCGGCTGATATTATAAAAGTTCATCGCGTTGGTCCCGACACAGGGGAATTCCGGACAGATGTTCCCCACCCTGCTTCCGGCTTCCGCTCGAGTCACGATCTTCCCGATCGTCCGACCGCGTAATCCACCGGTACCAAACGTAAGCGTCTTGAAAAAACGGTCGTTCAACTCAGTCCAGGCCCTGTTCTCTGCCAATTCTTCGATCGCCGCCGCGTAAAGCGGATTGTTCCCGCTGGAAAGTAACTGCAAGATATTGGCGACACTGGTTGCCAGGAGCCGGCCTTCATGAACCGCGTGCTCGAGGGTTTCGCGCAGATCGCCCATAGGCTAAGGCTGCAGTGTTCCCCATGGACACGCAAACCTTTATGATTCCGACAGAAAAAATTCTGGTTGCGGCCGAAAAACGGCAAACCATCCGCAGCGACCAGACAAACTCGGTGCGGTTATTTGACGGCTCCGGAGACGGTTTGCCCGGCCTGATCATTGACGATTTTGCCGGTCGCTGGATCATCCAGACATTGGACGAAGGCCTACCGACGCTTGACCCCGCAGTCGGATATCGCTCGCTCTATTGGAAACCTCTCCTCAAAACCACTAAAACCGGCCCGAAACACCTCGCGGGAGAAACTGTGGAGGAACCTTTTTGTGTATTGGAGTCCGGGCTGAAGTTCGAGGTCGATTTTCGAGCCGGGTATTCTCCAGGACTTTTCTTAGACCAGCGATTCAATCGAACGAAGCTCCGCCGCCTCGCGAGGGAAATGACACTCCTGAACACCTTCTCTTATACGTGTGCCTTCGGCGTGGCAGCAGCCTGCGGCGGCGCCTCCACGGTCAACCTCGATCTGTCACGTCACTATCTCGATTGGGGAAAACGGAATTACGAAATCAATCGGCTCAGCTCGGATGATCACGATTTCATCTACGGAGATGTTTTCTATTGGTTGGGACGCTTTCAGCGCCGAGGGAGAAAATTTGACGTAATTGTTTTAGATCCGCCGACTTTCTCAAGGAACAGGAAATCCAAAGTCTTCAGGATTCAAGATGACTACGGGGATTTGGCCGATCTCGCCACCAAATGTTTGAACCGAGACGGACTGCTGTTCTGTTCTACAAATTTCCGCGGTATGACGTTCAATGAATTCCTGCGAATCCTGAGATCAGCCGTCGACCGCCCGTTTAAGGCTCTTGCCGGCTCGATGCCGCCCGATTTTACCGGGGACCAGTATCTAAAAACCGTTTGGCTGCAATTTTGATCCTAAACGAAGCAGCCCGCTTCGCCTCAGTTGCTCTGGCGCTACTTGCAATTTTGCTCTTTTCTGTCATCTAGGATCACGTTCAGCCGCGCAGTTTCCTGGAACCGTCACTTCACCTATGACTCGTCTCATTGTTGCCGCTCTTTGCATCGCCACATTCGCTCTCGACGGTTGCGACAACCGAACCCGCGATGACCATCGATGGGATCAGATTGCTGAAGCGCAAAAGACAGACAAAAATGTTCAGCCCTGGTCCGAAGCCAAATCGCCTTGGGGAAGCGCGGAGCATCACAACGGGACCGCCTGGTAGCTGGGGAAACCTATTCGGCGAACGCTCAAAAGCGTAAAATTCAGCCGCGACGTTTGTAACAGAAAATGTCGAAATCCGGGGTCTCACGAATCGTTTTCGAAATTTCGAACTCGGTTTCGAACTCTGGAAAATAGGCATCCCCTGCATATTCTTCCTTAACGAGGGTCACATAGATCGAGTCGCAGCGATCAAGCAACGCTCCGTAAATCTCAGCGCCTCCAATCACGAAAATCTCTTTGCCAGGCAATTCGTAAGGGATTGTATCGAATGTCCTCAGATCGCGGATCAAGTCGACGCCGGCGAAATTTCCCGTGCGGGTGACAACAAGATTACGACGGCCGGGAAGAGGCTTGCCGATTGACTCAAACGTTTTGCGACCCATCAGGATCGGGTGACCCATTGTCACCTCTTTGAACCACCTCTGCTCACCTCGGAGGCGCCAGGGGATTTTGTTGTTCTGGCCAATTACCCGCTTCCGGGTCATTGCAACGATTGCTATCATGTGTCGGCTCACCAGTCCTGGAATGTATCATGCTTCGAGCCTTTACCCCCTCCCTAATCCTTCTCGTCGTCGTCCTTTGTCGTCGTTCTCGTTCTCGCCCGTTTGTAAGTGAGCAAACGCATCCCGGTTGCCTTTTTTGTTCATGTTCTCTCTGTGCAAATCGCCTATAATCAGCAAGGATCAAAGACCGACGAACGACGACGACGATTGGGGTAACAGAATACGGGCTGAAACCTATTCTGCGTTGCTTCCCTATACGGCAATCGGCGCTTTGATGGTGGGATACGGATCGTATCCAATCAGTTGGATGTCTTCGTAACGAAAATCCTGCAAGCCGTTCCGGCACCCGACCAAAACGTAAAACCGGGAGAGGCCGCGGAGAGCGTTTCAATTGCTCATGAACTTGTTCAAGATGATTCCGGTAGATATGGATATCTCCGAACGTGTGAACAAATTCGCCGGGCGACAACCCGCAAACCGCCGCGACCATCTCGGTCAGCAATGCGTATGAGGCAATGTTAAAGGGAACGCCCAGAAACAGATCAGCGCTCCGTTGATAGAGCTGGCAGCTCAATATGCCGTCCTGAACATAAAATTGAAACATCGCGTGACAGGGGGGCAACGCCATCTCGCCGATCTCTCCAGGATTCCACGCGGTGACAAGCAGCCGGCGACTATCGGGATTTTTCCGGATTTCGCTGATCAATTGCTCCAACTGGTTAATTGAGCGGCCGTCCGGAGCGCGCCAATCACACCATTGCGCCCCGTAAATCCGTCCAAGGTCGCCTTTCTCATCGGCCCACTCGTCCCAGATTGTTACACCGTGCTCGTTGAGAAACCGAAGATTCGTTTCGCCGCGGATAAACCAAAGCAGCTCGAACGCGACGGACTTGAAATGTATGCGCTTGGTCGTGAGAAGCGGGAAACCCTTGGCCAGATCAAATCGGGCCTGGGCCCCGAAATAGGAGATCGTGCCGACACCGGTGCGATCTTCTTTGGGTTTGCCTTTTTCGAGAACTAAGCGAAGCAAATCGTGGTATTCTTTCACGCAGACAAGTCATGATCAGAGGATTACAGATCCCGGACCGGACTCCACGGCAATCTTCTTGGCCGAGTATGGGCGGAATGGCAACTGCTATTTTTAATTCCTAGAACGATGCACTCGCAACAGCTCTCCGGACTTGTGGATACGCAGAACCAACCCGATCATCGGGAAGTGGCTATCGACCGCGTCGGAGTAACGAATCTCCGATTTCCCGTCCAGATCAGAGATAAAGCGCATTCCTCGCAAAACACCGTGGCCACGGTTTCTCTTACGGTTGATTTGCCGCACCATTTCAAGGGAACACACATGAGCCGGTTTATCGAGGTGCTGAACGAGCACGGCTCGGTCATTCACGTCGATAACATCAAGGTCATCCTGGAGCATCTCCAAAAGCGACTGAACGCAAAGCAGGCACACGTTGAGTTCGAGTTCCCGTTTTTCATCGAGAAACGCGCACCGATCACTGGAGCGATCGGGTTAATGGATTACTCAGTCAGGCTGACAGCAACAGCCTCTCACGAGGACAGAGATTTCGTTGTGACGGTGGTCGTTGCGGTCACCACCCTCTGCCCATGTTCGAAGGCGATCAGTGGTTATGGAGCACACAATCAGCGGAGTCAGGTGACTTTTGCAGTTCGTTTCAATGCGCCCATCTGGATCGAAGATCTCATTCATCTTGTCGAATCTGCCGCCAGTTCCGAATTGTACAGCCTGCTGAAGCGGCCGGACGAAAAAGCCGTGACGGAACGGGCCTACGAACATCCGGTATTCGTCGAAGACCTGGTACGCAATATCGCGGTGATGGCCAATGAAGACAGTCGTATAGATTGGTATCGGGTCGAGGCGGAGAACTACGAATCGATCCACAACCACAACGCTTACGCGATGATTGAGAAAGGGTAATGAGGCGCGGAGCGCTCAATTGTCCTCGAGGTTTTTCAGTTGCAGCCTCGAGATTTGGTAATACCTTCACTGCTCGTTTCCTGACGGGTTGGTAGCTCAATGGTAGAGCAGCGCCCTTTTAAGGCGTTGGTTGTGGGTTCGAGCCCCACCCAACCCAAATATTTTATTCGACCTCGAAGGCCCACTTAGCCGCTATGGAAGCCATTCGGCAGGCGGGGGGCACAATCCAAAGAGCAATTTCATACCGTTGTCTGTTGCCATTTGTTGCTCTTTTTCTGGGTCACTTTGGCCGATTTGACCTTTCTGGCCCCTGATTGGATACGTCTAAGTGCTTTTTGTACCTATTTGGCCGGTTCCAGAGACCGGCAACCACCGCTCGAGGTTTGAGAACTGGCACACGCCCCGTCGGCAAACTCTTCGTCCCCTTCTTAAGTCGTGGCAGCCTCAGGAAACCAAATGTCGTTTTTCGGTTCCGGCAGAATCTCGCCCTTCTCCAGCCTCGATTGAATATCTTCCTCGACTATCTCGACGAGCTTGGCATACGCCGCTATCCGATTCTCGTCGTGGCATACACCTCCCGCGAAGAGCGCTGGACAGTAACCAATGAACGCCTGATCCTTGTCGGACCACGACACGAACAAGGGATAACGGTCACTTGGTTTTCCGCGCATTTTCGATCGCTCTGCCAACATTTTTTTCTTCACAGTTCTTGGCGGCTCTCGAATCTTGCGTGGCATGTGGCAATCCTACCAATGGAACTGCCATAGAGATCGAAAGGGAGCGGGTCGCTTAGCCCATCTTTCTCAACTCGAGGGTTCAGCGACCCGGGAAGGGGCTCCAAATGGACATCGTGCTTAAAAGGTCTGCACTACAAGAGCTATCTTTCAGTTCTGGTTTAAAAGCTTTCCGCGAGAACTGATGCGCGGTGGCGGTTGGGCCGGCAGCGTGAGGTTAAGTTGTTCGAGCAGGATTTTGCGATCGGGCTCTGGATGGGTGTAGCGGCTTAAAATCAGGGTGCGGCCGTCGGTCGTGGGAAAGTGCACATCGAGCATTTGGATGGTGCCAAACTTGTCCAAAACCGCACGTGGGGTCAGTCCGGGTGCGAGCGGGCGCAACCGGGCTCGCAAGGTCACGTGCAGGCAGTAGGCGATGAAGGCCACAAAAATGTGCGCCTCGATCCGGTGCTCGAGTTGGTGAAAAATGGGACGCAGCGCCAAATCGTCCTTCAGGTTCTTAAAGGCCGCTTCGATTTCGACTAACTGGATGTAAAATTGCCACAGCTCAGCGGGCTCACGCCCGCAGAGGTTTGTCCGAAGCAGGTAGCGACCTTCCCTGCGGCGGACTAGTCGCAATTTCTGACGATTCAGAGCAAAACTGAAACTCGCGATTCCTTCTGTCGTGAGCTCTGGGAGCTGGATGTCGATTATGCGCCAGGCGGCCCGGTAGCGACCTCTTGCTTCGCCCAACTTCAGTAGAAGCTCGCGCGCTTTGAGCTTCATGTTCTGGAGTTGACCCAAGCGTTTCCATAAAGCCTTGAGCTGGCGCCGGCGCATCGCCCGCTCCTTATTGAGTCGATCCTGACTCTGGGCGAAAATGTAGAGTTCGTCTTCTTGGGCTAAGACTTTGACTTCTACTCCGGGACGCACGCTCTGCCAGGGACGTTCCAATAGATCGGCTTCCAGTTTGCTCAGCCGACCCTTTGGAGTCCCTACCAGGTAGTAAATCGGCGGAACACTTGAGCGCATCTCGCTAAGCACTTCCTCGGTGGGCACGCCACGATCCATCAGCCATACCCTCTCGGCTTTGCCGTATTGCTCCTCGATCTTGCGCAGGAAAGCACCCAAGGTAGTTTTGTCCGATGTGTTGCCAGGCAAAACCTCATAGGCTAGCGGGAAGCCTTCTGGGGTGATGATCAGTGCGATGACCACTTGCACACAGTCGGGACGTTTGTCTCGGCTGTAACCAAACTGGCGCTTGTCAGTTTCCTCAAAAACCGGATCGCTCTCGAAATAGGTGCTGGTTAAATCGTAGAGCAGCACTTCGAATCGGGCGCCGAAAAGATCCTGCCAGCGTTGGCGCAGATGACCGAAGAGCTGCTCCTTGTACTTGAGCACCTTATCCAAACAACGATACAACGCGTTCTTTTCTACCAGCGAAAAATCTTCATCCAACAGATCTCCCATCGCGCTTTGCTCAAACCACTGCCGATGCAGCCGCCATTCGCTGCCCGGATCAATGAGTCGATAGCAGACCAAGGTCTCCAAGATATGTTGCCAGCAAGTCCCCTCTCGACTGTCGGGCAAACGCTCCGCCCAGAACTCATCCAATCCCAGCTGCTCGTAAAGATAGCAGGCCAGCCAACAGGCTCCCCACTGCCGAGGCCGATGCAGCTCCATCTCTGTGAGCCGTACTTGTACGCCAAAGCCAGCGGCGAAGTTGGGTGGTTGCCGATCAGCGGGAAACAATGCCAAGGGCATGGTCCGTTCGCGATTCTCATCGAAGATTTCAATCGTTCGGCACCAGCTTTCGTGCTGAGTATCGTTGATCTCTCCAAGGTAAAGCACTTGCCGTTGGACAACCTTGCCACGCCCGCAACGCCGATTCTCTACCACGCTCCAATAGCGATGCTCTTTGCCATCTTTGATCCGTGCGTGGCACCTTAAAAACATTACGGCTACCGATCTTACTCTTAATCTTCCTACTGTGAAGAGACTTGGTCTGCACTACAGGCATTTTGCAGGACCCGTTCCTTTATTTAAGCGCCTCGGCGGCCGATCCTGCCCAAAAAATAGCGCATTTTGGCGTCGAGTTGAGAAAGTCGGGTTAGCAGTCCATAAAATGTCGAAAGCTGCCAGTCTCCGGCCCTGACTCTCGGTTGGTAGGCAAGAACCTGCCTTCTCAGGGCTAACATCAAGGCGAAGGCATGCTCAGCCGCTGAATGGGTGCACCAATCCGGCATGTTGGTCACCTTGACGCCATGACGACGGCGCGCTTCGAAATCGATGCAATCATCGTTTCGTGCTTGGCTCAATTCTTGTCATAATGATTCACTTTCGTATCGCCCCAGGAGAGCGATTTGCTTCGCGCGGCAACAGTTCTCAACGAAGAAAAAAAAGGTGCTTATTTTCGACTGATGACCCAGGAATCGACCGAGAAGATTCCCGCCCCTCCCAGAATGAAGGACAGAAAGCCCGCAATATACAACAAAACCACCTCGTTGCCCGGAGGACCGAAGACAGGACCGGCGGGCGTTAGCCCAATTGTATTTATCGAACTAAATCCGTACCTGAGATGCACCGTAAACATAGCCACCAACATTATAGCGATGAGTGGATGAGAAGTGATCATTACGAAGGCCCCAACAAAGATCGCCAAACCACCGAAAATCTCCACCAGAGGCGAAGCCCAGGAGGTGAAATAAGGAAACGGAGCCCCAATCTGGACGAGAAGTTGTTCAAAGTGCTCCGGTCCTCTCGACAACTTGGCCCAACCGTGATCCATAAAGCCAAAGCCTATGACCAATCTTAGAAACAACGGAGCCCACCGATGGTATCCTTCCGTCGTTATGAACAAAGGAGATCCTCTCATTTGCTGAAGGAGTTGTGATATCGTTTTCATGGTTGCTTATTGGAACAAATTTCGGATGAGAAGAATTTTTATTTGTACATTGAAGACGGGGGACCTGCTTTCTGCACCAGCCAAAAGGCAGCCCTTTGCAGAGCTACCAGGGAGGCTATTACCACCATCGTTAGTCCGAAGATTGCGAGAGTCTTCAGCGAGCTCGTGTGGAAAGCAAAACTTAGCGCCGTGGACATTGCCGGCGGATGCATGGCATCCAGGGTAATAAGGAGAACGATGGTTAGCACCAGCGCCACCCCAGGGGCGAGGAAGCCGGTACCTAGCAAAGAGACAGAGCCGAAGCCGAGAAGAGCCGCGCTACCTTGCGCAATGAGGAATGTCCGCACCCGGTTTGTCGGATGCTCGGGATCGAGATAGACCAGAAAGGCACTTGAGGCGAGGGAGGTGAAGATCAGAGGGTGATTTCTCAAGGCCTGCACGCAAGCGACCATCGAGAGCACAACTACAGTAGGCATTATCGCCAAGCCGAATTGCTGGCGTACGCTAAGTCGGAGATGAGAATGTCGGAGGGCGTTTTGAAAGAAGGCAGTCAGCATCAATTTCAACTGCGGGATGGATTTCGCCCCAGTCGTACCTTATATCTTGGCGAACTTAAGGCCTTGCCTTGATGCGTATTAAAACCCTTTGGCGGGAACCGCTAACAGGAGCTGAATGAGGCCTTCCGGCATGGTGGGGTGAGCGATGATCGCGTCACGCAGCGCCGTGTACGGCGATCCGGCAAGCATCGTCATCTGCACCGTTGTCATGACTTCTCCGGCACTAGCGCCAAGCATGGTGAAGCCCAGGATGCGGTCGCTTTTCGTGTCGATAAGCGCTTTCATGAATCCGCGCGTTTCGGAAATCGTCATCGCGCGAAAGACTGAGGACATGGGCAGCTTGCCAAGGCGGTAGGGAATGCCGCGCTGTTTCGCTTCCGTTTCGCTCAGCCCGATTCGGGCTAGCTCAGGGTCGGTGAACATGCAGAACGGAACTTGGCGTCCAGTCGTCACGCGGTCGCCGCCGGCGATGTTGTCGCTCACAACCGCGAAATCATCTTCCGAGACATGCGTAAAGTGCGGGCTACCAGCGCAGTCCCCGACCGCCCAGACACCCCCGGCAGTCGTCTGCAATCGCTCGTTCACCTTCACGTGGCCCCGCCCGGTCGTCTCCACTCCCGCCTTGTCGAGCCCGATACCGCTGGTATTTGGCGTACGCCCACCGGCGACCAGCAGATGCGTTCCTTCCAGAGAAAGTTCAGCTCCATCGCGCGTGCCGAGGAGCCTGATCCACTCGCCTGACTTGCCTTTGACGAGGGTGACTATCGCATTCGTCACGACGTTGATGCCCTCGTCCCGGCACATTTCTTCCAGCCCCTGCGAGATATCCTCGTCTTCATGGTGAGCGAGGCGGCTATTGCGGTCGATCAGCGTCACCTCGGCACCAAAACGGCGGAAGGCTTGGGCGAGTTCGAGTCCGACATAACCAGCGCCCAGGACCAGGAGATGCTTCGGGATCTGATCGAGTTCCAGCGCCTCGATATGTGTGAGCGGCCCCACCTCGGCCAATCCATGAATCGGTTCAAGCGTGGCTCGCGAGCCGGTGTTGATGACGACATTCTTACCGCGAAACGTGCGCGTCCCACCGCCGGTCAACTCGGCTTCGATAGTCTTGGGACCCACGAAACGCCCCATACCCATCACCAGTTCCGCGCCGCTTTTCTTATAAAGGTCGAGATGAGCATCCACGAGGTTTTGGACCATCTTGCGCTTGCGTTCGCGCACCGCCGCCATGTTGATGCGAACATTTTCTTTGCTGATGCCGAACTCCTCGCTACGATAAAAGAACGAGGCAACTTTGGCACTGTGGATGATGTTTTTGCTCGGCAGACACGCGATGTTCGGGCACGCACCGCCCACATATTTGCGCTCGATCACAACGACACGTTGTCCCTTTTGAGCGGAGGTCCAGGCAATCAGTTTACCGCCGGCACCGCTGCCCAGGACAACGAGATCATATTCTTCAGGATTGGTGTTGAACGTATTCATATTGTGAGACGAGGGGTTGGGGTTGATTTCAGGATTGAAAAATCTGTGACTGGAGGAGTGGCCTGATTTAGCAGATAGCGGAAGGGTTAACACTACCCCGGGCCAATCGTCCAAAAGGGCGTTGAGCTTGTCCTGATTGGGGGTAGCGCCTTTTCATGTGGGTCTAGATGCCTTTGATCTCGCCACCGTCCATGCGCACCGCGCTTCCTGTCATCCATTTCGCTTGGGGCGACACAAGGAATGCCATGAGGTCTGCGATCTCTTCGGGTTGCCCGTAACGGTTGATTCCGGCCTCGGTAGGAAACCTATCCATAGCCTCTTCGAAGGTCATGTTGTGGGCGGGAGCGTATTTCTCCATGTAGGTCCTGCGACGGTTTGTTAGGATAGGGCCTGGGAGCACGCTGTTGACCTGAACGCCATCCTTGATGCCTCGCTCGGCGAAGGCACGAGCCATGGCAACGATTGCGGCGTTGATCGTTGCCACCGCCGCATAAGCTGATTTGGGAGCCTCGGCGGAATTGCCAGAGATGAATACGACCGAGCCCTTCGACTCCTTCAGGGCGTCCCAAGCGTGGATCGTAACGCGACGCGCGCCATGCAGTTTCAATGCCATCCCGTCATCCCACTGGGCATCCGTCATGTCGAGGAGATCGATCTGCGGAACAGCGCCGGCGATATTTACAAGGGCATCGATTCTTCCAAACCGTTTCAGCGTCTCATCCACGAGCGTCTTGTCGGCTGCCGGTTCGCGAAGGTCGAGCGGCAAAGGCAGTACCTGAGCGCCAGCTTGATCAACGGCCTTTGCCACTTCTTTCAAGGCATCGCCATTACGAGCGGCAAGCACGAGGGAGGAGAAATCCTGGGCCAGTCTCAAGGCAGTCGCGCGACCGATGCCCTGGCTGGCCCCGGTGACAATCGCGACGTTATTTTTCATAGTAATAGTTCCTTTCCAAAATGAAGCGACTAGGCGTCTTTGAAGGTTTTACGGATAGCTTCGAGAAGAACGTCAAGCACCACGTTCGAGGCGGTCAGCATCGGCGAATGATCAACGGCACGGGCGCGCACCGTTGCTGCCATGCGCCCGGCTTGGAAATGCTGGGTCTTCGCCGGAATCATCCGATCATTCTCGGCGACGAGAAACCACGACGGCTTGTCCTTCCAAAGTGGCCGGGGAGCCTTCTCCTGAATGCACTTCACGTTGATCGGCCGTTGTGTAGCGAGGAGTACCGACTTCACATCGGAGGCCGCATCTTGGGCGAACGCATGCTCGAAGCCTTCGGGAGGCATCCAAATGAATCCGTTGCCATCGGGGCCTAACTTCGGGGCTCGGGCGTGGGGTGGCTCCCGGTAAAACACATCAGCCACGGTTTCTCCCTCGTCCGGCGCGAGGGCTGCCACATAAACTAGGAGCCTTACGCGCTCATTTTTCGTGGCGCCGATTACGGCACCGGCGTACGCGTGCCCAACGAGGACCATGTCGCCGCCAACTTTATCCAATACTCGATCAAGCGCGCCAACATCATCACTCAGGGTCATCAGCGGAAGAGGCGCGCAGACAACCCCGAATCCCTGTTTTTGCAAAGGAAGGATGAGCTCGGTCCAACTCGCACACTCCGCCCAAGCGCCGTGAACCAGAACGAGCGTAATTTTCGATGTAGGCATATCCAGACTCCTATATAAGTTTGATTAGTCGATTTTTGAGAGTGAGCAGCAATGTACAGGTAGCTAGACGAGAACAACCATCTTTCCGTTGGACTGGTTTAGCTCCATCGCTTCATGCGCGTCCCGGATATATTCGAACTTGAAAACCTTTGCTGGTTTCGCTTTGAACACACCAGCCGCCACCTTATCGACAATTTCCTGCATCGGAATTTCCGAAACGGGAAATTGAGGAGTACCAAAGACAAAACTACCAAAGAATGTGAAGTAGACCCCGCTTGGCATCTGAAGCAAGGGATTGAAGCCGTTGACCGGATCGAGACCGCCCAGCCATCCGGCAAGACACATGCAGCCTCCACGGCGCAGCATCTGCAACGAATCCATGAAGGTAGTGTTGCCCACCAGATCGAGCACGGCGTCGATCTTCTTGCTATCGCGGAGATTCTTCGAGAGGTCGGGCGTCTCAATCTCACAGCGCTGGGCTCCAAGTTCCTTCAGCACGTGAAATCTCTCTTTTTTACGGGTCGTTGCGATGATCGTCGCGCCCACATCATGAGCAATGTTCAGGGCTGCACGCCCCAACGCCGAAGTCGCACCGCGAATTACGAGTGTTTGGCCTTTCTTAATCTCGAGGTTACGCAGCAGGCACGTCCAAGCCGTAGCATAGGACTCAGGAATGACCGCGAGGTTCTCCCAAGGCATGTCGGTGTTAATGGTAATAATGTTGGTTACCGGAGGATTGGTGAGCTCGGCGTAGCTGCCGTTGATGGTCCGTCCTAACCCTCCCATGAACGCCACAACCTTGTTCCCTGGAGCAAATTCTCCGCCCGGACAAGCCCTCACAACTCCCACGCATTCGATTCCACTAACGGGCGCGGCTTCTGCCCATTCTCCTTTCCGCATATGGGTGTCAGCGTGGTTAATGCCAAAGGCCTTTACCTCGATGACGGCATGGCCGGCTTTCGGCTCCGGATCGGGTAGCTTTTCGATAACGAGACTGTCGAGACCGCCAAAACCTTTAATCACGATGGCTCGCATGGACACCTCCTTTTCATGAATAAGTTTGATTAGTTGACAACGGCTCTCGCTAGAAACGAAACAATGGCGTCGGCTATTTCGCGGCAGTGCGTTTCCAGGGCGAAATGTCCCGTGTCGAAGAATTGGACCGTGGCCTTGGGAATATCGCGCTTGAACGCCTCCGCACCTGCGGGGAGGAAGAACGGATCATTCTTTCCCCAAAGCGCCAAGAACGGCGGCTGATACTTTCTGAAATACTCCTGGAACTGTGGGTAAAGCGCGACGTTGTTGGCGTAGTCCTTGAAAAGATCCAACTGAATTTCATCCGCGCCGGGACGCGCGAGATAAAAATCATCCAACGAGCGGCCATCAGGAGAAACCAGGCTGAAGTCCGCAACGCCGTGCGTGTACTGGAAAGTCGTTGTTTCAGGCTTAAGAAACGCCCTTAAGGCATCGCGGTTGGCTTTGGTGGCGTCCTTCCAGTAGGCTCGAATCGGGTCCCATCCGTTGCTCAAACCCTCCTCGTAGGCATTTCCGTTTTGTGAGATGATGGCGGAGATCCGATCCGGATTTTTAAGGGCCATGCGAAGGCCCACCGGAGAACCGTAATCGAAGATATAAACGGCGAACTTCTTGAGACCGATTGCCTCGGTCAAGCTGGCGATGGTATCTGCGATGTTCGCGAAGGTGTACTGGTACTGACTGCGTTCCGGCATCTCAGACTGGCCGAAACCAGGGAAATCTGGAGCAACGATATGATGTCGCTCCGCCAGCAGCGGAATGAGGTCACGGAACATGTGGCTGGAGCTTGGATATCCGTGGAGCAGCAGCAAGGTGGGGGCGCTCGGACTGCCGGCCTCCCGGTAGAAGATTTTGACGCTACTGACGTCAGCAGTGCGGTAGTGGATGGTCATAGTCTGCCTTTCGACGCCTCGAGATTGAACACATTGCGTGCCAACTTCTCATTTTCGCTGCTTGTGCCCGCCCATCAGGGAGTTATGTATAGAGGAGGGTCGATCGGATATCTGTCCGAGATTTCGGACTCATGGATTTTCGTTCTGCCAAGTTCGCTTTCAACGCTCGAAATGGGAGCCTTTTATTATTCACTGCTTGTGCCGGTTAATGAGACACTTATGGATGGAACTCGTCGGTCGGATAGACGCACGAGATTTCGGATTTAAGGATTATCGCTCTGCACCAACTATGCGTTGCCATCTTCTTGATATCTGCTCGTTTTAGCTCTGGCGGAAAGCGGGAATGATGTCTCGTCAGTCCAGGGTTGCGCGGGTAGCTTGGTAGGCTGAGCATTTCCGTTTGTCCGCTGAGCTCGGCAGCAGCCCCTCCCGCATGCGCACCAACCTCCTTTGGTTGGTTGATCAGGGAAAGAATCGTGTAAATTTGCGGGTGCTGGAGCCGCACCCCGTGATTGAATTGTCAAGGTATGTCATCGAGCCGCTGCGGAAGGATGAGAATTTTATCCTTTATCGTGGACGGACTAGGTACGATGCATCTCAGATTCTCGTGCTTTCGCCTCTGGCGGAGTATCCCGCGCCGGAAATTCTAAAACGGCTGGAGCACGAATATTCTCTTGAGCTTGAGCTGGATCCGACGTGGGCTGTTCGACCGATTGCAATGGCGCGCCACTGGGACCGGACGGTGCTCATGCTGGAGGATCCCGGCGGAGTGCCTCTCGATCAATTATTGGGTCAGCCATTGGAGGTAGCGTTTTCGCTGCGCCTAGCCATTAGCCTTTCGGGCGCGATTGGTCACTTGCATCAGCGCGACATCATCCACAAGGACATCAAGCCCGGCAATGTTCTGGTGAACTCCGTCTCTGGCCAATGCTGGCTGACTGGCTTTGGTATTGCTTCGCGGCTCCCCCGCGAGCGCCAGCCTCCTGCGCCTCCCGAGTTTATCGCCGGGACCCTTCCGTATATGGCACCCGAACAGACCGGACGGATGAATCGTTCTATCGATTCCCGGAGCGATCTCTACGCCCTGGGCGTCACGCTTTACGAAACCCTGACTGGAAGTCTTCCATTCACGGCGTCAGATCCGATGGAATGGGTTCACTGCCATATTGCAAAGCAACCGTCCGGAGAGCGGTTGAAGAACGTTGCGGCCCCTGTCTCTGCCATCATCATGAAGCTGTTGGCCAAGACTGCCGAGGAACGCTACCAGACAGCAGCTGGCGTTGAGAGGGATCTTCGGCGCTGCCTTGTTCAATGGGAAAATCAGCGCCGCATCGACGAATTCCGGCTCGGCGAAGAAGACACGCCAGCCCGACTCTTGATTCCCGAGAAATTGTACGGGCGCGCACGCGAGATCGATACTTTGCTTGCCTCCTTCGACCGCGTCGTGGCGAGTGGCAGGCCGGAGCTGGTGCTCGTCTCCGGATATTCTGGTATTGGCAAGTCCTCGCTCGTAAATGAGCTCCATAAGGTGCTTGTTCCGCCCCGCGGCCTTTTTGCATCGGGAAAATTCGACCAGTATAAGAGTGACATCCCTTATACCACTTTAGCCCAAGCCTTTCAGAGCCTTGTCCGTCCGCTTCTGGGTAAGAGTGAAGCCGAGCTGCGCAACTGGCGCGACGCCCTTCATGAGGCGTTGGGTCCGAACGGACCGCTTATTGTGGATCTAGTGCCGGAATTGAAGCTCATCATAGGAGAACAGCCACCAGTCCCTGATCTTCCGTCACAGGACGCGCAGCGCCGCTTCCAACTGGTGTTTCGACGATTTATCGGCGTATTCGCCCGGGCGGAACATCCGCTTGCCCTATTCCTTGACGATCTGCAATGGCTCGATGCGGCAACGCTCGATTTGCTCGAAGATCTGCTGAGCCAGCCGGATGTGCGGCACCTGATGTTGATCGGCGCCTACCGAGATAGCGAAGTGAATTCCGCCTATCCGCTGATGCGCAAGCTCGAGGCGATCCGCGAAGCCGGGGCGATAGTGCACGAGATCCTACTTGCGCCGCTAGCCCGCGAAGACTTGGGACGGTTAATTGCGGATTCTCTTAACTGCGAACCGGATCCCGTCACCGCACTGGCGCAACTGGTTCACGAAAAGACTGCTGGCAATCCATTTTTCGCTGTTCAGTTTATTTCTGGGCTGGCCGAAGAGGCGTTACTCACTTTCGATCATGCCAGCGGGAGATGGTCCTGGGACCTGAGTCGGATTCAGGCTAAGGGTTACACCGATAATGTGGCGGACCTCATGGTTGGAAAGTTGAACCGCCTACCCGTCGACACCCAGAAGGCATTGCAAGAGTTTGCCTCCTTGGGAAACAGCACCGAGATCGCCACTTTTTGCATCGTTCACGGGGCATCGGAGGAAAAGGTCCACTCAGACCTGTGGGAGGCTGTGCGTCTGGAGTTCATCGTGCGGCTGGAGGGCTCCTATAAGTTTGTCCACGACCGTGTACAGGAAGCAGCCTATTCACTGGTTCCGGAACGGCGGCTGCTGGCGGCGCACACCCCCCCAGAGAAGCGTGAAGAGGCGATTTTCGAGATCCTCAACCAGCTCAATCGCGGCGCAGCCTTGATCACCTCACGAGACGAACGCGAGCACCTGGCCGAGCTAAACCTGGTCGCAGGCAAGCGGGCCAAGGCCTCCGCGGCCTACGCCTCAGCGCTTAAGTACCTCGTCGCTGGTGCGGCACTGCTGGCGGACGACTGTTGGGAGCGCCGGCATGAGCTCACCTTCTCGCTGGAATTGCACCGGGCCGAATGCGAGTTTCTGACTGGCCGGTCGGCGGCTGCGGAGGAGCGCTTGACGACGCTTTCATCCCGCGCCGCAAATACGGTCGAACTAGCGACCGTCACGTGCTTGCGCGTGGATCTGTACACGACTCTCAACCAGAGCAGCGAGCGCGCGGTTGCCGTCGGTCTCGACTATCTCCGATATCTGGGCGTCGAATGGTCGCCCCATCCGGCAGCGGAGGAAGGACGGAGGGAATACGAGCGGATCTGGTCCCAGCTTGGGAGCCGTGCGATTGAGGAGCTCATTGACCTACCCTTGATGAACGATCCGGCGTCCATCGCGACTCTGGATGTTTTGACTAAGGTTTTGTCGCCTGCATTCTTTACGGACGCGAACCTTGCTTCTCTGGTCGTCTGTTGGATGGTTAATCTCAGCCTCGAGCATGGCAGTAGCGACGGTTCGTCCGTCGCCTACGTATGCCTTGGCATGATAGCCGGCCCAAACTTCGGCAACTATAAGGCCGGATTTCGATTCGGTCAGCTCGGCTATGAACTGGTCGAAAAACGCGGCTTGAGGCGTTTTCAGGCAAGGACCTATATGCTTTTCGGAGGTTACGTCATGCCATGGACGAAACACGTGCGGGCTTGTCGTGACCTGGTACATCGGGCTTTCGAGGTCGCGAACAAGATCGGAGACCTCACTTTTGCGGCGTACAGTTACAACAACCTGAACACGAACCTTCTGGCCGCGGGAGATCCGCTCCCTGAGGTCCAACGCGAAGCCGAGCATGGCCTCCAGTTTGCTCAGAAGGCTCGGTTTGGTCTCGTCATTGACATCATCACTCCGCAGCTCGGGCTTATCCGGATCCTCCGTGGCTTAACGCCGGAATTCGGCTCCTTTGACGATGAACAGTTTGATGAGCTTCGGTTCGAGCGCCATTTGGCAAGTGACCCGGCGGCGCTACCCAGGTGCTATTACTGGATCCGAAAGCTGCAAGCTCGCTTTTTTGCCGGGGATTATGCGTCGGCCATCGATGCCTCGTTGAGGGCGCAGCAACTGCTTTGGACAGCACCATCACAGTTTGCAATGGCGGAGTATCACTACTATAGTGCACTTTCCCGCGCGGCGTCCTGCGATTCCGCGTTTCCCGACCGCCAGCACCTGTCCTCCGAAGCTTTAGCGAAGGAGGAGCATCTTGAGGGTCTGGCCGCGCATTTTAGACAACTCGAAGTATGGGCGGAGAATTGTCCGGAGAATTTCGAGAACCGCGCCGCACTGGTCGGCGCTGAAATCGCGCGCATCGAAGGTCGAGAGCGCGAAGCCGCGCGTCTTTACGAGGAGGCCATTCGCTCGACGCATACAAACGGTTTCGTCCACAATGAGGCCCTCGCTAACGAACTCGCGGCGCGCTTTTACCGGACAATCGGTTTCGAGAAGATCGCTAATACTTACTTGCGGGACGCCCGATACGGCTATCTTCGTTGGGGAGCCAACGGCAAGGTGCGGCAACTCGATGAGTTATATCCGCACCTCAGGGAGGATGACCCAACACCAGGTCCGAAGACCATAATTGGGACATCGGTTGAACACCTGGATCTGGCTACCGTTATCAAAGTCTCGCAAGCGGTGTCTGGCGAAATGGTCTTGGAGAAACTGATCGATACGCTCATGCGCACAGCGATTGAGCACGCGGGCGCTGAGCGAGGTCTGTTGATTCTTCCCCAAGGTGTGGAGCACCGGATCGAGGCGGAAGCCACAACCAGCGCCGACAATATCGTCGTAGATCTGAGAGAAACGGCCGTGGGCGAGACTGTGATGCCAGAGTCGATCCTCCACTATGTCGTGCGCACCCGGGAAAGTGTTGTTTTCGAGGATGCCTCAGCCCAGAATCCGTTTTCGACGGATCCATACATTCGTCGGCATCATGCCCGTTCCATTCTCTGCTTGCCGCTGATTAACCAAGCCAAACTGATGGCTGTGCTTTACTGGAAAATAACCTGGCCCCCCACCTTTTCACTCCGACGCGGATCGCAGCGCTGAAACTGCTTGCGTCGCAGGCCGCGATCTCTCTGGAAAATACCCGTCTTTACCGCGATCTCGAAGAGCGCCAAGCGAAGATCCGGCGCATCTTCAACGCCAACATGATCGGGATCTTGGTTTGGAATCTCGATGGCGAGATTATCGACGCCAACGAAGCGTTTCTCCACATGTTGAGATTCAGCCGCGAAGAGCTTATTTCGGGGCGCGTACGATGGCCGGATCTCACGCCGGCAGAATGGCGGGACCGCAACGACCGTGCCGTCGCAGAGATCAAGGCGACTGGGACTTTGCAACCGTTTCAAAAAGAGTACTTGCGGAAGGATGGCAGCCGCGTTCCCGTGATGGTCGGCGGCGCGATGTTTGAAGGAAGTAAGAACGAGGGTGTGGCTTTTGTGCTCGATTTAAGCCAACAAAAGCGCGTCGAGGACGAGCGCAAACGGGCCGAAGATGCCTTGCAGGAAGCACAGGCAGAGTTGGCACACGTGACGCGCGTGGCAGCACTGGGAGAGCTGACCGCCTCAATCGCTCATGAAATCAATCAGCCGCTGGGGGCGGTGGTCAATAATGCCAGCGCCTGCGTGCGTTGGCTTAGGGCTCACAACCTGGAAGAAGCCCGGCAATCTGCCTTGCTGGTGATCGCAGAAGGTCATCGAGCCGGCGAAATTATCAGCCGGATTCGGGCTTTGGCCAAGAAGGCGCCGCCGCAGAAGGACTGGCTGGACATCAACGAAACGATAGGTGAAGTCATCGCGATGGCGCGTAGCGCAGCGCAGCGCAATCGAATTACCCTACAGACTCAGCTGGCAAATGACTCACCGCTCATCCTGGGCGATAGAATCCAATTGCAGCAGGTGATTCTTAATCTGCTAATCAACGCCATCGAAGCCATGAGTGAGGTGAGCGAGGGTCCGCGAGAGCTGTGGGTGAGCTCGCAGAAATTTACTAAGATGGCGGCCCGGGAGCCAGGCGCCCTGCAAACCGGTGAAGCGGAGGAAGACGTGCTCGCGGCTGGAGCCTTGGCCGAAGCGGAAGGGACCCACGTATTGATTGGGGTACGAGATTCGGGCCCGGGTCTGGATCCGAAGGGTCTTGATCGTCTTTTCGACGCCTTCTATACAACGAAACCTCAGGGCCTGGGCATGGGGCTAGCGATCAGCCGCTCGATTATGAGGAGAAGACACGAAACGGAATTTAATGCACGTTAAGGACCGCGCGGCGAACCTGGCCGACGCCACCCGCCAAGGTAAACCCAACTAACGCCGCGTGTCAGATGCATCAACATCACGACACACTCGGGCAAGTGGATAAGTTCCGGTTAGCCGACCATCCGCGAACTGGCTTGGTGTGCGGTTTCCGTAGTCCGTCTCTTACCGCGTCTCAGACTCCCGGACCGTCGAGCTCTTCCAATCTGATATCGCGTGTCTCGCGAATGAAGAGCAGAGCCAGCATAGCAGCGGCTCCGTACACTGCGTAAACGAGGGGTAGAAAGTGCCAGTGATGAGTAACGTCCGGGCCGATCAAACTTGCTAGAAGAGGCGGCACGATCATTCCAGCGAGAATGCCGGACAATCCATAGGAAATACCCGCGCCCGAGTATCGAAATCTTGTCGGAAAGGTCTCGGAGGTAAGAATCGGCACAAGCCCGTGCAACAATCCCATCCCGAAAAGCACAATCAGAAATTGTAAAACTGCTACGAGCACGACGTGCCTTCCGACGATCGCAAGGGCAAAGGGATAAGAGATCAACGTTGTCGCACCGATAGCGAAATAGGCGAGCCTTCTGCGCTTGCAAATGTCGGCTAATGGTCCGCTGAGCAGCACTCCCGCGACATCGGCAAAGCGGCTGAGAAAGATGATGATCGCCGCAGTGCCCAACGGGATACCTGCGAGATGCATGAACGAGACGATGTAGGTTCCCGTCACGACCGTATCCAAGTTCTGAAACGCGGCAACCGTCGCAAGAAGGAGGATCGAACCCGCGTGTTTCCGGAAGACATCAAAGCTGGGCAAACGGGCAAGTTTCTCCTTGCGCTTGAGCTGCTCAAACAGAGGGGAGTCGGCCAGCTTATAGCGCGCTACCAGAGCGGGAATGACTATGATTGCGGAAGACAGCATGGCGACACGCCATCCGGTGGTTGCGAAACTATTTCTGAGGAGCAGGAACATGCCGCTGGCAGCCATTATGCCCAGGGCCAGGCCGAGATTCGCGAGCGACATCCAAAACGCTCGAGAGCGGCGTTTGGCCCCAAATTCCGCGAGCAAAGACGTAGCCCCGCCAAATTCACCCCCCAGTCCGATTCCCTGAATGATGCGGAGGAGAACCAGGAGTATCGGGGCCGCGATGCCTATCGTTGCATAGCCAGGAAGCAAGCCCGTCAGACACGTGCTAGCTCCCACGACAACAATGTTTATCAGGAACGCAAACTTGCGCCCGGACCGATCACCAAAGTGGCCGAAAATGAAGGCACCGAGTAGGCGTGCAGGATGCCCGGCTGCATAGGCCAAGAAGGAAAACACCTGAGCTTGGGCGGGAGGCAACTTCGGGAAGAAGATCTCCGGAAAGGCACTCGCTACCGCGAATCCGAAAATCGCAAAATCGTAGAACTCCACCAGGACACCGGCGGTTGCGGAAAAAGCCAGAATAGTCAATGTTCGAGTATCGGCGCTTGGGACAGAACTCTCGGACATGTAAGGCTGACCACCAGAAAGTTCCCTGGCAACCGGCAAGTTCGGATCAGATGTCATGGGCGTTTCCCCCATGCCGACCAGAGTATCGATGAGGGCATCATGAAGCTAGGATTGTTCAACCGTGCCAGATCCTCATCGAATTGTTGCGGGGTGATGTAATTGGCTTCGATCATCGCTTCGCGAAGCTGTTCGAAGTTCGCCCGCATCATCGCGATTCCAGGAGATCCGCTTTGCCACATGAATAATTGAGCCGACGCTCCCACGCTGGTCAATCCGCGTTCTCGCAGTAACCCGGAGAGCAATCGTCCATACCGACGATTAACACCGCCATCTTCCAAAAGTCTTAGCATTGCGACATGTGTCTGCAAAAGCACTTCGCCTGAACCGAGTGCCGGATCCGGTGGAATGGAGCAGCTATCGTATTCCTCGATTAATAGCCACCCCCCCACTTTCAAACTGGAGACCATACGCGACAGAGCGGTATCGCGCGCGCGCACGTGCATTAGTACAAGACGCGAGTGAATCAGATCGAACTCTGCGTCCGGCAGAGGATCGGAGCCTATGTCATGGGGGCGCACATCTAGAGTGGGGCCCCGCAAGAGATCTATTAATTATTGCGAAAGTGCTAGCGTTATAACGTTAGGTTATGTTAGTCAGGAGCATGGATGTAGGAAAGGCAGCAGCTAAGTATGAGAAACGCAAGGATGCAGTAGAGGCTGTCATGCGAGGTGAACAGTAAGTGTGGTAGCAGAGTATATGCAGTGCACAGCGAACTATCTTTGGTTGGCTTGCAGATACGTGCTGGAGGCTGGCACGCTTAGAAGAGGGTCGACGCAGTGGGCGACCTAGAAAGGTTAGTGCCGAAACAATGCAGTGGCTCTATGAGGCTATCACATTGGGAGATCCAAGGCAGTTTCAGTTGGTTTTCTGTCTGTGGACGCTAACATCGTTCGAACAGTGTTGAAGAAAGAGAAGGGAGTGGAATTGAGTAAAAGTGCGGTTTGTCGCCTTCTGCAGTACATGGGCTTGACCGCAGCGGCCAATCTATCGTTCCTATAAGCAGGATCCGCAGGAATTGGAGCGTTACCTCAATAAGACCTTTCCAGAGTTGCGGGCTCTGGCGCAGCGCACGGGGGCGGAGATTTACTTCGTCGATGAATCGGCGGTGCGCAGTGATCACCATCGTGGGAGGACCTGGGCACCTATCGGACAGACGCCGGTGGTCGAAGACAGCGGAGATCGTTTCACCCTGAAACTGATCTCCGCAGTCAGTGCCCGTGGAGACATGCGCTTTAGCGTTATCCAAGACAAGATGAACTCTGGCAAGTTCATTGCCTTCGTGAAGAAGTTGCTGGCCGATGCCGGTTGTCCCATCATCGTCATTGCCGATAACGCTGCCTATCACACCTCTGGGACGGTCCAGGCTTTTGCCGAAAAGAGCCAGGGAGCAGTCACGCTGGCTTATCTTCCGCGCTATGCCCCGGAATTCAATCCAGATGAACAGGTCTGGAATCATGCTAAAGGGCGACTGGCAAAGTTATTCATCGACAGCAAAGCAACTCTGAAAAGCAGCATGCTTGCCATCTTACGCTCGATCCAAAAGCAGAGTGATCTCATCCGCTCGTTCTTCCAGATGGAATTCACTTCCTACGTTCTGGGATAGGCACTAACTGCTCACACTTACGCAACGATTATAGGAATCGGGTATCGACGTCGGTGACCAACACATGCCCCGTGGGGCCCACACGATCTGCAAGCCACTTCGCAATCGTTCCACTGCCGGCACCAACCTCCAAGCAGCGCCATCCGCACACAACACCCAGGGTTTCCAAATGACAGATGGTTTGTGGGTCATAGATTGCGGCTAGCGCTGCGAATCGAATCGGCGCCTCTTTGCCTTTATTTATGAGCATGTAGTCGGAGTGCATCGATTGTTGAGCGACGATATTGTTGCTTCCCATGATCCCATTTCTTTCTGCCGGAAAAGGACCGGCGTCACCGATTCCTCAAAATCGTCCTCTAGATCCTTGATTTAGCGCTGCGATAGCCTATAAGACAAGCTCAAAAACGTTAACATTTGTTGAGTTTTACTTAATGATCGACTTTACCTCTCGCCAGCTGCGCGCCTTTTTGTTGGTAGCGCAGCATCGCAGCTTCACGCGGGCCGCTGGTGCGCTGTTCATCACCCCTTCTGGATTGAGCCTGTTGATCAAGGAGTTGGAGAACCAGTTGAGCGTCAGGCTCTTTGAACGCACGACGCGCCAGGTAACCCTCACCAGATCGGGAGCCGAGTTGCTAGCGGCGGTTCAGTGCAACCTTGATCAACTGGACAGTTCTCTCGCGCAGGTCGCGCGAACAAAGGATGCTCTAGGCCCATCTCTGTCGGTGGGTGCGCCGCCATTTTGGGCAGCAGGTGGGCTGGCGCAGGCCATCAAGGCATTCCGTCCTCGCAGGCCCGAGCTTCGGCTTCAGATATTCGATGGTGATAGCGGCACAACTTTGCAGAAGGTCGGGTCCGGGGAACTCGATATAGGACTGGGTTTCTTCTTTAAGCATGTTCCCGGTATTCGGCGAACTCCGCTGTTTCGTTTTTCTCTCATGGCGATAAGGGCAAATTCCGAGCGTGATTCCTCGCCTCGCAACGTTACGTGGGCATCACTGAAAGGAGAGAAATTCGTTGTGATGCAGCCGTCCCTGCCCTTGCAGCAGTTCGTCGACCGGCATCTTGCGAAAGCTGGGATCGGCTACCGGCCCAGTCTTGTGTTGAACTATCTCCACACACAAATCGCTATGGTGGAGGCAGGACAGGGAATTGCGATCGTTCCTTCCTACACATTGCCGGAGTGCCGGAATCGAGGGTTAGTGATCAATCCATTGCTCAAACCAACCGTGCACCTTGATTTCTACCAGATCCGCAACGGTGGTAGGAGGCTTTCGCCCATCGCAGAAGAGTTCACCGAGTTCTTAAAGAACTACATAGTTACTTGGGCGGGTAAATCCGGTCTTCTGTCGAAGGGGTAATTCCGCTCGGTGACAACTCCCGAATAACGCAACCTGGAAGTTACACGTCGTTGCGGAGAAAGGTGCCCCACTAGGCAACGCGGTCGCGCTTGACGATATCTAGGATCGTATTCTTGCTCAACCCGAGCCGATGGCTTATTTCCCGGTACGACTGGCCTTCGCTGACAAGCTTTAACACTTTGGGCGCGAAACGATCCGCCTTGACGCGCTGACCGGGTCGCCGGCCGAAGACGACGCCACGATTGCGAGCCGCCGCGATGCCCGAACGGACCCGCTCGCGCAGGAGATCCCGCTCGAACTCCGCCAGCACCGCCATCAAGGAGGCGATTAATTTGCCCTGTGCGCTACGCAGATCGAACTGCAAGCCGGTCTGAGCGACCAGCGAGACACCCCAAGCTTGTAGATCCTGCAGCGTGTGGAACAGATCGAGCATCGACCGGCCCCAGCGGGTCAGTTCGGTGACGAGGATTACGTCGACCTTGCGGGCCTGCGCCAAAGCCAATACCTTCTTGCGTTCGGCTCGCTCCTGCTTTGCCCCCGAGGCGGTTTCCTTCCAGACGCCGACGACTTTGTAGCCGGCCTTCTTGGCGAAGGCGCGTAGGTCCCGTTCCTGGCGGGCACAGGTTTGGTCGGCGGTTGGTACCCGGCAATAAAGCGCTGCAGACTGTCCCAATTCAACCCTTCTTGACCCTTCAGGGCAGGCGTAAGGATTCCTTCGCAAATGAGTAACAATATGTCTAAGGCAAAATTGCGAACTTCGAGAACATCAACTTGGTTGTTCTATCGCGAACGTCACGCCGTAGTCGACCGGTGCCGGTTCCCGCTCCCGTAGCTCGTACATGCCGAAACGATTGATGTGATGGGTCCGATAAGGACTGAGCGCACCGAGCAATTCCGGCGTCAGTCGCACGCCTTTGGTTTCCAACTCCTTCAACGCCAGGGTAATGGTGCGGCAGTTGTGGAAGATTAGTAGGTTGGCGATCAGGTGATTGTATTTGATGATCTTTAGCTGATTGTCGCGCACGTTGTCCTGGATGGTATCGGCCCCGAAAAAGGCCCATTGTGCGAATTTATTGAAGCCCTCGCACTTGTTTTGTGCTGCCTGGATGATTCGCCGGAGTTCCTGGTTGCTGATGTAGTCCAATAGGAACGCGGTACGGACTACCCTGCCTAGCTCGCGGAAGGCATAGTAAAGCTTGTTCTTGCGGCTGGCGGTCCCCAGCTTGCGCAGAATCGTCGACGGCGAGATTCGTCCAGCCTGGATCGACTGCGCGACCTGCAGCATGTCCGGCAAGTGGCAGGCGATCAGATCCCAGTCCACTGCATCCTTGGTGAACAGATCATTGATGTTCCGGTAAACCTCGCTCGCGGTCGGCCGAAACCATTTCAAGTCTTTTCAGTTACGGATGCGCGGCATCAGCTTGATGCCCAGCAGAAACGCCAATCCGTAGACCGGCGCGCTTTGCGCCTGGGTATCGCCATGTACGGTGTCTGGCTGGATATCGGACTTGTTCTTGGTGAGGCCATCTAGAATATAGATCGCCTCCCAGACTCCGCAGGGGATGAAATGCGAGAACAACGCGATATAGGCGTCACTGACGTGATAGTAGGCAATACCGCCATACCCGCCGTAACGGATATGACGCTCCGACAACAGGTTGTTCTCATACAGGTTCCATTGTGTGCCGTCTGCCGCGACACGTTTCGTGTCGCCCCAGTAGCGGGGCAAGTGGAACTTGTTGTAAGCATTGATCACGGCGCAGATGGCCGCTTCCAGCTTCTCGGTAGTGACTTGGCGCTGATTGACGAAGGAAATCTGGCGCGCGCTGATGTCGGCGATGTTCTTGGCGGTTTGCGTCGGCCCCAAGCCAGTCCCATAGGCAAACGTCGTGAGAATTTTGCGTCGGCCTTCTTCCTGGATCTTGCCTTCATGCCCGCTCAGCGGAGCGAAGTGTTCGCCCCATGCAATCCACTGCATGGTATCCGCCAGCACGTCCAGCAGCGATAGTTCCAAAGCGTCGAGCTTGCGCGTCAGCGCTTCGTCTAATTGCTTGAACCCAGGCGGTGTCGGCTTTTTCGCTTGGCGACCGAGCTTGGGTCGGCCGTCAATCATCTTGAAGTACGGGTTGTCGTGATAGATTTCATCTGCCTGTGCCGCAGCCTCAATCAATAAAGCGCGGAGATGCTTGACGAAGGCGGCGCTGTCGACTGGCAACCCGACTTTCTCGCCGTAATCAGCACGAGTGCGCTCGCATTCCTCCATCGGCACCAGTTCGTCCCGGTAATCCGAATAGGCATCGCTGCCACTTACACAGAGCTCGCCCGACTTGAGTTCTCGGACCATTTGCGAGCAGACACACACCTCGAACTGGCGACGATTTATACGTGTCGGAGTGGCGTCGCGCTGACTCTCGCCGGTAACGAGCTTCCACGATTTGTCGGGCATCCAAGCAAGATCGTTCCTGGTTAGGTCATTTCCGGCACCGCGCTTGAGCATCAGCCACTCGCCGCGGCGGTCACGTTGCGCCAGCATGAACGCCAGCGATCGCTCGAAACTGCTGTCTTGGCTGGTGGAAGCTAGTGGTAGTTTGGTCAGAATCCGCAGCATCTCCGCCCGCCGAGGCTTGAAGGAGTGCCACATGAAGCGGTACTCGTTCTTGCCGCCGTACTCGGCATGCAGCCGGGAGAATTCGCACAGGTCGGGGCGTGCCATCACGGTTTGGCGGACCCCTTTCAACTGCTCGGCGGCCGGTTGGTCGGATTTCAACAACCCTTCCAACGAAGCGAAGCGGCGCAGAATCTCGTCGGTCTTTTCCTGGTTGTCCGTCAGATACTTCTCCAATGCCTCCTCGGCAGAGTGCAACACGCGCTGCATCTGTTTGCAGAAGATGTCGCAGAGGTCGTCGGTAACACGCGCCATGCGCCGTCGAATCACAGCCAGCGCCACGGCATAGCGCTTGTTCGGCTCCATGTCCACCATGCTTGCCGCGTCCAGGCTAATGCCTTCCAGCGCCCATTGGTGCACTTTGACCACGGGAATCGCCTTCAGCAGATGGCTGAAGCCGCTCAGGGCCATTAGCTGATCGTATCGAGCAACCAGTTCGCGCATGCCGTCTAGGGTTGGGAGTGCAGCATCTTGCTTGAGGTCGTTCCAAGGGCTCACTCGACGTGGATCGTCGCCGACCGCAAAGAGCGCGTCGAGAAACACCCTGTCGGTATCTCCCAGGGCGTTATGGATTTTTGCCAACAGTGTCTGGTTCGTCGCGACCCGCTGAGCACGCGCTTCGCGAACCAAGGTATCGAAGGCCGGCAGTTCATACCGATATCGCACGAGGACTTCAATACCGATATTGATGATGTCGATCACATCCTCTTTGGTCAGTGCTGCCTCGCCGAACGTCTGCCGCAACAGCGTTTTGCCGTCATCGTCGAACGGTTTAACTTCGAGAAACTGGCGCACAGCGGACAAGTGTTTGCGCCTGGCTTGGGAAACATCGTATTGCCGCAAGCTGTCCTGATCGCCACGTTCACCAATGGCGGCGGCGATATGATCGATGATCGCGCCGGGTATCTGGTCTGAGGTTACGAAATAGCCAAGCCGTTGGTATGCCTTGAGCAACAGGACGAAGCCCAAGCGCGTCGCCGATCTCGTATACGCATCACAAAACGTCTGCTCGTTTTCGGTTGGCGTATAGAAGCGCTCCAACTCCGTTTCTGATGGGCGACTCTTGAATCGGGGATAGGCGGTATCGCTCGGCTGCAATTTTTTTGTATGAGCTGCTAATGACAAGAAAAACGCTCGTTTTTCTTATTGGCCGGAACGATATCACGACGGTTGATTGTACAACAAGAAAACTCATTGAGAAAATCAATACGAGGCAATATGGTCAGATTTATCTTTTCTTGTGGTTTGCGCCATGTTGATTGGTTACGTGCGGGTATCAAAGAGCGATGGCAGCCAGACGCTAGCACCGCAGAGAGATGCGCTGCTCGCGGCAGGAGTCGATCCATCCAGGATCTACGAAGACTTGGCGTCCGGTAGGAAAGACGATCGCCCCGGCCTTGTCGCTTGTCTGAAAGCGCTGCAGCCAGGGAACACTTTGGTAGTCTGGAAACTGGACAGACTCGGCCGGGATTTGAAGCACTTAGTGACGACGGTTGACGATCTGCGCGCCAGAAATGTCGGACTCAAAGTGTTGGCCGGCGCTGGGGCACAAATCGACACGACGACGGCGAACGGACGGCTATTTTTCGGGATTTTTGCCGCACTAGCCGATGATGCGGAGCGCGCAATTATGCAAAGCCACAGCGCCGAAGTGGCGATGTGGCCTGCATGTCGGTGATGCGGGACTCCGCATTAATCCGGGTCTAACAGTGAAGCGATCAAGGCGTCCGGCGCCTTGAATCGGCCACGACGCAAGCCGGGTGGCAATACTGCCTCCATCACCTCCAACTTCTCCGATGGGTCCACCCGCAAGTAGATCTCGGTCGTGCGGATATCAGCGTGGCCGAGCCACAATGCCACCTTGCGGATGTCCCTGGTGGCCTGGAGCATTGTGATGGCGCAGCTATGTCGAAGTTGATGGGGAGACACGGAGCGTCCACTCAAAGAGGAGCAATTCCTCGTTGCAACGCAAACGTGTTTGTCGAGGATGTACTCGAAGCCTGCCCGGCTCATTGCAGCCCCCTCAGCGTTCACGAATAACTCGGGCACAAGGACCGCCCCTCGAACCGCCAGCCAGGCACGGAGGTCGGTGGCAGTTTCCTTCCAAAGCGGAAGACATCGTTCCTTCCGACCCTTGCCGAGAACGCGAATGCTCGGCGTTGGTTGTAGGGACAAGTTTTCCAGCGGGAACCCCACCAATTCCGAGACGCGCAGACCTCCCGCGAAACAGAGGTGCAGCATCGCTCGGTCCCGAATTCCGAGTCGCGTTGTGACATTTGGCGCGTTGAGGATGGCCTTAACTTCGTCCATCGAGAGATGTCGCACTAATGCTTGGTCATGGCGTTTCCCCGGGATGGCATGGACCTGTCGCGCCTGTGCTAGGGCGGAGGGTACGCGGAACTCGACATAGCGAATAAAGGCTTTGACTGCGGCAAGTCGTCCGTTGCGCGTGGCGGCGCAGTTGCCGCGTTGTTGCTCGATGTGAGCAAGGAAGTCGAGTATCAATGCGGCGTCGATCTGCTCGAGGCAGATCTGTGAAGGCCTGATCCCAAGGCGCTTGCTGGCGAAGATGAACAAGAGTCGAAAGGCATGGGCGTAGGTCTCGCACGTGTGCGGACTGTATCCCTGCTCGATCGGCATGTGTTCGCGCAGGAAGCTGGTTATCAACGGGGCGATGGGCGTCATCTTCCCTCCCCAGCGATCAGCGCTTCGGCGGCGGCGGCGATGTCAGTCATCAGCTCTGGCGTTGCCTCCAGGTACCAGTAAGTATGGGCGATGTCCGTGTGGCCCATGTACGTTGCCAGCGCGACGAAGTGACGCGCGACCGCCTCGCGCTGCGTCGAGCACCGCTCCAGCGCCCGTGTTGCAAATGTGTGTCGCAAATGCCGCATGCGGCATTTGAGGCAGAATGCCGAGGCCAGGAAAATGCCGCATGAAGGCGTTTGAACGGTCTTTGCGGCCCAGTTGCTGACCGCGGGCTCGGCATTATTTGATTTCTTCTCCTCACCGGTAGAGGCGAGGAGATATGACTACGAGCGCAATATTCAAATTTCCGAGTGTGGTCCGTCGCCACCACGAAGGTCCGCTTGGTATCCATGTGGATGCGTATGAAGCACTCCTGCGGGAGCAGGGCTATTCACGTGGGTCAACTTACGTGCATCTGCACATCGTTGCTGACTTAAGTCGGTGGTTGAGGCGCCGAAGGCTGGATGCAGGCGATGTCGATGAGTGCACTGTGGAGCGTTACCTTCAGTCTCGACAGCGCTTCGTCGATACATATCGCGGAGCGTCCTTCGTCCCGTACAAGTTTCTCGGTATGTTGCGTGATCGGCGGATCGTCACCCACAAGACGGTGCCGATTGTGGTTGATCCACGCGAGATTGTGGTCGACGCATTCAGGCAATATCTGTCGCAAGAGCGGGGGCTGTCAGTATCGAGTCAGTGCAATTACACACGTTTCGCGCATCAGTTCCTTCGGGAGCGATTCGGCCGCGGTTCCCTTGAGTTGTCTGCGCTGTCTGCCACCGATGTCACGGGATTCATTCGACGCCACGCTCACGAGCGCAGCGCCCGTAGCGCCCAACACATCGTCGGTTCACTACGAGCCTTCCTGCGATACCTGCGATACCGCGGCGAGATTACGACAGACCTTGCCGCCTGTGTGCCCACGGTGGCGAACTGGTCACTATCGACGTTACCGAAGTTCCTTCAGCCAGGACAAGTACAGCAAGTGCTTGATCACTGCGATCGGCACAGTGCCGTGGGCCTGCGCAACTATGCGATTTTGGTGCTGCTGGCGCGGCTCGGTCTGCGGGCGTGCGAAGTAGTCGCTATGACGCTCGATGACATCGATTGGGAAGGCGCTCATCTGATGGTGCGCGGCAAGGGCGGGCAGCGGGTTCAAATGCCGTTGTCCGCGGAGGTCGGCCACGCGATCGCCGCCTACCTGAGGAAAGGACGACCGCGCTGCACAAGCCGACGGCTGTTCATTCGAGAGCATGCGCCGCGGGTGGGCTTTGCCAACTCTTGCGCTGTCTCAACGCTTGTCCAACGCGCCTTGGCCGATGCGGGAGTGGACTCGCCGCACACCGGCGCCTATGTATTCAGACACTCGCTTGCCACGGAGATGCTCAGGCAGGGAGCCTCTCTGGGCGAGATCGGGCAGCTGTTGCGTCATGCACATCCGGACACGACCCAGATTTATGCGAAGGTTGATGTCTGCGCCTTGCGTCCGTTGGCGCTGCGTTGGCCGGGAGGTGGGCGATGAAATCGCTCAAACAATCGGCCCAGGATTACATTCGGATGCGGCGGCTTCTGGGCTTCAAGATGCGGCACGAGGAGCGGCGCTTGAGGCGCTTCGTCTCTTTTATGGAGCTACAGAAGGCCACCTATATTACGACTAAGCTGGCGCTGACGTGGGCGACGGAGCCTGCCGATGCGCAACCCGCCACCTGGGCCGAACGGCTGATGTGCGTACGTGTTTTCGCGCGCTATTGCAGCGGCGCGGATTCACGCACGGAGGTTCCTCCGTTAGGCATCTTACCGTTCCGGGCGCAACGAGCCACGCCTTACCTTTATAGTGAGCAGCAAATTCGGCGACTGATGGAGGCAGCCCGAGGTCTGGCGCCGAGCGGCGGCTTACGGGGGCTAACTTACCGCTGCCTTTTTGGGCTTCTCACAGTGACCGGTTTGCGGATCAGTGAGGCTCTCGCACTCACCCGTGATGATGTCGATCTGCGAAACGGTCTGCTGACTATACGCGGGGCCAAATTTGGCAAGACACGTCTGGTCCCTCTTCATGCGTCCGCGTGCCGCGCTCTCGCGCGCTACGCGCAGCAGCGAGATGCGCTTTTAAATCCGCCGTCTGTCGCTAACTTCCTGCTCTGTGCCAGCGGCCGACCGCCCGAAGTGTCCACGGTTCGTCGTGTCTTTTATCAACTCTCACGTCAAATTGGGCTGCGTGGTCGATTGGATAGCCGCGGACCTCGTCTGCAAGACTTTCGTCATCGCTGCGCGACGGAGATCTTACTCAAGTGGTATCAAGCGGGCGAGGACGTCGAGCGCCGTTTGCCAGTACTCTCCACCTTCTTGGGCCATGGGCATGTCAGCGACACATTCTGGTACCTGTCAGGGACTTCCGAGCTCCTGCAGCAGGCAGCTCGGCGATTGGAGAAACGCTGGGAGGTGCAACCATGAACGCGACGCCCACCCTGCCGGCCTTGCTGGAGAGTTACTTCACCCAGCGCTTGATGGCTCAACGACAAGCCAGTCCACATACGATCGCCTCTTACCGGGACACATTCCGTTTACTCTTGAACTTTGCGCATGAGCAGTGCGGGAAGTCTCCCTCCAGCTTAAACCTTACGGACCTCGATGCGCCTTTGATCAGTGCGTTTCTCGACACTTTGGAGCAACAACGCGGCAGCGCGATTAGCAGTCGCAATGTGCGCCTGACGGCCATCCGCTCTTTCTTCCGGTATGCTGCGTACGAAGAGCCTTCGCAATCTGCGCACATTCAGCGCGTCCTTGCGATCCAGAACAAACGCCGGGCTCGCCCGATGATTAACTTTCTGATGCGGGAGGAAATCGAGGCACTGCTTGCGGCTCCGGATCAGCGCACCTGGAATGGACGCCGCGATCATGCACTGCTGCGGTTAGCAGTGCAGACAGGCTTACGTCTATCAGAGGTGACGAGTCTCGGTCGACAGGCCCTGGTGTTCGGTACCGGTGCGCATGTTCAGTGCGATGGCAAAGGACGCAAGACAAGATGCACGCCGTTGACGAAACAAACCGTCGGTGTTTTGAAATCCTGGTTAAAGGAACCGGCGCGGGGAACTACCAACGTGTTATTCCCCAACGTCCAAGGAGAGCGCCTCAGTTCCGATGCCGTGCAGTACTTGCTCGCCAAATACGTCGCCATCGCTCGGCAACGGTGTCCGACGCTGAACAAAAAACGAGTGACGTTCCATTCCTTGAGGCACAGTTCGGCCATGGAATTGCTGGCGGCCGGTGTCGAGACTTCGGTTATTGCGCTCTGGTTAGGTCACGAAAATGTCGATACAACCCAAATTTATTTGCACGCCCACCTCGCGCTGAAGGAGGCAGCGCTTGCCAAAACCAGACCACTGACCGGGAAGCAGGCTCGGTTCCGACCAAGCGATAAGCTACTCGAGTTTTTAAACGCCCTATAGAGGCAGCTGCCGAACATCGAAAAATAATGCCGAGTCGCAAGATCCGGACGACATCGTCAAACCCCTGTCTTCCAATATCTTCCGATAAGTCTTCAGATTGCGGTTCGGCATTTTCCTGGCCTCGGCATTCTGCCTCAGATCATGGATGCGCGGTGGGCGTGTCCGAGTGGGGGCAATCCCGGCCAGCCGACGCATCCGGCGGAAGGTGTACTCCACCGTGCTGGAGGCGATGCGCTGATCCCCAGCCGACAAAAACACGTGGTCGTCCGTCACGGCCAGCCGGCGACGCTCTTCGAGGTAACATTCAAGAGCATTCGCCGCGGTGGGGTGCAGGGGCACCAGGCGGCTCTTACCGAATTTGGTACGACGGATCTGAAGGACGCCATCGGGCAGCAGGTCATGGAGCCGGAGGTCGAGCGCTTCCGAAATGCGGAGCCCTGTAGCGGCAATCAATCCGAGCATTGTTGTGTACACTTGGCGTCGAAGCGGGTACGACTCGCGAAGACGACTGGCCGTTCCGAGGAGCTGCACAATCTCTTCCGGTGCATAGATATAGGGAAGAGGCCGGCGCTTGGGCGCGTGAAAGGGATTGGATGGTACCTCGTGGGTTGGATCCTCGGCGTGCAGGAAGCCGGCCAGATGCGCTACATCTCGCAACCGAATGTGCCGAGCGTTTGGGGAAGGAGCCTCCGTCGCCCAATCCAGCGCGGTGGAAACGCGGACGTGTGTATCGCCCCTGTCGGCGGCGAACTGGGCGAACGCGCGGAGGTTGCCAGAGGTGTTGCGAAGTTTGTAGCCGAGTGCTTGGCGAAGCGATACGTAGCGTTCAACTTGAGTGATTAGCATGAGGACACCTCCGGCCATGGCTGAGCGATTTCCGACAGGAGGGCGAAGTCCACCTTGGCGTAGTGAGCCGTCGTCATCGGACTGCGGTGTCGCAGGACCGCACCGATGCCAGCCAGAGATGCACCCTGACGGAGCATGGTAGTGGCAGCGGAGTGGCGCAGGACGTGAGCACCGTTGACTGGCGCTTTTAATACCTGCCCGACGCAGTGCGCTCCGCACGATGTGGGTGACGGCCGCGCGTGTCAACGCACGAAGTGGAGCCAAGACCGAAATGAATACCTCGGGCACCCGCAACGGTGGCCTGCCCTGACTCAAATAGAGCAGAATCGCGTTGCCAACCTCCTGCGGTAGCGGCAGCGACTCCTGGCGACGCCCTTTCCCACAGACGATGATACACCCGTTGGGCCAGTCGATATCGGCGAGTTTGAGCTCAGCGACCTCGCTGGCGCGCAGCCCGAGCCGGGCCAAAAGCAGGAGCACTGCCCTATCTCGAAGCCCGAAGACGTCGTCGGTACAAGAGCCGATCACTCGCTCGACATCTTCCATGACGAGAAAGCGGGGGACTGATGAGAGCTGCCATGAGGCAAAACCGGGGATCGCGTGTTCCATGCCCAGAGGACATCGTCCAGTCACGCCCAGGAAGCGGACGAAGGAGCGGACCGCGACGACAATACTCTTGGCACGATAGATCCCGTGAGAGCGCGCCCGATCGAGGACGAAGGCGCGCAGAACCTCGGCGGAATAGGCCCGTGCGTCATCGCCCAGAGCATCCAGGAGCCCCACAAGGATTCCTTGATAGACGTCGAGCGTCGTCTCAGTTAGTCCACGATGCTTGCGCATCCACGAACGGAATTCTCCCAGCATAGGCCAGAGGTCACTGCCCGATGGCGGAGCTACAGGGAGCGGAAGCTCACCCTGATGTTGGAGGAACCGCATGAACACCGAGGCGGCCGTCACCGAATGGTGATTGGGTCCACGGCGGTAACGAACGCACCGCTCCTCCTCAGTCGCCAACTTGCATGCGTCGAACCCGGCAACGAACTCTTTCGCGGTGAACCCTGCGACGAGCATCCAATCCGTCCATCCGGCGAGAGAACGCAGCAAGGTGTCGATAGAGGTTGGCTTGTACCCATGGAGGTGGAGCCAGTCGGCAAAAGCGTCAATGTGATCAGCGGCGGGACCCTTGCGGAGTCGCCGCCTGGTGATAGGTGAATCTAAGTGTGTTTCAAGCATGATAATAGCCCTCCGTTGATTGAAGGATGCTTAGTATGTGCTCGGTGCCGGAGCCACGAAACTGGTCTGGCGCAAGGCGCAACGGTTGCGGTCGATCACCTGGTTAATTAACCTGCTATCGGTTCCGGGTTGCTAGGGAGTCTCCGATTAGCCTATGCGACCGTGTCGCACAGATTACCTGATGCAACTCGAGAAGATGGAACTGGGTCGTCGCTGAGGCGCTCACAAAAAGGCCGATTGGCCGATTCAAGGCGCCGGACGCCTTGATCGCTTCACTGTTAGACCCGGATTAATGCGGAGTCCCGCATCACCGACATGCAGGCCACATCGCCACTTCGGCGCTGTGGCTTTGCATAATTGCGCGCTCCGCATCATCTGCATTTTGCAGAGAACTGCATAACGCTGAGTTTGAACGGGAACTCATAGCCGAGCGCACACGTGCCGGACTCATTGCGGCTCGCGCGCGTGGCCGATTAGGAGGTAGGCCCAGAAAAATGGACCGGACGACGTTGATGTTGGCGATGGCCGCCATGGCCGATCCGAAAGCCAATGCTGCTGAAGTGGCGCGCCGGCTGGGGATGACAACTACCACCCTGTACGCCTACGTCAACGGTGACGGCACGGTAAAACAGGCTGGACAGGCAGTATTCGACAGGCCGTGACGCGTTAGGCGCCGACGCTAACAGGAGACACGATCTTGCTCCAAACTCTTGGAGTTCAGAACTTCAAATGTATCCCAGAGTCGACTCTTCGCGTTCGATAAGGTCAGCGTACAGATTGGCCCCAATAACGATTGAAAGAAGGGCGGGTGGAGCAGGCAATACGAATTACCCTGACGATTTCGTATGGTGGTGACCCCCCAGCAGGTCGTCAGGCGACAAACCATCCTAAGAGGCCCGCGAGGAAACAATGAAAATACGCTTAGTAGTTGCCCTAGTTCTAGTAGGGCTGGCAATCGGATTTGTTTTGCCGACCTTCGCCCAACAAAAAGACACGGTCGATCCAAAAATAGCCCAGCAGCAGGCCTATTGGATGGATCGCACCCGCATCGCCATTCCGTCGCAATATCTGCAGAGCGATGACAGCTATGCCATCACCACCAGCATCACCGGCGGACTGAACGTTACTAACAGCGGCATCATCGGGGGCTCCCAGATCTCCCTCGCCCCCGGAGGCACGCTGACACAAGATGAGCTCACGCGTTATCCCCAGCTCTCGAGCTACGCCGTCTTGCAGATCGCCTCCACGGTTCCGATCCCGACTCTTCAGCAGGCACTTAAGGGAGAGCTCGCCTTCTCCGCCATTAGCCCAAGCGGCAAGTTGCAATACGCAACCGGCATTCAGGATGCCGGTGTTCTCGACGATCTCTACTACTACCCCGGACGCCTCGGCGTCGTCATCGACGATAACGACTCCGTGCCCGTCAAAATCAAGGTCTGGGCGCCCACCGCCCAGCAGGTCTCCCTGCAACTCTTCAACGCCGCGAACGACACCACCCCCGTCGCCACCATCGTAATGCACGAGGACAACGGAGTTTGGGTGGCCGCCGGTGACGCCACTTGGAAGAACAAATACTATCTCTTCAGCGTCACCGTCTGGGTCCTCAGCGACGCTGCTATCGACACCAACATCACCACCGATCCATATTCTGTCGACATCGCTCTCAATGGCGCTAAAAGCCGAATTACCGATCTTTCCTCCGCCGAAACAAAGCCCGATGGATGGGACTTTGTACCCTCGCCTTACCTCCGCAGCTTCAGCGATCTTAGCCTCTACGAACTCCACATCCGCGACTTCAGCATCAACGATTCCACCGTGCCCGCCTCAGATCGCGGCATGTATGAGGCTTTCGATGACCAGAACTCGGCCGGCATGCAGCACCTGCGTGAGCTCGCCAAAAGCGGACTGAAAGCCGTGCATATTCTTCCCTCATTCCACAACGCGAGTGTGAATGAGGACAAGTCTACGTGGCAGACGACCGGCGATTTGTCCCAGTATCCGCCAGACGGCCGACAGCAACAGGCTGCCGTGGCGGCCATTCAGTGTTGCGATGCCTACAACTGGGGCTATGATCCCGTCCACTACATGGCTCCCGAAGCCAGCTATGCGATCAACCCCGACAACCGCGTGCTCGAGTACCGCACCATGGTTGAAGGTCTGCACAAAGCCGGGCTTCGAGTGGTTCAGGACGTCGTTTTCAACCACACGAAAACCCCACTACGCCAGCGGCACTCGAATCTGGATGAAGTCGTGCCTGGGTACTATCATCGCCTCGATGCTAACGGCAACTTTAAAACGGCCGCCTTTGGCGAGGACACCGCCAGCGAACACCGCATGATGGAGAAGCTCATGATCGACACGCTCGTGCTCAACGCGCGCGAGTACAAAATCGACGGCTTCCGCTTCGATATCATGGACTTCCACTTCACCTACAACATGCAGCACGTTCAGGAAGCACTGCGCGCCCTCACGCCCCAGAAAGACGGCGTCGATGGATCGAAGATCTACATCTATGGCGAGGGCTGGAACTTCGGCGATACCCAGAATAACCAAATCGGTCCCGAAGCCGACCAGATCAATCTCTACGGCTTCGGCATCGGTACCTTCAACGACCGCATCTGGACCGCCATCCGTGGGGGAAGCCCCATCACCAAAAAGAAGCAAGCTCAGGGCTTTGCCACAGGCCTGTTCACTGATTCGAGCGATTTCACGAATCAGAACCCACCCCAGCTCGGCGAGAAAGGCCAATTGCTTCTATACTCCGACTGGATCCTCATCGGTCTCACCGGCAATCTACGCGACTATAGCTTCGTCGATAGCGCCGGAGCCACCGTCACCGGCGCCGAGGTGCATTACAATGGCCAGCCGGCCGGCTTCACCGCCACTCCCATTGAAGCCATCAACTACTGCTCGGCCCACGACAACCAGGATCTCTTCGATGCCATCCAGATGAAGTCGAATTTGAACGACAGCATCGCCACTCGAGCGCGCCGTCAGGTTCTCGCGATGAGTCTTGTCGTGCTGGGGCAAGGAGTGCCTTTTTTCCAGGGAGGCGACGACCTGATGCGCTCTAAAGACATGGACCAGAACAGCTACGATTCCGGCGATTGGTTTAACAAGATCGACTGGAGCGGCAAGACCGCCAATTGGGGCATTGGCTTGCCGCTGGCGAGCCAAAATGAATCGCAGTGGCCTATCATGAGGCCGCTACTCAGCAACCCCGCGTACACACCGCAACCGGCGAACATCGCATACTGTAGTGCAGCTTTCAGAGAGCTGATGCAGATTCGCTACAGCTCGCAGCTGTTCCGCATGCCAACGTTTAAGGAGGTGCAGCAGAATCTCATCTTTCTGAACACGGGGCAGAGCCAGATCCCCGGACTGATCGTGATGAAGCTGGATGCGAACGGTTATCCTTACGAGGGCTACAAGCACATCCTTGTAGTCTTCAACGCGACCAACTCATCGGTCACGTCCACCGACAGCCGCCTGCAAGGCCAACCCCTGTACCTGCACCCCGTGCAGCAGCACTCCAACGACCCAGCCACGCGCCAGTCTAGATTCTACTCGAAGCAAGGCAGCGCCACAGTCCCAGCCCTCACCACCGCCGTCTTCGTCAGCGGAGTCGAAGGGAACGCGCGGAACTCGAAGAGAACGAAATCAGTGAGGTTGCAAGGGAAATGCCCTCTACCGCGTGAATAGCCCACATCCAACCGAAAACCTCCGTTAGGACCGACGCGTTCTGAGGCTGACGGTTCTGCGCCAGTTCCACCAGCTGACGGCCATCCTGGCGCAACCGCGCCAAGTCAAAGTGGATGATTTGGCCATCTTCACCGATATGGCTGGCTACTTGCCAGCCTTCAAACGCTTGATGGAAACCTCGACGGACGACGACATGGACCAGTTGGCAGCGCGTTATACCGGGTTCTATCAATATGCAAAAATCCTTGGATCCACCGGGTGACAGTAGGTGGACATCCGATCTGGGGTTCCGACAGCAAGTGGCCATTTATGGAACGCGTTCCATAATCCTCCAGTTGCTATCGCAACACCGATCTCGCCAACAATGATGCCTACGGCATCCTGTTACTCATTTACGAACGAATCCTTACGCCTATCCCTTCAGGCCAAACACCCCGAAAACCGCGCCTTTTCCTGGGCAAAGTATCGGTCTGTTTAAAGTATGCTTCAACAGGGACAAATCATGCCACACCGAGAATTGCTCACTGAGTCGCAGCGGCTCAGTTTTCAGGCTCCCGCCAGCGATGAGCGCGAGATGGTACGTCACTACACATTCGGTTCCGAGGATTTAGCGTTGATTAATCGGCGGCGTGGCGACGCAAACCGCCTTGGCTTCGCGCTGATGCTTTGTTACTTGCGCTTCCCGGGCCGAATCCTTCAACAAGGAGAGCAACCGCCCGCTGCTCTCTGCGCATTTGTCGCCGAGCAACTGGGACTCGCTATAGCCGCATTCGGCGATTATGCCGAACGCGATCAAACTCGCCGGGAGCACGCGGCCGAGATTCAAGATACCCTTGGGCTTCGTCCCTTCACTCGCGCGCTGTATCGAGAACTCGCGGTTTGCCTATTGCCGACCGCGCTCGCCACCGATCATGGACCGATGCTGGTAGCTACGGTGCTTGAGGAACTGCGCGTGCGCCGCATCGTCAGCCCACCGCTATCGGCCGTTGAACGGTTAAGTGCGTCGGTTCGAGCCCGAGCGCAGCGGCAACTGTGGCGACGGCTTACGGAGGGACTGACCGATCAGCAGCGCCAATCACTCGATCGCTTGCTCGAAGTTCGTGCCGGAGGCGGACAGAGCACATTGGCCTTCCTGCGGCAGACCGCTTATGCAGCCACGCCGGGCAACTTCCCGAAGCTGATCGAACGAGTAAGCCTGGTGCGCGGACTCGGCATCGACCCAGAACGCGCGACGCGGGTTCATCAGAACTACTGGCTTAAGCTGGCTCGAGAGGGAGGCCAGAGCACTGTACAGCACCTGGCTGAAATCGAGCCGCTGCGCCGCTATGCTACGTTAACGGCCTTGGTGCTGGAACTTACTTCCACGCTGACCGACGAAGCACTCAACATGTTTGAACATCTGGTCGGTAAGATGTTTAAGAAATCCGAGCGTGCGCACGCTGAACAGTTTCACGCCAGCGGCAAATCGATCAACGAGAAAGTGCGGCTTTACGCCCGCGTGGGCCAGGCTCTTATCGAAGCGCGCTTCAGCGGTGGCGATGTGTTTGGCGCGATTGAATCTGTGTTGCCCTGGTCCAAGTTCGAATCGACTGTGGCTGAAGCGCAGAAGCTTGCTCAACCAGAAGAGTTTGACTATCTCTCGCTGCTTGATGAACGGTACAGCAGTGTGCGTAAGTTCGCGCCTCTCCTGCTCGCGAATTTCGAGTTTCGCGCCGCACCAGCGGCGGCCGAGTTGCTGCAGGCGCTCTATCTGCTTCGCGACCTCAATGCCAGCGGCAAACGCACGTTACCCGAGCATGTGCCGATTGGTTTCGTGAAGCCGCGTTGGCGGGCTTATGTGTTTTCATCCAGCGGAGTAGATCGACACTTTTATGAAATGTGCGCTCTCGCCGAATTACGCGACCGGCTACAGTCCGGCGATATCTGGGTAACGGGTAGCCGTCAGTACCGTGACTTCGAAACGTATTTGATTCCGGCGGAAGCCTTCAAGGAGATGCAAAAAGAGCCACTCCCACTAGACGTGGATACGAATTTGCCGTCCTACATGGCCGAGCTTCGGCAAAGACTGGAAGACAACCTGACGGCGGTTTCGTCCAAGGCTCGGGATAACACGTTGCCCGATGTCACGCTTGTGAATGGAGACTTGCGAATTGCCCCGTTACGTAAGAACACCCCGGAATCTGCGGAAGCGTTTGCTGAAAAGGCCTATGCATTGCTGCCGCACGTCAAGATAACGGAACTCTTCACCGAGGTCGATCAATGGACAAATCTGGGTGATCGATTTGTCCATCTGCGCACACAGGCACCTCCCAAAAACCGGCAGGCTCTCCTTACAGCGATATTGGCCGATGCCATTAATCTCGGGCTCGTGCGGACGGCAGAGGCCTGTCGCGAGACCACCTGGAGGCAGCTATCCTGGACCGCTGATTGGCACATCCGCGAGGAGTGCTATGCGCAGGCCCTTGCCTGTCTGATTGACGCGCAAAATCGTGAGCACCTGGCTGCTCACTGGGGCAGTGGTACCACATCTTCCTCGGACGGCCAGTTCTTTCGAGCCGGCGGCCGGGGTGAAGTTGGAGGATTGGTAAATCTGCACTACGGCCAGGAGCCGGGAGTCAAGTTCTACACTCATCTATCCGATCAGTTTGGGCCGTATCACACCAAGGTGATTGCCGCGACCGCTAACGAAGCGCCTCATGTTCTCGACGGATTGCTCTATCACCAGAGCAGCCTTGTCATTAACGAACATTACACCGATACCGGGGGCTTCTCAGATCACGTCTTTGCCATGTGCCGGCTGCTGGGTTTTCGCTTTGCACCCCGCATTCGCGACTTGAAGGAGAAGCGGCTGTATCTGTTGCCGGGCATGACTACGCCGCCCGAGCTCGCGCCAATGGTAGCGGGCGCCATCAATCTTCGCGTTGTCAGCGATCACTGGTTCGAACTGCTGCGCCTCGCTTTGTCGGTCAAAACGGGGACGATTACCGCTTCCGTGATCCTTCGAAAGCTCGCAGCATATCCCCGGCAGAACGGCTTAGCGCTCGCGCTGCGCGAACTGGGGAAACTGGAACGTACCTTATTTACTCTCCAGTGGCTGCAAGATCCAGAACTGCGGCGTCGCAGTTCTGTCGGCCTCAACAAGGGAGAGCAGCAAAACGCTCTCCGGCGGGCCGTATTCTTTAACCGGCTGGGCGAGATTCGCGACCGCTCCTATGAGAACCAGCGCCATCGCGCCAGCGGTTTGAATCTACTCGTCGCGGCTATCATTCTATGGAATACCGTATATCTGCAGCGCGCTGTCGATTACCTGCGCAGCCAGGGCCATGAACCAACACCCAGTGATCTGGCTCACCTGTCGCCGCTTGGCTGGGAACATATCAATCTCACGGGCGACTACCACTGGGAAACATCCCCGAACCTCGGCCCGGATCAATTTCGACCGCTTCGCACCCAAATCCAAAGCTTTGCCGCCGCCGCTTAGCGTGCTTTAAATTCCGTTTCGTGTCTTCTCCTCTGGTATACGTGTGCTGTTTGTCGCTCTTTTTCTGGCTACTTTTGGCCGATTCGACCCATCTGACCGCTGTTTGGTGTACTTCCCCGTACTTCATGGCCTTTTTGGCCGAGTTCAGAGATCGGCAGGCGCATGATAAAAGACGCTTTTAGCCATTCTCGTCGCCGCAGTCTGGAGGGCTACGCTCCGTCGTAGCCGTTGATTAGCCAGGTGCGCCTCTCAACAACTGCTCAGCGATTTCTCTCTCGTGACGGCTGGGGCTGGAAAGCGGTCATCGTCGGAAAGGGAGCGATTTCGGGTTATGGCTGATAGTCCGCTGCTGCAATGGTTCTGCAAGGTCGCGCAGCTTGATCGGGTCAAGGTGCCAGCCAAAAGCACCGTCCAACGCTATGCGACCTGGTTGCCTGAAGAAGAGATGCGGGAGGTCATCAATGGCCTCCTGCGCAAAGCAGGAGCCGCGGTGGCCGATGGCAAACAGGCGCTTGATCTGGAGGAACCCTTGGATCTGAGCACGATGTTTTTGGACACCACCTGTGTGAAAGCTAACATTCATTTTCCGGTCGATTGGGTGCTTTTGCGCGACGGAGTCAAGAGCCTGATGCAGTCGGTGGAACTGATCCGCTCGCACGGGCTCAAATCACGGATGTGCGAGCCACAAGTATTCATCACCCAGATCAACCGCTTGTCGATGGAAATGACTCACACCCGCCGCAAGAAGAACGGCAAAAAAGAGCGCAAGCGGGTGTTGCGAGAGATGAAGAGGGTGGTGACCGTGGTGCGTGCCCATGCCCAGCGTTACCACAAGCTGCTCGATGAGAACTGGCAAGCGACGGACTGGACCCGCCCGCAGGCCGAGCAGGTTCTCAAGCGCCTGGAATCGATTCTCGAAGCTCTGCCACTGGCTGTTAAACAGGCCCATGAACGCATCATTGGAGAGCGGCAAGTAGCCAATGACGAAAAGCTGCTGAGCCTCTTTGAGCCCAACATCCACGTCATCGTTCGTGGCAAAGCCGGGGAGGAGGTCGAGTTTGGCAACTTGTTAGTTCTGGGCGAACAGATCGATGGGTTGATTATCGATTGGGAACTGTTCAAAGAGAAAGTACCTGCCGATCCGCGGTTAGTGCGCCCGAGCGTCGAGAGGGTGGAAAGCGGCCTCAAAGTGGCGATCAAGAGTTTGGTCACCGACCGTGGTTTTGATAACAAAATCACCGTCCAGTGGCTTGAGGAGCGTGGGACATTTGCCAGGCTCTGCCCACGTGATCCGCGCGCTCTGCGCGAGGCCATGAAGGATGAAGACTTTGCCCAAGGGTAGTTGAACCCCACCGAGCCGTGCATTTGATAACGATAGTGGGAGCTGCGCCGTTGTCGGTTTCGTGCCTCCCTATGAGTTGCATGATTGCATCGATGAGGGCTACTTGATCGAGCGCAAGGGTGGTCAGGTCGTGACACCCCCAACGCGCCATCGAGATGCCATCTTGACCGACGAGAGCCAAATCGCCCGGCACACGCCGGTTGAATAGACGTGTTGCCGCATCGCGCGCACCAATCGCCATCACATCATTGCCGCACACCAGCGCGTCGACTTTCGAGCGGTGCAGGATAAGAGAAGCTTCCTTAAACCCCGAATCGTATGAATAGTCGCCGTGACCTTCTGCTTCGAACGCCAGGCCGTGTCTCGCTAAGGCACCGCTGAACCACTCCCGACGCTGCTTGTCTATCCAACTGGAGGTTCTGCCGTACAGATAGGCGAAGTGCCCGCGACCATCGCCGACCAGCTTGTCGATAATCTGCGAAGCTGCCTCTGCGCCATCGACACGCACGCATGAAACCCTCGTGTCTTCGATCGGTTCCGCCGAGACGATAATCGGCCAGGTCGTCCTGAATATCTGCGCCGCATCCTTCAGCGGCACTAAATCGGAGACGATGATCGCATGGTCGACCTGGTAGGTCGACGCGAGGCGCATCAACTGCAAACGGTCGGTGTTATCGCCGCAGCAAAGAATAATTGGAACAAGAGCGCGAGCCTGCAGCCGATGTACGAGTAGGTCAAGCTGCTCTGCTTCACATTGGTTGCCGATAGCATTCACCACCACTGCTACCAGACGAGATTGCCGATTGTTCAGCGTGCGGGCGATCGCATTTGGCTGATATCCATACTGCTGCGCCATAGCGAGAACGCGCACGCGCGTCTTCTCACTGATTCGTGCGTTCGTTGAGAATGCTCGGGAGATGGTTGCCGATGAAACCCCAACGAGCTTCGCCAGTTTTTTAGAGGTGATTCGCTCTTTCACGCAATTCACTACCTTGGCGTCATGGGACAGGACGTATGGCGATGGGTTCGCCATTTCTGGCTGCTGATGCTTTGATGCCATCCCACAAGCGCGCGAAACGCATTCCACCTTCTATGGTCGAGAGGTTCTCTCCACTGCCAGCACGAATCGCGAGAAAACTCTTCAGCGGGTTGTTCCTGATTTCAACCTCTTCACGTATTCCCGGAGTTTCGGCCGCAGAGATCTCCCGCCAGGCGCCCCAGGCGTCAACGCGCACGATCGCCCGCGTATAAAAAAACGTGAGGTGCGAAGCGCAGCCATCTGGTCCGTCGCCGGCAGCGTTCAGGGTCAGAAGAGCGCCGCTGGTTAGCCGCCCGACGACCGCACAGACGACATCGACGCTGCGCTCGCGGTTATTCATCAGAGCAGATACCTGTTCACAATTCGAGTCAGCTAAAAGACAAACGGTGTTCATCATGTGGGCGCCCGTATCGAACATAAAGCCGCCTCCCGACAAGTCCAATTGCTGCTTCCAGTGCCCTTTGTAGCGTGAGGACCAGTTCTCCCAGATGGTGGCGGCCACGCTGAGGAGCTCGCCGAATTCACCCGCCTGGGCGCGCTTGCGTGTATCTGCAATCAAAGGCGATAGAGCGCCTTGAAAGGCGACTACGACGGTAGAACCGCTCTGATCCCGCGCTGAAATCAACCGCTCGGCCTCTGCCACCGTCGTGACCATTGGCTTTTCGATCAGGAGGTCCAGGCCGGACTCGATCACGGCGATGCCGTGCTCCGCATGCAGGGCGTGCGGTGTACACACATAAATCGCGTCAAGCTCGTCCCTGCAGGTGGTGAACATTGACCTGAAATCGTCGAATTCTCGCGGCTCGGGTCGCCCCGCACCACGACAAATATCGACGAATTTCCGTCGTGAAGCAGCATTGATATCGCTCAGTGCGACAAAGGCAACTTCCGGCATCGAGACCCAGCTGTGCGCATAATGTGCCGCCATTTGTCCCGTGCCGATCAAACCAAGACGCAAAACCGTATTACCAGTCATATTTGGAAACGTTTGCACTATTTAAGACGAATTTTGATCACGTATATTTCCTATAGAATTCTATTTGACATCGAAAATCAAGACGCATATACGTGCGTTTTATGAACACGTATACACAAACCTGGCGATGGCCGCAAGGGCATCGTGATTTGAAAAGGAGAATCAATGTTTAGAAGGACAATCCTCGTGGGAATGACTGTGGCCTCGGTGCTGGCAATCGGCGCCGCCCAGGCTAAGACGATCCGTATCGCCGAGCATCGTCCGGCACGGATCGATGCGCTCAACAAGGTCGTGCCGGACATCGAAAAAAAATACCACGTCCACATTGAAGTCCTCGAATATCCCGCCCCAGAGAAAGATTATTTAACAAAGCTTCTGACAGAACTTCGCGCCGGCAATGCGCCAGACATCTTTACTGCACCCCATGGTTCGGATGTCGCGGACATGGTCGCAGCGGGCTATCTAGCTCCCATTACCACAGAGCTCAAGGCCTGGGACGGCTATTCGCAGTTGTTTGATGTCGGCAAGGCCATGGCGACCAGCAAAGAGGGTCAGATTTACGTTCTACCTTCCATGCTGAACGTCCAGCAGATCTACTACCGTCGCGACATATTGGAGAAAGCTGGTATTTCGACCGAGCAACCGAAGACATGGGCCGAGCTTCTCGACCGTGCCAAGGAGGTCAAAGCAAAGACCGGTGCCTACGGCCTTCTCTTTCCGGCGGGTATCACCTGGGGCGACGGTGCCTTCGTCGAGGGCTTCAGGCTTTTGATTGTTGGCACTTCAACGCCACAGATCGTCACTGGGGACGGCAAGCTCAACCTCACCGGGCAAGGGATAAAGGACGCGTTCGGCTTCTACGCCGATCTCATCAATGACGGTCTGATGCCGATCCAGCCGCTGCTGGAGCCAGAGCCTTGGGTGGTACCGAAGTACGAAATGTTTCCGGCCGGCAAACTGGTTGCAACCACCGGCGGTTCATGGGGCTATATCTATGACTGGGGTCCGCAGAGCAAGAACCCGATCCCGAATGTCACTGAAGTCGTCGGCACCTGGGAGGTTCCCGGCAAGACTGGAGGGCAGTACGTCCTTGTCGATCTTGAGAGTCCATGGGCGGTTAGCGCAAAGTCGCCTGATGTCGGGCTCGCCAAGAAGGTCATGTTAGAGCTTGGTTCGGTTAAAGCCGATGTGGCGTACGCGCAAAATCTGGGCAATATCCCGGGGCGCACCGACGCGGCGGCTGATCCAGAGTTCCAAAAGTTGACACCGCTGGTTCCAATTCTCGCCGCTTTGAAGAACGGAACGGGAACCTATCTGAAAACCGCCGAGGGTTTCTCCGCGGTTGCCGAAGGTGTGTCGCGCGCGACCGAGGCACTGCTTCGCAAGCAGACTGACGCGGCAGGCGCTCAGAAGATCCTGGTTGACTATGTCAAAGAGGTTCTCGGCGACGAAGCCGTGAAGTAATTCTTCGGAGAATGCAGAGCGCTTTGACCATTACCAGGTCGCTACCCACACCGACGGCACGCCTGTGGAGTTGGGCCGGGGCGCGATGGGTATCACCTATAGGGCCTCCGACACGATCTTGGGAAATGAGGTGGCTCTTAAGGTCATCGACGCTCGCATTGCGACCCTTCCCGAAGCGCGGGAACGTTTCCTGCGAGAAGCTCGCGCAGCAGCTCGGCTTTGCCACCCGAACATTGCCTCGGTCTTTTACTACGGGACACGCGAGATTGATGGTCAATGCTTTTACGCGATGGAATCGGTTGAATGTGGATCGAACATATAAAAGTCTCTCTCACCATGAGATACTTCGCTTACGGGTCGAATATGCTGCGCGCCAGCACTGGAAATACTAAAGCAATATTACTATGACTTTACCGATAGCGCCGATTCAGACAATAAAACCAGCTTGTGATAGCGCGAAGGGAGAGTTAGTGCCTCCGGGCTCGACGCCATCGTTGACAAGATCTCAGCCAGTAATACGATTCGCTAATGGCATCTGTTTGACGAGGACGATCTATGCCTAACCAGCCGGATACTCTTAGGTACAGGATTTTTAAAGCGAGCAGAGACGATATGAACGAAGGGTGGGTATGGGTATGGCCAAAAGGCAAGGAACTTGAAAAAAAGATCGAGGGACGGCGGCGGCTAGTTAAAATAGAAAAATCTATACGAGAGGCTGGCGATGCAAAAAAATCCGAGCCTGTCTACTGCGAGGCGCTCTACGCCGACGATTTGTTCCGTGGCCGCTATAGAAGGTATTGTGAGGAAAACGCAATGGAGCGGGAGACGGGGGGTTGCCAAGCGAGCGAAGTGACAGAAAACAACTCGAAAAGTGAGAACGCAGAACCCGAAATTTACATAGGCGCTTGGTACCGTTACCTCCTTGGGATGCTGGAGCTACCAAAAACAGACCCTCACAGATCCTTAAAGATAACGATACCGAAGAACTCGTGGCAGGCATTGTATTGGCAGTTTTTGGCCTGCGTCAACCATCCACAGATCGTGGTAGCTTTAGGAACGGTATTAGGCCTCATCGTTACAGGATCAGGCTGCTCTGCAGGTGCTGCGCAAACTGGCCAAGGACGTAGCGATCTGAGCGCGGTCGGCGCCGAGGTACGACGCCAGCAAATGAATATCATCGCCTTGATCGACACCAGACCCGAACTCCCAGGGAGACGCCTGAGAATTTACCCTACAACTAGTCCCACAGATTGTGTTCGAATGTAGATTTGGACACAATTAGTTGTGTTTCCGGGTCGAATTTTCTCGATTTTCGCGAAAGCAATGTCTTATAAAGATTCCCCATGCATTGCGAGCCTCCCCCGATCACGTTTATCCCCTGTGAAGAGCATTTTCGTCCGGTATTGCCGACCATCGAAGGCAATGTCGATTACCTTGCCTTACGGGGACAGCTCACCACCATGGATGAGTTGTTGTCTACAAGCGGCGTAGAAAAGGAGTTCGTGAGGCGCAGCTTGAATCATTGGATCAAAACACTGAGCGAGAGCAAAGTGGAACAGATAGAGCTCTCGGGCGAAGGTCAAAGCGGAGTGATCCGGTTGGAAGATCTGGTCAGTGGAAAACAACAGGTCCGTTTTCAAGAACATTCTATCCGAGCGTTGCGATGTTCGATTGCGCGCACGTTGTTAGTGGGAAGCTTCCGTGATTTCGCGGCGCGACTGGCTGATAGTCCGCTGCTGCAATGGTTCTGCAAGGTCGCGCAGCTTGATCGGGTCAAGGTGCCAGCCAAAAGCACCGTCCAACGCTATGCGACCTGGTTGCCTGAAGAAGAGATGCGGGAGGTCATCAATGGCCTCCTGCGCAAAGCAGGAGCCGCGGTGGCCGATGGCAAACAGGCGCTTGATCTGGAGGAACCCTTGGATCTGAGCACGATGTTTTTGGACACCACCTGTGTGAAAGCTAACATTCATTTTCCGGTCGATTGGGTGCTTTTGCGCGACGGAGTCAAGAGCCTGATGCAGTCGGTGGAACTGATCCGCTCGCACGGGCTCAAATCACGGATGTGCGAGCCACAAGTATTCATCACCCAGATCAACCGCTTGTCGATGGAAATGACTCACACCCGCCGCAAGAAGAACGGCAAAAAAGAGCGCAAGCGGGTGTTGCGAGAGATGAAGAGGGTGGTGACCGTGGTGCGTGCCCATGCCCAGCGTTACCACAAGCTGCTCGATGAGAACTGGCAAGCGACGGACTGGACCCGCCCGCAGGCCGAGCAGGTTCTCAAGCGCCTGGAATCGATTCTCGAAGCTCTGCCACTGGCTGTTAAACAGGCCCATGAACGCATCATTGGAGAGCGGCAAGTAGCCAATGACGAAAAGCTGCTGAGCCTCTTTGAGCCCAACATCCACGTCATCGTTCGTGGCAAAGCCGGGGAGGAGGTCGAGTTTGGCAACTTGTTAGTTCTGGGCGAACAGATCGATGGGTTGATTATCGATTGGGAACTGTTCAAAGAGAAAGTACCTGCCGATCCGCGGTTAGTGCGCCCGAGCGTCGAGAGGGTGGAAAGCGGCCTCAAAGTGGCGATCAAGAGTTTGGTCACCGACCGTGGTTTTGATAACAAAATCACCGTCCAGTGGCTTGAGGAGCGTGGGACATTTGCCAGGCTCTGCCCACGTGATCCGCGCGCTCTGCGCGAGGCCATGAAGGATGAAGACTTTGCCCAAGCGCAGCGCCGCAGAGCACAGACTGAAGCGCGCATCGCGATATTTAAAAATGAATTTCTCGGACGACCGATGCGTTCGGAGGGCTTTGAGAACCGCGCCTTGCAAGTGGCCTGGGGAATACTCACTCACAATTTATGGGTGTTAGCCGAGAAATTGCGGGAGCAGCGAAGGCTCCAGGAGCAAAAGCTTAGGCAAGCGGCCTAAGAAACATCGCAAAAAAGTTAGAATCAATGCTCAGTGCCAGAGGTGTCCCTCGGGCTGGCGCTATTTTGCCTTCTTTCCGAATAAAATATTTAATAACACTCACAAATAAAGTTCTAAGTGGCAAATTCTTGCAATGCGAAATCTTGCAACATGTGTTGCACGGGGAAAGCGCATTTTCGGGACGGACTCTACCCTAGGAAGAGCCGGGTTTAAATAAAGATCCGCAAGGATGGATTGCCGTTTTTTTGTTTGCTTCTTCTAATCCGTGTTTGACGAGAAATCCTTTTAGGTCTTTCTGATTGAAAGGTCCTTCTCCGATCAAAATTGTGGGGTCCTCAAGACTGAGGACACCCTGCTTGCTAAAGGCTTCGGCCATCCAATCTCTAATAACAATATTGTCGAAAGCAGATGCCATAGTGTCGAATGGGTGACTCGCTTTGTCTTCTGGCCGTCAAAGCTGATTTCTCACAAAGTAGCATTCCGGCACGCGATCAGATAGTCCGTACGAGACTGGAGGATACCGGGACAACGTCCCTCGACTTAAGCGACCTCGATTCTCTAAGCCAACTTCCTCGGGAGTTAGAGCGGCTGACGTCACTCCGCGAACTCAACCTCTCCGGCTGCCAGCAGCTCAGCGCCGACTTAAGCCCGCTGGCCGGCCTGACCTCGCTCCAATCGCTCAACCTCACCGCGTGCGGACAGCTCAACGATCTTTCCCCGCTGGCCGTGCTGACTGTTCGCGGCCATTTACTGGAAGTACGGTTGCTGGTTCTACGAGAAGAAGACACGCAGCCAAGTCTTGATCGAGAGCCAATGGAGTGACGCTGAGAGCGATAGCGGTGCGGGCGATATCCGGTTTCGGGCATGGGGCGCGCGAGCGACTGACTTGATCGAGCAGCTACTCCAAACGCTACAAAGGCTGGCTACCGGTCGGCCAGCCGCCTGAGATTAAGCGTCTTCACAATGGGAAGGTAGTCATCAGTGCCAGGGGAGGCATTTCATGGCTCGAATCGGGCGAGCCGGGCGACACCCACATGGAAAGCCTGGAAATTCCAGTCCACCCTGAGCTTCCTCCGAAACGCAAAGCAGAAATTTTCGTCTCGTTCTGGTCCCGTATGGATTTGCTTACTGGCGCGCGCTAAATGCATAGCAATGTTGGTAACTGTTTCTTTTACGTGACTCTCAAAAGGATCAGCCACAAGCAAGGCGCCCAGAATCGAAAACGTTTCACATGGCTGCACGTCCCTTTTCTTACCATATATTGTGGGATTTAAATATTGAAAATACACCATATGGTGGTCTAAGGTTCTCTACGCATTGCTCGTTTCCATCACGTTCTATGAACAAATATGCTTTTCTGACAGACTCAGCCCGTAAAGGTACGGAAATGGCCGAAGCTGTACCCAACGCCAAACATTGCGAACCGCGGGCGTCTCACGGGGTAAATCGCTATCGAAGTCTTCTGCAGGATAAAAGCTTCTCATTGATCGTCAAAGCGGATGACGGCTCTACGTTGTTGGAGGCCCACGTTGAGTATATGCATCAAGCGTTTCAAACCCTAATTGACTGGTCGATCGACGAGACAAGTCAGGATGCTTGCGCGGTTATCACTGGACCAAATGGGTTTTACACGAACCACCGAATCAAGGCTTCACGAGATTTTGACTGGATAGAAAGCGCGTGTGCCGTGCAATGAGATCAAGTCCGCGAATCCTTTCCCGAGAAAAGAACTGCAGCTATTGATCCGAGAAATGGGCCGAAAGTACAATCTCGAAGCAAGGATCGAATCCAACCGTCCACCCGTAAGTGCCGGTCGACTGGAGCGGCGGCTTGCCGGCCTCGCTCTGGCTTTGCGTGGAGTGGTTGCGGAAACGCAGGAAACGTTCATCTACCCGGCGTGCCAACTCGACAACGATGCCCTCGACGAACTAGCCGTCGCGCTCGTCGAGTTTGCCGAAGACATTCATGCCGGGATCGGTCTCTGGCCGGCATTGGAAAATTACCAGAGCGAATTCTTCGGCACGCCGTTACCACTTTTCCTTGAGGCGGGCGAGCAGCTCTCGGGAAGGTTTGATCCCCGCCGCGTTCGGCATTTCCTCTACATTCTGTGGCGGCAATTAAAGCCGGATCTTATTCTTGCCCCGGACCACCCCGACCTTACGGAACTGGCGGAAACAGTGAGTGAGTTTTTGGCCGCTGCGTTTCGCGGGCAGCCCAAAGACTCCGGCGTCGCCCGGTTTCTGCACACGCCCAACCGGCGCGGGTGGGATATTAACGGAAGCTCGTTTGGGCCGGTGAGCATTCCTACCTGTTCCGCCACCAGTGCGCCCGCTACCTCGAAGAGCAAAGAACCGGAACGACGGACGTCAACGCCATCGACGATTTTATCTGTCAGCATTGCACCGACTGGTGTGGGTTAGGCGTGATCGATTTGCTCGCGGCTGCGCTTGATCTGCCAGAACCGGACCGCGCCACGCTGCGCACATGGTAATGCTCGGTTTTAATCGAGTTTGCTCGGCATTCCGCAAACAAGACGCCTCCCTCACCGATGACGAAGGCGAGAGCGTCCGCGCGCTGATCGAGAATCAAAACATCAGCCCGGCGTTTGTACAGCGGTTGGTGCGCGAGCATGGCTGCGCAGCGATTGGCCGCGCCTACCTGATCCGCGGGTTTCAGCAGATGCCGCATCTCGCGTGGCTCCTGCGGCGGTTCAAAGGTAAGTTCTACCGCACGCGTTACCCAGCGATATCCTTCACGCAAGGCAGTGTCGCCGACACAGTATCTGCCTCCAGCAAACATGGCTAAAGACAAAATCGACCAAGCCCACGAGAAACGCATTCAGATGGAAATCGTAGTGGATTGCTACAACGAATCGGAACGTTATTCCGGCTGGATCTGCTACCTCGAAGACAAGCTGGAATTCCCCTTTCGGGCGCGCTGTGTCGCGCCGCGAAAATCTTCACCACTCAAAAGTGGAGAAAAGGTGGAAATAGTGAGCATGCTTGATGAAGACTGCGACGAACCGTCCGAAATCTTTGTGCAAGCGAAATGGCAAGGACGCGAGCTCGGCTTGCCATTGGCACAACTGGAAGGCATCGGAGTCAGCAATCAGACCGCCGAGGCCATTGCCGACTGGCATTACTGGCGCGCCCGCAAATATTGTTTCTAACCGCTTGGCAGACTTCGCAGGCTATGGCTTCCAGGATCCACCTTGCTGGCAGCTCGGATCGAAAGGCTTTTGGTTTTCAAGAGCAGTCGCCATTGTCCGCGCAAGTTCCGGTTTGTCTGAGCGCATCTTCCGTTCGGCCAGTTCTTGGATCTTGGCTTCAGCATATACGCCTACGGCTTCTTCAATCTCCCCCACCCTCCAACCGTGCCTGGCCTGAAAACATCCGGTTCGACAAAAGGATCGTTTTTCCGAACTCGTTTTTTTCGCCTCATTACAGGGCGGATTTTTTCTTGCCGGAGTGCGGATGATTCTCTCGAGGAACGGGTTACTTGTAGCGTTGGAGTTCGAGCTGAAGCGCTCGAAATGATCACTGAATTCCAAAGAAAAGTTTACGAGGGTCGCGGAACCTCGAGCGACCGGCAAATGCCGCGCACCGTATAGTCACTGGAGTTCACTACCTCAGGTATCCGCCCGCTGCCTGCACCGGTGTGACCGACCCAGCCGAGGTCACCCACACCGCAACAGCTTTGGCCGCCGGATAGTCAAACGGGATTTCAACCGTAAACTCTTCGTTTTTTAGTTTCCTGGAAACAAGATCCAGCGCGACGAAATTGTGCGCTAACTTTCGCCCGCGATTCTCACCCCCGAGCACATCCGAACTCACATCCATAGCCAAAGGCGCAAGATGCGCTTCGATTTCTTTCGCACCGGAATCTTCGGAGAACGTTATGGTCGCTGTTCGCCTTTCAATCTTCACCTCCAGCGTTCCCGCCGGTCGATCGCCTGCGCCCGGCAAGGGGCTGCCGTTGAACCATCCTTTCCACTCTTCTCCATCGAGAACAAACCCGGGCGTGTAAACCGAAGAGGTTCCCCAAACCGACGAGTACGCCCGCTGTCGAGAAGTGTATTCGCGCCTGGCGAACCGATCCTTCCAACCAAGGTCATCCCAGTAGTCCACATGAAAAACCACCGGAACAACCTGTTTCCAAAGGCGGCCATCAGCCTTCAACCTACCCACCCAAGCTTCGGCTGGAGGACAACTGCTGCATCCTTCCGAAGTATAAATTTCAAGCAAGGCAACTCGCTGCGGCCCGCTTCGAAGTGTTGTTTCAGCATCCGCGGAAACGAGAGCCAAAAAGGTGATGCCCCACAAATATCTCATAGAATTGGAGATCCAACCCGGCGCCGCTTTATTCCGCTACTTCAGTTTTAAGGCTAGTGGATCAAGCTCATTTTTCGGCCTAACTTTGAGCAATGATCATCCCACCGGATCAGCCGCCTAATCGAACGATCACAATCAGCCAAACCTCGCACTCTTGGATCTCGGGCCAGTTGGCGCGCGTTTGGAGTAACGAATTGTTTGGAGGATTTGCACCGTTTGAACCGATCTGTTACGCAGCAGAACAGCATGATATCGGATTTCTTGACTGGGAAAACCAGCCGACGCTGAACGTGGCAACCGGTTTGCCCTACGCGTTCGATGAACTCCCGGAATCACTTCACCTGGACATTTGGCGCACCGGAATTTACCGGCTCAGACCGGTTTGTTCTTACGCCTCATTGATCGTCTCACTTCATTTCTATCGGCTCTGCGAGCGATTCCATCGACAGCACAATGATTCACATTTATCTGAGGCTTCTCAATTCCTCAGGGAACAAAGGGCGCACCAGGAAAACGTTTGTGAAACATTGAGACAAGATCCGCTATTCGAACAGGCGATCGCACCGGAGGTCCTCGCTTATCACCGGGACCTGATCGCTGTTTGGGACCTCTTCTCGCTGGAACTTTGTCGCGGTCGACTCAGGGAATTCCAGCTTCCTGGCGTTCCGTTCTCCGGCGGCAAACATGTCGACCTGCTTCTGCGCCAGCGAAGCGAAGCCGAGAAGCTCTGGGAGGTCGATCCCTGGCCATTCGCCGTGGAATCACTTACCACGTTGTGTGAGGGCCGAGTGCTCAATCAGAGATTCACAGACCAGGAACAGATGCGAAAGGCTCTCCGCAACGCCGATCGTACTACGATACAGTTTCGCCTTGTACCGGCCGGGTCGCCCGCCTAAAGGCGCGCAGCGTTGTATAACCGTTCTCAGTCAGGAACACGGGCAAAGCAATTTCATCCGGTAGCGCGACCCTGCCGTCCAACCGCTTCCCTTCCGTGTCCCGATCCGTTTGGCTGATCTTTCCGTTTCATCCGACGGAGAGCCGTGTTACGAGCCAACTCAAGAATCGGCCCGGGAAATCGCCCACAACCTTGAAGCGCTTCATCGAACGCGTTCACGAAGTAATCGACCTCTTTTTCCTTAATGATGAGCGGTGGCAATATTTTTATAACATCCATTTGGTGACCCGCTACCTGGGTGAGGATGCGATGCCGGCTCAGCAACGGAACAATCACCAGTTGTGCAAACAGGCCGTGATCGATCCGGTGCATAATCCGCCAGGCAAGCTTCAGTGCAAACTGAGGCGGTTCATGGAACTCGATCGCGATCATCAGCCCTTTCCCGCGCACCTCTTTGATCAGCGGGTGTTTGGATCGGAGCGCATCAAGCTTTTCCAGGAGCTTTTGACCCATGATCGCGGAGTTTTCAATCAACTTTTCACTTTCCAGCACGTCGAGTGCCGCGAGCCCACACGCCATCGCCAGGTTATTACGCCCAAACGTGCTGGAGTGAACAACGGCTCGGTCCAATCGGCTGAACACTTTTTGATAGATGGCCCGCCTGGTAATGATGGCGCCGCATGGAACGAATCCCCCGCTCAGACTTTTCGCGACCGTGATGATGTCAGGCTCAAGGTTCCAATGCTGAAATGCCCACCATTTTCCGGTCCTCCCCATTCCGCTCTGTACCTCGTCGCAAATCACCAGCGTTCCATGGGTACGGCAGAGCGCTTGCGCTCTCTGATAAAAATCGTCGGCTGGAAAGTTCACCCCTTTTCCTTGCACCGGCTCGAAAAGAAACGCCGCCACATCCCCTTTTTTCAGAAGCTGCTCCAACCTGTTCAGGTCGCCGAGGCGCACCCGCGCGACATCGGCTAAGAATGGTCCGAACCCTTCCTGGAAATTGGCGCTCCCGGTCACGGAAAGTGAACCGTACGAAAGACCGTGATAGCAGCCCTTCAGGCTGATGATCTTCGCTCGACCAGTCGCGGCCCGTGCAAACTTGATTGCGCCTTCGACCGCCTCGGTTCCGGAGTTACAGAAAAAGATCGCTCCCAGATGAGAAGGCGATTTCTTCAACAACGCCTCGGCGAGTAATCCGCTCAAAAGGGAACAATCCAACTGCACCATGTTAGGCAAATCCAAGTCGAGCGTATCGCGAATCGCCTGCTTAATGGTGGGATGATTTCGTCCCATGTTGAACACGCCGTAACCGCTCAAAAAGTCCAGGTATTCGCGACCGGCACCATCGTAAAGGTAAGCTCCTTCCGAGCGAACATAGACCTTATCGAACCCGGTGATTCGTAAGACTTCGACCAGCATTGGATTCAAATGCTGGGTGTGCAATTCATAATTTTCACCCATCCGGGTGACAACGAGATTCTTTAGATCAAATGACATCGGTCGTAAACGCCTCAACGCAAAAAGAATCGGCGTCGGTTAGAAATGGCAGGTCAAATTGCGGGAATGATTGCACGGGAAACAGCCAAGGTACAGGGCAATTGCTGCGGCTCTGATGCTCAGCGATGTGGTAGGCGAGCCTTGGTGGGCGTCGGCTCATGAGGGGGGAAAATCGCCCTGAGGGGCGGCAACGAGGGTTTCGATCTGTTCGCGCACGGTGGGTTGATTCCCTTTGACTGTTAGCAGATAATCGGCCCCGTGTTCCAAGACCAGCGCGCGCGCGGTTTCGTCCTGGGTGTGTAAGGCGTCCAACGAGACCAACCGGCCTTCGAGCTCCAGGCGATTAAATAACTCTCGCGCCACGGGAATCTCGTTGGTCTTTTGGTCGACCAGTGCACTGCCCAAGTAATGCTGGCTCGGTACGGTGACCGCGCTCAAAATCGAGGCGCCGCTGCCGTGCCTGGGTTCCTTGCCATCCAGTACGATCAATTGATCTTTGGGCGCCGAGCCGCGCATTTGCTCCTGGATGGCTAAAATGACTTCCTCCACCCTACGGGCATCGACCCGCTGGAGCAGACGGCAAAAGGTCGGCTGTGTCGGAGCAGGATACTTGCCTTTTGGGTTACGCCGGATGCCAAGAGCCCGGCGTTGCGCTTGGCTCAAGCCCCGCGCAAACTTGGCGATATCCTTTTGCCCGCGCGGAGCATCGCAGAGAGTGGCTAAAAGAAGGATCGTTAACATCGACCACAGCGGATAGGACTCGAAGCGCCCGCGAAAGTCTGGCACGGCCTTGAAGTGTTCGACCATCGAGCGGATTTCCTTCACCGTACGCGTGCAGGGTGGCGACACCTTTTGTTCGACCACCGCCAACGCTGGCTTGAGATGTTCGGCCTGAAGACTGCGGCGGGCGTTTTTGAACAGTTGGCGGCAGAAGAGGCGTTTGGGCTGGTCGTGTTTAACGTAGTAATCGCGCCGATGACGGCCCCAGCCGTCGGTCTGGCCCAGTTCGCTCCAGCCGCTGGCCGAATAAACTGTACCGCAAAACTGGGCAACATCGACGAAGGTTTCGACCACCAACACCGGATGGCCGTAAGAGCTCTGCCAATCGGTGGGAAGGCGATCCAGGGTCAGGCGCAGCACCTTGCTCGCCAGGTTGGGCACGGAGCGCTCGGGCAGGATAAGGAAGCGGCTGTTGTTAGTCACCAGGCTCAGGCGACGGTGGCGTTGAGCAGCGCTCCATCCGATCCATTGGTCGCGATGCTTGAGGTGCTTGGCTGGAGCGCTGAAGACCAGCAAGGCCAGCCATTGACCTTGGGCATCGGTGGCCACGTAGTGGAGGCGTTCGCCCACCGCTTTGAGGCTTCCCAGATAGTGATGCTCATCGAGCAATTGTTTGAAACGCTCCAGTTCGGCGCGCTCCACAAGCCGCACTTGGACTTGGTCTAATAAGGCTTGTTGGTCGCAGTTAGGCAGTCGCAGAGTTTTACTCACGCCCGCGAGGATAAAAAATTGCTAAACAAATGTCCCGCAAAAAGATTCTTCTTCCTCTCACTAAACGACATACCCACCGCCAGGCATTGGCCCTGCCGATGCTCTCTGTCATCGCACTGGTCCTTGCACTGAGAGAAAACGGTGACCAAAAAAATCAACCCACTACATTAGCCCATTCCAAAGATTTCGAACAGGATCCGCAACCATCAATTCGCCTGGCTCTTTTTATCCTTGTTTGTTAGAACCCGCTCAATTTCTTTCAATTGATGTTGCAATCGATCGACCCGTGGACGGCGGTACTATGTTGTGCGGGATCTGCTGGAATCCTGGTTTTGATCTGGGTTATCCGGTATTTTCTGCAGCCAACGGTCCATGTTGAACCGGTCGAAACCTTGCTTACCGCAGCCGAGCAAAAATTCTACGAAGCGCTGGACGCCGCAATTGACGGACGGCTCCTGATTCTTTCCAAGGTTCGTGTCGCTGACCTGTTGACTGTCACCAGCGCGAGCCAACCGGCCAGGTACCGCGTCTTTCGTTCGATCGCTTGCAAACATGTGGATTTTGTTTTGGCTGAGGCGGAAAATCTTCATCCGATTGCTGCCATTGAGCTGGATGATTCTTCCCATCAACGCGCTGACCGGCGTCTGCGAGATCAATTGCTCGACGAACTGTTTGAAAAGGCAGCCTTCCCGCTCCTCCGATTCCGGACCGCCGCCACCTATAGCCCAAGGCTGATAGAGGAGCGAGTCGGAGAAGTGGTGGAGTTTTAGTTTGGGGTCCGAGGCTCGGAACTCCGAACGCCGAACTCTTGAATCGTGCGCAGGAACGGTCCCAGGTACTTGGCCGCTTTCACCTCCCCGACGCCGCGGATCCGGCGGGCGCTCTCGATTGAACTCGGTTTCAACCGGGCAAAAGCCTTGAGCGTTTCATCCGGAAAAATAACGTAATGAGGCACGCCTCCCTGTTCTTGAGCCAGGACAGCGCGAGTTTTCCGCAGGGCTTCATACAGATCACGATCAAATGGAGTTTCATATTCCGGCTCGCGAACAACCTCTTTTCCTTTCCGCGACCTACGTTCCTCGGGCCAGACCAGATCGAATGACGCCGCGTTCTGCATCACCGCCACACCAAGTTCCGCCAGACCAATCATTGGATATTGACCGGCGGTCGAGTAGATGAGCGCGGCTTCTTCCATCTCCCGAAATAATTCGTGCAGATAGTTGGTCGATTTCTGTTTCAACAAACCATACGTGCTCAATTCGTTCAGGCCGGCATCCAGCACCTCTTTTCCGTGGCTGCCAACCAGTACCTGTATGACGCGGTTGCGTCCGAATCGCGGCATAAAGCCGTCCTTAGTCCGGTAGCACATGCGTGCGACGCCGCTGAGCGCTTTGCGGACTACCAGAAGTTCTTCTTCAGTCGGCGGCCGGATTTTCTTTGACCGCACGCTCGAACATCTGTCGCAGGCGCCACACGCCAAAAAGTCGCTGTCCCCAAAATATCGGAGAATGATTTTCTGACGGCACTCCCGCCCATACGCGTAGTCGACCACCGCCTTGAGCTTTGCTCTATCCCGTTTCTCCTTTTCGCGGAGGCCTGCGATATCAATCGGCAACTGGAAGGGCTGGAGGTTTCCCTGGAGCAAACGTGTCCCGCGAATCCGTTTGCCCGGAATATCGTAACGGTCAATCACTCCGTGCCGATCGAGAATGGTGATCGCCGAATGCACCGCCATCTCATTGCTCTCTTGATCGAGTCGAGCTGCGAGGTCATGAATTGATCGCTCAACTTCGCCCTCTTCATTCGCCATGTTCCGCAGTAGCAGATAGACGTTGCGAATCGTCTCGAGAGAAGGATTGCTTCCATTGATGAAAAAATCCTGAACCCGGGTATCGGCGTAATTGAACAGCAGTTCGCATTCTGCCGGCTCGCCATCGCGCCCCGCTCGACCCGCTTCCTGGTAATACGCTTCCAGCGAACCCGGAATCTCAAAGTGAACCACGAATCGTATATCAGCCCGATCGATTCCCATCCCGAACGCGTTCGTAGCGACAGCCACGTCGCAATTGTTTTGCGTAAATTGGTTCTGCGCCTCTTCTCGAGCGGCGTCATCAATACCGCCATGATAACTGACAACACGAATCCCCCATGACTTCAGCTCCCCGCTCACCAGGTCCACGCGCTTCCGGGTCGCGCAATACACAATCCCGGTTCGGTAGCGCTGGATCAATGCGCGCAACCGACTGTATTTTTCCGACTCTCCCTCGGTCTCGGTCACAATGAATCGCAGATTGGGTCGCGCGAATCCGGCAACGAAAACACTCGGGTTCTCCAGTCCGAGGCGCTTGACGATATCCGTTCGAACCTCTGGGGTGGCCGTCGCGGTGAAGGCAGCGACTTGCGGACGTCCAAGCTCTTGGAGCACCGACCCGAGTCGAAAATAGTCCGGTCGAAAATCGTGACCCCACTGAGATATACAGTGCGCCTCGTCGATGGCGAACAGCCCGATGGTGATTTGCCCAAGAGCCTGCAGAAAAGAACGGCTGCGAAATCGTTCCGGTGCGATATAGACCAATTTAAACTCGCCGTCTCGCATTCGACGGATGCGCTGCTGCTGCTCCCCAGCCGAAATTGTGCTGTTGATCAGCGTCGCAGAAAGACCTCTCCCTACGAGGGCGTCTACCTGGTCCTTCATGAGCGCCACTAAAGGCGACACCACCACCGTGACGCCGTCGCGAAGAATCGCCGGAAGCTGGTAACAGAGCGATTTGCCGCCGCCCGTTGGCATGACCACGAAAACGTCTTGGCCATTCAGGATTCCGGAAATAACCTCGCCCTGCGGCTCTCTGAATTCGCGAAACCCGAAGTATTTTTCAAGCGCCGGTTGAGGGTCCATGGTGTCCTGTCGTCAGAATAACCCGGCTTCCCGGGAGGAAAAGCTCTGGTCCATCTAATTACATTTTTCCGGAATGTTTTCAAGCTCTCCAAGGCCGGTAATGCATCCCGCCTTGCTTCCCTCGGAAGGGAATCGGCAGATCCTTGTGATAAACCCAAAATTTTCTGCAAAAACCTGAAACTTCGGAATCAAAATCCGTTTGTAAGTGGTTGAAGTCGCACGATCCAGCTCGGCCAACCAAATGTGACCCAGAACTTAGAAAAGTAGACCCCATGCAGACAATTCCTTTTCCGATGAGCGCCGCTTCCTTCGCGCTTCCTTATGAAGTGCGGGAACTCCTGGAGAATGCGCTCGATCAGGCGCTTTTGATTACAAATACTCGCGGAGAAGTTCTGTTCGCGACGCGGAAGACGCGAATCATGCTGCAGACCTTGTTTGCAAAGAGGTCGGATACGGTCATCCCCAACGAAATTCAGACCTGGCTAATCAAAGGTGACACCAGCAAGCCTCTTGTCATCCGTCATCCGGAAAAAGGTGAAATCGAAGTCCGCAATTTTCCTTTTGCGCCCTACGGAGGCCTGTCGCTTCTGCGAATTGAACATCGGCCTGTCGACCACGGCCCAAAAGCGCTCTTGGCCCTGGGCCTAACAGCGCGCGAAGCGGAAGTACTTTATTGGATTACCGAAGGCAAGACCAACCCGGAAATCGGCATCATCCTGAACACTTCTTCAGACACAGTGAAGAAGCATGCTGCCAATCTTTACGCCAAGCTTGGCGTCCCAACTCGCACTTCAGCAGCAAGATGTGCGCTTTTGGTTCTTCTGGCGAATGGGTGACCGTGGATCGACCGGACGACTGTTTACTGCGGACAAATATTTCTTGATTCTACCTGCTTTTGACGCATCATTCCCCCTTTAATCAACAAGACGCGGGTGTAGCTCAGTTGGTAGAGCACTTCCTTGCCAAGGAAGACGTCGGGCGTTCGAGTCGCCTCACCCGCTGTCGATTGCTCCTCTCGTAAGCCCCTCATAAACAACGAGTTACACTGGGGGAGACACTCGGAAAAGCGGCCTTCTACGGTGCTAACCAAGTTATAATGGTTACGGATAATGTGTTCTTTTGTGCTCTAGATGCCCTATGTGTGTGGTAAGGATAGAGGTAAAATGGTAGAACGCTTCCTTGCTCTACCAAATTGATGCCATATTGTCCGCTATGGAAGATCAAGTCGTATCACCCGGAGTCGTGCAGTTCGAAGTGGGTGGGAAGCCAGTCTTAGTAGATGAGGACATTTTTCACAGTCTCGTCGTCCACTACAAATGGTCTCTGCGCTCCGGGTACGTCACGGCTTGGACACCGATGAGAGCCGGTAAGAGAACCCTGTTATTTTTACACCGGGAGATCATGAAACCCAACCCTGATCAAGAGGTGCATTTCCGTAACCACAATCCGTTGGATAATTGTCGAGCAAATCTTGAGATCGTTACGCACGTTGAAAATCACCACTGGTCTCGTCGGAAGCCGAAAACAACAGAACAACGGCTCAAAGGACTCTACAAATTTGCCGACTCCAAAAAATGGTGGTTCCGGTACACTCAAGACGGGAAACGTCATGCCGTCGCTTTACTCACCGAGGACGAAGCCGAGGCGATTACCAGAGCCAGGGCGCTTTTAGCTGAAGGCTTGATTGCGGCAGAGGCTTACACGCCCAACGAACCAGCCCCCAGGAAACGTGAGATCCACAGCCTGATTGATCAGTATCTGGAAGAGTCCCAAAGCCGCACCAAGGACGCCATGCGGAAAGTCACCGCCGACACTCGCCGCTACATCCTGCAAAAGTTTGCCGCCGACACCGGGATCAGCAGGGCGGGAGAAATCACCGGGGCGAAGATCAGTCAGTGGCTCGTCCAGCTCAAACGGGACGGTAAGTCCAAGGATACCCTCTGGACCTACGGAGAGCGGGTGCGAAACTTCGTCAAATACCTGATGCCCAAATATACGCCCAGCAGCGCCTTGGACGGGTTCACGGTCCCGGACCAACCTTCTGCCGGTCGGCGCAATTGGATTCGCAGCGCCGAAGTCACGAAGTTAATCGATGCGGCTAGCGGGGACCCAACACTCCAGTTTGGCCTTCTCTGTGGGTTTGATGCCGGTCTGCGCCGGAACGAAATTTCCGAAGCAAGGGTTGAATGGTTCGACCTGGAGAACAACCTCCTTCACGTTGCGGAGCACGAGAACTTTGTGCCGAAGGATCGGGACAACCGGACCATTCCGCTAACGGATCGGTTTGCGACTTTTCTAAAAACTTATTTGGCTGGTCGGCAGAACGGCCAGTACGTGCTGGCTCCAGAGAAAACCGTCAAGGGGGAGAGCAAGTACCGGTACGATACCGGCAAGCGGGTCCGCAGCCACTTCATCCGCTGCAAAGTCAACTCCAGCTTCCACGATATGCGCCGTTCCTTTGGATCAAACCGGGCCAGTGCTGGCACCTCGATCTACAAGATCGCCAAGTGGCTTGGTGACACGATTGTCGTCGTCGAGCGTTCTTACGGCCACTTGATTCCGCAGGATAACGAGATCAATAAAGGAGTGTAAATGAAGGCGACTTGGATGAAGAGTACGATCTCGATTACGTATCACCAATGCCTTGATCACATCAAGGACTGGGAATCTTTGGGAAAGGGTTTTACAACCTTTAACCAGGAAGTGTGGGGAGAAACCCGCAGAGTTGTTTTTCGTCATTGGAACCAGGACACTACCAGCCGCACAGAAATAAGCGTCTGGAATGATAGCAGCGACTTAAGGGTGACATTCCCGAGCGGACGGGAACGCATCTTTCCGATAAATGCACTACCGGTCACACCGTTCCGTCAGCCTGAGGTAAGACAGGTATGGGGTAAATTCCTCGCCATGCTGAGCGTCCCCGAGATGGAGGACATGCACGAGCGGTATGATTACAACAATTAAACGACCTGGAACGTGGACTTGCCTCGCCCCTGTGGATCGTAGTGTCGGCATTTTCAAACCTACCTAATTGTCAAGAGGATTAGGGGTGCACTGTCATGGTCGTCGCCACCATAATGTGAATTGTCCATAACACACAATTATAACGTATTATGATATGTGTAAATTCCTCTCCCTGAATGACTAAAGAATCTATTTTTCGATCGATTTTCGATTCGCCTGTAGTCCTGCGAGGTGTTTTTACTTAGGTGCCAAGCCAAATCGAGGGTACACATAGATTACCTGGGCCGAGCAACGAAACCCCCGGCTCCCCAATTATCCACTTGGACTCCCCATATTAAACGAAAAAGCCCACCGTTTCGGGGTGGACCAGCGAACACTGGTGACGGTTGCGCTCAAGGGGGTGATAGCCACCGCTGTCATCGTAACCGACCGTGGTGCGGGTTTGGACGTCCCCGTTCTCGTCAACGAGGTTACTGACTGTTTTGAAATGCTCTCGCGTGTAGACGGTCTTGTGACCGATGAGCGATTGCCTCAAATGCGTCACTGAACGCTCGGCCATCCGCCGGTAGTAAGAGACCTTTCTTGAGCAAGAAATCTTTCAAGTCGGCCTCATTTATCCCGAGTTCAAGCCAGTTATACTTCCCGTCGTTACCCGGCAGCATTTTGGCCTCCTGCCATGCTGCCATTGCCAGTTCTTCCACCGTAGCACGGGTCGGTGCTGTTGTACTCGGGGTAGCCGTGCGTGCCGATTCTGCGGGTGTCGGAATGGGCGGGGGTGTGGGAATTGGTGTTGGTGTCGGAATGGGGGCGATCAAGGGCCTCGCCCTCACGAACCGTATGGCTTTTTTCGGATCGCTCAACGCCACTTTGAAGATCACCGTCGCCCCAGCATTTATTTCCGTATCTCCGATACTGTAGCTTGCCTCTTGCGGGAAACCGGCACCACCTGCGACCACATTTTGCTGCTTATCGAAGCCGGTCGCAATTATTCTTGTTACTGTAACCGGCACCGTGTTGGTATTCGTTAAAGTACCAGTGGCGATTAATACCTTTTCAGCAGTCCACCTGTTATTCGTGAATTCAACGATCAGCTTTTTTGTAAGGTCGGGATCGGATGGGGCTGGAGCGGATGGATTTAGATCATCAGCTTGCAAATCGCACACCGTCATTGTGACGGCAGCAGCCAGGAGTGAGTACAAATGATTCATGACTGACTGCTATATGCGTCATATCCGAGGGATCTCCCAAATTTAAAACCGTGGCGGTCATACCGATAGGCAATCGCAGATCAACCATTAAGATATGGGAGAAATCCAGAGAAGAGCCTTGTCATGGTATTCCGCAATGACGAAAAAGGCCATTGCCTTTCTCCAACGGGGTTCCGCCCGCAGCGCCAATTCATGAGAGTCGTTTGAGGTTGGGATATTTGCTCAAGGCTAGGCAGAGTGCCGGACGGTGGTGGTCTTCGGACAAGGCGGATTGGAAATCGGTGGTGGTGACATGGTCTGGGCGTCGCTTGTACCCACTCCATTGCATGAAGAGGCTATTGCTCAAGCGCAGGATCATTCCGAGAACCAACATAGCGTTGTCGTTGCGCACCCGGCAGCGGTCGTCGTTGTGGGAGATATCCAAGCGCTGATGCAAACCGCTCTCGATGCCCCAGGCATCCCGGTTCAGACGCATCCAGTTTGTCGCATGGAGTCGTGAGGCCTCGACACTGGTGATCAGCGCCACCAGTTCGTCTTTGCGTCCTTCGGTCTGGCGCAACAGCAGAGCAGCCTGCTCGGCCAATGGGAAGCAGACCTGTTCACCGGTGACTGGCGCGGTGACAATACTGCGGCTTTCTTTGCGGCTTTTGTTGATTTCCTGCACGCGAGCCTTGGTGGGCGTCGGCTCATGAGGGGGGAAAATCGCCCTGAGGGGCGGCAACGAGGGTTTCGATCTGTTCGCGCACGGTGGGTTGATTCCCTTTGACTGTTAGCAGATAATCGGCCCCGTGTTCCAAGACCAGCGCGCGCGCGGTTTCGTCCTGGGTGTGTAAGGCGTCCAACGAGACCAACCGGCCTTCGAGCTCCAGGCGATTAAATAACTCTCGCGCCACGGGAATCTCGTTGGTCTTTTGGTCGACCAGTGCACTGCCCAAGTAATGCTGGCTCGGTACGGTGACCGCGCTCAAAATCGAGGCGCCGCTGCCGTGCCTGGGTTCCTTGCCATCCAGTACGATCAATTGATCTTTGGGCGCCGAGCCGCGCATTTGCTCCTGGATGGCTAAAATGACTTCCTCCACCCTACGGGCATCGACCCGCTGGAGCAGACGGCAAAAGGTCGGCTGTGTCGGAGCAGGATACTTGCCTTTTGGGTTACGCCGGATGCCAAGAGCCCGGCGTTGCGCTTGGCTCAAGCCCCGCGCAAACTTGGCGATATCCTTTTGCCCGCGCGGAGCACCGCAGAGAGTGGCTAAAAGAAGGATCGTTAACATCGACCACAGCGGATAGGACTCGAAGCGCCCGCGAAAGTCTGGCACGGCCTTGAAGTGTTCGACCATCGAGCGGATTTCCTTCACCGTACGCGTGCAGGGTGGCGACACCTTTTGTTCGACCACCGCCAACGCTGGCTTGAGATGTTCGGCCTGAAGACTGCGGCGGGCGTTTTTGAACAGTTGGCGGCAGAAGAGGCGTTTGGGCTGGTCGTGTTTAACGTAGTAATCGCGCCGATGACGGCCCCAGCCGTCGGTCTGGCCCAGTTCGCTCCAGCCGCTGGCCGAATAAACTGTACCGCAAAACTGGGCAACATCGACGAAGGTTTCGACCACCAACACCGGATGGCCGTAAGAGCTCTGCCAATCGGTGGGAAGGCGATCCAGGGTCAGGCGCAGCACCTTGCTCGCCAGGTTGGGCACGGAGCGCTCGGGCAGGATAAGGAAGCGGCTGTTGTTAGTCACCAGGCTCAGGCGACGGTGGCGTTGAGCAGCGCTCCATCCGATCCATTGGTCGCGATGCTTGAGGTGCTTGGCTGGAGCGCTGAAGACCAGCAAGGCCAGCCATTGACCTTGGGCATCGGTGGCCACGTAGTGGAGGCGTTCGCCCACCGCTTTGAGGCTTCCCAGATAGTGATGCTCATCGAGCAATTGTTTGAAACGCTCCAGTTCGGCGCGCTCCACAAGCCGCACTTGGACTTGGTCTAATAAGGCTTGTTGGTCGCAGTTAGGCAGTCGCAGAGTTTTACTCACGCCCGCGAGGATAAAAAATTGCTAAACAAATGTCCCGCAAAAAGATTCTTCTTCCTCTCACTAAACGACATACCCACCGCCAGGCATTGGCCCTGTTCCGCCCGCACTTACCTTCCGCCCAGTTGCCAATAGGCGGCTAACGCTGCGGTTCTTTTGTTAGGGAAATCCACATGGATCTTCTTCCGTGGGTGTCGGTCATCCCATCGTTCTCTTTCAATCTAGGAACAGCAACTCGGCAAATCCGGCGCTGCGAAGGAATCAAGGGAATCTTAGCGTATTTCCGGGTTGCCCCGGCCTGCGAAAACGCCCATAAAATGACGAATGTTTTCGCACGTCGTAATTTTTTGGACCAATCCCTCCGACGCCAACGCAACGGATCAAGTAGTCGCTAACGCAAAGAAATACCTTCCTTCCATTCCGGGCATTGTTAGTTTTCACGTCGGCAGGATGTCGCAAAGCCATCGCAGCGTCGTCGATCAGAGTTATCAGGTCGGACTGAACATTCAGTTTGAGACCAAGCAGGCGCAAGATGCTTATAACAACCATCCGCAACACTTGGAGTTTGTGGAAAGACGCAAAGGGCTTTGCACCAAGGTGGTCGTTTACGACTTCGAATAGGACCGATGCCCGCCATGGACAGCCTAAGAGCAGCGATTCGGTGCATCTGTGTCTCATGGTCGCCGCTGAAGCAATATGGCCACTCTTTGGCTGACAACTGGCAAGTGCTCTCGGATCACAATATGCCCAGCGCTTTCATCGCCGCCATGATCGGATCGGAGAAAACACGGGGTCAACCCGCTCAGCGGCTTTAGCGTCCAAAATGCCGATCCGGTACCGTCACGAACTTTTATTCGATAGATTCCGACGACTCAGGTACGACCAATCCAACGGAGTGAATTCTGCTTCTGCTACGGCGGGATGTAACTTGTTTTGAATTACGGTCCAAGGGTCTGTTCCCACTGAGGCCTGAGTCGCTTGGTTCATTAACAATCCCCAATTGCCGTAAACGCCAATCGCTAGGGAGGATGTGTCTTTCACAATGACTCCGTTTCTCACGGGATAAATATACCAAGAGACGCCCTGTTTTCAAACCGTCCGCTTCCCGGAAAGACACGGTTTGGGGCGCATGGCGCACAAGGGGACTACTATCATTGCCTGGGCTTGGTGTCGGGAAGGTCGACGCTCGTCAGCCACTGGCTGCGACGGATGGCGGCTGAACGCTATCGTTCGGCAGAGCTGGTTTTCGGCTGGTTCCTTCTACAGACAGGGCACGAGTCGAGGCGCTTCCTGTAAAGCAAAGCTTTAAAAAACTGTACGAGCTTTCGGTACCAAAGCTTGACTTTTCTGTGCAAACTGCATGATCCCAAAAAAATGAATCCTCCCTCCTTTCACACCCGCATTCGCAAGGTGGGCGCTTTAGTAACAGTCACCTTGATTCTCCCTGCACTGGCGTTCGTCGTGGTTTCTCTGAGCTTCTCAGCGCTGGCGGCTGAGAAAAAGAAAGTTATGGTGACCCAGAAAGAGGGGCCACCCATTTCCCGCACCGTCGTGTCTCTGGGAGATGATCCAAAGCATGAACTGGTCGTCCTGCAGATCAGTCGAGCTACCACCACGAGTCCGGACCCGGATTTTAACGAGATGGAGCACATTGCCTATCAGCAGGGTGACGAAGTGGCGGGAACCGGAACCCACAGGGGGTATTTTCGAAATCTTCACAAAAATGGAGACACAGACTACGGGTCATACGAAGGTACCGCTAAAACAACGTTCAAAGAAGATGGTTCTTGGGAAACAACGACGTGGGAGGGGACCTATAAGGTGACTGGAGGAACCGGCAAGTTTAAGAATATTAAAGGCAGTGGCACGTATCGGGGGAAGGCCACGGCACAAGAGGCCTTTACCGAGTCGGAAGGTGAAGTGGAATACTAACGTGCGCCCCAGCACCCAGGAAGGCAGGGCAAGCGGTGGAATCTATACCGTCTAATATTACAATGTTGGCATCCCGCCAAAATCTCTAAAGCCGCTGGCCAAGTGCCGGGCAGGACTGCGGAGTTCAGGGTCACGAAACCGCTGCCGTCCCTAAGGTCGACCAAATAACGAGGAATACAGGCAAAGAGTTTTTTTGCGAACTAGATTGTGTCGGTATAAAGGTTCAACTCTGAGGCATGGACTCACTTTTCGATCCGCATCGAACCCCACAGAAAAAGTATCCTCACTGGGCGGTTTTTGAGACAATTGTCGACGATCTGCACGATTACTCCCGTTACGTTGAGTTTCATGCGGCAAACTTCAAGACGTTCTCAGTACATCTCACTCGCCTGTACCTGTCGATCTGCTCCGAGATCGACGTAGTTCTAAAGATGGTCTATACGGAGCTTGGCCACACAAAGAAGAGACCGGACATTAATGATTACCGGCGAGCCTTAACGAAAGCATTTCCAAACTTTGGCCGGATTCGGATAACGATTCGTTCAATGGACTACGAAATTACACCATGGGACGCATGGGTTACTACAGTCGATAAGAATCCGCTATGGTGGGGTTGCTACAACAAGGTTAAACACGAAAGAAATATCCATTTTGCAGATGCAAATTTGGAAAACGTCCTTCACTCGGCAGCAGCTTTTCTGGTCGCTCTAATGTTTCTTTATAAAGTCGAGGTGCAACGAAGTCATCTAGCTCCAGATTTTAGAATCTTCGGCTACCCGCTCGACATTGCGCAACTGATTAGGATGGGCGCACATCTGGAGCAGCAGGATATGTCAACAATTTCTGTCCCTCGGCGTTAATATTACGGAAGTATTTAGAAACCCTGACAGGCTCACTTAACTTGCCCTCTCCCGAACCACTTCTCTCGCATTCTTGTCTTCCCTGATTCCAAGAAAGACCCGCTGTCGGAGACGGTCATCCCGTGTCCACTCCGTGAATTTTATCTGGCAAACCAGAATCGGTCTGACCCAATGACACCTCTTCATTTCAGCAGCGGTCAACCCTTGGTCCCAACGGTTCCGGCCAGCCGCCGGGAGGTTATAAAAGGGACATTTATCGACCTGAATTTCGTTTAACTCAGAAAAGAGTGTGCGCAGAAGTTTATCGCTGAAGCCAGTGCCGACTCTGCCAGCAAATTTGAAGTTCTTTCCTTCATAGAAACCCACGAGCAATGCGCCAAAATATTTCCGAGAGCCTTCCGGCTCGGTGTATCCCCCGATGACGAACTCTTGTTCCAGATGCAGCTTTATCTTGATCCATGCCCCGGTACGCCTCCCGGCCTCATACCGGGAACCGGCCCGTTTACCAATCAAACCCTCAAGCCCGAGTTTGCGAGTCCGATCCAATAGTTCTGGAATATCCTTCGTGAAGGAGACCGAATACCGAATCACCCCTGGAGGCTTTTTCAGCAGCTCTTCCAGCTTCGCCTTTCTTTCTTCGATTGGCAGATTTCGAAGGTCCTTGCCGTTGAGCTGGAGTAAATCAAATGCGTAGAAGACGATTGGTGGCCTCACTTGACCCATGTCGAGGCCTTGAAGTAACTGAAACGACGAGCGGCCCTTTTCGTCCAGCGCAACGATCTCTCCGTCGATTATCGCATCCTGAAGATCGAGGGCGGCAATCGAGTCTACTACTTCTGTGAATTTGCTGCCCAAATCCTTTTGGTTTCGAGATAAGACTCTTGTTTCACTACCGCCACGTAGCGCCAACGCACGGTATCCGTCGAATTTGATTTCGTAGATCCAATCTCCGGGCCGCATTGAGTCGACGAGTTTTGCCTGCATAGGTTCCACGAATTCACGCAAGCGGGCGGAAATGGCGGAGTTTGCTTTCACAATGTTCAATCAACGTCCGCAACCGCTCGCTCTTTGATCACGAACGTCAGCGACGTCACCCGCCGATGTTTTGCTCGTTCAATCGACCCAAACTCGATGTGCACGTCCGTCTTGTTGCTGATCTCCCGAATCGCAACGTTCAATCCACGCTGTTGAAAGTTGGCCCAAAGTGACAAGGGCGCTTCTTGTATGACGTTTCCTTCTGCGTCTTTTACCGACTCCAGGCCAAGCACTTTTCGGAGGTCCTCCAACGAGATGCGCTTCTTTCCGACCGATGCGTACTTTTTCGCCCAAGCGTAGAGCCGAATCGAATATTGGCTTCGCAGACCGATATTTCCAGGTTCCTTGGCGACCCGCTCCGGCAACCGTTTCTTCGATTCCAGCCAGATGTGCTCGAAGAGTGGGCTGAAGGTCACGTAGACTTCCTGGTTCTCTGTCCTCTTCACTATCACAGCTTCCAGCCACCGGGTGTAACTGGTTTCGATCATTGCATGGGCCGGTGTCGGGAAGTCCACTCTCGTTAACCATTGGCTCCGACGGATGGCTGCTGACCATTATCGTTCTGCGGAACTCGTCTTTGGCTGGTCCTTTTACACACAGGGCACCGGTGGGGAGACTTCCTCTGCAGGCGAATTTCTTGATGCGACTCTTCACTGGTTTGCGCTACGACCTTGTAGACTACATTCCTAGTGCTTTTGTACTATTTTCCTTGATCTTGCATTGCGAATTGCCCGATACAAGAAGGATGAATTCTCCATCCTTCGACAGCAGCATTCGCAAGGTGGGCGCTTTAGTAACAGCCACCTTGATTCTCCCTGCACTGGCGTTCGTCGTGGTTTCTCTGAGCTTCTCAGCGCAGGCGGCTGAGAAAAAGAAAATTATGGGGACCAATAAATGGGGGCCGGCCATTTGCCGCACCGTCGTGCCTCTAGGCCCAGGAGATGATCCAAAGCATGAACTGGTCGTCCTGGCGATCTATCGAGGTACCACCACGAGTCCGGACCCGGATTTTAACGAGACAGAGATCACCACCTATGAGCAGGCTGACCAAGTGGCGGGAACCGGAACCCACAGGGGGTATTTTATACGGCTTCACAAAAATGGAGATACAGACTACGGGACATACGAAGGAACCGTTAAAACAACGTTCAAAGAAGATGGTTCTTGGGAAACAACGACGTGGGAGGGGACCTGGAAGTCGACTGGAGGAACCGGCAAGTTTAAGAATACCAAAGGCAGTGGCACGGATCGGGGGAAGGCCACGGCCGAAGGGGCCTCTAACGATTGGGAAGGTGAAGCGGAATACTAACGTGCGCCCCAGAATTGTCTTGATCTCCGGGCAAGGATATAGAGGCAGCGGAAAAGCGCTTCTAAAGCGCAAGGGTTGGGCCACCAAAGGCGATTGTAGGGCAGGGTAATGGTAAGCGTTATCCGATCCAGTGCCTCGTCTTAACGTCCATAAGCAGCACGGGGCATCCCGGCAAGGAGCGGGCGCTCATTACCCATCTAACAGGTAAAACGTCGTAATGATTGCGCCTGGCTTTTATCTCGTCGATCCGCAACCGGTAGGCATTCATCAGTTGCAAGGCCGGTTTTAGCAGCTTTTCACCTCCGACCAGAATCGGCTCAGTCTGGCCGGGTCGAAATTTCTGAAGACCGAGGTTGAGCACATTGCGCTCCTTATCGCCGAGCATGAAATAGCTTTTCTGCACACTGGTCGGGAGAGATTCTGGGAGTCCCTTTCGGATTGCGCTCTTTGTTCGCCGCTGTTTAGTTGAACCTTTCGTTCTGCCCATTTTCAATATTTGAGACTCTTGCCTGTCAAAGGAACCGTTTCTCTTGCGTCACTACAATACCGTTTTGGACACGACGAACGCTTCGGCACCAAATGGATGCCGCCCGTCTGAGGAATGTTGAGGTCCAACGCTTCAGCGAACCTCCGGTCGGGGACCTCAGGGTGCCACATTCTCGCTCTTGCGTTTTCGCTTTCCCCGGTGAAATAAAGAATATGATCTCTTTAGTCCTTACGGTAATTAAGTGGCTGGGAGCGGCGTTCCCGTACATATCGAAAACTTTTGCAGACTACACGTTGCAGAAGAAAATTAGGGTTACGGGAGCCGGATACAGCGGGCACTTCGCTTATCTGACCATCAAAAATCCTATCAAGAATTCGGTAAGAATTCTCTCTGTCAAAATCAGATTTGGGAAAACAAGGGTGCTTTGTACTTGTATCGGAAAAGACAATTCGACTCCCGATGAGAGATTGGGCACGTCTCCAATTCGTCTCGACGGACTTTCCGCCGCCAGGTGGGAAGTCCCATATCAAGTTATTGGAGCGGGAAAAGAGCCTGAAGAAATCGTAATCGAGTACGAGACGCTCCGAAGATCCATAAAGGAAAAATTTCAAGATCCGAGCCTACTCGGAATGGCTATGAAGGAGGTTCATGTCCCGGACAGCACAAAAAACTGCCTAATACCGGATTTTGAGGGCTCGCAATCGTTTGACGATAAAGAGAACTTTCCAGCGGCAATGGGGTTGGCGAGAGAGAGTTTCTTCAACAGTACGAACTTTTGTGAAACCCTCCGTGGGACCGGCGTGAGAATAGGAAACGACACAAGCCGACCCATTGAGATTGAGTCTGTCGAATTCATTAAAGAAAACGTTCGAACACTTGCCTACCTGAACAACGACTACATCCAAAAACGTCTCGTCTCCACCAAGACGCTTCGCAATCAGGAGAGAGAGATTTGGATTTTACCAAAAGAATTGGACCCTCTTTGGCAGGGAACACGACACGTGGCAATAACCTACAGAATGTCGATTGGAGAAGAGTCATTCGTGGACACAATCGAGAAAATATTATAGGCGCTGGTTTGGTGGTTCTCCGCAGCGGAAGAATTCATTGACGATTTAATGATGCACTGCTGCTAGATAGTGGACGTGTAACCTTTCGGTGATTATTGGCTGCGGTGGAATTCGGGATGTCGTCGATTGTCCTGGACTCTTTCACGGGGGAGGCCGTGCTCGATGGGGCTCAATCCTGAATCAGATCCTCGGCCCGATCCAGAGCTTTCCACAATCCCTATTTGAGGAGACCCCACCGTTCCCGATAATCATCAGCGGCTGGCACGTATTCATCTTATATAGTCGGCGAGGAAGTTGTTTATAGCGGAGATCATCTGCTCCACGTCAGCCTTTCCGAAAGCACTGAAGTCACCATGGGCCACTGCGTTGCGAATGTCCGCCCACGATCTTAGCTGCTTGGCTTTCAGTTCGTTGAATGCTCCGGCCTTTTTTAGTTCATCGATCAGGGGGTTAAGAGTCTTTGGCTCTCCCCTTGCGTTCACGATGGAAACCGGTGGCTGCTGTTCATTACAGAGCGTCTTAAGAGCCTTTTCCAGTACAGCTCCCGCTAGGACAGCGGCGGGAACGTGGTCGAATTTACCTGGTTGCCCTTCTTTCAATAAGCCCTCGGCCTGTCCCATATAGTCAGCGGCAACGTCGGCTTCCAGCTTTAAAAGAAGGTCATCCAGAAAACCCTGCTCGAAATCATCCCGAAACGCTTCCAGTATTCCGAGGCGGAACTGGACTCCCGTCTTGCTGTCGCTCGCATGACTGAATTCATCCACTCGCTCTTTGAGCTTGGTGCCTTGTTTGGTAAACGTATCGATTAGCGTCAGGCAATTTGTTTCCCACTTCGAGAAGCGCTGAGGATCTGATACTTCATAAACGAGGGGTGTTATGCCCAGCGCTGTTGTCTCTCCCCACGAGGACTTCATGGAGTCCCTGATTTGCGTTCCATCAGTTACCAATTTGTCGAATCGGTCTAAGAGCTGCTTCCTCATGCTTTGCGGAACACTCACAGCACACCACCCTTCAAATCTTGCTTGAGACGAACCTCGGTCATCATGCGGCTGATGGTCGAGCGGTCGACCTCGTAGATGTGAGCAACCTGACCTTGGCTCTTCTTCTCGACCTGGATCAGGCGGATAGCTTCCCTTTGGTCATCAGGAGACAACTTGTAACGACCGCCTCCTATCTTCCCGTTACTCCTGGCGTGTGCCAAGCCTCGGTTGATGCGCTCCACGATTATCTCCCTCTCGAACTGCGCAAAGCAACCGAGCATCTGCATCATCATCCGACCGGCAGCGGATTCCGTTTCGATTGCTTCACCCAGGCTGCGGAACGTTGCCCCCGCTTCATCGATTTGCTTGAGAATGGTAAGCAGATCAATCATCGACCTGGACAAGCGATCCAGCTTGCAAACAACCAGCACGTCGCCTTTTCGCATGTGCTCCAATGCCTTGTTAAGTTGCGGACGATTACGTTTGCCGCCAGATTCGTTCTCGTCTTTGTAGACCATCTCGCAGCCTGCCTTCTTGAGCTGCGCTTCCTGCGCCTCGATAGACGCAGCTTGCTTACCCGTCGATACTCGACAATACCCAATGTGCATTAACTAGTGTAGCATATCACTATGTTAGTGCAACAAATATCGTAGGAGAAACACAGTTATTTTTGCTAGTGATTGAACAGATGTTAGCGCACACCGTAAACACTGAAATTGTTTCACAGAGCTTGGCGGTTCACACAAATCTTAAAATCTAAGAAATGCCTAGGGCGTGTTTGTAAATCATCTATGTGAGGCGAAGTGTGAGCAGGATGCCAAGGCAGACGAAGCCCAGGAAAGTTTCGGCGAGTTTGTCATAGCGAGTGGCGACTCGCCGGTAGCGCTTGATTCTTTGGAAGAAGTTTTCTACTCGATGACGACGCCGGTAGAGCTTTGCGGAGAATGGTACAGTCGTAGTGCGGTTAGCGCGACCAGGAATGCAGGTTTTAAACCCCTTAGCGGTCGCTGTCTCTCTGAGGGCGGAGCTATCATAGGCTTTGTCGCCAATAAGGGTAGAATCCTTTGGCAGGCACTCCGTGAGCTCTTCTGCCAAAGAGATGTCGGCTTCGTTCCCACTGGACAAGGCAATGACGATAGCTTGCGAGCGGGCATTGACGACAGCATGAATCTTGGTGTTTAGCCCTCCCTTGGTGCGTCCCATGGCTTGTGGAGCTTGTCCGCCGGCCGGATTGGACCCGTCAGCATGAACCTTGACGTGAGTACTGTCTACAAAGTACCACCCCGGAGCCAGCTCCGGTCCGAATTGAGTCAGCACTTTTTGTAGCGTGCCGCGGCGACACCAGCGGCGGAAATACTGGTACACAGAGTTCCAGCGGGCCTGCGGCCGATCGATAGCTCTCCAGCTACATCCTTCTGTTAGCACAAAGAGAACACTTTCAAGCACAACGTACATTGACAAAGCAGGCCGACCAGCTTACTATCTTTATTGCCGCTCCAGGGAGTCGATTTCTATGGAAATTATAGCTTCCACTATCTTCGGCAGGAGCGCCTTCACTTTTGGTCGTATTCGCATCTTCCCTTTTACCTCCAGGTAGGCGCGTTGTCCATTAAACAGGATTTACAAACACGCCCTAATAGGAGGCAAGATGACAGATGAACCAAAAAAAATCACACACAATCAACTAAGGCGATTAAGGCCCGGGGATTAGGTTGCCTGGGCAAGTCTAATTGGGACAAAACGGTTAACCAGCCCTTTTCCTTGTGGGAATTTGATACTGCGCTCGTGGACGTAGACCGTGAGTCCGTTCGGATCATCACGATCCTTGGTTATCCCCGTTGCCAAACTTGCTCGATTGACTCAAATAGAAATTTCCAGATATGGTTGCTGGAACTCGGCGGACTATCACGGGAGTCGAAAATCTAATGGCAAATGCATCCCACCTTTCTTTGCTCAAGAAGGGCGTTAAGGCTTGGAATGAACGGCGACTCGAACATAAGCTGGATCACGTCGACCTGAGCAAGGCGGACCTGAGCGGGGCGAACCTGAGGGAGGCGGACCTGAGCGGGGCGAACCTGAGGGAGGCGGACCTGAGCGGGGCGAACCTGAGGGAGGCGAACCTGAGCGGGGCGAACCTGAGGGAGGCGGACCTGAGGTGGGCGAACCTGAGCGGGGCGAACCTGAGCGGGGCGTTCCTGATCGAGGCGGACCTGAGGTGGGCGAACCTGAGGGAGGCGGACCTGAGCCGGGCGATCCTGAGCCGGGCGATCCTGAGCCGGGCGATCCTGAGGGAGGCGGATCTGAGCCGGGCGAACCTGAGCGGGGCGAACCTGAACGGGGCGTTCCTGATCGAGGCGGACCTGAGGTGGGCGAACCTATTTAGTGTTGTTTTGGACGGTGTAAATTTCGAGAGGACGACTGTTGGTAGGACACTTTTTGGAAGCGTCAACCTTTCATCCTGTAGCGGACTGGACTCGGTTGTACACCTAGCGCCGTCAACGATTGGAGTTGACTCGATCATTCTTTCAAAGGGGGATATCCCTGAGATTTTCCTGCGTGGTGTTGGTTTGCCAGATGAGTGGATTACGTACATTCCGTCGCTAATAGGCGATGGCATCCAGTTTTTTTCGTGTTTCATCAGCTACAGCAGCTTGGACAAGCCTTTCGCCGTTCGATTACATGACACCCTTCAGTCTAAAGGGATTCGATGCTGGCTGGACGAAAAGCAATTGCTACCCGGTCATGACATATCCAGAGAGCTGGAGAGGGGCATTTACTTGTGGGACAAATTCTTACTCTGTGCCTCAAAAAACTCCCTGACCAGTTGGTGGGTAGAAGACGAGATCAAAACAACTCTTCAAAAAGAGCGTGCACTTCGAAAAGAAAGAGGAAAGCCTGTCCAGAAGTTGATACCGCTGAACCTCGACGGCTACATGTTCACTGACCAATGGGACTTGGGCGTGTTGGCGAACGAAATAAGGTCCCGAGTCGCTGCAGACTTCCAAGATTGGGAGAAGCCTACTAGCAATTTCGCACAACAGGTTGACCGGGTGATTAAGGCTCTTCGAGCGGATGAGGGAGCACGGGAGCTGCCGCCACCGTCTAAACTCTAAAATTCTGAGCCTGCTCTTCGGCGGAGGGCTGGTCGAATATTCTAAGCCAAAAATTTCGTCTGCATCGGCGGCACCAGGGCCAGAAAGAGAACGGTACCCCTTGCAGGTGGCGGTGGTCACCTGGGCGTCCCCGCCAGTGCGACGGGTCAAGGTTTAAGCCACCAGTGCTGATGTGATCTCGGGTCCCGTAAACAAAGAGCGGATCAGCCGCTCTGAACTTGAGAAGAAAAATTTGGGACTCCGGCGGCTCTCACAACCCCGCAAACCGTCAAAACGCAGTCACAACACGCTTTTATTATATTCTGTAGTCGAACAGGCGGTGGTTCTGCGGGCCGGGGATTAAAAACCACCGTTCAGAACCCGCCAGTCGGGCGACATCCGACTTAATCGACTAAAGGTGCGTTCCTGCGAAATGTATAAGACATGGGCCTTTTGTATCAAGCACTTTCAAAGATCCCTTACTCCGTTAGCCGAGGGGAAATGAACGCTACCACCTGGAACGCCCTCAAGGGGAAAGTCATGGCCGTCCACGGACCGAGTATCGACTGGTGGGGCGTGCGAATTGCGGTCAATAAAATTCTGATCAGTATCCCCGGCTCGCCTGAGAAAGCTTTTAATATAGCGTATGAGTTTAAACCCCTTCCCTACCGCAACAACAACCCAGACGGCAGTCCCACCATCAAAGCGATCCTAGAATACGCTGCCGCTTTCATTGTGCTGTTGGTCATCGTCTTCGCCGTTTACGCCTTTTTCCTCTTCGGCATAATGCTCGTGACTGCTCTGATTCTGGGAGGGGTTGCCGCCGTAGTCAGATTCCTCCACAGATGAGCGAACCACTCAAACTGCGACCCGGCGACCGTCTCTGGATGGGGGAGCACAACCAGGGGACGGTCATCGACGTTTCTCCCGAAGGGGATGACCTGGACGTACGGCTCCAAAGGAAGGCTCGTCCATCGAATTTAGAGGACCAATGAGTGATATCCTGAAAAAATTTGGCCGTGCAGAACTTCGGCGGCTGGAGCCGGTGACTGCGTCGATTAGGGCGCAGTTCGACAAGTAGAACGAGTCGCAAAATCCTTTAAATGGTAATTCGATTGCAGGGTTTTGCAACCGGTCATTTGACCGGCATCGATCTACTCCTTTCCTTTCATTGATTTTTCTAAGCGTGGTTTGAGGACAAGGTAACTGAATACGGCTATAAAGATTAGTAATTCAATAGCCCCGACATAAAGATTTTGTTCCATATTATTTTTCCCCTCTCTCCAGAATGGCAATCCGGTTGCAGGGGTTGCAACCGGTCACTTTTTGTACTATTTGACCGGAACCAGCGGTGTCAGTTTCCAGCCGGTCACCCGGCCCTGCGGCCAAGAGATGTACTGGGCCATCTCGGTGATCTGCTGGGGTATAACCAACTGGGATACTCCTGATAAGCAGGACTTCGCTTTCTACGAAGCGCTAGGTAATAGCTCATCCCGTGCGCAGCGGCCATGAAGTTATGGTACGCTTTAACGATCATCCCCACGCAATCCAGAAAAATCAGCTCTTCAAGGTGCAGTCGGTCATCGACGTCGAGGACATGCACATTCAGTACGACTACAATTCGTAGGGTGACCGAACCTCGAAGACGACCCTGAGAATCGTGTCGAGCTAGAACACCTGCTCAACATCTTTTTGCACTCCATTAAAAGCAACTACACTTCGACCCTCGAAACGCCGTTTTAACCGAAAAGCCGTTTGCGTGAAATTCTACTTGGCGGCTACTACCTGCTTGAGACCAATTTTTTCATTTGATCTTAATACCCCTATATAAAAGTGATTATTTTATTTCAATTAGGACGATAAGGCAATAAAGGAACTCTCGGATGAGTGGCAGCATCGAAACCACAGACATCTGCGCCAGGAGGTCGTCTGGGCACTCTGTGACCGCCTTCAGATAAAGTTCATAGGTGCGCTCATTGAAAAAGTGCAGCGTCTCGTCCTTAAAGCGGGGATCTTTCCGGTGCGGTTGGGGTTGGTTGTCAAACCATCGAGTGGGTTGGGTGGGTTGAGTGTCCGTTTCCGGCGAAACGGATCGTGGCGGCTGGTGGGACGCCGTTTGATCGTCAATTGAGGGGGTGTTAACGTCCGCCATCTGGGCAGACCCGTCTTCTGGTATAATTAGTGAATCCATAACTTTGCAGTTGAGCCCACAAAGTCAGCAGAACATCCACTGCAGATTTTCTGACTGCTTATGCAACTCTACTCATATATACTAAACGCAAGCCACGTTTTTGCGCCGCATCAACCGGTGGCGCATCTCTCGAATTTTCCAAAAACACCTTGCGGCTGAACTGACGAGGAGTACTTTCTTTCCGGGTAGAGCCAGCCGTTGCCGACTGGCTCCCCCACAGTCCCGTACGAGCCCAATTAAGGCATACGGTTCTTCAGGCTAGGATTTCGCTGCGTAGCTATCTGTAGCTGTTTCGTTGGCACTCCCATTTCGGCTCTGCGTCCTCCCGTCTCGTGTTTCCCACCCACAGTTTCCTATGCCCGGCATCCCCCTTCCCTACTCGGTGGCTCCCTCGGGTCGGTTCGCCACTTTTCTTGCGGTACTATGAGGATGCTAAGACTTCCGGCTGCTCGTTCCCTCGCTCTTCGTTCTCCTTCGAACGGGGGTTACCTCCTTGACTCCCAGCTCTTTCGCTCGCCTCGGGCTCCTGGAGTCCCTCCCGCTGCGCCTGGGCGTTGGTCGACTGGTCTCGCCCCTTGCTCCGGTTCTTTCTCTCTTGGAGGAACTCAGTCGGTTCTCTCAAGTTCCCAGGGTACCCTTTCGTGCTTTTGCCCTGCTCTTAGACCCCGGTCGGATCTCCACGCCAAGCCTTTTGCGGCGCTTCGATTCTGCCCCCGCGGTCAGGACTACGAAGGCTCCAACGTTTAACATTATTTCGAGGCTCAATCACACGGCTTTCGCACCGCTCCATACGCTTCGTGCCGCCATCGCTGACGACTACGCAATGTTCGCTTCCGGTCGGTGGCTAGCCTTTGCCGGGTGGGGTTGTTTTCCCCACTGGGTCCCTGTATTGTGTTTCCGAGTCTTGTTTTCTTTCCGATTACATGCTCTTCCTCACATTCTGGGTTTTCTTGACGCGACCTAACTCCAGGTTTTCCGTCTTCGTCTGTAGTGGGGTGCGAGGACGTACAGACTGCTGAAGGGCCACATCACTCGGTGTGGCCCTTCCTTTTTTCCGGCATCCAGCCCATTCACGGACTAGGTACTTAAAGCCTATGAACACGCACAAAACCAGGAGATCCGAATCCTAATCAAATTTCCCGACGGGAGCGAAACGTCGATTCCGCCCGCTGGTCGGTTCCTCGACGCTTTTAATATAAAATGTTCGGGCGACCGATCCCATCAGGTAGCGCTCCGTAAGTAATGGGCCATTTAACAGATGAGGAAGTTGGAGCCGGGTGCGTGATTGCGTTGATACTTCTGTTGAACTTTCTATTCACGTCCGGACTGATCGTTTTTACGATCCTGGGCTCGCTCATTGCCTCCGGCTGATTCAGTTTTTGTCGGGACTGTTCACAAGGTTGGCTCCAGGGGCGGCTATGATGGCATTGGCCCGTCCTCCATGACGTGACGATCTTCGAGGGGTCCGATCAACATCTCTATCGAAAATCTGTGATTGGTCAGCAAGTGGGAATAGACGATCACGCAAAATAAAATTTGTACGTCATTACCCCATTGCCCTTCGTAAACGTCAGACAATCGTCCGCCGTCACCCCACGGCCCTTCATAAATCTTAAAAGTGCCGACGTGCGGCTTTGCCTTTTATCTTGTTGGTCTCATTCTTGAACAACCGTAGGAACTCCTCATGTGTGACAACGGTCTCCTCGCCCATAGATTAAACGTCCTCCGGATCATTCGTCATCGCTTTCTTGCTGGTCCACCCTTTCCTGTCCTGTCACGGCTGCGCTCCCCATTAACTTGATGATCTGTTTTCTCCAGACTGTCTTGTGCGGCCTACCTCAATCTTCCTTAATTGAAATCGCCCAGCGGGCCGCAGCAGCCCGCTGCGCACGTTCCCTGCGCTGCTGGGCTCACATGGCGTCTGCGGCTTTGCGGCCACCGGCTCGTCCATGCTCAATAAAGAACTGCGGAGGATGCTTACCCCCCGTCAAAATATGCTCGCTAATATGCTTACCCTGGTGCAGTTGAGCCGCTTCTCAATGTCCTCGCAGTACTCGCCTGACAACTCGATCAGCAACGCCGCACGGTTATACTTTAATGCCACTTTACCAGTCGTTCCTAAGCCAGCAAAAAAATCGCAAACTACCCCGCCCTCCGGGCATCCGGCCAAGATGCAGTTTTTAATTTAATTAGCTTAGGCGAAAAAGTGGCGAAATGCTTTTCTTTGTATCCATTGGTCGAGGTGGCCCACACACTGCCCTTACGGCGTTTGAGGTGTTTTTCAATAGCCGGTTCCTGGATGACCTTATAGTCATACTGATATGTCGGTCTCTTGGTCAGCAGGAACATGTATTGATGGCTGGTGGTCGGACGATCTTTCACACTCTCTCGCATCGGGTTGAGCTTGTGACAGATTATGTCCCGCCGCAAAAACCAACCTTCCTTTTTTAATGCCTCCGCTACTTTCCATGGAATACCCAATAGTTGCTTATTGTCGTAATTGTCGCCTAACACGGCCCACATCGTGCCATCGTCTCGCAGCACTCTTTTAAATTCGTGGAACACGGCCGAGAGATCGGCGATGTACTCTTCCGGGGTGGACTCCAGGCCAATTTGAGCGTCTATGCGCTTTGCTCCGCATTTGCCGCACACCTCCTTGAAATAGTAGCCGTACAGTTTAGTGCTGGCCCGACTTGGCCGATTTTTATTGAAAGCGGAGTTGCCTTGAACTTTTGTGCGACGGGCATCTTGCACGTGGTCACATTCTTCAGATCCACCCACCCAAGTAGCCGTGCCATAGTCTCTTTGGTGGAAGTAAGGCGGGCTTGTGACGCCGCAATTAACTATTTTGACTACGTTACTTTAGATCGCCGCTGCGCATTGCGTTTGGCGTGAGACTCGATCGCTCGTCTTCGCATTTCGTGGCGACGCTTCATATGACTATAGACTTGCTCTGGGCTCGCATCCCTTCGCGGTAGGAATGCCGCTAGCAGCTTCTCGATGTCCGCGCAACTTAGCAAAGGGCATTGGTCTTTCATCTGGAGTTTTTCGGTCAGCATGAAGAGCATTGCCATCATCACCAGTGCCATATGATGGTGCCACGCATTCCAAAGGCGCACCTGGTAGTCCGCCATGCCGCACTGACCCTTGCCATCCTCAAAGCACCGTTCTACCCAATAGCGTTGTCTCTGCATCCAGCTTAGACGCCGCGTCGAGGTCGACGGATTTAGGTTGGTCAATGAATACTTCCGATCTTCTCCATCCATGTTCTCGGTGACCAAGAGTTCATAGCGACGCGCCTGCTCGCTCTGCTTGTCCCACACATCTACGCTCTTACGTAACACCCGAACTTTGAGCGAGCCCCGAGTAGTTTCTCTGACATTGCAAACCTTCCAATCTTTCGGGGAGTATGATTCCACCAACTCCTCGACGCTCAGACCCTTCTTTCCGGTAATCGTGCGCCTTGCTTTGGGCCCCTTACTTGAAGGCTCTGGTGGAATGGTGGGCTGCGGATCAATCTCGTAGACCATGAAGCTCTTGTGAACGTCGACCAGGAAGTTGTGGCCGCCATCCTCCAAAGCAAAGAGAAAATCCGGACCGCTGCCATAGCCCGCATCGGCTCCAACCCAGCCAAAGCACACTCCGTTGCGACGGGCCTGCTCAACGATTTCCAGAGCCAGTTGGTTTTTGGTCTTAAAGACCTGTTCGCTTTCCGGGATGCCAGCCCGGTTGCATCGCTGCGGATCAGCGGTCCATTCTTTGGGCAAGTAGAGCCGAGTATCAATGGCTGTGGCAAAACGTCCCTTGGCCAAAACTCCGAAGACTGCCACCTGCCCATTATCGACCTTACCCAATCGCCCTAGGTATTGACGACTGGCGCCGACAGACATCTTGCCTTGTTTGGCAAACCCACTCTCGTCGATAATCAGCGCGGCGTCCGTTGTATCCCCGATCAACTCATCTGCATCGCGTGCCACATGATCAAGCACTTCACGCGTGCTCCATTTAGAGTGAGTGATAAACTGCTGCAGATTTCGTTCGTCGGTGTCCGGCACTACCTCTGAGATCGCGTAGATATTTTTACGCGAGCCTGCCTGCATCAAGCCGGAAGCATACTGCCTAGCCTTCTCAGACACATCCCGCCGATAACTTATAAAATGCTCGGCGTAACTCATCACAAAACTTAGAAATCGATCTGCCACCCCTCTCAGGGGGCTCTTCTTGATTTCACTATGTTCTTCGGATTTAGAATTGCTTCTCCATTAGAGCTGAGAGTCAAGTCAGCAAAAATCCGGGAAAACGTCAATTTAACACTTACAAAGTCAAACTATTCCGTCTGGCAAGCCTCTCAGCGTCTCCAGAGCGTCCCCTTGAAGGAGGGCTATCCTGTTATCCCTTGTTTTTTTACCCGATTGAGGTGAAAAAATAACCTCTAATACATTATTAGACATCGTATCACATCCAATCACCCGGAAGCGGGAATGGTTGAGCCCAGAGGCCGAACTCGTACGTGGTCAAGTTTCCCTTCGGTGGCGAATCCGTTGTGGACTGTGGTCATTTTCGCTGGATCACTCTTATTAGATAGCGACTGCGTCAAACAAAATTTGTGTAACAACACAACAAAGTTAAGTGTTGGTACCTATTTAATATAAAAAGTGAATTTCGAGCCTTGCCGGACGACAGGCCGCACCTGCGCCGACGGCCTAAATCCTTCCGTCGCCGCCGCCTGGATCTTCCATAGGGTAGCGTCCAGGCGGCGGCGGCGACCACCGAATTCACTAAATATCGGGAGCCGAGCGGGTGGGAAGACGTTCAGGCTCAAATCGCCACCCCGGTGAAACGCTTAACTATTGATAATTAGAGTTTTCCTTTTTATCAATTGTTAACCGCTTCCGCTTCTCGCTTTTTCACCTCTTCAAAAAGGGCTTGCGCTACAGCCTCTCCTTCATCCGTGAGAAGCCAGCGTCGTTTGTACTTGAAGATGAGGTCACGGTCTTCCAGTCGCCGATACGTCCGGCTGAGGGTGGCTCTGGCGTTGAGTGCGTTTTTTCTGCTGGGAAACCACATCTCATACATCTTCTGGTTAAACTCCCGTTGAGTTTCAGCCATACCTGGGCGCAGCAGCATCATCAATATCGTTTCTTGCAACTTGGACAGCTTTTTCGTTTGCACCGATTAGCGCCACCACTTCCTAGGGCTGGCTGAAGGAATACTGCTGAACCTACCCTGCTGTCTAGGGTCCATTTTCGTCCTAGAGCAGCTTTTTGTTCGGACGTTATAGCTAGAACTTTTTGTGGGATCGGGATGAACGGTATGATCGCACTACAAATAGTATTATTAGTGGGTCCAACAATTTTCCACGATGTTGTTTGACGAGCCCACCGACTCGGCCAAATTCTGAATTCTTGTAATGGATATCGAGGCCGTGAGAGGTGAGCTTCTTGGGTTGCCCGTAGGGGAATTGATTGATGAGATCATCCACCTAGGCCAGTGGAATGAGCAGGTGCGAAATGAGAACACCCGCTTTCGTAACTACTTAAATTCCCTTAAGGCTGGCATTATAGAGCTGGAGGACGGAGTTGCGATCATTCCCCAGCCACCCGCCGAACCCGTTGTTGAGCCCAGCGTTGCTGAAACAATCCAACAGTTGGGGCTGGAGGTTATCAGGGAGAAAAATGGCGACACGATAAGCGCCAGGGACTTGCGCCAGGAAGTGGAAGCAAGATTTGGGCGTGAGATATCGCAGGGCATCTCCAGATATCTGGAGAGCTTGATAGCCACTGGCGTGATTAAATTAGAGGGTGTGAGGCGGGGGACATTGTATCGGCTGGCGGATCCTGATGTTGCGTCGGTTTCTCAAAACGGCTCCACGTCATAAATACAATAAACAGCGGTATGCTCCTGCATTGTAGAGGCGGCTGACCAGGATGAAGCAATCCAGAAAGCCGACGAGGGCGCATTTGTCGAAAACGAAGCGAGCGGTATCACCGGCTGGGAATACGAGCAATTCTCCGCTGAACCCGCTGGAGACTTATGATCAATCAATCATTAGAACAAAAAGCCCGCCGGGCCGCTAAACGAGCCGGTTTTGTTGCGAAGAAATCTCGCTGGCGTGCCCATTCCGTGGATAACCTGGGCGGTTTCCAAATCGTTCAGCCTTACTTCAATAGCGTCCAGGCGGGTGTGCGATTCGATATGACGGCAGAGGAAGTCATCGATTATTGTCGGAACCACAAAGGGACGCTGGCCGGTGAGTTGAAATGAACTTGTGAAATTGTAGGGCTCTTGGAAACACCACCGCCAGCAGTTCAAAAAGCCTTGAAATCCGTTCTCACCGTGACGGTCGTAATTTCCCAGCCTGCACATTTTGGAAAAGCTGCGAAAGGTAAAGGGTATGGATGGGACACAACAATTGCTGAGCCAAATCTCGGAGCGGTTGTCTGTTGTCATTGAACAAACCAAGCATACGGCGACCAAAGAGGACGTCCAGACGGTTAAAACCGAAATGCTGCAAATGTTGTTAGCCCATCAGCAGAGCACCTTCGGCTGGATCATGGGCGTCTACGGGTTGGTCTTTGGCACCTACGTCTTGATTATTGCGTCGGTAATCGTCAACCATATCTGGACCCACTGAAACGGTCACCGGTTCCCGGCATTGTCGTCGGAGACTCTGCCGTCACCATCCTGGAACACTGGAAACCGTAGCTCCCGGCCTGCGGTGCCGGGTGCGGAAAACCGGTCCAAGGGCGACTCTTGTGACCATCGAAGAAATTTCCCAACTACCAGCAGGCGCACTGCTCGTCTGGGTTTTCCCGCCATGGAAAACAACGGGATTAAATGTGATACCAACGGCGACCCGTCATTTTGATGCATTATAAATAGGGTTATCATTGAGGCAAACCCGGTTAAAATTCCGAGGATAACCCAGACCATAGGTCACAGATTCCTCATTTTATCGAGTCGGTCTTGCGTAGCAGCATTTTTTGGAGCGGGAGATGTCACCGTTGCTGCCACGGGCGCGGGTGCTGGTGCTGTGACTTGCGCTGGAAGGTTGGTCACGGCAATGGTTTTCGCGGTCACATTTGTTACCGATGTCGGTTGAGCAGCCGGTTGTGCTGGGAGATTGTTGTTCACGATCACCGTCGTGTTATTTGGAGATGAAGCGGGAGCCTGTTTCTCATGCATAACCGTCCGTTCGTGAACGACCGTGCGGTGCTCGACAACACGGTGACGTTGCCGTGGTTGTCCTCCGGAAAAGACCTTATTGACGATTGCCATGCCAATTCCGATTCCGATGCCATTTCCAACATCTCGGCTTTCAGCATCGGATCCAATGGGTTCCTTACACCCGTGACGTATGACGGCAATGACATCTCGGCCTACAGCGTCGATTCCAGTGGGGCTCTGACCCCGTCCCTGCCTCACCCTTCGCTGCGCGCGTAAGGCCAGCCTCAGTGGCTATCACACGGCCGCTGCTTTTAGCTCACGACGAAACTGAAAATGCGACACGATGAAAAAGGTTGTCGTCGGTCCGGCTGAGGCATCCACTTTTGACCCGGCGTTTGCCGACTCAGCTCCCGTAATATATTGCTTTGGCAATACCGAGGAGATCACGCTGCTGGACTATCGGTGGATCCGTTGCGTCCTTCTGTTGGGCGAAGATCGATGAAGCAAAACTGATTGCCCATCCTACAAGGGCGATTACTAGAATTCTCAATACCTTCTCCGGGATTTAGGCTCGCTGGCGCTCTGACAACTTCGAGGTTTCTTGTCTTTATCGACAGCCGGTTCTGTCTGCAAGCCTCATATCTCAGGGGCGAAACGTTTCCAGATCCTTCCACCAGGATGCCATTTCCCGCTGTCGCATGCCGCGTCGGAAAAGGCGATGGCGATTTTTCAACCAATGCCGCCAGTGAGACGCTTTGGATTTCCACCTCACAATCGCCAAAAATAACGTGAAACCTTTCGTCTTGTAGCGCCGGTACCGAATTGAGCCTAATCGCAACCACTAGAACCGAGAGCGGAACCAGCGGTGGGAAGACGATGCCCCCTGGAGTATCGCTGGAATTGTCTGTCATGGCGTTATTAATGTTTGAAGCTTATTTTGCGCGACCCTGATTCGCTCGTCGTGGAAAGCACGGGATTCTACCGGCCCGTGAAAGCCAATGGCAGCGATTACATGGTCTACGCGGTCCAGTACCGCACCAAAAATGGATTCGTGGAGATTCAGCCGGAGCATCGCCTACATCCTTGGCGACGTCTTTGGAAACAGCCAGCAGGCGATAGATCAGGTCAATACGACCGGCTCGTACATCCACGCATCCACCAGAAGAACCTTCCCTTATCCAACGAAACAAAAAAGCGAAGGACCAATCAACGAGCACAAGCAGTTTAGCGATGGCAGAGTGATACGAGGATCCCTGCTGATCTTGCTGGCTACTCTACTGGGCAGCGTGGCTTCCTTCACCCGTGCTTCGCCTGTCGATCGCCTGCAGGACCAACTTCTGGGATCGCGCTTGACCGTGCATGTGCCCGAGCCAATGACCGAGATGGTGGGCATTAAATTAGAAATCATCGCGAGCTTTTGGGAAACACTTATTGGAGGGCCAAGCACCTATGCCAGGCCAATGCCGGTGAAGCACTTTCCGCTTCACTTGCGAGAAGAGCACTTCGAGCGATGGCTTTTTCTTTGGCAGGCAAACGGTCGAGCTCAACTTTCCGATCGATGTCGCTCGAGAAATGATCGAGTTGGCTGAACATATCGCCCACAGACTCCGCATGATTGTTGGCATCTCAAATCATGGTACTTGAAGGATGCCTGCGGGAGCTCCGATCATAGTCGGCGTGGACCGAATCGCAGGTCTCATCAAACTTTGATTACGCGCGCGGCCAGATGGTGCGTGACTGGGCGGATTTCGATTCCGGACATACGCACATCAACAACAAGATAGCTTTTTGGAATGTCCTCCATCAAAGGGATCGACGATGCTCAGCCCATACGTATGGCTTCGCCAGCCCCAGGCTAAGATGAAAAGCCGTAGAATATTGTGCGATACAATGAAGCAACCAAAGCTTTACGAACAGGCCAGGCATCGAATTGAACGGCTGATTGCCGATCGAGGGATTAAGCCGGGCACCCGAATACCTACAGAGAGCGAGTTGGCCAGAGAGCTCTACGTCAGCCGGACCACAATTCGAAATGCACTAAAGGCTTTGGAGCAGGAAGGGAAGATTGAACGGACGCCCGGCCGAGGTGCCATTGTGCGACGTATTTGAACGAGAGTTGGCGCGGCGCCAGTCGGCGCGCGGTCGCTTTCATGGTGGGCCGGCGCGCACCCAGCGATCGACGCCGGCATTTCGCAGACGCAGCGCTATGATCCTCGGAATCGAGGGGTCGGACGAGATTCAAGGCGATCCCAGCGTCTGGCATGTCCGGTTTATGCAGGTCCCATCCGCCGCCGTGCGGCTGGGGAGATACATTGCGAAGGCGGCTCCCTGCGAGTCGTCCCACTACGATATCACCGCTCGACTTGTTTGCCTCGACCGCAACTCTGAGGCCGGTGGTTCCGGCCTCTTGGACTCAGCGAGGCCTGCTTGTCGCAGGCCTGATTCGGAAGAAACCGCACCGAAGTCGCCTGATTCCAAGAAAGACCGGCTGACGAAGACGATTATCCCGGGTCCACTCGGACTTTGTTCGAGTGCGAAAACCGCGTCACACCGCGAGATTTTTCATGTCGCAGACTTTGATGCCAAAGCGCGATCAACCGCCTTTTCGCATCAAAATGTCGGTGGGGCATAGAGGACCGAAATCTTACACGGCGCATCTTTGTATGGATCACTCGCGCAGATACTGGCCGCTCTGCCAAAGACGACGAAGCTGCATTCGTCTGCACGTCGGGCTGACTTACTTTGGGGGTTAATTCCCTCTCAACTCTCGCCGCTTGTCCCACAATTTTTCCACTGGTACTCCTTTCGTTTGAGCCCATGACGCTAAAAATCGGGGACGTATCGGGTTTGGGACTTGTTCTTCCTGTCTCATCGTCTTCTTTGGTCCAAATCACTAGCATCTTCCCGTCTTCGGTCAAAAGGGCGTAGTAGGTTTCCACGCCATCTTTTGTGCCATTTACCCGATAAGAGTTGTCAGCCTCATTCTTGGAGGCATCGGCCCAGATCGCATCAGGCGCGTTAGCGCCCAGAAGAGCCCTCGCCCTTCCCCAGCTAAACACGGAACCGCTGCGGCAGATGTAGATAATGCGCGAGACTTGGCTGTTAAGAAAGTAAGCAGCAATGATGTAGTCTTCGCCCTTAAATACGTATCCTATCCGTCCTGCAATCAGTTCGTGATTTAAAACGGATTTGCCATACTGCTGCTTAAATTGCGCGAGAGTCCAACCAAGACCGGCGTGGGAATGACTCGCGGTCAAGATCAGGCTGAGGGCGACTATTGACAACAGTATAGTTTTTTGGGCACCCAGCGTATGATCGAGTTTCATAAAACGTTATACTTTCATGTCGGCGGTTTGTGCCGAGAGTGCGCTCAATAGGCCGAACGCTGCCGTCGGGAGCGTGTCTTTTCAATTCATAAGGCAGGCGTTTTGCGGCAGTCCGCTGCTCTGTGGTCAGGGTGGTACGCACCAAACAAATTCTACGCCTCAAATGCGTTCGTTTTGAACAATTGTAAAAATACCCAGTGGCAAGTGTGTTACCCACCATACGTTCAATATTTAGAAGCAAATAAAAGGAGTTTCGGCTGGTATGTTCGCGCAACTGTGAATTGGATGGTGGGACGTCAGCGCTCCACGACATCGCAGGAGTTCCGCAGCGCGGCTTCGGTACAGATTGCCACCCCAGTTCTTTTTGTTTCGCGAGAGAACTGACGTCTCACTGCCGCTCCGCCGCACCAAAGCGCGGCGTCGAATTTGATTTCGTAGATCCAATTGCCGGGTAGCATGGAGTCAACCAGTTTAGCCTTCATCTGCATACGATGGACATTCTTGCCTTCATCGCGTTGACCGTCACCGGCTTTACGTCATGCGCCGAGTTCGGCTCTTATGCCTTTGTGCATCCCGTGATTCGCCATCTGCCGCAGGAACAGCATATTCGAGTCGAGCAGGGGCTTCTCAAGACATTCGGGCGGGTCATGCCCGTGTTGATGACGCTGTGCGTGATTTTACCGGTCTCTTACGCGATCAGCCTAAACTCGGTTGAAGGCACAGCGCGTATTGTTCGATGGGCATCGGTGGCTTCGTTCATCGCTGCTCTGGTATCGACAATCATCTTCAATGTTCCGGTAAATCTTGCTACCGGCCGCTGGCACGCCGACAACCCGCCGGAGAAGTGGAAAGAGACCAGAAACCATTGGGAGTTCTTTCAAGGTTTACGCTCTTGGCTACTTCTTATTGGTTTTGTGCTCTTGTGTTTAGCCACAACGCTCAAAGAACAGCCGTAGGAGTAGGTCTCCTTTTGTGGGCATTGTTCGGCGGCTTCGTCATCCGGGCGCTCTTTAGTCTTTTGACCAATGCCAAAGGGTCCGCCGGTGTCTTTGCTCCATCGGGGCAATCGGCGGAAGAGGCATCGTTTCTCGCCTGGGACGACCTGACGGCTCCGAACTCCACGTCGAATGTTATGGTCCAGAGGGTGCTCCCGTATCGTTCTCACCCATGGCTGGGGAGCCGACCGTGCGGGATGGGATTACCTTCGACGAGACTTAGCATGGCGCTCCGGCTGATCCTCTGGGACTTACCGGCCTTGGTCGCTGGGCTCAATCCACCAGCAACGATTGCCCCCTGGAGAACCTCGCTAGCGACCTCCATGCAATGCTGGTCTACTGGGTCGGGAACCGATCTTCTTTTTCGAATGGCATCTTGTTATGTCTCCCAGTATTAGTGGCGTTTGTTATTAGCTTCTCAGTTTTCGTAACCTCACTGATCAGTTCGTTGATATACGAATCGGCAGCGAACATCTCGCCTTCCGCACAGTCCAGACATGCATCGTGGAGGAAGAGAGCCATGAGCTTGTCGAACCCGATTTGTCGCGCCTGATCCCTGAAGAGTTGAGTGTTCTGATCGACGGAAGGTTTGTCTTCGTTGATTTCGTCGATCAGTTCCATGACGTGCTCATGGCAAGATATTAATAACCCTTCCAGGTCATCTGTGTCTTGTCGCGAGAAGAACCAGTCGAACAGATTGGTGAATCCCGACTCACTTGCCCTGTTGTGGAAAAAAAGTGCCGCGTCATCGGCGGGGTCCGGGTCGTGTCTTGGTTCACTGATATTCATGTTGTTCGGTTTTTCGATAATGGTTTTTTAGTTTAATTTTTGGCATCAGGACGCAATTTGAACCCGTCGCAGGTCAATGTTACTTGCGCTGGATCTGGGTGGGTGAACCCCAAAAGCGGACGGCGAGCTTACATCCTGTTCAAGGCCGTGACGGCGAACCTCATCCTGTTTACTGTAGGACTTGGACCTTATCTCCATTTTTAAACTTTTCGCTATATTATTTTTTAGTCATTATCACAGCGATGACAATCACAGTTTTGATATACCTGCCCTTAATGATGTGTTCGCGGAAGCCGCGACGGATAGCGGGAGAGTCGAGAAGGTAAGACTGGTCGCAAGCCGTTCCTGTGCCATTGTGCTGCGGTTTGCGTGCGGTCCTGGGAGCGGTGCGGATCGATCGGTGACTCTCTCGGTCACCGTGCGCCGATGTATGTATGTAGTGACATCCCGAAGGGAAATCGGAACCTGGATCACTTTTTCAGCAGTACCAGTAGCCAGAGTCCGTTGCGGTGATGCCTGACGGGAATAGTTGCCGGTTTTTGGGCAACGTATTCCGGAAGCCTCTTCTTTATAAAAGCGAAACGCTGAACCGTGGCTAGTTCAAAGTGTACGAGGAGCAACAACAGAAAAACATTGTTCGTGGAAGGTCCCTCCGACCCAGTGGATCGTCAGCTTTTTCTGGATGTCTTCGCGAAAAATGACTGAACTTGCTGCTTAACTTTAGAGTCGTTGCAGCGGGGGCATTGAACCCGTTTTTTGTCGTGCTCGCTGATTGTCATTGTGAGGGTGAAACTCTCGCCACACTTTTTGCAAACATATTCGTAAAGAGGCATAAGAATCCTACGCTGGAGTTTCTTTGGCGTCGCAACTAAGACACTATAGTGCTGCGATGACCATTTTCAACCTTCAGGCGTAGGTGAAGCGCCCTCGCTTGATCCTTCTTGCAAAGAAGCTCCTTCTTGCAAAGAAGCAAAGCGATGACGCTCGACTAAATGCCTGAGCTTGGCAACGGCGCGGTCAATCGCTTTTCTCGGTTATTCCGGTATGGTCGACAAGTAGGGAAGCGTTTCAGTGCCGCTGTGCCCGTAGTCCAGTTTGCCAAGGTATTTGGCGTCTCGAGACACAATTATTAAAAACATCCAGTTGATATATAACAACATATTGTATATATGTTCTTTAAATGTCAGAAATCGCTCCCGCTGCGTTGTTGCCTTTTCGGCAACGAGCGCCGTTTGCCGGGCTCTTCATCGCGGCGGCGCTCGGCATTCTCGCTGCGGACCAGCAGCCAGAATGGTGGCCAGCCTGGTCTGCCGCGTTCCTCTGCGCAGCACTGGTCGTGTTAAGGATCCGGTCCACATGGCCTGCTTGTCTGACGACGTTCTTCCTATTCGCTTTCTGGCATGGGAACCAGGTGACAACCGATGCCGGTTATCAGCGCAGCCGCCAAAAGCCGTTTGACGCGAATGAACACACCGTCACGCTCTTGGTATTGAGCGAGCCAAAACTCGACCAGCTGCGTTCCGTTCAACGATTTGTGGCGCTCGTCAGCTGTATCGACAATCGGCCTATCCGCTTCCAAGTTTCCGCAGAATGCTCCGGTGAGCCTTTTTCATACGGCGATCGACTCATCGCCCAGGGAAAGTTCTACGTTCCAATTCGTCCGCTGAATCCAGGAGAGTTTGATTTCGGGGCTTATCTTCAGCGTCAGAATATTTACCTGAACTTTAGGACCCATCGCGATGTCCCGGCAATGGTGACCGCGGAAAACCAGGGCAATCCCTTCGTTGCGGTCGCACTCGCCGCCCGGCGCCGGATCCTGCAGGCTCTGCAAGAGGGTCTGCAAGACGACACGGAAGTAGCGCAGACGATACAGGGAATGATCCTTGGCGCCAGAGCAGAAACTAACCCGGCGCTGAAACAGCTTTTTCGAGACACCGGAACGATTCATCTGTTCGCAGCCAGCGGTCTGCAAGTGGGTCTTTTTACCGGACTCGCGTGGAATTGCCTGCGTTACATCCGGTTCCCTCGGCAATGGGTCGCTCTGTCAATTGTTCCTGCGGCAATCGCCTATTGCGCCCTCACCGGCTTCTATCCTTCCACCGTCCGGGCTACGGTCATGACGATATTCCTGGTGGTCGGGGTTGCGCTTGAACGCCCTGTTGCCACGGTCAATTCGCTTTGCGGATCCGGCTTGCTAATCCTCGTCCACGACACCCAGGAATTGTTCCAAACCGGGTTTCAACTCTCGTTTGTCGCGGTTTTTGCCATATTGACCGCGGTGAAGCCCTTTGGGCATCTGCTCTATCGTCCATTCCAGGTTGATCCGTTCTTGCCGACGCGGTTATTGCCGCCCTGGCAACGAACCTGGCACAAGGTAATCCTCCAAACCTGCGAGATCCTTAGTCTCTCGACCATTTGCTGGGGTGCGACCGCCCCGATCCTGATTTTTCAGGAACATCACATTTCGCTGGTGGCGATTTTCGCGAATCTCCTTGTCGTACCCCTGGCCACGACGGTGATGCTTCTCGGGGTCACCGGCCTGCTGGCGGGAAGCATCTCGAGATCGCTAGCAATTTGTTTCAACAACACCGGTTGGCTGATTACCAAATTCATTCTGCTGATACTGCGCACCGCGATGTTGGTTCCCTGCCATACCATGAATGTTTGTCCATCCTCTCTGCTGCAGCCGGATCGTGTGACCGCTTTGTCCGAAGGGTCTGATCATGTGATCCATCTACACGTCAAAGGTCGTGACTGCCTCATCAACACCGGCAGACTCTCCCAGTGGCGTAGGCTCACCGAACCGTACCTCCAATCCCAAGGGGTGAATCGGCTCGACGAAGTGCTTCTATGCGGGACGCCCACGCACCAGGCGCAAGTTCTGGAACAGGCGAACAGTGAGTTCGAGGTTGGCAGAATCGTTCCGTCTTCCCGATGGCAGCCCGGAGCCCAAATACAGCGTTCCCGGCTCGAGCGGAGCAGTCCTTCGACCGACCCGGGCGCAACAGCAGGTCTCATCGAGATTTTTTCTGCGAATCAAGCCGGTGGCAGCGAGACGTCCATGGGAGAACCCGCGATCGCGGCGGTGCTTGTACACTTGGACCAGTTCCGGGTATTGATCCTTCCCACTGTGACCGAGGCGAGCTTGACCTCGTTGAAATGCGATCATGCGGATGTGGTGTACTGCGAGCGACTCCTTGGCCGGCGTTTTCCTCGTAACCTGATGATCGCCAAGTTGTCGCCCTCGATTCTTGTTTTGAACGGCACAAAGCCGGAGGTGACCGCAAACTCCGGAGACAGCCACTCGATTCCAAGATGCTTTTACCTCAAGCAAGATGGAGCCGTGACGACAGCTTTGCTCAACGGCGAACTTGTGATTCGGACTTACCGCGGATCCGAGTTTCGCTTGCGCAACCTGAGCCGATAGATGGGCAATTCCTTCGCCAAAAACTGTTCCTCAAAATCGGAGATCGGATAACCTTCGTCCACCCAGTCGATCGGATTCCAAAGATCCGACGCGGTCCCTGCCCTCGTGATCTGTTGGAAGTAGGCTTCGTGATCAGTCTTGGTCCAGAACTCTCCGCCGTCGATCAAGCTGCGATAAATCGCTCCCAAAAACTCACCGTCAACAACCCTGCGCGTGTGGTGTCTCCGCTTTGGCCAGGGGTCCGGAAAATTTAAATGAAAACGCCAGACCGAGTTTTCCGGCAAAAGGTAACGAACCGTATAATCGAGTTCCAATCGCAATACTCGAAGATTTGTCAAGCCGATCTCTGACGCGACCCGGCATGTTTTGCGTACTCGGCCAAGGAGACGTTCGATGCCTAAAAAATTTCGATCCGGGAATTTTAGCGCTGATTCCACCAGAAATTTTCCGGGACCTGATCCCAGATCGACCTCAATCAGCCGATCGGTGAGAAAGATCTCACCCAAAGAGAGCGGTTCCAGAATACTGGGCGGAAACAGCTCCATTTCTACTGTGCAAAGAAAGGGTTGTGCTCCCGCTCGTTTGCGACAGTGGTAAGAGGACCGTGACCGGGACAGACCAAGGTGTCCCCGGGCAGAGAGAGCAACTTCTCCACGTTGTTGCGAAGAGCCTTCTGATAATCATTTGGAGCACCGCCCATGGATCCGGCAAATAACGAATCCCCGACCACGACGACCGTAGTTTGCAGACCATGCACGACGTAGGAGGTGCCCCCGGGAGAATGTCCATTCGTCAGTCTGGCTTCGATTCGAAGCTTACCGAGACGGAACTGGTCTCCTTCGCGCACGACTTTCGTCTCCGGCAACCGCTCCAGATCCGGTGAAAAAATCTCAGCGTGGGTTCTCTTCACGATCGCACCGAGATCCGCGACATGATCCTGATGCGTGTGCGTTAGAAACAGGTATTTCACCGCGAGGCGTGCAGAATCAACGAAGGCCAAAAGCTCGCTTGCATCGGCCCCGGTATCGAACACCGCTGCCTCTTTGGTTTCGGGATTCCAAATCAGATAGGCGTTCACCGTCATATCCATCAGCGGCGTATTGAATTGTTTCGCTCCGTCGATCGCCGGCACGCCGGTTGGATACCAACTTCCCGAATAACTGTCGGCCAACGCTTTCGGTCCCAATCCAAGAGCGTCAGCGAGTCCGGGCACGGCCGCCGGCGTCCCTGAACCTTTCTTGAGTGAACGGAGCGTCTCCAGGTCCAGATCAGCTCGTTGACAAATCTCCTGGTCGCTTACCTGCAGACCACGCTGCGCTTTTCCAACTATATCTTCGAAAAGGTCTTCAAGAGGAATTTTCATAAGCAGGTTTCAGCTGTGGGACTTCTTTTCCAAGGTCGAAACGCGATTGTCTTCGATCCGCCTGATGATGACCTGGGCCGGGCGAATATCCAAAACTTTGTAGGTGTGGTCGGGATCACCAGGGATGGAGAAAGTTTGATCCACTTCTACTTTCAGCGACTGGTCAGAACCAGGAAAAGCGAGGATCGCGTAGGCCGCATGTTCCTGTGCAGGTACGCCTTTGATCAAAGCAACAGTTTGTCCCGACTTCGTGTTTCGCAGCTTAACGATGGAGTCATCGACTGGATTGCCGTCTTTGTCTTCAGTGTTGCGCACTTCCACATCGGTGACCTTATAGTCAAGCCCCTTTAACTGGTCGCCGATCGCGACGCTGTACTCTTCCCCGTCGACCGGCCGGATCTTCGCCTTCTTTCCGTTGACTCCGATAAGCATCACAGGAAGGAACTCTTCCCGGATCTCAACAACAGAAGCCGGCTTCGTTGGAGCAGGCTGGCCCGGCGCGTTTGGTGAGTTGCTCCCGCTGGCGGTCGACCGAGAATCGGGAACAGCGCTCTTTTCTCCCTCCGGTTGCAAAAGGAGAGCCTTGTCTGACATAGTGCCGGACGGCTTCGCGGAATTACGGGTTGCGACCCCATTTTGCGGAGGCGCACCGGTGCCCGGCGGAACCGGCGCCTGCCGCAAACGATCCGCTACTTCTTTGTAACCTTTTTGCATCGCCAGGGAACCTGCGGTCGCACCAGATTTATCGGTGAGTGTCGAGTCCGCTCCGGCCTTCAATAGAAACGACACGAGATCATTGTCACCCTTGGCCGCCGCCAGCATCAAAGGAGTTCGCCCATCATCCGCACGCGAGTCGACCTCGGCGCCATTGTCGAGCAAAATTTTCGCAATCTCTCGGTGTCCGGTCAATGCGGCGATGAGCAGCCCCCGATTGACTTCCTGGCGCGACCGCGCAGCGAGAGCCTCGACGCAGCCCGTATTACCTTGATAGACAGCCTTCATCAGGGCCGTCCACCCAGTTTGATCCTCCGCGTTGGGATCCGCATTCTTCTTAAGAAGCAACTTAACGATCTCGACTTGATTGTTCTCCGCCGCCAGCATGAGCGCTGTCACTCCCTGCTTGCCCTGGGCATCAACGTTCACCTTCTGGTCCAACAATTTGTTCACCACGTCGACTCGCCCATTCTTCGAAGCAGCCATCAGAGCCGTAAACCCTTGTGCGCTTTGAGCATTGCAATCGACGCCTGCATTCAAAAACAGTTGAATCGCTTTTAGATCCCCTTTTTCCGCCGACTGAACAAAATCATCCGGCGTAAACTTGACGTTCAATCTCTCCAACTCTTGGACCGCCTGCTCTTTGGACTGCCCACAGCCAAACAGGAAGATCGCGACGATCACTCCGAACCAGACTGCTTTGCTCATGCGAAGATCATCTGCGTTCCGTCCGTTCCTATCAGACGTCGGACCCGAAAGACATGTGCAGGGCGAGAATGCGGGTCGAGCATCACGAAATTGCGACGACCGCGCCAGGTGAATTTTTCACCCGTAATCAGATCTTCGACCTGGTATGGATCGGCGGCGTCGATATTAAAGCTTTCAATCGGGACATAGGCAAACCCGCTCTGGGTGTTGTGCGGATCGACATTGACCATGACCAGAATGACATTGTCGAGAGCCTCCGTCGCCTTGGAGTAGAACAAGATTTGTTCGTTTTCAACCGTATGAAATCTGAGATTCTCGTACTCACGCATAGCGCGGTTATTTTGCCGAATCGCGTTTAGCTTGGTGATGTAATCCTTGATGTTACCGGGCGCATTCCAATCCCGTTCTTTAAACTGGTATTTTTCCGAGTTGAGATATTCCTCTTTGCCAGGGATGGCGACATTTTCACATAGCTCAAACCCGCTGTAGATGCCGTAGACAGTGCTCAAGGTGGCCGCGAGAACGGCCCGAATCAAAAACGCCGGCCGGCCGCCCGCCTGCAGAAAGAACGGCAAAATATCCGGCGTATTCGTGAAAAAATTCCCGCGAAAGTAGTACTTCATCTCGGATTGAGTGAGTTCAGTCAGGTACTCAGTCAGATCCCACTTGCTATTCCGCCACGTAAAATAGGTGTACGATTGGGTAAAGCCTTGCTTCGCCAACGCTCTCATCATCTTGGGACGCGTGAAAGCTTCCGCCAGAAAAATCACGTCTGGATAATCCTTCTGAATCTCCGATATCATCCATTCCCAAAAGGCGTTCGGCTTCGTATGTGGATTGTCGACGCGGAAAATGCGGACCCCGTGACGTACCCAGAAGAGAATGATGTCCTTCATTTCTTCCCAAAGATTCTCCCAGTCAGGATTGTAGAAATTCAGCGGGTAAACATCCTCGTACTTCTTGGGAGGATTTTCAGCATACTTGATGGATCCGTCGGGGCGATGGAAAAACCAATCCGGATGCTCCTTCACATAAGGATGATCCGGCGAGCAGTTGATCGCGAAATCCAAAGCGACCTCCATTCCTCTGGCACGCACTTCGCCCACGAGCCAATCGAAATCGTCCAGGGTACCAAGCTCAGGTTCCACAGCTTTGTGGCCGCCGAATTGGCTACCGATCGCATACGGGACACCGGGTTCGCCCGGTTCGCAGGTGACCGAATTATTTTTCCCTTTCCGCTTCGTAAACCCGATCGGATGAATCGGAGGAAAATAGATGACGTCGAACCCCATCGCTTTTGCATCGTCGATCCGGCCAAGGCAATCGCGAAATTTTGATCCCGAATCCGGCTTGCCTTCCGCGGACCGTGGAAAAAATTCGTACCAGGCTGCAAAGAGCGCTTCCGAACGATCCACGGTGACCCGAAGATAGGGCTGCAGCTCCGTGCTGAGATCGAGGTCAGGCCAAGCCCCCATTAATCCCGTCAATTCGGGATTTTTACTCAATTGGGCGCCGAAGTGAGCATCCGCAGTTTTCAACTGCTTGGAAAAGAGAGCCAGCCGTTCTTTGTCCTGCTTGCGCGTTGCCCGCTCAGCAGCCCGTCCCACCAGGATGGAAGCTTCCTCGAGTTCAGTTCGAAGGTCCGTGTTACCGGCGCCATATTTCTTCGCATATTCGACCTGCCACGATTTGAAATGATCTTCCCACGCCTCAATCGTGTACTCGTGCGGCGCGTTTTCGATGAAATGACAAACGCCTTCCCAACGATCATTCTCGGTCGCCCTCATCGGTGTTCGATTCCAGTCTGCATTCGTCGCTTTTCGCCACTTAAGGTTAGCGGAAATCTGATCATGGCCTTCCTTGAAGATGTCAGCTGAGACCTTCAGCTCTTGTCCGATAACCCTTTTGATCGGATAAGGGCCTCCGTCGAGGCAAGGGTCAACATTTTCGATGACAACGGTTTGCAACCGTTCCAAATCAATTTTTTTTGTGGTCACGCGAGTCGGATCCTAGGTTTGGGTCTATCCGGAAGACTGGTTAAGAACTCTGCAAAGAAATTAAAGTTCTCTGCGAGGGAAGCAACTTCGATCAACGTTTTTATAGCCGGTTGAATGTGGCGAAGGAATTCCTTTTTTTCCCTTAGAACTCCGATCACTCCATACGCACCGAGCGCCTGCATCAGGCGTTGAATCCCGCAATCGAGGTACACTCTCTCAAATTCCGGGAAGTTCCAGCCGTGGTCGTTCTGCTCAAAGTAATATCTCAAAAGGTGAGCTCGTTCCTGATGCGCAAGGGTCACATACGGATCGAATAGCAAGGAGGCCAGATCATACTGGGGCAAGCCGGGGCGCAGTCCCTGGAAGTCGATCAGGTAAGCTTGTTCGTCCCAGACGATGATATTCTGCGATTGAAAATCGCGGTGGATCAAAACCCTCCGATAAGAAGCCAATCTTTTGGCAAGATTTTCGAAGGCGGCGTGTTGCCGCAACCTTTTTATTTCGCTCGCCGGCGCCTGGAAATAGAGCCTGAGACAATTTTCCAGACAGTAATTTTGTTCCCAAAGATAGAGGGATTCGTTGAATCCAGGTTGCAGGTTCAAGGTCTCGCCGAGGGCCCCCTCCGACGTGTGCAAGACCGCTACATGGTCCAGGGCGGCTTCGTACAAGCGACGTCGAACGGCCCAGGGCTCATTTCTATGGTGCCAGAGATCTTCCTCGCCCAGATCCTGCATCCAGATCAGGGCCTGATCCTGGTCATGATAGTAGATCAAAGGGGCGTTCACTCCGATCCCGATTCAGAAAATTCGCGATCGCCACAAACCGTTCATTCTCCGGTTTCTCGGGATTGTACTTCACAAGGATCAACGAATGATCCGCACTGAATCGCACACGGTAATAACGCCGGTCCGAGCCTCCTTTTTCGAGCGGCAGTATTTCAACTTTGGATTCGTTATAGTGCGGAAAACGCTCACGAGTTTGATCGATCAGTCGCTCAATGCTCATACGAAATCGGTCTCCAGATAGGCGCCGGGGTTAATGCTGACGCCTGCTACGATGCAGGATTGCAGCGCCGTGCCGCGAGGAACAAACGACCCAGGAAACAGAATCGAATCTTTTAAAAGAACATTCCCCTCGATTTTGCACCGAGCTCCGACAGAAGATCCCCCTTCAACCTTGCTCTCTGGTGAAATCTCGCGCCGAAGGGTCGACCTGGATCGGCCAGGAACCGGCGCGGAGGTAATCTGGCACCCAGCGTTCTTGCGCAATGATCCGGTGCGCAGACAGATATTCTTTCCTGGAGCCAAGGTTAAACCACCGGCTCTCTTCCAGGGGGACCCCTCCGATTTTTCCGCCGGATCTCATCCATTCGACAATGATTGGGACGAACGAAATCCTCGTGGCGCGCGGTATTCTGGGAAAATACGGACGGGTTCCAGACCGAAATGCCTGCAAAATCAAACTCGCCCCGCTCGCCGGACCCGAGTGCTCCGAGCAGATCAAGCACCTGGCCGGTTTCCCGGCACCAATGAATGCTCGTTGAAAAACCGGTGGTTCTCAGCGCCAACGTCACGTCGTTGCGCTTCGAACAATGTTCTTCAACCAGGCGCTCGACAGGCAAGTCAGTAAGGATATCACCGCTGTAGACGATAAAAGCTTCATCCCCGATCCGGTGCTCAATGTTTTTGATGCCTCCTCCGGTTTCCAGCAAATAGGCTTCGTGCACCAACTCGAGAGGCGTACCATTATATTCGTGGTTGGGAAACTGGGCAGAGAATTTCTCCGGTAAACGATGCGAGTTCACCCAGAATTTCTCAATGCCGACCTGCCGCAAGTGGTCGAGGGCAAATGTGATGAGCGGCTTCCCGAAAATTGGAAGCAACGGTTTAGGCAGCAGGTTCGTCATTGGCCGCAGCCGAGTCCCTAAACCGGCGCCAAGCACGAACGCCTTGCGAACACGATGAATCATGAACGGATGGGAACCTATCGGGCGAAGTCCTCGACTGTAAAGCAATTAGGTCGGCAGCGGCTCCGGCTGTTCCGATTGACTTCAGACGTTGAGCAGGTAAATGGGCACAAACGCGATAAGTACGATGAACGTTTCGGCATTGGCGGTGTTCTCACTCAGTTTGGCAACGACCCTGTTTAGCGAAGATTCCAACGGACCTGTCATTACGGTTCGCAAAGGTACCTCACAACAAGTCGAGATCAAAGAGATCGGCGGTCCGGCAGGAGGCGCGGCAACCAGCGTTTTGAAAAATGACGTTCAGCTTTCCGGCGCGTTGTCGCTGGGCGACACCGCCACGGCTACGATCACAGTCACCGGCACAGCCTCGCCAGCTTCTTTTAATGGCCTGGCGACTGAGAAAACAGGTGGTGTGGTTTTGCAAAAAAGTTACTCCGGAGAAACGCGTCACGCCGTTCATCAATTCACGAATGACCTCATTGAAACGGTGACAGGCCAAAAAGGGATCGCTCTCTCCAAGGTCGCTTTCGTGGCCGATCGAACCGGGCACAAAGAAATTTATACATGCGATTACGACGGAGCGCGGGCGCTGCAACTTACACGCGACGGGGCGATCAGTGTTAGCCCGGGATTGTCCGCAGATGGCCGGAGGCTGGCCTATACGGGCTATCAAAGCGGCTATGCCGATATATACCTGGTGGATCTGACCAACGGAGCGCGCAATCGAATTATCAAATTCCCTGGAACCAACTCAGGCGCCGCAATTTCACCGGACGGAAGCCGAATCGCATGCACTCTAAGCAAAGATGGGAACCCGGAGATCTATGTCACCGGGATCAATGGTGATTCGCCTCGCCGCTTGACGCGAAGCCGTGGCGTGGAATCATCCCCCACATGGTCGCCCAACGGATCAGAAATTATCTATTCCTCCGATGAGAAGGGAGGGCCACAGCTCTACCGGATCTCGTCCGCGGGCGGTTCGGGCCGATTGTTGTCAACCGGGTTCGGCTACAACACGCAGCCGAATTGGTCGGCGGACGGCCGGAGAGTCGCTTTCAATGTCCGAAGCGGCGGCGGATTTCAAGTAGCGATCCTTGATCTTGACTCCGGGTCAACTCATGTGGCGGTGGCTGACGGAGAGAGCCCTGTTTGGGGCCCGGATTCGCGCCATATCATCTTTTCCAGAGGGACCGGTCTCTATTTGTTTGATACTGTCACCGGTCGCGAGACACGCCTGGTAAGTGATCTCGGTCAAATTTCTGAGCCGACCTGGTCCCGTTGAAATCAATATTTCTTTCTGCAATGAAAAAACTTCAAGTTCTCTGCTGTTTGCTGGCCCTGAGCCTTGCCGCTTGTCAAAAACAACAAAAACAGGAGTACGCCGGAGTGGAGGGCGATTATGTGAACGGCACGCCACTTCCACCGCGCCAGGAAGGTGTCTCGTTTTTTAGCAACAACGTCACGAAAGGACAATTTCAGCCGATCTATTTCGCTTTCGACAGCTTTGAGATTGCTCCAGACGAAGGGAACAAGCTCCGGCAGATCGGGAGTTTTTTGAAGACCGCTCACAATAATATCATCTTAGCCGGGTTCACTGACGAGAGGGGCACACCAGAATACAATCGCGGACTCGGGGAACGCCGAGCTCAGGCGGCGCGGAATTTTCTGCTTTCGCTCGGCGTTTCGCCAAGCCGCATCCAGACGGTGAGTTTTGGCCAGGAAATGCCGGCCGACTCTGGACATGACGAATCCGCATGGGCAAAGAACCGCCGGGTCGAGACCGGCGTAGTCCGTTGAACGTAGAATCCGAAGGCCCGTTTTCCCTTTCTTTCTCTGCCTGCTTGGAGTTTTATCCGCTATTGCAGAGTAAAGGTTGAATGGACGACCAGAACTTGCCCGACGATGAAACGTTGGTTCGCCTGACGCAGAACGGCGATACTCGGGCCTTCGACCTTCTTTGGCAAAAATACAGCCCTCGGATTTACTCGCTGATCTACAACATGACTGCGAACCATGAAGATGCGAACGATCTGCTGTTAGAGGTCTTCGCCAAAGCCTATCGGTCAATTAACGGCTTCCGAGGCAAATCAAGTTTCTACACCTGGATTCACGCCATCGCCGTGAACATGACGATCAATTTCGTGAAAAAACGTGGGCGGCGTTTTCAGATGAGCCTGGACGATCTGGACGCCAACGTGCAGAATGACAAGGAATTTATTGATTTAACGGCTGCGAACACCCCGGTTCGCGAAGTAGATCTATCAGAACTGCAACACAGATTGAACGAAGCGATGATGAAGCTGTCTGTTGAGCATAGAGCAGTAGTTACCATGTTTGACATTCAGGGCATGCCGCACGCAGAAATTGCAAAAATCCTCGGGATTCCCGAGGCTACGGTGCGTTCTCGGCTATTCTATGCACATCGACAGTTGCAGAATTACCTCGAGGAGTTTAGAAAGAAATGATGCTCGACGAACAGCAGCTACAGAAATTGCTTCGGCTCAAACGATTCGAGCAGCCACCCCCCGGATATTTTGACCGTACCTTAAACGAATTCCATCGACGCCAGCGCCAGGAATTATTGCGTCGTTCCGCCATTCAAATCTGGTTCGAACGTTTTGTTTCTGGTCTTTGGAGTTTTCGTGTGCCAACCTACGCGTATGGCGCGGCATTTGGTGCCTTTCTGGTGGCTGCCACGATTGTCGGGTCTGGCGTGTGGGCCCCGTACAGAGAGGCGGTTGCGACCAGTTCCGACCTTGCCAGAGTGGCGTCCAGCCCTCCCGGGATGGAACTCTCCTCCAACCGATTGGCATTGAATGGAAATGTTGACTGGTCCAAATTTGATCGTTCTTCCAGTTCGCCTCGTGTCGTTCCTGTTCTCCGGCCGTCTCAAACCTCGCTTCCTCGTTATGTTCTCGACGGCAGGCCCGTTAGTTACGAAGCTTCGTTCAGCTTTTAACTTTAATGTTGGAATCCTTTGGCAGTAGGCCAGTTCAGGGCATCCGCCGGCGAAAGGCTCTGAACACAGGCATAGTACTTTTGCTGCTTGGAGCGACTCGGCTCCTTGCTCAGCAGGGCTTGAATTCTATCTCCGCGGAAGTAGAAAGGGTTTTCGAAAGCGCAAAAAATGCCGTGGTCCGTATTCAGGCGGAGGACGAACATGGCAAGCTTGCCGGCACCGGCTTCTTCATCGATCCCAACGGGACAATCATGACTGCCTATGCGGTCGGAGGTGAATCTCGGGATATCATCGTGGAATTCGGTGCTAACCGTTATCCGGCCGAACGTCTCGTTGCCGATCCCCGTAGCGGAATTGCGATCCTCAGACTCACTGCGACCACTCCCTGGTTGCCGATCGGTGATTCAGATGAACTGAAGATGGCTTCGCCAGTTATAACAATCGGCTATCCGATGGACCTCTCGGTCACGCCGACGTTCGGGATGATCGGAGGTTTTGACCTCAAATATTTGGACCAATATTTCAGCACCACGTTGATCCGGGCAAACATTGCCGCACAACGAGGCGAGGCGGGCGCTCCCGTTCTGAATCTGAAGGGTGAAGTCGTCGGCATCCTGATTTTTCCAATTGACAACCGCACCGCCTGTTACGCTCTGCCGATGAAAGCGGCAGAAAAAGTCCGAACCGATTACGTCCGTTTCGGTGAAGTAAGACCGGGGTGGGTCGGAGTGAATGTAGTGGAATCCGACGAGCCCGCGCACAATTCGACCGTCGTGATTCAAAGCTTCGCTGCGGGATCGCCCGGAGCGGATTGCGGCTTGCAACCTGGCGACGTTCTGCTACGGATTGGCTCGACGGCGATTCATTCGCCGCCCGATGTCCTAAACGCTGCATTTTTTCTAACCGCCGACGAAGATGTCCCAATCACCGTTCTCAGAGATGGCAAAGAAGTCTCGGTGACCGTCACCGCGGTCGAGCATCCCACATATCTTCAGCAAAAACTCCCGCTCTTTGCCCCCGCGAATCGAGAAGATACGCAGCGATTCCGAGACAGCGATTAGCCGACAGTCAAAGTCAGAAGTAGAGATCGGTGCCTGGCCCTTTTGACGGTCTCGCCACCGAAAAAAAAACACCCCATGCGGAGTCGAATTAACTCGCCAAATAGCCGCGACCCTGGCAAGCAGACTGGCCGTCGACTGGATTCCTGAACTCCTCATCCTGTCCATTTCCTATCAAAATCTTGGGTTGCAGTGTCACAAATCTGACGTACAAGTCCTCCGTTCTTGCAATTAGGCGCCAATACGAAAGTTATTGGCTTTCTTTTTGCCTCCGTTTACTGTGCGAAACTTACTGATGCCGAAAGACGAGCCAAAGGGAGCGGAAATTTCTTTTGAGACGGCAATGGAACGATTAGAGAAAATTGTCGAAGAAATGGAGTCTTCAAAATTGCCGCTAGAAGAATTGTTAGTGCGATACGAGGAAGGAATCCGGCTTGTTGGCGTATGCAACCAGCGACTCGCTGGCGCGGAAAACCGAATTGAAACCCTAAGCCGCACTGCCAACGAAAGACCGCAGTCGCCGGCTGGCGCGAACGCTCAGGACTCGCTGAAGGACTCAAACAAAATCAAGAATGAAGAAATCAGACTCTTTTGAAGCGCCGTCCGAAGCACGGATTTTGGATTCCATCAATTCACCGTCGGATCTTAAGCGCCTTGAGGAAGGGAGACTCCCTCAGCTTGCGCAGGAGATACGGGATGAACTCATCACGGTTCTTTCGCAGGTTGGCGGGCATCTCGGACCTAACCTCGGTGTCGTAGAGCTCACGATCGCTTTGCATCGTGTCTTTAGCACACCGAAGGACAAACTGGTTTTTGACGTCAGCCACCAGGGCTATGTCCACAAACTCTTGACGGGACGACGCGGTCGTTTCAACACGATCCGGCAATACCAGGGGCTGAATGGATTCCTGCTTCGCACCGAAAGTGATCACGACTGCTACGGGGCCGGTCACGCCGGAACTTCGCTTTCTGCAGCGCTAGGTATGGCTGTCGCCCGAGATCGAAGGGGCGGACGAGAAAATGTCGTGGTCGTCGCAGGCGACGCCGCCTTTACCTGCGGCACCAGTTACGAGGCGTTGAACAACGTAGCCAACAATACCAAGCGACTGATTGTTGTCCTGAACGATAACGAGTGGTCGATAGCAAAAAATGTCGGCGCGATCGCCAACTATCTGAACAAACTGGTGACCAATGATGCCTACAGTCATTTGCACGAAAAGGCTGCAAAGTTCGTGGAAATGATTGGTGGCAGATTCGCACAACAGTTGGTCCATAAGGTCGAAGAGGGCGTCAAACACCTCGTCCTGCCAAGCGTGATCTTTGAAGATCTTGGTCTCCGCTATTATGGGCCCATTGATGGGCATGATATTCCGTTGCTGAGTCAGACCTTTGAGTTTCTCAAGAGGCAGAACGAACCGGTTCTGCTTCACATTATCACCCAAAAGGGCAAGGGGTATGCCCCGGCGATTGCCAAGCCGGACAAATTTCACGGGCTCGGAAAATTCAAGCTCGAAACGGGTGAAACGGCGGCGGCACCGACTCCGACGTATTCCGAGCTCTTCGGTCAGACTCTTGCAAAATTCGCTGATCAGAATAACAGAATTATGGCGATCACCGCCGCGATGCCTTCGGGTACCGGTCTGTTCCATTTCGCCGCAAAGCATCCGCAACAATATTTTGATGTTGGAATTGCAGAAGAGCACGCAGCCCTGTTTGCCAGCGGCCTTGCGACGGAAGGGTTTAAACCGTTTCTCGCGGTCTATTCAACGTTCATGCAACGGGCCTATGACATGCTGATTCACGACATCGCGCTGCAAAATCTGAATGTTGCGCTTTGCATGGATAGAGCTGGGCTATCCGGAGATGACGGCCCGACTCACCATGGTCTGTTTGATATCGGGTATATCCGGCATATACCGAACATGGTGCATATGCAGCCGAAGGACGAAGAAGAGTTCGTCGACATGCTATGGACGATGGTGAATTATCACCAGGGCCCGATTGCTATTCGATACCCTCGTGGCGCAGGCACCGGTGCAAAACCGAAACCGCAGCCCAAACTGCTGGAGATCGGAAAGGCCGAAGTCGTCCAGCATGGACGTGATGTGGCACTGGTCGGGCTGGGAAACATGTTCGCCTTGGCGCGAGAAACCGCCAATCTTCTGGAAGCTGAAGGCATTTCCGTCGCGTTGATCAACCCGCGATGGATTAAACCATTGGATGCCGGCACGCTCGAGTTCTTTGCCCGTAGCGTTGATGTGGTCTGCACGTTTGAGGATCATGTTCTCCACAACGGGTTTGGCTGCTCCGTTATGGAACGCCTGTCCGATGCGAGAATCACAACGCCGGTCGTTCGCGTTGGTTGGCCGGATCAATTCATTGAGCATGGTACGATCCCTGTCTTACGAAAGAAGCATGGGATCACTGCAGAGGCTGCAGTTGAAAAGATCAGACCGTTCCTGAAAGTCGTTCGGAAAGCCAATCCGAGAACAGCGGCCTAGCGGGAAGGCTGGTATCAAAGGGTCGGAAGTGTAAGCGTCTCGCTTTGCCATTGGAGAAGCGTGCCCTGATGTTGAGACCGCGGGAGGTTTCCTCTGATGTTAAAGCTCGCCAACGTTGCATGAGGAGGGCTTCCAACCGAGTGTTCTGGCGATGGGTACTGCAATCGTCGCCGACGCCTTGTCGAAGACTTATCGAACCTACAGAAAACAGGAGGGTCTTGTTGGCGCTCTCAAAGGTTTGTTCGCGAGGCAGTACGATTTAGTTCCCGCCGCAAAAAATGTCTCCTTCAAAATCGAGGAAGGGGAATTTGTCGGTTTCCTGGGGCCAAACGGCGCTGGGAAAACAACTGTGCTGAAAATGCTCGCTGGCCTTCTGGTTCCAACGTCAGGGACCGCTCGCGTGCTGGACTACGTCCCCTGGGAACGTAAGGCACCATTCAAACGCCAGTTCAGTCTCGTACTCGGTCAGAAGAATTCACTCTGGTGGGATTTACCCGCTCGTGAATCACTCGAGCTTAATCGGGCCATCTACGAGATTGACGAGGGCAGATTCCGACGGATTGTCGATGAACTTGTCGAACTCTTGGAGGTACGCGACAAACTCAACGTGATGGTGCGGGAGCTAAGCCTCGGCGAGCGCATGAAGATGGAATTGATTGCTGCCCTGATTCATGGACCAAAAGTCTTGTTTCTGGACGAGCCAACGATCGGACTGGATGTGGTCAGCCAAAAAAAGGTGCGCGACTTTTTGCGACATTACAGCGAAGAAAATGGGATTTCGACCGTACTGACGAGTCACTACATGCAGGATATCGAAGAACTCTGCAGCCGAGTCATTATCATAGACCATGGGCAGGTTTTCTTCGATGGAGAGTTGGAAAAAATCATCGAGAATTTCGCCGGATACAAATTGCTGCGGTTTACCTTCGAAAAAACGCCCTCTTGTTCATTTGATTTAGGCGAAGTCATTGAACGTACCGCGACTTCAGTTAAGTTGAAAGTCCCCCGAAGTAAGGTCACTGAGGCTTGCCGGGTAATACTTTCGAATTGCGAAGTACACGACTTCAGCGTGGAAGAAGAGCCAATTGAAGAGATTATCCGGCAGGTATTTTACGATCATGCTGCCGCCGGCCGACTCGAGCGCCAAGAAGTTATCGCAGCCAAACCCTGATTTGGCACACAGAACACGACTGACACCGGCACTGACCCTGACCTAACAACTCCACAATGCTAGGAAGCCGAAGCGGTGATTTCCCGGTTGATCAATGAGGCTGCGTACGCGGCTCCGAAACCATTGTCAATATTGACGACCGTCACACCGCTGGCGCAACTATTGAGCATACTGAGCAACGCAGCAATTCCGCCAAAGCTTGCGCCGTATCCCACGCTTGTTGGAACCGCTATCACTGGTGTACTCACCAGCCCGGCAATCACGCTTGGCAAAGCGCCGTCCATGCCAGCAACAACGATCGCGACCGAACAGGATTCGATCCGCTCCCGGGCTGCAAGCGTTCGATGAATTCCCGCCACGCCAACGTCCTGGATGATCTCGACACTGTTCCCGAAAAGCTCAAGGGTCACTCGAGCCTCTTCAACAACCGGTCGATCCGTGGTTCCAGCACTCACGACCGCTACCTTGCCGGACAGGTGCGGCAACGGCGTTCGCTCGACCACGATACAGCGCCCAACCGATTCGAAACGAGCGTCGGGGAGCACTTGCATCACCTTTTCAAAATGGCCTGGTCCAGCGCGCGTCGCCAACGCAACTCCATTTTTTTCTGCGAGCGTTTTAAGGATCTGGGTCAGATCGTCCGGGCTTTTGCCCTCCGCCAAGGCCGCTTCCGGAAAGCCTCTCCTCTCCAGTCGGCCAACATCAACTTTCGCAAAACCCAAGTCGAGAAAGCCGGGCATAACAGTTATTGCATGGGTGGCAAACGAAGTTCAGCGGCGGCACCCAAATAAAGCCGCATCGGAATCATATCAGATTTTTGAAGCCCATGCTTTTCGAAGAAGGCGAGCGAACCCTCGCTGATTCGATCTGTCAGAAGGGTGACGCGCAAAAAGCTTTTCTGCTTCGCATACTCGAGGGCATATTTCAGAAGTTCGCTTCCCATCCCTTGACCTCGGAAATTCTTGGCGATAATCAAATCTTCCAGGAGAATCACAAATCCGCCCTCGGCGGTGCTGATCGTGAAAAGCAGGTTTATCATGCCGATGATCTGGTTGGCACTGCGAAGCACAAAGATTCGCCCTCGGCTCGGCTGTTCCAGGATCAGTCGCAGACCGCGCATCTGGTTGTTGTAGTCAGGCCTGAAATCGCTCTCTTGCGAAAAGAGATCCATCAGCAATTCTGCAAGCGACGGAAGATCCTCGATGGTGGCCGGTTCGATGCGTGTCAGTTCGTCCATGGGGCGACCAATCATTGCAAACGATTACTAATTCTGAAAGTGAATTTCCTCCGGCGAAGAGTGAAAAGCTCTCGACCGGTACACCGGTCCAACGCAATTTGTAAGCGACCCGCTAAACGGCAGGATTGGACTGTCGGAATCAAATGATAAATCTCCGGAACTGACTTCGATTTATGACCTGGTTGCTGATTGCGATCGTAAGTTATTTGATTGGTTCGATCCCGAGCGGGTATTTGGTGGCCCGCAGTCAGGGTGTCGATATCCGCCAGCATGGGAGCCGAAATATCGGCGCAACTAACGTTTTGCGTGTTATGGGCAAGAAATGGGGGTACTTGGTCTTTCTCTGCGACTCGTTCAAAGGGTTCATGGCGGTGAAACTGGGTTTGCTGATTGCAGCTCATTTTCTTCTGAGCCCTGTACTGGGTGGTGTGATCGCGGCAATCACCTGTATTCTAGGCCATAACTATACCTTCTGGCTCGGTTTCAAAGGGGGCAAAGGCATCGCCACCTCCGGTGGCGTTGTTCTGGCGTTATTTCCAATTGCTGTCGTTTGCTGTGCGGCAGTCGTCTGGGTTGTGGTGTTCTACGTCGGCAAGTATGTATCGCTCGCTTCGATTGCGGCGGCTGTCATACTACCGGTTGCGGTGTTTCTGATTGTCCCAAAAACGGGAGCAGAGTTCTGGACGCTGTTCGGTTTTTCGGTGCTAATCAGTGCCTTGGCAGTCTGGCGCCACCAGGCAAATATCGTGCGCCTCCTGAACGGCACGGAGTCCCGCTTCGGGAAAAAGTAAAGGCCGGCGTTCCTGCTTCCCGGATTTCTTACCAATGGCCACCATCTCAATCATCGGCGCCGGTGGCTGGGGCACAGCTCTAGCCATAATGATCGCAAAAAACGGCCATATCATCCGATTGTGGGTACGTCGTAAAGAGCTTGCCGAGGCTCTCGACCGGGAACGCATCAACCACCAATACCTCCCCGGAGTTGCCATTCCGAAGTCAATCGTCGTCACAAACCAACTTTCGGAGGCGGGAAAGGCTGACGCCATTTTGTTTGTCACCCCTTCGACAGCACTGCGGGAAGTTACCAAATCTCTCGCGGCCAAGGCCTCGGTTCGCCCCTCCACAATTCTGGTTTCAGCGGTCAAGGGCATTGAGCATGGCACTGGATCCCGGATGAGCGAGATTCTCGCCGCAACATTCCCCGGGCATCCGATTGCGGTATTGTCGGGCCCCAATCATGCCCTGGAAGTCGCGAATTTGACGCCGACTGCCACCGTAATCGGCGCCTCACTCGAAGAAGTCGGGAAACAGCTGCAACGAATTATCTCCACCAGATCCTTCAGAGCCTACACGAGTTCCGACGTCATTGGTATTGAAGTAGGAGGCGCCTTGAAAAACATTTTCGCAATCGCCGCCGGGATCGCGGACGGTTTGGGTCTGGGCGACAACTCGAAGGCCGCACTCATCACGAGGTCACTCGCCGAAATGGCACGGCTGGGATTGGCGCTGGGGGGGAAGAGAGAGACGTTTCAAGGATTGAGCGGTGCAGGCGACCTGATCGTGACCTGCTTTAGCCGCCACAGCCGAAATCGCCGGGTCGGCGAACGGATCGGCCGCGGAGAACACCTGAAAGAAATTCAAAGTTCGATGCAGATGGTGGCAGAGGGAGTGCCAACCGCCAGAAGCGCCAGAGAGTGCGCAATCCGGCTTGCAGTGACGACCCCGATCATCAATGAGGTCAATTCGATCCTGTACGAGAACGCTTCTCCAGCAGCGGCGATGGAGCGACTGATCAATCGAGACCTCCGGTCCGAGGAAGACTAGACTCGAGGATTTATCGGTTTAGGGCCTGGATCAATTCCACGAGCCGATCGGCTAACCTGCGACGCAACGCGATCATCCGACTCGCAAATGCGATTGCGTCCGAAATATCTTTCATCTGGCGGATCCGTTTGCCGACAAATACTCCCGGGATCCCTTCGTCGTGCCGGTCGGAGATCATCCTTGCGCTCACTAAAGGCGCGGAAAGTTTCCGGCAAACCGCAGCGACTCGAGCAGACTCCATATCGAGTGCAATGATGTTTCCCGCGGAGTTGATCCGCATTTTCGCCGCGGAGTCGGAGACCGCGTCGACGCAAACAAACTTGCCTCTCATCTCAAAAACGCGATCTTTTTCAAGTCGTTTCAACAGCTCGGGCGAACTGAAATTTTCTGCGAGGACAAAGTCGCCCGGTTCAAGCAGGGATCGGACGGCACCCGCAAAACCGGAGTTGATCACGAGGTCGGAGCGCAAATCTGTCAGAGTATTTTTGAATTGATCTTCATCTCGAACTCCGGTTCCGAGCCAATAAACAGCAATTTCCTGCGACTCGAGATGCCCACGGACCAAACCGGATTTGGCAGTGCGTTGAGTCAGCCTTCTCTCGAACGACGCCCCTTCTTGCCGCAGCGCAAAAGTTACAAGAATCTTGGGCACGGGTTACGCCTGTTAACTCTGGAACTTCAACCGCACCTGGACCAACCTAGTTTGATCGTCTTTCGCCTGAAGGTCGGCGACAGGCTGCTTCTCAGGGTGCCTCAGAGCATCCAGGAATTGATCCGTAAATTTCGGCGAGATCTCAGCCAGCACATCTGTTCCGGTGTCATCCCCCTTCCCTTGGATGGCTGTTCCACCGAACCTCGCCGCCAACGCTTTGATTCTTTCGATCTCTTCGTTCAGCTTCCCCCGATCAATAGTAAGCTCCACTTCTGCGTCTGCCAGCGGCGGTAGTCCGATCGTTTTTTGCGCCGTGCTGTGCAACAAATCCTCGAGCCCGGAAGTGTCAGGTGCCGGCTGCGGTTTGGCCAGAAGAAAAATGACCAACGCGATTCCCCCAAATAATCCACCAAAGAAGACCGCTGCTAATACGAGAATTTTTCGCTGAACTTCAAGCATTCAGAATCTTTTTTATTGCGCAATCAACGTCGTTCCGCTGGAGATTTCAAATCGTGAATGAACTAGAACAAGGCAAGATCCTGGTCACTGGGGGGGCCGGCTTCATCGGGAGCGCGCTCATCTGGGGCCTGAATCGGCTCGGTCTTCAAAATATTCTGGCCTGCGATCAACTCGGAGAAGATGACAAATGGCGAAATCTTGCGCCGCTCCAATTCGACGATTACATCTCCTCGGCGAAGCTCATCGAGTCTGTCGACGCCGACAACCCGGCGCTGAAGGAGATTCGGTGGGTATTTCATCTCGGAGCGTGCTCGGCCACCACCGAACTGGATGCAGGCTACCTGATGGAGAACAACTATCGCTATACCAAGATCTTATGCGACTGGGCTCTGGCTCGCAATGCGCGATTTGTCTACGCATCCTCCGCTGCGACCTACGGTGACGGGGCCAGCGGCATGACGGATGACGAGGCCAAGATCGAATCACTCCGTCCACTCAACCCCTACGGGTATTCTAAACAAATCTTCGACCGCCAAGCAAAACGGCGGGCGCTCTTTTCCAGGATTGTTGGTCTTAAGTATTTCAACGTCTACGGGCCGAATGAGTGGCACAAAGGTGACATGCGGAGCCTTGTCAACAAGGCCTACGATCAGGTCCTCGAAACCGGCAAGATTCGCCTCTTCAAGAGTTACAAACCGATGTTCAAAGACGGTGAGCAGAAGCGGGATTTCCTGTACGTGAAGGATGCTGTCGACATGACTATTCATTTGGCGGTTACACGAGGCGCAAACGGTCTCTTTAACCTGGGTTCCGGAGAGGCGCGCACATGGGCCGATCTCGCGAACGCTGTTTTCGTAGCTCTTTCCCGGCCTCCTCGGATCGAGTTTATCGACATGCCGGAGGTGATCCGCGACAAATACCAGTACTTCACCGAAGCCAACATCGAGAAACTAAGAGCAACCGGCTATCACGGTCCAAAGTTCACTCTCGAGCAAGCGGTAACCGACTATGTGCAGAATTATCTCGTCCCTCATCGGCACCTGGAGTGCTAGTCTGAATCATTGCCGCCCGGCGCGAGACAGTAATAAGCAAGCGGCCGGAATTTTTGCACACCGTCCAAAAATCGCTGTGCAACTCGGCCAATTCAGAGGAAAATAGAACATGTCTCTCAGCGAACGAGCAGCGAAAGCGGCAAAAATAGCCGCGGAACCGCAGCTTTACAAGGTTTGCGAGGGATGTGACTCCATTGTAACCAAACGAGTCGCAACATGCCCGAGTTGCCATGGCTACCGTTTTACCGAGGATCCCGACGTCGTCATTGAGCAGGCGAAAATCCTCGGCTCCAGAGAGCAACGAAGCGTGGTAACCGAGGATCTGCTCTGAGGCGTGAAAAGCGGGGACGATACGCCGAAACCTCTCCCCTCACCTCGGCCTGAACTCCGACTCAAGCGCGAGACTCGCTGCCCCGATAATACCCGCATCATTGCCGAGCGTTGCGGGAACAACATCGAGTTTTTCCCAAAATGTCTTTTCACAACGGCTTCGGATCGTTTGACGGATGTACCCAAACAATCGTTCACCGGCTTTGGCAACGCCGCCTCCAATGACGATCCGATCTGGATTGACCAGCCAGATCACATTCGTAAGGCCAACACCGATCTTGAGCCCGATGTCTTCCCAGATTTTATCGGCAAGTTTATCTCCGTCGTCCGCCGCTTTTGACAGTAGCGCCAAGTCCGCCTCCTCGTCGGATAAATTTTTCCCTCCCTCCGCATAAATCTCTTGGCCGCGCACCGAAATTTGGCGGTGTCCGACATACGCCTCGAGAGCCCCTTTGTTACCGTAGACAAAATCGACCCCCTGATAGTCAATAGACATCTGACCGATTTCCCCGGCTACCCAGGTCGCCCCGCGGTACAATCGCCCGTTTAATATCAATGCCCCGCCAACCGCGGTGCCGAGTGTTACACAGACCACGTTCGGGACCGATTGACCCGCCCCATGTTTCCACTCGGCGTAGGCCATTGCTTTTGCGTCGTTTTCCAAGTTACCTACAAGGCCGGTTCGCTCCATGATGATCGACCGCAGCGGGATGTCGCTCCACCCTCTCACGTTGGTCAGGTTCACGACAACACCTTGCACAGGATTGATAATCCCAGGCACTCCAAACCCGACGGCTTCAACCTCGGGATGCCATTCCTTCAAACGCTGAATTTCCTGGATGAACGCATCGATCAGCGCTTCCGTGTCGCCATCCTGCCGGGTCTCAATCACATTGCCTCTTGTGAGTATTTTGCCATCCCGAACGACGCCTGTCTTGGTACTCGTGGCGCCCATATCAAAGCCTATTGCGGTGGGGGTGCTCATGATTTGAAATCTTTCAGTAATGAAATAAGGATGCTTTTTGTCTGGTTGAATTATGGGTAGAAGCACAGCCGATAATCGATGAAAAAAGCTTACTCATACGCCCGATTTTCCAACCTCTGCCAAGCTGAGGGAAACTTTGTTGAGCGGCAACTTCAGATTGCAACAAATTGGTACAACCGAGAAGGAGTCCCAGTACAAATCGGAGCGGATAGGAACTGCCTGGAAGAATAAGACGCGGCGAGGTGCTTACCGCAACAGCGCAACAGTTCCTCGGTGGTTGACCTGCGGCGACATCACCATTACGTGCGAGACGGTGCATTAGGTATAACAGTTCCCCTTTCAACCGTCGGACACACACTCAATTATTACCCCCCGTAACAGCGGATTAAGAGATCTTGAATTGATGCGATTGTTCGCTTGTGGTCACGCTCAATGTCCGGCTTCGGCGGGCGAAACCGCGCTAGCTCCATTTCTGCGTTGGTTGGCTCTGCCCGGGTTTGGGAAACATGTAGTCGACCCACCCCGATCCCTTGGACTGAACCACCTTCACAAATTCCGCGAAGAATATCTTGCCGTTGGAATCTCTCAGGCCATTTGGATCGTTCCCTCTTGTTGTGGGAACCCAGCATTGAACAGGTTCACTCCTTTTAAGTGCTCGACGAATACATATGTGTCACCGGTTCGCCACTCGCTGCCGGTTTTCCTGAACTTGGGAAAGATTGACTTTCCTTGACTGTCGATCAACGTCGCCGCGACCAGCGCCACGATTTGTTTTGCTTGTTCGGACTCCGGCGGAGCGGCTGTGTCTTGTTGCTGGGCGAAGGTCGGCACAGTGAAGCCGATTGCCAGCCCTTTGGTCAAAGGTCCTGAGCGACACTCCAAGTAAGGATTTGGGACGCGGAGCAATTGTTGCGGGCTGTATGGTGGTCATCCACAATTACTATTCGAAGATTATCCAATTCTTGAGACACAACAAAACAGCTCGTTCTCGTCTATTCACTTAATCCAGACCGCATTCAAAGCTCGGATATGCACGGCCAGACGGATTTCCGGCAGAGCTGCAATTCATGCAAGAAACAGGACGGGAGGCGGTGGCAGGAAAAGTGAGATCGGTGAAGGAGAGAAAACCGACGACCAACGCGGCCGCCGGCCCATTTTCAACGCAACCCTCCGGGCCGCGGCCGGTCGGCTGTTTTCCCGCGTTGCTCGCTCGACCCGTATGACTCAGATATGGGCGCTTCGCTCGCGCCTTGAAAAACAGCCAACTGACCTGCGGCGACATCACCATTATATGCGAGACGGTGCACTAGTACTAATACCAAGGCCCGCAAGGCGAGTTTCTCAGCCTGAAAAGGAAAAGAAGTAACCGCTCTCGCACCTATGTCCTTCCGAAAAGCGAACATACTTCATGCAAGCAAAGCATCTTACCACCTACATGAAGGACCATCTCGCCGGTTCGGTCGCTGCCGTTGAGTTGCTCGACCATCTGATTTCGTCGAACCGTGGGAAAACCCATGAACAATTTTTCATCCAACTGCGCCAGGAGGTGGGTGAGGACCAGGAAGCTCTGAGGGGACTACTGCACGATCTAGATTCCGACAGCGGTGCGTTACGAGATATGACGGCTTTCTTGAGCGAGAAGCTGGCGCGAATTAAGCTGCTGCTGGAAGACCCGTCGGGTGGTCAGTTGGCACGACTTGAGAAGCTGGAAGCCCTAGCTTTGGGTATTGACGGCAAGCGAGCACTTTGGCAGTCGTTTCTTGCCGTAGCAGGGGAAATACCAGTTTTGCGTAAGGTAGATTTGGTCAGACTGGATAAACGCGCTGGAGACCAGCGCAATCGGGTGGAAGACCTTCGAGTGGAGGCGGCGCGAGAAGCCTTTGTGCCTACAACATCCACCAGCTAAGTCTTCGCACGACCACATCAACTCCCCGAAGACCACCAAGCCATTTTCTAAATTGCGTGAGAGCCATGAAATTAGTGATGCGTTCTGGCTGGATTTTTGCCAGGACGCTGGCCGCCAGACTGAGGTCCATATAGGCCAGTTGCTCCGGATGATGCGCGTCGGTGCCCAGTGAGATCCTTGCCTTCCTCTTTCGCAATCTTCAACACGCGAAGGTCCTGACGAAGCGCCGAATGGAAGCAGCCAAGCACGAGGTCAAGCTTCCGAAGCGAAGAGGGCGTCATGTCTCCTTCTCCAGTGGGAGAAAGATTCACCTCAGCGACACGAAAAATCGTGAAGTCGGTTCGTTGTGCACGAAATTGTCGTTTTATCCATTATTGACAAAAGTTGCGATAAATACGACCAGGGGCGGTCTTCGAAACGAGTATCTGGCGAGTGAGACATTTAACGGATAGTCCGCAGGATCGCCCAGCCTTGGCTTTGCAGGTGCAATACCGTGATGCCTTTCCGAATGGACGATTGTGGTAATAAGTCGAAGCGACGAGGCCAGTCACTCTATCCGGCGCCCATCTGAAAACGCGAGGCCACTTTCCGTTACGCAGTTGATCAATGTTGTAAGCGCAATGTGTGCCCATGAGACGCTGGGCAGGCATTCACGAAGTTCCAATGTCCGAGTTAGTCCGCAGGCGACCCGTCTTTCGATTCTTCGGACGAACAAAACTAATAAATAGAAATGAAAAAACTCCTCTTACCCCTCTTTGGCTCTCTCTTGATGGTTTATTCCTCTCAAGCCCAGCAGGCGACGCCGTCACCAAGCAATCCTGCGGCTTCGGATTCGAACGAAGCCGATAATACAAAACGCAACTCCTCTGAGCAAAACAAGAGCACAGACACTGCGGAGAAGCAGTCTAATAGTAAAGGCGATCTCGCTTTAACTCAAAAGATCCGGCAAGCCGTAATGAAGGATGGTTCGCTGTCTATGAACGGTAAAAACGTCAAGATTATTGCCCAGGGTGGCAAGGTGAGTTTGAAAGGACCCGTCGATAGTCAGCAGGAGAAGGACACAATCGCGGCCAAGGCCGGTGAGATCGCAGGGAAAGACAAAGTAGATAACCAACTAGAAGTCAAAGCTAAAAAACAATAATTGGGTAAACTCCCGCACATTTTTTTACCAAACCAGAAAGATAGATTCTTATGAAACGTTCCGCATTATGTCTCGTTGATACAGAAGCTCAGGCCGACGCCATCGTCGGAAAGCTAAGAGCCGCAGGATTCTCCGATAATGATATTTCCGTGCTATTTCCAGATAAGGGAAGCACACGTGATTTCGCTCACAAAAAGGAAACGAAGATGCCCGAAGGTGCGACCGTCGGAGCCAGTACTGGAGGCGTCGTCGGCGGCACCATTGGATTGCTGGCCGGGATCGGTGCATTGGCCATACCCGGTCTGGGTCCCTTCATTGCTGCCGGACCTATAATGGCGGCGCTCAGCGGCGGTGCGATTGGTGCCGTAGGCGGCGGAGTAACTGGAGCCTTGGTCGGTCTAGGCATCCCGGAGTACGAAGCTAAGCGTTATGAAGGCAAAGTTAAGGAAGGTGGAATCCTCATTTCTGTTCACTCCGACAGTAACGATGAGACGAAGAAAGCAAAGGACATTTTCAAAGAGTCCGGTGCCCACGACATTTCAAGTACGGGCGAAGCCCATTCCGATTTGAAGGCCGGAGAAGTCTCCGACACAGCAGCCACCAGGGTCCGTGATGTTATTCCGGGCAGTGGCCTCTCCGAAAGCGACACGCCTTCGCCGCGAGATCGTGTTCTAAGAGAGACCGAACGCGATTTGTAGAGAGTAGTATCTAAAGATGGTCAGGCATCGCACGCCTGACCTTCTTTTTTTAAGGAGCCTATTTATGATTCCCACGTCCATCCTTCGGGTTTGGTTTTTTGGCCTGTTCTCGTTCGTCCTGATCGGAGTCGGGATTTACTGTGGCCATGAATGGTACCACCGGTCTTGGGGCTGGGACTCTGAACACCAGCGTTCCTATTTTGACCCGCACTGGGGCTATAATCGTCCCACATTATTTTTTGCCGTTGCAGTAGGTTTGCTTTTCTGGGCGTTTTTTGGTGGCGTGATTATCCGGACGCTCTTAGGCCTATTGACCAAGGCCAAGAGATCGGTCGGTGTCGATGCTCGGTCGGAGCAATCGATGCAAGAAGGCATCGTATCTCGACTGGGACGACCTGACGGCTCGCAACTCCACGTTGAATGTTATGGTCCGGAGGGTGCTCCAGTGATTGTTCTCACCCATGGCTGGGGAGCAGACCGTACCGAATGGGATTACCTTCGACAAGACTTAGCGGGTCGCTTTCGTCTTATCATTTGGGACTTGGCGGGTCTTGGTCGCTCAAGTCAACCCATCAACCATGATTACCGCCTTGAAAACCTCGCTAACGACTTACAAGCGGTGCTGGCCTTGGCTGGAGACCAACCCGCCATTCTGCTTGGTCACAGCATCGGAGGAATGATCACCTTAACCTTCTGTGGGCTTTTCCCAGAGGAGCTAGGAACTCGCGTCGGCGGCATAGCACTAGTCCAGACCACCTACACCAACCCGGTACGGACCACGAATTTTGCTGGCTTGCTCACTGCGTTAGAGCGCCCACTGATCATCCCTTTACTACAGCTGACCATTGGGCTGGCGCCGCTGGTATGGTTGATGAACCAACTCAGTTACCTCAATGGATCTTCGCACCTATCCAGCAAAAACAGTGGATTCGCGCGATCGGAAAGCTGGGAGCAAATTGAGCACGTCACTCGTTTAGGAGTTAAAGCTTGGCCAGCGGTGCTGGCTCGCGGGATGATGGGCATGCTGCGTTACGACGCGACAGCGACCCTTAAAACCATCAGGGTGCCAACCCTTGTAGTTGCCGGGGATCGTGATCCCGTGTGCAACCCAGAGGCAAGTCGGCGCATGCGCCACGACATAGCCTCTTCTCATTTGGCGATGCTGAAGCCAGCCAAGCACATGGGTTTGATCGAACATCACGAACAATTTGCTAAACACCTAGAACAATTCTCGCTGACGTGTTTACCTGAGCCCCATCCACGTCGAAAATTTGAGCAAACGCGGGTCTCAAGCACGAGCTTCGCTGTGCGCGAAGATGAGCCCCCAAACGGCGACTCTGGTCAACAGCAAAACCAGAGCACGGGCTTTAGTACCGGCGAATAGTCGAAAGGAGACAACCGGACATTGGTTAAAGGCCAATGACCGGCTGTTAGGGGAGGGTTAGTGCCGACTCGGGACTTTCCGGCCACCGACGATTCAACACTCCGATGGCGTATCCACGTCATTGGTTGACGTGGTGGTTTCTACACCTTGGGATTCTTAAGCGATCCTCCACGCCCTGGTGCCATTTTCTTCGTTGTCGCATGGCCGCTCATTCATGACGGGAGGCCGGTCCTCATACCAGATCGGCGGATCTTCGTCATGTAATCCGACAACCCTTTCCGCAACGGTCGGGAATGTCATGAGAGCCGCCCTCCTTGCAAGATCCACGGCGATTGCCTTCTCTCTGGAAATCTTATCTGCCAATTCTGACGGGGCGGTATGAACTAGATCCTTCGGGACTTCAACAACAACCGCCCGGTGATGAGTAGTCGGCACTGCGCCGCTCACGATTTTGGGGGTAAATTGCAATTGCAGGTAGAAAAATTGGTTGCTCATGTTGTAGGAATCTTATCTCTTGATTTGGACGCGCCGATGCACTCAGGCATTCGAAAGTTATGCCAATCCTGACCCTTCTTCTTTCTTGTCGAAAGTTTCACTAGCTATAGTGATCGAGTCTCAATAGAGTTCCTCTATGTTTAAGACCCTCCCGTCTTGGTACTCGTGGCGCCCATATCAAAGCCTATTGAGATGGGGGTGCTGACGACTTGAAATTTCTTAGTGCGATGACTCGCAATCCTTCCAAAGTGAGATCCAAATCGACGATTTGCAACTCTGGAAGTTTCGCCGCAATCAGATCGGCATAACTTCCCGTCGCGATAATCCTGACTTTTCCGTCCAATTTCGCGACTATTTCGGTCACGATCTGGCGTACCAGACCTCGGTAACCATAGACTGCGCCAGCCAGCATCGCATTTTTGGTGCTCTTACCGATCGCGCTGACCGGCTCCTCCAGGTCGATCTTCGGCAAAAGCGCCGTACGTTGATACATGTAATCCACCATCACGCCAAGTCCGGGCGCAATGACGCCTCCTTCGTACACGCCTTTGCTGGAAATGATGTCAAACGTAACCGCCGTTCCGAAATCAACAACGATCGCCGGAGACCCGTAACGTGCCGCTACACCAACCGCATTCGCTAAGCGGTCCGCGCCGATCCCCCGCGGGTCCGAGAAATCGATCCCGATTCCAAGATCCAAATCCGAGGTAACTTCTTTCATACGGGCACCGAGCAGATTCCGGAAAATCCCCGTCTTTTTTGGGACAACCGATCCGACAAGCGCATGCTCAAAGCTCCATGGACGGATGGCCCTCTTTACCGCCGGGTTTGACAAGATCTTCGTTGGCAGGACCTTCCTTATGAGCAGCTTTTCACTATCTGCGAGGGCAAGCTTTGTCGACGTGTTGTTCAAATTGACCAGGAGAAACTTTTGCATGGCGTTTTGCAGCAGCACGAGATGGGTACTAAACTATAGCGCAGCCGAACGCGGCGAACATGCAAAAACGGGTAAACCCGCGGATCATCGATCGTTGAAACTTGATTCTGAGACCAATCCGCGAACAACCTCAGAATTCTGAAGCACGCCGCGTCGGCCACGGCTCTAATCCCGTTTGCCGCCTGAATATATTCTCCGCTAACATGAAGGCATGCTTCATCTAACTCATCGGCCGCGCCGGCTCCGCTCGACCGGCAAAATGAGACAATTGGTTCAGGAAACTCGTCTGGACGTTCATCAGCTTATTCATCCGCTCTTTGTTTCCGAGAAAGTCTCCGGCCGATTCGAAATACCAAGTATGCCGGGGGTCGCACAGCTTGCCTTGAGCAACCTGAAGGATGAATGCCAATCACTCGCTCAACTCGGCATTAGCGCCGTTCTGCTGTTCGGAATTCCCGAAGAAAAAGACGAAAACGCATCCCGGGCGTACGCGGAGAACGGAATCGTGCAACAGGCGGTTCGCGCGATCAAACAGGCGGCACCGGAACTGATCGTGATCACAGATGTCTGCCTTTGCGAATACACCTCTCACGGACATTGTGGCGTCGTCGCCAAGGAGGGAAGTCATTACCATGTCCTGAACGACGATTCCGTCGAACTGCTGGTGAAAACGGCGATCAGCCACGCCGCCGCCGGGGCGGATATCGTAGCTCCAAGCGACATGATGGATGGCAGGGTAGGCGCTATTCGCAGTGCGCTCGATGGCTATGGATACACCGACGTCGCACTCATGAGTTACGCTTCGAAATTTTGTTCTGCATTTTATGGCCCCTTCAGGGACGCAGCTGAAAGTGCGCCTCAATTCGGCGATCGCCGCACCTATCAAATGGACCCCGCGAATGCGCTGGAGGCGCTGCGCGAAGTCGCCTTAGATGTGGAAGAAGGAGCAGATCTGGTAATCGTAAAACCAGGTCTGCCATATCTGGATATCCTTTGGCGAGTAAAGGAGCGCTTCGAGTTACCGACTGCGGTTTACAACGTGAGCGGTGAATACGCAATGGTGAAAGCCGCAGCAAAAATGGGTTGGATCGAAGAAAAACGGGCGGTCATGGAAATGATGATCGGGTTTCGGAGAGCAGGCGCCGATATGATCATCACCTATTGGGCAAAAGATCTCGCAGCGTGGCTGAACGAGAAGTGACGAACAAGACAATTGCCTCGACTCGGCTGCGCCGACCCCCGGGACGACGGCGTGCCGCCGTTGTCGCCAGCTTCAGCCGCAACTCTTGCTTATAACATGTGTTTGATAAGTTATATGAACTTAAAATTTTTTCTTCGAACGGTTCCAACGATGCTGCTCTGTGCCACCCTTTCCACCGGGTTCACTGCGAATGCGGCCACTGCCGACGCGAGCCCGACGGCCGGCGCAACCACGAAACACAAGCTTTCACCGGATGCTGTCAAAACCGCTAGATTGACGCGATTGAAGAATCAAGTTGGTCTGACGGCCGATCAGGAGGCAAAGGCCAAACCGATCATCGATAAGTATGTCGATGATCGGCAAGCTGCGAATGGAGATCGAGCAAAACTGGTCGCCCTAAAAACCAAATTCGACATCGATATCAACGCTTTCCTGACTCCGGATCAGCGGACTAAACTGGCTCAATCAAAGAAAGCCACGATGGAAAAATTGAAGGCCGCACGTGCGGCAAAGGCGGCTGCCGGCGCGTCATCTTCACCTTCTCCAACCAAAAGCAACTAACCTGACGAGCATTCAACTTGGTTTGCAGGTGAACTGTTTTAACCCGGAAGTCCGGCAGATATTACTTTTTCTCCGCCTCTACCGGCGAAGGAATGACAGCGTTCGCCGGTTGCGACCGGCGCAAAGTTGTGGCCAGCCCAAATGCGAGTGCGATGATGACGGCACCGGCAAGAAACGGCGTATTCCCGTATTGAGCATCCGGACGGGTGTGATCGCCGGAGAGCAAAAATCCGGCGAGTACCGGACCAAAGACGCGGCCTAAACTGCCGGCAGATTGCAGCACCCCAAGCACACGTCCTTGCAGCGCAGCACTGGCTCCCTTGGAGGCGATAGCGTTTACAGTCGGTTGTGACAAACTGTTGCCGACTGCAAGGCCGGCCGTGAACAACAGAAAGAGAGGAACGGATCCGGCAAGCGGCATCATCATCATGCTGATGGCCATGATGGCAAAACCGGCGATTGCCAGGTTGACGTCTCCGAAGCGTTTCACGAGTCTGCCGATACCTCCACCCTGGATCGCGGCACCAATCAGGCCGAACATCACAAAGATGAAGCTAATCTGGCTCTGATTTAATTCGAACCGTCGGTGACTCACCTGGGGATAGATCACGGTCACGATCGCAAACCCGGCGATTGCGATGAAATAAATGATTGTAACGACTCCGAGACGCCAGCTGCCGGCTTGCTCGAACGTCTGCTTCAAATTAGCCGGACCTTGTTGTCGCGCCGTGTGTCTATCAGGTTCCGGAAGTACGATCCACATCAAAACTGCATTCAAAATCGACAAGGCTGCTGCGAACCAGAACGGCGCGATGACCGACCACTGGCTTAGAATACCGCCAATCGCGGGACCGAGAACGAACCCGATTCCAAAAGCAGCGCCGATCAGCCCCATCCGTTTCGAACGATCCTCGGGAGGTGTGATATCCGCGATGTAAGCAGAGGCCGTTCCTACGCTGGCACCGGCCACGCCGGCCAGAATTCGCGCCAGAAATAACATCGCAAGCGAATTGGCATCGGCCATCAGGATGTATCCCGTGGCCGATCCAATCAGGCTGCAGAGCAGGACCGGCTTACGCCCGTAGCGGTCCGAAAACCATCCCAGGACCGGCGATGCTAGAAACTGCATGAAAGAGTAAGAAGCAAGCAAGAGTCCAATCTGCCATTCGGTTGCTTGGAAACGCTGGGCGTACAGGGGCAGGATCGGTATGATCATCCCAAACCCGATCAGGTCGATAAAAACAATCGACAGCATACTGACTAGCGGTGACTTCTTCATGCTCTGGAAACTTCTGGTCCTGCCGGCACTTATTGCGCGATCAATCCTTTAGAATGCTTCATTCCAGGGTCCCTTTAGTCACCCCCAATTGGAGGTGGACTTTTATATCGCGCCAAACTCCTTGCCCAGGAATTTCTCCCTTAAATAGTTTCCGGTACACCCGGATCAAGTGACGCGCTTCCGAGCGATTTTCACTCAGAAACTCGACCCGGAACTGCCGCAAACCCGCTGCCAGCAATGCCTGAGCGTACTGAGCTCCGGATTGTGCTCGCGCGTTGAACACAGTGTTTCTGCAACCCACATCCGCTTTGACCAGATGCTCGGAGCCAACCCGGTCTCGTAGCTTGACCTCGTGCCGGTCGCAGGGGCGGCCACAGTTCGTATAGTCGGTTCCCTCCGAAAGAAATGCAGCAAACACGCAATGCTCCATGTGAAACATCGGCATATGCTGGTGAATCGTCAGCTCAAATCGGTTCGCCGGCTCATACCGCAACAACGAAAGCACTTCTGTGATATTCAAATCATAAGAAATGGTCAGTTGATCAAGGCCTCGCTGGGCGAAAAATTTTGCCGTCAACGGGTTCGCAACATTCAGCGAAAAGTCTCCGTGCAACCGAAACCGCTTATTGCGGAAGAACGAGATCGAGCCAAGATTCCGAATCAGCACGCCATAAGGTTGCGCGTTTTCAATCAATCGGAAAAACCCCTGTTCGCCCGATTTCTGAATTCGCGGCGAAGCAAGAAATGTGTGGGCGCGATCGCCGATGCGGTCGACCGCTTGCTGATAAAGCCGGACATCCTCAAAGTCGACGTAAATCGTCTGGATTCCTTCCTCCAGAGCGACTTCGATCTGATCGAAGGTGCGGCAAAGTGTGATCAATTCCGGTACCGAGTGGCGGCAGGTTTGCGCATCGAAGAGAAGATGAGATAAAGCCGATTTCGACGATAGTCGATGCACTCGATTCAAGGCCGGCGCCGGCTTTGTGGTGGAAGGAAAAGAAGATACGCCGGAGGCTTTGCCTTGCACAGATGGGCAGGCGCCGACCGCGGCGTCCAATCGGGCTATCGCCTCTCGTCGAAGCCGGTTTATGGATCCAATCACCATGAAAACGTCGTCCTCGATTTTTATTTCGAGATTTCGCAGCTCATACCGCGTCTCACCCAGGCGGCTCAGCTGTTCGCGCAAAACTGCGCTGCTCAACACCGAAGTCCTGGCAGGGCTCAGATCCAGTTCTGAAGACGCCTCGACGGCGTGCCCGCCAAAAACCACGCGCAACCGGAGCGGCTTGCCGATCCCTCCCGAGACCTCCATGTCAACCGGAGTGCGAGCCGGTTCAGGGTCACGCGCGAATGTCTGCCGCAACTGCCGGTTGAGGGCGGGGTCATCCGTCTTCCATAACCGGTCGCCAACCTTCACCTGCTGAAAATCGATTTGCCCGTTTCGAAAATGGAGTCGCCGAAATCGCACCTCGTAAACTCGACCGCCTTGCTCGTGCTCGGTATCATCTCCCGCGTCAAAAACAACGCCATCTCCTGGTTTGACCTCCACCTCCAGATCCAGTTCCACAAAATCCTTTCCGATTTTTCGGATGAACCCAATAAAAGCGCCGCGCTTCTTGCCGCATCGACCGTTGACCAGTTGTTGATGGTTGACTCCATAAAGCCAGCCGGGAAAGAGGCCGCGCGAAAAAGTCATCTCGAGACCGTACAAATCGTCCTCCGGAGTTCGGCAAATCTGACTTTCAGACTCAATTGAGGCAATCGCACGATCGATCGCATTACGATAGACTCTGGTGACAGCCGCCACATATTCAGGAGACTTCAGGCGTCCCTCGATTTTGAAGCTCGCCACACCGAGGCGTATCAATTCCGGGATCTCCTCGATCCCAGCGAGATCCTGAGGAGAGAGCAGAAATCTTTTGTCACCAAGATCCTTGGGCCGACCGTCAACAAGCAGTTGGTACGGCAGACGACAGGCTTGAGCGCACTCGCCTCGATTGGCGCTTCGCTGGCCGAGCGACTCGCTGGTCAGACACTGACCCGAGTATGCGACGCAAAGTGCGCCGTGAACGAAAACCTCGACCGGAAATTCATCGGTGGGGAACCGCTTCAACTCTCGCAATGAAAGTTCCCGGGCGAGCACAGCCCGGGTGATACCCAATTCCCTGGCCAGCTCAAGGCCTTCGGGAGAGGTGATTGTCATCTGCGTGGAAGCATGCAACTCCAGTTGCGGAGCAACTTCGGAAGCGAGCAGCGCCAGGCCGGGATCCTGCACGATGATCGCATCTACGGCCGCCTCCGCCAATTGGATCAACATTTGTTCGGCTTCCCGGAGTTCGTTTGTGAAAATCAACGTGTTAAAGGTGACGAAGCCGCGGACGCCGTACCGTCGAAGGTATCCCATGATCTCTGGCAACTCCTCCGTTCGGAAATTATCGGCGCGCATACGGGCGTTAAACCGTTCCAGGCCGAAATAGATCGCGTTAGCGCCATTCGCAACGGCCGCACGCAAGCACTCCCAATTGCCGGCGGGACTAAGTAATTCGGGCCGTCGATTCATTGGTTTACCCTAGCGCGAACCGTTCGGCGTTCAACGTTCAACGTTCAACGTTCAACGTTCAACGTTCGGCGTTCAACGTTCAACGTTCAACGTTCAACGTTCGGCGTTCAACGTTCGGCGTTCAACGTTCGGCGTTCAACGTTCGGCGTTCGGCCGCGCCAGGTGCCAGGTGCCATCGTTGAACGTGATAGGCGAACCGTCCCGGTGTGCTCGGCTTTTGAAGAAGCAAAGCCGGACGCTTCGCCTATGCCTTACTACGCCGAACGTTGAACGTTGAACGTCGAACGTTGAACGCTGAACGTTGAACGTTGAACGCCGAACGTTGAACGCCGAACGTTGAACGCCACGTTGAACGTTGAACGCCGAACGTTGAACGCCGAACTTTGAACGTTGCCGCTTGCTAGTTGTCGTTGCCACTGTTTCTTAAGCGCCGTGCGTTTTCGCCCAACTGCGACGATCTGGTTTATCGTCTTGGCACCGTTCCTGACGTTCTTCATGTTGACCGTCGGATGGTCCTGGGGACTATCTATTTTGTTCGCTTCTCACTTGTTGCTCGTGGCCGTTACCCTCGTCCCATCGCTTCAGGGGTTCGGACCCGTCCTGACGAAATATTGCTCCGCCGCGAAAACCGCTTGGTTGACCATCGACGACGGACCCGACCCCGGCACAACGCCGCAAGCTCTTGCGCTGCTGGCAAAGTACCGCGCTCGCGCGACGTTTTTTTTGATCGGTGCAAAAGCGGCTAAACATCCGGAGCTGACTCGCATGATACTCGATGCGGGTCACACCATCGGAAATCACACTCAGACCCATCCAAGATTCAGTTTCTGGCGGCTTGGTCCAAGTGCTCTCGCTCGGGAAATTGACGAATTTGAAGCGACAATCTCTTCAATTGGTGTCGCCGCGCCGATCTGGTTTCGAGCGCCGGCCGGTTTGAAGAATCCGTTCCTGCATCCGATTCTGGCGGCACGCGGTCTCCAACTGGTCGGCTGGAGCGTCAGGGCGTTTGACACCCGGATCGATGATTCCAGCAAAATTGTTGAGCGTATCAAACGATCGATCGTTTCCGGTGCCATTATTCTGTTTCACGAAGGCCACCAGCCAACAGTCTGTCTCAAGGCCTTGGAACAATTGCTGCAAGAACTCACCGCAGAACAATTCAGCCTGGTTCTTCCCCAGCCCGGGGAACTGCTCGCCGGGGGACGTTCAGCCTCTTGGGAAACCTCTTGAATGCACCCACGGCCGGGCGAGACTTTGCAACCATGGATCAGTACTATGTTGTACTCGCGGAGGCGTTGCGCGATCGGCTTGCTGTTATCGCCGATCATCAACTTAGAGACCAGAATCCTGACGCTCATTTGACACGGCTGAAGCAGGCTTCTGAACGAATCGAGAAACTCCGGAATAGTTTGCCGCCCGATGCCGATCCGATGCTTGTCCATTATCTCGGCCGGATGAGCCTCAGTAAAGCGCTCGAATTTGTCCAGGAGCGCTATCTTCGATAGTGTTACCGACCGATGCGAATCGCCGTGCTCGCGGACATCCACGGAAATCTGCCGGCTCTGGAAGCGGTCGCTGCAGACATCGACCGCCTCAATCCTGACTTAGTCTTTGTGGCCGGAGACTTTCAGAATCGCGGGCCGAATCCGCGCGAAGTGACTGAATTTGTTGCGAGATCCGGGTGGACCCTTTTGCGAGGAAATCATGAAGATTATGTAATCCGGCAGAGCCAGTCATCCCAAACTGAGGACGCTGCCGACTACTACAATTGGTTGCCCGCTCGGTGGACTGCAGATCTGACGAGCGATTTTGTGGAGTCGATCAGACAGTTGCCAATTGCCACGACCTTGATCGGGCCGGACAAGCTTTCGATCACCATTGCTCATGGTTCCCCAAGGTCGAACAACGAAGGTTTTTTTCCGACCACTCCGGAAGCAAAAGCCAAAGAAATGATCGGCAACGATCCTCCCGGACTTCTTTGTGTCGGCCATTCTCACCTTCCGTTTGTCAGGAAGGTCAATGCCACGCTTTTAGTCAACGTCGGATCGGTCGGGTTTCCCTTCGACGGCGATCGGCGCGCGAGTTTCGGACTGATTACCTGGGATCGGAATCGCTGGGAAGTCGAAATTCGGCGGATTGTGTACGCCCACGAGAAAGTTGTGGAAGAATTTGAAAGAGTAAATTTCTACCAGGGCGCCGGCCCACTCTCCCACTTGATCCGGCGTGAGTTGGAATCGGCCCGGCCGCATCTCACGCCGTTTGAATACCTCTTCGGAGTTCCCCTGCGTGAAGGCAAGTTATCCATCCAGAAAGCCGTCCGAGCCTATATGGAAATGTCCCAGGCAGAGATCGAAGAGCAGTTCCTTCAGCTATTTAGAAAGTAACATTACCGGGAGTAAAGTTCCACGACAAGCTGCTCGTTTACGACCGGGGCGATCTCTTCCCGTGAAGGAATTCGCATCATTTTGCCGTGGAATTGATCTTTATCCACCACGAGCCAATCCGGCACCGGCTGGATCTGGGTCAACTCAAGATTTCGAATGACCAGTCTCCGTGAACCGGGCCTGTCCTTGATGGCAATCGTTTCTCCCGCTTTCAAATTGTAAGAGGCGACATTCACCTTGCGATTGTTCACCGTCACGTGTCCGTGGGATACCAACTGGCGAGCTGCGCCCCGTGAATTCGCAAATCCGAGTCGATAAACAATGTTGTCGAGCCTGGTCTCCAGCATTTGCAGCAGCGTTTCACCTGTCACGCCGCGCTTTCGAAGAGCGGTTTCAAAGTACCGACGAAACTGCCGTTCCATCAACCCATACATGTGTCGCAGTTTCTGTTTCTCAGCCAGCGCCGTTGCGTAGTCCGATTGCTTTCGGCGGGAACCTTTCGGACCGTGCATCCCGGGCGGATAATTCTTCCTCTCCAGGGCTTTGCTCGGACCGAACAAAGCAATTCCGTAACGACGGCTGATTTTCGATTTGGGACCAGTGTAACGAGCCATGATTAAGTTTTTTTCTCTCGAATCAGACGCGGCGCTGTTTCGGCGGACGACAACCGTTATGGGGGACAGGTGTCACATCCCGAATAACCGAAATATCGAGGCCGATGGCTTGAATCGCGCGAACCGCAGATTCGCGTCCGGCTCCAGGGCCTTTTACCAACACTTCAACTTCCTTCAGGCCATGTCCCATAGCTTGCCGGCAAGCGTCCTGAGCCACCAGCTGCGCAGCGTACGCCGTGCTCTTGCGGGAACCTTTGAAACCAACTTTGCCGGCGCTGGACCAACCGATCACGTTCCCGGTCAGATCAGTGATTGAGACGATTGTATTATTAAAAGTAGCTAAGATGTGAGCGACTCCCGCAGAAACGTTCTTGCTCCCTTTTGCCTTAACGATCTTCGGCTTATCACCTTCACCGCCGTCGAGTGAGAGACTCACTTTGCCGCCTTCACCTGACGCGCCTTCCTTCTTAGTCTTCGGTTTTGGCGCGCGTATCGCCTTGGCAGGCTCTGCAGCTGGAGCCGGCGCAGTTGGCGCCGGCGTTACGGGTGCCGGTGTGTCTGACGAAACCGCGGGCGGGGCTGCAGTTGCGGATTCTTTTTTTGGAGCCGGCGCTGGTGTCGGTGTTTCGTTGGGCATTCCTTCGTTCCCCTGGATTAGACTTTACCTGCCTTGGCGTCCTTGTTGCGCTGCACGCCGACCGTCTTCCGGGGGCCTTTCCGGGTGCGAGCGTTCGTTGAAGTCCTTTGGCCACGCACGGGAAGCCCGCGCATGTGACGCGTACCTCGATAGCATCGAATCGCCTGCAAACGCTTCAGGTTTCCTTGAATGTCCCGTCGCAGATCACCTTCTGTCAGTAGTCCACTCGCATTGATGGCGTGAACGATTTCACCCAACTGTTCCGGCGTCAGACTTTTTGCGCGGACGTTTGGATCGATGTTCGCTTGCTCAAGGATCTTCTTGGCGGTTTTGGGGCCGATGCCATAAATGTAGGGCAACGACGCTTCGATCCGCTTATCTCCAGGTATATCAACTCCTAGTATTCGAGGCATATCCAATTAATTAGGGCTGCCCAATGGCACAACCAGTCGCAACTGGTTAATCCACGCGGCTCAGCCCTGTCGCTGTTTGTGCCGTGGATTTTTACAAACCACACGGACCACATTCTTTCTTTTTATTATCCTGCAGCTCTCACAGAGCCGCTTTACCGAAGGTCGCACTTTCATCCAAATCGTCCTCAGGGGACAAAAAAACGCAACCCGAGGAGATACTCTCTCAGGAGCGTTTTCCTTTCAAAATAATCTTACTTTTGCCGGAAGGTTATTCGGCCCTTCGTCAAGTCGTAAGGGGACATCTCTACCATAACTTTGTCTCCTGGCAAGATCCGAATGAAATGCAATCGCATTTTTCCGGAGATATGCGCCAGAATCCGATGCCCGTTTGGTAGTTCCACCCGAAACATCGTATTGGGCAGCAACTCAACTACCTTACCCTCAACTTCGATGACGTCTTTTCGCGCCATGTCAAAATCTCTGGTTCACCTTTCGTCACCAAAACTGTGTGTTCAAAGTGCGCGGAGGGCAAATGGTCGGCCGTAACAACGGTCCAATCGTCATCCAGAACTTTAACCGCTGCGCGGCCCATATTGACCATCGGTTCGATCGCCAGAGTCATTCCAGCCTTTAACTTGGCCGTGGCACAGGGGGTCCGATAATTTGGGATCTGGGGTTCCTCATGAAGGTGGCGACCGACGCCATGGCCTACAAATTCCTTCACCACACTGAACCCGTTCGATTCAACTTCGTCCTGGATCGCCGCGCAGACTTCGTTCAGGCGACGACCTTCGCGTACATTTTCTATCCCCTTGCTCAGCGCTTCTTCGGTTACAGCGAGCAGTCGCTGCACATCGTCATTCACTAACCCGATCGGGATTGTGGCTGCGGTATCACCCACGAAACCGTCCAAGACGACGCCGACGTCCAGCTTCACCACATCCCCGTACTGAATACGTCGCGAGCCGCCAATGCCGTGTACCACCTCATCGTTCACCGAAATGCAGATGTGACCCGGGAACCGTCGGTAGCCGAGGAAAGCGCTCCTGCACCCGGCTTCTTCCATGAGCCTGGCGCCGGAATGATCCACATCCCTTGTGGTGATCCCCGGACAGAGCATCGCCGAAAGCTGCTCAAGAATCGCGCTTGCCAGCTTGCAAGAGGCTCGCATCCTGTCAATTTCTTGCGATGTCTTGATCGGGATCATGCGCTATTCGCCTCTTCACCCCTATCAACTATCTCTGGTTCACAAATATGGAGACAGCCACGCCCGCGACGGCCAACACTGCGAAAACAAGCCACATCCATAGAAGGACCCCTTCTTTCACCACTTTGCCCGTTCCACCGGCGGCGCGCTCAAACCGGCCACGGATGCGCCCTTTGCGCAGAAAACCATCGTAGTGCCGTTGGATGAGGTGCGTCTCCACCTGCCGCATCGTGTCCAGCAGGACGCCGACGATAATTAAGAGGCTCGTTCCGCCAAAAAATCGCGCAGTCATCCGCGGGACGCCAAGCCAGGTGATCATCGTTTCCGGAATAATCGCGATGATAGTCAGGAAAAGCGCGCCGGCGAAAGTCAATCGGGTCAAGGTATATTCGAGAAATTCCGCAGTCGGCTTCCCTGGCCGATACCCGGGAATGTATCCGTTGTATTTTTTCAGATCATCCGCGATCTGCGTCGGCTGAAACTGAATCGCAACCCAGAAATAGCTGAAGAAAAATATTAGAGCACCGGTCAGAACATAATGCCAGACACCTACGGCCAGAGCGTTGGAAAGGATGACGGCCCATTCCTGGTTTCGGAAAGCCATGCTCAGGATCGTAGAAGGAAAGAGCAGGATCGCCTGGGCGAAGATCAACGGCATCACTCCGACAGAGTTGACTTTCAACGGCAGGAACTGCGTCTGGCCGCCATACACTTTTCGGCCGACCACACGTTTGGCGTATTGGATGCTAACCTTCCGTTGCCCTTGCGTGAGGGCAATTACGGATGCAACCACCAGAACCAGAAATGCGATCATCAAAACGAGCACGATCGGGCTTACCCGACTGGGCGCGCCGCCGGTAGGCACGAACGTGTTCCACACCTGCACCAGAGCGCCCGGCAGCGATGCGACAATCCCGACGGTAATGATCAACGACGTTCCATTGCCAATTCCACGATCGGTAATCTGATCGCCAACCCACATCAGGAACATCGTTCCCGCACTTAAGGTCATCGTAGCCACAAGCTGGAATCCAAAACCGGGATCCTCAACCAGTGGTCCGAGCCGGGCCGTGACCGCATCGATTCCCTGCAAGAAAGGGTTCGACGAAGGATTCTGCATCGAGACGGCAAGCAGATACCCCTGGAAAATGCAAAGGCCGAGCGTCACGTAACGAGTGTACTGGGTGATCTTTTGCCGGCCGCCGTCCTCACGAGCCAGCTTGTTCAGGCGCGGGATAACCGCGGTGAGCAGCTGCATCATGATCGACGCGCTGATATAAGGCATGATCCCAAGAGAGAAAATGGCGCAATGCTCAAGCGCGCCTCCCGCAAAAATATTGAAAAGAGCGGCCACCCCCCCACCAGCCGACTTCGCCATCGAGGTCTGAAACCACTCGTTCAGGACGTGCGCATTGACCCCGGGGATCGTGATTGCAGCGCCGGCTCGAACGATGACCAGCATAGCAACCGTGAACAAAATGCGTTGCCGCAGCTCCGGAATTTTAAATATATTCGTGAATGCGGAAATCATGGGGGCAAACGACTGGAGATTAACCGCGAATTACCACGGATCCACCGGCCTTTTCGATTCCCCGGCGCGCGGTTTCACTGAATTTGTCAGCTTCGACCGTTAACTTTTTCGTGAGCTGGCCACGTCCCAGAATCTTCAAGCCGTCAAAATTTCCGTTAACGAGCCCCTTTTCCCGCAGGAGCTGCTCGGTCACGTGCTCCCCGTCTTCGAACGGCTCGAGATCACCAAGGTTCACAAGCGCGTAAGAGGTCTTGAACGCCGCGTTGTTAAACCCCCGCTTCGGCAACCGCCGGATCAGCGGCATTTGACCACCTTCGAAACCAAGCCGAATGCTCCCCCCAGAACGAGCCTTTTGACCCTTATGACCTTTGCCGCTCGTTTTGCCGTGACCAGAACTTTCGCCACACCCGAGTCGTTTAACCCGGTGCTTTGATCCCGGGCGAGGTTTTAATTCATGTAACCGCATAAAACTAGTAAATTCTCGGCAGGGACGTGCTCCTGCGGGTCCGAATTGTTGTAATCGCTTGTCGTCAAAATCGCAGGAGCGCGTTCCTACCTGGTTTCCTTGCCGCGAAGTCTGAGGATATCCTGGCGGCGCCGGAGGCCTCGCAACGCTTCAATGGTGGCCTTAACAACATTCGCGTGATTGCTGGAACCAAGGGACTTGGCCAGCACATCTTTGATGCCCGCAGCTTCCACCACCGCCCTGACGCCGCCGCCGGCAATGACGCCGGTACCAGGCGAAGCAGGCCGCAATAAAACTCGTCCACCGCCAAATTCCCCGATCACCTCATGCGGAATGGTGTTTTCATGCACAGCTACAGCGACCATCGATTTCCGGGCGGATTCGGATGCTTTGCGTATCGCCTCCGAAACCTCGTTTGCTTTGCCGAAGCCGTATCCCACGCGTCCCTTGTGGTCGCCGGCGACGATCAACGCGCTGAAACTGAAACGGCGTCCACCCTTAACCACCTTTGCACACCGGTTGATGAACACCACTTTCTCGGTCGTGTCGCCTTTCTGGCCACCCCGATCACCTGAACTGTCACTACGACGATTTCTTCCGTCAGTTGCCATATATATTTTGCGGTGGGAGGGAGCAGGTCCCCGTCCGATTCCCACCAAATTTTCCGCTAGAACTCCAAACCAGCCTCGCGCGCCGCGTCGGCAAGCGCCTTCACTTTTCCATGGTAACTAAAACCTCCCCGGTCAAATACCACAGCTTTGATATTTTTCTGTAGACTTCTTTCGGCGACCAGCGCACCGATTTTTCCGGCCGTCGCCACATTGGCATTCGTCCTGCGATTCCCCTTCACGCCCGATTCCACGGTCGAAGCCGCAGCCACAGTCTTACCGGAAGCATCGTCGATAACCTGGGCGTAAATGTGCTGGCCGGAGAAATGCACCGCGAGACGCGGACGCTCCGCGGTCCCGGTCACGCGCCGGCGAATTCGCTTATGTCGAATCTTAATGCGATCAATCGTTTCCATTTTACTCCCAACGGACAGACCAGTTCTCTTCGTCTGGTTGCGTCGTTGTTACTGGACCGTCTTGCCCTCCTTGCGGAGAATCTGCTCGCCAGCGTAACGGATCCCCTTCCCTTTGTAAGGCTCCGGAGGATAGTAAGAGCGAATATCGGCGGCTACCTGGCCCACGATTTGTTTGTCAATCCCTTCGATCAGAAGCTTTGTGTTTTCCTGAACGCTGATCTTGATCCCGTCCGGAATGGGAAACACCACCGGATGCGAAAACCCAATGCTCAAGTTCAAATTCTTGCCCTGTACCTGTGCGCGAAACCCGACGCCATGAATTTCCAGGCCTTTCTGGAAACCCTGACTCACACCGACGACCATGTTGTAAATCAAACTGCGCGAAAGCCCGTGAAGCGCCTTGACAGCTCTGGTTTCAGTATCCCGATCCAGAACCGCTTGTTTACCGTCAACACGAAGCTTGATCGAATCTGGTAAAATCCACTCCAGTTTACCCTTTGGACCCTCCACCTTGATCGAGCCACTATCGGAAACGGCCAATTTTACTTTTTCAGGAATTTCGATCGATTTTTTGCCGATACGAGACATGTCGAAACCTCCTTACCAAACGAGAGCCAACAATTCGCCACCGACCCGTTCTTTGCGAGCCTCGCGACCGGTAATAATCCCGCGTGAGGTCGAAAGGATCGCGACACCCATACCACCGAGCACCCGTGGAATATCGGCTGAACCGACGTACTTTCTCAGTCCAGGCTTGCTGACCCGTCTGAGACCGGTCAAGGCCGGAGTACGATTCACGAACCTCATGGTCACTTTAATTTGAGCGGGCTTGCTTTGCGTATCGACTTCGAATTCGGAGATGTATCCTTCACGCTTCAAGATTCGAGCGATCTCCTCTTTGATTCGGGAATAAGGCGCCGACACGTCGCCCCGGTGCGCGCGGGCCGCATTGCGGAGGCGCGTCAGAAAATCTGCAATCGGGTCTGAAAGGTTACTCATCAATTGTTCTCCTGGGACGAAGCCTTCGTGGGCTGCTTCTTGTCGCTGAACGGTATGCCAAGCTCAGTCAGCAACGCCTTGGCCTCCTCGTTCGTTCTCGCCGTGGTGACAATCGTGATGTCAAACCCGACGTTCCGCTTAATTTTGTCGAGGTCCACTTCGGGAAAAATCGCCTGATCATGGACTCCCAGCGTGTAATTGCCGTGGCCATCAAATGACTTGGGAGAAATTCCGCGAAAATCTCGAATTCGCGGCAACGCCATCTTAATGAGGCGCTCCAGGAATTCGTACATCCGATCTCCGCGCAAAGTCACTTTTGCGCCGATCGCCTGTCCCTTCCGAAGCTTGAAATTGGAAATGCTCTTTTTCGATTTCGTCTCTGCCGGTTTCTGACCCGTAATTACCGCAAGCTCCTTCTTTGCATCTTCAAGAGCCTGTTTGAGATCAGCGCCTTGAGCCGGGATGCAAGTGTTCACCACCACCTTCTTGACTTTCGGCACTTGGAAAACATTCTTGTAGCCCAGGCTCTTGCTAAGAGCCGGCACCACTTTGGCCTGGTACTCCTTGTACAGTTCTGCTTGCATCTATCTGTTACGCTCCCCGATTCTTTTTCGTGGGCTTGGGCACACGGGTTTCGATCAGTTTGACATTCGAGATGTGAATCGGACCTTCACGAGTGATAATCGCTCCGTTCGGATTGTCCTGCGATTTGCGCTGCGTCTTTTTGATCAGGCGCACTCCCTCGACCAACACCTGCTGTTTCTTCGCCAAAACTTGCAGCACCTTCCCGGACGCTCCTTGATGATTGCCCGAGATCACTTTGACTTCGTCCCCTTTTTTTACGTGGAACCGCAACTTGCTCATAACACCTCCGGAGCGAGCGAAATGATCTTCATGAAGTTTTTCTCGCGCAACTCCCGGGCCACCGGCCCGAATATGCGTGTCCCTCTCGGGTTCAGATCCTTGTCGATAATAACGATGGCATTGTTATCAAAACGCAGGTAGGAGCCGTCGTCACGCTTCACTGGCTGCTTCGTTCGGACCACCACCGCGCGCACAACCTCACCTTTTTTGACGGTGCCGTTTGCCGCCGCTTCTTTCACGTTGCATGTGATGACATCACCAATGGAAGCATAGGGAGTCTGTTTGCCGATGACCCCTATCATGGTGGCCATACGCGCGCCGGTATTGTCGGCCACATCTAACCTGGAACGAATCTGGATCATGGTCTAAGCCTTCACAAACTAGTGCTTCAATACTTCGACCAGTCGCCAGCGTTTCAAGCGACTCAAGGGCCGAGTTTCTTCAACACGCACCAGATCCCCAATCGAACACTGTTTTTGCTCGTCGTGCGCATACAACTTTTTGGTTCGTTTCACAATTTTCCCGAACTTCGCGTGCGGGACTCGTCGAACCACCGCTACCACGATCGTTTTCTCCATTTTATTGGAAACAACCTGACCAACGCGGGTCTTCCGAAGATGCCGCTTCGGAATTTCAGACTGCTGCGACGAAGCGGACGGTGTTTCGGACGTCGCAGGGCGATCGTCAGACAAACCGGCATCTTCAGCCGCCGTGGCATTATCTTCAGCTTTCACACTCTCTTCACTCATTTTTACTTTCTAATTCCTGCGGACGACGCGGGGTCGGCTCTACTGCGTCAGCGGTCTGATTTCTTGGCGCGCTGAGACAGTATCGTTTCGATACGAGCAACCTCTCTACGACTGATCCGGATCACGCTCGGCTTCTCCGTCGCGCCGGTCTGCTGTTGCAGACGGAGATTAAAAGCATCCTTTCGCAGCTCGTAACGTCGAGCGGCCAGCTCTTCGTTGCTCAATTCGCGTAATTCCTTGATTTTCATGACTCAGTGCCCCGGACGGCTAGCTAACGATTGCGCGCTGCCGGCTGATAAATCGGGTTTTCACAGGAAGCTTTGTCGCGGCTAGCCGCAATGATTCCCGAGCCACCGATTCCGTCACGCCGTCCAATTCAAAAAGAATGTTGCCTGGCCGAACCGTCGCGACCCAAAACTCGGGATTGCCTTTGCCCTTTCCCATTCGAGTTTCCGGCGGCCGCTTTGTTACCGATTTGTCGGGAAAAATTTTGATCCAAAGCTTGCCTTTTCTCTTCATGTTGCGTGTTAGCGCAACACGAGCCGCTTCGATCTGAGTGTTGGTGATCCAAGCCCGATCGAGCGTTTGCAAGGCGTATTCACCAAAGGCAATCGAAATGTTTCGGGAGGCGTTGCCGCAGCGACTACCTCGTTGCGTCTTACGATATTTCACTCTCTTCGGCATCAATGGCATACGGTATCTCCCCGGTAAAAATTATCTGGACGCTGGGGCCGGTTCATGTGCCCCCTCTCTTTTCTGAGACTGCTGATCAGCCACCGGTTCCGCTCTGCAGATCCAGCATTTCACACCAATTTTGCCGTACACAGTGTTCGCCTCGGCAAACCCGTAATCGATCGCGGTACGCAGTGTGTGTAATGGGATCTTCCCTTCGCGATACCATTCAGCACGCGAAATCTCCGCCCCCCCGAGCCGGCCGGAACAACGAATCTTGATGCCCAACGCCCCAAAATCCATCGTCGTTTGCACAGCCTTCTTCATCGCCCGGCGAAACGAAATACGACGCTCAATCTGCAGCGCGACATTTTCGGAAACCAACTGCGCATCCAATTCCGGTGTCTTGATCTCCTGAATATCAATCTTGACCTGTTTCCCGCCTGACATGCGCGTGATCTCTTCGGTCATCCTCTCGATCTCAGCGCCCTTGCGACCAATCACTATGCCCGGACGAGCAGTGAATATCGTGACTCGGATACTGTTCCATGCTCGTTCGATCACAATCTTTGATACCGCAGCCATGGAAAGCTTCTGCTTCACAAAACGGCGGATCTTCAGATCGGCATGTAGAAATTCCGGGAATTCTTTTGCCGAGGCGTACCAGCGCGATCGCCAATCTTTATTCAGCGCAAGTCGAAATCCAATTGGATTAACTTTCTGTCCCATACTTACTCTTTCTCTTCTACAGGCTTGGCCTCGCTTGTCGGCTCTCTGGAGCCGGTAGGTTCGTCGACCGTTTTTGGAGCCACCTCGCTCGAAACCGCTCTACCGGCAGCCTGCTCTTTCCCGGATTCGCGTTTCCCTTTCGACTTCTGGCCGACTGTGCCTTCCCGGCCGGTCTTACGTTGTTTTGCACGTTTCGCCGGAGCTTTAGGTACCAGCTCATCACTCAGCACGATCCGGATATGACTCGTTCGTTTGCGGAGAGGACTTGCACCACCTCGCGCCCGCGCGCGAAACCGCTTAAAGGTCGGACCTTCTCCGACGACAGCCTCCTTAACAAGCAGGGTGTCCACCTTGAGCTCAGCATTGTTTTCAGCGTTAGCGATCGCGCTCTTCAATGTCTTCTTCACGAGCACAGCCGCCTTTTTCGGACTGAAGGTCAACAGGTCCAGGGCCTCCGAGGCAGAATGACCCTGTATTTCCCGCGTCACTTCACGCGCCTTGAACGCCGAGATTCGCGCAAATCGATATGTCGATGTTACCTGCATTACTTTTTACGTCGGAAGCAGACGCTCCTTACTTCGCCACCTTAGCGGTATGAGCACCATGTTTTTTGAAAGTTCGGGTAGGCGAAAATTCGCCCAGCTTATGCCCAACCATATTTTCAGTCACGAACACCGAGTGAAAAATCTTGCCGTTGTGCACCAGGAACGTGTGCCCCACAAAATCAGGGGTAATCATGGATCGGCGCGACCAGGTCTTGATCGGCCTCTTCGCGCCGCTCCCGCCAGTCATTTTCTCGACTTTTTCGAGAAGCTTTACGTCCACGAATGGACCTTTCTTTAACGATCTCGACATAAGTTACTTCGTCTTTTTCCTGCTCTTCCGTCGCTCGATGATGACCGAGTCGCTCGGCTTATGTTTACGGCGGGTCTTGAATCCTTTGGATAATTGACCCCAGGGACTGACAGGATGATGCCGACCACCGCCGCCCTTGCTCTTTCCCTGGCCGCCGCCCATCGGGTGATCGATCGGGTTCATCGCCATACCGCGAACGTGCGAACGCCGCCCCAGCCAGCGACTGCGTCCCGCTTTGCCGCTCGAAACGTTCATATGTTCGACGTTGCCGACCTGCCCAATCGTCGCGTACGCGTTCTCGTGAATCCGTCGCATCTCGCCCGACGGCATGCGAACCAGCGCATATCCGGCTTCGCGGTTGCTCAAAATCGCCTGCTGACCGGCACTCCTGGCCACTTGGCCGCCTCTACCGGGAATAATCTCAACATTGTGAACGGCCGTACCCAATGGAATCGCTTTCAGCGGCAGAGCATTGCCAAGATCCGGGGCCACTTTGTCACCGGCGATCACTTTCGCGCCGACCTTCAGCCCCGTCGGCGCAAGAATATAGGACCTCTCGCCCTCGGGATATTGCAAAAGAGCGATACGGGCCGAACGGTTCGGATCATATTCAATCGCTTCCACCGTTGCCGCGACATCACGACGCTTTCTCTTGAAATCGATGATGCGATATTTTTGTTTGTGGCCGCCTCCAATGTGTCGCGAAGTCAGGCGTCCAGCGTTGTTGCGTCCCCCCGTCCGTTTCCGCGGTTCCAGCAGAGATTTTTCCGGTTTATCCTTTGTAATCTCTTCGAACCCCGGTGTTTGCTTGAATCGCTGCGTCGGAGTCAGCGGTCTAAAGTTCTTTAATGCCATGGTTTCGGCCTCCTGCTAGACGAGATCAATCTTCTCCCCTTTGGCGAGCGTGACGATCGCCTTCTTCCAGTGTGCCCGCCTGCCGAAATCGGCTCGGCGTTCCCGCTTCTTTTTCCCGGCGTATTGGGCAGTGTTGACCCGGATAACTTTCTTCCCGAAAATTTCCTGAATCGCCTGCTTGATCTGGAGCTTGTTGGCGCGCGGATCGACCCGAAAAACGTATTGATTGCTTTTTTCTCCGAGCAGACTGGCCTTCTCGGTGAGGCGGATGTTGTGAATCAGATTTGTCGGTTCGTTCATGCCAATCTCTCCGCTAGTTTGGCCAACGCTTCGTTGGTCACGATGATTTTTTGGAACGCGAGCAATTGTTCAGTATTGACCTCAGCCGCAGTCTTCAACAGGACCGGTTGAATATTCCTCGCGGCTTTGTACGTGGCCTCGTCAAACTGCGTGGAGATCACCAAAACCTTGCGCTCTTCAGTCTGCGATTTCAGGAAAGAGACGAAATCCTTGGTTTTCGGTGTCGCCACCTTGATCTCCTCGGCAATCAGCACGTCGCCCGCAAGAATCCTGGCACTGAGCGCCTTGAGCAAAGCCAGGCGCCTGACGCTCTTGGGGACATTCTTTGAATAGTCGCGCGGTTTCGGACCGAAAACCACGCCGCCACCCGACCAGACAGGCGATGAGGCATAGCCGGCGCGCGCGCGGCCAGTGCCCTTCTGGCGCCATGGTTTCTTGCCGGAATACGCAACTTCAGCCTTGGTCTTGGTATTTGCGGTACCGCTTCTTCGGTTTGCTCGGAGAGCAACGACCACATCATGGAGAGCTTGGGTGCCGCGCCCATTTTCGATAACGTCTATGTTTGCCTCTTTTGCAGCAGCAACGGTCAAAATGGTCGTGCTCATTCAGCTTTCCCCCCGTCGGGATCCTGTTTTTTCTTCGCCGGCCGTACGACCACATAGCTTCCGTTCGACCCGGGAACGGCCCCGCAAACCAAAATGACGTTCTCTTCCGGGCGTACTTGAACGATCCGCAGGTTCTGAACGGTGACCCGATCATCCCCCATGTGCCCGGGCATTCCCATATTTCGCCAGATGCGTCCTGGGGTTGACCGGTTTCCGACAGCACCGTTTCGGCGATGGGTCTTGGACCCGTGAGCAGCCGGTTGGCCGGCAAATCCGTGCTTTTTTACGACGCCTTGAAAGCCTTTTCCCTTTGAGCGACCAATCACATCCACAAATTCCCCGGGCTGAAACTGGTTCACACCAACATTCAGATCTCCGTCCACCTTCGTTCCATCCGGCAGCCGAAACTCTCTCACGAACTTTTTCGGATCAGAATTCGCCTTCTTGAAATGCCCTATTAGCGGCTTGGTGACGCGCGATTCTTTCTGAGAATCAAACCCAACCTGCACCGCGCTATACCCATCGGTCTCCGGGTTCTTGACCTGAACGACAGTGTTGCCGCCCGCTTCGATCACGGTCACGGGCGTAGCTTTCCCAGTCGCATCGTAGACGCGCGTCATCCCGATCTTCCGGCCTAAAAGTCCAATCTTCATCTTCTTTTGGGACAACGTTAAATCTTGATAGTGATATCGACCCCGGCAGGGAGATTCAGCTTGCGCAGCTCGTCCACTGTCTTCGCAGTCGGCTCGATAATATCGAGCAACCGCTTGTGAGTGCGCATTTCGAATTGATCCATCGACTTTTTGTCGACGTGCGGTGAACGGTTCACCGTGAATTTTTCAATCTTCGTCGGCAAAGGAATCGGACCGGCAACTTTGGCGCCGGTGCGCTTAGCCGTCTCGACAATCTCCACCGCAGACTGGTCCAGCATACGGTAATCAAACCCTTTTAAGCGGATGCGAATGCGTTGACCGTTCGCCATAATTTTATGCTCCTTTCTGATCCAACACCGCCGCAACGATCTGGGCAGGCACAGCTTCAAAATGAGACGGTTCCATCGAATAAGAAGCGCGCCCTTTTGAAAGCGAGCGGATGGCAGTCGCGTAACCGAACATCTCGGCAAGCGGTACTTCGGCATGAATGATGGTGGCGAAATTCTTTGCCTCCATGTTCAAGATGCGGCCACGACGCCGATTTAAGTCTCCCATGATGTCGCCCTGATACTCATCGGGCGTCACACACTCCACTTTCATGATCGGCTCGAGAAGGATCGAGTGCGCCTTCTTGTAGGCGTCCTTCATCGCAAAGATCGCGGCGAGTTTGAACGCCAACTCATTCGAATCGACGTCGTGATACGATCCATCCACGATCTCCACATAGAAATCGATGACTTGGTATCCTCCGACCACCCCGTTCGCAACCGACTCTTCGATTCCCTTCTTCACCGCAGGAATGTACTCCTTCGGAATAGCGCCTCCGACGATCTTGTTCTCGATCGTAACGCCCTTCCCGCGCTCGCGCGGCTCGACTTTCACCACGACATGTCCGTATTGTCCTCGGCCGCCCGACTGCTTGATCAGTTTCCCTTCGCCGGTGGCGTTTTTGGTGATCGTTTCGCGATAGGCGATCTGCGGTTTACCCGCATTCGCATCGACCTTGAATTCACGCAACATGCGGTCCCGGATGATTTCCAGGTGAAGCTCGCCCATGCCCGCAATGATTGTCTGCCCGGTATCCTCGTGGGTATAAACGCGGAATGTCGGATCTTCTTCAGACAACCGCTGCAGAGCAGTCGCCATTTTTTCCTGATCGAGCTTCGTCTTCGGCTCGATCGCCATCGAGATAACCGGCTCCGGGAATGACGGAGGCTCCAGGAGAATCGGGGCCGATTCGTCGCAAAGCGTATCCCCGGTCGTGATATTTTTAATCCCAACGATTGCCGCGATATCGCCCGAATAGCAGGTATCGACATCTTCGCGCTTATCCGCCTGGATCTGGATCAAACGACTAATGCGCTCGCGCTTGTTGGTCCGCGGATTATAGACCGTATCTCCTTTGGACAGGCTTCCGGAATAGACACGGAAAAAGACTAGCTTGCCGACAAACGGATCGCTCCAGAGTTTGAACGCCAACGAACAAAAGTCTGCATTGTCATCCGTCGGAGCAAGCTTTTCCTCGTTCGTGTCGGGATCAATCCCTTTGGCTGGAGGGATGTCGAGCGGACTCGGAAGATAATCGACCACCGCATCGACAAGATATTGAACACCCTTGTTCTTAAATGCAGAACCGCCGGCGACCGGAATAAATTGATTTGCGATGGTCAGCCGACGGATTCCCGCTTTCAGATCTTTTGGTGTTACCGGCTTTTCTTCGAGGAAGAGAGTTCCGACTTCGTCGTCGAGGTTGGCTACCTGTTCGACGAGGTCGTTATAGGCCCGGTCGACCATTTCCTTATGCTCATCCGGTATAGGAGTAACTTCGTAGACGGATCCGAAAGAATCGCTATCCGGAGTAAATGATCGCCTTCTTGTTAATGACGTCCAGCTGACCCTTGAGATAGTCTTCCTTGCCCAAAGGAATCAATACCGGCCAGGCATTCGCGCCCAGCTTTGTCCGAATCTCTTTGATGACATTGTCGAAATTGGCGCCGACCTTATCCATTTTGTTAACAAAACAGATCCGGGGAACGTTGTACTTGTTCGCCTGGCGCCAGACCGTTTCGGTCTGCGGTTGTACACCAGCCACACTGTCGAAAACCAGGATTGCACCATCCAAAACACGCAACGAACGCTCCACCTCCGCGGTGAAGTCGACATGGCCTGGCGTATCAATGATATTGACGCGCTGCGGCTGGTTTTCGAAAAGTTTGAAAACACCATTTTCCTTGCGCTGATTCCAAAAACAGGTTGTCGCGGCAGACGTAATCGTTATACCGCGCTCTCTTTCCTGCTCCATCCAATCGGTCACAGTGTTGCCATCATCCACGTCGCCGATCCGGTGAATCATTCCGGTGTAAAACAGGATCCGCTCCGTGAGAGTCGTCTTACCAGCATCAATATGTGCGCTGATACCAATGTTCCGAGTACGTTCCAGGGGGTAAGCACGATTGGGAGAATTAGGGTTGGTCGTCATAGCGCTCGACTTCTCTATCTCTAGAACAGATGTAGACATATCGGTTACCACCTGAAGTGCGCAAAGGCCCGGTTGGCCTGCGCCATTTTGTGCGTGTCGTCACGCTTCTTGATCGCGTTCCCCTGGCCTGACGCGGCGTCCTTTATTTCCGCCGCCAGACTGGCCGTCATGGTCCCTCGACGCTTCTTTGCAAAATTTACGAGCCACCGCATGGCCAGCGAAACTTGTCGCTCCTGGGGAACTTCGATCGGGACCTGGTAGGTCGCGCCGCCGACTCGCCGGGACTTCACCTCGAGTCGAGGCTTCGCATTCTCCAGCGCCTTAAGCAGCGTATCGAGCGGATCGACGGAATCCGAGCCTTCCCGACTCCGTTCAATCGCCTCGTACACGATTCGCTCGGCGACCGATTTTTTGCCGCTCCGCATGACAGTGCTGATCAGACGCGCCACCACCGGGCTGCCATACCTGCTGTCTAATGACTCAATCTTATGAATGACTCTGTGCCGACGTGACATACTTTCTTTCGCCGCGGCGTCAGGCCCTTGCCCGATCACCGCCAGATTTTACTTCTTCTTGCCTTTTCCACCTGCGGCTGCTTCTGCGGCTGCTTTCGGACGTTTAGCGCCATACTTCGACCGGCTGCGACGACGGCCATCCACCCCGAGGCTGTCGAGGGTTCCCCGAACGATATGATACCGGACGCCCGGCAGATCTTTTACTCGGCCGCCGCGAACCATCACGATCGAATGCTCCTGGAGGTTATGACCTTCTCCAGGGATGTAGGCGATCACCTCGTATCCGTTGGTGAGACGCACTTTTGCGACCTTCCGCAACGCCGAGTTCGGCTTTTTTGGCGTACGAGTCATCACCTGCACACAAACTCCGCGCCGTTGCGGGCAATCGGCGAGGGCCGGTGATTTTGATTTCACCGCCATCTTCCTGCGACCCTTTCTTACGAGCTGGTTGATCGTTGGCATGTAACAAAATTGGGTTTAGTCCAAATCGTTCAGAGATTAAAAAAGCCGCTCTGGCAGTACGGACCTCTATTCCGCCAGACGCGGGGGAGCGTGGACTATATTAGTTTTCCCACGCCACGCAAGAGATTTTTCCTCAATGCCCCTCACCGGAAAACCCGGGAAATCGGACGAAAAGACTAACACAGATTTTACTAGTTTCATCCGAAAACTGCCGATTCGCTGCGGAGCGTCCGCCTGGATCTCGATGCCGGTCTATGGTATTTTGCCCGACGTGGCAGATGATCGCTGGCTTGAAATCTTTCTCGCCAGAGGAAAGTCCGAACACCGGAAGGCAGCATGCCTCGTGAAAACGAGGGTACTTGGGTGTAAATCCCGGGTAACGGAAAGTGTCACAGAAAATAAACCGCCCAGCACCATCAGTAGTCAGTTGTCAGTAGTCAGTGGTTGAGGAGAACAGAAATAGAAAGTCAGAAGCTTCTAAAGCAGAACGGAGCGTTACTTCGGCGCCTGCTGTAGAGAAATTCAGCGGACCACTGGCAACTGAAGTCGCTTCAACCGACAACTGACTACTGACTACTGATGGTGCTGGGCAAGGGTGAAAAGGCGGGGTAAGAGCCCACCGGATCTTCGCGTAAGCGGGATCGCAAGAAAAACCCCATGTGGTGCAAGACAAAGCAGAGGGAAGAGTTGCCCGCTCGTTTTTCTCGCGAAAGCGGGAAGAAACCCTCGGGTATTAGTCGCATCCGGCATCGCGGTGCCGGGCACTCAGGAAACCGAGTGAGATAAATGATCGTCATCGCGCGAAAGCGGAAACAGAATTCGGCTTATACCACGAAAGGCGAGGCCCGTCCGGGGTACCCGGCACGGGCCTCGACCACTTTTTGGCGGATACTCGGCCAGGGGAGGTTCGGGCCTCCCTTGCCCAGAATCGGTCGCGACTTGAACCGCCCCGGGGTTTGTGTATGTAAGCAGTTTCCGCCGGTCCACCGAATCAGAACCCAACCAGGCAATGCAAACAAACGGAATACTCTACAATAATATAATCGAAACAGTCGGCCGGACTCCGCTGGTCAAGCTTAACCGCCTCGCTCGGGGCATCGAAGCCACCATAGCGATCAAGTGCGAATTCTTTAATCCTCTCGGCAGTGTGAAGGACAGGATTGGAATGTCGATGGTTGATGCTGCTGAGAAGGAAGGAATCATTAAACCGGACACAGTGATCATCGAACCTACAAGCGGCAACACCGGTATCTCCCTGGCGTTCGTCTGCGCTGCGAAAGGCTATAAGCTGATCCTGACGATGCCAGAGACGATGAGCCTTGAACGCCGCACGCTCCTGGCGATGCTGGGAGCCCAACTGGTTCTCACGCCCGGATCGGAGGGAATGAAAGGCGCCATCGCAAGGGCGGAAGAACTACTAAAAACAACCCCAAACGCCTGGATGCCGCAGCAGTTCAATAATCCCGCAAATCCTGCGATTCACCAGCAAACCACCGCGGAAGAAATCTGGGCCGATACCGACGGCAAAGTTGATATTCTCGTCGCTGCCGTTGGGACTGGGGGCACAATCACCGGAGTGGCCGAAGTGATCAAAAAGCGCAATCCGAATTTCAAAGCGATCGCTGTCGAGCCAAAGGATTCGCCTGTGATCCTGCAAACCTTGAGAGGCCAACCGTTGAAACCGGGTCCACACAAAATTCAGGGAACCGGGGCGGGCTTTGTTCCGAACAACCTTCATTTGAATATCGTCGACGAAGTGGTCACCGTTTCGAACGAGGACGCGTTCATCATGGCGCGACGTCTGGCGAAAGAAGAAGGAATCCTTGGCGGGATCAGCTCCGGAGCGAACGTTTACGCTGCCCTCGAAATCGCAAAGCGCCCGGAAAACAAAGGTAAGCTCATCGTGACGGTGGCATGCTCCACCGGGGAACGCTATCTTAGCACTGCGCTTGCCGACGAAGCCAGGGCGGAAGTTGGCGGGTAGTCTCCTTTTATCTCCCTCGAATTTCTCTGATGAACTAATGAGTAGTCAACCTGCGGCGCAGCCATCTCAGCCTCTCTCCACATTTGATCCCGAAATATTTTGGGCGCTTCACAAACAGAAACTCCTCATTGTCGCTGCCGTGTTGATCGTCACTCTCCTTGGAGGGAGCATCTATTTCGGGCTCCAGGCGGTTAAGGCCCAGAAAGCCGAAGCCGCCTATGCCGGAGCCGATTCGATTGAGGGTTGGCGGGCCGTGATCCGCGAGTTTCCAGACTCGATCGCGGCGGGCAACTCCTTCTTGAGGATCGGATCAAAATTGAGAGAGGACAACAAATACTCGGAATCTGATACCGCTTACGACTCTTTCGTTCACCGCTTTCCCAAGCATCCTTTACTGGTGGCCGGGTACATGGGCTTGGCTGCCAATGCCGAGCTTGAGAATCATCCAGACAAAGCCCTCGACGAGTACAAGGAGGTCGCAACCGAATTCAACAGTTCGTATCTGGCCCCGATGGCACTGTTCCAACAGGCACGACTCGCGGAGGGTAAAGGACGAATTGAAAGAAGCTCAGCAATTGTTCGAAAGCCTCGTGCGACGTTATCCGGAAAGCACCTTCTCCGGCGAAGCGGGGCGCAGAGCGGGCAGATTGGCGGATAAACTTTCCCAGGAAACGCCAAAGCCGAATCCTGCGGCACAGACTACATCGTCACCTCTCCAATCGCCGACCAGCGCCAAATCACCGGAGCCGTAGGTTCTCACGAAGCAAAGGGAGGCGCTTCGCTTGCAACCTCCGCCGATAGGTTCTTCTCAGGATCGCTTGACACGCTGCTCCCTTCACGCTGGCGCGAGACTGAAGTCTGCGCCCGGGTCGGACTTGTCATTAGAGTCAGGCGTCCGAGTCGGCGCATCCAGCAGTTCTCCTTGCGTCATCTCCACCTTCCCGATCGAAAGTTCACCGAAGAATTCGCCTCCCTTTTCCACCGTGAATCCGCGGCCAAACACAGCTCCGGTCAACCGCCCGGTTTTCTGAATCACCACCTTGCCGGTCGAAATAATCCGGGCTGAAATGATCCCCTCAATGTCGACTAATTCTGCCCGAATCGGGCGCACAAATTCCGCTTCACATTTCTTGTCGATATGGACGCTCTTCGCCTCGATACTGCCGCTCAGTTTGCCCTTTAGCCGAATATGGACTTCGCCGCTGCAAATTAAATTGCCGCGCATGGTCCCCTGAATTTCAGCGTAGTCGCAAATGGCGCGGTTGCTGTTCAGATCGCCCTTGTTGGTTATGATCAGGCGACCACGCGTCCGGATCGAACGGCTGTAATTGCCGATGATCCGATAATCCTGCAGATCGATGTACGCGCCGCAGAGCGGACAAATCGTCGAGGTTGAGCTCTTAGGGACCTCCCTTTTGCCAGTGCATTCAAAGCACCGGGCGACAACTGTTCGCTGGACACCTAAAAGGCCTTCCAACTTGTGGAAGACCGAAGGTTGCTTCTCAGCCTCCGGCGGTTCACTCGATTTTCGACCTTTACCCAGCTGAATGTAACCGCTGCATTTTTTGCAGTAGGTAGACTTCGCAAGCTCAGGTTCTAACTGAATGTTACCGCAATGAGGACATTGTACTTCGATCCGTCCTTTAGCAGCCACTCAGAACTCCTTAGCGTGGAGCACCGACCTTCTGCAGCTCTTCTTTGTGGGGAGGAGGAGCACCCAGATCTTTGACAATATTCTTATTCGGCGTGACCTCAGACTTGCCCACGAACGTGGCACCTTCCTCGATCACCAGTCGCGCTGCTTTCAGGTCGCCGATCAGCTGGGAACGTGAATGAAGTTCACAGCGTTCCTGCACCGTAATGTTTCCGTGCACTTTGCCTTTCACGATCACGGTCTTGCTTTTCACTTCGCCGCGGACATCTGCATTCTCCCCAACAGTCAGAACACCGTCGACAGAGGAAATCTCGCCTTCCAGATTTCCATCAAAGACGAATTCATTTACAAACTTGATCGAACCTTTAATTTCGACGTCCTTCGAGAGGTTATTCTTAGTGGGTGGTATATCTGCCATAACGGGTGTTGGTTGTGTTACAGTTAACGGTTCAGCGGCCGGTGGAGTTGGCGAACTCACCCCAGAACCGGCGTCTTCCGCAGGTGCCGTCTGTCCTGGCTTATGGGGGATAAACTTCTTCAGCACGCCCGCAACTATGAAGGGCACCAAATGCAGTGTCAACGACTTCTCGCGTCAACTTGTTGCGAGTTCCTCCGCTGCATAGGTCCAAATTTCGCTCAAGGTCGGATGGTAATGCGGGATGGACGCGAGCATCGTGGCGGTCGAATGAAAATGCATCGCGACCGTCAGTTCGTGGATGAGTTCGGAAGCTTCCGGTCCAATCACAGCACCTCCCACGATCTCCCCGTTCCTCGCATTGACGATCAATTTGACGAATCCTTCGACTTCACCTCGAACAATCGATTTCCCGTGATCGTTGAAGTGGTGTTTTGCGACTCGGACGACTAAACCTTGCTCGGCCGCTTCACGTTCACTGAGTCCTACCAAGGCGATCTGCGGCTCGGAAAAAATCACGGACATTTTCAGACGATCATCAACGGCCTCCAGGGCTTTGCCTTCCAGTAAACTCTTCGCATTCCTGGCGGCAATCTCGCCTTGCCGGATCGCAATGTGCACAATTTCGTGGAGCCCGGTGACATCCCCCGCGGCAAAAATGTGCGGCTGAGACGTTTGCAGCCTCTCATCGACCACCACCCCGTTCTGTTTGGTTGTTTCGACTCCCGCTTTTTTCAGACCGAGCCCCTGCACAGCAGGCTTGCGCCCAAGTGCGTAGAAAATCTCGTCCGCCTCAGCAACCTGTTCTTCACCGTCCCGTTGGTACCAGACGCTTTTCCCGCGCACAGTTCGCTCAACCCGCATCAGTTTCGTGCCACAAATCACTCTGATCCCGCGCTTCCGATACGCTGCAACTAGCGCCTCCGCGATATCGGGATCCGTATTCTTGATGACTTGATTGCTCCTTTGCAGGACTGTCACCTCGATACCGAGCGCGTTGTAAAAATGAGCGAATTCAAGCGCAATCGCTCCTCCCCCTAGAATCACAATCGATCGCGGAAAGCGATCGGAATCCAGTGCCGTGTCGCTGTCCAGAAATCCCGTCTCATCCAGGCCACGCAGGTCGGTAATATTGATAACCGAACCGGTGGCAACCAGAAACGTCTTCCCCTCGATCTCTTCTTCGCCCCCGCCTGTCATTTTCAGCTTCATGTGGTGCGAATCGGTGAATTCGGCCCGGCCCCGCAGGAACTCGAACTTGCCGCCGGTCAATTGTTGCACCCGGTATTTTGCGAAAACGCCCACCAATTCCCGCTTTCGCTGAATGATCGCCTCGGAATCGAAGGCGATGTGTCCCGCGCTTAATCCGAATTCTTTCGCTCGACGCAGCGTCGAAAAACGATTTGCGGATTCGATTAAGGTTTTGCTCGGCATGCAACCGCGCAGAATACAGAGTCCGCCCACTTCTTTGCCACCTTCAATGCACACAGTTCTTAACCCTGATTTTGCCGCGGTCGCTGCTGCGGAGTAGCCGGCGCTACCTCCTCCTATCACCACAAGATCAAAAATCTCCATCGCGCCGACAAGTTACAGTAGGTTGCGCTATTTCCAATCTCGGTCCGGATATCGGAATTGGCAGGCTGGGTTCCGGGCGACCGGCAGGGAGGGTGGCTGGGGTCAAAAAATTCGCATTTTGAAGGCGACAGACCCCTAAATATTGTGTATTACCACATTGCTATCCCCTACGAATTGTGTTCGTTCATCACTTGCAAATTGTCGCCAACAGCCCTATGGTTGGTCCGTAACCTATCGTGCACCAGGTCTCGTCTCTTTAGCTCAGGCCTGTCTCTCGGCTATGTTTGAAATCTCGACTTACGGCGCTGCGCAAATTGACAAACTCGAAGGTTTAGAAGCGGTTCGGAAACGACCGGGGATGTATATCGGAGATCCGGATGAGCGCGGATTGCATCACGCCGTTTTTGAGGTTCTGGACAACTCGATTGACGAGCATCTTGCGGGGTTCTGTACCAAGATCGACGTCACCATTCACATCGACGGCTCGGCTTCCGTACGCGATAACGGCCGCGGAATTCCGGTGGAGATGCACCCAAAATTTCAAATGCCTGCCATCGAGCTGGTGCTCACCAACTTGCATGCCGGCGGTAAGTTCGGGCAGGGAGCCTATAAATTCTCCGGAGGTCTGCACGGCGTCGGTGCGAAGTGCGTCAATGCGCTGTCGGAATGGTTCAAAGCCGAGGTGACTCGGAACGGCAAAGTCTACCTTATCGCTTTTTCCCGGGGCAAAACGACCCGCAAGCTCGAAGTCATTGGTGAAATCCAGAACAAGAAGCATTCCGGGACCTTGATCACCTTTTTGCCGGATCCCGAAATATTCACCATCACGACCGAGTTTAAGTTCGATATCCTTGCAAATCGGTTACGCGAACTCGCGTTTCTCAATAACGGGCTGGAAATCCATCTGACCGATGAGCGCACCGAGCCTCATCGGAAAGAGGTCTTCCTTTATAAAGAGGGGATTCGCGAGTACGTCAAACAACTCGGCGAGACCAAGCAGTTAATCCATCCCGAGCCAATCATCGTCAGCGGGATGCGCGAGTTCCAGGTAGATGACAAATCGGAGCTTTGCTACGTGGACGTGGTCCTCCAATACACCGACGCTTACTCAGAGAATATTCAGTGTTTTGCCAACTCGATCCCAAATATCGACGGAGGAATGCACCTGGAGGGTTTCAAGGCAGGGTTGACCAACGCAATCAAGAACTATGCAAAGGCCAACAACCTGTTGAAGGAAAAGGACCCTGACCTCACCGGAGACGATCTGCGGGAAGGTCTGGTCTGCGTTTTGAGCGTGAAACTGACCAATCCCCGGTTCAGCTCGCAGACCAAGGGGAAGCTAGTCAACAACGAAATCAAGCCTTTAGTGCAATCGATTACGTATGAGGGAGTGAGCCGTTATTGCGAAGAGAATCCAGCTGTTGCCAAAAAGGTCATCGACAAATGTTTGATGGCCGCGCGTGCTCGCGAGGCGGCTAGAAAGGCCAGGGAAGCGGTACGCAAGACCGCGCTGACTGGAGGCGGTCTCCCGGGCAAGCTCGCGGATTGCTCAGAACGCGATGCCAACCTGACTGAGCTCTACATCGTGGAAGGCGATTCCGCCGGAGGCTCCGCCAAGCAGGGGCGTGACCGTAGGTTTCAGGCGATACTTCCCATCCGCGGGAAACTGATAAATGTCGAGAAAGCCCGTCTCGATAAGGTGCTGCAGAATTTGGAAATTCAAACGATGATCACCGCGATCGGCACCGGGATCGGAGACGGGGAAGGCGAAGGATCCTTCAACCTGGAAAAGCTGCGGTACGGGCGGATCATCATCATGACAGATGCGGACGTAGACGGTTCGCATATCCGAACGCTTCTCCTGACATTCTTTTATCGGCAGATGCCGGAATTGGTACGACGCGGCCACATCTACATCGCACAACCCCCCCTCTATCAAATTCGACGGAAGAAGCGCGAGGAATATGTCGACGACGATTCTCAGTTGAACAAGATCCTGATCTCCCTCGGGGCCGAGGAAGTCCAGCTCAAACACCTGGTCGACGGTCGAGAGTTCACGAAGGAGCAGCTTGGCGAAGTCCTCGATCTACTCGAAAGACTGTCGAAAATGAGCGACTCGATTCGCCGGCACGGCGGCGACTTTGAAGACTATTTGTCGAACCGGGAACCGGCTACCGGAAAGTTGCCCGAATACCTGGTTATCGTGCGGGAAGGAAACAACGAGTACGTCAAATATTTTCATGACGAGGGGTCGCTGCGCGATTTTGCGAGTCAGAACCTCGATCTCAATCTCTACGAAGAAGAGCCTGCCGGGGAAAACGGTGATGGCTCATCGACACCAGGTGCTCCCCCGGCCAATGGCAATGGAAGCCCGCCGGTTGCCTCTTATATGCGACGCAGAGCCCGGCGAGTTGAGTTGCACGAGTCGAACGCGGTTGCGAAGGTGTTTCAGGAACTCGAAAATCGCGGCATGACCATCGATCACTACTCGGCAAGCGATCAGCCGCTCTTCGAGCTGATCGAGGGCGAAGGTGAGCGAACGACCGTTACCCCGTTGTTCTCGATTCCGAAGATCCTTGATGCGATCAAGGAAATCGGCCGACGCGGAGTTCAGATCAAACGTTTCAAAGGGCTCGGAGAAATGAACGCCAAGGAACTCTTTTCGACGACAATGGATCCGGTCCGCCGCAAACTTCTTCGGGTTGATCTAAATGAGAATAATGCCAACGAGGCCGACAAGATGTTTACAATTTTGATGGGCGACGTCGTCGAACCGCGCCGTGCTTTCATCGAAGACAACGCGCTGAACGTCAGAAACCTCGACGTTTGACACCGTCCGATGCTGAACACCGGACGGTAAGCGCTCCTTTTCATGCCGATTCTTCCAAATGAAAAAATCGAGCCGGTAAACGTGGCCGAAGAGATGTCGAAGTCGTTTCTCGACTATTCGATGTCGGTCATCATTTCGCGTGCGCTTCCGGACGCCAGGGACGGTTTGAAACCTTCTCAACGCCGAATTCTCTACGCCATGAACGGGCTCGGGCTCCAGCCGAACCGGAAACATAGCAAGTGCGCCAAGATCGTCGGTGAAACGATGGGTAATTATCATCCGCACGGCGACATGGCTATCTACCCCACGCTTGTGCACATGGCACAGCCGTGGGCAATGCGAGACATCCTCATCGAAGGTCAAGGGAATTTCGGATCCATGGACGGCGATCCTCCTGCGTCCATGCGGTACACCGAAGCACGGCTCACCCACCTCGGCGCGGTCCTCATGGAGGACATGGAAAAGGATACCGTCGACTTTGTTCCAAATTACGACGAGACGACGACCGAACCGGTCGTTTTTCCTGCGGCCTTTCCCAACCTCCTTGTCAACGGCGGAACCGGTATCGCCGTTGGGATGGCAACGAACATTCCGCCTCACAACCTGATTGAGATCGTCGACGGAATTTGCGCGCTGATCGATCAGCCAGACATCGGCACCGATGAATTGCTCGGATTCATCAAAGGCCCCGATTTCCCCACCGGATGCACTATCTACGGTACGAGAGGGATTCGCCAATATTTTGAGGGCGGTAGAGGCAGCCTGAAGGTGCGCGGCAAGGCCACCATCGAAGAGACGAAGAACGGACGCGAACAGATCGTCATCAGTGAAATCCCGTACAACGTGAATCGCGCGGAGCTGATCAAACGCATCGCCGGACTGATTCAGGAAAAGGTCATTACCGACATCAGCGACCTGCGAGATCTCTCGGACGAGAAAACCAGGATCGAGCTGGAACTCAAGCGGGACGCAAACTCCAAGGTGGTCCTGAATAACCTTTACATGTACACCGCGATGGAAAGCTCCTTCGCGGTGAACATGCTGGCGATCGACCATGGCCGACCCAAACTGCTTTCCCTCAAGGAAGCGCTCCTTTGCTATATCGAACATCGCCGGGATGTGGTTCTCAGACGCACCCGTTTTCTTCTCCGTCAAGCGGAAGCCAGAGCTGAAACGCTCGAAGGCTATCTCATCGCACTCGCGAACCTGGACGATTTTATCGACATTATTCGCAGCTCCGCGAATCGCGATGAAGCTAAGATAAAGCTTCTGGCCTACGAATTCGGTCGCGAAACGGTCCAGCAAATCGGCGTTCGTATCCGCAGCGAAAGTCGTTTGGTCGATGGCCGGTATATTTTCAGCGACCATCAGGCGGATCAGATTCTCGATCTGCGCCTCTATCAACTCACCGGACTCGAACGCGAGAAGATCATTGACGAATACGGTGAAATCATCCGGAAAATTGATGATCTGCTCGACATTTTAAATCGCGCCGACCGGGTGATGTCGATCATCAAGGACGAGTTGCTGCGGATTAAGGACAAATACGGAACCGAACGGCTAACGGCGATTCTCCCGGAACAGGGAGATATCGCGTTCGAGGACCTGATCGCCAACGAGGGATGCATCATTACAATTACCCACGGCGGCTATATTAAACGCACGGCGGAAAGCGAATTTCGCGCGCAACGACGCGGTGGTCGGGGAGTAATCGGGATGACCACCCGGGAAGCACAGGTGAGTGGGGATCAGGGCGATTTCGTGGAGCATCTCTTCACGGCGAGTACTCATGATTCCCTCATGTTTTTCACCCAGGCAGGACGATGCTACGTAGAAAAGGTCTATGAGATTCCTGAAATGGGCCGCGCGTCCAAGGGCCGATCGATCGCGAATCTACTTGAGCTGCGCCCGGAAGAAAAGATCGCTGCAACGCTCCGGATTGAAGCCGTTGACCCGACAGGGAATCCCAAAGGAGACGAAGGGACATGGGATCCGGCTCTCCATGTGATGTTTGCTGCGCGGTCTGGCATTGTGAAAAAGACGAATCTTGCAGATTTCCGCAACGTCCGAAAAGGCGGCATCATCGCGATCCAGATCGAGCAGGAAGATGAATTGATCGATGCCCTGCTTACCAACGGAATGGATGAGGTGGTACTAATTACGCGCCAGGGAATAAGCATCCGCTTCCATGAGGGCGATGTCCGAGATATGGGTCGAAATGCTGTCGGCGTCTGGGGCATCCGACCGGAAACCGGCGATGAGGTGGTCGGAATTGCAAAAGTCATACCGGATGCGCAACTACTCGTGGCCGGGTCCAACGGGATTGGGAAGCGGACTGGTTTCGACGAGTATCGAGTTCAATCCCGCGGCGGCAAAGGAATTATCACCATGAAGACCGGCGAACGCACGGGCCATGTGGTTGGTGCATTGACCGTCCGCGATTCCGACGAATTGATGCTGATCACCACCGGCGGGCAAATGGTCCGGATCAGAGTCGGCGAGGTTCGCGAAACCGGGCGTAACACCATGGGTGTGAAACTGATGGATCTTCGGGAGAACGAAACGCTTCAGGATATCGCACCCGTCGTCTCCCAGGAAGAAGGAGACGTTGAGGAGAGCACCGAAGGCTGATTCCGCTACCGCCTCGACGCGGAATTCAAGAAGTCAGAAGCCAGGAGTTACAAGAGTCGCAGAATGGGACGGGGCTTTCCAGTGTGGGGTTGTTTTCCCCACTGGGTCCCTCTATTCTATTTCCGAGTCTTGTTTTCTTTCCGATTACATGCTCTTCCTCACATTCTGGGTTTTCTTGACGCGACCTGACTCCTGTCTCCTGAATTTTCTCTTCTTTCCTTGCGCGTCTGGCCGGCGTTCGCAGAAATTGCCTGCGATGAAATACCGCAGACTTGGCAAGGCAGGAGTGAAAGTGAGCGAACTTTCTTTCGGTTCGTGGCTCACTTTCGGCAATCAGATCTCGGACGAAACCGCAGAAGGTTTGATGCGGAAGTGTTACGAGACCGGCGTAAACTATTTCGACAATGCCGAGGGTTATGCGCGGGGCCGTTCGGAACTGGTCATGGGCAAAATCCTGCGAAAGGTAGGATGGCCCCGAGACACTTGGCTGGTGTCGAGCAAGGTATTTTTTGGTGCGGCAGAAGAGCCGCAGAAACCGAACCAATATGGGCTGAGCCGGAAACACGTTTTCGAGGCGTGTCACGCTGCAATGCGGCGGCTGCAGGTCGAGTATTTGGATCTCTTCTTTTGTCACCGGCCTGATGCCGAAACGCCGATCGAAGAAACCGTCCGTGTCATGAGCGATCTTATCGCTCAAGGCAAGGTCCTTTACTGGGGCACCAGCGAGTGGAGCGCACAGGGGATCATGCAAGCCTATGCCGTCGCCAGGCAATACAATCTTGTCCCTCCGACCATGGAGCAACCGCAATACAGTCTCCTCGTACGAGAACGAGTCGAGAAAGAGTATGCTCGCCTCTATTCAGAAATCGGCCTCGGAACGACGACCTGGTCCCCTTTAGCGAGTGGTTTACTGACGGGCAAATACAATGACGGAATTCCCAAGGAGACGCGACTCGGGTTCGAGGCAAACGAATGGCTCCGGGAAGAAATCATCCGTAAGGAACGAGTCGCAATAGTCAAGGAACTCGCGACCGTAGCGGCTGATCTCGGAATCTCCCAAGCCCTCCTCGCGGTTGCCTGGTGTCTCAAGAATCCGAACGTCAGCACGGTAATCCTCGGTGCATCGAAAGAGCGCCAGCTCGAGGAGACTTTGAGAGCGGCAGAAGCGGCCGAAAAGCTGACGCCGCACATTCTTGATAAAATCGAACAAGTTCTTCAAAATAAGCCACTTAGCTAAGATATTACGCTTTAATACCGGCCCTCTGGACCCGCTTCGAAACCGGTCGGAAATCTCCCTTCCGCGCACCCGCTGAGGCGGTCGCCCGGAAGCCCTTGCGTGCCCGCGAACACGCGGCGGCAAGCGTCACGCAAAGGACAAAAAAGATTTTGTTCCTAACTTATCTCTTTCCGGTTGCGACTCCCTTTTTACCCTCTAGACTAAGGCACTTCTCTTATGGGAAAGCGAAAGAGAAAACTCTCATTTAAAAGGCTTCCCGTTCTTCGGCGGCACCAATTTTCCACCGAAGGTGAGTATTTCGACCTCAAAACGCTGTTCGACAAACTAAACGCGGAATATTTCCGTAATGCGCTCAGAGGTTATACGATCACCTGGGGCCGCAAACGGAAGCACCCCCCCAAAGAATACTTTGTCTTCGGAACGATCCAGGAAGAGGACAAAATGATCCGCATCCATCCGTTATTGGATGCACCGTTTGTCCCAACCTGGTTCCTCGAGTACGTCGTTTACCACGAAATGCTCCACGCCATAGTGCCGGAGGAAATTGACGAATACGGACGCAGAAGAGTTCACACACGCGAATTCTATCGCCGGGAACGTCAATTCCACTGCTATCACAGGGCCAGACGCTGGGAAGACGAAAATCTCGACCGGTTCCTGCGTTAAGGGCCAGGAAGACTTAACCCAATGCGGGGATGGGCAGGTACAAGGGTTCTCAATTACCGCGGCGGCTTTTTCCCTAAATCACCTGCCGGCCGGACCGTGGTTTCGGGGGTCTTAGTCGAAGATGCCGGCCTCTGGGAGAGTCCCGGGGTTGTGGTGGATGCCGGCCGGCTGGAATTCAGCTTCGTAATCACTGATTCACTGAAATCGTAGTTGTCCCGGGAATAAAGCAAGACCGGAACTATATTATTGGCGCTAAATCCAGATCTATCAAAGACGATGTCGTAGTTTGCGGCTCGCACCTGATCATTAACCACTTTCATGATCTCGTCCACGATCCCGTCCCGCATCCGTTTCAACTGATCCTGAATTTGCTTTTCGCGCGTCTGGCGAAAGTCGGAAATCTCCTTTTCCAGGCCCTTCGTCTCTGAGATCTTGGAATCGCGCTCTTGCGCCTTCTGATCCTTGGACGCGCCGCTCAGTTCAGGCTTGTTCATCTCTTCATTCAACTTATTGATGACGTCGAGATTTTTCTTGTACTCGTCCATCCGCTGATCCAGCTCATCCTTGTACGCTTTCTGCGCCTCCTTAAGCTTATCTTCCGCGTCATGGGTCTTGTAGTAGGCCGTAAAGACCTTTTGCATGTCGACCGTTCCGATCTTCATTTGAGCTTGGGCTTGAGAGGCGAACCCGACACTCAGGGCCAGCAGACCAATTATCGTTAGCGATGAGGATTTCTTCATAAGATAGACAAACTGATACTAATCGAGGCAGCCCGATTTGATGACTTCAGACCGGACGATAGAGTTTTCGTTCAAAATTGGTACCCGACACTAAACTGGAATTGGCCACTTTTGCTGCTAAAAGAGTCTTCTTCGATCGGAAAACCGTAATCAAGCCGCAACGGTCCAATTGGCAAATCGAGGCGCACTCCGACACCAATATCCTGGTTGAATCCCCCGGAGAATCCTCTGGCGGTCGGCACCTTTTCTGGGCTGAAACTCCAGGAACCGGGGTTAACGAAACCACCATCATAGAAAACTGCAAAGCGCACCCGCTCGATAATCGGAATAGTGTATTCAACCGTAAACCGCGCCAGGGTATTTCCGCCAATGGCATCTCCGTTCCCATCCTTAGGTCCTACATCGCGGAATTTGAATCCTCGCAGGGTGCTGGCGCCGCCTAGATAAAGGCGATCAAAAATCGGGACGATACTGCCCGAGCCCCAATTCGAGACGGACGCGACCTCACCGTTCAGCAGGAGGATCGTATCGTAGGGAAGATGGAAGTACTGAGCTGCATCCAGATCGAACCCGTAGACCTCGACGCTGCCGCCAAGGGGACCGCCTGCGACATAGCTCGTGAAATCGATCCGGGTTCCTTTCCGGGTAAGAAATGCGCTATCGCGGGTGTCGTACGTCAGGCCTAGAGTTACCCGGCTCTCGAGATTGTCGGTTCCCTCTTGATTGATCAGATTCTGGAGCTCCGAAGAAATGATGTTTTTATTGATATTATAAATGTCGATCTCCTGGATCGTGTAATCGAGCTTCACGGACAGAAAATTCGTGATCGGCTTCCGCATGAAGATGTCAAATCCGTAATCCCGCTGGTCGTACACGTCGCTGAAGTAATTGTACTCGTCCCAAAACAATCTGCCTCCCAACGCCAGCCGTTGATCGAGAAAATAAGGTTCGCTCAGCTCTATTGATGCGTTCTTCGTCTCGGTACCGAGCTGAATTCTCGCCCTGAACTTCTGTCCACCACCCGTGAACGTTCTCCAGTTCATGATATCGAAATTGCCCTGTGCCAGTTCAGCAAACCCCAAAAGGCCGTCTGTCGTGCTGAAGCCCAACCCGAAATTCAAGTTGCCGGTTCGCTTTTCTTGCACCACGACGTTCAGGTCCTTGCGTCCTGGAACCGCCGTATCGCTCGCATAGGTATCCACCCGCTCGAAATATTGCAGACCTTCGAGACGTTTCTTGCTGATATCAACGCGCACCGTGTCAAAGACGTCGCCAGGCGAGAGAATAATCTCGCGGCGAAGAACCTTGTCCTTCGTGCGCGAGTTGCCGCTGATGTTGATATGCTCAACAAATGACTGGATACCCTCGTCCACCTTGTAGTGGAGATTGACCAACGCGGGTCCCGCCGGTGTCGTCTGCACGTTAACCTTGGCGTCGGCGTATCCCGCCACGCCGTAGGCGTCTTCAACCGATTTAATGTCCTTTTGCAGTTTCTGCGGCGAGAAGACTTTGCCCTCAGTGATCTTGATAACTTTCCGGAAATTCGGCTCGCTCACAATATGCAGCCCTTCGATCGTCACAGTCCCGACATGGTATTGCGGGCCTTCGTTGATGTAGATCGTGATGGCAACGTATTTCTTGCCCAGCCGATCGATCCTCACATCGGTAATTTGGGCGTCAGCATAGCCGTTATCCTGGTAAAGCTCTTTGAGTTTCTGAACGTCTGCGTCAAGTTGCTGATTGTTCAGCCGACCCGCTCCCGTGACGAAGCCGAGGATATTATTCTCCTTGGTCTTCATCTCCTTGCGCAGCCTTTTCGATGTGAGCACGAAGTTGCCGACAAACCTGATTGTCTTGATAACCGATCGCTGACCCTCACTGATCGCAAAGGTGACCCGGGCAGTTCCTCGATCCTCGTTCACGTCTACCTTGTACTGGACATCGGTGTTGGGATAGCCGCGTTTCTGATACAGCTCTACTAGCTTTTGCCGGGCCTGTTCCAGAGCCTGCTCGTCAAGTGGCGTACCGGTCTTCAGATTCAGCTCGCGTCGGAGCCGTTTGGCCTTTACGACTTGGTTCCCCTGAATCACTATTTCGGTGAGCGTGACCCGCGTCTGCACCACGACGATCACCTTGACGCCGTCGGGCAACGGTTCACCGTAAATTCGCACGTTGGTGACCAACCCGGTCGCATACAGCGAACGAACATCGTCCTCGACCGTCTGCTCGGAATAGGGCTGGCCGACAATGGTCTTCATGTTGGACAAGATTCTTTGGCGGCTCAGCGTTGCGGGACCGGCATACTGAATCTCGATCTGCCGGACAATAGGCGATTGCTGGCGTTGTGGAGGTTGACCGGCTTGCGGCGGCTCCTGGCCGGGCGTTGTCGGATTCTGGCCAACGGGCGGCTGCGGAGGCTGTCCCGGAGGCGGCTGCTGAGCTAGCCCGAGCGGACTCAGCGAGGTCACAATGATCGCTACCAAAATCAAGTCGCGGCAGAGGGAACTCGAAAAATTCATAGTGTGAAAAATCGACAACAGATCAGAGCGAATCGGCGTAATTCATGACGATGACGTCAAAAACGTCAACAGAAAAACGACTGGGTAGAGTTTTCCGGCTGAATCGAACGAATCAATTCTCAGTCAACTCGTACCAATTGTTCCGCGTACGCGGTTCAAAACCTGCCTCGGCAATCAAATCTTCGATTTCATCGCGGGTAATTCGGAACGACGTTCCGGCTTTGCTGACCACGTTTTCCTCCATCATCACGGAGCCAAAATCATTCGCTCCGTACCGCAGTGCGATTTGACCGATCTTTGGCCCCTGGGTTACCCAGGAGCTCTGGAGGTTCTCAATGTTATCCAGATAAATACGAGCCAGAGCCTGCATTCTCAGGTACTCGGCGGACCCGACCGGAGTCGCCTTCAAAACAACGTTTTCCGGCTGGAAAGTCCAACAAATGAAAGCCGTAAACCCGCCCGTTTGATCCTGCGTCTCGCGAAGCCTTTCGAGATGTTCGATCCGATCTTCCACCGCCTCAACGTGGCCGAACATCATCGTCGCACTGCTGTTCAAACCAAGTTCATGCGCGATTTTCATCACTTCCAGCCACTGCTCAGTATTGCACTTGAGCGGCGAAATCCGGTTGCGCACTCGATCCACCAGAATTTCCCCGCCTCCGCCGGGAATCGATCCTAGTCCTGCTTCCTTGAATTTCCGGATAATTTCCCGCAACGGCATCCGGAACACTTCGGCAAAATGATTGAATTCGGGCGGGCTGAACGCGTGAATATTAACCTGCGGGTATTTCTCCCGAATGTGATTGAGCAAATCCAGATAGTAGTCGATGTCCAGTTTCGGGTGATGACCGCCCTGCATCAGGATCTGTATCCCGCCGATGGACAGCAGTTCATCAATCTTTTGGTCGATCTCTTCATGGCTGAGCACGTAGTGATCGGCATCCCTCTCGGTTCGGTAGAACGCGCAGAATTTGCAATAGACATTGCAAACGTTCGTGTAGTTGATGTTGCGATCGACAATATAGGTGACAATCTCGTTACCCCTGCCACGGAACGCCTGGGCCTTGGCCCGTTGCCGGCGCTGGTCGGCAAGTTGCCCAAGTTCACCTAACGGCAGCCGATAGAGTTCCATGGCGTCCTCAGCCGTAATCCGCTTACCATCCCATACTTTTTCCATTACCCTGCTATCCGAAATCGTTGCGTTCATCAGCGAATCCTATATTACCTAATTTCGCGCTCTCCTCAATAAAAGGTACGGCGTCGTTCAAACAGATTTAATTGATTAAACTCGTCGACATTTGATTGATTTGAGCGCCAGACATCTGAATGTAATTTCTTTGTGGCGGAAAATTTTTACCAGGCGACCGTAGAAGCTCCGAAGACCGCCTTCGATCTATCTCTGCGTCCTCCGCTTTTCAGCGAGTTCCAGGGGCAAGCGCGCGTCCGCGAGCGGCTGGAATTGATGGTTGAGGCCGCAAAACAACGCGGCGACGTACTCGAGCATATCTTGCTCAGCGGTCCACCCGGCCTCGGAAAGACGACCATCGCCTACATCCTTGCCAATTCCATGGAAGTCAATATCAAGACGACCAGCGGTCCGATGATCGAGCGGGCCGGGGATCTGGCCGGTATCCTGACGACTCTGGAACGCGGAGATATTCTCTTTATAGATGAGATCCACCGGCTCCAAGCCACCATCGAAGAATATCTCTATCCGGCCATGGAAGATTTTCGCCTGGATATCATTATCGATCAGGGTCCCAATGCACGAAGCGTGCGGCTCAATTTGCCAAAATTCACCATGATCGGCGCAACGACTCGATCGGGCCTGATCAGCGCACCGCTTCGCTCTCGTTTTGGGATGAACAGTCGGCTCGACTATTACGGACTTGAGGACCTGAGCCACATCATCGAGCGCAGCGCCGGGTTAATCGGCGTCGGCATCGATCAAAGCGGCTGCGATGAGGTCGCTTCGCGCGCCAGAGGCACGCCTCGCGTGGCAAACAATCTTCTGCGCTGGGTCCGCGACTATGCGCAGGTCAAATCCAACGGCTTTATTACAAAGACAATCGCCGACAAAGCCCTCGAAATGCTCGATATCGACCGAGATGGCTTGGACGAAATGGACAAACGACTCCTCGAAGCGCTCGTCGTTCGTTTCCAAGGAGGACCGGTCGGACTTAGCTCCCTTGCGGTTTCGGTTGGAGAAGACTCCGGAACAGTCGAAGAGGTCAACGAACCGTACCTGATCCAAGAAGGTTTCATCAAGCGAACTGCGCAGGGGCGGGTGGCCATGCCAAAAGCCTACGAAAAGATCGGCATCCCTTTCCCTCCCAACCGTCAAGGGGAGCTTTGGTAGCGTGCGGTTTACCTCTCAGTTTTCATTTCGGTTCTGATTTCTCCCTCTTCTTTCTCGGGGGGCGCGGCGACTCTTCCGCACCCTTTTGAGCTTCCGGATATTTGATTGTGCTCGGCCAGATGACGCGCCAAGGTTGCTGTTTCAATTTGCCGGTGAGTTCGCTGAGATCACCCACAATCACATCGAGCCTCGGCAAAACCGCACCCATGGTTCTATCCAACGAATCGAGAATCACTTTCAGCTGAGCGGAGGAGGCTTTGAAGTTCACGAGAGTTTTCTCGAGATTGTTGTCCTTCTGCAATTGGCCGGTGACATTTTTGGCGTTTGAGAGCACCTCATGGACGCTTACCAGGGCGGAATCGATTCCACCGCCCTTTGCCGTGAAAGTTCTCAGATTGGCTCCGACTTCCCCAAACCTCTTCAGCGTTCCCGTCAGAACAGAATCCTGAGCGGTCAGGATGGTCAGATTGTGTGAAGTCTTTTGCAGTTCGGCCAACGTGGCTTCCGATTGTTTCAGAGCAGGCTCAAGCTTCTCTATGATCAGAGGACCGACCTCCGCAAGATCGGGCGCACGCGTACCGACAAATTTGGCATTCGGTTCCGCAAGGCCTGAGTCCGGATTCCCGTTGGTGAAATCTACGACGAGTTCCGCCAGCAACCCGAAACTTCGCATTGCGACGGCGGTCTCCTTGTAAATCTGTGAATCTTCAGCTACCTGAACTCGCACCATCGCTTCGTAATTGAGCTTATGCTCCGGCCGATCATTTAATGGAACAGGGGATTGGATGTCGGCCACCGTTCCGATCTTGCGTCCTGCCAGCATGACTGCGGCGCCAGGCTTGATACCAGCCGCATTATCGAAATAGACCAGAAAGCTCTTGAGCGGCCTGAACAGCCCAGGAGATGAAATGTACAACACCACGCTGACCACCAGGCCAAGCGTCAGAAGGACCATAAGTCCGGTGCGAACTTCATTTCGAAGAATCTGCATTCGATAGTGTCTCCGTGATCGGTCCTTCCGTTGTTCCGGTCACAAATTGATGAACGACCGGATTCGCTGAGATGCGAAACCGATCCGGCGAAGTGTCTAGGATGATCTTTCCCTGGTAAAGCATCGCCATCCGGGTAGCGACCCTGAATGCGCTTTCCATTTCGTGCGTAACGATGACTGAGGTGGTGTTCGTTTTCTCGGTCAAACTGACAATTAGTTCGTCGATGACCGAGCTGATCACCGGATCCAGACCGGCGGTCGGCTCGTCGAAGAGGATCAATTCCGGCCGCATCATGAGCGCACGGGCAAGGCTCACCCGCTTCCGCATCCCGCCACTAAGCTCCGAAGGCAACTTCTCTTCTGTCCCGCTCATCCCGACCATTTCAAGGTTCTCCTTTACCAATTCATCGATTTCTTTCCTCGGTTTACGGCCCAACTCCTCGAGCGGCAGTGCAAGATTCTCCCGCACGGTCATCGAACTGATCAGAGCCGAATACTGGTAAACCATCCCAATGCGGCTGCGGAGCAGGTTCAATTTACTCCGGCTCAATTTCTGGACCTGAAGATGCCGGTACCTCACGACGCCCTGCGTGGGTCGCAAAATGCCCAAAATAAGCCGCAGCATCGTGCTCTTGCCGCCGCCGCTCTGACCGAGGATCACGAGCCGATCTCCGCTAAATATTTTGAGGTCTATCCCGTCCAGGACGGTCTTCTCTCCAAATCGTAAGACAATATTTTCGAGATGAACCAGCGGCGTTTCGCTCATCCGGTTATCCTCGTGACCATAATGTTGAACAGCGTATCGAACCCAATCACGGTGGTGATTGAGATTACCACACTGTCCGTGGTCGCCTTCCCGACCCCTTCGGCCCCTCCAGTTACCGTGAGACCCTGGTAACAGGCAATCAAGCCGATCAGAAGTCCGAAGAACATGGCTTTAAATAATCCGATGATAATATCGCTGACAATCAGGCTCGTCAGGACGGCATCAAAATAAGCGTCGGGAACCAGGTTCAGAGTCGCCCAGGAAATCAACGCGGAACCGATGAGCGCTGCAATGACCGAGAGCACCGACAGGCACGGCATCAGCGCTGCAATGGCCACGAGTCGCGGGGCAACCAGAAAACGCAGCGGACCAATACCCATCGCCTCGATGGCTTCCACTTCTTCAGAGACTTGCATCGTACCAAGCTCTGCTGTGTACGCCGCACCGATCCTCGCCGCCAGAACGATACCGGTCAGCAAGGGCCCAAGTTCCCGCGTGAAAGCAATTGAGATAAGCGTCGGAACCAGCCGTTCGGTTCCAAATTTTTGCAGTTGGTACCCCGTCAACAATGCCATCGTCAGCCCCAGGAAGAAAGAAACCATCAAAACGAGCGGAATCGATCCAACCCCGGTTCGATCGGTCTGTGCAAACAGCATCGACCAGCGGAACGGCAACCTTCCGCGGCGAATGTTATCTGCAGTTTCTTCCAGCGTGTTTAGAAAGAGCCAGAAAATGCTCCCGATGTGCTCGAGAGCGCGACCCGTTAAGTAACCAATCCTGTAAAGCAACGCGTATTAATCATGCTACGTTCCATGAGAGGCAAGAAAATTCCCTCTTCCCTCGAGTCCTCCTCAATTGTCCTCGATGTTTCTTTTGTCGTTTCTGATCACCATCGCCCTGCCACTACCTGAGATCGGAATGCTCCAGTTCTGCTTCTTCATCCGCAAAAAACAGCCCGCTCTGACAGAGCTTGGCGTACTTGCCATCTAATGCGAGCAACTGCTCGTGATCGCCGCGCTCGATGATTTGACCTCGATCAAGAACAAGGATCTGGTCGGCATGGCGAACGGTCGAAAGCCGGTGTGCGATAACGAAACTTGTCCGACCCAGCAGCAGTCGGTTCAGAGCTTCCTGGATCTGGCGCTCCGTTTCGGTATCGACGCTCGCCGTCGCTTCGTCCAAAATCAGCAACGGCGGATCCTTCAAGATCGCCCGCGCAATGGATATTCGCTGCTTTTCACCGACGCTCTGCCGTATTCCGCGCTCGCCAACGCCGGCGTCCAAGCCAGCTGGCAGTCGCGAAACAAACTCATTCGCGTTCGCCGCGCGAAGCGCTTCCCAAATCTCCGCCTCGTTCGCATCGGGTTTTCCGAACAACAGATTTTCACGGATCGTTCCGTTAAATAAAAAGCTTTCCTGACTCACAAAACCTGTCGCATTACGGATCGCGTGCTTGCTGAGGCTGCGAATCGACCGTCCATCGATTAAAATATCGCCTCCGGTCGGACTCAGCTCATAGAACCGAAGCAGGAGATTGACCAAAGTCGATTTTCCGGCGCCTGTTTCGCCGACCAGCGCGATCGTTTGGCCCGGTTCAGCCACGAACGAAACATCTCGCAGCACAGGTTGGCCGTCGCTGTAGAAGAACGACACATTGCGGTATTCGATGCGCCCGACCGGATCAAATGGTTCACCCTCAAGAATATCGCTCTCGGCCGGTTCATCGAGAATTTCAAAAACTCGTTCTGCCGCCGCTCGAGCACTCTGCAGCATCTGGTTCAACTGGTGTAGTCTTCCAATTGGTTCGTAAAGAAAGCGGACGAGAATCAGGCACGCCACCAACTCACCAATCTCCATTCGACCCTGCAGCACTGCCATTCCACCAAAGCCGGTAACAATCACCAAACCGCAAGAGGTCAGAAAATCCATCGATGGATCGTAGATGGCCCACGCTCGCATCACCACCAGCGTAGCCTCTTTCAACCCTTTGCTCGCCTTGTTGAACCTGCGGTGTTCCTGAGTTTCGCGCACGTAAGCCTTGATCTGGCGGACTCCTGACAGGTTATCGTGCAGCAGCGAATTCATCGCGGAAGCCGCCTGCCGTTGCAACCGGTAGCGCGATCTTGCCGTTAGTGTGTAGACCAATGCGCCCGTCAAAAGAAAAGGGATCGGGAGCATCGTTAATGTGGCAAGCCACGGTTCGCGAACGAAAAGCAGCACACCCACGATTAGCACCTGGAGGATCGCGACCGTTCCCTGCTCAATCCCGTCGATAAGAACACGCTCGACCGAATTCACATCCTCCAAGACCCGCGTCATGATGTCTCCGGTTGCCCGGTAATCAAACCAGCGCAGCGGTAATTTCTGGATATGGTCATACAAGTCGCTGCGAAAATCGAAAATGACCTTCTGTTCGAAGGTATTGTTGAGAACGATCCTGACCCCATTGGACACGCTCTGAACGAAAAATGCACCGATCGCCAAAAGCGCGAGGGGCGGGATCAACTCCGGCCTCCTGCCTCGAATCGCTTCATCGATCACTCGCTGGGTTACGGTCGGAAACACGATTACCATCAAGGTCGCCAGAACCGCGAACCCAACCGTTCCGACCGCCAACCACGGGTATCGTCGAATGTATTTAAAAACTCGTAGAATCGTTTGCATCAAGCAGCCTTCTTCCCGAAACGCTACCATCGATTGAAGAAACCGGGAAGATGCGATGGACTCTGCACTAGAATCACGCATCGTCCCGGTACTAGCGGCTGCAATTGTACACGGGCCGATCTTGGGCATAACCTTGGAGATGAAAATTCGTAAGAGCGCACGCATAAATGACGCTCTGATCGAGATTGAAGATCAAGAGGAACGTGATCCCGACAACCGCTATACCGTCGTATGGAGAGCTAAAGACGAAGAGAACCGTTACTCGGCAAGATCGTTGGAAGATGCCGAGGAATATTACCAGTACCGTTGCCGTCTCGCGGAACAGAGGAGAATTTGACCCCTTGAGTTCAAAGGTTCGACAGCAGCGACAGAGATTGCCCCGATCCGTTGGTTCTTATAGGAAGTCAGAATGCGTGACGGAATTTACGATGTCGAGTTCTCGGATCCACATACGGGAATCCAAAGCAAAGGGATTGCGATTATCGACTGCTTCAGGTTCGATGCAGTGTTAGAGGGGAAGGTTTTCTGGGGCGACTACACGCAGAACTGGGAGGTGTTGTCCGCAACGCTTTTCTCTTCGAGGTATCGAAGTGAGCTAGCCCGGAGGAGCATTCGACGTGATCTACGCTACAAAACCACCATCTCACAGACTGAAGATGGATTTGAGATCGCCGGAGAAGTGGACGGAGACACTCCCGGAAAGATATCAATGCGTGGGAGGTGGATTGCCGACTTGCCATCCAGGGGTCGTAAGTCGATCCCATCAAATCCTCCTTCGCCCAATCAATGAGAGAGCGATTACATCTCGGCGGTACTAGAATGGGCAGCGATGACCTTCCAACCGTCCTCAAACTTTTGAAGGTTCAGGGTGGTATTACCCATCAACTTTTGCTTGGAGGTAGGAAATGAGATTGACCACCAGGTGAGCGCAAGAGCTAGGTCCGGCCTGAGAAGTTTGATCTGGATACCCTTGGGGTCGATAAACCCCATCGAACTGCGGTTCGGGTAGCCGTTAACGTAGGAATCGTGGAGTTGTTGCCATCCGTTAAATTGCTCGGAGTCAACGACCACCAGGAGACCTGGCGATTTCCAATACACCTCCAGATATCCCTCGATATCGTGAACATTCCATCGATCAAGCATTTTGAGCAAGAGATCATAGATCTGTTGCTCATCAGACTTAGAAGCCTGTGAATTCCCATCGATCGAGTCGGATGGCGATTCCTTTTGCTCCTGTGCCCTGGCTAGCAGGCAGAAAGACAACGCTGCGACTGCCAAAATTCTGGTGACGGTTCCGAAGCGTTTCGGCAACGGAAGATTGCGATATAATACAATACGTGCGCGGATGCTAGCGTCCAAGACTTATGTATGGGTTCGGTTCACGGCCCTGTTTGAGAACAGACTGAGGGCAGCAAAATAAGGCCGATTGAGCAATGCTTTTTCACTATCGAGGAGATTTGTAATTACCTCGATGAATCATCTTGAAGCTTAACATCTCGGACTCTCTTCTGGCCCGCCCCGAAGCTGTACCGCGGGCGGAGCCCGACCCTGATTGGATGCAGAGCCCGTTTGGTCTTCATCACCGGGCAAGCAAAAGGTTTTGGTAACGAAGCGAAAAGGCTTCGTTCTGCCGGTTTCCTTGCCAATTCGCAGACCCAAGAAGTCAACTTCGAGCAACTAAGCGAGAAGCTAATAGGCCTGATAAAAGACCCGGATTGCTTCCAATGGCCCATCCAAGATCCGCTTCGCTGCCTCGCCATCGGCATTTTCCTAGAACACGCGAATAGATTTGCCGCTGGAACCCGGGAAGAGTTCGGCGTGGCACATGATGATGCTGACGACGACTCTGATTCGGCCGACTGGTGAAAAAGGTGCCAAACTTCTACATCAAGGGTGGCATGGCGGGCGGAAGTTCCTCTTTTGTTTTTCCCTTCCTTTCCTCACTGTCTTCATCCTGCTCCTCTTTACCCTGGTCAGGTGGTTTCACTTGAGGTTCCATGAGTTTATTTAATACGGGTGCCTCAGGATCATCGGGTCGCCGATCATTCTCTTCTTCTGATGTATTCATCGCTCTCAGATCGCGCACGGTGAGAGTGGCGGATTTCATATTGACGGCAGTTGCGATGAATTCTGCTGGCCGAGATCGCCATCGGCCCTGCTGGATTCAAAGATCCGGAAGGTCCACCTTGAGCAAAACCACTTACTTCGACTCGACAAACTGAATGCTTCCGTGCTGGATCTAACTTGACACCAACTCGAAGGTGTCGCCGGGCACACACGGTGGCTTGTCGCCATAATAAAGATGCCACAGGTGCTCGACTCGCGTTGCGCCGCGAAAATCCCCAGGAAGGGCCAAGCGCCACGATTCTTCAGAGGAAATATTAGCTTCGGGCGGCAATTCGACGACCACAGTATAGCCGGAACCCTTCTGCTCTATGACATCAATGACTCGAGCCACGACCCTGTTGATGCTTTCCTCCCCAGATTTACCGCCGTTCATACTTGCTGTTCGCAGCTGCTGACGTTTGCGGTTCCGTCACAATGGGAGGTCAGTTATTGAATTTAGCGTTAGCAAGGACATCTCCCTTAGAATTCCCTGCACACACATTTCCTGGACCAAACATCGGTTTTGCGGGAGGGCCGTACATGATTCCATACTCGGCGTTTTCTTCGAGCCTGTTCCCGCTTAAAAATGGCGATGAGGCTTGACGACAATGCCGCTCCAAGCGTTGTTCCCGCAAAGATTCTGTTGTGCACCGCCGGAAGCTCCTGAACTAAAATAAATTCCGGCCTTTCGATTTCCACGGCTCTGAGTGTTTGTAATCTGCGGTGCAGTTTTCGGGCCTGCTACCAAGATCCCCTGATCGGCATTTTCCTCGCAAATGTTTCCCTCGGCCTTTCCCTGTGCTCCGTTCCAGAAGCCTACCGCAGAGCATCAGGTCATTTACGTTGCTATTGATCCTGTGTAGGTTTCGGTAGACCATATCGCATGGCGTCTTTCGATCTCATTATCCTGGGCGGAGGTCCTGCCGGATACACTGGAGCGATTCGGGCCGCTCAACTCGGCCTGAATACCGCGATAATCGACAAACGCGAAGTTCTTGGGGGCACTTGTCTAAACATCGGTTGCATCCCAAGCAAGGCGCTTCTGTTGTCATCGGATCACTTTCATTTTGCTCGGCACCAAGCCGCTCGACACGGACTCAAATTCGAAAATGTCAGCTTGGATCTGGCTCAAATGATGAACCGGAAACAAGGCGTCGTTCGGCAGCTTACTCAGGGGCTTGAATTCTTGATGAAGAAGAACAAGATCACCCGGCTCTTGGGAGTCGGACAAATGGTCGCACCCGGGAAAGTTGTGCTGACAAAGAACGACGGCAGTCAGGAAGAGCTTCAGGGAAAGCACGTGGTGCTCGCCACCGGCAGCGTTCCGGCAGAGTTGCCGAATATCGCTATCGATCGGCAAACGATCGTCACTAGCGATGAAGCTCTCGCTTTTGACCAGGTGCCGGGCGAGTTGATCGTGATCGGTGCGGGTGCCATCGGGCTGGAGCTCGGCTCGGTCTGGGCTAGACTCGGTTCAAAGGTCACTTTCATTGAGTTTCTACCGAGAATCGCCGCCTTTTTTGATCCGGATGTGACCCAGACGCTTCAGAAGGCGCTGGAAGCAGAAGGCTTGAAATTTCATCTCCAAACGACCGTGACGTCTGTCGCTTTGGACAACGGCAAAGCTACCGTCGAAGCCGTTAATAAGGCAAAGGAGAAACTGCAGTTTAGTGCTGACAAAGTTCTCGTCGCGGTCGGACGCAAACCGTATTTTGACCGCGCCGTTGCGAAGGATCTCGGCCTTAAGTTAACCGAACGCGGCCGCGTCGCAGTCGACGAACACTACCGAACGAATATCCCCGGACTCTATGCGATTGGAGATATTGTCGAAGGGCCGATGCTCGCACACAAAGGAGAGGATGAAGGTGTCGCGTGCGTCGAACGGATTGCCGGAAGGCCCGGCCACGTAAACTATGACGCGATCCCGAACGTCATCTACACCAATCCCGAAGTTGCGGGGGTCGGTCTCACTGAAGACCTCGCCAAACAAAAAGGAATAGCGATCAAAGTCGGCAAATTCCCATTTGCCGCCAACGGTCGGGCGCTGGCCAACGATCAAAGCCAGGGGTTTGCAAAAATCCTGGCCGACCCAAAGACAGACAGACTGTTGGGAGCGCAAATTATCGGCTTCGGCGCCTCTGAACTCATCCCGGAAGCTGTTACCGTCCTTGAGTTTGGCGGCAGCGCGGAAGATATCGGGAAAACGGTTCACGCTCATCCAACCATGAGCGAGGCAGTCAAAGAAGCGGCTCTCGCAGTCAACAATCAGGCGTTCTCCGTTCCGCCCAAATGAAATGAGCGCCAAGAAAGCTGGGATCCCCGGCTATCCGGGGAGCCGCACGCGCCGCCATGGGGAGTTTCCTCAGCATTTCGTTTTCTCGGCGATCCCTCCGCTCTCAAAATGGCCGAACTGCTGACTGGTATTCTGCTCCGGCGCATCAGGTATTCTGACACCAGCCTGATCCTGACCTGGTTCACGAATCTGCACGGCAAAATCAAGGCCATGGCAAAGGGTGCCCTCCGGCAGAAGAGCGCATTTTCCGGGAAGCTTGATCTATTCTTTCACTGCGATCTTTTATTGTCATTTTCGAACAAGACCGAGCTCCATCTGCTGCGTGAAGTTTCAATCAAAACAACCTTCGAGCGGATCCGAACTGATTATTTAAAGACCACTGCGGCTTCTTATTTTGTTGAACTTGTCGAAAAGGTCACCGAACTGGACCATCCCGCGCCGGAAATCTATCGGTTGCTTTTGCGCGCTCTCGGTTATCTAGACAGGCAAGAGCTCAGGACGAGAGGAGTTTTGTTTTTCGAGTCCGAACTTTGCAAATGCCTCGGGCTATACGCGCCGGACATGCATTCTGCCGCCGATAAACTTATCGAGGTATACGGTCAGTTGCCGAAGACACGAGCGACTCTGATGTCCCGGTTCTAGTTCTAGTGTCCTGTCCAAAGCAGGATTTGCCGCACCCTCGCTGCGCTCGTCCAAGCGGACAGACACGCCTTGTCGACTACTATCGCTGGTTCGCCCAACTCAGTGCGCACAGGCGAGCGACGTGAACTACTCGTACCGGAGTGCCTCGATCGGGTCGAGCGATGCAGCTTTGTGAGCCGGATATAACCCGAAGCCCACTCCAATCACAGAGCAGACCAACACCCCGACGATGGCCCAACCAAAGGGAAAAACTATTGCCGCCTTTAGCCAGACTGCTAGCCCATTTCCAGCCACGACGCCAAGAAGGATGCCCGCCGCTGCACCCAGCAAAGACAGAAAGAGTGCTTCCAGAAGAAACTGCATTCGAATGTCCCTCTGGCGCGCTCCTAACGACTTTCGTATTCCGATCTCCTTCGTCCGCTCAGTCACGCTGACTAGCATGATGTTCATGATACCGACACCGGCCGCCACCAGAGCAATGGCACTGATAACAAACGCACCGATCCGAACCGTTGCCGCAATGCTGCGAAAAGCGTTGGCCAGAGAATCGTTGCTGTAAATCTCAAAGTCATTGGAATCTTCCGGGCGCAAATCACGCGCGACCCTGAAAAAACCGATCGAGATTCCCATGGTTCGCTCGTAAACTAACTGATTCTTAGCCTCGATCGCAATGTTTAGCGATCGCTCCCGCGACCCGTAGTTTTCGAAAAACTTTGTGATCGGAATCAGGACGAGATTGTCGTCGTTCCCCCCAAAGTTGCTTCCTTTCTCCACAAGGGTCCCGATTACTTGGTAGTTCTTCTCATTCAATTTGATCTTTTTGCCGACCGCATGCCCCTGCGCGAATAGTCGCTGAACGAGTTGCTGACCGATTACGCAAACGCTACGCGAGAATTCAACGTCTTCTGCCGAAAGATTGCGCCCATCGCTGATCCTGAAATTGTTGGCTGCCAGAAAGTCTGAAGTGGTCCCGCACAGCTCGATATTCGGATTGGTCTTCTTGTTCTCGAATACCGCCTGAGTACTGTCGTCCCAGACTTTTGGGCAGATCACTTCCACCTGATCTCCCATCAGTCGAACGAATTTTGAGTAGGTCTGGTAGTCAATGTTTCTCCGATTGCGATATTTCTTGTCTCCCCAGACATGGATTCCACTTGGGTACTTCGAAAACTGAAAGGTGTTCGATCCCAGAAAGCTTAGCCCTGTCTCGATCGATGTCTGGAGAGCCGAGATTGCCGTCATTACACTAATGATCGAAAAGATGCCGATGGTGATCCCGGAAGTCGTCAAAATGGAACGCAGTTTGTTCGCCCCCAATGCCTTCCAAGCCATCTTAACAAGTTCCCAGGTTTTCATGGCTACTCGTATCGTAGCGCTTCTACCGGGTTTAAGCGGGATGCCTGCCAAGCCGGAGCAAAACCGGAAATAATCCCCGTAATCACACAGAGCAACAGGGCGGACGCCACTAACATGGGCGAAAATTGCATGGGAAAATTCGGGAAGGCAGAACCTATCCAAATAAATAGACCAAAAGCCAAGGCCAGCCCGACGGTTCCTCCCACAAGACAGATTAAGACTGCCTCAATCAGAAACTGGATCAGGATAGTCCGGCGCCGCGCCCCGAGCGCCTTTCGAGTTCCGATTTCCCGAGTTCGCTCCTTCACGCTCACAAAAGTGATATTCATGATTCCGATTGCCCCAACGAAAAGTGCGAGCCCGGTGATAAATAACCCTGCGATCGCCAGGCCGGCCTTTACCGGTTCGATCGACGATCGAAGCGCCCTTTGTTCGTTGACGGCAAAATTATCCTGCTCCTCGGGCCAAAGTCTGCGAATACGCCGGAATTCGCCGCGTAATTCTTCCCTCGCCTCGGCAATACGGGTTTTGTCTCGAACCTTCACCCTGATCGATGCGTTCTCCTGGTTCGACTTGAAGTATCTGATATAAGACGCAAGAGGAATCACGACCTGCGAATCCCAACTGAAAATACCGAGGAACGATCCCTGCTTAGCAAAGACTCCTATCACCCGGTACTCCTGATCGCGAACCCGAATTATCTTGTCGATGGGATCTTCACCGCTGAAAAGCCCACTTGCGACATCCTGGCCAACCACACAAACGCTTCTTCCTCCCCGACTCTCGGCTTCGTTGATGAATCGACCTTTTTGACAGTTCGTTGTAGAGAGATAGGCATATTCATTCGTCGTTCCCATGGTGTATACGTTGGAAACCTGTCGCTTTCCATAAATGACGGTCTGAATGGAAGCAGGCGCGGCGACGGCCAAATCCAGTAAAGAATTCGGATTCGCGTCGATCATCTGGTTCAGACCATCCGCGGCGGATAACTTGATGTCCGGTCGATTTCGAAACTGCCAATAGTCGTCGACTGTACTCCATGGCCATTGTTCGATATACAAGACGTCGTCCCCAAATCCTGACATGCTGCGATTGAACCCGATTTCGATACCGCAAATCGCAGTACCCATGAGGGTGACGGCAATGATCCCTATAGCCACTCCCAAGGTGGTGAGCATCGATCTGGTCCGGTTCGCCGCGATCTGTTGGGCGGCGATGCGGAAGCCCTCTACCCACTCAGTCGCATTCCTCATCGGTCTCGATAATTCCATCCCTCAATCGCACAATTCTCCGGGCGTTACGTGCGATGGTTTCTTCGTGAGTCACGACCACAATCGTGTGGCCACTCGCATAAAGATTCTCCAAGAGTGCCATGATCTCTTCGCCGGTCCTTGAGTCGAGATTCCCAGTCGGCTCATCCGCGAGAATGATCGATGGATTATTCACCAGAGCTCGAGCAATCGCCACCCGCTGGCGCTGGCCGCCGGAGAGTTCGTTCGGCCTGTGGTACATCCGATCGCCCAAGCCAACGGCTTCCATTGCTTGTTCGGCTCGCAATCGCCGTTTGTCCGCGTTGACATTGGCATAAATCAACGGAAGCTCGACGTTCTCCAGACCAGTACAACGCGGGAGCAGGTTGAACGTCTGGAAAACAAATCCGATCTCTCGATTGCGAATCTCGGCAAGCTCATCGTCCCCCATTGCGGCTACGTCTCTTCCATTAAATTCATACCGGCCGGTGGTCGGCGTGTCGAGGCAGCCAAGCATATTCATTAAGGTCGATTTCCCGCTTCCAGAAGGCCCCATGACCGCAAGATATTCGTTGCGATGAATTGAAAGGTCGATACCCTTCAGCGCCCGGATGGTCGTATAGCCCATCTCGTATTCCTTGGTGATCCGCTCGATTTGAATCACCAGATTGCCCTTTGGCCGGATGATCTGTTCGTTCCTCACGATCACACAGTCATTTCGCATCCTTCGGACCCTCGATTTTGATCTTGGACCGGTCATTCAGATCTTTGCTGATTGCCGTGTAAGATCCAGAAACGACCTCGTCTCCCTCCTTAATCCCCGACCGAATCTCAATTAAGTTGTTGTCTGCAATTCCGGTTTGCACCGGAACGAGCCTCACCATGTCCCGCTCTTTCAAAAATACAACTCGTTGAAGTTCCTTTCTGGATTGTCTCTCCAGTTCGCTCAAGTTCACACCTGTCTGTTTTTCGCGATCTTGTTTGAGTTGTTCAGCTGTTTTGCCGCTCTCTCTGGCACGGACCGTCACCGATTGGATCGGTACCGCGACAACTTGATGCGCCGTCTGGGTTTCGATGTCGACGCTCGCGCTCATGCCCGGCCGCAGCTGGACCGCCGGATTTTCCACCTGGATTCGAACTTCAAAATTTGTTACCTCCTGCTGAGTTCCTTCGTTCTTTACGCTGGCGGTACTCGCGATCCGTTTAACACTGCCATTCAGCACTCTCCCGGGAAAAGCGTCGACCTTGATCCGCACGGGATCTCCAACATCGACATTCACCACATCGTTCTCGTTGACGTCAACCCGGGCCTCCATCGACCCGAAGTTCGCTACCCGCATCACCTCCGTTCCCGCGAAATCACCTGTCGCCACAACGCGCTCGCCGATTTCACTGCTCAACACACTAACCACACCATCCATCGGAGAGTAAATCACGCACTTGCTCAATAGATCTTCGTTCTGATCGAGGTTACTCTTTGCCACATCAATCTGGTGCAAAGAGGAATCATACGATGCCTGAGAGACCTGGGCCTTCGTCTCCGCCGCCTTGTAATCGGTCTCCGATATGAGTTTTTTGTTAAACAGGTCCTGGGCTCGTCGGAGGTCAAGTTGGTCATTCAACATCTGGACCTTCCGTTGCAAACTGTCCGCCTGAGCCGCGCTCAAAGAGGCCTCAGCTTGTTTCACCCGCGCGATATAGTTGGTGGGCTTAATTTTTACCAGGAGATCACCCTTCTTTACCGGTTGCCCGACGATCACAGGCATTTCGATGATTTCGCCCGCGACCTCCGGAGATATTTTTACTTCCACCTCCGGCCTGATCTTGCCGGTAGCCGACACCAGCTCGGTGATATCACAGACGGCCGCCTTCTCCGTGGTAATGGCAATTGGATCGGGGCCGCGCTCCGCTAAATACAGCCCGCCCACGATAATAACGACCGGCGCAACCAACAACATCCGGCGTCTCCACTTTGGGCGTGTTCTCTTGATTTTACTGGAAGGCGTAACCCGCTGATGCATGCAGATCTTACTGTCGTTAAAAAACAGTATAGTGTTCAACTCCCCTGAACGCGAGCGCACTGGAGCGCTGGAGTGCTGGAGCGGCTGAGTCACAGAAAATCCAGTATTCCTGTCTACTTGATGGGGAACGAACGAATGCGGTTAGGCCGGATCCTCTTTCTAAACGAACCGGGGAGAAGCGCAGCTCCAGTTATCTTTGACCTCTTTGGTAAGGCTGTTTTTGCGGATTTATTTGAGCAGTTTTTCCAGCTTTCGGAGAAAGTTCCCACAGTTGTCCAAAGCAGCCATGAGCATGAGGCACCTGCCTTTCGCTGCCTCTTTTCGCTTCTCCAGACTCCGGAGTCCATTCAAGTCGGCCAAGGCGTTGCCGAGTTCTTTCTCGATCAAGTCCAGATAAGTCGAATAAGGTCCTCCCTCAGCGTCTTTGTTCATTTTGGGCCAAGAGGTTTATGAACGCTACTTATCCAGCCTCCAAATTATTCCTCAACGAGTTCGAAAGAGTGGGAAAACGCGTTCGCCGCCAATCAGAAATTATAGTTGCCATTGCCCCTGGCGAGACCTCTGGCTTAACTCAGCAGGACGCCCTTCTCATCCATCAGAAAGAGCGGAAAGCGATCTGGGCCACGATTTTCTGACTCAGGTTTATGAATGATGGGCGGAGCGGCACACGGGGTGCAAAAGTCAAGATAATGTTGTAATGTTGAATACCTGTAGAAGCGAGCTATTTTTTTGCCTATGAACGAGGAAGAAGTGGAGGCACGTTTTGAGGAGATCAGAAACGAGCTTAAAGACTACCAGGAGCAACTTGATTCGTTCAGAGAGGATCTTAAGATCCTGTTCAAACACCGCTTAATCGCTTGCCGCGACATTCTCGATACTGCGAAACAGGTTGGAAATGCGGCCTTCGACCAATCTGACGTTAATAGATGCCGGGAGTTTTTGAAGAAATACGATCTTCGAAAGGGCTACTAGCTTTCGCAACAGGTGGGTGCCGATGTTGGTTTGACATCGACCGTCTCGGGTTATCGTCGCCTTTCGGCCTGGACGCTTGGGATTGCGCTGATCCCGGCGTCATGGAAGATTCGCCTACATCATTTCCTGAATGCCAAAAAGGATCTTCATATCTCATGACTTTGGAGGCACACCGGAAGCTGTTCGGTTCATGGAAATACTTAAAGCGGCTGGCGGCCCTGAGTTCAGTTTTTTTCTAGCCAATCGGAATTCTCTGACCTCTGGCGAGACGTGGTTGCCTCAGATCCTCGAAGAATTGCGGAACTGCGACGAACTGATTGCCCTCATCACGTCTCGGGACACATTTTCGAGGCCGTCGATCAATTTCGAAATCGGCGTCTTTGTCGGACGAATGCGGACCCCTAAAATCTTTGTCTTTGGTGCAATCCTTCCCTGGAAAGAAATTCCTCGACCCATAGCTGATCTCCAACTCACGGATACCGGCAATACGAAACAATGGATAATTGATCTTAAGGAGATCGGTATCGAGGTGGACGACCAAATGCAGAAGCAATTGGCTACCCTCTTTCGGCAGGATCCAGGGGCTTTTATGCCAGACTCGCCGTTTTCACTAGGCGGTCCGTAGAAAGTTTTTTATGTCCTCTACCTTCCCATGACTTTTGGCTTCTTAGGCTTCGGCAAAATGGCGTCTGCCCTAGTGCAAGGGATGTTGCAGGCAGGAGCCTTCAGCCCCGAGCAAATTCTAGTCATAAACCGGCATCCCGAAACGATTAAAGACGAGGTCCACCAGTACGGGCTTTCTCTCGCCCCTTCTCCAAAGAGGCTGGTACAGCAGGCTGACACCATCGTGCTCGGCACAAAGCCTGCCGATTCGGTCCAACTCCTTCGCGATGTGCGCCAAGACCTGGACGGGAAGCTGTTGATTTCGGTTGCAGCCGGAATCACCCTTCAAGTTTTGCAAGACGCTGCTGGCCATCGTACCCGGGTCATTCGAGCGATGCCAAACACTCCTTCCCTGGTCAAAAAGGGAGCAACAGCCTATGCATTGGGCGACCACGCAACAGCCGGCGATGCCCAAATCGCGGACAAATTGTTTTCCGCCGTCGGTTTGGTCTTTCGGGTCCGAGAAACAGCTTTGAATGCTGTCACCGGTCTGAGCGGTAGCGGCCCTGCCTATGTCTTTATCTTTGTTGAAGCCCTCGCAGACGGCGGCGTGATGATGGGGTTGCCAAGAGACGTTGCTCTTGAGCTGGCGATCCAGACTGTACTCGGTTCAGCGCAAATGATCCGTGAAACAAAACTTCATCCCGCCGAACTAAGGGAAATGGTTGCCAGCCCAGGAGGCACAACGATGGCAGGGATCGAGACCCTGGAAGCCCGCGGCCTGCGATATACCATCATGTCCGCGGTCCGAGCAGCTTCCGAGCGTGCACGCGAGTTGGGCGGAGACAGATAATTTTGCGTTCCGGCTTTCCGCGAAATGTATCGGCGGGTCGGCGTTATCAGTATCCGGGGAAGGAAGATGGCTTTTCGACACAGCTCCAATGACCAGGAGGTCTCGACCCAGTTGAAAACGGTTTGCCAATACCGATGCGGCGACACGCCGGCCGGCCGGTACCTGTTTCCATCCGGGCCCGCTTCCGTTCTGCTGCTCGCGATCTGCGCCTTAAACGGATCTCTGCTTCGAGGCGCGGATCCCCCCGAGACGGCGCTTCCAACCCTTTCGGACGAGGCCAGGAGCGCCGCATCGAAGGGGCTCGCCGACTTTCGAAACGACAAGTTCGAGGATGCAAAAAGCGAATTCCAAAAAATGACCGAACTCGCTCCCGCCCATCCAATGGCTTGGGCGAACCTCGGCTCGGCGGAGTTTCGTCTGGGAGAGATTCCCCAGGCAGAGGAGCATCTGAAGAAGGCGGTCCGCCTTGATCCGACCGCTCAGCAGACTTGGTTGACACTCGGCATCATCGACTACCAGAAAAACGATCTTTATGCCGGTCTCGCGGCTCTCAGTCAGGCCATCTCTCTCGACCCGCAGGACCCGAAAGCCCATCTTTATCTGGGCGTTCTGATTCGTAAACAAGGTTGGTTACAAGCCGCTGAAGATGAAATGCGCAAAGCGATCGATCTTGATGAGGAATACGCCGAGGCGCACTTTAACCTCGCGGTCCTTTACCTGGAACGCCAACCTCCCGCGATTGAACTCGCTCGCCGCCACTATTATCGCGCCTTGAAGCTCGGCGCCGAACACGATGCAGAGCTCGACCGTGTTTTGAAAAAAACGGATACGAACTAAAAAAGGGAGCTTTCCACTAATGCTGCCCTACGACGAGTTCCTGACCCAGCTTCGACAGCAATCGCTTTTCCGCGAACTCAGGACCATCGAAGAGATTCAGGGTCCTGTGGTGCGGATCGGCAATCGTTTTCTGGTGAATTTTGCCTCAAACGATTATTTGGGACTCTCGCAACACCCTTTTGTTAAGGCCGCTGCAAAAGCCGCAATTGATCGGTTCGGCGCTGGATCAGGCGCCTCCCGGCTCGTCAGCGGCACCGAATACCCGCACACAAAATTTGAAGAAGAAATCGCGACGTTCAAGGACGCTGAGAGCGCCCTCCTGTTCAGCACCGGCTACGCCGCAGCCGTCGGAACAATTACCAGCCTGGTCGGTCCGGGCGATGTCGTCATCCTGGATAAACTTGCGCACGCCTGCCTGATCGACGGAGCAAAACTTTCGGGAGCATCCTTGCGAGTATTCCCCCACAACAATGCCGAGAAGTTGAAGCACCATCTCACCTGGGCTCGACAAACCTATCCTCAAGGCAAAACGCTCGTGGTGACCGAATCCATTTTCAGTATGGATGGCGACTTTGGAGATCTGGCAACGGTTGTGGACCTTAAGACAAAATTCCAAGCGCTGCTTCTAGTCGATGAAGCGCACGCCACCGGAGTAATCGGGCCGCAAGGCGCGGGCTGTGTCGCTGCGCTCGGTTTAACACGGCAGGTCGATGTTCAGATGGGGACGCTCAGCAAGGTGCTCGGCGCGAGCGGCGGATTCATCTGTGGTTCAAAGATGCTGATCCAATTCCTTGTCAACAGAGCGCGCAGTTTTATCTATTCAACGGCTCTACCGCCGTCCAGTGCTGCAGCCGCGTCCGCCGCGCTAGAGATTATTCGAGCCGAAGAGGGAGATACGCTGCGATCCCGGCTGCGGAGCAATGTTCGCCTCCTCGCCGAATGCCTGACGCCTGGCCCTCGGCCAGGTCCAGATCCAATCAGTCCGATCTTTCCGCTGGTGATCGGTGACGAACAACGGACCCTGCGTTTGGCAGCAATCCTTTACACCAGCGGTTTTCTGGCTCCAGCCATTCGCTACCCGACGGTTGCCCGCGGTACGGCGCGTCTTCGGATCGCAGTCTCCTCTTCGCACAGACTGGAGCAGATACAATCGCTTTCAAAAACCATAATTGCATCGCGATAGCGCATAAGAGACTGCTGCCCGCCGTCCTCCAAATGGCCGTCTGGAAAGGTAATTCTGGAAAAAGTCGTGAAGTTATCGTCACTTTCCACTTAAATCACGGAGGGATCATGGCGAAGGGATCAATTTATTCACGGAGGTCGTAACCATTAGAACAAAGGCGTTCGGAATACGCTCCACACAATGCTGACCTCAATCCGTTCACGATTACTGGCGCTCACGATACTTCTCGTCGGCGCGGGCACCGTCTTTGCTGGAATCTGCGAAGACTATGCCAGGGTAATCGATTCTCACATCGCTATACTCCGGGTGGTCGAGAAACGAGCGAATGCGGTGATGGACTCAAAGCAGGCTGTCGACGTCATAAATCAGTACGTGGACGAAATGGTCAACTGGCGTCGACAAATGGCGCCGCTGGACCGCGCGTTGTTCGAAATGGACCAGGGAAACGTCGAGAACGCGCCACCCTTGTGTCAGAAAGCGATTGAACGCTTTAATTTCTTCGCGAAAGAAGATATGGATCTCGCCGAAAAACTTGGAGACCTGTTGGTCAGATATATCAGTGACCCCGCGGTTGTCTCCGCTTGGCGGCGCATGCAAGACCTGCCGCACCGGTAGGAAAGGCGTCGACGCGCATCGGCGTAGGGGCTTCCGTTGGGAATCTTCGAGGCAGTTGCAATTTGCCAAAACAGCGACTCTAAGTGAGTAGACCAGGCGTAACAAAGCGGTGAGCCGCTAGTTCGCCGCGACGCCGACACGTTCCCACACACGCCGATACGTTCCGCCCATATGCCGCCAAGGAAGCACGATTACGACGAAAGTAAGATTAAAACTCTCTCCTCTCTGGAACACATTCGGACGCGTACCGGAATGTACATCGGTCGTTTGGGGGATGGCACACACCACGATGACGGTATCTATATCCTTTTGAAGGAGGTGATCGATAATTCCATCGACGAATTCATCATGGGGTACGGACGCCAGATCGATGTGACAACGGATGGTTCCCTCGTCCGCGTCCGTGATTACGGTCGCGGCATCCCGCTCGGCAAAGTCATCGATTGCGTTTCACGGATCAACACCGGAGCGAAATACAATGACGACGTTTTTCAATTCAGCGTCGGATTGAACGGTGTCGGCACCAAAGCGGTGAACGCGCTCTCTTCCCGTTTTTCAGTCTCCAGTCACCGGGATGGCCAGTTCTTCCGAGCAGATTTCGAAAGAGGAAAACTAAAGTCACAACAAAAGGGCAAGCAGGCCGAACCCGATGGCACGGAAATTCTCTTCGAACCCGATCCCAAGATTTTCAAAACTTTTCGATTCCGCGAAGAACACATCATCCGAAGAATCCGGCTCTCCACGTTTCTTAACGCCGGCTTGAAGATTGCCTGGAACGGCGCCGTCTACTCCTCCGAAAACGGTTTGCAAGACTTGCTGGAGGAGGACGTCGCTGAGGAGGCCATTTACCCGGTCGTACATCACCGGGAAAAGATGCTCGAGATCGCGTTTACCCACACCAACCGCCTCTCGGAGGACCACTACTCGTTTGTCAACGGCCAGCACACCTCTGACGGCGGAACGCATCTGAGCGCCTTTCGCGAAGGACTACTAAAGGCGATCAACGAATTTTCGAAATTAAAATTCGAAGGTGACGACGTCCGCGAGGGTTTGGTCGGCGCCATTGCCATCCGGTTGCAGGACCCAGTGTTCGAGTCACAAACTAAGAACAAACTAGGCAACACCGAAATCCGGACCGATCTCGTCAATAAAGTACGCGAGACAGCAATCAGCTTGCTGCATCGCAACCCCGAGGTCTCTGAACGGCTATTGCTGAAGATCAACGAGACCCGGCGACTGCGCAAAGAGCTTCAGGACGTCCGTAAACTCGCCAGGGAACGAACCGCAGCGATCTCGCTCCGAATACCGCAACTCAAAGATTGCAAGATTCACTTGAATCTTGAAAAGCAGACTGGGAGCGAGTCGATGATCTTCATCACAGAGGGCCAATCGGCCGCGGGATCGATTACCAGCTGTCGTAACCCTGATCTACAGGCGGTATTTGCGCTCAAAGGTAAGCCACTTAATGTTTGGGATCTGAATCGTACCATCGTTTATAAGAACGATGAGATCTTCAACCTGACGCGCACGTTAAATGTCGAAGAGACTGTGCAAGCCCTTCGCTATGGAAAAGTGATTATTGCCACGGACGCCGATGTCGATGGATTGCATATTCGAAACCTCTTGATCACCTGCTTCCTGCGCTTTTTTCCCGACATTATAATTCGTGGATTTGTGCATCTCCTCGAGACCCCCCTCTTTCGCGTGCGGGACAAGAAATCGACGATTTACTGCTACTCCGAGTCGGAACGGGATGATGCCGTTGCAAAACTGCGAAACCCGGAGGTAACCCGGTTTAAGGGACTTGGAGAAATTTCACCTGCAGAATTCAAGGCCTTTATCGGGCCCGACATGAAACTTACGCAGGTCAGCGTCGATGACGCTCACACCATCCAGCCTCTTCTCCAATTCTACATGGGCAAGAACACGCCTCAACGTCGCGAATTTATTATGGGCCACCTGGTCGTCGAAACGTAGTGCACCGTCTCGCATAACACCAACCACTCTCTATTACATCACAACTAACACCGAAAACTGACACTGACACTGACACTGACACTGACAACTGACAATCGACACTGACACTGACAACTCCTCATGCCGCCTGACTCCGCATTACTTCATCTGCCCGAGGATCCTCTGAAGGATCTCGTCCACGACAATTTCCTCCAATACGCCTCCTATGTCATCAGAGATCGAGCGATTCCGCAGCTGGAAGATGGATTGAAGCCTGTTCAGCGCAGGATCTTGCATGCATTGTATGAGAAGGATGACGGCCGCTTCAACAAGGTTGCTAACATCGTCGGACACGCGATGCAGTATCATCCGCACGGCGACGCATCGATCGAAGAAGCGTTAGTGAATCTGGCCAACAAAAGTTACCTCATCGAAGGCCAGGGTAATTTCGGCAATATTTTCACCGGCGACCCGCCTGCTGCGTCTCGATATATCGAGTGTCGACTTACGGAATTGGCGCGGCAAGAAATCTTCAATCCAAAACTGACCGCTTACGTTCCAAGTTACGACGGCAGAAACCGCGAACCGGTTCTTCTTCCGAGCAAACTTCCTCTGTTGTTAATGTTGGGTTCGGAGGGAATCGCTGTCGGGTTGTCGACTCGAATCCTGCCGCACAACTTCATTGAATTGCTCAAGGCACAGGTCGCCATTCTCCAAGCTAAACGTTACAAGCTTCTTCCGGACTTCCCGCAAGGAGGCTTGATGGACGCCACCGAATACCACCGCGGCAATGGCAAAATCAAGCTGCGCGCCAAGATCGAAAAACGGGAAAGCAACAAACTTGTAATTCGAGAGATTCCCTTCAGCACGACCACTGAATCCGTTATCGCGTCCATCGAAGATGCGGCTCGAAAACGACGCATCAAAATTCGTTCCCTTAGCGATTTCACCGCTGCGCAAGTGGAAATCCTCGTCACACTCTCTCCCGGTGAGGACCCACCGAAGGCCATTACCGCCCTCTACCATTTCACCCAATGCGAAGTGACCATTCACTCCAATCTGGTGGTGATCAAAGGGGAGCGTCCCGTGCAGATGGACGTCGATGAAGTCATCCAATTTAATACCAACCAGTTAGTCTCCCTCCTGAAACAGGAGCTCGAACTTAAGCAAAATGAACTCCAGGACCAATTACATTGGAAATCATTGATCCAGCTCTTTATCGAAAACCGTGTCTACAAGCGAATTGAAGAGTGTGAAACCTACGATGGAGTCCAGCAGGCCGTGCTGAAAGGGCTGCAACCGTTCCGAAATCGGCTGACCCGCGACATCACAATGGAAGATGTTGAAATGCTCTTGGGTCTGCAGATCAAACGCATTTCCAGGTTTGATTTGAAAAAGAATGAGGAAGACAAACTAAAAATCAATCTGGAGCTCAAGGAAGTTGAACGGCACCTCAAAAAGCTAATCAATTACGCAATCGACTATCTTCAACGACTGATCGACAAGTACAGCAAGCATTACAAGCGAAAAACTCAGCTGACAACTGCCGAAGAGATCGACGTCCGGGAGCTGACGGCCAATGAGTTGGCGATTGCCTACGATCAGGAGCGCGGCTTTCTCGGCCACCAGTTAAAAACCGAAGCCGCGTTTCGGTGTTCTCCATTGGACCGCTTGCTCCTGGTTTGGGACACCGGGCGCTATCAGATGATACCCCCTCCCGATAAGCTGTTTGTCGACAAGAATCTCACCTATTTCGGGATCTTCGATCGGGAGCAGATATTTACGCTTGTCTACAGTACATCGAAAGCGACTTTCGTTAAGCGTTTCGCATTTGGCGGGGCGATTATGAACCGCGACTATAATTGCGCTCAGGAAAACGCGAAGATAAGGCTTCTGACCGATCGTCCGATCACCGAGATCCGTTTGAAATATCGCCACGCCAAAGGCGCCCGGACCGACGAACAGTCGTTTTCCGCCGGCGATTTCTCGATTCGTGGCCCAAAAACGCGCGGAAATCAATTGACCAAGCGCACTGTCACCAGCGTGGCGGCCAAGTAACCGACGTCTTCCCTATCGACTATCAGGAGCTATGGATACATTTTCGCGACCTGGGAGACGATCGCGGCTAATTTATCCGGCATCCCCGGCCGAAGCGTTGTTTGTCTATGGTTCACGAAGACAAAGGCGTGATTCGCTTCTGCAACCGTCAGGGCTTCTTCGCCAAGATCGAATGTCGCTAAATGGGCGTTCTGCAAATTATACTCCTCCACCTTCTTTTCCAGACGCTCGAAAAGAAGATGGTAATTACGATTAGGGACCTTCAGATGAGCGTGTATCCGCTCCGGCATCTTCGACGCCAGAACCGGACCGTGATTTCTGGTGATCAGGCAGCCTTGCAAACCAGGCAGCGTCGAAACGAGTTCGGCGACCTTTTTCGCATCGAGTTCTTCATCCGTGTGAAACTCACTCTCCAAAGGATAAGGATCCCATTCCGGCGCGATCTTGTGAGCTTCAGCCCCAAATAACAGCGGTAGGCCTTCGGCGATTCGGGATTGCTCAGCCTTTTCCACGGCTTCGGTCAATTCGTGCAAACGGGTCTCGAGAACAGCGACCTCAGCGTGGAGCGCTTTCATCTTATCCGCCGCTTCCGCCACCACCTGTTCCAGGGTTGCTTTGCGGGCCAATAGATCTTTGACCTGAGACTGTTCCTCGGTCATCGATCGTTGCAAGCGTTGCCGCTCCAGGGCCACCGCCTCAATCTCGTGGTGAAGATCGGTTAACCCGGCCTGCAGTTGTTCCTGGTCAGCGGCATGCTGCCCCACGCTCTGACGCAAATTTTCAATCTCGGACACTAAAGATCCCTGCTCGGCTCGCAGACCTTCAAGCTCGCCTCGAAGTTCAGCATGCCTGTTTCCGAGCTCCGACACTTCCGCTGACCGCTTCTCCTTGTGCGTGGCGAGATCGGACATGTGCTGGTGAAGAATTGCCACCTCTGCGATCAGAGCTTCGCGCGCCCTGATTCGTTCGTCCACCTCCTTCCGCAGAGGCATCAGAGCCTCTTCGAGTGCCGTCTTTTCATTTTTGACCTGATCCAGTTGAACAATCGTTTCGCGATGCGCAGCCAACTGAGTCTCTGCTGCGTCTTGCAACCTGCTCAGATTCCGATGAGCTGCAGCGATCGCCTGCTCTGTTTGGGCAGCCTCGTTTTTGAGGCTGGAGAACCTCTCGGTGTACTGCTGGTGCCCGTCGCGAAGAATTGCAAGCTCCTGCCGAACACGCGCTATCTCCTCATCGATCCGGCTCTGCTCGTGCAAACGGGTCGCAACTTCTTCTTCCGCACGCCGAATTTGTTCTTTGATCGTGTCGAGTTCGTGATTCGCTTGCTCGGCATCAATCTGGATTTGCGCGAATCTCCTGCTGGCCTGCTCGTGTTCAACCTTATTCCGCATCAACGCTGCCAGGCTGCCAAGCAACTCTTCTTCGGTTTTGGCCAGGACCGCTCTTGTCAGGGACGGATCCATCCGAAGCCAATGTGCTTCCTGGGGTTCAATTTGCGCCGGTTGCACCTGGCTGATATGGAGTTTGCTCCCCTGCCCAGCCGACTGCCCTTCGATGCTCTGATGAGGATATGGATCCGTCGTTTCCATAGTCTTCGCACATTCCATGGACTCCGCTCACTGTCGAGAAAAAGATTGTTCGGGCGGCCTCATAGCCCGGCAAAAGCCAGCCCAAACACCACGATCGCGGCAACGACGCAGTAATAGCCAAAAAACTTCCAGCGCCCCGCTTCTAACCATCGTGACAGCAACCGGAGCGCCAGCCATCCAGCCACGAAACTGCATACCAATCCAAACAAGCCGGGCAGCGCAAGGTGCAGCAGATGCGAAGGCTGACTTGTCTCCGAGTGCGCCTTGAGCAGCCGCCACAACTCTCTTGCGATAACCGGTGGCGTCAAGACTACCGCCAGGGCGAAACTGAATTCTTCCATCCGACGCTGACCGACCTCGAGCAGTAAACCGGTCGAGATCGTCGCGCCGGAACGAGAGAATCCGCGAAACGGTAAACAGAGCCCCTGAACAGCCCCAATCCAGCACGATCGCGAGGCGTTCACATCGTAACCGGGCTTGTTCCTTTCTTCCCGCATACCTGAATAGATGATCAGCAATCCCGCGGCCAAGAGCGCCCCGCCTATGAGCGGGAGCTGCGAAAAAAGAATTTCTACCTCCGCCTTTGCGCCTCCTTTTAGGAAAATCTTCTCGATCAGCCACTGGAGCGCCAGGCCGACGATCCCCGTGATGATGGTGGCAATTACCACGTTGATTGCGACACTCCGGAACGCCGCGGCACTGGAGAAATAATGCTCTCGCCAAGCACTCCAAAAATAGACGATTACGGCAAACATCGTTCCGGTGTGAAGCATCACCAGCACGAAAGTCATTTCCGGACTGGACGGGTCCAAGCCCATGAGCTTCTCGACCACAATGACGTGTGCCGAGCTGGAAACTGGAAGAAGCTCTGCCGCACCCTGAACCAGTCCGAGAAGAATGATTTGAAGAAAATTCACGCTGTTCGATTTCTGTTAGATCGTCGAAATTAAAACTGCTGGCGACCATTCCGTAAGCGCTGAAGTCGCCTGGAATGCTTCCCATGCAACGCCACACAAGGTTCTTTGCCAAGCGCGGTCTTTCTCATAACGGGCGTAGCTTTAGGTACGACTGTCGAAAACGCAAGAAGAACGCTTCTTTCCGAATTCAGCTAAAATTGGGAACGAAAGGTTAAATCCGCGGTTATTCTACTAAACACATCTATTCAACGCTATGAAACCTCCGTTCCACTCCCGGATTGGGTTCGCGGCGGCGCTCTCAGCCTTGCTCGGACTCAGCAGCTGCACCGAAACAGTCGTCTATAGACAGCCGCCGCCGGCACCGCCACCAACCGTTATCGTCGAGCGTGGTCCCGCCCCGCCGCCACGAGTGGAATACCGTCCAGCTCCACCGCCATACGCCGTTGTCTGGGTGCAGGGTCGGTGGCGTTGGCACGGTAACCGCTGGGTTTGGATCCCGGGACATTATCGCCGGGTATAAATTCCGGGCAAACGAAGAAGATTCTGATCCTGGTGCCGGTGCTATCGCATCGAGCCGGAACGAAATAAAAGAGACCTGAGGAAAAACCGGCCATTCCTGATTCGCCGGGCCGCGGCTGTAAAATTGCCCCTTTGACACGGCTTGTTCCGACGCAACGTCGCCAAGAAAAATTTGGAATCTCCGCACCGCTGATTCAAGAAACAAAACGCTAAAGAGTCGCATTCAGAGACCGAAACTGTGTACAGAATGAGGAAGCAACTCAAGGACCACCGACATGGAGGAAGACGCTCCCCGGACGGATCGTGGGCCAAGGCTTTCCGAGATTTTTACGCCGACGAAGCAAAGGCAATCGGGATGCCGGTAGATCAGTTTCTGGATCTGGTCGGCGACCGGCTCGAGGAACGCGGCCAAAGACCAAAACACTTTCGACGGGAGCTAAGATCGAAACTGTGGCGCGAGCGGTCCGCTGACTTTTCCCATCGGCCGGAAGAGTAGCGACGCTCCTTATCTTAGGGCCATTCTGAAAAGCCTTTATTTCTCGTTGAGCAACTCCTCTTTTGCTTTTTGCAGCTCGGCGAGTTCTTCATCGCTGACCTTCGGATATTTCAAGTTCAGGGATTTTAGCATAGCGACGACGATCCCGGAGACACAAAGGCGCGTGAACCATTTCCGGTCAGCCGGGATTATGAACCAGGGCCCCCAATCCGTGCTCGTGTGGTTGAACATCTCCTCGTAGACGTCCATGGCCAATGATATAGCTCAGAACCCAAATTTCCATCGAGGACCGATCCCGATGTATTCCACCTCATCCGGTAGATCGAGCGCAAGCTCGACATGGCTTGAACGCGCTCTGAAGTCTGTATGTCAAATCCACCTGATATGCGTTGCGTTGGTTTCTCAGTTCTTACGTTGCTTGCAATCCTTCACATTTCCCCAATCCAGGCCACCGATATGAGTAACTTTCCCGATCGATTGAATACATTCGGTTTCAGCCTGGTCCAGAAGCTCGAAACTCCCGGAGAACGGAATCTGCTGATTTCGCCGGTCAGCATTGAGATCGCTCTCGGGATGGTGTACGCGGGCGCGACTGGGGAAACTGCTGAAACGATGAGCCGTGTCTTGGGCATCGATAGTTCGTCGACGGAAGTAGCCCTCGATCAACTCGCCGGCTTGCAGGTAGCGCTGGAGAACCCCGGAGAAGGCGTAACTTTGAAAGTGGCAAACGCTGCGTGGATCGATGACTCCATTCGCCTCAATAAGAAATTTTCCGCTGATCTGGCTGAGACATTCAAAAGTAGACTGGAGACCATCCGCTTCAATGATCCGACAACGGTGTCGCGAATCAACGATTGGGTCAGCAACGCCACCGAAAGTAAGATAAGTCGGCTGCTCGAAAATCCGCCAAGCCCCCCAATGTTTCTAGCCAACGCCGTCTATTTTCACGCGCAATGGAATTCCCCTTTCCGAAAAGAATTGACTCAACAACAGCCGTTTTACCCTGCAGATGGTGGAAATTTGACGGTCGAGATGATGCGGCAAGAAGGCTCCTTCCGTTATGAGAAAGGCCCTGGATACGCGGCCGTGGCGTTGCCATACGTCGACAATCGTTTTGCGATGTACTGCTTTCTACCGGATAAAGGTGTGGATGCGCTCGTCGAAGAGTTGACAAAATCTTCCTGGTCGGAGCTCACCCGTACGCTTCGTCCAGCGGAAGGATCGGTGGCCCTTCCAAAATTCAAGCTCCAATACAGGGTGGACCTTGACCATTCGCTCGGGGAACTTGGCTTGGGAATCGCGTTTGACGCAAATCGAGCCCAATTTACCCGGATGATCGATGGTCCACACAGGTTGTACATTGGCGGTGTCTTTCACAAGACGTTCTTGGAGGTAGACGAAGAGGGAAGTACAGCCGCGGCTGTCACGGGCATTCAGATGAAGGCCACCGCGATGATGCGACCGAGCGAAAAATTTAACCTGGTTTTCAATCGGCCGTTCGTCGCGGCGATCGCGGATGGAAAAAGTGGAACTATTCTTTTTCTTGGGATTATCGGGAAGCCTTGAGTGAAGAGCGTATCGGCAGAGGCTGTAGGCGAATCGGCTCGTTTTGCGTGGCTTTGAAACAGGTGAACGGTGAACGGTTCACGATGAACGGCCGCAAAATGCTCTGAAGCAGGTTAGTTCAGTTTCCATCAACCGAGGCCATCTCTTTTGAGTCTGCTCGACTCTCTTGGCGAAAGACAAATACCCAAAAGAATTTTGCGACACTAAGCGGAATAGGGTTATATAGAAGATTGAACTTATGGAAAACATGAAAAGTATGCAGGCACCGCGCTAGCTAAGCGAGCCCGGGCGGGCGGCGTTTTGCCTCCATGAAAAATTCACAAGGGCCTACGATGAAGCAAGAACCGTTTGTTGAAGACATCGAAACGTATGCCCAGGATATCGTCGACACGGTGCGCGAGCCACTCCTGATGCTCGACACGACGTTGCGCGTCCGATCCGCGAACCGCGCCTTCTATCAAACTTTTCAAGTCTCTTCCGAAGAAACCGAGAACCGTCTCATTTACGAGTTGGGTAACGGCCAGTGGGATATTCCCGCTCTGCGGACGCTTCTCGAAGACGTTATTCCGACAAGTTCCGTTTTCAACGACTTTGAGTTGGAGCACACCTTCCCGATCATCGGACGCCGCGTCATGCTGCTTAACGGCCGCAAGCTGCGCCCGGGCAGCCACACCGAATTGCTGGTGTTGGCGATGGAAGATGTCACGGAGCGGCGCCGCTCCGAGGCGGACTTGAAGGCCATCGAAACGTACGCCCAGAACATCGTGGATACGGTGCGCGAGCCGCTCCTGATTCTTGATACCACCTTGCGCGTGCGATCCGCGAACCGCGCCTTTTACCAGACTTTTCAGGTCTCTCTCGCAGAAACCGAGAACCGTCTGATTTACGAGCTGGGCAACGGCCAGTGGGACATCCCGGTCCTGCGAACCCTCCTGGAAGACATTGTCCCCCTGAGTTCGGTCTTCAATGACTTTGAGTGGGAGCACGACTTCCCGGCCATCGGACGGCGGGTGATGCTGCTCAACGCCCGCAAACTTCTGGCGGGTCATCACGGGGAGCTGCTGGTGCTGGCCATGGAAGATGTCACGGAGCGGCGCCGCTCCGAGGCGGACTTGAAGGCCATTGAAACCTACGCCCAGAACATCGTGGACACGGTGCGCGAGCCGCTCCTGATTCTTGACACCACCTTGCGCGTGCGATCCGGCAATCGCGCCTTCTACCAGACTTTTCAGGTCTCTCTCGAAGAAACCGAGGATCGCCTGATTTACGAGTTAGGCAACGGCCAGTGGGACATCCCCGATCTGCGAACCCTCCTGGAAGATATTGTTCCCAAGAGCTCGGTCTTCAACGACTTTCAGTTGGAGCACGACTTCCCGGCCATCGGGCGACGGGTGATGCTGCTCAACGCCCGCAAGCTTCAGGCGGGGCATCACGGGGAGCTGCTGGTGCTGGCCATGGAAGATGTCACGGAGCGGCGGCGCTCCGAGGCGGACTTGAAGGCCATCGAAACGTACGCCCAGAACATCGTGGACACAGTGCGCGAGCCGCTCCTGATTCTTGACACCACCTTGCGCGTGCGATCTGGCAACCGAGCCTTTTACCAAACCTTTCAAGTGTCTCTCGAAGAAACCGAGGATCGCCTGATTTACGAGTTGGGCAACGGCCAGTGGGACATCCCCGATCTGCGAACCCTCTTGGAAGATATTGTTCCCAAGAGCTCGGTCTTCAACGATTTTCAGTTGGAGCATGACTTCCCGGCCATCGGGCGTCGGGTGATGCTGCTCAACGCCCGCAAGCTTCAGGCCGGCCATCACGGAGAGTTGCTGGTGCTGGCCATGGAAGATGTCACGGAGCGGCGCCGCGCTGAGGAAGAGGTGGCCAAAACCAAGGAAGCCGCCGAAACCGCCAACAAAACCAAGAGCCTGTTTTTGGCCAACATGAGCCACGAGCTACGGACGCCGCTTAATGCCATCCTGGGCTACTCGGAGATGCTGCAGGAAGAAGCCGTGGAGCGGCAACTGGTGGGTGAGTTTGGTGCTGACCTTGAGAAAATCAACGGTGCCGGCAAACACCTGCTGGCGCTGATCAACGATATTCTCGACTTGTCCAAAATCGAAGCCGGCAAGATGGAGCTGTTTTTGGAAACCTTCGACTTGACCACGATGATTGATGAGGTCGCCTCCACCATCCGGCCTATGGTCGAGAAAAATGCCAACACCCTGCACATCCAGCGCGCGCCGGATTTGGGTGCGATGCACGCCGACCAGATCAAGGTGCGCCAGGGTCTGTTCAATCTATTGTCCAATGCCGTCAAGTTCACCCACGAAGGCAACATCACCCTCGAAGCCGATCGCGAGAGCATCGATCACAAGGAGTGGATCATGTTTCGAGTGACGGACACCGGCATCGGCTTGAGCCCCGAACAGATCGTCAAGCTCTTTACGGATTTCACCCAAGCCGATGCCACTACCACGCGCAAATTCGGCGGCACCGGGTTGGGGCTGGCTCTTACGCGCCGCTTCTGCCAAATGATGGGGGGCGAAGTGACCGTGCGCAGCTTGCCCGGCGAAGGCAGCGTCTTCACTATCAAGTTGCCCGCCATCGTCAGTGAAGCGAAGTCTGAAGATGCCGATGAAATTGCCGGTGACGAGTCCGTCGTCGCTTCACTACACGACGGAAGTGTAGACGGCAGCACTCCCAGTTCGACCTGCGTATTGGTGATTCACGATGATCCGACGCAGCGCGCCTTGATCCAACGCTTTCTTAGCAAGGAGGGCTTTGTTGTATGCACCGCTGCCAAGGGCGAGGCCGGGCTGCGCCAGGCGCGCCAATTGCGGCCGGTGGCCATCACCCTCGACGTGATGATGCCCGGCATGGACGGCTGGAGTGTGCTCTTGGCACTCAAGGCCGACCCGCACTTGCGCGATATCCCGGTCATCATGTTGAGCATGGTGAACGATCCCGAACGGGGTTTCACGTTGGGCGCCGCCGATATCGCCACCAAACCAGTGGATCGCGCGCGCTTGTCGAAGATTCTCAAAAAATACCCCTGCTCGCATCCACCGTGCCCGGTTCTCCTGATCGAGGACGATCTTGCGACTCGCCAAGTGACGCGAGCGATCTTGGAAAAGGAAGGGTGGAAGGTCACCGAGGCTGGAAATGGACGCGTGGCCCTGGAGTGCATGGAGCGGGAGCGCCCCAGCCTGATTTTACTGGACCTGATGATGCCCGAAATGGACGGTTTCGAGTTTGCCGTCCGGGTGCGCCGGAACGTGGATTGGCGCTTAATTCCCATCGTGGTTTTGACGGCCTACGACCTTAGCAGCGAAGATCGGGAACGGCTTAACGGCCATGTCGAGACGATTCTCCGAAAGGCAGGGGACTCTCGCGACGCGCTGTTGCACCAACTACGGGATTTGCTGGACGACTACATTGCGCCGCGCGTCATCCACATGCCTGAGGCAGAAGAACAGCACGCGATACCGACTTGAATGCTCTTTGGAAAGCCATGCCCAAAATTCTGCTGGTCGAAGATAACGAGATGAACCGCGACATGCTCTCGCGCCGGCTGCAGCGCAAAGGTTACCAGGTGGTGCTGGCGCTGGACGGCCAGAGCGGCGTGGAGATGACCCAAGCCGAGGGGCCGGATTTGGTCTTGATGGATATGAGCCTGCCTGTGCTTGACGGCTGGGAAGCGACGCGCCGTCTCAAGGCCGATGCCGCCACACAGCAGATTCCCGTTATCGCCCTGACGGCGCACGCCATGTCCAGCGACCGTGAAAAGGCCCTCGAAGCCGGCTGCGACGATTATGACACCAAGCCCGTCGAGCTGCCCCGTCTGCTCGCCAAAATCGAGGCGCTATTGAGCGGCGGCAAGATGGCTTCCGCCGAGAAACCAGCGTTGTGAGTGAACCGCGACTTTCAAACGGCGAAGCTAGACGGCACGCGCTGCCATCGAACCTGATCCACGATCTGCGTACGCCTCTCAACTTGATCATCGGCTACTCCGAGATGCTGATGGAACAGGCTCAGGAGCAAGGCCAGGGCGACTTCGTGCCGGATCTGCAGAAAACTCACGCCGCCGGCAAGCAACTGCTGGCACTGATCAACGACAACTTTCATCCGATCCGTGCGTTCGAGAGGCCCGCAGGGATCACCGCGACATTTAGGGAGCAGGCAACGGCAATAGAAAAGGAGCCAGCCTCTGAAGCATTCTCCGGATACACAGTGGCAGGCAAAGTGGCCTCCGGCGCGGCGCACGGAGCCTTGCTGGTCGTGGATGACGTCGAAGCCAATCGCGACGTTCTCTCGCGCCGGTTGGAGCGTCAAGGTTATACCGTGTCCATCGCGGTAAACGGGCGCCAGGCGCTGGAAATGCTGCGCGCGACCACATTCGACCTGGTGCTGCTCGACATCATCATGCCGGAAATGGACGGCTACGAAGTGCTGCAGCGTCTCAAGGCCGATGAGGCGTTGCGCCACATCCCGGTCATCATGATTTCGGCACTAAATGAATTGGACTCAGCGGTGCGCTGCATCGAGATGGGTGCGGAGGATTACCTGCCCAAGCCGTTCAACCCGGTCCTTCTCAAAGCGCGCATCGGTGCCTGCCTGGAAAAAAAGCACGCTAAACAAACGGAGCGAGAACTGGATGCGGCCAGACAGCTTTTGGAAACTTCCCGTCAGGCAGGAATGGCGGAGGTCGCGACGAGCGTCCTTCATAACGTCGGTAACGTTCTCAACAGCGTTAATGTCTCCAGTGGCATTATTTATGACAAAATCCAAAAGTCGAAAATAACGGGCTTAACCAAGGCCATTGCCCTTATGGAGGCGCATAAGAGTGATTTAGCCAGCTTTTTGGAAAAAGATCCCAAAGGCAGGCAGTTGCTCGGCTATTTGGCAAAACTAGATGCGAATTTGGCGCATGAACAAAAGGAGACACTGCAGGAGATCCATGCGCTTCTGGCCAACATCCTCCACATCAAGGAGATCGTCGCGATGCAACAGGATTATGCACGTCCCTCCGGAGTGATCGAGACGCTTCATATTGAGGATTTGGTAGAAGATGCCCTCCGCCTCAATAGCGGAATGCTGGACCGCCACGCGATCAAATTTGTCCGGGAATATTCCGAGATAAAGCCCGTCTTGGTGGATAGACACAAGGTGTTGCAAATCCTGGTGAACCTCATTCGCAACGCCAAACATTCCTATGATGATTTACGGGGAAATGAAAAACAAATCATCCTGCGTATTATCAGCGAAAACGAACGAATTAAAATATCCGTTGTGGATGGTGGCATCGGCATTCCGGCGGAAAATTTAATTCGAATTTTCAATCATGGCTTTACGACGAAAAAGGGCGGTCATGGTTTTGGTCTGCATAGCGCTGCGCTCACCGCAAAAGAGCTTGGCGGAACTCTGACAGCTTTTAGCGAAGGAACCGGACAGGGAGCCAAATTTACGCTTGAACTACCCATTGCAGGAAAAAAGGTTCCGGCAACATCTCGCGAGCAATGAAGACCAAGCGCGTTGGAGAAAAGCCTCCCTCGGCCTAACCGATAGAGCGCGGCTTTCGGGACGAGTTTGGACCTTCCGAGCCGGAGTTTACATTTCGCCAACGAGTCCGCAGCGAATGCTTGGCGGTTGCGCTCTCACTGCAAACGGACCGAGCTAAGTGGCCAGATCAATCAGGCCGATGGCATTTTTTGCGGATTATTTTCCGGCACCCGCGCAGGTGGATCGATTCGGCTAGATGAACGTCACGTTCCTGATGGGACTCCATCAAGCTTCCCGGCTGCGCCAGTGTGCGGTCCCGCTGCACCTCATCGATCTCACCCCTAAGCGTGAAGTCATCAATTACGCCAATGAAGGCGTGAAGGGTGGGAAGGGATCGATTCGATCGAGAGCGCACACCTTTTCAATTCATACCGCAGCGTGAGTCAACGGGCAATGTTCGCGGCGATAGTTGAAGCTGAGCATGGCATCGATTGTGACGAAGATCCTGAAGAGACTGAAAAGGCACGATTCGTTCTGAAGTATGCGCCGGATTTAGCAGATCAGGTTCTAAAAGAATTCCTGCCGTTGCGGGACGCACTCACGACAGCATTACACAATAGAGAGCAACGCGACGATCAGACTCAAAAAGCAGATCTATTAACGCACTCGCGGATTTCATATTGGAATGGAGGGTGCGGAACACATCTTGCAAAGTCCTGCGCCAACGGTCGTTCCAGGCCACCAAAGAAGGTCGCCCGAACGATCTTATCATCCGGCACGATCAGGTGACTGGGGAATGGGGTGGTGCGGAGACTCCACCACCTCGCGAAGGTATCGGCTTGAAGCGCAAAGATCATTACGTCGTGGGCTTTGAGTGCATACCAGTTTTGCATTTCTCTAACGCTCTAAGGATGGAGAGGGGATCGTAATAAACGGTCACAAGGTTAGTGAGAAGATTTATAATGCGGCTTTGGAACACCGGCAACTACTAGAAATATACAATCCAACTCACGGAGGTACGGAAATCTGCGGTGCGGATTACTTGGTGAACGTACTAAGCGAAGAGAATGAGAAGTTAAGAAAGAAGATTCGACTCATGCCCTTACAATCTAACGGGGAAGCAGGTGCTGTTGATTGATTAGCTCACCTATTCCATATGACAGATCATCAGGTTGTCGCAACTCGGGTAGTAGCGAGAGGAATAAACATGAAATGCATTAGGTTGAATGATAAGGTGAACTATGTTGCCGTTGACTGGAAATCGTGGATGGGTGCTTAAGAGCTAATGGCGTACCGCGAATCTTGTGCTTTGCCAATCGTCGAGTTATCCGCCGTTTCGCAATCCTTGGTTCAAAGACTTCCGGTGATGCGGGAACACGACTCCATTGGACCGGCATCTCACCTTGGCGCACGAAGCGGGTGGTGGTGGGATTGCAATAATCGAAGCGATCCTTGGGAATGTTCGGACCATCCTTGGTCCAGCACTGCTGAACGAGTGCCTTCACTCCGTCCGCATACCGGACCAGGATAGGACCGTGGCACCCCATCGGTGCGGGAGTGGATTTATGTCTGTCCATTAGATTCCCTTCCAGTCGTCTTGGGTGATTTAAACAAGGCAACCTACTTTTTAGGCGAGCTAAAGACTCCCTCGACATCAACGGCAATGTTCTTGGACAATTAGAAATGAATCTCTACCGGATAACTGTGCGACATCAGGATGGGAAAATGTCTGATCATGAGACAAAAGCTGCGAGTATGCGTCTGGCTGTACAGGCTCAGGATGAGTCGTCTCAGTTTGTAAAGGTTGAGCGCATCGATCCCTCGACCGGGGAAGTTCTTGGTGGATTTTACAACGCTTAGGAACCGCCGCAATGATATCACTACACAAAATGAAGCGCAGCAAATTGTGGTACATCTTCATGATTCTGCTTGCTTGCGGAATGTTCGGTTGCGCGGATGCCCCGCTTTCGCCGGTGAGCGGTAACCCAGAAATCTTGGTTCATAAAAACGTCGCGCAAGTGCGTGACGAACTGATCTCGATTATGTCCGCACGCGGATACGTTCCGACTGAAGACAGTCCGAACATTGTTGCGTTCAGCAGACAGCTAGACAACGGAAGCGCGGTTCTTTACACGCTGGCTATAGGTAACGCTTACAGTTCGTATCCGCAGCAAGATGTGAAATTCACGATGATCCCACAAGGCGAGGACACGCACGTCTATGGGTTCGTCCGGTTCTCGATGCAAGGTGCGTTCGGACAAGCGCAGAATGTGGAACTGACACGCGGAAAAGCCGGACGCGAACTTCAAGAAATGTTGACCAGTTTATAAACTGGCATTCACCGTGGGGCTCAAAAAACGTTTCTGTATAGGATTGCCCCCCTTACGAAAATGGACAGCGCTCTTACTATCGCCATTATAACCATACTCGGAAGCGGAGTGTTTGCGGGTGTCGCGACTTTCGGGCTGAATTTTTGGCGAGCCGAGTTGGATTTTCGTAGAGCAAAAATAGAAGAGCTTTATGCAGCGGTCCATAAGTATACGAAAGAACTGCGAATCATACTAAAAAGGATAGGTGGTGATCGCCTGGTTGTCGATGAAGGATCGCTAGCGATGATCGAGAATGTTGATCGTATCAATTTGATTATTGACCTATACTTTCGGCCGTTACTACCCACTTTCAATCAATTTAAATCGACGATCCAAACTTTTATCGCTTGCGAATACAAGCGCAGAGACAACCCTAAAGAATTCAAGCAGGGCTATTTGCTTATTGTCGAGCAGGGAGAAAAGTTGAAAGTCAAAGTAGTGGCTTTGTCTCGCCAGGGCAGTTTGCGAGCATTAATCGAGGCTGTTAAAGATTCTGATCAACTCGTACCGCCACACTACCCCGGCCTGAATAGGAACGGCTGAACGCTCAAACGATTCTACATTCTGAAAGGTTGAAAATTATGAAACCAACCATGTTGGTCTTGGCCGCGATGGCGGTAATGCAAGCAGTGAGTCTAGCCGATTCATGGCTAAAACCGAAATCGCTAATCGCAGGCAGTGAAAAAGACCTCGACTCTGTAGTCCAAATGTCCGTTGATGGGGATCGGCACGCAATAGCGGAACTATTAATGCAGGGAATAGTAGCTATCAGTCCCGCAAAACGACTGCCGATTTTTATGACCGGAGGGGCATTTATGAGCGGCAAGGTTGAATTTCGATTCAGGGGAGGAACTGTTAAATATTGGACCCTTCAAGAGTCAATCGAATAACAGGCTAAAGGTCTGGTCATGGCTAAAGAATCACCGTCAGAAGACAGCTTCGATAACAGCCAGTTAATAATTGAGATTTATCCCTCCCCGTTTCCCGAAACCGAACCTAGAGAGGAGTTCAGAACGGCGCAACGTATAGTGGGTGACCTTGAGAAGCTAAAGAGCTCTGCAAACATAAAGGTCACTGTACCTGTGAGAGGATCCAGCGGACCGGCACTGGACCCTGCTGGTGTCTTAATAGTGATCGCGATTCTCAGGTATGTTGTTGGACCGGCGCTCACCGGTATGGTCAACGGAATTTTTGCACTGCTTCGCGAGAGCCGGGATAAGAAGGAGCATCGGGAAACGATTATCATTGTTCAAGGTAAGCGCCACAAAATCACAAATCGGAACGAGAATAAAGAAAAGGCTAGGATACAAAAGGAAATTGAGTCGTACTTTAAAAGAACCAAGAAGAAGTAGGCAAGTAGCATATCGGGCTATTGCTCTGTACTAACCGCTATCGCACACTGCCCCTGCAGGCTCCTTCCTCATCTAGGGATGGTGGTTGCCTTGCTTAGGATCGCGCACTCAACCGGTTGTTTCCTGGCCAGGATGAAAGGTTGATCTGATACCCTAAACACTTTTTTCAACGAATCGAATAGTGGAACGAAGCTTGCTGAGTGGAACGAACCAAATTCGATTCGTTGTCATCGGTAATGGAATGGAGCGAATGATGAGCGCAATGGAATTACCAGTTAATGGTTAGGGAATGAGTGAACCTACTTGTGAACGAATGACCTGCTTGTTCTCCGGGCGCTAGCCCGGCAGTAAAACGGTCTTGCTGTCTAAGCAAAAGACCGTTTTTAGTCATAGCTGGTACGGTTGGCTTTAGCAGAGCCAACCTCCCTACTTCTGTATTACTATTTGTATTACTGTATTACTGTTGTATTACTAGGAAGGCATTTTATAGCCATGAAAGCAGGCGGCTCTCCTCGTGGCACCGTCCGTTTGGTGTGTAAACTTTACATACCAGCCACGTGTTAACTTTACATACCCAGGCGGCTAAGTTTACATACCGGATGTGTAAACTTTACATGCCGGAGAAGCTAAGTTTACATAACGAAAGCCTTAACTTTACACACCAAGCCGGAACGCTAGGTGTGTAAACTTTACATACCAGACGCTAGCCTCGGTGCCGGGGATAACTCTTCCTGCCCCCGGCGATATGGATAATCCGGCCTCGTCCTACTGGGATAGACACAAAGGAAGATTCCTCTCTTGGTCATCGAACGAATCATGTCCTGAACGGTCTGCACATTACAACCTAAATAGTCGGCAAAGTGCTTGTTCTTCGCTGTGCAGCCATTTTCCTGATCAAGGTGATTGATCTCCAGATACAGGATCATTTCATTGAACGACTCGAACCTGGGATCTTCATACACTGCCTTTGGAATCCAAACTCCTGTACAGGTTCCATGCGGCAGCTTCCGCGCTGGAGTAGGCTTGCGAGGCCTATGCTGCTTGACAGCTGCCCCGATTGCCTTGACAACCGCACTAGGTGCCGGTTTCGGTGCTCGCGTTGACTCTTTTTCCGGCTGCTGTAGTTCTGCCGCCGGTGAAGGTATGGGTTCTGAAGGCTCGGTGCAATACTCATCTCGGAGGCTCTGGTAGATATCATCCAAGCTATCGTTGGCGACTGGTTCTCGTTCCGGTGTGGGCTTGTCCTCTGCATGCTCTGCCGCCTTCTCCTCGTCATGCTGCCGCCAAGCATCGTCAAGATCCTCGTCCGGCGTGGCGATTCGCCCTTTCAGGGCGCGTGAAATGCAAGATGAGAAAGACTAAGTCAGCAGTAAGAAACGGTGAGACAAGGGAAGAAGGTGTCAAATCCTACCCATGCGGGTCCGCGCCCGTGTGGAAAACGTTGGCAAAAGTTCTGGGCCTGTGCCAGAGCGGACGTAGCCAGTGCGCAGTAGCAATGCGGCGTAACGACGGGGCCGGCCAACGTTACTCCGGGGGTGGCGCTTCGGCCTGATCGACGCGCGAGTCCCCGCCCTGACGGCGAAGCGCAATTGCGGGTTCCTTCCTGCAGTTCCTGGCGGCTTGATGCGGTTAACCCGCCAGGCTTTCGGGTGCTACGCGTTGCCACCTGGAGAAAATGGCCTCTCTCATCTACCATTGAACTCCCTCCTCGTCGACAGCCTCCGGCTGTCCTGCAGTTTGGACATTTTCAACGCTTCATAACAGCGCTAGATTTAGATAAAGCTTTCAGGCCGCAGCGGTTTGAACCATGGAGGGGTAACCAACAACATTTGTTGGCGTGCTCCGCCGGGCCTCAATCTGTTTGCGCAGAAGTGTCACCGCGTCCTGGCAGGAGGCACGCCTGGCGGCGTCGCGCCACTTTGGGAGCAGTTCATAGTCATTGGTGCGCTTTGGTCCGTAGGTTTCTAAGACGCTCAAGAGCATTACGCTGTAGGTTGCAACCATCAATGCCGGGACACGCGGCACGCTCAAGTCCGCCCAGACCTGTGCCTGACCCACTCCAAGGATGCTCTTTTCGTCGCGATGGTTGATTTCAATTTGCCAACGATCGAAGTAGGAGGCTTGCAAAAGTTTTTTGGCACTCAACTTGTTATCGTCGCACAACAGGTAGGCTTCTTCGCGGTAATTGACATTGCCTGCTTTAGTCTTGCGATACGGGACGGGCGCCACGACAAAGAGGCGCAAAAGCCGTCGACCGCCTCCCCGTTGCCAGAGCACTTGGCTGACTTCCTTGAAGCGGATTCTGCGGTATTTGGAGCCGTGAAAGATTTTGGTCTCTTTCCACGGGATAGTGGAGTCTTTATAGACCGATTCGGGGCTAAAGAGCTCTGTTCCATAATAGCGACGACCCTGCCCCTGATGGGGAAAACAAAGCCGCAGGTCTTTGCGAGCTCGCGTGATGAGGATAGTGCGATCCAAAGGTTGGCGGAAGGTAGTTTTATTGCAGAAAGAGCCGTCGCCCACGGCAATGAGCTCCTTGTCTGCAAAACCATGGGCGTCAAAGTCTTGACGTAGGTCGCCCAGCATGTCGACAAAGGCCCTGGAGAGGTTATGGGTCTTTTTTGCCTCACGGTAAGCGGCCTTCTGTTCGGTGTTGGCGTTTTTGCCCGGCTTGCGCACGGGAGTGACTTCCTGAAAACGGATGGGCAGGCCGCGTGGTGAACTTTCTGCATCAAAGTCGTAGAGAGGCGTTAGCAGCGAGGCCTGGAGGAAGCGCTGGCCCACATCAGGTTGGTGTGAAAAGGTGGACTGAGAGGATCACGCAGCCAGCGGGCGCTCTTAATTTTTTTGCCTGAGCGTTTGAGCCCGGTGTCGTCTAAGCCGACGACAATCTGTTTTGAGCAGTATTTGCCGACGGCGCTGTGCACGATCGGGTCAAAAAGAGCGTCTGCATCCCATCGACTGCGGTTGAAGAGCTTGTAATCGGCGCTCCAGTCCTGATGCTGGCGGTTGTTAAAGCAGATCGCGCGCGTGACGGTGCGACGTCCTAAGCCGCAGAGTAAGCCGAGCGCCAGTGCGATGGCCCGCTCACAGGTGCGCTTTTGGCCGAAGGGGGCGCCCAGCCTTCAAGTAAATGGAGTAAGGTCTCTAAGAGCATCGTTGGCAGCTCTGGGTTAGACGCTGGCGAAAGTCCTTGCAGAGCGCCCGCACATAAATGTCTTTGATCGGCACACGAGAAAGCCGAGAGCGATCGTTACGACCACGGCCCTGAGTTTGGCCCAGCCAGCTCCAGTTGGCCGCTCGATAGCAGGTCCCCCGGAAGCGCTCGCACACTCGACAAAGGTCTCGGCCAAGTAGATCGGATGACCGTACTTGAGCTGCCAATTTGCGGAGAGCATCCAAAGCGAAGCGCTTAACAAATAAGAAGCCAGATTTTTGACTCGCACCCAAGGCAGGATTAAAAAACGCTGGTTGTTTGCAACGTAGCACAGGTTGGCTTCGCGCTGGGCTCTACTCCAGCCGATGAGCTGGTCACGAACTGCCAGCTTCCACGCCGCGGCTCCGTAAAGCAGGCAAGCCAAGGGACGAGCGTGACAATCAAAAGCCAAATATTTGATGTTCTCACCAGATGCTCCGCTGTAAGGCAGATAATGATAACGCCACAAAAGCCAAAAATCAAAGAGAGCTAACTCTTCGGGGCTCTGCGCCGGTAGGATGCTGAGGGGTTCCAACCTCCTGAGCTGGCTTTCGACAGGCTCAACCAGCGGCTGGGCGATGGGAGCCACTGGGCGAAAATGGCAGCCGTTATTGGAAGAAACCAAAAAGGGCAGTCCTGATTTCGCAAAGGCTGCCGTTTTGGCTGGATCTCTCGGGCGGTCTCTCACCACGGTTGCCCGGCTGGCTGCCGGGGGGCGCATCTGTCGCTTAGACTAGCCTAGGTCCGGCATAGGAAACGCCAGAATCCCTTACCGCTGACTTAAAAAAGCCGAGAGACGGTTTGTGTTATTGCCCGGCAGCGACGCAGTTTCCAGGTTCTGCATGAGGAATAGCACTCAGGTAGGCGTAGATCGCGTCAAGGTCCCGATCCGTCATGTTCCGATAATATGGCCACGGCATTACGGCCAAAGTACCGTTGTCAACCGGATCGACACCGGTGCGAATAACTTTCTTGAATTGTTCTAGAGTCAGGCCCTCAGGTTTCCCTGTTGCATCTGGGGTGATATTTTTGGATATGACGGGTGTGGTGTTGGGCGGGCCCTGAAAAACCACGCCGCCAGCCAAGTAGTTTACGGGGTTAATCACCCCGTGTCCCGGAACTCCAGCTCCAAACGGGGGAGGAAATGGATTAGTTCCCGGGACGTACGATGGGCAGGTGTGGCAATCGTTACAGCCACCTTGAGCGTTAACGATGTAGCTACCTAGGCCAACCAGGGCAGGATTTTTGCCTTGCAAATTGAGTGGGACAGGAGCGATTTCAAATCCAATTCGGATTTCGCTCTCGAAATGCCGGTCTTCTCGATTCCGGTCGTTGTCTTGCCCTCGTACCCGCAGATTGCTTGTCAACGTTATGGCTAAAAACAACCCCACAAACGTAATTACAGAGATTACTATCCGTTTCATACTTACTGCACCTCATCAGATTGAGACTTAGCCGAGTTAATGTCCCTTCGGCTTCATCGGGGCGGCGGATTATGCCCCGTAACTAACCCAGCCGCTAAACAGCCCACGGTGTAAGACGTTTTGTCCAATGCCGGACACTTACCTCTCGGTAGCGAGCGTTGTACGGCTTTTTGGCTAGCGTTGTCAATGAGGAAAAATCAGTCTTTCGCACATGGTTCCCGTGCCCTGGTCGTCCGATTTATCGAATTCGCTTTCCTGCATTCAAGGTGCACGGAGGTCAGTCGATGGACTCATCGCAGATCAAGCCTCGGAATCGTCTTCGGTCAAGTCGGCTTCCAGTCGTTCGATTTCGTTCACGGCCTCTGTAAAATCGTTCTCGAATTCAAGCCCGGCCTCAAGTTTGCCGTCGCGAACAGCTCCCTCGACCTCGCGAAGAAGATTGAGCGCTTCTTCGATGTTCTTAAGTGCTTCTTTCTTTTTCATGTTGCACGCTTCATTCGTTGCGGAGGCTTGCCGTCAGCAAGCGCTTAATTAACTAACATCCGCTGCGCTTACTTTGCCGCGTTCCTGGTTAAGATCGCTTCGTTCGAGCGAGCCATTTGCCCTATAGCATTGGAAGCCGGACGGGACGCGGGCCAAGCGGAAAGACCTCGTCGATCAGGGCGACCTCGGCTTCGGTCAGGCCCAGGTCCGCAGCCCGGGCGTTTTCGGCGATGTGTTCGGGGCTGGAGGCTTTGGGAATCGCAAAGAGCGAGGGCCGCCGCACCAGGAACCGAAGCGCCACCTGGCGAATGGTCGCCTTGTGCGCGGCAGCGATTTGCTTTAGTACGCGGCCACCGCTTGTCCGTGGGCTAGGAAAGCGCCCATGGCCAAAAGGGCTGTAGGCGACCACGGCAACCCGGTGCTTCTCACACCATGGAATCACGGCGTGTTCAATCGCGCGCTCTTCTAGATGGTAGAGGACCTGATTGCAAACGAGGTTTCCCCCGCCTGCAACCTTAAGAACGGTTTCAAGGTCAGGCACATCGAAGTTGCTTACGCCCCAGGAAAGAATTTTCCCTGTGTGCTTAAGCTGGTCAAACGCAGCGACCGTCTCCTCCAGTGGATGACTGCCGCGCCAGTGCAAGAGGTAGCAATCCAGCCGGTCGGTCCTCAGGCGTCCAAGCGAGCGGTTGCAAGCCACGATGGTGCCGCTTCGAGAGGCATTCTGCGGAAGGACCTTCGAAACCAGGAAAACCTCATCGCGTCGCCCGGAGATAGCCTCGCCGACCAACTCCTCGGCGGCACCCGATCCGTACATTTCTGCGGTATCAATATGGGTCAGGCCGAGATCGAGGCCCCGACGCAAAGCAGCGATCGAAGACGCGCGATCGCCGCTATCGATGTACCAAGTCCCTTGTCCGATCACCCCAACCTGACGCTCCATGGAACCGAACTGACGCTGTGGCAGGCCGTTTCTCATGCAATGCCTTTGCTAATCTCGCACGCAGGCCACGGTGAAGAGTGTATCGGCGTGTGGGCGTATCGGCGGATCCGCGTAGGTTGCAGGCGAACCGCCTCGGTCTGCTTGACTTTGAAGCATAGGGTGAACGGTGAATGTGAAGGATTAGGCCGGTACACGCTTGCGCAGCTCGTCGACCAGCACCCGCATGTTTTCGGAGTAGTCCACCGGCACAGCGACCAAGTGGACGCCTCCCGTCTCGAATGCCGCTTCCAGAGCTGTAACCAGCCCGTCCGCCGTCTCAACGCGTGATCCCTTGGCACCGTATGACTCCGCATACTTAACGAAATCCGGATTACCGAATACCATTGTCCAGACAAACGATGCCGTCCTCCGGCATGACTTGGCGAACATCGTGGACGATACGCTGGGGCGTTAACGGAAAACGGCTCTCGGTAGCCCGGTCGGCCAGATGCGCGAGAATCTCCTCGCGCAGGGGCAAGATTCGAGCTGCGCAGTGACTCCATGACGTCCAGGTTTTCTTCTCCCGGCACTCCGAAAATTCTCTCGACCTCCTCGTTCTCAAGTGCTGCTACCAGCAGATCAGATCCTTTGTTCATTGTACTGTTGCTCCTTGATTAATATTTTCCCCGAGGTTTCTCAATACACCCTCCGTTTCCGGCGCCACCCAACATGGATGTTAATACTGCAAATACATCCTCTCCGGCAACATGATCTTGAGGCAGTTGCCAGTGCCAGCCAGGACTATTGAAGCTCGATCCAAGTGGAAGGTAAAAGAAGCTGCTGGCTTTCCAGATCGATTCCAATGACGTGCGCGCCCGTCACACCCACGCGCCGATTTGGGGTGAATGTTAAGGGAGGGGTCTGGCCGGTTTCGAATTGATAAAGTTTCTCAAGTATCTCAATAATCTTCTCCCGCGTTACCGCTCTGCCTGCTTTCTCCAGGCCATAAATGAGCAATTTCGCGGCAGAGAGGGAGGCGAGGCGTTCAGCAAGGTTACCCTGAGAGAACTTGCCCGCTCGCGCCAGCTCCAGATATTCCCTCTCACCCTCTTTCGTCTGATCTGATGGCAGGACTGGAAAAGAGAGGAAAAGGTGTCCGGAAAATTGCTTGGGAGCTTGAAAGATCTCCGGGCCGACGAACGCACTTGGGGCCAGAACTAGCGGAAATACCTGGCTCGCGACCGCTCCCGTAAAAAACGCTCCCAGAAACTGGCCCGAGGCAAGCCAAAAGACGACGTCGATTTTTCCGTCCCGCAAGATTAGTGACCAATCTTCAGCTTCGTTTACTTTCACTCTTTGAGGTCGCTCCCAGCCGGCAGTCTCGGCCTGTTTGGTGATCCGATCTATAGCAGCCTGGATCCCCTCTTGGTCATCGTAGACCACGACGGAACGGGCAACTTTCATTCCCTGGTTGCTGGCAAGAAACTTCGCTAACGCCTCGCTTTGCCCTTGAACACCGGACAATAGGTAAAAAGCATATCGATTGCCTGGAGCATCAATTCCAGGGAACAGACTAATCGCCCCAATAAGCGGAATGCTGTTCTTCTCAAGGTTGTTGTTAATTTCACTCTCATTACCGGCAATGAAGCTTTCAACGAGCGCAAACGGCTGCTCTTGTTGAATGAATTTTTGGAATGATTCCGCGCGCGAAAATTGAGGGGCTGTACTAAACACGCAGAGTATCTTCCGACCGTAGAGACCACCCTCGTCATTTACCTTTTGAAATGCCGCCAGCAGCGTTTCACGCAAGGCTCGGTGCATTCCACCGAAGGTTTCTTCCGGTGGGAGGATAACGCCGATCTTAATCGATTGGTCGGTGATTCCCGGGTCCAGAATGTCGTCCAGAGCCTTCAGATAAGCGACAAGATCATCGGCTTGGTCTCTCGTGAGTTGGTATTTCGGCATCGCCGGGTTCAATCGATTTCCACCCGAATCGATGCCCATCGTGATCGCCCTAATGACCAGGCTCTCGCTGTATGGCGGCCGTTCCCTTCCAGATCTAGTCGCAATTGCGTACGGCTTGCTAAGCTCGGACCAGCGAATGTTAGACGGATAAAGACCGCCCTCCGGCTTTCCCTGGCCGTCCGGTCCATGGCAGTTGGCGCATCTTAGAACGGCAGCCGGTACTTTGACATTTCCTTCTCCTTCCAGGGCCTCGATAGGAACACCATTAAACCCGGTTCCGTAGAGATAGATTTCCTTACCGTGAATCGCGGCTGTGGCAGGGTTCTGTGCATTCTGCGCCGGGCTCGCAACCGCAAACAAAAAAATGTTGAGAAGCTGGGCCAGGACCAGAACGGGGATCGCTCTCCTCGTGCTGGTCCTCATTTTCCGTCACCGAGCACACTATCGACTGAACGCCGAATTTCATACGGCGGCGCTATTCCTAGCACTTTCTTCCATAAACCGGTCGGTACGTTCCCAATGATAAATACGCTGGAATGGTCCTCTTTGGCCTCCGTGTATAAGCCGAGCTTGTAAAGGACCTGTTCAACTGTCTGCTTTTCACCTGTTAAGAAATCCCAACCCGGTTTTGCTCCGACGCCGGCAGCATACTTCTTGAGTACTTCAGGGGTATCGCTTTCCGGGTCAACCGTGATTGAAACCAGCCGAACATCCTTGCCAACGCGTTCCCCAAGGTCATCCTGAAGCTGTTTGAATACCGGAATCGTCACTCGGCAAACGCTGCTGCAGGTGGAATAGAATGAATTAATGATCACGACGTTTCCTTTAAGAATGTCGGTGTAAAGCCTCAGTTGCTTCCCATCCTGGTTAGTTAGTCGGACATCACCAAAATAGCCTTCCGCCGGAGAGACTGCCGTAGACTCGCCTGTTGTGGCCGCGACTGAAGTTCGCTCAACGCCAGACCCCCAAAGACGATTCCCAGCAGTCATTTTTCGCAGGATCTCGGCGACCTTGGCTGGAGGGGTTTCAACGGCATTCACACGTGTCCAATCGCCGGTCTTGTCATTGACAAGAAGGAGAAACGGGGAGTGGCTTTGAATATCAGCAGTGAACAGACCGAGAACCTTAAGAAGTTGGTCCACCGTCTCCTTGTCACCAGTTAGCAGGCTCCACCCGGGCTGGGCACCAAATTGTGCGCCCCACGCCTTCATCCTCTGCGGAGTGTCGGTCGCAGGGTCGACGCTCACCGAGATGAGCGCGATATCCTCTCCAAGCGATTGACCCAGTTCTCTCTGCAACTGGCCAAGGTTCGCTCCAACCAGCGGACAGATCGTCGTACAAGTCGTAAAAACAAAACTCAACGTTGCCACGCGTCCCTTCACAAGATCAGTGTAAAGATGAACCGTCTTTCCATCCTGGTCGATTAGTTGGACATCAGGAATATTTTGCCTTGTTCCTCCCTGAGGGCCAGGATCCGATTGGGCATGTGCCTCCACAATCGGTTGCCCAGTGAGTACCACCGCGAGCAACAGACCGAGCCGAGCCGGTCGCGACCACGACAAGTTCGCGTTCATAGTTATCTCAGTTCACCTAACTTCTCTGATAGTTAGAGCATCACGTTATCGACGATGTCCAAAAACTCTTTGACAGGTACTCATATGCAGCATCAGTCTTTGCCGGCGTTTTGCTCCCCTGTTTTCACGCGTTCTCCCGGCAGAACTCTGACTGTCAAGTAGTTTGGGTTACCGAATTGCAGATTGACCGAGCTGCACTGGACATGGCCATAGTATACACCCGGCTGGGGAGGCTTGAACCCGATGCTATAAACTCCGTCGCCTTCCTCTTTCGCAAGTTCCCGCCGGTGCCAGGTGCCGGGTGCTAGAAAGGTCACCACAACGACATCAGTTAACCCGTTGACGGGTTCGTTGGTGGCCTGATCGACAATCCGGAACTTGAATGTTAATTCTTCGCCTAGTTTCGAAGGCATTTTAGGCGCGAGCGCTGTGACCGCAACTTTTCCGGCGTTCCGTTCCGCTTCGATCGCGGGATTTGGCTCGACGGCGAATTCAAAGCAATTGACAAATCGCGGGGAATCAAGAAAAAAAACGACGTCGTACAGGCCCGGCTTTGGCAGCTTGGCAACAGTTTCGTAGACCCCTGGAGAAGTGCGCTCGCGAAGACTTCTATCAACCACCTGCGCTGCCATCGGCTGCCGGCCGTAGTTGGAGAAACTGCCCATCGGAGCAGCCATTCCTTCTTTATAATAATAGATCTGTTTGTCCGGTGCGTTTGCCACCAAGACCGCACCCTCACCAGATGCCTCAACAACCCGCGCAGCCGGACTGTTTACCGATGTCCCGCCCAGCGGTTGCTGGCCGCCAGGAAAGGTGACGACCGTGAGCGGAACACCCTTCCGCCCGATCTGGTTGAGCGGCACCATAAACACATCTGCCGAACCGAGATGATTGATGTAAGCGAAATCTTTCGTAAACGAGATCTGAAACGGCGCCTTCCCCACGGTGCCGGATTGAACGATTTCGTTCACGGAACTATCAATTATTTGAACCAGATCTTTTTTGCGATTTAGAACGAATACATACCGGCCGCCCGGCGCGACGGCGATTTCGGCAAGTCCTGGATCAGCTTGAATAGTCTTGATGACGCTGAGGCTTTTGGCGTCTAGCACCACGATTGACCCGGCGTCCGTCAGAGAAACGTAAAGAGCATTCGCCAGTTCTGAGTAGGCAGCCGATACCGGCCCTTCCCCGACTTGGATCTCCTTGACTAAATTGAGGGTTCTGGTGTCGACGACCGAAACCGAGTTGTCTTCCCCATTCGTCACAAATACGAAACCGCTGTCGCTGGAAGCTACGATCGCGTGGCTTCCGTTTCCGACTCTCTGGCGCCCAGCAAGCTCGAGAGTTCCCGTTCGAAAGGCAGCCAAGCTTGCCTGAGAACCACTTCCTCCGACCACCCAGAGATACTGACCGTCCGGCTGCAGAGCCAGGCAGGTCGGCTTGTTGTCGGCCTCGAGGTATTTCAACAATTCCCAAGTCGCCGTGTTAACCACCGCAATCTGCGCTTTGTCAGGGATAGAAACGAAGAGCTTTGCCTGATCCTTGGTTAGCACCCAGTCGTATCCGTTGGCCGTCAGAGGAATAAGGGCCAGAAGTTTTGTCGTTCCGAAGCCGAAAAGTGGATCCACCACGGAAATCGTCGCATCGTCGTTTAACGCGAGAACATAGTAATCGTTCAGATCGAGGTCCGCCTGAGCGAAAAGGCCGCCTGTAATGAATTTTTGCGCTTTAATCTCGCACGAATTAGCGGCCGGGATTTCATCTTTTCGTCGCAGGTCCAACCAGGCGGCAGGGGAAACACCCGGGATCGGAGCCTGAGTCGTGGTATCGTTGATGGTAAACCGGAACAATACCGGATCGCCTTCCTCAAACGATTTTCGTTGCTCCGTCGAATCTCCTACATGGGCCACTTCAAAATTGATTCTGATTCCATTCTTCTCAATGGCCTGATGGTACGGCTCCAGCGTCGGACCCGCACCGGCTGCTTCAACGGCAGATACTCCGGAGATGCCCGTGCAAATCGCGAATCCCGAAATCATTAAAACCGTGCAGAGTCCATCGTACGCACCTTGCAAATTCGTGTTTCTTCGATGGGTCATGGCCGTGAACTAATTTTTAGCCAAAGCTAACCGATTTCCCGAAACTACCGTTCAGGCTGGCGGTCAAATCGATGTCTTATGGTGCGAACATTCCTGCGGATTGACAAGACTATTTTCGTCTGATCAACTTTTCACCGCAGCGATCATCCCATTAGAGTTAACTCTTTTGCGTGAAAGCAATTTCAGAGGAAATACAGGCGCCGTCGCTGGTCGATCCTAACCATGGCCACACAAATTGAACACATGGCGCGGCTACCCGCAAAATTCCGTCGCGTGCTGGAAGCGCGCTTCGGCGGAGATCCCAGGGCAACCTATCTATGCGCCGAATTTTTGTCCCGCGAAGAGTATGATCGAGGCTTCGTGAGGGAGCTCCTTGCGGTTTCCGATGGGTCAGCAGCCGATTCCTGGAACGTCAGGCTCTTCGCTACACTCGTGCTCGCGAATCAATGCCGCCACCTTGACCCCGCTGACGAAGGTGAGTTCAAATTCCTTTTTCATAAGTTTGGGATCCTCTCGCCGGATGGGAAGCGCATGGTCGACGGTGTCCTGCTCGAAGGCTACACGTCAACGGACTTTAGAGTTTTCGTCGCTCAATTCTTGGGCAACCTGAATCGCCTCGAAAGAATTCATCGAAAAATTCGGAGGCTTCGGACTACTCCCGGAGCCCTCGACGCGTTCATCTGTCTCTCGCGCGAGCCCTGCAAAGTTTCCCTAGCACGGTATCTCTTCCCTTGCGCAGAGGTGCTGGACCGTCTGCTCGCTCAAGTAAGTGTATCCTCTGGCGTTAGAGGCTCGATGAGGACCGAGGGTGAGACTGAGGCAGAGCGTTATCGTTCGAGTCTTCCCGGTTATGAACGGGGAATCTTGCATGGTCTCGCTGCTTCCGGACGGGTATTCTGGGTTTCTGAGAGCACCTCATCGGAAATCAACTCGATTGTCGAGAATCCGATTGAGACAGTAGCGTGCGTTGTCAAACCACCCGGCAGCCCATTGGAATTCGAAATCAAGCGCACCGGGCTCCGCGCTGCGTTTCCGTTGACCGCTTGCTTCACCTACGATACCGGTGAACCATTGCCGCCCTCACATCGTCTCCAGGGAGGTGCCATCACTGCGAGCCTGCAATGGGAATCGACCCAGGCTGCAAGACTTTCCGAAGTTTATCGTTTGGTTCATGGATGCGAAGCGCCACTTTCCAAATTGCTCGCCTTGGCGCGATACAAATCTATTCCGGTTGAGGGCGAAGAGATAAACCTTCTCGATTACTTCACGAATCCTGCTGTATTTGGCGACGCTTACGAGAAAATGCGCGAGCACATGGCTCTATGCGTTTCCGCATTCGACCAGCAATTCGGCGACGAACTCGGGCATGTCCCCGGCGAAGTGGGTTTGACTGGCCGTTTTCTCGTTCACGCGATGCCCTGCCAAGGGATTTTTGCCCAAACGAGCTCGTATCGCCTCGATAGACTCGCGACCTTTCTTTCGCCGGCAGGCCCCGATGCCTACTTCAAGAAAGGTCTGAAACGAAAGAGCTACACCAGGCGCGACGCCCAATTCTTTGCCGATGCTCTTCTGGACGAAGTCCTGGGTGTCTACATCGCGCCAGACGTCGTCTATGAAGACCATGCACAATATCTTCGTGCCGCGTTTGCAATTTCGGAGAACAGAATTCGAGCCGACCGCTTTCACGCCTCGACGATTACCGATCTTGGCATGCTCTGGGGCACACTTCTCGCCCTGGGCGGCTACTCTTTCGGCGAATCTTTTGTTGGCAGAAATGTCGGACTCAAGAGTTCCTTCACAGCCGGGGAGTGGACCGTCAAACTTTTTAGCATGGACCACGACAATCTGCACATAGCAGACGACGACGAGGAGTCTTTTTGGCCGCACCCCGTCTTCCGAGCCTCCGTCCTCGACGAATGCTTTATTTGCGCGAATCCCGGGCGCCCAAAGCAAATTGACGGCAGTTCTATTTGGTACATTGAACAGATTTACCACGTAGATCCACAGAACCGCGATAGGAGCAAAACCTCTCTCCACCGGGGCATGGAGAAGGGCTACAAACAAACCCGCCGGGGAATGGACAATGACCCTAGAGTGCGACGACTTTTCTCAAAATCTTACATCCGGCATATGCACGATTGGGACGTGATTGTCGCTGACTACCTGACGATCTGCGGAGATTCCGGGAAGATTGCCGACTGGAGGAAACGGACAGAAGACTATCTCGCGAGAAGGAACTATAGAAAGGACGTTATTGCCAATTACCTGGACGCGGTCGCGAAGCACGATGACGTCATCGGCCGATACTCGTTCCTCTTTTTGGAGAGACCATAGTGTCCTGTCCCCGAAATAGCGTATATTTTGGGACCAGGATACTAGTTCACTGACATCAGGACATGAGAATATTTATGGGAGCCGGTCACTGCTATCCAGCGCGAAACGGGGGCATGGCATCTGATCGCCTTGCGGATTTGGCAGCAAAAGGATTCGCAGAGCTTGGCCACGAACTTTTATATGAATTGCACGGAGGCGCCTCGGAGCCTCTGCCCGACGGCGTTGAACTCGTAAGAGAGCGCCGATACGACGTCGATATCATGTATTTACAGCGTTGGCAGTCGCCCGAGACTCGAGGCGTACCCTGGGTTTTGACCTATCATGCTCCCCGAAAATTTAAGGACCCGACGTTGCCGCAGATCCAGGATAATTGGATTTTTGTTTCGGAGACCCACGCCCGATCATTCGGACGAAACAGATACGTAACCAACGGTATCGATCCCGGCGAATTTATTTATTCGGAGACGAAGGACGACTATTTCCTTTTCGCCGTCGCCGATCTGGCGGATCTGGAAGCGAAGGGATTTGAAATAGCTCGATCCCTGATCCGCGAACTTGGAATCAAGGTTATTGTGGCGGGGGCGATCCCTTCAGGCGAATCGCCGGACGGCTATATGCAAATGTTCGAGGATTTAGGGGTCACGTATTCCGGGTACGTATCCGGCGAGCGGAAGGCCGACCTCTTTGCCAGGGCCAAATGCCTGCTATTTCCCACGCAGCAGAACGAGCCATTCGGCCTGGTAGTCGCAGAGGCACTGGTGTCGGGGACGCCGGTGATCAGCAGCTATTACGGTGCTTGCCCTCAGATTGTGACACCAGACGTGGGTTTCGTTTGTGCAACTTTCGATGAGTACAAGTCTGCCGTCAGGAATATCGATGGGATCTCGCCTCTGACCTGTCGAACTATCGCGCTCGAGCGATACCACTACCTGAGAATGGCGCGCGATTACATATTCGAATTCGAGAAAGAAATCGCGCTTCGGTCGTAACCGGCGGACGAAGACGCTCCTGCGACTCCTGCGATTTCGAAGCTTGAAAGGTGTTCTGGACCTCGTAGAATACCCGCATGGTGAATGGTCCCGCCTTATCCCGGCGCGAGCCGAGGATGACCATCCTTTCGGACCACGCTACTGGATCATCGGCAGATTTTCCGGATTTGCTTAGCCTTGAATCTCGACTGGCAGTTGTTCTCGACATTCTACGCCATCACGACACGCGCTGTCCAATCGCCGTTGCTATCTACGGCGATTGGGGCACAGGCAAGACGTCAGCCATGCGGTGGCTGGAATCTCAGCTCCGCGATTGGAACAAACTAGATTCACGGAACCGCCATGACCATCCCTGCGTTTATCCAGTATGGTTCGATCCATGGAGATTCCAGACTCGCGAGGAGGTATGGCGCGGTATCATCGCAGAAGTGATTCTCGCACTTTTTGCGGTAGAGACACTCACCCGCGAGAACTTCGTGCCTCAGATGATAGAGGCTGCGAAGAAATTCGGTTCTTTCCTCGGCAAAGGATTTCTACATGCCCTTGCTGGAATGGACGTGAAGGTCAAAGCGGGAGCACCCGGGAGTGGCGCCGAGTTAGGAATAAAGGGGGAGATGTTTAGGGACATTTACGACGAGTTTGATCGAGCTATTCGCCCAGAAAAGGCCTACCTTAACCAATTTGAGGAGACCCTAAAAAGTTGGATCCAAAGCTCTATAAAGGGAGGTCGAGAACAGAAGTTCCCTGCACGCGTGGCTCTCTTCATTGACGACCTAGACCGCTGTTCGCCGGAGGTTACTCTCGAAGTGCTTGAGGCTATCAAGCTCTACCTCAACATCGAGCCGCTGGTATTTATTGTCGGGCTCGATCGGAACGTGGTAGACGCCATCGTGCGCAAGCATTATGAGGATAAGGGCCTTTCACCAAGAAAGAGCGAACAGTATCTGGATAAGATCTTCCAGGTAGAAATTCAGATTTCGCCCAGCGAGCAGCAAATGGAGGAATTTCTGACCCGACAAATCGCCGCACTAAACAAGGCGACTGGGAAATACTGGAGCACCATGCTCGAGACAGCAGCGCATAAGCAGGTCGTGGAAAAAGCCATTAAAAGCCTTGCGAAGGAGAATCCTCGCGAGATCAAACGCTTGCTCAACAGTGCGCTCCTTAGAGGTCGCGCAGCTGCTGACAATCGGAGTCTCAATGGCCCCCGAGAGCTCATCTTCGCGCAAGGAGTGCAATTTTTCCTCATTCAGCGAATTCTCCGGAACAGGTTGAGCAACGCAACACGCCTCCTTTTGGAAAAGAGTAGTCTCGAATGGTTCCAAACGTTCTCAGCTTTCATCAAGAATCACCCGGACTATGTTCCCCGCAGGAAACGCGAGGCAACGGCTGCTGAGGAGTTGGACGGAGCGTACGAACACCTTGAAAGAAGGCGCCCCAACGATGATGACGGGAAGCAAGTGGATTTGATCCTGTTGGACGACCCGAGCTTGCGGGACTTATTGAGTATCCCGTTCTCAATGGTCGTTGCCCAATCCGCACCGGTTGTCGAACCTCCCAAGCCTCCCGAGCGGGCGGTAAGTAGCACGCAATTCACTGCTGCCGGACAATCGAATGATTTGCTCGCGCGACTACCTTCCGTAATCCGTAACCGCGTTGCCAAGGCGCTCGACAAGCGTGTAGATCAAATCACTCAAGTTGACCTTCTAAGTATCCACGACCTGGATCTGTCGGACTCCCGGGTGGACGTGACAGACTTGGAATATCTGACACGGCTCCCCTCCCTACAAACTCTCAGTTTACCGCGTTCAAATGTCACCGACGCCGATCTGGAGCATGTGGCCAAGCTTGGAGGACTTCTACGCCTCCGACTGGGAGAGACCAACATTACCGATAAGGGTTTAGAGCGTCTGGCCGAACTTGGCTCATTGCAAACCCTGGACTTGCCCGAAACAAGGATCACTGACTCCGCTCTGGAGCATCTCGCCAAACTTCGTTCACTGCAAACCCTCGACTTGCGCGGAACAAAAATCGGCGAAAACGGTCTGAAGCATCTGGCGAAAGTTAGCTCACTGCAAACCCTCGACTTGCGCGGAACAAAAATCAGCGACGCCGCTCTGGAACATCTGGCCAAACTCGACTCACTGGAAAACCTTAACTTGCGCGACACCGGAATCACAGATGTTGGTCTGGAACATCTGGCCAATGTCAGCTCACTGCGCGTCCTTAACTTGCGCCACACTGAAGTCACGGACGCTGGTCTGAAGCATCTGGCCAACTTTAGCTCGCTGCAAAATCTTGACTTATCTTACACCGAAATTACAGACGCCGGTCTGGAGCATCTAGCCAAGCTTAATATACTGCAAATCCTTAACTTGTCCGACACCGAAATTTTGGACGCTGGTCTGGAGCATCTAGCTAAGCTTCCCTTACTAGTTCTAGACTTATCGGGAACCAAAATTACCGACTCCGGCCTCGAGCATCTCGGCAAACTTAGCTCACTTCAAAGCCTCGACTTGGACGAAACCCAAATTACCGATAAGGGCCTCGAGCATCTGGCTAAGCTTGGCTCACTCCTACGCCTTCGCTTGGGAACAACCAAAATTACCGACGCGGGCCTCGAGCACCTCGCGAATCTTAGATCGCTCTTAGGGGTTCGCTTACAAGCAACGAACATCACAGACGCCGGTCTGAAGCATCTGGAGAAGCTTAGCTCGCTTCAAGACCTCAACTTGAAGGAAACTAAGGTGACCGCAGAAGGTGTGCGTCGACTGCGAAAACTTCTACCATATCTTGCCCGCCGGTTCACGGAAGGGGCGAGTTGATGGAGTCGATCAGTCGATCTCGTTCAGCTTGGGAAAGTCCTGTTAGAACAGTCGGCCGATGCGCTGCGCCGTATCAAAAGGCAGCAAGCAATCCGGGCGGAAGCGACGTAGTTAATTGTTCCATTGAGTTCCGTTGATCTTTAATGATCATCGTACAAAGTGTTGCCACGGCGCTTCGATTCGGGCATGATCGGCCTGCGGCGGCGGGTGACTTCTTCATCGGTTGCACGTCGGCTGATCGAGACCCGGCGGATTGGATTGCACGGGAACTTGAGGTGGCCGGCTATACCACACTGATCCAGGCCTGGGATATCCGACCTGGAATGAATTTCCTCCGCGAGATGCAGAAGGGCGCGGAGGAACGGAGGAATCTCTTCGCACGCTGATCGTCCTCTCGCCAAGCTCTCAATGCCAGTTTCTCTTTCAGAATCGCACTCACCAAACAGGTTACTCGCAAAGGGAGTCGCCTTATCGATTAGTAGTGAGGCACATGCAGCTGCTTAAGTCCCTCTAAATAGTCTTTATTTCCATAATCGTGCTTCACATTTCCTTTGAAGCTGCACGATGTCTCCTCAGAAGTACATACCACCTGCGTATGCTCGAATATCTCCGGGCATGTTTGTTTCTTGAAGCAATCCTCCGCAGCCTCTTGCAGAATCGGAGGTCCCGTCAAACTCAGTACATCATCTTCGATTTTGATGTGAGTTTGGTCCTGTCGGAGCTTCAGCTTGCCCATATGAAATTCAAACCCGTAATATTCTGCCCTGCTTATATCGTTCAGAACATTGTGGAGTGCTCTCTCTGCCGCCCTTAGAAAAATAGGGTTGCCAGGAATAGTGATGATTAACCATTGGCAAACATCCTTATTAACTCCCAGCTGCGTCACATAGGCCACGCCCGGATCAATCCACTCCTTTAGAGGATTGACACAGAAGCAGTCGATGTCAGAATAAATCCCGCCGTACTTGAACATGACCAAATATCTCCATAGATCAGCTTTTGAGGCGCCATGCTTTAATTTCTCAAAAGCCTGAAGATAATCAGGGAAACTCGATCTGATAAACATTTCGATTCCATCGTCATCTACGAAGTTATAGTGATATTCAGGATTGAGCTTTATCCAGGTATCCGACCATTCTCTCATTTTGGCCGGAACAACGTTGGTCTTCATTGTCTGCCAGATCGTCTTAGGGATTCTCTGTCGATAGATAGACGGGGTTCTGGGCGTCAAGAATTTTGGGATGGTATACAGTAGATTGGACATTTCCTCACAGCGGAACTGTTTTCGTTTGGCGCGTTTCAGGTCATCCGAATACATCATCGATCTGTTTCGCCCTGTGCTCGACCAAATGGCGGTTCGCCACGAGCTTTTGACCTTGCCTACGGATCTCGTCGATCTCTTTCCGATTCCTTGGATCCAATGCTTCTTCAATACGCGGCCTCAGGTTCTCCGGACTGACCGAGAGGTAATGTACGCCATCAGAAAATCCGAGACTAGCAAGAGCATCCTTGAGCGCTTTCCTCTCCGAGCAAAAGAGCGCCTGTTGCCGGGATTTCAAAAAACTTTGCCACGAGATAACCGTAGATCAGGCCGTCAGTAATTGCCGCAAGGTGTCTGGCGATATTTTTCGCGTACCCCTTGCCGACTCTTTCATCGGATTCGTGGTCGAATCCGCAATGATAGCCGGGATGATCAAAAAAAGCGATTGGCACGCTGTTCTCCTCAGACAAGGCTTTCACCTGACACCGCAGCGGATAGAGGCTCGTGATCGCTCCGCTAAGAAATACCGCACGCTCAGGTGTCCCGCTTAGCGGAATTACAAAATCCTTGGACGCCGAGTGAGGCACCCAGACGAGGTCGGCGCCTTTCCTGATAAACGGATAGAATTCCTCAAGCCGGTTTGCATAAGCGGCTAAAACCTTGTCCGCCAGGACGAATGGCGCCACCCGGCTGAGCCGCACCGCGTCATTGAACGAATGGATATCATCAGCCCAGATACCGATTTGACTACCGAGCTTACGCAGCTCTTTCCCGCGGAAAGTGAAAACGTGATATTGCTCCCAGAATAGGATCACCTCCGGGATGCTCCCGTAATTTTCCAGAAGAATCGTCCGCAATGGACGATGATCATTCGCCAATTCCCAGGTTTCGAGGTGTCTCCAGGCGAAGCGCCGTTCAAGGTCCTCAATGATGTAGAAGAACTCACGGCTGATATATCCTCCCAACGCTGATTTCGGCGCCACAATCAGTTTTAGCATCGCGACAAAAAAGTTGCCTTGAGCCGTTCATACAGGCAGTTAGGAGCGTAGGAAGCTTCTTTGTCGCGGCCACTACGGCGCCACATCTCATTCCAAAGATGGATACCGTGAGTATTTTCGCCAACAGACCTCGCATTGTCGGAGGAAAGCAATTTCTCCCATTCGTCGTAAGCAAGAGGACAGAAAACATGGGCCCCTTTGATAAACGGCTGCAATTTGAATTTCGCGATCGCCTTTAGCATGAGCTTGGGGCCGTGCTCACCCCAGACCACACTCGCCGGATCGGCACACGAACTACAAATATTCCAGTTGAAGGCCATTATCTCGCTTGCGGGCGGTGACTTGATCACTGCGGTGGTGGGTACCTCGCGGCCATCCGCTCGCTCAGACGCGAATACGTAAGGTTCTTCGAAGATGAAAGGTTTTAAGCACACTACGTCCGTATCTACCCACCACCCCCCTTTTTCCAGCAAGAGCTTGTAGCGAAAGAAATTGGAGAATCCTGCGTGACTGGGAAACTTCGTATATTGAAAGATCATCGATTCGGGTAGGATCTCGTCGGCTGCCTTCAGCACGGTTCCTTCTGGAGCGTTCTCAACCTCGTCGTAAGCATAGAGATGATAGGCGTGGCCCTGGATGAGAAACGACGCGATCGACAACTGCTCCATAGCGGAGAGCCTCTTTCCAATCCAAAGAGCCTGAACGCTTTCACTCATCTGGCGCCGTTTCCTGCGTCCGGCCAACCATCGACGCACGCAACCCACTCGCCAGCCGACACAGCTTGAGAATCGATGTGATGCATCCGACTGGTCCGCCAGCCTCCGCGATTCCCAGCACCAAGTAACGGCACTGACAATGCTCTCCGCTCTCGGTACTTGTAGCGGCTGAGATGAGTTATTTCAAACACCCACACTTGTTGACCGTATTGCCCTGAGCAATCCTGGGCGAACCGCAATAGCCGGCCGTCGAAGGCGACAACTCGACCTGCCGGCCTGGCGATTCTAGAATCGTTTTCGACGATCGGGCTTTCCGGATGCTCCTCCCACGACCCTCTCAACTGAGGTGCGCTGTAGAGTCGGAGAGACCGGTGCTCGAAGGGCGTGTCGCAAGCAAACATCCACCATCTGTCTTCGTACCGGAAAATCGACGGATCGGCATGCCGGCCCGGGATCAGTGGGCAGAGGAGCCGCCAGTCACGCGGAAAATCGTGGCTTTGGTAGAGCCTGATCTCATTCGCTCCAAGCGTCTCCGGAACCATGTAATTACTTCCTTCCCACCCGAAGACATAGGGGTAGGAAAGATGGAATGATTCGCGGAGAACGATCTCTTGATACTCCCAGGCAAGGAGATCGCTGCTGACGGCCACACCGATCTCTCCCGTACGGAGGTCCTTTCGCAACACTTCGAAAAAGAGATACCAAAGGCGATTCCTGAAAATCATGAACGGATCCGCAACGAACTCGGCTTCTACGTCCGTTACGTCCCTGGCGGTAAGCGCCGGATTCCTGGTCGGAATACCCCAATCCAGCGGCGAATTACCGCCTAAAATTCCGATTTCCCACACAGCCTTTGCGCGATCCCATCTTTGGGTCCTCCCACGGCCCCGTTGAATTCGCCGGTTGGAAGTTCAAGCGTCTGATTCACTTCGCGATCTCGACGACAGCCGTCGCTCCAGTGTTCCCGTTCTCGGTTAGAGCCGTCACTTGAATAGTGACAGGCTTATTCAAATCAGTTATGGCTGTCTGGAACGACCAGTTACCTTCGGCATCAACTTGGGCCTCTCCAAGTTCTATTCGAGCATTTGAGACGTCGGCGGCGTATATTTTCAGTTGTTTGGGCAGCTTGCCGTCACCATTCGAGGTCACGGAGCGGATCAAGCCGCTTGCCGTCAATGCGTCATCTGCCAATTGAGCTTTTTCTATCACAACTTCCTCCTTTGTGACTCTGAACACCCCCCACGTGCCCACGGCTCCGCCGGTCTGGTAAGTGTCATACAAATAGTCACCTGGAACTTTGTCCGCTCCTCCAGCGCTATCAAATACGAGATCGAACTTCTGATTGGGTCCAGCCTCAACGGCTCCGAAGTACTCTGACAAACGATTGTTTCCAATTTTTGTTGAGTCGTCCGTATACGGCTCCTCCTGCCAGTTGTGGCCATGCACGATGAATACCGGCGCAGCACCGATCGCATTACTCGTACTTGTGCTCGGTACTACCAATCGGAAGCGAGTCGCCATCCCTGCAGGAGCCACGAACACGGGTGTTACCGGGTCGGCAGGCTTGGTGAAGAGACTGTTCGAGAATGCCTGCGAAAATCCCTGTGGCGCAGCGTGGGGAAGACTCTGCGCGTCGTTCGCGGAACTTCGAAACGGAAACGGCTCCGAACGGAAATTTATCGCTCCGACAACGCCTCCAAAGTTAGCCTTATTGAGGTTATTAAGGAATTCCGCTGAACCGGAATTAGAGTTAGCAAACATATTCTGATCAACTACCACGAATTCACGGAACCGCGTCCCATCTCGCTTGGTCACAGTCGCCGCAGCACGGGTCGAGATATCCTCGGCCCACGAGGATCTCTCCGGCTCGACAATCAGAGCGCCAACCATTCCGAATTGGGTCTGGATCAGCGGATCTCCGCCCACCAGGTTGGTACCGCCGAACTCGATCGGGACCGCTTTCGCAATCCGCTTCCCGGTTTCGTCGCTAGTCACTTTTCCTGCATACCAGTAGAAGTCCTGGGACATCCCCGGTGGCACCAGCCTATGCTTATCCGCCGGGTTCAAACCGACAGGGTTAAAACCGACAATGAATCCATTGGCATCCACAGGATCGTAAGCGACCAGCTGAGGGTGCAGCCCGACATTGGCGGAAGTCTTAAAGGGAACCACAGGCAGCGGTGTGTTGTTGGCCGGAGTCGGACTCGCGCCCGGCGTTGAGGTTGCGGTGAACGGCGTACCGTACGGCAAGTTGTTCGAGTAGGTCTTCCGAAACACGGCATTCTGCAGATCGAAGCCATTGCGGACGGTGATTTTGATCCATTCACCCGCCGCAGCCCTGAGAATTAACGGCTCAATCGGCACGCCCGGCTTCAGCTTTCCGCTCGCAAGGTCGAGGTCGGTGGTCCGTACGAACAATAAGGCGTCTTTGGCGAAAAGTGGATTGTTCGGATCCCGACCATTCAGAACCAGCATTCCGCCCGGAAGCGCGGCCTCTGCGGTGACAGCCGTGACATCGAACTCGCGAGTAGGACCGAACTTGCCGGTCTTTTTCGCTTCGGTGTATCCTTGCTCGATCAGATCGATGTTTCCTGGCGAAGCGGGTTGCTCATTGTTCGGCAAGGGATTGATGCATGGTTCACGGCTCCCGTAAGCGCGCATGATTCCCCATAGCCCATTGTTCAAGCCGACGATGTCGGAACTGGGGGAATAAAAGTAATCGGCAAAAGCAGGCAAGCTCTTGAGATCGCTGTGCTCGTAGGTTACCGGCGGCAGGTCAAACAACATTTCAAAATGCTCCGACAGTCCCATGAGCTGGGCGTTGCGGTAACCTGAGTTTTTATAGGAAGGTTCGAACAGCCAGTCCACGCCATGGATCTCAAACGAGTGAGCCTGGACATGAGCTCCCACCAGGGTGCGAACCTGAACCTTGTCGTTTGCATAGGCTTCGAGTAGCGGCGTGTAAGGGTCATCCGGCTGGGCGTTAACTAATTCAAGAGGATTCGGCTGGGCATTTAGATCGGGATCGGCCCGCGGAATGGAGCTAAAGACTAGCGTGGGATCAGTCTGTTCCGACGTCGTCCCGCCGAGCCTGAGCGGAACCGGCTCATTTCGGTAATTGACCGAGTAGGTGCCCGTTTCGGCTTGGCTGACCAAGTTCGGGAACGGCGGTCCGTTCGGAGGCCCGTCACTAAATCCGTAGGGGTTGGAATTGGCGGGATCCTTTGGTGGACCGTTCAAAGCAAACGCCGGATCAGACCAACCCGGGCTAATGTCAGGCGTGTAAACCAGCATGTGCGTAACGAAATCAGGCACGATAACTCCATTTACGGTCTGGGTTCCGTGGATTGCGCGCACGACATACTTTACACCGGCGTTCTTTTCGCCATGCGCTTCCGTAATGGTCCACCAAACATTATCTTTTACTTTTTTGACTATGGCGTTTGGCGAGAGCGGAACGCCGAATTCCAGGAACAATTCTGGAAACCCGACACGATTCTCCGGCTGAGAACTCGTCCCTATCGGAAGCTTCTCGCTATTGAGCGCCTTAACATACGCCGGGAACGCTTTGGTTTCGAACTGCGGGATTGAATGCGCCTGCGCCAGATCGAATGCAGCTGATGCGCTCAGAGGGTTTGCGGGATCATTTCCAGGATCAAATATCGACGACGAAACCTCCGGCCGGCTCCCCTTGTTGTACGCGAGCTGCAAATCCTGGAACTCGAGCATGAATTCGCGATAACTCTCCCTGGGATCCTGGGGCACGATGTAGCCGTGCCAGCTGGTGGGACCGCCGTCGAGGCGCGTGTTCATTCGCGTGCCATCAGGAAGGTACCACAATGAATTCTCCGGCTCGACGACCAAGCCGCCATAGAGACCCGCTTGCTGGTGCGTCGACGGACTGAAATGGTCATGCGTAAACACCGTCCGAAGTGTACGATCCTCTCCCTGATTGTTGAGCAGTGGATCGACCGCCCAAAGCTCAATGGTCGTCTGCGCACCGTTCCAGTCCTGACCATTGGGTGGCTTTCCGAAGACAGAATCGCCTGCGGGACTTACCACCGGCACGCCACCGTTCTGGTTGACGGTACTATCAGGCGCCGGGTAGTATTCGTTTACCTTCTTCACTTCAAGCTTTTCCTGTGGTGCGCTCTTGTTGACGTAGCCCGTGCCAGGATCAAACCCATAAAGGCCCCCTTTCTCGTTAATGGCATAAATCCGCTCGCGGACCTCTTCGGGACTGAACGTGCCGCTTTCATAATTGTAGCCGTTCGACGCACCATCCGATGCGGTGACATCGAATTTAACGAGGTGAATATGCTGACCGATAATGTCCGTCGGTGTTCGAACCTGGAAGTCGTCCAGCTGATAGTAATTAGGTACGAGATTCGTGTGCCAGAACTGGATAGTGTCCTGGGTGTTGGAGCGAAAGAACAGGGGCTCCGGCTGCCGCTTTCCCCCGATTGTATCAGCGACGTCCCGCCACAGCGAAATCATTCGCTGCTGAGGATAATGCCACCCCTTCTTGTTCAGGACAACGTTCAACTCGATGACCGCGGCCTGATATCGGCGCTTGTGGATATTGGCATTGCCGAAATCCGTCACGGATGGATCCGCATATGGCGCACCCGGCGCCGGCGGTAATCCGTTGAGAATAAAATTGCCTGGATCGCCGTTGGGCTGGAAACTCGCCGTAGTCCGGGTTGCATGCGTCTTCATCGCAGCAAGCTCGATCGGAGTTCCCTCTTCCGGAAGTTTGAAGGCCTGGAGACCTCCGCCGGGCTGGAGGTTTCCCTGCTTATCCAGTACAACGAAATCCTTTGTGAAATCCCACCGCGTCTGAAATTCTTTCGTAATCGTTCCGTCCAGGGCAAGATGCCGCGGCAGTCCTCCATCCAGAAAGATCTTCTTGCCGTCGTTTAGAATCGGCTCTCCGGTTTTGGGATCTTCCAGCCACGCGAAACCCAGCGGCGGATGCGGCGAACGATGACCCGAAACGCCGGGAATGAAGAACGGATAGCCGGGATTTTTGTAGACAGGCTTACCGTCAGCACCCAGTTCTTTCTCCGGATGCACGTAGACCCTGCGCCCTTGGCCTTTCCCTGGGGCCCAGGGGGCGAGATCCGTAAGCTCCACATTGGCCGGCATCGGAGCCATCGCGAGTGTCGGCAGGGGTACGATCGCCGGGATCGGCGTCCCGCGCTCAATCTCGCCGTCCGGTAGAGCACGGTTCACACCAGCGACGGGGATTCCATTTTGATCGAGGACGGTCCCCGCCTCGAACACATCATGCACCCGCCATAGCGCCCACATTCCCTCGGCGAAGTGAGGGTAAAAATGACAATGGAAAATTGAGTCTCCGACTGTCTTGTTACGATTCCCGCTGCCGCCGTACGCAATTTCCAGAGTGTAGGCCGAGCCGGGGATGATGAGCTGGCTATCTAGATAATGCCCGTCATCGCTATCGGGGGAATGCAGCCATTGATGCGCGTGAAGATGGTGCACGTGCGCCGGCCCCGCTCCTGCGTGAAGAATGCGGAACTTAACGTGGTCATCCATGTAGCTGTGGTATACGTTCGACGGGTCGTCCGGAAAAAACGCCTTCGTTGCGTGGGCTTTGCTCAGCGGACCGTAATCATCGGTTTGAGGCGGGTTATTTTTGTCCGGAATTGGCTCATTCTTTTGCGACGCGAATATGGCTGCGAACGAATCAGGCGGAACCTTGGCGAGAACCTGTGGTTTAGCGCCCGGACTGTTAACAAAGTTGTTCGGGGTATTGGCGGGAACGTCTACTACCATTGCCGGGTCACCCACGGCCCATGCACTCAAAAAGAATTCCTCGAACTTCAAGTCGACGCCATCGGCATTTCCCATTGGACCGACCCCTAACCGGTTCGCGACGATTTCGGGTCCGATAGCGGCTGAGCCGTAGTTAATGGCGAAGGCGTCAGCACCTGCCGACATGGCGTTTTGCAGATTTGCGTTTGCCCACTGGGCGAATGCCTGCGTGGCGAAGGATGCCTGATGATAAATAATCGTAAATTCACGGTACGGCTGCCTTCGGTCCGGGGAGGCAGGGTTGGTGCGAAAAGTCGGGCTGGTGTTGCTGTAGGAGAACCTTCCGGCATCCGGGCCGGTGATGGCCGCGGTGAGATCGCTTGAAATTAAGTCCAGTTCGGCCTTAAAAATCTGGAGGCTCCAAACCGCCTGAGGATCTTTCGGATCCTGGGGTTCAATAGCTTTGACCAGATAAGCGTTTCCTTGATCGGTAATCAGCCAGCCGTAATGAAAGTCATCCGTTAAACGTGCGGCTGCTGAAAGGTCGATTTTGACATTATTATTGAGTTCAGTCGCGAATATATCCCGAAGGGCTTTCGGGATTATCCCGGCACCTAGATCCTGCAGTTCCTGAACATAGTGCGATGGACTGTTATTCAGCGGCTTATTATACAAAGGGGTCCCGAGAGGCTTGGCCTGGAGCATTTGAAGCACCGGGAGTCCTTCGCGGTATGGCCGTTTGGAGCCCGTTTTGTAGATCGCGTGGTAGTAAATAAGAGGTTGCCCGTCGGTTGAGTAAATTTGTCCGCCGCCCGGCTGGTTCTCGTTTTTGACGTAAACGTCAACGGTGCTTCGCTTGTCCGGATCGCGGTTCACAAGGGCCTTCTCCTTAAATTCGGCGGACGGCATCGCCAACAATGCGCCAGGAAGGACCGGTGCCTGAGTCGACGTCACTCGCGCGAAGGCGGCATCCTCCAACGTTCGGTGATATACTTGCAGATCGGACTTCGTTAGAGTCGCCTGGTCTAAATCATCGTGTGTAACCTGGCTGCGATACCATTCTGCCCCTTCAGGCTCAACGTTGATGGCTCCGAACAACCCTGACTGGGTCTGTTGGGCCTCCTCCATGTCGGCGGGGCTGTAAAGCAGGAATGTCCCCTCCTCGCCAGCGTACCATTTGTAGCCCTGAATATCGCCCGGCATTGTCAGACCATTCGAATTCTCTCCAACCCAAGAAGCGTCGCTTTTAATGGACTGGACAAGTTCGATCCCCGTGGCATGGATACCCGCCCAGCGGGTACTTATTGAGGTGCCTGGCGAAACCCCTTTCAGCTCGCGAGGGACTAGCAACTCGAGAGGGGCTAGCTTGTCCTCTTGTTGCCGGACTAAGGGCCGGTTGAGCAAATTGAAGGAGGCGGCTTTGGTCGTGGCTTTGGTCGTGGCGGGGCTCAGCAAATTCCAGAAAGTAATTTCGAGGCAATCACCCTTGTTGGCCCGCAAGACCAGAGGACGAGCCCGCTTGTCGTCCCGCAACCGTACATTGCCTGCTAAATCCTGAGCCAGCTTCCCACGATCACCAGGCGACAGATTCGAAGGATCAGGTAATTCGCTCCCATCCGACTTCACGACGTCCCCGTAGAGAGCGTAGATGACTCCTCCCGGCTGCGCCGCGCCCAGCCGGTTCCACATCCAAGGCTGATCGAGCGCAACGACCTGGGCCTTAATAGTCCGATTACAAGCAAAGGCGGATTCGTCCGCCACGACAGGTAATGCGGGAATAACAATAAGCGCTAGAATCCAGAATGCGCCTAGTCTGCTTCGGGTCTTAGAACGCTTCATCACTTGTGCCTCCTCTATTCGGGATCACCATTCTTATGGTCGTTTTCTATTTCGCCTCAGACTCAATCAGGAGTTTTCCCAGCGCGTCCGGTTGCGGCCGCACATACCTTTAGCAAGACCACAACGGCGCCCAATTTGCGTCCCCGCACTGCTCTATCCTCCGTACAGCATTGCCATCTTGCGCAGAGTTGATTTTAATGTCAATTATCCAATTAAACCCTGTTTCATAGTAACTGGGCATCTTGTAATGTAGCGCGCTTTGCAGTCGTTTTTTGTGCTAATACATTTCGCTGTATTCGAGAATCTCACCGCGACCTTCGTTGTTGATTCCAAAGACCTGATCGACTGGAAAACAGGCCGTCTCTTCAGCGCGTTTAAAGAATGCCTGCGCTTTGGCGTTTTCGTAAGAATTTACGCGAACCTTCATGCTAAGCACGGCAGCAGCACTCCGTGATAGGAAGTTGCACCGACAGTTCTTATATCACCGCATAGCAAGGTCCGGTTTCTCTCCAAGTATGCTTTGAGCTACTGCGTCCGCCAAATCGGGAAGGATCAGTACCCCTTCGCGCCTTTGCTCCCGGTGCTCACCTTCGCGCCTTTGGTCCGGTTCCAGTGATCGCCTTCGAGCCTTTACTACCGGTGTTCCCCTTCGAGCCTTTGTTGCCGGTGTTCCCTTTCGAGCCGTTGCCAGTTTTAGTTCCCTTCTTCCCGTTCTTGCCCTTCTTCCCATTCTTGCCCTTCTTCACAGGCGGATAATGCAGAGCCTGAGCGAGAGCCAGGAATAATTCCACTGCTGTTTCCTTGTCGAGGTCTATACTAACGATCTCGCCGCTTGAATAACCCCCGTATTTACCCTTCCCCCCTTTGCCAATCTTTTTGCTCCCCATAAGTAGTATTTCGAATCCGCGTTTGCTTAAAAGCGCCGTCTAAACTCCTGACACGGGAACCTGGGCCGCACCGGCTCAGTTCGGCGAAACGGCAAACTAAAATAGAATTCCCGGCAATAACAATCAATTGCTTATCGTTTTAAATCTGTTGTCTGGGAGCGACATGTTAGCCTCGAAAAAGAGAGGCTAAACTAACGGCGACGAAAATTCTCTTCCAAGCTATTTTGCAAGTGAATTTTTTCGTATTTCCTTAGCCGGGGAAAAGGCAGAGGGCGCTTCCAGGCGAATCGAATATGCGCAAGCCAGGCATGGTTTGCGCCTTCTCGCTCGAAGCGGGAAAGACAAGATGTTCTGCCAGAGTGCGGAACGCGCCTTTGGTAACGGTGAAATACTCGCTGCACCGACTGCGTCGCGGTCTAGGGATGTAGCCCTCCGTACGCAGGCTCAGCCCATTGATGAGCCGATCACTGTCCGATTTGTCGAGATCAAAGTAGCTCTCGAATGAGCTAACCATATCGTAGTCTAAACACTTTAACAGGTTCGCCCTCATTTCCATTCGAGAACAAACCACACTGTTCTCGTTGAAAATGAAATATTCTTTTTGCTGCTGGTACCTTTCGAATCCTGCGACGAAACACTGGACCCTCGCGATGATTCCATCGTCATTGTCGTTTTTAAGAACGCAATAGTCACAGTTCGCTGGGAGAGCGGCGCGGTCGAGCCTCTGGTAGTCGTCATATTCTACGACCAGGATTTTAAATAGAGCGCCATAGTGGCTCACGACGTAGCGAAGACTTCGCAACCCGTATTCGCTGCGTCCACGATACGGAATGATCAAAGCCGTTCGTTTTTCCATCGCTTCGACCTCTCTTCCTCGCAACACCATGGATTCTTTGATATACCAGTGATTGGTGTGCACTTCTTGGGCGTCAGAATAGCTGTCGTCCACCCACGCGAGGTGTGGAAGAAAGCAGTAGCAGTTGAAACGGCGCTGGAGGATTGTGTTGTTTCTATCGACAGCTTGTCTCTCGCGGGAATTCAGACGGATAAAAGCATCATACACCGTATGCCGCACAGCGTACATGAACGTGGAAAACGATCCTCGAAGCTTTCCGATTCCGCTCGCAACCGGAACCGGCGCATCGTGGTGCAAACAGCCGAAAAACAGCATATCCCAGTTCTCCGGCAGGTTGCAAACTCGTTCTCGGAACTTCTCGTGAAAGCGCTCATCAAACAGAACATCGTCTTCAATGATCAATGCGCTTTCGCGCTCCTGCGCGCGGGCCTGCTGTACGACGGAAAGGTGGCTTCGGAGACAACCGTAAGCGCCTGGTGACTCCGGCCAGTTCACCGGGATTGGCGTCTTGGAGCCGTCCACGGCGGAAAACCTTTCCACCGGCAAAAGATCAAACTCAGAAAATCGTGACTCCATGCGCTTCCACCTTTCGGGTCTGCGATCGAGATTGATGCAGACCCGATAGGGGCAAAGATCGGTGAGTTCCGAGCTTGTAAGGGCCATCGTCATAAAGGTCGCTTAGAGTCCTCGCCCGCCCGTCGGCGAAAACGCCGCCTCGAGGTTCGGTATCAGTTTTCCCTGAGTTGGCCGCGCAATTTCCGCTTCGTACTCTCTGACGAAGCCCTTCGCCATGCTATGGTAATGATACTCACGCATTGCCTTTTCCCTGCAGGCGCGGCTGGAGATTTGCGTCACTCTTTCAACGGCATTCCTGTAATCAATCTCCTGCCGACAGACGAAACCAACCTCGGGCGAGATTATCTCGGGGCATGCACCGCGGTCACTGCAAATCACCGGAGTTCCGCTCATCAGGGCTTCGGCCATGACCAATCCGAAACCTTCATAAAGGCGAGTCGGATGCAGCAGCGCCTGTGCACCGGCGAGCAGCTCCGCCTTTCTCTTACCTCGCACGTCCCCTACGTATTCTGCTCCCGCACGCGAGCAGAGCTCCTCAACTTTCTGAATGACGGCGTATTGTCCACTGGTACCGGCCACTACCAGCCGGAAGCCGAGGTCCGCAGCCAAAGCCAGCGCGGTATCCAACCCCTTCTCGAACGCCCAATCCATGCTGGACATGAATAAGTAATAATCCTCCTTTCTCTCAGAGTAGATGTATCCGAGGGGGTCGATCCCGTTGTACACGTAGCGTTCCCGCCCATAGAGTCGGGCCAGCGACCGCGAAACAAAAATCCAATTCCCGCCGGCGTAACTGCGATCCAGTCCGCGGGCCTGAATGTCAAGATGGCAGGTGGCAACCCATGGAATCCTGCGGCCATTAACATAACTCATCAGGCCAGAGTCACTCCTCGAGGACGAATAGTTGTGCAAGATATCGACAAATTCAGGCGGAACGGTAATTCGCTCGACCCCTGCTGAAAGCGGCTCCGAAACGCCGGCTTGCAGATGGTAAAATACTTGATGGCCCAACTCGGCCAGCCCTTTTGCCAGAACGTCGTGGATGTAGTGGCCCGAACCAGATGGGAATTCCCGGGTTCGGCGGCCGACCCCATTCCCAAAGCAAGAACCATGTGGATGGTTCGACCAGAGGAGTATCCTCATAGGCTTTTCAGTTAGAATTGGAGCGTTCCCAAGCCTCCAGTGCCACCCGGATGTCGCTGTCGTCAGGTCCCTCGGCTATTTTCAGGTGTTCGCAGCGGGCGAAGGTTCCCTTGGCACGCAAAAACGGAGTTCGTTGTGGACCAAGATTGTACTCCGGCGTCACGAAGCGCACTATAAATCCGATCCGTTTCGTGTCGGACCTATTCGACCGCGATCCATGAATGATCGAATTGTGATGTAGCGACATTTCACCGGCTTTCAAGACGACATCCATTGCCAGCGCCTCATCGACCTCGACCTGAATCTCTTCCCCTCGCTTCAGAAGGTTATCGGAGCGGCACGTTTCCTGATGGGGTAACGTTCCCTGCAGATGAGAGCCTGGCACGACGCGCATACAACCGTTCTCCGAGGTGCTGTCGAGCAGCGCTATCCACGCGGATGCCGACGGCGTCAGATCCAGATTTGAATAGAATGTGTCCTGATGCCAGGCCACAAAAGCAGAGTCGCGCGGATACTTGCAAAAGATCAGCGTGCCGGAAATGAGCAGATCGGTTCCGAGGATCTCTCCTACAGCATCCAGAACCGGCGGCTCTGTCGCCAAGCGGTATGCCCATGAAAAATAAAACGCGGGATTCCCCATTCGCTTGATCGGCCGCCCAAGCAGTTCCTCGATTTCCGAGAAGCAGGCAAGATATTTTGAGATTTTCTCCGGCGAGAGGACCGGTATCGGAAATACGACACCATCTCGCTCGAACCGCTTGCGAAAGCTTTCTCGTAATGCTGCACTCATAATCAGTCAATTGGCCGGCTAGTTCTCGGTCCTGCGATTTTCTTCGCGGAGAGGAGCCCGACTCGCAAAGCAGCGAAGCGCCTCCAGCAATTCAGAATGCAGAATAGGCTTACGCAGCTGGTTGCTACCGACCTGGCGGCAGCGTTCCGCGAGATTTCCAGCAATTACGGCGGAATGCATCATGATCGTGGCGCCGGTCAGATCGAGGTTCTCTTTCAGTCGCTTGGCTACTGCAAAACCCTCCATTCCCGGCATCTCGGCATCTAGCATAACCAGCCCAAAAGCCGTGCCAGTTGCATTTCGCTCCTGTAATATTTCGAGCGCTGCCTCACCGCCGTCAACTGCGGTTGGTTTCATTCCCCACTTACTCAGCATCTCAAGCACTTTGTACTGAATGCAGTCTACTCTCGAGCTTCCTTACCCGTGGAAGGACTTCCCTCCCGAACAAGATCATTTCTTTAAGTTTGGGCCACCCGGACAGGATGAATTGGGTGACGCCAACCTCTGCGTAGTCGATCAGCGCATTAGCGACCTCTTCAAAGCTGCCAACGAGCGTGACCGCAGGCGCGCCATGAGTGCGCACCGCACCAGTCCAGAGCCATGGATTCAGCCACTCTTTTTCGGCAAGCGCATACGTCGCATTGATGGATACTGAGTCGCTCCTGCTCATAAAACGCGCTTCGTTCTCCCGATCTCGCATCGCAGGATCGAGCTCGGCTAATAGTTCGTACGCAGCACGAACGGCTTTTTCGCGAGTCGGACGAGCGATGATTGACATTCGCAAGCCCACCTCCTTTCCGGCAGCGAGAACTGGAGGGACGCTCGATCTGAGATTTTCCGGAGTGTCGGCCAATCGCATCCACAACGTACCTTGAGAAATCGCCAGGTTGCGGGCCTCATCCGAACCTCCTGCAATAAATAATTCCGGAAATGAGCGATGAGGTGAGATGAAGGGCGTGTTCAGCTTGCCTTCCTCGATGCGATAATATTTGCCGCTGAAATTTACCGGACAGCTATTCTTCCAGAAAGCGTGACAGATCGCCAGAAACTCTTCTGTCCGAGCGTAGCGCTCGTGATGCGCCAGGTAATCTCCATAATAGCGTTGTTCAACCGGCGAGTGGCCGGCTACGATATTGAGGCTGACTCGTCCTTTCACAAACGCTGAAAGCGTATTCAACTGCTGCACGAAGGTCGTTGGCAAGGTGAGACCGGAACGGTATGCGACAATGAACTCTATGCGTTCCGAAGCCAGTCCGAGACCAGCGGCCAGAAGAACCGGATCCGGCTTGGAGGCGCCGACGTCGGTGAGCAGGCCGGTAATCCCACTTGCCTCCGCTTGGCGACAGAACTCAATTTGGTGTTCGAGATCCGGCAAACCAGTTGCGCGTTGACTCGCTCCGGCCGCTCGGGTGGCGCCGAGAGTCTCTCCGCCTTGCAGCAGTCGCCAATGGAACTTCAGGCCCCGATTGAGTTCTGCCTCTTCGTTCATAGACGCTTCCTCCGCGAGATATCAGCGCCGGCATCATATTGAGCAAGGACACGCGGGCGAACCTCTTCATTGAACGCAGTCATTTCCGGTAGATCCGGCCACCCCAGGAAGAGAAACTGCGTAACCCCCGCCTTGGTAAATTCAAGGATGCCCTCCGTGACTTCGTCGTACGATCCGACCAACGCGATCGCCGGAGCGCCAAGGTAAGGCACCGCACCGGTCCAGAGCCAGGCGGTTAGCCAATCGGATGAACTTTCCTCGGCCAACGCCAGTGTGCTGGTAAAGGCGACGGAATCGGAAACCCGGGAAAAGTCACGATGAGTTTTCCTCGCGCGGTCGCCAACCTCAGCCAGGATGGACTGAGCAGCCGATAGCGCTTCTTTCCGGCTTGCCCGCGCTATAATGGACACTAAAATTCCAACTTCTGTCCCGCTCTCCAATACGGCCTTTATCCGTGTCGCCAACTCTTCGGGCCGCCTGGGAAGCGTCCAGAGGCAATCTGCGTGCCGCGCCGCCAAACCGAAGGCTTGCGGCGATGAGCCACCGAGGAAAATCTCCGGACCGGTACGCTCGGCGGCAACAAACGGCGTATTCAGTCTCCCGTCTTCAATATGGTAATAATTTCCCTTGAAATTAACAGGACCATTCCCTTCCCAGAAAGCCCGGCACACCGTTAGAAACTCATCAGTTCGGGCATAGCGATCATCGTGAGAGAGAAAATCGCCGTATCCTCGTTGTTCGTTCGGCGTGTGGCCGCCCACCACATTCAGGCAAATCCGGCCGTTAATAAGAGCAGATACCGTGTTCACCTGCTGGACTAACGCAGTCGGAGAGCAAATACCCGAGCGAACCGCCACCATGAATTTCATTTTCGTCGTCAGCATCCCTAAAGCACTCGCCAGCACGATCGGGTCTGCACGGTGGAAACCGAAGGCGGTTAAAACGGAGTCGATACCGCACGCTTCCGCGCGCCGGCAGAACTCGACGTGGGCCTCCAGATCAGGTACTCCGCTCTGAGCGGCTCTGGACTTCGCCCCTCTCCACTTTTCTCCCACGGACGACATGCTCCAGTGGAAACGAAGCGGTCTTTTTTTCATGAGGCTCACAGTTGGTTACTCACTCTCTATCCATTTTCCTCCCAAGCCGCTTTTTGAGTGGCTCTACAGCGCGAAAATCTCACCAGCGTTTTCGCTTGTGGATTTTCGCGCTACTCCGTCTTGAAAAAGAACTCCCGATTAAAATAATCCGGCCGGCCGCTCTCATCCTTGAAACGGGTGTACTGCGAAACCACTATCAATCCTTTCGCGTAGTAGGCCGCAAGCGACATTTCGAGGAATTCAAAATCATAACGGGCCGTGAATCCATCCGCCTGCCTCGAATCGACATTCGGAGCGAACGGAACTACCGCGGCCGGTCCCAGATCTCCTACTCCGTCCGAAATATAGGCGGTAATGGTGTAACCCGCACTCGCCTGAGCCAGAACAAAACGGGTGATGCTGCGCGTATCTCTAAAAGTGTTAATCCAGGTGCCGAGAAAGTGCGAAAGATCTACACCCGCATCCTCGTTCGCGATTTCCGGCTTGCGATCGGCCATCTGGTCGTCTCGCTTTATCACTTGTATTTTCGACATGCTCACTGGTGAAAAAACTCCTTGCAGATGTAGTTGGTTCGAAGACCGTCGTCTTTGAATTTGTGATAGGTGTGAATGACCAGAACGCCGCGGTTATGGATGGCGGTCACCAGTGCTTGTTGGTCTTCGAATTCGTACGTGAGCTCGAAACCGGCGACGATCTCGCCGATAATCTCGTAAGCATAGGCCGCAGCAGGTCGCACGCCCCAATCGAAAAGACCAGGAGAATGAGCACCGAACACCTGAATTTCCAGCGCATCGTCGACCTGGTTTACAAAGATTTCGGCGATACCACCAGTGGCGGGATTGGTGTTCGTCCATTTCCCGATCAGCGAAGATAAGTCAAGTTTGGCGACGCGCCGATGTCCGGGTCTTATTCGGCTGTTCTCGTTCAGACAGACTGTATTTTGAGTATAAGTCATCGTATGGGCTAACCCCTCTTTTGATAGTTAGTTAGTTGAATGGCTGGCTGTTAACAAGTACTCCCGGTGCCCGGAACTCTCGGCCGGAAGAAGGACCCATCGTGATCTCTTCCAAGGACTTGGGAACCGATTGTTGCCAGGACCTGGTCACAATTATCATGCCGCACATAAATCGAGAGATCGCGGTAGATCCGCTCCACCGGACTCGGTTTGACTAACGACCTGGCTCCACAAGCCCGGACACAATGATCCAGTATCTCCATCGCCAATTTTTCCACCACGTAACGAGCGCGAATGCCTGCAACCTTGGCTTCCTCGGTCCGATGAGTGTCCCACAGTTCAGCGACATGCTTTAACCAGACATGGGCGGTCTCCACGTTTAGCGACATCTGGGCGATTCGGTGGGTCACATAGGGATCGTCTTCTCGCTGCTGCTTTTTGATTGATTCAAGAGCATACTCGTAGGCTGCCTCGGCACCACCCAGGAAGGTGGTGGCATAATGAGGTGAGAACCGGGTTTGCCATGCATCGTTCAGATATTGGCCCGGCTCGCCGATCACGTCCTCCGAGGCAATAAACACATCGTCAAATCTAACCAGGTAGCTGACGGTGGCGCGCATCCCGATCGGATTCCACCAGGAACTGTCGAATATCACTCCCGGATCAAGAAGATCGCAGGTCAGAAGCAGCAGCTGATCCGAAGATGCCGACGCATGCCGTGCTCCGCCTGGGCCCTCTGCGTTCACCAGCAGAATTGCCCGACGAGCATGTCCCGCGCTGGTGGCATACGCTTTTGTACCATTTAAGAGATAACCTCCGTTCACTTTCCGCAGGTGAGTGCCGAAGCTCGACACCTGACCCGGGACCTTTGACTGCGGTTCTCCGCTCCACGCTACCCAGATGTCTCCTCGATCGACAATTCCTTCGAACCACCGTGCCTTCTGCTCCTCGCTCGCCAGAGCGGAAATCAACACCTGTGAATTCACATGGCCCTCCCAGCAGCGGGCCAAAGACATGTCAGCGCGAGCTAACTCCTTCGTCATCATCCAGAGGATATACGTGGCTCGCCCTGGCCCAAGCCCCAGCCCGCCGTAGGCTTCCGGCACGCAAGGCGCATGTAGGGCCGCCCGGAATAAATCCTCAAAGTCTTCCGACGGAAATGCGGCCGCGCGATCATAACCGTCTGCGCGAGGAGCAAATTTTTCACGAGCCAATCCGGCGATCCGCGCAACGTATGCTCGCCTCGCCGCAACATTGTCTGCCAGTTGGCCCTTTAACATTGCTCAGCCTTTAAGTGTGGGTTCGTCCGATTTTAAATGAAAAATTCCCATCGAGCCGTTACCGACCTCTGGAAGTCCGAGGAGCCCGCAAGCAAGCCTTTGCGGCATTTGCTCGCCGGTCATCAAACAATACTGTCGCATTATTTGCGCCAGCAAGACCTTGCGACCTTCGATTACTTGGTGGCCGAGAGCCTGCGCGCCCGCCGCCAGGGGCGTCGCGCCCTTGCGCCTGTAGACCAAGTCCACAACAAGAGAACCGGAATCGAGGTTTCTCAGATCAAGAGGCAATTCTTCTCCATCGCGACCCACGGGCGTCGCATTAACGACGGCCGAAAAGCCGCGCAGCGAGAATTCTTGCAAAGGAACGAACGGCAACCCGAGCAAACGTTCGGCCCACATTCCCCGATCAAAGCCTCGGTTAACAAGGGTAACTTCCGCTCCCGCCTCGACCAGAGCCGCTGCCGTGACACGACCAGACCCTCCACAACCTATGACCGCAACCCTGGCTTCCGAGAGGTTCACCTGTTGCAAATTCGCCTGGTCAAAAATGCCTTCAGGATCCGTCGTGTAGGCCGCCCAGTCTCCGTTGGCCCTAACTAACAAATTGCTCGCTTTGCACCGTTGACACAACGGCGCAACCCACCCGCTGACTTCTAAGGCCGATTGTTTATTTGGCGAAGCTACCGTCAGCCCCTTGATCGTCAGCCCCATCGTCTCCAAGTTGCCGTTGGAAACAAGTCGGCTCCAAAGACTGTCAAATGCCCTGGTCGGGAAGCTCAAGAATACCCGGTCGGCACCGGAAGCGCGGTGAGCGGCATTGTGCAGGCGCGGCGACAGAGAGCCCGAGACCGGTTCTCCAACAATCGCGTATATTTCGCTCACTGGGTGTATGTCAGGGAATCCATAGTCTTGAATCAACTCCGAAACGTTTAGGTTATCTGCTCCATTTTCAGATTCTTCCCGCAATCCTCCGAAGACGATCGGAGCACCGAGTCTGGGCGCTAGAATCCGGGTCCAGAGCCCAAGGGGGCCGGTGGCATAAGCAATAACATCCGATCGCTTCGCGTGGTTCAAAAACTGCAGTGCGGTAATGCCTTCCTCTACACTCGAGCAGTCTATTTCAAACCTATAGAGTCGAGCCTTGGTGCGACTGAAGACTTGGAGCAGTTGCTCTAGACCTTGCGCGTCCCGGATCCGTCCATGCCAGGAAATCACGCGGCGCTCAGGGTCAACGCAACTCAGGAGGTCCGGTACGAGATCTCGGTCGCCTTCCAAGTCAATCAGATCGTATACCCGGGCCGCGCCCCGAAGACGCCGGTGGCGCGCGCCGATGGGAGAATCGTTCCGGCCTCCTGCCCGGCAACTCCGCAGAGAGTACAATAGCCGTCCCTCGAAGTTTGGCCTGACCGCAAGCGGCTCAAATTCGGGCATCAAGTCTCCACGAATCTCGAGCCAATCCGCTAATTTCCAATCCAAGCCGTTCCTCGCTTCGCTTGTTCGAGACAAGGAACTGATCGTCGCTACTACTGTCGCTCGAGACATGATCTATTGTTCTGGTTGGCCCTTCACTCTTACCTTCACCGAAGGGGCTTCGTGCTCTCATCGTAACGGGCCTGCGCCAAGGCTCTCGCGTAAAAGAGCAGTTCGTCGATAAAATGCCGCGAATTGAGTAACCAGGTTCCATCCCTCGGTTGACCCTCTTCATCAAAAAGCTCCTGGACCTTGGACACCGGAAGGGCATCTGGAATCGGCAAACCGCCAAGTGCCAGGATCGTCAACCGGAGCTGCATGAGGCAATTCACTCCCCCAAAACCGCCGGATGAAACAGTACAGATTCCTACGGGCATCCGTCGCAAAATACCCGGCTTGAGATAGTCCAAGGCGTTTTTAAGAACTCCGGGAACTCCCCCCTTGTACTCCGGCGAGACGATTAATAGACCATCTGCATGCTCCAATTTGTCCGAAAAACTTTGCAAACCCGGCGGAACAATCTTCATCTCGGAAAGTCTTTGCTCCATGATGGGAAAATCATAGCCGCCGAGATCCAGTAGTTCCGTATTGACGCGGGGATCCCCCGTCATCCTCGAAAAGATAAACCGAGCGACTTTGCAACTCTGCCGCCCGATTCGAGTGCTACCCAGTAGGATCGGAATGTCGATGGATGCCATACGTTTGCTCGATCAGTGGTTCGATTAGGGCGCCGTCAACGTATCCGGGTGGCCACCTGTCCAGTTTACTTCAACGGACACGCAATGTTATGACGCCGTGTTCGCCGGCAGTACTTCACTGCGGATCACACGCCGTAAAGGGTGTCGTGGACCGAGGTCCTGCTCCGCCCCAAGGTAAGCTGTTAGCATCCTGTCCTGTGCATTCGCGTGCGATTGTCTGAATTCCTTGGGGGTAATTCCGAAACGGATTTTAAATTCTCGACAAAACTGGGGGATCTGAGGGTAAGCAAGATCGTAGGCCACCTGCTTAACACTTTGCGCCTTTCGTAACATAAGGAGGGCGTTGTTTAATCGCTGGATCTTCAGCCACTCACGGGGTGTACATCCGGATTCGACCTTGAAGGTACGTTCCAGGTGCCGAAGGCTGATCTGACACAACCGTGCCATCTTCACCGGTTGGTAGTTCGACTGATTGGCTAAACTCATCATAGTTACCTGGCTGGGAGGCAACTGCATGACGGAGGCCTGAAAGGGAATGTTGCCCTGTGCAAACTGGTCTGCCAGATCGTTCATAAAGCGCCTCAACCCGTGCAGAATTCGACTGGACGCCAACATCTTGAGAAGGCTCCCTGCAAAATCGCGGTTGCTTGATCAAGTTGACGAAGGCAAGTCCTCTGTGGGCGACTATATGCAGATTTTTGTATTCGAGTCGCCGATTTTTGTCGAGCCCATTCAGACAAAATAGTATGAGGCATTCGGCGCGGGTTATTGATGCATCCGAAGTAACCGGGAATCAACATCCGCAGCTTCCAATATTATGCGAAGCATCCTCATGAAATGCCGCTTCAAGATGGTTATCTCTTCCTTGCGGTTGCCATTTCTTTGCTATCTCCCCGTTGGCATCCGGCCATCATGGTCGCTCCTCATTCTTGCTGTCTATCTGGTCGCAGCTCTGGCCGCCTCGAAAACTGCCGCGGCCGATGGTCAAATTTTAGTCCTTTATGCGGGCTCTCTCGGAAATCTCATGGAAATGGACGTCGGGCCATCGTTCACCCGTGCAACCGGATACAAATACCTGGGCGAGGCCAAAGGTTCCGTGCTCTCGGCGAATCTGATCAAGGAAAAGCTGCGAACACCTGACGTGTTTATCAGCGCCGACCCAAAAGTTAATCAACGGCTCATGGGAAATGAAAACGGTGATCTGGTGCGTTGGTATGCAACGATCTTCGGCAACGAGATGGTACTCGGCTACAACCCGAATAGCCGCTTCGCTGCGGAGCTAAAGCAAGTAGGCGCAAATGACCCTCGCCTCTATGAGATCCTTCAGGAGAAAGGGTTCCGCTTAGGCCGCGGCGATCCTGAACTTGAGCCAAAGGGCTACCGGACCCTGTTCCTTTTTGATTTGGCGGAAAAGTATTATCAGCAACCTGGATTGGCGCAGAAGATCTTAAACAACGCCGAACACCCGACGCTCGTCTTTCCGGAGGAGCAACTTGTCGCGCGCCTCGAGGCAGGACAGTTGGATGCGGGCATCTTCTATCGCAACGAGGTTGCAGAGCACAGCCTGCCGTTTATTAAATTCCCGCGTGAGCTTAACCTGGGCGAGCCGGATCTTGATCCCGCATACGGCACCTCCACATATGTCAGCCCGAAGGGGCCGAAGTACGCTGGTTCCGCGATCGTCTACAGCGTTACAATCCCCGAAAATTCGCAAAACCGCCAAGGTGCGATCGCACTGGTCACCTTCCTCCTGTCCGGTGAAGGCCAAAAAATCGTGGAAAAGCACGCGTTGCGGATGATTCAGCCAGTGGTCTCCGGTGAGATCGATGCCGTACCTCCGACGCTGCAAACTGCTCTTAAGAAAGTCAGCTCACGATGAAGCGGGTTCGTCAACCGGTGCCGCCGTTGTTCATTATGCTGGGCGGAATTCTGGTCGTCTACCTCTTGCTGCCGCTAGCGGGTGTTCTGCCCCGCGTATCCAGCAGTTCGTTCGGGGACCTTTTCCAGCCCACGGTGCTCTCCGCCGTTGCCGTATCTGCGGAAACCGCTACAGTGACGAGCCTGTTATTACTCTTGTTCGGAGTACCGCTTTCGTATGTTTTAGCTCGCTGCGACTTCCCAGGTAAAACGTTTGTCGCTCTCCTCGTGCAGCTGCCGCTTGCGCTTCCGCCGTCGGTGTCCGGCATTCTGCTGCTCATGGTGTTCGGTCCCTATGCGCCAGTGGGCAGCTGGCTTTCCCGGCTCGGGCTGCCGCCTCTGACGGACAATCTGGCAGCGATCGTCCTGGCTCAGACATTTGTTGCCAGCCCCTTCCTGATAATCGCCGCGCGCACCGCCTTTGAAGAGGTTGACCCGGCTCTCGAACAGGTAGCGACTACATTCGGCAAATCGCCGGGAGAGATTTTTCGCCGCATTACGTTGACGTTGGCTTGGCCTGCCATCCGTAGCGGCATAACCCTGGCCTGGATCAGGGCTCTCGGTGAGTTCGGCGCCAATGCCATGGTCGCGTATCATCCTTATTCTCTTCCTGTGCTGGCCTGGGTGCAGTTTTCTGAATCGGGGCTCAACAGCACGGTCCCCCTGGTGATACTGATGCTGGCCGTCGGGGCTGCCGGAGTCGCACTTTCGTATTTGCTGGCCCGTCGCTCGTGGTTTTGGGGACGCCCTCCGTGTTTACCGACGGCTCACCACTCTGCTCCCGGAATTCAGGCGAACGGCTTCAAGGATTTGGGACCTGGGGGCACGGACCTTGCCGCTGCCAGGGGCCCGCATAATGCCGCCCCGATCACCGCAGACATCGTACACGATTTTGGAGATTTCCGCCTCGACGTCCATTTTCGAACGGGCTGCCGACGTGTGGCTGTCCTTGGTCCTTCCGGCGCCGGAAAGAGCCTGCTGCTCAAGGCGCTCGCGGGCCTTATCCAACCGGCAGAAGGACACCTGACCATCGGCGCGCGGACCCTGTGCCATACGGCAGACGGAATCTGGCTGCGTCCTGATGAGCGCCGGATCGGTTATGTTCCACAACACTTCGCCCTTTTCCCGCACATGACCGTCTGGCAAAACGTTCTGTTTGCCACCAAGGCGACCGCCGGAGACATCGGCCACGCCGCGGATGTAGTTCGGCTGCTCGGTCTTGAGGGGTTATCCGAACATTACCCCAATCAGCTATCTTTTGGTCAGCAACAGCGCGCCGCCCTGGCGCGTGCGCTCGTACGACAACCCGACTACCTGCTCTTAGACGAACCGTTCGCTTCCCTGGACACCCCATTTCGTTTACATCTGCGGCGCGAACTGCTCCGGATCCTGCGTAGGCTTGACCTTTCCGTGGTATTGGTCACCCACGATCCGCAGGAAGCTTACGAATTGGTCGAAGAGGTGATCGTCATCGCTGCGGGACGCGTGCTTCAACAGGGGCGACGAGAGGAAGTTTTTGGTTCCCCCTCGTCTGCGCTCGTAGCCAAGCTGCTGGGCTTCCGGAATACGTTTAGGGGAGAGGTAGTATCATCGACGCCTGAAGCTAACATCATTAAGTACCAAAACTTCTCATTGTCGGCCCCTGCCGGCCCGCTGGTACCCGGTGCGGCGGTCGATTTCTTTGTTAACCCACAAGCATTGACCCTATTTCGCTCCGGCTACTCCGAATCGCTGGCGGCCGGGACGGTACTGCGCGGCGTCATTGATGCCATATGGCCCCGGCCGTCGGGAAATCGCCTTGCGGTCATCGTTGGAAACGGCACAAACCCGGATTACTGGGAAGTAGAAGACGTCCCTCAAAACGGATGGTCACTGGAGCAGTGGAGCGAGCGAGACCCGGTGCGCCTGTTTCTACCCCAGACCTCGATACATGTCATGTGCCAAGAAGCGAAAGCGGTCAGTGCATCACATGCTCGATCTGGTGTTTGAAATCATTTAAGTCTTGCTGCCAAAGGATATTTGTCGGGTCGAGCATCACCAGCTTTTTGGCAATCGTGAGTGACTGCTCGTATGCCTTGACTGCTCGCCTCGGTTCGCCCAAAGCTTCCCACACGCTGGCAACGCAGTAGTGCGCGAAGGCGAGGTCTCGCTGCCAATCTGCATTATCAGGGTAGCGTTGAATCAGCTGCCGCATGATTCGCCTCGTCGCTTCATACTCGCGCAAGGCGTCGTCCAGTTGCCCTTCGGCCTGGAGCACGCTGGCAACGCAGTTGTGCGCGACGGCGAGTTCTCGCTGCCAATCGCCGTTCTCACGATCGCGTCGGGCCAACCGCAGCATGACCTGTTTGTATGCGACGAACTCGCGCAGGGCGTCACCCAATCTGGCCTGAGTTCGGAGCACGCCACCGAGACAACCATGAGCAACAGAGAGGTCGCGCTGCCAGAGAGCGTTCTCAGGGTCGCGTGCGGTTAGCCGAAGCAGGATCTGCTTGGCGGCTTCGTACTCGCCCAAGGCGCCATCGAGCTGACCTTGGACCTGGAATACACTTCCAACGCGGTTGTGTGCAATGGAGAGTTCCCGGTGCCAGTCGGCATTCTCGGGATAGCGTCGGGTCAGCCGCAACATGATCTGGGTGTATGCGGTGTACTCGCGCAGAGCTTCATTTAGCAAACCTTGAGCCTGGAACACGCTGCCAACACAACCGTGCGCGACCGATAGGCCTCGCTGCCAGTAGGCGTTCTCCGGGTAGCGTCGCGTGAGCTGCAGCATGATTTGTTTGTGGGTTTCGTACTCGCGCAGGGCGTCAGCCAGCCGACCTTGGGCCTGGAGTACGCCGCCCGCGCAACCGTGGGCGACGGAGAGGTCTCGCTGCCAGTCTGCGTTCTCAGGGTCGCGTCGAGTCAGTCGCAACATGATTTGCTTGTACTCTCCGTACTCGCGTAGCGCGTAGTCGAGGTTACCCTGGGCTTGAAGCACGCCGCCGACGCGATTGTGCGCGATGGCTAGATCCTGCTGCCAGTGCGCGTTTTCTGAGTCGCAACGAACCAGCCGTAGCATGATCTGCTTGTGGGCTTCGTACTCGTTCAGTGCATCGCCGAGCCGGCCCTGGGCCTGCAGAACGCCGCCGACGCGGTTATGAGCCATCGAAAGATCGCGCTGCCAATACGTGTTCTCAGGTTCGATCTCCGTCAGTCGAAGCATGATTTGCCTGTACGCCTGGTACTCGCGCAAGGCGTCTCCGAGCTGAGCCCGGGCCTGGAACACGCCACCGACGCAGTTATGCCCGGCTGAGAGATCTCTCTGCCAGTGAGCGTTTTCCGGGTCGCGCTGGGTCAAATTTGCCATGATCCGTTTGGCGGCTTGGTACTCGCACAAGGCATCATCCAGATGACCTTGACCCTGAAACACGCCGCCGACACGGATGCAGGCGATGGAAAGTTTTCGCCGCCAATCGGTGTTTTCGGGTTCGAGTTGAACCAGCCGCAGCATGATCTGACCGTAGGCCTGATACTCCCGCAGGGCGTCTACGAGCTGACCTTGGGCCTGGAACACGCTGCCGATGTAGGAATGCGTAACAGAAAGGTCTCTCTGAAAACGGGCATTTTCCGGCTCGCGCCGAGCCAGCCGGAGAATGATTCGCCGGGCGGCCTCGTACTCACAAAGAGCTTCAGGCAAAGAGCCGCGCTTTTGTAAAGCTTGACCTAGAAGGCAGCACGCTTCTGCTTCGCCTTTGGGTTCGTTGACGTGCCGAAAAAGCGTCAAAGCCTCGCGGGCCAATGTCTCGATCTTTTCTTGAGATTGCCGCCCCTGCACGATCCAGCCGAGGCATACTGTGGCGAAGCCGCGTGGCAATGGGTCCAGGTCCGGCCGCTTCAGCAGTTCGTGAAGCATCGCACCCAAGGCCTGCAGGCATCGGTCCTTCCCAGCACGGGTCCAAGCTGCCCACATCTCGTAAAGCTCCCCAGAAGCGGCGTTTGGCTCCGCGACGAGTTCGTGGTAAAGCCTCTCAATCACGAGTTCGGGCTCGTCACCTTGAGAGTTCATCCCACGCATCACAAACGGCTCAGCTGTCAGATCTCCGCTACTTCGACCGCCGCTTGACGGCATAACCGTAAGGAATCGGCCAAGCTGGCTCCTCTCCTAACGCTTGCTGCGCCTTCAGCGCCCAATAAGGTTCCCGCAGCATCTCCCGAGCAATGAAAACCAGGTTCGCGTCCCCGCCCGTCACAATCTCGTCGGCGTGATGGGGTTCGGTGATCAGCCCGACAGCACTGGTTCTAATATCGGCCCCCTCTCGGATGCGGCGGGAAAAGGGTATTTGGTAGCCTTTCGCCACTGGAATCCTGGCGTACGGGACCGTCCCGCCCGACGAAACGTCGATGAGGTCGACACCTAAGCTCTTGAGTCGCCTGGCCAGCTCGACCGATTGCTCGATTTCCCAACCACCCTCTACCCAGTCGGTAGCCGAGATTCGCACGAACAACGGCAACTCCTCTGGCATTAGTTCCCGCAGCCGCTCCGCAACACGCAATAGGAAGCGCATGCGATTTTCCAGGCTACCGCCGTACCGGTCATTCCGATGGTTGCTGAGCGGCGAGAGAAATTCGTGCAGCAAATAACCGTGAGCGGCATGGATTTCAATAATTTTGAACCCTGCTGCAAGAGCGCGGCCGGCACCGGCCTCGAACGCGGTGATGATGGTATCAATGCCAGCTTCGTCCAGCGGAATGGGCACCGGTGAGCCTTCGGAAAATGGGAGAGGACTGGGGCCGACAACTGGCCACCCGCCCTGCTCGGGCGTCTTGAGGCTCGCCCCCCCCTTCCAAGGAAGGTCGCAACTCCCTTTTCGACCGGCATGCGCCAACTGGATTCCGGCAACCGCACCCTGGCTGTGGATGAACTTGGCGATGCGCGCCAGCGGCTCGACCTGCTCGTCTTTCCAGATTCCGACGTCGCCCGGGGAAATGCGCGCGTTCGAGGCGACTGCGGTCGCCTCAACCACCACCAGGGCCGCGCCGCCTGCTGCCCGGCTGCCCAGATGGACCAGATGCCAATCATTGGCAAATCCATCTTGAGCGGAATACTGGCACATCGGTGAAACGGCAATGCGGTTACGAAATGTGACGCCCCGGATCGTCAAGGGGCTGAGAAGATCGATCTCGGGCACCTTGCGGTCATGGTCGGTGCCGGCCCGGCCGGCCGGTGTGCTCACTCGCAAGAATTGGTCCTTCGGTTGCCCAGTCATGTACTCACTCATGGCTTCTTTTTCCATCTTTTCAAGGCGGTAACGATTCGCTGAATCCGATCCCTAATGGCCGGAAAACATTACCCCGGATCGCATGTACCCCGAAACGGTCATGTTTGAATCCTGGCCGCCCGTTACGGGACCCGTTGATTCAGGAGTTTCCTGGGCGCATCCCAACGACCAAAAAAGGATTGCGATCGCGAACACCATTGCCAGCGGACGAGGTATTTGGAAACTCATAGGCGCAACCCTATCCGTCGGTAGAATATCTTCAATTCGGGATTCATTGACGCGTCCCTCTTTCTCTCGCCCCTTCAAAGCCTAGCGACCGGGTTTATTTTGCTAGGTTTCGCAAAACCCTCTTGTGCAGATCACGCCAAATGGTAACCAGAACTGTTTCCGAGACGTTCTGATGAATCCGAGTCCCACGATGCAAAAAAAAGCGGGGAGTGAATGCATGAAGCTCTCAATGCTGCTTGCCGCCCTGATGATGATTTTTGGAGGGGTAGCCCGCGGCGATGAGACCAAGGTGATTCAGTCCTCTCCTCGGGGACAAGAAGATCAAGCACCACTCTGGTCAATTGACCTAAACTCAGACTACACCTTGGGCAGCAAGATCATCAAGTACGGAAGCTTCGGCTCTCAGGCACGCTATCACTACCAGATTGAAGCTCTTCGGAACTGCCATATATTCGACAAATATTATATTCAATGCGGAGTTACCGCGGAACGGTTTGATTTCTCTCGCTCCAACAGCCTTTTTCCCTATTCGATCGCCAGCCTGGCGGGAGAAGTTTCTCTTTCCTACTGGACGGGCGACGAATACTACCCGCTTCTCAAGTTTGAACCCGGCGTTTATTACACGCGAGATGATATCACAGCAAATTCCTTTGATGTTCCAATTCGGGCAGTGACAGCGTTCAAGGTTCAGGACAAGGTCCACATCGTGCTCGGTGTTGACGCCGATCCATTCGAGGAAGAGTGGGCTATTCCAGTTTGCGGGTTCAATTGGCAAATCAACGATCAATACAACTTGCGGGCCGTTTTTCCGGAACCACGCTTTAGTTACACTCCGAACAAAGCGCTGGAATTTTTCTTTACGGCTGACCTGGTCGGTGGCGGATACCGTAACGGTCCAACCGATGATCGTCGGACGAACGATGCCCTTTTGGATTACTCGGAATACCGCGCCGGAAGCGGCGTGAATTACAATCCCCGAAAAGGTCTGTCGCTCGAAGTGACAGCGGGCTGGAGTATCCTGCGACGATTCGATTATTTCCGGAGCGGACCCGATGACTCAAGTAAGAGCGCGCCATATTTTAAGCTCGACATCAGCATCGATTTGTAAGCCCGCCCCGCTCACTCCTCAAGCAATTTGAAAGCGGGGCGAGCTATCCCCTCCTGAGCGAATGTTGGTGACCGCTCACTACGGCTCCGGCAGCGGTGTCGAGCTTCAGAAAATCGAGCACCGAGACCAATGCGATCAGGGTGCTGAACGGACACAGCCTGCGTGACTAATCCGAGCCAAACCTATCTGAAATTTCTGTTTACCCCAATTGAGCAATTGGAATTCAGGTTAATGCGACACGTTGCTGTCCGACTTCGCGGCTGCCAGGACATTGCCCTCCCCAAGATTCCGCTTAAACAGTTCAAGGGCCATTCCATAGACAATCCGCGCCGCAGCCGCATCGTACCGTGCTCCCTCATCACGCATAAATGCGTGAGCGCCGTTGAATTCGTGCCAGCTGAAAATCCGTTCCGCATCGGCCAGCGCGTTGTAGATAACGGCTCGTCCCTCGCGAGGTATGTGTGGATCTTGGCGGCCAAAAACGACCATCAATTCGCCTTTGATCTCCGTTATTCGATCAAGTGAGTTATCGTTTAATCCCTTGCCAAGACTTCTCTTATGAATGTCGGTCGGGTAACAGCAGGTCGCTGCAAGTACCTCAGGGTTCATTGCTGCCCGAAACGCCAGATGTCCCCCGATGCAAAAACCCATTACGCCCAATTTGCCGCTACACTTGGGATGGGTCTTCAAATAGGTGAGCACGGCCCGCGCATCATTGTCGTAGCTTGACAATTCTTTGGTGATTTTATCGGCGTTGCCCCGGTCCGCGCCTGCCTGATCATATGGCAGGACAGTACCAGGCTGCTCTAGCTCGTGAAATATCTCGGGCACCGCAACGACGAATCCGTGACCAGCCAGCATGGAGGCAGTTCGCCGGATGGGACCGGTCACCTGAAATATTTCAGAAAACAGAACAAGCCCCGGATAACGGCCTTCCGCTACCGGGCGCAAAATGTATGTTCTCATGAGGCCGGTCGGTGTTTCGAGGTCGATCGTTTCGTCGTCTTTGATTGTCATAAGACAGGGAATAAAGGGGAAGCAGAGAGAGAGGTCAAACCCGTAAACGGAAGCAGGTGTAGCAGGCGGGAAGTGTTACCTGCGTAGTCTCACTCGTCCACCATCTCGAGGTCCGCGGCTGTCACGCGCACTACTTCTTCAACAGTCGTAAATCCACCAATCACCTTGCTCCAGCCGTATTGACGCAAAGGAATCATCCCATCATGAACTGCCACAGACCGCAGAACGGACTCCGGACGCCCCTGGGTGATCATGTCCTGGAGTTGAGGCGATACCAGACAGATTTCAAATATCGCCTCGCGACCCTGGAAACCGGTAAGGCGACAACGCTCGCAACCGACGGCGGCCATCGCATTGGAAGTATGCTCCAATGGAAAACCGATTTGTTTGAGGTAGGATTCAGGGTGTTGGGCTAGTCGTTTGCAATGTGAGCACAATACGCGGACAAGCCGCTGTGCGATGAATGCGCGGACGGCATTCGCGACTAAAAATCGCTCGATTCCCATGTCCACCAACCGGGTAATTCCACCGATCGCGTCGTTAGTGTGGAGGGTGCTGAACACCAGGTGACCGGTTAGAGCTCCGCGGATGGCGATTTCAGCCGTTTCAAGATCTCGCATCTCTCCGACCATAATGACATTTGGATCACCTCGCAGGATGCTTCGGAGCCCATTGGCAAAGGTTAGGTTGATCTCCGGCTTGACGGCGATCTGGATCACCCCCGAAAGCTTATATTCGACGGGGTCTTCCACCGTAACAATGCGGCGCTCTTTCGTGTTTAGACTCGATAGAAACGTGTAAAGGGTCGTTGATTTGCCGCAGCCTGTCGGCCCAGTGAGGAGCACGATGCCGTTTGGCATCGCCAGGAGCTGTCGGATCGGTGCTTGCATCTGATCATCCAGGCCAAGGCGGTCGAAGGTGAATCTCTCCTGACCCAAGAGACGGAGACTGACACTCTCGCCGGCCACAGACGGAATGGTGGCGACACGAACGTCTATCGCTTGAGCGTCAAGCTCCAGGTTGATCCTGCCGTCTTGAGGAAGTCGTCGTTCCGCGATATCGAGATGGGCCATAATCTTTAGCCGCGAAATCACGGAAGCCTGAAGCACTTTGATATTTGGCGGCACAGGTACCTCGTGCAAAACTCCATCGATCCGGTAACGAATCTGGAGATCATCCTCGAGCGGCTCAACGTGGATATCCGTCGCCCGTTGTTCGAGTGCTTCGCGCAGAATCTGGTTAACGAATTTGACCACCGAAGCTTCGGAGTCATCGAGGTCAAGAACATTGGTCTCTTGTTTCATGTCGAAACCCAGGTCTCCCTCCGCGCGATCTTCGAGGATCGCTTCGAATGTTTCGGCCCCAACTCCATACCCCTGACGGAGCGCTTGAATGATCTGGGTACGAGTCGACATCGCGTAAAGGATCCGCTGGCGGAGCGATGACGCTAAAGCCTGCCGCGCCAGTAAGTCGAACGGATCGTAAAATGCCACCCAGATCCCGTGCTCATCTTCCCGCAAAGGAACAACGCGGTAGCGAAGAGCAGTTTTTGCCGGAACCTTCTCCCGCAAAGGCCCCAGCACACCGGTGATCGGTTCGCCCCACCAAGGAATGTCCAGCCAACGGCCCACTCCTTTTAGAAACGCGGTTTCGTCCACCAACTTCAATTCCAATATCGAGGAAATGAGGGAACGCTGCTCTTCGGCAGCGGCCTGAACGATTTTCCGGCATGCAGGCAAGTCGGAGCATCCACTCGCCTTGGCGATTTCTACGAGTGATTCAACAAGCGCCATGAACACTTAGACACGCTTTGATGTCTTCTGGGCATTGGTGATCGCCAAGCCTTCATCCGGGTCAACCGCGAACATCGACGACAACGCACACACGTTTGGCGAAATTCATTCATCTTGCTTACAAGAGTTCGGATTGGCCTTGGATCGTTTCTTTGGAGGAGAAATTTGCCTGCGTGTGATTTGTGAAATGCGGAAACCAGAGGTCTTGAAATATTCGAATTACCTCATTGAATTGTTTAGGATCGATCGGCTTGGTGAGGAAACTCTGAGCATGTTCGGGGAAAGCGCGCAGACCTTCCGCGGCGGGGTCTCCAGAAGTGGCAAGGATCACCACTGGAATATTGCGAAGGTCAGGCTCTGCCTTTAGTTCTGCCAGAACTTTTCTTCCGTCTTTTCTTGGAAGATTAAGGTCCAGAAGGATGAGATCCGGTCTGGGAGCGTGCGCATACCTGCCTGCGCGATGGACGAAATCCAGAGCCTCCACGCCGTCCAAAACGGCATGGACTTTGTTCGGGATATTTGCCCGCCCAAGAGCTTCGAGGGCCAGAAAACGGTCGGACAAACTATCTTCTACCAGGAGGATTTCAATCATTTTGGACATAGTTTTCTTTCCCGGTACGTTGCTGAGATTGCGCTTGCTCCGCATAACTCATCACTTTATTCACGCCCGCGGTGGTTTGCTGCATTGGAAGGGTGGCCTGTTTACATTTCAGTCAAATTGAATAATACTATAATAATACTATTTATTGTAAACACAACTTTTACAATATTGAGCGCAGAATCGCTCTCCGTGAGCTTTTCTCTCTTTTCAATCGGCCCGCAGATCATCGCCGGCGCCTGGACGGCGGCTCGGGAGGGTCGTCAGGAGTAAAATGCCGTCTGCGACTCCCGATGGCATGCGAAGTTCTTCCTGGAACGCTTTCCCAAATCCAGGTCGTCCTTTTGCCGCGTCCAGAAGAAGTCGTCAGTTCCTCAAAAAGATTGAGCAAGGAAAGACGATTTTTGAAGGAACCCGCATTAGGTCCATGAGTTTGTAGGGTTAATTCTCAATGGAGTCGGCGCGATCAACGTGTGTCGCCGGCCGAAGACGGCGTCTCTTTTGCTGCCGTGCTGGATCATTGGATAAAATTCCGGGCCGCGGGCGAAGTCCACAAGGCCGTTTCCGAACTGAAAAAGAAAGATAACATTATGACGAACGATCTGAAATCTTACGACTTAGTGGTGATGGGGGGCGGCCCCGCCGGCATCACCGCAGCGACAATGGCCTCGAGGTTCGGCAAAAGCGTGGCGCTGGTGGACAGTCATCAGGAAATCGGCGGTGCGGGGATCAACACGGGAACGGTGCCGAGCAAAACGCTGCGCGAAACAGCGCTGGCCTTGTCGGGTTTTAAGTCGCGCAACCTCTATGGAATCGATCTTTCGCTACGCCGAGAAGTGACCGTCGCCGATTTTCTTGGCCACGAAGAGCATGTGAAGGACGCTTTTCACGCGAGTATCACACAGAGGCTGCAGGTGCTTAAGGCGACGATTTATTACGGGACCTGTATCTTCCTCGACGCGCATACGCTCCAGGTCAACCTTGGTTCAGAAGATGGAGAGAAAGATCCTTCCGCACCCGTCGAGAAGATCCATTTGCGCGGTGAAAAGATCCTCATCGCCACCGGTTCGTCGCCGGTTCATCCCGACCTTTTTCCCTTCGGTCACGGCGAAATTTACGATTCCGATACGATCCTGAAACTAGACCGCATTCCCAAGACTCTCGCGGTCGTCGGAGCTGGTGTGATCGGCGCTGAATACGGTTGCACTTTCCGTGCGCTCGGCGCTGAGGTCCACGTCCTGGACGGACGCGAAGTCCTCCTTCCCTTTTTGGACGCGGAAGTTTCCCAGGCTCTGGTGGGTGCGTTTCAACGTAGCGGAATCGTTTTTCACTGGAAAGAAAATGTGCAGACATGCGTCTCGCTGGAAAACGGTGGCGTTCGGCTCGAACTCTCCTCCGGTGCGGCCCTGACCGCCGATGCGGTGCTAGTCGCAGCGGGAAGACAAAGCAATACGGCCAACCTGGAACTCGAGAAAGCGGGGGTAAAAACCGGCGAGCGCGGCGTCATTCCTGTGGACGAGCACTTCCGGACGAACATCGATAATATCTATGCCGCGGGGGATGTCATCGGCTTTCCCGCCCTGGCCTCAACGAGCATGGAGCAGGCCCGCCGGGCGGTGCGCCACGCGCTCGGTCTCGCCGGAAGCGCGATTTCCCCGCTCCTGCCCAACGGCATCTACACCATTCCCGAAGTCAGCATGATCGGCGAGACCGAGGAATCGCTTAAAAAAAAGGGAGTCGCTTACATCGTGGGCCGGGCGAACTACCGGGAAAATGCCCGCGGGCGGATCATCGGCGACCAGGATGGTTTTCTGAAGCTGCTCTTTCGTCAAGACGATCTGAAGCTGATCGGCGTGCATATTATGGGCGAGCTCGCGACGGAGGTCGTGCATATCGGCCTGGTCGCCATGATGTGCCATGCCTCCGCGGATCTCTTTGTCGACGCTTGCTTAAATCTGCCGACTCTCGGAATGCTCTACAAAACCGCGACGCTCAACGCACTCCAACACTATCCGCCTTCGGAGAAGCATGCCTGATCGCACGGAACGGCGCACTAACACTCTGCCACCCTGCCATCATTCTGGTCCTCGCTCTTTGTCCGTTGCTTGCTAAAAATCGGCCTAACCTAACGCAAAGCGATCAACGAAGGTAGTAAAAGGTGCCTTTGCTCACCCAAAAACGGAGAGAGCAAGCTAACCAAACGAAGGCTGTTTTCCCAAGTCGACCAGGTCCGAGCGCAGCTCTCTATTATCGTTCTCGTCGTCGTTCTCAATCTCTGACCGTTGCTATTATAGCTAAAAAGCGGTCTGAGCTAAGTCGATGGTGAATTGCCAAGCCCATAAAGCGAACTAGATTTGCAACTATGAAGACCTTACTGATGTTTTTAGTCTGCACGGGTGGCCTGGTCGGAACCCTTTTGGCGATTTCCAGCGAAAAAACCAACGGGCAGCTGAAACTCGGCGACCCCATTCCGGCGGTCACCTCCACGGATCAAAACGGAGATTCAGTCAATCTCGCGCAAGCCGCAAAAACCGGCTACGCATTGGTGTATTTTTATCCAAAAGCGATGAGCCCAGGTTGCACGGCGCAAGCATGCAGCCTCCGGGACTCATACACGGAGCTCCAGCAAAAAGGGGTCAAGGTCTTCGGTGTCAGCCTCGACTCGGTCGAAGCGCAGAAGGAATTTGAGCAAAAGGAACATCTCCCCTTTGAACTCTTGTCGGACGCAGACCGGCAGGTCACCTCGGCCTTTGGCGTTCCATTGATGAAAAACGCTTTCGCTACGCGCCAGGCCTACCTTTTTAAGGATGGAAAGTTGGTTTGGTTGGATACGAAAGCATCCACTGACAAACAGGCACAAGACGTTTTAACGGTATTGGCGAACCACTGAGACATTGCCTTTCATCATTCTGCCTTACCGACCCGGGATAGGTCAGCCGGCAGAGATAAACGTGTAATGAGCTTGAAAAGGTGCATCCTCGCCGATATGTAAAGCTGCAGCGTTCCTCCCGGTCACAGACTTCCGTGCAGTCAATATGTCGTACGCGAATGTGTCATTAAAACAACGAGCGGCCGGCGAAACCATGCGGCGCGACGCATGGTGGACGCAGCCGCTATTCGTATTTCTCGGGCTTTCAGCTTTTATTGTCTATTCGACTTGGGCCGCATTTCAGGGAGCTCATTACTGGCTCGATCAAAATGGTGCCGACTATCTTTCGCCGTTTTATTCGCCCGAGATTTTCGGCAATTCGCCGCACGCGATTTTTGGCGCTAAACCAGGCTTGGTGGCCATCGTGGCTGTTATTCTCGCCCGCTTTTCTGGTTCTCTGGGCTCCAGCCGGGTTTCGCCTGACCTGTTACTATTACCGTGGCGCTTATTACAAAGCGTTCTGGGCCGATCCGCCTGCGTGCGCTGTCGGCGAACCGCGAAAAGCATATCCGGGCGAAACCTCTTTCCCGCTGATCATGCAGAACATTCACCGCTATTTCCTCTATATCGCATTGCTGTTCGTCCTCGTACTGGCGCACGATGCGTGGAAGGCGATGTGGTTCAGCGACAGTCTGGGTGCAGAGCACTTCGGTATTGGCGTTGGAACGATCGTCCTGACGGTAAACGTTCTCCTGTTGGGCAGCTACACGTTTGGCTGTCATTCCCTCCGGCATTTGATTGGCGGTTTCCTGGATGAAGTTTCCAAAGTGCCGGTTTGCGCCAAGAGCTACGCCTGCGTGAGCTGTCTGAATCGCCGCCACATGCTCTGTGCATGGATGAGCTTGTTCTGGGTCGGCTTCAGTGACCTCTATGTGCGGCTGTGCTCGATGGGTGTCTGGCACGATTGGAGAATTCTTTAGGCATTGAATTGTTGAACCGTTTCGCTGTGACGCTGCTTAACCCCATCAAACATCATATTTTAAGCGCTTCTGCGAACCAAGTGAGCAATTACGCAACTCTCGAATACGACGTGCTCGTTATTGGCGCCGGCGGTGCGGGGTTGCGTGCAGCCATCGAGGCTTCAGCAGCCGGCGTCCGGGTCGGCCTGATTTGCAAATCGCTTCTCGGCAAGGCGCACACCGTGATGGCTGAAGGCGGGATCGCCGCAGCGCTGGCCAACGTCGATGATCGCGACAACTGGAAAGTTCATTTCGCCGACACCATGCGTGGCGGCCAGTACGTCAACAACTGGCAAATGGCCGAATTGCACGCCAAAGAAGCACCCGAACGGGTCCGCGAACTGGAGGCTTGGGGCGCAGTGTTCGACCGCACCGAAGACGGGAAAATTCTGCAGCGCAATTTCGGCGGTCACCGTTATCCGCGACTGGCTCACGTTGGCGATCGTACTGGCCTGGAAATGATCCGCACCCTCCAGGATCACGGCATTCATCAGGGTATTGAAGTCCATATGGAGCACACGGTTGTCACCTTGCTCAAGGATGGCGAGCGCGTCGCTGGCGCGTTCGGCTACGATCGGGAACGCGGACGATTCAAGGTTTTCAAAGCAAAAGCAATCATCCTGGCCACCGGCGGGATTGGTCGCGCCTACAGAATCACCAGCAACTCCTGGGAATACACCGGTGACGGACAGTCACTCGCGTATCATGCCGGCGCGGAATTGATTGACATGGAGTTTATCCAGTTTCATCCGACCGGCATGATCTGGCCGCCCAAGTGTCATCGGTATTCTGGTCACCGAAGGCGTCCGGGGCGAAGGCGGCATTTTGCACAATAATGAAGGGCGAGCGATTCATGTTCAGCCGGGATTCCAGATGCCTATAAATCTCAAACCGCAGACAATCCGGAAGAGGGATGGCGTTACACGCAGGGTGACAAAAATGCCCGTCGACCACCCGAACTACTTACCCGCGATCACGTCGCGCGATGCATCATCGAGGAAGTCAAAGCCGGTCGCGGCAGTCCGCACGGCGGCGTCTTTCTCGACATTGCGTGGATCAAAGAAAAGATCCCCAACGCCGCGGAACATATTAAAAAAAAGTTGCCGAGCATGTATCATCAATTTATGCAGCTCGCCAACCTGGACATCACCAAGGAGCCGATGGAAGTCGGGCCGACGACGCACTACATCATGGGTGGCGTCCGTGTGAACGCCGAAACCCAGATGTCCAACGTGCCCGGACTGTTCGCAGCCGGCGAAGTGGCAGCGGGATTGCACGGATCAAACCGGCTCGGGGGAAACTCGCTTTCCGATCTGCTGGTGTTCGGCAAACGCGCGGGTGAATTCGCTGCCAAATTCAGCAAAGAATCCAACGGCGGTCAGATCAGTGACGCCCAAGTCGAAGATGCTGCCCGCCAGGCGCTGGAGCCGTTCGAACGCGCCGCCAAACCGGCCGGAAACGCCGAAGGTCCCTACCAGGTACAACATGATCTGCAGGAGATGATGCAAAGCCTGGTCGGCATCGTGCGGCGCGAGGAGGAGATGGTTCGTGCCCTCGACGGATTAGATAAACTAAGCAAACGCGCGCAAAATGTCACCGTCTATGGGCACCGGGAATATAATCCCGGCTGGCACACCGCGATCGATTTGAAGCATCTACTCACGGTTTCGGAAGCCATCACCCGCGCCGCGATTGAACGCAAAGAGAGTCGCGGCGGACATTTTCGCGACGATTTTCCAAACAAGGATGGCGCAGAAGGCAAAATGAATATCGTTCTCCGCAAGGGACCAGCACGGCTCAATGCAGATCCGGCGCGAGCCGATTCCCGAAATGCCCGAACACCTCAAACAAATCATCGAAGAGATGAAATGAAAACGGCAGTTTTCAAAATCTGGCGGGGCGACGCGAATGGCGGAGACTTTGCCGAATTCAACACCGAAATAACCGAGGGCATGGTCGTGCTCGATGCCGTTCACGCGATTCAGGCTAAGCAAGCCAATGATCTTGCCTGTCGATGGAATTGCAAAGCGGGCAAATGCGGCTCCTGTTCGGCGGAAATCAATGGCATGCCCAAGCTCATGTGCATGACGCGGCTGGACGCGATACCACTCGACAAGCCGGTCACCATCGAGCCCATGAGGGCATTTCCCTTAATACGCGACTTGACTACCGACGTTTCGTGGAATTTTCGCGTAAAGAAAAAAATCAAGAAATTCAAGCCGCGCCCGCCCGACACGCCCGATGGCAGTTGGCGCATAGCCCAGGCGGACATTGATCGTGTCCAGGAATTTCGCAAGTGCATCGAATGCTTTCTTTGCCAGGATGTCTGCCATGTTTTGCGAGATCATCATAAGCACGAGGAATTCATTGGACCGCGCTTTCTGGTTTTTGCCGCCGCGCTCGAGATGCACCCGCTCGACACTGAGGACCGTCTCTCAGAAATAAAACAGGCTGGCGGAATCGGCTACTGCAACATCACCAAATGCTGCACCAAGGTGTGTCCAGAAAATATCAGCATCACTGATAACGCCATTATTCCGCTGAAGGAGCGCGTGGTGGATGAGTTTTACGATCCATTGGGAAAACTCCTTAAACTATTCCGTCCAAAAACCTGAAAGGATAAAATTATGTTTGAATTCAAGCAACTGTCGGCAGACGCCATTCCGGCGGCGCTCGAAAAGGCTTTACGCTATCGACTGCTCAACGACCCTGCTGAAGCCGAAAGCATATGTCACGATGTGTTGCGCATCGATCCGGAGAATCAGCAGGCCTTGGTCAATCTGTTGCTGGCGCTAACCGACCGCTTTGGCGAGGGCTACGCGGTGGGAGTCACCCAGGCCCAGGAGGTTCTGAGCCATCTTCACGATGGGTACGAGCGAGCTTATTATGCCGGCATCATCTGCGAGCGCCGGGCGAAAGCGCAACTGCGTCAGGGTCATCCGGGCTCCGGCCACGATGCCTATGAATTGCTGTGCGAAGCGATGACCTGGTACGAAAAGGCGGAAACCTTGCGACCGCCCAAAAACGACGATGCATTGTTGCACTGGAATACCTGCGCCCGCCTCATTATGGGGAATCAACTCACACCTAGGGTAGAAGAGAGAGTCGAGCTGTCGTTGGAGTAGCGGGATCCAGCCGGTCCGCATGAAAGGAACCCTTCTCGGCGCGTGCTGTGCCGCGGTTCTATGCTCTCTCCCTCTGTCGGTGAGAGGAATCGAGTCAGCCGATCAGGCTTTGCCAGCCCCATTTCCCGCTCCTGTCATTCCCAAAAAGAAATATATCGTCGGCATCGCTCCCGGCCCGCCGTTCAATATTCAAGATCCCGACGGTACCTGGACTGGGATCAGCGTCGAATTGTGGCGGGAGATTGCCAATGACCTCGGTATTGATTTCGAATTTCACGAGACCAATCTCAACGGCAATTTTTATGGGCTTGCCCAGGGATGGCTGGACGTCGCCATCGGCCCGCTGACGATTACGGAGCATCGAGAGGACATCTGCGATTTCACTCACAGCTACTTTTCTTCAACTCTGGCCGTGGCGGTCGCCGGCAACCGCTTGCCAAACAACCTCGGATTTCTCGCAGCATTCTTCGACCTGGACCTCTGGTTGGCGGTTCTCCGGATTGCCGTCGGCTTACTTGCAATCATGGCCATTGTAGCCGCTCTGATCTGGCTTTGCGAGCGGCGCGCAAATCCTGCTCATTTCGGCGGCGGCGGTCGGCGCTCGCGAGGGTTCGGCGCGGCCTTGTGGTGGTCGGCTGTCACCATGACCACCGTTGGCTATGGCGATATCTCTCCGCAGACGTTTAAGGGACGCGTTATTGCCGTAGTTTGGATGTTTATCAGTTTGGTGCTGGTTTCCACATTCACGGCGGCGATGGCTTCTATTCTAACCACTGCCCGGCTCAGCCAAGGCACTACCATTCGCGGGCTCGAAGACATTCGAAAGATCCACGTCGGCACCTTCGCTGACAGCACCACTGCGCAATTCCTCGAGGCAAATCATATCGATTACGTAACATTCCCCCGCGCCGAGCTCTTCGAGGCGCTCAAGAAAGGAAAAATTCAGGCTATAGTCTATGACGCGCCGTTTCTGCGTTACGAGGGCCGCAGTCAATACCCAGGCCAATTTACCGTGCTCCCATTGAATCTGGACCCGCAACCCTACGCTTTCGCCGTCCGAGAGGGTAGCCCTCTGCGCGAATCGATCAACCGAGTGCTCTTGCGCAAGATCCATGAACCGGCCTGGCGCGATCTGCTTTATCATTACTTGGGCACCTCCGAAGAACGCTGACGGCGGTATGTCGGCTTGCGTCGCGTCTTGCTTCCTCTTCCCACTGAAGTTGAGTCGAACTCCGTGCGCTCGCGCGAGTTTACTTTCTTAGTCAACGGCGAAGATGGACCGATTTCTTCTCTGGGCTAACAAAGAGCAACCAGGTCTGCCGTGACACTGCCTAGCCGATCAGTTTATGCATCCCGATGCTTTTTCGGGACACGGGCAAGGGCCTCGTCCAGTGAGGCCCAGTCGACCCTCTGCGCGACGATACCGTAGATGGTATTTAAAAGAATGTTGCTGTGGCGGCAATAATTATTGAGCCGAAGGAGCTTATGTCCTGTCTCAAGTTTTACCTCATAAGACGATCGACCGCTCACAATGCCAGTAAAACCGCGTGATAAAGCTACATCGACCGCGGCTTCCCATAAGCGAAAAAAAAGCAACCACTCCTTCGGCCGGCTGTAGTCCATGCCGATGAACATACTAATCAGCCGCTCACCCATATCGAAGCATAGCCGGAATGCCACTATCTGGCCCGTGACCTTTTCCCGGAGGATGATAAAAAGCGTGGCCTGCTTTTCAGCAAACACTTCAAAAAACCTACGATTGAGCCTCTCAAATTTCGACGTCGATTTTTCATAGGTCTGCCAGAATAAACCAAAAATTTCGTCCAGCATCTTTGCATCCGGATGCTGGACGATCTCCACGCTGAGCTCAACTCGCTCTCTACTGCGCCTCAGCTTTCTTTTCAGGTTCTGCCGCTTCGATCCCTCCATGGCCGCGAAATAGTCCTCTTTGCGGTGTGACGGCAATTCAACGACCGTGTTGGGGAGACTGATTACGCGAAAAAGCCCCCGCTGATGCGAGAGCCAGTTCATATCGGCGGACGAGCTCTCAGGAAAGTCTTTCCAAATAATCAGAGAAGCGCGAAGCTCGCCGGCTTTCGCTTCCAGCGCCATTTGCAGAGCAAGAAGTGCAGCGCGCCGATTAACCTGCGGGATGAGGCCGATTCTGCTTTCATCAAGGATCGGAGAGCCGACGAATAAGGTCCGCTGGCACAGGACAGACGGCACGATCTTTCCAATGAGCCGCATCAGCCGCAAGAATTCCTGCGGCGCAACTTGTTCGACGGGCATGTCCATAACGAAGACCGGCGCAATTCCAATTGGACAACCGAGATGTTTAATCAAGCCATAAAAAAAGGTGAACTGGTCGTCGATGCCGGATTGTTCGAGGGCTTCATACCACCAGCGGCCCGCGCCCGGGACCGGAAAGCAGGCCTCCCACAGGTCGTCTGAAATCTGGGAGGCCTTCTTAAGAAACTCAACCTCATGGGGTTGCACGTTCATGTGCGGGCGGCTACCAGGCCAACGCCAATAAAAATCAAACACACGCCAATCCAGCGCATTCTAGTCACCTTTTCGCGAAGGAGACAGCGGGACATGAACGTAACCGAAATCAGGTTGAGGCTGCCGATCGCATACGCAGCGCCGACATCAAGAAACAGCAAGGCTTCAGAGTATATAATTTTTTCGATTAACAGAATCACAATGCCGAATGAAATCCAAAGATACCAATGGACAGCTCCCAGAACCGATTTTTTCAAAAACACCTGGGCCACGCCTTCAAGCAGCGCCCAGATGACCACCAGGAGCACACCGATCGCGTTTTGGCCCATCATGCTTCACGTTCCCTTTGATGGTGTGACATGGTCCGTCTGACTGATGAACCAAACACCGGCAAGCACGAATATGATACCTGCTATCTGAATCAGATCGGTCGCTTCCTTCAAATAGAGAACGGATAAGCAAAAAACTGAAACATAGCTTAACGACGTGACCGGTTGAGCATAGCTCAAATCTGCGTTGCTGAGGACCATCAACCAATTAAAGAATTGGCAGGCCATCAAAAATATGACGAATATGGCAAGAGGACTGTGCAAAATAGCCTGCATATTGAGCCAAGGCGATCCATCGCTAGGTAAAGACAGTACCGCAGATTTCCAAACAAGTTGCACCGCTGTATCGATCAGTATCGCTAGAAGCAACCCCGCCGCCAGCCTTGCGGGAAACTTTTTCCTTATGCTCATGCAGTTATTTCTAATCACTCCGTGGGTTTTGAACAACATCAAGAGGATATTGGGCGTGGTAATCTTTTGAGGCCACTATACGCAAGTGGGGCTCCGTTTAAAGTTGGCTCGATAAATTCTCCGGAGCCCTTTAAAAGAGATGTTACAGATAAACCGCCCCCCGAAGCAACTCTTTGATCCTGATCGATCCTCTTGGCTTCTTCGACCTTCAGATTCACGACGGCACCGATTCGGGTCTTTACTGCCAGGGCGCTCTCGGCACGGTAGGCACTGAGCTTGATGGTACTCAAAATATCCAGCTCATTCCCCCGAAAAAGCCTCGTCTTGGTCCGAACTGCGGAGCAAAAACACCTATTCCAGTTCCGTTTCGCAATTCGTAACTTTGATCGAAAAGATTGGTGACGTCGAACCGGAATTGGACCCGGCCAAATCTTTCCGGAAGATGAAAAGCGTGGGTGAATCCCAGATTGACTGGGTAATATCCCGGTAGTTCATCCGTGTTCGCAAAACCACTTCTCAGGCCGCTGCCATAGAGGATGTCAGCATATACCGTGGTGTCTTTGTAAGTGTAAGAGGCTCCCGCGGACAAGGTATAGCGCTGATCATGGTCCAAGAAGACCCAATGGTTGCGAATGAAGGCGAGTTCATCAGGGTCAAACAGGAATTGACCAGAAACAATTTTTTCGCCCGTGCCGCGTTCGAAACCGAAATTGGCATAAGCATTAAATCCACCTTGTGTGTAGTTCGCGGTGATCTCGACGCCATATTGGTTTCCTTTGGCATAGTTAAACGGCGAAAAGATCAAAGCGGATCCGAACTGACCTTCGTCAATTAAGTCCCGAGAGATCTTGTAATAACTGTCAACTCCCATCGAAAACGAACGGGTAAACTGTTCCGTCAAACCGGCGTCAAAATAATGCGCGCGTTCCGGTTGGACCGAGGAACTTTGCGGTACTGCGGACTGGTTGGATGTTCCGACGAACTTGCTGATGCTTTGTGACTGAACAAGCTCCAGTGGAGGTGGCGTAAAATAACGGGCGTAGCCGGCATGAAGCGTGGTACTCTTGGTCGCTTCGAATACAACGTTTACTCTCGGGCTGAGTTGATTTGCGTGCGCGTATTCGTCAACGACATCGAAGCGCGCTCCGAAATTGACCGTCAATGGTTTAAAGATCTTCCACTCGTCCTGCAGATAAAAGCCGTAGTAGGCACCCGTCTTCCGCTGGTGGTCGATGATCGTAAACGGCACGTCGGATGTTTGACTTCCTGAAGCGTCAACCGGAAAAACTCGGTTATTTGTTTCGACGTTCGCAGACTCCACAGTGAGGAGAATTCCGCCCCGCAGAACATGGGAATCATTAATTGCCCAACTCGCATCAAATTGCATCCCGTTGGAGAAGATGCTTCGGTCGATACGTCCCGCCAAGCCGGTGAAGATCAGATCACCTTCATCGTCTGGTGTAAACAAGGTTGCGCTGTAGCGGGTAAACGCCGCCACCTGCAAGGTGACACTTTCGAAAGATTTTTGATATGCGAGAATGGCAAATTCATTCTGCTCGTGCTGATTCTCACTCAGGAATCTGGAATCAAAATTCTTCGGGCTGGCTCCAGCAAGTGCGAAGACAGGCGTCTGACCGGGATTGGCGGGAATCTGGAAATCGGAGTAGGTGCCACTCAGTAACAGGCTAACCCGACTCGAATCGTCAATGAGATAGGAAAGGTTCGCGAATCCTTTGTATTGCTCGGTGTAGTCGTGGATGGCGTGGTAACCGCTGGTTGGATTTTCGATCCCGAGATCGTTTTGGTTGTAGCTGCCGAGTGCGTAATAATTGAAGCGGCCTTCCGAACCTCCAACTTGGAAACTGGGGAAAATGGTCTGGTGAGAACCGCCATAGTACGACAGGTCGCCCCCATTCAGGGCGACGCCATCATTGGTGTGAATGTCGATAATGCCGCTTGTTCGGAAACCGAACTGAGCCGGGAGCGAACCGGTGATCAAGTCAACGCTTTTCACCAAATGCGTATCGATTTCCTGGCCGAACCCAGTGATGCCTTCCGGAATCAGGACGTCGTCAATTCGAAATTGGAGGTTGGCATGTTCGTCGCGGACATGAAGCTGCCCATAGGAATCCTGAGCAACGCCTGGCGCTCGCAGAATGACTTGATTAAATGGTGCACTAGCCCCTTCCGATTGAGTCTGAATCTGCTGTTGACCGATAGAATACTTCGTAGCGCCCAGGTACGGTACAATTTGGTCTCGAGCCTGGTCGAGCTGCCCGATCACCACCACCGGGTTTAGTTCGGTGGAAGAAGAATTCTGTCCACTCGGGGCCGGGCTGACCTCCCGATGGCTTGCCGCGGTCTGCTTTGAATTCCCTGGATCACCAGGAGCTACGGAGTCTGGGCTGCTGGACGGGCGTGTTTGAGAAAACGCCGGAGAGGGGGAAAGATTGATTAACAATAACAGAACACAATAAAGTAGTTTCATTAGTCGCTGGGACGCAGTGCGGAAATGACGTAGTCAGCCGGTTGACGACTGGCTGGCAATGGAATCGAATTTTAGAGGGCAATACCGGAGTGGTGTATTACTCCATACCGCCGCCGACGTAGGGCATTAGGGGCATTAGCTCCGCAGCGGCGGAGCGTGTTCCAGAATGCGACAACTCAGAAAAAAAGATCCGAAGGATCGGGTTTCGCAACTTTGATCGAGAGGCACCGGGTCCACGACCGGTTTGGTAATGACGATTGGATCGATGGCCGGTTGCTCGACCTGGCCGGCCAGAAAGGATGTTACGGCGCAGTCGTGGTGCTCATCATCTGCATCATGATGGATGAGCTCGTGCAGGCTTGGACAGACTACTAGGACCGTAGCCCATTGGAGCATCGCAGCCAAAAGCAAAGAGATAATCTTGTGAGCGGCGCGTGCGCCGGAATTGCCTCGGGTGCCAGGCTGTTGGCACGCTGTATACCAAAAATGCTGGGCCGCCTTCACAGTGCTTTTCCGTGCTTGCATCTGGGCATGGAAATTTATATTTTCGCTTATTGCAAAGTATTTGCAATAGAAAGATCGAATAGTCCAGAGCAGCAGAACGCTCTCCCAACCCGATTTGCCACGGGCCTCGGCAGCGCCGCGCGGTTGTAAGGCATCTTCTCGACAATGAAAATTCTTTCGCCGCCGAAGTCTTCCAGGAACTGCGATAGCGTGAAAGAATTCATGAAGAAGAATCTTTTTCCTGATCAGATTGATCTGTTCCTCCACGACAGTTCGCATCGATACAAGTATCAGTATTTGGAATTTCGCTACTTTTGGAGAAGGCTGAGACGGAACGGCGTTCTGGTGTCGCACGACGTCAATTTTAACGCCTCGTTTGTTGATTTTGTATCCACGACGTACAACCGTGACAGAATCGGAGTGACTGACCCGGCGATTCTAACCGGATGCTCGCCCTGCAGTCGCGAGTTCTACTCAGAGACGGGAATTCTCGTCACATCCCAATGCTTGATTTTCACGTGCCGGCCTCGAATCGAAGCTTGCGCAGCGTGATGACAGTGCTCAAAGTGCTTGGTTTATCTGGCTTCGTCCTGTTGTCCGCTAAGTCGTACCACTTTTATGGTGGCGAGTTAATGGAGGAAGTGGACTTGTGTAGATTTCTGGGAAAGGCGTTTCTTTTCACCCCAATTGTCGACCGAGCATGGATTGCGCATCAATTGATGGCGTCTGCTTGTGCGCCGCGCGTCTCGCAACGGCCGCAGTATGGTGCCCCGAAGGTGGTAGCAAGAGTGGAGACCTGAAGTCGAGTAAGCAAGAATTACAATCATTACCCGTCATAACCCCTTTGCGGGCGATTATTGACACCGATGTGTCACGATCTTGAGAGGGGAGGGCGTCCAGTGTCTGTCCAACACGTTCATTATCTGCAACGTGCGTATCCAGAGTATAGGTTATGCAGCGACTGGTTGGGTGGCTGCATAGGTTGCAGACACGACGCTTCTGTCACGACCGACTCAGCTCTCAGCTGCTCCCAGTAAAGCAAACCATATTACGCCCGAAAACATAATGCCGGCGCCAGTGAATATGCCACCTATCACCGCTCGGCCCCAGCCCTGCGGTCGATATAACAGCACAGCAGAGGACGCAATAGCGAACATGCAGCCACCATAGGTAAAAATGATCCAGAGCGGCGTGTGGGAGAGCATCATCCCATGTGGCGGATAATACCAGGCTCGGGCTGATGGCGCGAACTCCTCGTACCAAGGCGGCAGAGTCATCCCTAGGGCTGTCGGTACTCCAACAGCAGACCAGGTTGGCCAACGATCGGCCAGGCGTAGTGCAAGATAACCGAACTGGACGACGGTCAGCCACCAAGCGATAGGCATATAGGAGGGTGAGGCGAGAAGGTGAAAGCCGAAGTAGTCGGTATAAACGAGCGAATGGAAGTAAACGACATGCACCCAGTACCGTAGTCTACGATTTAAGTGCAACGGTTTACTGCATTTAAATCGTGGACTGCCTGGGAGCACAGTCTACGATTTAAGTACAGTGCGACAACCCGAAGTTCGAGGTGAAATCAGTCCACGAATTAAGTGCAGTAGTCTACGATTTAAGTGCAATAGTTTAATGTATTTAAATCGTGGATTACCTGGGAGCGCAGTCTACGATTTAAGTACAGTGCGACATCGGTTAAAAGCGCGTCAGCCAAAATAGGCGATCCTTATGCGAGAAAAGGAAGCAACCGACGGTTACGCTTCAAATTCTCCTGAGATGATCCTTTCGACGACCTCTGCATGAAACGCGAGCGCAGATTCCTTCGTTCCGAAGTGCCTAGCTCCATCAGAGACGATTCGGGGACTAAAAAAGCGGACATCCCAAAAGAGCGGTGGACCGTCGAGAGCAGCGCTCCGGCCTTGAAATCTGGTCTCGATTTCCCAGTCATCGATCCGATCATATTTAACCTGGCACCGATCTCCTTCGCGTTTCCACCATTCCTTCCATTCATACCAACTACACAAAACAGGGACTTCGTCCTTATTCAGATAGGCGAAGATCATTTTCTCGTCTGGGTCGATGTGCTTCACGGTGACTTTGATAATGGACTTAATAATGTTATTGGTCCGAGGGAAACCCGGATGTGTCGCCCGATCCAGGCTCGATGGTTCGGCGGCGAGTTCGTCGATCCGGTTAAGCTCAAGGCAATTCCCAGGATTGCCGGAGGAGGACGTATTCGGGCAATGGTAGCTGGATAATGAGCGGATTATTTTGGGCATCCATCCAGTGCAGTAACTGTTCCAAATGAGCTGAGCTCACCGCTGTACATCCGGCTGTACCCCGCAGGACGCTATCCCAAACGTGCAAGAAAATGCAGGAGCCCGATTTGGGTATCGGCCGCCAGTTATGCTCGATCATTATGCCGAATCGGTAAGGCCCGCCAACGCGCAACATCGATTCCGAACTTGACCAATCGGGGCGTGCAATTGCCGCCCGGTCAACAATGCGATTGTAGTACCTGGACTGAGGATCATCGATTGCTTCCGTTGTCGCGGTGATCTGTTGGTAAGGAAACCGGAGGAAGCGAACTTGAGCCGGGTTAGCCAGACCGAAGACAGAGAATAGCCTGAAAACACCGGCTGGAGAGGTTTCATCGCCTTCCATTTTTCTCGGCGCTCCTGCTGCTCCGGTTCCATGCAGGCCAATGCCCCATGCGAATCCACGGCTACCGATAACGCCGGAAAACGGCTTTCCCACTTTTTGCCAGGACGTCTGCTCACCCTGAGTTCGCTCAAAAAGTTGGATCGTTGCGCTTATTGCATTCCAGTCCTCAGTAGTTACGACAATGAGTTGACGGCATTTGCTGATTTCTGGAATTGATGCACGCAGTTGGAGCAGTGGATCAAACCTTGCGCCGGCCGTTTGGCCAGTTTCGTTCGCCGCTAGGTAGTGGACCATCAAGGCCACCAGAGCCACGAATCCGTTTCTCGTGTCTCGCATCATGCTGAGTGGTTTCTCACGCACTGTCATTTGAAGAACCTGTCTGAAATTGCGCGATGTTTCACCGGAGCCGATCACCCACGAAATCATCGAGATCGTGCAGCAGTCCCGCACGCCGCATCAACATGTGGATTGTCCGTCTTGTTGGTAGTATTGCAACTTTGGAAATCGAAGGCAGCTGGTTCAGAATAGGGCCGAGAGCACTCCATCAACGAAGGGAATGCAAAAGCGTATTGATTTTGCAAAAATGGTGCTGACATCCCAAGACCAACGATGAGAAAAATCGTTTGTTCGGGTTCAGTGGCACGGTGAATCGTCCTTCAGGGAAACCTCATTGATGATTTGAAATCCGATACTCGGGAACGGCTCTGTAGCTGACAATCGGTTAAATCACTTATCACCATGAAGCTTTACGTCGGAAATCTTTCCTTTGACATAACAGAACGCACACTGAGGGAACTCTTTGAGCCGTTCGGCACTGTTTCTGAAGTCAAACTGATTATGGATCGCGAAACCGGCCAGTCGCGAGGCTTTGGGTTCGTTACGATGGGCAATGTCTCGGAAGGTAACGCGGCAATCAAGGGTCTCCATGGAAAGGATAAGAGCGGCCGCAAACTCACGGTTAATGAGGCTCGCCCAAAAGATGATCGTGGGGGGCACCCTTCTCCTTGATCGCGTCGCTAATTCAATAGCGGACTTAAGACAGCCATTCCGCATTCGATCAGGAGGAATGTCTTAATCCCAAGGTTGACACTGTGGCCGAGAACGCCGACGAGGATGGCAACCGCGAATGGATACCACGAGCAGGCAGACGTAGTTGAGCACTCGGCTCAATTTTTGATGGGGCATGTTTAGCGCGACCGCCTTCCTATAGATAGTTAGACCGGTTTTCCAGTCCAAGGTTTGAAAACACCCGACTCGTAGGGTCATGAGTATCGCCGAAGGAGATCAGCTTGCGAATGAACAGCCCCAGGACTATCGGTTGAAATTCGCCGAGGCATTCCCGAAAACCCCTGAAACACGGTTGATTTCGCTTGGCAGCCAAGCCCGGCGCGTTCTAATTGCCCAATGCCGACCCCGAAGAAAGCCGCCGCCCCCAAAAACGCCCTTAGTAAACCCGTGCAACCCGACGCCGCGCTGGCGGCAGTGGTCGGCAAAGACCCACTCCCCCGGACCGAACTGACCAAAAGGCTTTGGGAGTACATCCGCAAACACGAGCTCCAGGATCCCAACGATAACCGCAGCATCCGCGCAGACGAAAAACTACTGGCGGTATTCGACGGCAAGAAGGTCGTCTCGATGTTCGAGATGACTAAGCTAGTAAACGGGCACCTTGTCTGAAGCAGGACGGTTTATGATGTTTTGGATGGCCTATGGGTCTGCCTCCGGGCGGGCTCGTCCGCCAACGGGTCTCGCTGCCTGCGTGGGTTGCAATAAGGCCTCCAACCGAATTTGGCGCCGACAAGGCGGCCCGCTGTTTCTTAATAAACGTTGATCTGCTCGCAGCGCGGGGATCGCCTCGCGTAGCCTTGGAAGACAACCTGCATGTTCGACCTTTTTGTGGTTCCAGGCTTTCTTCAGGGATGTTTCTCGCGTTTCTTTTCGGCGCCATTGGCGCCATCGTCGCTGAGGTTCTTAAGCGCTGGCAACAATGGAACGACATGCCGGAAAAGCGATTCCTTGCGTTGTTGAAGAGCATAGAATTCTGGGCCATCACAGTGTTTCTGATCCTGCTCGGCGGGAGCGTTGGTGTCTTTGAGGGTACAAAAACGCACCCGATCGATTGGTCCCTATGTTTCTTCGTCGGTGTCGGAGCGATCAGCACCGTACGCAATTTTCTCTCCGGGGTGGCGGCGCATGGGGGTCCGCGCGCGAAACGACGACGGCTTAAGAGGCAGCTTAGCCGCAGCCGAGTACCCGACGGTGGTCTGAGTGGAAAAGGTCAATTTGCAAAACTAGAGCAGGAAGGCGACATCCGCTACGTGCATAAGGCGGCGTTGGAAACGTTAGGACGGCTGCAGGAGCCGGTGCTTGAAGAGACCGAACGAGCCTTGCAGAAAGCAATCCGGCTTTACCCGCAAAACGCAGAGGCGCATTATATTTTGGGCGTTTTGCTGAAGGAACGTGGGCGGCTTGAGGAAGCGGGGCGAGCCTTCCAGGAAGCCATCCGGCTTAATCTGCAAAACGCAGAGGCGCACTATAATTTGGGCGTTTCGCTGAAGGAACGGGGCCGGTTTGAGGAAGCGGAGCGAGCCTTCCAGGAAGCCATCCGGCTTAATCCGCAAGACGCATTAGGGTCCAATAGCGTGGCTGGTTTGCTCCAGGAGCCGTGGGGGCTTGAGAAACTGAGCAATTTGAGCGAGAAGGCCGACACAAACCTACGAACACCCATTGGTTGGCGTGACATTTTCAACTGATTGTGGGGTTAGCGACATAGGTACGCTCACGTCAGTTTCCTCAAGCACATCGACCTGTGGAACGCCATAAAGAGAACAGGCTGTCTGGGGCCGTTTGACGAAACGGAAAGTCTTCCGTTACGTTAACGGAAGACTTTCCGATATTCCGTGTTCTCGGAATATTCCGAGTGTCGGTGGCGAATTGGTCTGTGCTTACGTTTCATTTAGATGTCGTTTTCAATTAATTCGTAGACTGGACGGAGCCTATTCAAACACCCTCTTGAGCCTTGCAGTGGCTCGAGCAAGGAGGCACCTTTTAGCCAATGCCTAAGAGTAAAGCCCGAAAGAAGGTTGATGAGAACTTCAAGGTCGCCGCTGTGCAACGCTTGCAAACCGGCGGCGTATTGGCGAACGACCTCGCCAAGGAACTAGGCGTCAGCATTTGGTCATTAGGGTCACGACCAGATCGGTGTAAAAATATCCTTTAAGGATGTGGGCGTAACCGCCTTGTCTTGATAAAGCGGTGAATGGTGGGCCGCGTGACGCCGACAATCTTGGCGATGGACGCCTTTGAGACCTGCTTTTGCAAGAGAAGGCGGATCTCTTCCTCTTTCCCATCCAGCCGCGACTTTCCAAGCACACCCTTCGGGCGGCCAAGCAATCGGCCCTTGGCGCGGGCGGATGCCAATCCTTCGCGTGTGCGCTCGGAGATCAAGTCTCTCTCGACCTCGGCGAACAGGCCGAACATGGCAACCATAACCTTGGTCTGCAAGTCCTGCTTTCCCTCGAAGTGGATGCTTTCCTTGATAGCAGTGAAGCGGATTTTACGCTTCACAAGTTCATCGACGATGTGAATCACCTGTCCCAGGCTGCGCCCGAGACGCGATAGCTCGCTCACAATCAGCCGGTCTCCGGGCGCTAAGCGCTCCAGCATGCCGTCGATACCGCGCTGATGCGGTTTTTTGCGCGAAGAGATTTGTACCTCGACAAACTCATTGATCGGGGATTTCTTCCGGCGTGCGTATTCGAGGATGGCCAGTTTCTGGTTTCTTTGGTGTTTGGACTCTGTTTCTGGTAATTCGCATGCCCCTCGGTCGTCCGATCCCCCTGCTTCGCGGGCTGCACCCACGGAGGCCAGAGCGGCTTCGAGCGGTGCCCAAGAAGGGTATTGGACGAAACTGCATCAACCACCTTAAGGATGAAGCTCGTGCAGAAAGTAGCTCCACGCCGAAGTTTTGGTCTCGGGTTCAGTTGGCACGATCGCAAGTTTAGTCTCCGAGTTCAGCTGGCGCGGCCGCAGTTTTGGTCTCGGGTCAGCTGTCACGATCGCAAGTTTAGTCTCCGAGTTCAGCCGACGCGGCCGCAGTTTTGGTCTCGGGTCAGCTTGTTGGATGCCTCGCCATGCACAAATCAAATCGAGATTTGGCTCCGTCTTCATCGCGTCCGTAAGCGTACGAATTTGACCCTGCAACCCGTCACTCAGGATTTCTTCGAGCTTGTCGGCTTCACTTCGTGACCGTGACTGAGCCTGTTTAAAGGCCTGTATCAAGGATGTGGCTGTGAAGATTCCTTGCAGGCGGAGAAAACCTCTTCGCGAAGAACCTCCATCCTTCCGGACTTTCTCCTTCCGGTCTTTCTCCAGATCAGGACCAAGATGCGTGAAAAGGATTGCCTGATCCACCCAATCGATTATTCGGTCTGGCGAAAAACCCGTGCTGATCATTAAGTCAACGATGTCGGCACTGGCCATGTTCGGGATATTTTCTATGTCCTCTTCCTGCAGCCGGAATTCATGCCAAACAGTCAATCCATCCAGATCCCTCAACGGCAACCGACTTTCGATGCTCGTAAAAACCCTGGAGGCAAACTTCAACTTGTTCATCAAAGCTTTCGTTGCTCCCTGGATGATTTGCCAGGCGACCCGCGGAAAAACGCCGATCACAAAGCCAAGAAGCGGAAAAGCCAAATGGCTCGAGTCCTCGTATCCTGTGGTTTTCATCGCCGTCACGACAGCCCAAGTGCCGATCACTGCGAGGATAATCCGCAACGAAACGGCGAGATACGCGCATTTGCGAAGATCCTCTCTCAAATAATGGCGGAAGAGCATCTGCAAGGAAAAAAAATAGGCACCGAGAAAAGCATAAATAATTGGGTCTTCGTTTACTGAGAATATGACGCTCCAAAGCGGATGTTGATCGGCAGCGCCGTTGAGCGGCAAGGCAAGCGCCCAACCCAAAGTGATTAGAATCGTGGCCAGAAAGACTGGGATGCCCGTATGTGGGTTAAAAAGCTCTTCCATAGAAGGCCGCTGGAGCCGACTTTTATTCGCCAGGACCGCGAGTGGGTTGTCACTTTTTATGATCTCATCGGCCAGTTTCTCCGGCAGTGGACCATAGAGCGCTTCGAATTTCTGAACGTAGTTCAGAACTCGACACTCCGTCGTCACATTGTGTGCGGCAGCCGCTGTAGACCGATTTTTATGTTTGAGCAGACCCAAGTGCTTAAGGTTGAGAAAATAATCATTCAAAAGACCGATCTTTCGCGTGGTGATGAAGAGATAATAAATCACCGGCGGAAGCAGGCTGACGGCGATTAGGAACACCAATCGAAAAAAAATCATCTGGATCGTCTGAGGGGAGAAAGCAATCGCGATCATGACGAGAACGAGAAAAGCGACCAAATAGATCACACCGGTGCGAACCGTCGCAGTCGTTTGGTTTAGAACTGTGGTTTTCGTTTTCAACTGTATTTTAATTGCATGTTGTTTGAGTTTGAATGACTGCGCCGACCGGCGGCATTTTGTTGTCCTCTGGTCGTTTCAGCTCGTTACAACGGGATGGCTCTTTCGGAGTTTCAGCGTTTTATGAATTGAGGGGATGTCAGCAAGAACAATCCCGATCCGTCCTTCCGTGATGGGAACACGGCTCGATCATTGATTGTTCGCACCTTCGCTGAATGCGAGAGATCGATGGTCCGCGAACGGACCCGGGCCGCCCGATCTCGGTCCAAATGTCCCCTGATGACACGACCGTTGTGAGAGCCCCTGCTTGAAGACCTGCTCCAACACCCTGCGATAACCATCACGATCACAGCCCGCCTCAATCCCAAGCGCCCAGATACGCTTCCCAATTTCATCTTGAGTCAGCGTTCATCTTCGCCAGGACATCGACCTAACCCGTCTTTGCGGATTCGAGGGGTGAGTCGGTGAGTCGGTGAGTCAATCGTAAGTCGTTCAAAATCAACGTAGCGCCTAAAGGGTCTTCTGAACACCTTCCGGCGCTGGTATCCGGATTTTCCGCCCTCGAGCGCAAGCCAAGAAAGCGGCTTGACCCCCCGAGAATCTCCCGCTCTCCTGGTGTGAGGAGAGATTATGGCTGTTCTCAAAATACGGCGAATGCACGCCTCAGACATCGAGACCGTCACACAAATTTATGCAGACGCGTTGCGACCAAACTACGTTAGCTTTAGCGAGCTTGCTGAGGGGAAAGCAGCAACGCCTGACAGACTTTCACAGGATGCGAGCAACATTTTTCACCAACAGCTATCTCAGCTGATCGATAGTAAAACTCATGGCTTTTTTGTAGCTATTGCGGGAAGCGAAACGATCGGTTTTGTACTCGCCTCGTCCCAAAAGACAGAAGCGGGACACTGTGAATGCTGGATAGACGACCTAGGCGTCCAACGCGAAGTGCGGCGACGCGGGGTTGGTACGGCGTTGATGCAAGAGATTTTTAAATGGGGATCTAGAATGAAATGCCAGTATTTTCTTTTGGAATCCGGCATTCACAACTGCGCAGCGCACCGCCTGTTCAAGCGGATGGGCTTCAAGCCGCTTTCAACGGTGTTTTGGCACAGTGGTACGGACGGAGCCAAGCGGTCAAGTGTGGAGAGCCAGGTAGAGGACCAAAGCGTCACGTAAAAAAAACACATGGCCAGTATTGACCGATGCTGTGACCCGAAAAGGCAATATCATGAAGGACTTTTTCATCAGCTACACCAAAGCCGATCAGGCCTGGGCGGAATGGATCGCCTGGACACTGGAAGAAGCCGGTTACTCGACCGTGATTCAAGCCTGGGATTTCCGTCCCGGAACCAATTTCGTTCTGAAGATGAAGGATGCTGCGGAGGCTAACCGAACGATTGCGGTCCTTTCGCAAAAGTATCTAGACTCCACCTTCACCCAGCCAGAGTGGGCCGCCGCATTTAAAGAAGATCCTGAAGGGAAGACGCAGAAGCTCATTCCGGTTCGGATCGCCAAATGCAACCCCCCAGCGATGCTTTCGACGATTAGCTATGTGGACGTGGTCGGCTTGCCTGAGAAGAAAGCCCAAGCGGCCTTACTCGGCGCATTCAGCGAGAGGGCCAAACCGAACGTGGCGCCGGCGTTCCCCGTCGCTCCTGCGCCTCAGTCGGCCCGGGTGTCCCCCACCCGCCCCACCTATCCGGGAGCCGCAGGCTTCGGAATCAACTTAGAGAAGAAAACACAAGACTTCTGCGGTCGGGATTGGTTGTTCGATAATATCAAAGATTGGGCGACGGCACCGCCAGGCCTTCTAATCATCGGTGATCCCGGCGCCGGCAAGTCCACCATTATTGCGAGGCTCATCCAGCTAAAGCAACTGCCCATCTTGGCTTGCTATTTTTTCGACGCCAATGAACGACAAACCCTGCGACCTGCCACCTTCATCAATGATCTTGCTGCCCAGCTCGCGAACTGTTGCCCTGAGTACGAGGAAATGCTCCAGAGGCACGCCGCCCCGAGTCATCGGACTGCGAGCGCGCCGGTGCTCCTCAATGAGGAGGAGTGCGACAAGAACCCTAGGAGTGCCATAAAGAAATTTATTTTAACTCCGTTAAATAACCTATGCGCGCTGCCATCGTTACGGGCTCTAACCGAAAAAGGCTATTCCTATATCCTCCTTGATGCCATTGATGAGGCACTCTCGTCTGAGCACAAGGAGCAGCTGTTGCATGGGCTGCAATGTTTACTGGGTGATGATACGCCCCTGTTCCTACGGATCATTGCGACAAGCCTAAACAACCACGAGCTTACAACCACATTGCTTTTTTCCAAGATCGTAGACCTTAACTCATACAAGAACCAGTCTAGAATGGAAGTTGAGACCTACATCAAAAATCGCCTAGCCCAGATCGGCTTAAAGGAGAAGTTAGCTAATAGCAAAATAAATGTCGACACGGTTACGCATATGCTTAGCGCCAAAGCCGACGGGAACTTCTTGTACGCGAGGCAAGCCATTTGCTCGGTCACGCAGTTGAAGAATCTCGCCTTAGAAGACCTCAAAGCACTACGGCCGGGATTGGGTCCACTTTACTTGCAATTCTTTCAATGCCAGTTTAAGGGCAAGGATTTCAGTCCCGCGCGGCAGCTTTTGCAGGTGCTGGTGGCCGCCCAGGAGCCATTGACCAAGGCTGAGCTGCAAGAGGTTACACGATTGAAATCGGAGGTACTTTCCACGGCGCTCGAGGATCTTAAACCGTACCTCTCTAGAGAAGCCGATGGGAAATACAAAATCTACCACGAATCGGTTCGTGATTGGCTTACTACTCCTGAACGTGAAGCAGGTCCTTTCTACACTGACCTTCAGAAAGGCTACGAGCAGCTCACGATATTTTGCTTTGATGATTATAGGCGTGCGCGAGGCAACTCCGCCTTCCGTCCTCCGTCTCTCATGCTTTATCATCCGGAAACTTGGTGGCAGGAGATATTTGATAACTTTCTTGCCACTCAGGACTATGTGCTCCGTTATGCCATCTCCGAGGTGCTAGGGCAGACGTACCTGGCGGAAGGAAATAAAACGCGCCTCGAAGACATTTGCAAGTTGGCCGAGCTATCTCACGTTGGCAAGCAGGAAGTAGCTTACCAAGCGCTCAGGTTTATAATCGCGAGGAAGCCACAGCTTTTCCGCAAAAGTGAAAAGTATATAAAGCTGCTCGCGGACTCCAGCACGTATCCCGGCCGTTGTATTCTTGGCGATCTCCTGCTCAACTTAATGCTGCAGACTAAAGATGGTCGGCTGTCACTTCGGCCGGATGAAATCATGGGATCGGTAGATCATCAAAGTCGTTTCTGGAACCCGATCTGGCGTTTTCAGCAGATGGACGTTTGGGCGCTTGAGGCTACCAGCCATTTCCTGCGTGACGAGCCTCCGCCTGGCGCTGCCACGGACGGCGTCCGAGAGGCTTACAAAATTCTGGATGAAACAGAGAAAAAGAGGACGCAACTTCTTGCTAAACTAGAGGGACTCGGGGACATGTCTGTCGTTTCTGATTTGCTTAGTTCTTATTATAAGCTGGGAGTTGTGAGCAATAAGGATATTCGTGCTGCGCTAAGTGGCTTAACAGTCAAGGAGGAGAGCGGTTTGAAATCTGTATTCGAGGTGCTTTTTGCATTTCCGCTTTGGGAAGTAGTCGAGAAGGCCGCGTCTGCCCTGGCCTCAATCGTCGATGATAACCCGCGGCTAGCTGAATTTATCAGGGGTGAGCTTTTCGAGCACCCCGTGTGGCGAGTGCGATATGGAGCCGCTGAAACCGCTTTTCTCACCAGCTTCGACCCGAGGCGAGGACTTTTTTCTGACGCGGTAAGACGTTTTTACAACGAAGAAGAGCCGCTCCTTCGTGGCAATTGTGCCGAGAATGTCGCGGCTTGGATCCTGGAGACAGAAAGTGAGGAAGACCGGGCGAAACTTCTTAGCGGTTTTCAGGTACAGATCGAGTGTTGGCTGAAAGACGACGACTGCTGGGTGCTCGACCATATGTACCGGCTGTTCTGGAAGCTGGCGCAAGAGCAACCGGGGATGTCCCTTGAACCTCTGCTTCGTTCTGGCGTTTCACCCCTGCTTAAGGGTGAAGATAGCGTGTGGTACCTCCTTGATAGGAGGCGGTTTTTAGCGCGAATTGAAAGGAATAAAATTGGAATCAGCCCAAGATGTTGATTCAACGGAAAATCCTATTTTGGGGTCCGTGCACGAAATGGTTCCGGGTGAGCCGCGGCGCCATTCATGCACCGCGGTATTACGGGTACTAACCACAGTGGCCCGAAAACCTCCGTTAAGGAGTTCAACCCGACAAACGATCGCTTTTCCCCGAGCCGGTCGGATGAACTCACTCTCGCAGGGGTACCGGTCACCAACGATCCTACCCACATCGAAAATTAGCGCGATCGCTCGAGGAGACATACTCCGGCGGCAGAACATGGGAGTGCACATCGATGAATTGGGGCTACGCTATTGACCTATCGGTAATATCTAATTGGTTGAGGTTGAGTTTTTTTGGTGGAAGATTTGCGGCGAAAACTGACCATACTACTCTGCGGCGCATCATGCTCTGCACCTGGGACATTCGGATGATGGCCTTGATGACGCGACCCGACTCGTTATCTGCGATCGCTTCGTTGAAGAGATTGAAATCGTAAAACTTAACTAGCCGATCAAAGGGGAAGCGACCCTGCGAATAGAGATCGAGAAGTTTGGGGATGAACAGCTTAGGAATGCTTTCGCCTTCAATAATGCCGCGGACCTGACGTCCCCCGTCATCAGCTGGAAAGCATCGAAGCTAAGCTGGGTGCCGATCGGAGAGGCGCCAACGATGCCGCAGATGCCACGCATCCGGCGCTGCGCATCGGGCGTATTGGCCGCAAACGTCTTTCCGTAGGTTGTCGGAACCTCTTCGGGCTGAATGCCGAGTATTCTCATTGCCGCGCGATTGGCGCGAATAAATCGTGAATCAAGGCCCTCGTGGACATAAGCAATCGGCGCCTCATCGAAGAGATCACGAAAACGCTCCTCGCTGGCGTCGAGGGCTTTGCTCGCCTCCTGAAGGGCATCGCTCATGTGTTGTTGTTGCCGTTCCAATTGCGCAATGGTTCGGGCGGATAGTTCGTTGCCGAGCCGACGCACCTCTTCGTGCGCCAGGCAATCGTCCAAGGCAACAGAGACCGCACTTGCTACCTGTTCCAAGAAGGACTGCTGCAGGTGTCCATAGGCAGCCTTAGCCGATGACATGAAAAATAACGATCCTAGGATGCGCGGGCCCGTGACAAGGGGCAGTTCGCAGAGCGACTGCATCTCGGCTTCCTGCATAACCTGCGCGGTCGCGGGAAACCGACCGCCAATTTCTTCCTGTGCCGCCGCGACGAATCGTTCGCGATTTTGCAATACCCATTGGGTTGCTGTTCCTTTGGAAGAAAAAATCGTCGATTGCAGGCGCTCCGACCTCATGTCGCGCTTGGTCAGCATGTATCCTTTCAACTGACCGCCTGCGCCAGGCAGGACGACCCCGAAACGGTCGGTCGGCACCACCGTTTGCAAGCAATCGGCGAGCGCACCAAACAAACATCGCGATTCAGGTGGTGACCAATGGCACGGTTCACGTTGAGAAGTGCCGTGGTTTCAAGATTGAGGCGACGGAGATCCTCGTGCGCTTTGCTCAACTTTTCATGAGCCTGCTTGCGCTCCAACTCGGCACACCCACGCGCTGCGAATATTTGCAGCACGGCGATGTCCTCTTCCGACGGTTCCATAGGCTCCTGGTGCAACACCGCAAAGTGCGCGAGCGTTCGGCCTTGCGCATTCCGCATCGGCACACCGATATAGCTCTCTGCGCCGATCTGCTGCAGCCAGAGATCCTCAGGGAATTTCGCGGGCAAGCCGGATGAAGTCACGCAGATGTGACCCGCCGCAACCCGCTGGCAGGGCGTGCCCGGAAAACGATAGGTGAACCCATCGCCAAAATCCGAACCGTCCTAACTAAAAGGCCAGAGATCGTGACTCCATCTCAGTGAGCGTTTCTGCGACAAAGGCATAACGCGCACCCAGCGCTTGGGCCGCGCATCTTGCCAATGACCGGAAGAATTCGTCACCAGTGGCCGCCGCCGTTCCTTCTGCGATGATGTGCAGCGACCTGTTTGCCCGTTTGTATTCGGAAACGTCTCGTTACGCCGTGAGACGTGTCCGGAAATCGAGGTCGGGTTCAGTCGACCGAGTTGGCTGAGTATCGTTGTCCTTGGTGTTCTCGGGCATCCTGACGTGGCGGAATTAATGTAACCTGCCTATTAAGCATTTCCGGCGAGCCAATTAAAGTCTCAAATTACGAAGCCAGGCGCCAAAGGTCAGGGTAGTCATTGCGCGCTGGCCAACAAGATCCCATGATTGAGAGCATCTGGAGGAAGTGATTTGCGAAACGTGCTGGCTGACTATGTCCGAAAACTCCCCGTCGATCTTCGAACCTATATTCTCCCATTTGTCTACGGATTGTTCGGCGGCCTTGCTGCAGTTGCGTTCCAAAAATTGGTCAGCATCCTATTCTCAATGTTCTGGGAAAAGCCATCCCAACAGATGCCACCGGGGACTTTCACGCTTTTCAGCTTGGCAGCGATTCTGGCGGCATCAATCATCGCGGGTCTGATTCTTACTTTTGTCAGCCGCGACGCAGCCGGAAGCGGAATTCCCCAGGCGAAAGTCGCGTTCTGGAGAGATTTTGGATTTATGCCGGCCAGGGTCGTGATCGCGAAATTTTTTGCCGGAGCTATCTCGATCGGGGGCGGTTGCAGTCTTGGGCGAGAAGGTCCGACGGTTCATATTGCCGGCGCCCTCGCCTCGAACATTGCCGGTTGGCTTGGGGTTGCCAAACAGGGCCGCCGCCCGGCGCTCCTGTCCGGGGCCGCTGCAGGATTAGCCGCGGCATTCAATACACCGTTGTCGGCCATCACCTTTGTCCTTGAGGAGATCATCGAAGACCTGAATAACCGGGGTTACCTGGCCCAGGTGCTGATCGCCTCGGTGACGGCTACTTTCGTCTGCCATATGTTTTTAGGTGAGGATCCCGCGTTTGTGATCCCAGCAATCGGGCATTTTTCCAGTATTCTGTATCTGCTGGTGATTCCGGCCGCAGGACTTGCAGCATTGGCGGGCGTCGCTTTCCAAAAAGGCACTCTGATCTGGCGAGACAAAATTAAGCGGGTCAAACGTATCCCGTTTTTTCTGAAACCCGCGGTTGGTGCGGCGATGAACTGGATGCTTGGAATCTCGGTTTTCTTCGCTATTGGCAAAATCGGCGTGTTCGGCCTCGGCTACGGAGATCTGGAAAAGATGTTCTACGGCAGCATTAGTGGCCCACAAGCATTAATACTGTTGATTGCGAAGTTAGCTGCGACGACTGCCGTCTATGCTTGGGGCGGCGCCGGCGGGATCTTTTCGCCCACCCTTTTCTTTGGCGCTGCCGTCGGTCTCGCCTTCACTGACGTTTGCGGACCCGTGCTACACCTCCAGTTGAACGATCGGATCGCGCTCACGGTGGCTGGGATGAGTGCCTGTTTGGGAGCGGTCGTGCGAGCGCCGATTACTTCAATTCTTATTGTGTTCGAAATGACCCATCAGTTTTCTTTTGTTCCTCTCCTGATGATCGGCACGATCGCGAGCCAAGCGGTTAGCCGCGCCCTCTGCCACACCAATTTTTACAGCGAAATCATTGAACGAGATGGAATAGAGCTCGAGCGTCACATGCCACCTCGATCGCTCGCTTCGCTGCAGAGCCGACCGATCTCCACGTTCGCAAATTTCTCTCCGATATTTGCCAGCAGCACCGATCGCGATGAATTGGAGCGTCTCTGTGCCGAATATCCTTACCAGCAATTCCCGTTAGTGATGGACGGCCAACTCGTTGGACTGATCGACCGAAGCGAGATCCTAAGCCATCAATCGCCCAAAATTGCGGTAGTGCCGGCGCAGGCCATTCCGGCACACTCAACAATCAGGGAAGCGATCGCTAAAATGGTGGAAAATTCTTTGAGTTTACTCGTGGTTGTGTCTACGACCGAGAATACGCCGATCGGGATCGTCACTCTTCACGATGTCCTTCGATTGCAAAACCAGCTATCGGATGCGGCCTTGCTTTAGTGGGTAGAAAGCAAGCTTCGGCTGTTCAGCTTCGAGCCCTCGGACTTGCTGTAGCATGCACCTACGCTGCCGTTTCAGATACTCGGTTTTCCATCGGAGTCGGCGGATCTCCGCAACATCTGCTCGGATGTTAAAAGATTCCGCGGCAAACGCTGTAAGGTTTTCGCGTCCGAATCGACGAATGTCAGAACAGAGTTGTCTTTGATCTGAGGAGTGCCTGATATGTCCCACCATTTTAATACGCCCACCGCTCGAGAGGATCCTCGAATCAACCTTTGCGATTTTTATTTCTTTCGCGGAACACCGGGGTGTTTTGTAGAATCTGATTTGCGGTAAACAAACAAAGACCAAACACAAAAAAGAAAGGATAGTACATGATTAAACCATCTAAAGCAATGATTGCTGGCGCGGCTGTCGCCGGCCTCCTAACCGGGTCCTTCGCTGTTCGTGCCTACGCCGCTGGCGCGTCCGGCCATGCAGGTGTCTCCCTTCAGACTATGGCTGACGCTGAAAAGGGCAAACATGCGTGCAAAGGTCAGAACGAGTGTAAGGGTCAGGGCGGATGCAAGACCAGTGACGGCGGGTGCAAAGCGAAGAATTCCTGCAAAGGCAAAGGTGGTTGCGCAACCGACGGAACTAAGCCACCTCAACTTAGTATCAAGCCATAGCGGTCTGTCTTCAGCGCAACTAGGCCCGTTGTGTGGGGGTCGGAGTTTTCATGCTCCGGCCTCAACAAATGCTGAAGCGGACTTTAGAACGATCGCGTCGCAAGCTTTGGTACGGACCGATTCGTGTGGAGGGTGTCCAAGTCATGATTCCATTGGTTCCTGAGAATCCTGGCTCGTCGAACAACTCGATTTGCGAGCGACTGGCTTCTCCCAACTGAGCTTTAACGAAGCAACATAAACGCTGCTCCGGCGATCAGCGTTGGCACTAGGGCCCCGAGGAAAAGGTACAGCGGCGAAATTCCGGCCTCTCCAAATCGCGAGGCGAGGATTGATTGACCGGCTGGATTTGGCGAGTTGGCTATTACGGTTAGCCCTCCACCAGTAACTGCCCCAGCCATCACCACATATTTGAGTGCATCAGAAAATCCAGGAACAAGGGATGCAAGGTACGTGATCGCGGCATTGTCGTTGAAAGCAGTCAGGATCGTAGCGGCAAGCATCAATGGCCATTTACTCAAGGTGCCGAGAACAGGCCCTATCCACCATTGCTGACACCCTCCGTGAATGATCAGGGCTGCAAGGAAGAAGCCGACGAGTAATGGTGGCCGCAACGCAATCGCGTGCTGGTTCAGCCGCGTGGCTGAGACGAACGCGAGAAAGAAAAGAAAACCCAAAATCACAAGCACGGGATAGTGGGCGTTCGCTACTGTCCAGCAGAGAAAGAGGATATGGATGCCAGTGATCCGCCAGGGAATTGGCCGGAGCCGTTCTTGATCCTGCTCTTCGTCTGGAACGTTGGTCGCAAGTCTGGCGAATTCTCTCCGAAACACCGTGAGATACAGCAAGTTGGACAAGATGATTCCGATGACAGCTTTCCAGCCGAAATGGGTTAGCATGTACGCCAGGTCCCAGTCCCAAGCGCTTGCGGCGATCACAACCGGAGGAGACCCAAACTGGGTTAATACCCCGCCGACGGAGATATTGACGAACAGCAGGCCGAGCGTCGCGTATTTCAGCCGCTCCGATGGTTTGAGGCTATAAAAACGATGACGCAGTAGAAGTGCGCAGATCGTCATCGCGGCTGGCCCCGTGATGAAGGAACCGAGCAATGGACCTAGCGTCAGAATTGCCAACCACCACGAAGCGGGTGTTCCGTTTCCGATTGCCGAAACTTTGGCGATCACGGTCTCCGTAAAACGAATGATCGCCAATGAACTGGCCATGGCCATGATCACGACGACAAAAATTGCATCCGCGACGTTTACGTTTCCGACATAGTCAACCATCGTTGACCATCCGTGGAACGCAATAATCGCGACGAAAAGCGGGATTAACCAGACACCGAAAACCGCTTCGACTTCGCCCATGAAATAAAAGAGCTGAGCCCTGAAGAGTAGCTTGTCGTGTTTCTCCCCAAAATCCGGTGGGCCGTCAGTTGTGTGAAGCAAATACTCGATCGCGTCATAGCTCTGCTGATAGTTATGAGCAAGCTTGCGAAACCGAGCGGCCAGAAACGTATGAACGATCGCTCCAAAAAAAATGATGGTCGCAACAAGGTTGAGCGGTTCCCGCTGAATCCGCCCCGTGAGTTTTACGAAAACCGACGGAATCTGTTGGTCATGGTAGCTATCGACCGGCAACGGAAAATCTACAGCAGGCCTTGATAACCCTGCAGCCGTGGTCGAAAGAGTAGTCAGACACAAAAACAATCCGAGACCAAGAAATAGCAACGTTCTACCCGAAAACATTCGCGATATAATACCCTTCGAAGCGTGAGCATTCCGGCCCACGGTTTGCCCTGGAATCTACCCAACAGGCAGGTCGAATTTAAAGGAGAATCCACCGTGGAGCTTCACTTCGTAGTCGGTCGCGGCACGGCACCACGGGTAGAAGCTTTCGGGCTGGTTGAATCGGGTGCTGATCCAGAAGCAACGGATCTCCAAGATTCGCGGAGAGCTTGGCGCACCAATAGCACCCTTGGTTCCGCGTCTTCGATCCAAGCCATGACCGATACTTCTTTAGTCGGGCGCGGTCTTGCGATTTTTGGCCGGAGTTTCGGCATTCAGCTATACGGGCACCTGGAACTCTTGGCCCCAACGCAAAATATTGAACCAACGCGCGCAGCAACGAGCGGAACGCCGCGCGGTACGACCAGGCGAATTGTTCCTGATCGCGCGAGCAGCCGGGCTCGGATGACCCATCCTGGCGCGGTCCGCTCGAACTTTGCTGGGCGAGCTTAAGTGCTGAAAAACCTCCGCAAGTTCCCAGGCACGGCACCAGATGCTCGCGAGCTAAACGGATGGCTTCAAGGGCGCGCGCGAGATTTTTGTTAGGATTAGGACTGCCCGGAGCAACCCAGAGACCGTGCGCCTGCACAATGTCGAACTCCTGCGGGGACCGATCTGAAATTGGTCTGATTCTACAGGTTTGAACGAGGACTTCCGGATCCTCCGGGGGTATTTTCTTCGTCCATCTTCGACACAAATGTTTTTCTTCGAGCTTGGGTTTTGTTCTGGATCAAAGGAAGTAGCGGGGGCTTGAGTGCGGCTTGGCGGGGGGCTGTGTTGTGGCCTCGCCATGAACTCGCCTTCTTCTTGCAAGTGCCTCCATTGCAGAGAGTTCTTTATTCCCTGCCCGAATAGTCGACACACTCAGCGCTACTGCGCAAAATCCGATTGTCGCAAGGCCAGCAAGGCCGCCGCCCAAGCCAAGTGGCTCAAGAAGCCGCAAAATCGTTCCTACTTTCGCGGACCGGAAAACGTCGAGCGGGTGCAACGCTGGCGAGAGCGCCATCCCGGTTACTGGCGCAAAAAGAGATCGTCACGGCCGGATGCGTTACAAGATCTTGCCCCCAGTGAAGTATCACAAAATCAGCCGATTACGATTAATGAGATCGGTCTTTTAGCAGACGATTTTGGCCTCTGCGAGCCCTCGAAGCCCTCCAAGACTCCCCGTGCGGGTGCGTTACAAGATCTTGCCTATGTTCAAGTGCCTCTGCTTGCGGGAGTTGTGTCCTTGCTCATCGGTGATGCGTTACAAGATCGCTTTGCCACTTTTACCCGGGAGCTCGTAGACAGAGGCAAGCGCGTGCTGGCAGCTGAACGCTCTTGAGGCGGGCGGCTTTTGGCAGCCGCGGCAAACTCTAAGGAAACAACCCATTATGCCCACTAAACGACTTATCGATCCCAGGCGAATGCGCAAAGGCCTTCCGCGCGGATTCGGCTGGATAGACCACCGCCTGTTGCGAGAGGGTTACATCACCAATTGCACCCCACAGGCTCTGGCGCTGTATGTTCTTCTGGTCTGCGCCTCCGATGCGCAGGGTTTAAGCTATTACTCCGGCCCACGCATCGCAGAGTTGTTGCGTCTGGAGCCGGAAGTCGTCGCGGGAGCGCGCCGGGAATTGATCGAGTTGGGACTGATCGCTTACCAAAAGCCCCTCTATCAGCTCCTGAGCCTGGAAAGGCAACTGCCGGAGATTAAAAGCCAGCCTGCACAACGGACTGCGTCCGCCTCCGAACCCCAACCGATTGGTGCTATTAGCCCTCTGTCGCTCAAAGCGATGGTCGAAGACTTTCTGCAAAAGCAAGGAGGTAAGAAATGATCAACTTTGAAACCTATCACGAGGTGCGCCGTTTGAACCGGGAGTTGAAGCTGACTGCGGCTCAGATTGCCGAAAAGACCGGACTCAATATCAAGACCATCCGCAAATGGCTGGATAAACCCCGCTACGAGCCGCGCAGCAAGGGATCCAAGCGCGCAAGCAAACTGGATCCCTATAAAGATCTGATAGTCTCCTGGCTGGAAAAACATCCTTACACCGGAATGCAGATCTTTGAGCGCCTGCGCTCTGAACACGGTTACACAGGCTCAAGATCGATCCTGCATGACTTCATCGCCACGGTGCGACCAGTTCGCCACCAAGCTTACCTCAAACTGGCCTTTGAACCGGGCGATTGCCTGCAGATCGACTGGGCCACGCACGGCTTGATGCGCATCGGAGACTGTACACGCAAACTCCATTACTTCGCCGCGGTGCTCTGCTATAGCCGGTTACTCTTTGTGGAGTTTTTCCTGAGCCAAAGTATGGAATGCTTCCTGGCCGCCAACCGTCACGCGCTGGAATACTACGGTGCGAGTCCCAGGCGCATCATGCACGACAATCTTAAGACGGCTGTACTGGAGCGTCTGCCGGGTTGCGCTCCTGTCTTTAATCCGCGTTATCTGGATTTTGCCGCACACTACGGCTTCAAGCCGGTGGCGTGTAATGTCGGGCGAGGCAACGAAAAAGCTTTGAACTCATACTGCACCTCGTAAAGTATTTGATGATGAGGTTACTGGATCGACCTGATATTCACGCTTATGAGCGTACTTCGCGGGCAGGTCTTCGGTCGGGATTTCGTACAGATAGTCGCCTCGATCGTTAATGGGGTGTGCCCGAAGCAGACCGCGTCGACGCCAGAGATGGACGGTCGATAGCACGACGCCATAGCGGGCGGCCACATCTTCCGGGGTCAGGAGGCCCTGGGCTAGCAGGCGCGTGCGCCGATCGGTGAGACGATAAATCGCGCGTAGTCGGCCGACACGCGCGGCCGTCCAAGGAGTGGTCACGACGGTTCGCACACCACGCTCATTGAGCACATCAGCGATTTCCCCGTCCGTGTAGGTCTCAATAAGCCGGTCGATCTCTTTGACGACCTCAGCATCGGTGGTGCGCAGCTCCACACACGACTTCGGCAGAGGCAGATCGAGCGAGCGAGTCGCCCCGCCGACAAAGCGGATATCGACATGGAGTGCATCACCCTTGGTGAGCGTGACGTCTTCGATCAATAACCGCAGCATGCGCTTTTTCTCCTTCATCTGGGTGCGCGGATCGCGCCAGAGGCGCGGGAAGTCAGTGGCGAGAGCCATCAGTTCTGCACGCTCGGCGTCGGTCACAACACTTGCGTCGGCGGCCTTTGCTTTCTCGTACGCTTCCTGTGCCGCAGCGAGCGAGCGCAGCTTGTCATTCCAGTCCGCCTCCAGCGCATCGGCTACCAAGCGGTTGTCGGGATCGACCTTTAGGAAACGGCGCTGCGCTAGATCCGCTTCATAGCGCGCACGCTCCACGTGCTGACGTCGCAACTGGTCAGCTTCCTCGTGGCGGGTCGCGAGTTCTTGCTGCACCGTCAACGCGACTTCGATCGCCAGAGGCGTCATCGCTTCAATGACGATATCGCTGATCGCTCCATCGAGCGCGCGGCCGTGCACGGTTTGACAAAGACCACTTTCACCCCGTTGCAGCGGGCGTCGCCCGCACCAGTAGGTTGGTACGCTTTGATTGCGATGCGAGTGGTAGCGGACCGACATGCGTTCACCGCAAGTTCCACAGATCACAAGCCCCTGCAGCAGTGCCGTACCTTCGCGTGCTGGCCCACGGCACCGCTCGGGGCTCCAAGCGACCGCATTGCTCTTCACGCGCTGGAGGTTCGATTGGTACTCCTCCCAGGCAATGTAGCCGGGATGCGTATCGCGCAACAGAATCCATTCCTCGCTTGGCACCAGACGCGAGCAGACTTTGCCATTAGGCAGATGCCGCTGTTTGGTGCGACCGAAGACGAAGGCGCCGGCATAGCGCGGATTGTGGATGATCTGCCGCGCACGACAGTGCAGCAACTCGGCCCAGACCAGCTCGCCTTTGTGGACGCCGCTACGCAATCGGCGTGGAAACAGGAGCCCCTTCGCATGGAACTCCTTGACCACTGCCAAACAGGACCCGGTCCGCTGGAAGGTTTCGAAGAACAGACGCACCGACGCCTGCACTTGGGCGTCCGGATCGAGGATGACACGATCCTGCGCGTCGTGCACAAAGCCGACGGGCACCATCTGCTTGAGCTCCCCGCGTCGGGCGCGGCTCAGGATGCCGCCCCGCAGTCGTGCCTTAAGCACATGCAGTTCCGCTTCACTCATTGTGCCCTTCAGGCCCAATAGCAGGCGGTCATTGAAGTGCGCGGGATCGTACAGGCCATCTTCATCGAGGATGAGCGTGTCAGCCAGCGCGCACAGCTCAAGCAGCCGATGCCAATCGGTGGAGTTGCGCGCTAGACGCGATACTTCCAGGCCAAGGACGATGCCAACGCGACCCAGACTGACTTCGGTCACCAAACGCTGGAAGCCCTCTCGGTCGGCGGCACTGGCGCCCGACTGCCCGAGATCGCTGTCGATCACGACAATCCGATCAAGCGACCAGCCCAGCGCCAGGGCGCGCTCCCGCAGCGCATACTGGCGGTGGGTGCTCTCGGTGTTCTCGAAGACCTGGCGAAGCGTTGACTGGCGCACGTACAGGTATGCCAGCCGCGACAGATGCGCAGTCGTGACCTTCTGATGAGCTTCGCTGTCCATTACCATGAGCGATATCCTTCCCTCGATGATTGGTGCACGGCGGATCGAGTCGAGAGAACCAGATTCGCCAAAAGCGTGGTCACCTCATGCCGCACGCTTGCTAAGCAGCACACGGCCGTAGCGCTCGATGGCAGTGAACCTTCATGCGGTGTGGGGTCCGGGGCGTCAACCGCACGCGGTGTAAGCGTCGCGCGAAGCACCGTTTCCACAGTCTCAATCCATTCGGGCATCCCTTTGCTTAAAAACAGGGCAAGCCCAACTCCGCGTCGCTGGTCTGCAGCAGTATCTCCCTGAGCTGCGTTCCCCGCCAGCCTGATAACCTGCGAGCGAAGCAGTTCCAGGGCCAATGCCTGGCGGTGGGTATGTCGTTTAGTGAGAGGAAGAAGAATCTTTTTGCGGGACATTTGTTTAGCAATTTTTTATCCTCGCGGGCGTGAGTAAAACTCTGCGACTGCCTAACTGCGACCAACAAGCCTTATTAGACCAAGTCCAAGTGCGGCTTGTGGAGCGCGCCGAACTGGAGCGTTTCAAACAATTGCTCGATGAGCATCACTATCTGGGAAGCCTCAAAGCGGTGGGCGAACGCCTCCACTACGTGGCCACCGATGCCCAAGGTCAATGGCTGGCCTTGCTGGTCTTCAGCGCTCCAGCCAAGCACCTCAAGCATCGCGACCAATGGATCGGATGGAGCGCTGCTCAACGCCACCGTCGCCTGAGCCTGGTGACTAACAACAGCCGCTTCCTTATCCTGCCCGAGCGCTCCGTGCCCAACCTGGCGAGCAAGGTGCTGCGCCTGACCCTGGATCGCCTTCCCACCGATTGGCAGAGCTCTTACGGCCATCCGGTGTTGGTGGTCGAAACCTTCGTCGATGTTGCCCAGTTTTGCGGTACAGTTTATTCGGCCAGCGGCTGGAGCGAACTGGGCCAGACCGACGGCTGGGGCCGTCATCGGCGCGATTACTACGTTAAACACGACCAGCCCAAACGCCTCTTCTGCCGCCAACTGTTCAAAAACGCCCGCCGCAGTCTTCAGGCCGAACATCTCAAGCCAGCGTTGGCGGTGGTCGAACAAAAGGTGTCGCCACCCTGCACGCGTACGGTGAAGGAAATCCGCTCGATGGTCGAACACTTCAAGGCCGTGCCAGACTTTCGCGGGCGCTTCGAGTCCTATCCGCTGTGGTCGATGTTAACGATCCTTCTTTTAGCCACTCTCTGCGGTGCTCCGCGCGGGCAAAAGGATATCGCCAAGTTTGCGCGGGGCTTGAGCCAAGCGCAACGCCGGGCTCTTGGCATCCGGCGTAACCCAAAAGGCAAGTATCCTGCTCCGACACAGCCGACCTTTTGCCGTCTGCTCCAGCGGGTCGATGCCCGTAGGGTGGAGGAAGTCATTTTAGCCATCCAGGAGCAAATGCGCGGCTCGGCGCCCAAAGATCAATTGATCGTACTGGATGGCAAGGAACCCAGGCACGGCAGCGGCGCCTCGATTTTGAGCGCGGTCACCGTACCGAGCCAGCATTACTTGGGCAGTGCACTGGTCGACCAAAAGACCAACGAGATTCCCGTGGCGCGAGAGTTATTTAATCGCCTGGAGCTCGAAGGCCGGTTGGTCTCGTTGGACGCCTTACACACCCAGGACGAAACCGCGCGCGCGCTGGTCTTGGAACACGGGGCCGATTATCTGCTAACAGTCAAAGGGAATCAACCCACCGTGCGCGAACAGATCGAAACCCTCGTTGCCGCCCCTCAGGGCGATTTTCCCCCCTCATGAGCCGACGCCCACCAAGGCTCGCGTGCAGGAAATCAACAAAAGCCGCAAAGAAAGCCGCAGTATTGTCACCGCGCCAGTCACCGGTGAACAGGTCTGCTTCCCATTGGCCGAGCAGGCTGCTCTGCTGTTGCGCCAGACCGAAGGACGCAAAGACGAACTGGTGGCGCTGATCACCAGTGTCGAGGCCTCACGACTCCATGCGACAAACTGGATGCGTCTGAACCGGGATGCCTGGGGCATCGAGAGCGGTTTGCATCAGCGCTTGGATATCTCCCACAACGACGACCGCTGCCGGGTGCGCAACGACAACGCTATGTTGGTTCTCGGAATGATCCTGCGCTTGAGCAATAGCCTCTTCATGCAATGGAGTGGGTACAAGCGACGCCCAGACCATGTCACCACCACCGATTTCCAATCCGCCTTGTCCGAAGACCACCACCGTCCGGCACTCTGCCTAGCCTTGAGCAAATATCCCAACCTCAAACGACTCTCATGAATTGGCGCTGAAGCAGTTCGTACTGCACGGTATATTGCGTGACGTCGAGCTTTACGGCTTCTACGATCATCGGCGTTTTTTTTCCTCCCGCCACAGATAGGGGCGCAGCCGTCGCAGTATACTGCGCGGATGGGCCTCGATGCCACAGCGCTGCGCCAGAACCGTCGCTAACTCCTCGCTTTTGAGCATCCGTCCAGCCTCTTCTATAGCCTCGAGCAGGACGGCCATCGCTTCGTCGCTGAGCTTGTGGGGCCGCTTGGCCCGCGCTTGCGCGGCACCAACCCTGGCAGGCCTTCGCGCTTGAACAACTCCTGAGTGACATAGAAGACCGGGCGGGACAGGCCAAAGGCTTGGGCCGCCTCCACCACTGGACGGCCCTCCTGCTCGACGCTGCGCAGCATCTCGTACTTGACCTGCACCAGATCGTTCGGATCGAAGAATGCGCTGTCGCGAAAAAGAGAATCGCTCACAGCCTGGGGGCGCGGGTGGGTGGCACCCTGTGTGCTCAGGGCCTGCCGACGACGCTCGCGCTGACGTGAATCCGCTGTCATCTATGTATTTACAATTATGTGCTACTACATTGGAGAACGCAACCATAAAACGGTACTCATGAGCGCTAATCATCATTTTCACTGGGTATACGTGTCGCGGCCATCGCACTCGTCCACGGCGTAGCAATAATATACGCACATATTTACAAAGACATAGTGCATATAATTTGCTTAACATCGCGCCGCCTCCTTTCGGGCCATTTGTTCATCGACCAGCGTGCGCAGCTGGAGCAGCAGATCGGCACGAAAGAAGGCTCGGTCAGCGCCGATCGTCACCACCAGATCGGGCTCGTGGACATCTGTCCACTCGAGCGGCAGCGTACGCAGACGTCCGTCGGTACCCAGATACGAAACGCGATCTCCACCCCAGTTGTTGCGAACAGCAAGGAGTTCGAAGCTCTTGCCCTTCAGAGGATGGAAAGGGTGTGTGACAGTGAAAACTCTTGCGCGGAGACTTCCACGATCTGCAATGCTCAGTTTTCGCCAAAGGGCGCGTCGAGAACTCGATCGCTTACATCCAAAAGAACTTCCTCAATGGTCTGCAGATCAGCTGCCTGGAAGCACTCAATGCCCAGGCGCGCCGCTGGATGGAGCAGGTTGCTAATGTCCGAGTCCATCGCGAGACGGGCAAACGACCATGCGACGCGTTCGAGCAGGAAAAACCAACTCTTCAACCCTTGCCCTTAGCCGGCTACGATATTAGCTCCAGCCGCCGTGTGCGTGCCACTAACCGTTGCCGGGTCCTGTTCGAATCCAACCATTACACCGTACCCTTTGAACACGCCGGAGCCTTGTTGGAACTGCGCGCCACGCCCACTACGATCGCCATTTACCGAGGCGAAAAGCTTCTCGCGCAGCACCCACGCAACTACGGACATAACCAGGACATCGAAAATCCCGATCACGTCAGCCGTCTCTTAGAGGAGCGCAAACGAGGCGAGGACGCCGCTTTACTGGCCCGCTTTCTGGCCTTGAGCCCCAAAGCCGAAGCCTACTACGGCGCTCTGCGTCAGCGGGAACTTCACGCCTTAGTTTGACTTTGTAATTTTTAAATTGACGTTTTCCCGAATTTTTGCTGACTTGACTCTCAGCTCTAATGGAGAAGCAATTCTAAATCCGAAGAACATAGTGAAATCAAGAAGAGCCCCCTGAGAGGGGTGGCAGATCGATTTCTAAGTTTTGTGATGAGTTACGCCGAGCATTTTATAAGTTATCGGCGGGATGTGTCTGAGAAGGCTAGGCAGTATGCTTCCGGCTTGATGCAGGCAGGCTCGCGTAAAAATATCTACGCGATTTCAGAGGTAGTGCCGGACACCGACGAACGAAATCTGCAGCAGTTTATCACTCACTCTAAATGGAGCACGCGTGAAGTGCTTGATCATGTGGCACGCGATGCAGATGAGTTGATCGGGGATACAACGGACGCCGCGCTGATTATCGACGAGAGTGGGTTTGCCAAACAAGGCAAGATGTCTGTCGGCGCCAGTCGTCAATACCTAGGGCGATTGGGTAAGGTCGATAATGGGCAGGTGGCAGTCTTCGGAGTTTTGGCCAAGGGACGTTTTGCCACAGCCATTGATACTCGGCTCTACTTGCCCAAAGAATGGACCGATGATCCGCAGCGATGCAACCGGGCTGGCATCCCGGAAAGCGAACAGGTCTTTAAGACCAAAAACCAACTGGCTCTGGAAATCGTTGAGCAGGCCCGTCGCAACGGAGTGCGCTTTGGCTGGGTTGGAGCCGATGCGGGCTATGGCAGCGGTCCGGATTTTCTCTTTGCTTTGGAGGATGGCGGCCACAACTTCCTGGTCGACGTTCACAAGAGCTTCATGGTCTACGAGATTGATCCGCAGCCCGCCATTCCACCAGAGCCTTCAAGTAAGGGGCCCAAAGCAAGGCGCAAGATTACCGGAAAGAAGGGTCTGAGCGTCGAGGAGTTGGTGGAATCATACTCCCTGAAAGATTGGAAGATTTGCAATGTCAGAGAAACTACTCGGGGCTCGCTCAAACTTCGGGTGTTACGTAAGAGCGTAGATGTGTGGGACAAGCAGAGCGAGCAGGCGCGTCGCTATGAACTCTTGGTCACCGAGAACATGGACGGAGAAGATCGGAAGTATTCATTGACCAACCTAAATCCGTCGACCTCGACGCGGCGTCTAAGCTGGATGCAGAGACAACGCTATTGGGTAGAACGGTGCTTTGAGGATGGCAAGGGTCAGTGCGGCATGGCGGACTACCAGGTGCGCCTTTGGAATGCGTGGCACCATCATATGGCACTGGTGATGATGGCAATGCTCTTCATGCTGACCGAAAAACTCCAGATGAAAGACCAATGCCCTTTGCTAAGTTGCGCGGACATCGAGAAGTTGCTAGCGGCATTCCTACCGCGAAAGGACGCGAGCCCAGAGCAAGTCTATAGTCATATGAAGCGTCGCCACGAAATGCGAAGACGAGCGATCGAGTCTCACGCCAAATGCAATGCGCAGCGGCGATCTAAAGTAACGTAGTCAAATTAGGGCACGTCCGCCGGATCGACATGTTGATTGGTATCCACGGACGGGACGCTGTCGCTCAAGCTCTCGAGGAAGCCGTTGAGCTGTGCGCCTACGGCTCCGATTACCTCAATAATATCCTCGCTCACCGTCGTACTCTAGGCCCACTGATCGGCCAACTTCATCTGACTCGAGGAGCTGAACTGCTCCAACTCGAAGTCCAGCAACCTGACTGCTCATGCTACCAGACTAACGAACAGCAAGATAAACAGACCACATAGATACTAACGTTGTTAATCGGACTCACTCTTAGTCCATAGATACTAACAATCTATGGACTAAGAGAGCACTTTTCTATTGATCATGAAAACTAATCTATCCCAATTAGAAAAAACGTCTTCTAACGCCGCGGCCGCTACGCCAAACTCCACTCTCCAGGACAACCTCCGCAGCCTGCGTCTGACTTACGTACTCGAAAATGCCGTTCAAGCCGCCGAACAAGCCGCTGGCAACGGCAGCGGTCACCTCCAGTACCTTCAGGAACTCATCGCCGGGGAAGTCGCCCTGCGCCATGACCGCAGCGTCCAGCGCCGCATCCATGACGCCCGCTTCCCGGTCACTAAAACCATGGCCGGATGGGATTGGAACTGGCCCACCAAGATCAACCGCATGCAAGTCGAACACCTCCTGCAGTTGGACTTCATCGACACCTGCACCAACGTTATCTTTGCTGGCCCGACAGGAACCGGAAAAAGCCACCTGGCCATCGCGTTAGGCTATGCAGCCTGCCTGCGCGGCCATAGCGTTCTCTTTGCCGCCGCCATTGACGTGGTCAACCGGCTTAGCGCCGCAGAATCCAGTCGCCAACTCGCCCGAGAGCTCAAGCATTACCAGAGCCCAAGGCTTTTGCTGATCGACGAATTAGGGTATTTGCCCTTGGACAAGCGAGGCGCCGAGCTCCTCTTTCAGGTCATCACCAAACGCTACGAGCGCGGCTCGATCATCATCACGACCAACATCGCTTTCAAGGACTGGCCCCGAATCTTCGCCGGGGACGCCACCATGACTTCCGCTCTGCTGGATCGCCTCCTGCACCACGCGCAACCAGTCCTCATCGAAGGCGACAGTTACCGTAGCGCCAAACGTAAAACTGTCTCCTCTCACTCAGAGCGCTAAAGCCACCAAATGCAGGTCACTTTAAAATCGGTAGAATCAGTCCTTTTCCGCGCCGGTGCTCGCAACTCCTGATGGTCTCTGTCGAAATCCAACTTGCCGCTAGATCGGTGTCCGTTGCGCGGCGTGTTTCAGCGTCTGGATTGTATTCGCCTAGAATGATCAGGTCAGGCCGGTAGATGCTTGTTTGAAGGCCAAAAAAAATCCAGAAGATTGACCCTCCGTCGTCCAACATCGTTCAGTTCTCTCGGCTAACCATCAAGGTGGCGGGTGCGAAGCCGAGTTGGTTGAGGGCGGCGATGAACTCGCCGACTTCGACGATGGTGTTGTAATGAGTATAGACCGTGACGGTCTTCTGAGGGCGATCGATGTTAATGGTGTCGAGCCATTTGAAGGTGCTGGCAGCCCCCGGTCGAGTGGCGATCTTCACCCCTTTTTCAATGGCCACTTGGCACAGGTTACAACACAGATGGGTGACATGCGCCTCCAGCCGCATGTGCGGAATACCACTGAACTCGATGCGCGCGGCGACGAAACCGGCGTCGCGCATGGCGCGGTCGAGTGCCATAAAGTCCATCCGCGGGATATCCTTGTCCTTGATCTCAATCCGAACAGAATTAGAGAAGTCGTCGAGCGTTTGTTCGTGTTGATTGCCCGCCCCGAGCGCGCTCTTATCCAACTCTACCTTGTCCGCCCAGGTCAGTGGCTGAAGCGCTGACCGCAGGTCGTCGAGGCAACCGCTGCAGCAGAGGTGATTCACTCTGAGGAGGATGGTGGGTTTCGTAAGACGGGCGGCCTCGCCGAGTCCCTCCCGCTTTATCCCGAACAGCACAGAAAGGGGGCGCGGGTGTTTCATATAGTCGACAGCGAAAAGCGCCGTCGCCCATACGAGGGTCATCGTCACAATCTGCCTGGGATTGCTGAGTGTGAATTTCATACATTCGCCTCACAATCCCGATCGGTCGGTATGGGTGAGCAATTCTAGCATCGGAAAGACGACCAGGATCGCCAGCACCACGGGAGGCACAATCATAAGCGCCAGGCGCATAAGTGTATCGCCTCGGCGGCGCGCCTGCGCCTGTCCCGCCTCAAAGCGCGACAGCTCGTTAGTGAGCTTGTTGGAGAATATCACGGCTAGCAGAGCGCCGATCAGATAGATGTGGGGGATCTCTGCCCAGCCGAAGTCGATGAGCATCAATTTCGTCATAACGAAGAGCATTAGCAGGCTCCAGAGGCGGGTGAACACGCCGATCATCAACAGGAACCCGCTGAGCACCTCCGCCATACCGAACGACACGACCCAGCACTCGCGCCGGTACTGCGGGTCAGTGCCGATGGCGAAAAAGTTCACCAGCGGGTCGTGCATGACCGACGGGTAATTGTCCGCAACCCCGGCGATCAGGTCGTGGTTCCAGATTTTGAGCCAGCCCAGTGCGAAGAAGGAGAGACCCAGGAGGCAGCGCACCCACTTCATCTGCTTGGCGTTGAGTTGGACGATGGTGAACTTGTGTGACTGCCATGGCGACGAAACATAGATGGCAGCGACGATGAGAATTGGTAGTGCGTCCATGGCGACATACCACCCCCAGCGAAACAGGTAGAGCCAGGTACCGAGCAGGAGTGCACCTGCAAACGGCAGCAGAGTCTGAGTTAGAATGAGGATGGCGACGCCAACTTGAGCGAACTTGAAGATAGTCGCCGAGCCGGGATCGAGCGGAAAGCTGGGCATCACCAGTGAATCGGTGGCAGCCGAGTACATGAGCACCAGGCCTGGACTGCGCAGAAGCATGATGACAGCCCACTCGCCCAACAGGTGAAATAACTTGTTGCACACCCGGCGATCAGTGAGGAAGCACGCTACGCTGTGGCCCGCCCTCTGGATGGCTCCGCCGAACCCGCCGAGGATACGCTGCTCCGCATATTCCTGGAGCAGGAAGCGGAACATCCAAATGACAAGGAAGGCTAACAGGACGACCGCGACATTGACCCCGATTCGGCTCATGTCCGGGTTCTGCATCAACGAGCGCGTAAAGAAATCGTTCTTCAGCGGCTCCTTGAGGCGGTGCAGAACGAACCGTTCGTGTGCCTGCGCGGCCGCGGAATGAAGAACCACGGTGGCCATGACTGACAACGACAAAACCAACCGGAGGTGTCGAGTGCCGTGACACTTCGGTGAGCGCATCATAGGTCCTCCGTGAACTCAAGCGCCTTGTGGAGCGCATCGATGTCAGGAATGTGGATGTTGTCGCCGTCGGTATGGACGAGCCTGCGGTCGGCCAGCTTTTGGAGAAAGTTGGGCACGCGCTCCGGGCCGGATCCGACCATTGCGGCAAGATCCTGCTTCGAAACGACGATGGTGACACCACCGACACTAGAGGCGCCGTATTCGCTGAGCTTGAGCAGTGCGCGCACGAAACGGTAGGACATATTGCGGAAAGCGAGGTCGAAGTTCTCTTCGTTCACGACGCGCAGGCGCTCGCACATCGCCTCCAGCACCTTCCAGAGCACATGCGGCGAGCTCTTGGCAAAGCGGCGGAAGTCGAGGTGATCCATAGAGAGCATCTCCGTGGGCTGAAGCGTGGCGACGCTGGCTGAGCGCGGCTGGCCATCGACAAGGGAAAACTCGCCGAAGAATTCACCCGGGCCGAGCACGCACAATATCTTTTCGCGGCCATCCTGCGCCTTCTGATAAATCTTCACAGAGCCGCTCACGATCACGTACATGGAATCGGAGTGGCTACCCTCGAAAAATACGACGTGGTCTCCGTTGAATTTGTGGCGTTTGGAGATCGCAGCGATCTGGGCACGTTCGTGCTCGCTTAGCTTCTGGAAAAATGGAACGCGTGCCATAAGTCTTTCATTTTTTCAACCGCTGCGATCGCCCAGTAATAAAAAGTCGCATAGACCGGACCTCTGCGCGGTGAACTACTCTACACAAAGTAACAAATGGAATGAGCGACCCGAGTTTCAGAATATCTGCGAAATTGCCTTTTAGGAGGCCTGAGGATGTGAACCACTCACAGCCGGCTTGAATTGTGCTGATCTTTGGTGCAGCGAACCGCACCGTTAGGCTTCTCAAGGTACTCGATTGGATCTCCCAAAAAACGCCATCGCCCGGTAAAGACTATGCAGCTCAAGGCTCTCAGTTCCAGGGAATCCGCTCCAGTACTCAATCGTGCTAAAATGGATTGCCGCTAACTGTAGAAGATGGGTAAAGGGACCGAGGCTATGCTAGATAAACAACTGTGTGCCGGGGCCTTCAATGGGGAACACCTTCAGGCCGAAAAAGATCAGGACCTCCAACTTGTACCATACTTGTTGCCCACGGATTATCGCCTCTATCGCCTCATGTTAGCACGGATAATATGAATAATCCGGATAGCAATATTTCTATCTTCTTTCGTCGTTCGATAATCCCAGTGTTACCCGAAGGGGTTATTGCTGATTTGAAAGCAGCCGGAGTATGTTGATCCCATGCCAGCAACTCAATTACCTGTTCCCGCTCCTCCCGGAGCACCACGCCCCTATGGAGTACAGTCACCGGTTCAACGTGCTGATACAGCACAGGAGATCCGGATTAAAGCTGCCACTTTCGAGCGAACCCAACCATTGCCGCCACATCCCAACAACGGCGACGAAATGACCCATCCCAACCGCATTGGGAACTATTCTAAAGGCCTTCCACACGACCAGTTTGGTGAAGTCGATCCGTCCGCCTATAATAGCCTGCTCCAGGCGGTTAACACTGGACAGCCTGCTGATTTTCAGGCCATCACCCTCGGGGGGAACATCGTGCTGGTCAATCCTCAGGCAGGCCTCGCATTCGATCTCGAAGGTGCCGACTCACACGCGCTCAGCATCCCGCCTGCGCGCCCGGTGACAGGCAAAGATCGTGCCGCCGAAGCCGTTGAACTCTATTGGATGGCTCTCTGCCGGGACATCCCATTTTCACAGTACGGTAAGGAACCCGTAACGCAGGCTGCGATCGCCGATCTCAACGCGCTCGGAAGCTCCATTTTTGAGGGTACCGTGACTGGACAGACCCTCTTTCGCGGCAGCACCCCTGGGGAACGTGTCGGCCCTTATATTTCACAGTTCTTTCTACAGCCCGCCCCTTTCGGCGCTCTTGCTGTCAATGATGCCACCGGCAATCCGACGCAGCAGTATATTTGCTACGACGCTGAAACAGACTATATGACAGACGAGGCGTCCTGGCTTGCAGTGCAAAACGGTCAAAGTCCTTTCAATCCTCCGCCACCAAACTTTCAGTTTGGACAAAACAAGATTCTTGGTCCTCGCTATCTTTTCTGCAGTCGAGCCGGAGCTGCCTTCGTTCATGTCGACGAGTTATATCAAGCCTATTTTATGGCCGCCTTGAACTTACTCGATAATCTAAAATTCGACTCGTATGATCAGCCTAATCCTTATCAGTTTCCGAATCCTGACGGAAAGACGCAAGCCGGTTTTGGTACCTTTGGCAATCCCCATGTGGCGACGTTGGTGGCTGAGGTCGCCACACGTGCGCTCAAAGCGCAGTGGTTTCAGAAATGGTTTGTGCATCGTACTCTTCGCCCCGAAGCCTACGGAGGTTTGGTGCACTTCATGAAGACCGGCAAAAAGAATTACAATTTGGATCCTTCCGTTCTCAACTCCAATGCGGTGCAGGAGGTATTCAACAGGAACGGCACTTACTTCTTGCCCATGGCCTACCCGGAAGGCAGCCCGCAGCACCCTTCATACGGATCAGGGCATGCCACGGTCGCGGGAGCGTGCGCCACAATTATCAAGGCGTTCTTCAACGAGAAACTGCCAATTCCTAATCCGGTGATGGCGGCGTTAGACGGATTATCTCTTGTTCCATACACAGGCGCTGATGCCGGTCAACTCACAGTCCTGACGGAGGCAAATAAGATTGCAGGGAACGTCGGCATGTTTCGGAATCACGCCGGGGTCCATTGGCGGTCCGATCACGAAGCGTCTATTCTTCTCGGTGAGAATATCGCTATTAGTATCCTACAGGATCAAAAGTGGCTCTACAACGAGAACTTCTCGGGATGGGAATTCACGAGATTTGACGGGACAGAAGTCATTGTGTGAGTGTGATTTGTCGCGCTCGCTCTTGCGCCGTTATAGGGCGCGTCGCAGAAGGCGGTCAGTTCCCAGGTTGAAAGCGTTGGGTAAATCCTGCAGCCCCTTTGGGGCAAGAAACCGTTGCAAATTCTTGCTATCTTAGCGCCGTTTTCACTGACCCTTTTAGAGATGGATTTGATCACGTTAAAAACGCGGGCCTTAACTATAATACTATGCGAAGAACCTTTCTGAAATGCCCTTTGCAGATGGCTAATATTGCCTTACGACCGCCAGCATTTTGCCGCCCGCCGTTTGGCGTTCAGCGATTGCTATCGCTCGTCGTTCTTTCTATCCATCTGGTAGCAGGTTTTGCCGACGCAAAAGCCTCAGCGGCCGAAAATAAAGTCTTTGTGCTTTATGCCGGCTCTCTTGGAAATCTCATGGAAACGGATGTCGGGCCATCGTTCAGTCGGGCAACCGGATACAAGTACGTGGGCGAGGCAAAGGGATCCGTGCTCTCGGCGAATCTGATTAAGGACAAGCTGCGAACGCCCGACGTCTTTATCAGCGCCGACCCGAAAGTTAATCAACGGCTTATGGGCAAGGAAAACGGTGATCTGATTCGTTGGTACACCACGATCTTCGGCAACGAGATGGTGCTAGGCTACAACCCGAAGAGCCGCTTCGCCCCTGAGCTTAGGCAGGTAGTCGCAAACGACACCTGCCTCTATGAGGTCCTGCAGGAGAAAGGGTTCCGTTTGGGGCGCGGCGATCCTGAACTTGAGCCGAAGGGTTACCGGACCTTGTTCCTTTTCGATTTGGCGGAGAAGTATTACCAAAAAGCGGGATTGGTCCAGAATATATTGAACAACGCCGAACACCCGGGAACACCCGTCATTGATCTTTCCGGAAGAGCAACTTGTCGCACGCCTCGAGGCTGGACAGTTGGATGCCGGCATCTTCTATCGCAACGAAGTTGCAGAGCATTGCTTGCCGTTCATCGGATTTCCACGTGAGATCAATCTGGGCGAGCCGGATCTTGACGCCTATTACGGGGCGGCCGTTTATGTTAGCCCTAAGGGAACTGCGTACGCTGGCTCGGCGATCGTCTACAGTGTAACGATTCCCGAGAATTCGCAAAACCGCGAAGGCGCAATCGCGCTCGTAACCTTCGTCCTGTCTGATCAGGGTCGGAAGATCGTGGAAAGGCATGCTTTGCGGCTCATTCAGCCCGCGGTCTTCGGTGAGATGAATTCTGTACCTCTGACGCTGCAATCTGCTCTCCAGAAAGTCAGCTCTCGATGAAACGGGTTGGTCAACCGGTGCTGCCGGTATTCGTCATGCTGGGCGGACTGCTTGTCGTCTACCTCTTGTTGCCGTTGGCCGGTCTTTTACCCCGCTTATCTTCCAGTTCGTTCGCGGATCTGTTGCAGCCCAAGGTGCTCGCTGCGGCGGCAGTCTCCGCGGAGACGGCTACAGTGACAAGCCTGATATTACTTTTGTTCGGAGTACCCCTTTCCTATCTTTTAGCTCGCTGGGACTTTCGAGGTAAAACATTTGTGGCTCTCCTCGTGCAACTTCCACTTGCGCTTCCACCATCGGTATCTGGGATTCTGCTACTCATGGTGTTGGGCCCTTATGCACCGGTAGGTGGCTGGCTTTCCAAACTCGGGTGGCCGCCGCTGACAGACAATCCGGCAGCGATCGTCCTCGCGCAGACATTCGTGGCAAGCCCCTTCCTGATTGTTGCGGCACGCTCGGCCTTCGAAGAAGTTGACCCGGCTCTCGAGCAGGTAGCGACCACATTTGGCAAATCGCCGCGAGAAATTTTTCTGCGCATCACGCTCAGGTTGGCTTGGCCGGCCATCCGTAGCGGCATTACCTTATCGTGGATCAGGGCTCTCGGTGAGTTCGGCGCAAATGCCATGGTAGCGTATCACCCTTATTCTCTGCCTGTCCTGGCTTGGGTGCAGTTTTCTGAATCGGGGCTTAACAGCACCGTCCCGCTGGTGTTACTCATGCTGGCCGTCGGAGCTGCTGGGCTCTCTCTTTCCTATTTGTTGGCGCGACGCTCGTGGTTTTTCGGATGCCGAGGGTGCCTATCGACGGTCAATCTCCCTGCTGTTCAAATCCAAGCGAACGGGGGTTCGAAGGATTGGGGGTCGGCCGGCGCTGGGCTTGCTGCTGCTAAACGCCCGAAAAATTCCGCTCCGATCACCGCGGATATCGTGCACAATTTTGGAGATTTCCGTCTTGATGTTCATTTTCGAACGAGTTGCCGACGTGTGGCTGTCCTTGGTCCTTCCGGCGCAGGAAAGAGCCTGCTTCTTAAAGCGATGGCTGGCCTTGATCAAGGGGCGGAAGGACACCTGACCATCGGCGCTCACACACTCTTTGATACGGCTGAGGGAGTCTGGCTCCGACCTGATAAGCGCCGAATCGGTTATGTTCCACAAAAATTCGCTCTGTTCCCGCACATGACCGTCTGGCAAAATGTTCTATTTGCTACGAAGGCTACGATCGGCGACATCGGCCGTGCTGCTGACGCGGTTCGGTTGCTAGGTCTTGAAGGGCTATCCAAAAATTACCCTAATCAGCTATCCTTTGGTCAGCAACAGCGCACCGCCCTGGCGCGAGCGCTCGTCCGACAACCGGACTACCTGCTGCTGGACGAACCCTTCGCTTCCCTGGACACACCGTCTCGGTTGCAACTGCGGCGTGAATTGCTCCGAATTTTGCGGCGGCTGGATCTTTCCGTGGTTTTAGTTACTCACGATCCGCAGGAGGCTTACGAGTTGGTCGAAGAGGTGATCGTCATCGCCGGGGGACGCGTGCTCCAGCAGGGACGACGAGACGAAGTTTTTGGGGCGCCCTCTTCTGCGCTGGTAGCCAAGCTACTGGGCTTCCAGAATACGTTTCGAGGAGAGGTCATATCATCAACGCCTGATGCTAATATTTTAAAATACCAAAACTTTAGCCTCTCAGCCCCTGCTGGGCCACTGGTACCCGGTTTGGCAGTCGATTTCTTTGTCAATCCGCACGCATTGACCTTATTTCGCTCCGGATACTCTGAATCGCTGCCACCGGGGACGTTACTGCGCGGCGTGGTTGACACCGTAAGGCCTCGACCGTCGGGAAATCGTCTCGCAGTCGTCGTTGGAGACGGCAATAGCCCCGATTACTGGGAAGTTGAAGACGTCCATATCAATGGACGATCACCGCAGCGGTGGCGCGAACGAGACCCAGTCCGCTTGTTTCTGCCCCAGACCTCGATACATGTCATGGGCCAAGAAACGAATGCGTCACGCTCCCTTCCCCCACCCCACTCGCCGGCCTGTCGTATCCCCCTATCGGCCGTACTTAAGTCACGACACATGAATTACTTGGACAATTATTTTGACTACGTTACTTTAGATCGCCGCTGCGCATTGCATTTGGCGTGAGACTCGATCGCTCGTCTTCGCATTTCGTGGCGACGCTTCATATGACTATAGACTTGCTCTGGGCTCGCGTCCTTTCGCGGTAGGAATGCCGCTAGCAACTTCTCGATGTCCGCGCAACTTAGCAAAGGGCATTGGTCTTTCATCTGGAGTTTTTCGGTCAGCATGAAGAGCATTGCCATCATCACCAGTGCCATATGATGGTGCCACGCATTCCAAAGGCGCACCTGGTAGTCCGCCATGCCGCACTGACCCTTGCCATCCTCAAAGCACCGTTCTACCCAATAGCGTTGTCTCTGCATCCAGCTTAGACGCCGCGTCGAGGTCGACGGATTTAGGTTGGTCAATGAATACTTCCGATCTTCTCCGTCCATGTTCTCGGTGACCAAGAGTTCATAGCGACGCGCCTGCTCGCTCTGCTTGTCCCACACATCTACGCTCTTACGTAACACCCGAAGTTTGAGCGAGCCCCGAGTAGTTTCTCTGACATTGCAAATCTTCCAATCTTTCAGGGAGTATGATTCCACCAACTCCTCGACGCTCAGACCCTTCTTTCCGGTAATCTTGCGCCTTGCTTTGGGCCCCTTACTTGAAGGCTCTGGTGGAATGGTGGGCTGCGGATCAATCTCGTAGACCATGAAGCTCTTGTGAACGTCGACCAGGAAGTTGTGGCCGCCATCCTCCAAAGCAAAGAGAAAATCCGGACCGCTGCCATAGCCCGCATCGGCTCCAACCCAGCCAAAGCGCACTCCGTTGCGACGGGCCTGCTCAACGATTTCCAGAGCCAGTTGGTTTTTGGTCTTAAAGACCTGTTCGCTTTCCGGGATGCCAGCCCGGTTGCATCGCTGCGGATCATCGGTCCATTCTTTGGGCAAGTAGAGCCGAGTATCAATGGCTGTGGCAAAACGTCCCTTGGCCAAAACTCCGAAGACTGCCACCTGCCCATTATCGACCTTACCCAATCGCCCTAGGTATTGACGACTGGCGCCGACAGACATCTTGCCTTGTTTGGCAAACCCACTCTCGTCGATAATCAGCGCGGCGTCCGTTGTATCCCCGATCAACTCATCTGCATCGCGTGCCACATGATCAAGCACTTCACGCGTGCTCCATTTAGAGTGAGTGATAAACTGCTGCAGATTTCGTTCGTCGGTCTCCGGCACTACCTCTGAAATCGCGTAGATATTTTTACGCGAGCCTGCCTGCATCAAGCCGGAAGCATACTGCCTAGCCTTCTCAGACACATCCCGCCGATAACTTATAAAATGCTCGGCGTAACTCATCACAAAACTTAGAAATCGATCTGCCACCCCTCTCAGGGAGCTCTTCTTGATTTCACTATGTTCTTCGGATTTAGAATTGCTTCTCCATTAGAGCTGAGAGTCAAGTCAGCAAAAATTCGGGAAAACGTCAATTTAAAAATTACAAAGTCAAATTATTGAATACTCCCCTGTTCCAAATTACGTTTTTAAATTTAGGACGTATGGCACATAACCGCTACGTTGGACTAAACCGCTACGCGGTATGCAGCAAGCCTAACTTGTAAGCCTAACTAACTGTCGAAAGCGCAGAATTTAGTTAGATCGAACTGTATTCATACCCGATGTCGGCAGCGTTGTCAGCGCATGGAAAAGTCGTTTGCAGCAAGGCCCTTTCTCGCAAAGGAGCTTTCCATGACATCACTTCGACGACGCATGACAGAAGATATGCAGGTGAGAAATCTCTCACCGCAAACCCAAGCCACATATGTGCAGCAGGTCTCGTTGTTTGCACGCCATTTCAATAAGTCTCCGGAGATCCTGGGCTCAGAGGAGATTCGCTCTTACCAAGTCTACCTAACGAACGAAAAGAAGCTCGCTCCAAGCTCGATCATCATTGCCGTTGCGGCGCTTCGTTTCCTCTACAAAGTCACACTTCGTAAGGATTGGCGCTTGGAAGAAATTATTCCGACGCCCAAGAAGCCTCAGAAGTTGCCGAATGTCTTGAGTCCGGAAGAGGTCCTGCGGTTTTTGGCGTGCGTGCGGAATATCAAGCATCGCACCATTCTGACGACCTGCTATGCTGCCGGACTGCGCGTCTCGGAGGCGATCTGCCTGAAGGTCACCGATATCGACAGTGAGCGCATGGTCATCCGAATTCGGCAGGGTAAAGGACAGAAAGATCGCGATGTCATGCTCTCCCCAAAGCTCCTCGAAATCCTGCGCGCCTGGTGGCCAGTAAACAAGCCCAAAGGGTGGCTCTTCCCGGGCGATCTAGTCGGCAGCCACATCAGCAGGTTTACCGTCGAGGCGGCTTGCCAAAAGGCGCATCAACGTTCCCATATTCCCAAACCGATCACACCTCACAGCTTACGACATGCCTTTGCAGTCCATCTGTTGGAATCCGGTACCGACGTGCGCACCATCCAGCTGCTGCTTGGTCATCGCAACCTCGCTACCACGGCCAAGTATCTCTGTTTGGCCGCTACCAAGGTGTGCTCTACCAAGAGTCCGCTCGATCTGGACCTGAAGCTGGTTGGCGCTGAGCAGAAGCTCGCTGGACCCCACGACGCTTAGAGCGCCCGGAAAATGGATCGCCCGCAGTTCGAAGTGGCGGATGTGTTCCGCTGCTACGGCACAGACTATCGTCAGGAGCATGGCGCTTCGATGTCAAACGCGCAGCACGGCGTCATGACAGCAATCGAGGTCTGTCGCACTGCTTTTCTGGGTGGTCATCTGGAGCAGTGTGATCAGTGTGGCCATCAGCGTAATGCTTATAACTCATGTGGCAATAGACATTGTCCAAAATGCCAATCGCTCGCCAGGGCTCAATGGCTCCAGGATCGTCAAGCCGAACTTTTAAACACCGAATACTTCCACGTGGTCTTTACCCTGCCCGAACTGATTGCCACAATCGCCTATCAGAATAAGAAAGAACTCTATGGCATTCTGTTTCACGCCGCGGCGGAGACCTTACGCATCATCGCCGCTGATCCCAAACATCTGGGTGCCGAAATCGGCTTTTTTGCCGTGCTCCATACTTGGGGCTCAAACCTTCTTCATCATCCCCACCTACATTGTGTGGTTTCCGGCGGTGGACTCTCTCCGGACGGCACCCAGTGGATTTCCTGCCGAGCTGGATTTTTTCTGCCCGTGCGGGTGCTCTCCCGTTTGTTTCGCCGTCTGTTCCTGGAACAATTGGTCAAAGCTTATGACGCCGGTAAACTGGAGTTTTTCTCCTTGCTAGAATCGCTCCGGGATCGGTCCTCATTCCTGGATTACCTGGCTCCAACCCGCGCGATCGAATGGGTGGTCTACGCCAAGCGGCCTTTCGCCGGGCCCGAGCAGGTGTTGGAGTACGTCGGGCGCTATACTCATCGCGTGGCGATCTCTAACAATCGTCTGTTGGAGATCGCGGAGGACAAGGTGAGCTTTCGTTACAAGGATTATCGTCATGACGCCCAGCAAAAGACGATGATACTGGAAGCCGAAGAGTTTATTCGCCGCTTCCTTTTACACGTGCTGCCCGAGGGCTTCCAGCGCATCCGCTACTACGGCTTCCTGGCCAACCGGTACCGAGAGCATAAACTAGCTCGCTGCCGAAAATTGTTGGACATGCCGGCGCCGGAACCACCGGCTTCAGAGCTCAGCAAAGACTATCGTGATCGCTATGAACAACTCACCGGCTCTTCGTTATGGGAATGCCCAGTCTGTCACCAAGGTCGCATGCTGGTGATTGAGATCTTAGCGCCAGGCCCGCACAGGCAGGTAACGCCGATCAAGAATACTTCATGATGAAGAGGACTGCTTTTGCATCGAGATCCAACCGTGTTGCACAAGCTTGGCCGAACCGAGCGACAGGAGCAACGTTGCCAAACGGCTCATCCCGAATAAAATCTGAGGCACAGATCTCATTACCCCTATACCTTCATAGGTCACTCCAGGCACCGAGGTCCTACAAAGCAATCCCACGCGCTCACTTCCGACTCCAGGGGCCCCTCGCCCGAAAACCGGCCAACAATCAATACCCATAGGCCACGCGCTGGGCAACGGCTTAGTCCAACCCAGTTTTAGATCACCGTCGCGGCGATCACCCTCCGACTGCTCTCCAAGCCACTTCCGCCGCGTCGCTGGTCTAAAACTGCTCTGCATTATGTTACAATCTTGGGGTGGGCAGGGGACCGTGAAATTGTCACCTGCGAATTATGTGGCATAACTTTTTGCGCGCTGATATTGGCTCTAACCGGACAAAGCACGAGATTACATTTGAGTGGGGTAGAGCGATCCGGCTGTGACGATCGATCCTAAGCTGCGTCGCCGGACCGCGCAACGCGCGCCCTCGCTCGGAGGCCAAGCGCCAGCTTCACCCGATCGGGTACTCCGGGGAGGTGTGGAAAAGAGTGACTAACAAATCCGATTCTCTATAATGCTAACAGATGGCGTACGCCACGATTGTCTCACCGGAAGAGGTGCGCCTAAATGCCTTTCCACGTCTTTCTTTCTCATAGCAGTGTTGATAAACCTGCCGTTGAGGAGTTGGCTCGTCGGCTTGAAGCGACGGTGCCCACAATGTCGTGGCGCCTAACACCAGGAAGGAAGTTGGCCAAGAAAATTTTTCCCAAACTCGATGATTTTTAGTTTTGCCAGTTCGAGTCGGCTCAGCCGCATCGTCAGGTCCGACAACGCAGCTGCTGAGACATAGAAATGTTCTCAGGAAATTAAGTAGAATATTCATTGTTTTCTCAGTGGGAGGTTGGGGGTTAAGAGAAGAATGACCAGACACTAAAATCTCTTGAGCAGAGTTGTCTAGCTGACATCAATAAGGTCAGACGTATTCGGCGATATTTTTGGCCGATGAACGCGCCAGTGCCTCCAGAACCTTGATGTTGTTCAGCCCATCTTCCGGTGGGAGAGGAACAGGCCGCTTGTTGAGCACGGCCTCGGAGAAGGCATCGACCATGTTCGTGTACTGGTTTACGGGCTCAAACACTTCTTCGCGTCGATTGCCATCCGAATCCACAATGACAACCAGTCCCTCTGCAGCGCGTGTCCCGAGACCGGGAATGATTCCCCGCGGAACGTCAATGGAGCCCTCAGTCCCGACGATGGTATAGGTTCCCTGTCCGTCGGCGGCGAACGAGCAACTTATGGTGGCCATGCCTTCGGCAAACTCCAGGATGCAAGCGGCGCTGGTATCGACGCCCAAGGTCGGATCGACGCGCATCTGGCCAACGACGCGTTCGGGCTCGCTACCGAAGACCATCCGGGCGATGTTCACCGCATAACAGCCCATATCGAAGAGCGCGCCGCCGCCGAGGCCGTCGCGATAGCGGATATTGGACCGATCGAGTGTCCGCATGATGTTGACGGAGAGATGCGCATGGACGTGGCGAACCCGCCCGATCACACCGGACGCGATGAGTTGCTGGACGCGGCGCGTCTGGGGATGAAACCGATACATGAAGCCTTCCATGAGGCTGACGCCATGCTTTGTGCAGGTCTCGATCTGCTCTCTGACGCCATCCGCGGACGTCGCCAATGGCTTCTCGCAGAGCACGGATTTGCCTGCAGCAGCCGCGCGAACGGTCCATTCAGCATGCAGGGAGTTCGGAAGGGGGATGTACACGGCGTCTACGTCGTGGTCTTCGAGCAGCGCTTCGTAGCTGCCAACGCCCCGTCCAATTCCGAGCGACTTCGCGACGCTCCGCGCCTTCTCGACATCCCGGCTCGCAAGAACTTCGACCGTCCCTAACGTCGATTGCTGAATCGCTGGGATCATCGCAATCTGGGCAATATTGGCGGTGCTCATCACACCCCATCTCAGTTTTCGTGTCATTCGCTCCTTTCGCGTCTCTCGCGCCGTTCACCCACCTCAATCTTCACTTCTTCTTCTTGCTGGCGTTACCCCACAATTTAGGATCGTCGACATTTTCCTTAGTAATGAGACTCGGCTCGGTCACACTCTTCTGATCAAACGGCTTGCCTTCGAAGTGGGCAATTATTTTGTCGAGGATGGCCCCACCCATCGCGTAGGGGTCCTGTCCTACTGACGCGTCCTGGGTCCCTTCGCGGATGCGATCGAGCGCCAGCGGTGTGCCGTCAAGACCGACGACCGCGACATGTCCTGGCTTTCCGACCGGGACGAGCTTGCCGATTTGGCGCAACGCCGATACGACGCCGCGCACCATCTCGTCGTTGTGACTGAATACACCCTTAATATCGGGATTTGCCGTGAAGGCATCGAGCACCATCTTGTACGTGGTGTCTGCGACCCACTCGGTGTTTAGCGGTTTAACTACGATATTGGGGTATTTCTCCTTGATGCGGTCATTGAAGCCCTTGTGGCGCGCTTCTGCCGCGTCGGAACCCAGCGAGCCGCGGGCCTCAAGCACCGTCCCTTTCTCGCCGATAAGCTTGGCGAGTGCGTCGGCTCCCATCGCGCCTCCGGCTTCGTTGTCAAAATAGACGACGCCCAGGTATTTCCCTTCCGGCGGTGCGTTCTCCATGATGAATACGGGGATGTTGGCTTGGTTGGCGTGCTTTACGCCGGCAACAACAAGTTTCGCGTCCACAGGATTGATCAGCAGCGCATCTGGCACTTTGGACACCGCGTCGAGGACCTCTGTGACCTGAAGGTTCGGATCACCCTTCCCGTCGACTATATTCAGAACTAGACCAGCCGCGGCCGCCTTCTGCTTGATTCCCTCTACCATTGCGACCTGGTACTCGAACTGCAGGCCAAACGTAACGTAGCCGACCTTTTTCCCGCGGGCGCTTTCGGCGCTTACCGCCACACCGGGAACACCGATCGCTCCGGTGAATAACATAATCCCAAGTGCCAGGCCGGCGTTCAAAAACGCGCGGCACGTAAAGCCATTCTTCATCGCAGAGTCTTTCTTTATCATAGTGTTTATTTTTGTTTCTGGGGTTTATCTCCCTAAGTTCTTAAGATTCCCCCAGTCTCACTTGAGAATTCTTCGATCCACAGGTAATCCCGGAGGTATAGGTGAAGTTCTTGTCTTTATTCTGTAAGTCAGGCGTTCAATTCTCTCGTCTGCTTTTTCGCACGGTCGATTTCGATGGTTATGGGTTTCGATTGGACTCAGCAGCTCTGGGCGCACTCCCGGCCTGTTCTTTTTTCACTTGGGCCGAGCGCCGGCGCGCCCCTGCCTCCGCAATGTTGCGTCGGAAGACGTCGACCGCCGCTGCCAAGCCGATCACCAGCCCGCTGACTACGTAGTCATAGTTCGGGGGCACGTTAAGCAGATTAATCGCGTTTTGGACGAGCCCAAGCAGTAACACGCCAAGCAGCACCGATCCGATCTTACCCTCACCGCCGAACAGGCTGACGCCTCCGATCACCGCCGCCGAAATAACCGTCAACTCCATGCCGAAGCCGGCTGTCGCTGCGCCGGCTTCCAAGCGCGCGGTGATCATGAGGCCGCCAAGGGCGGCGGCGATGCCGGAGATAACGTAAGCTGTGATGATGACCCGGTCGGCACGGATGCCGGACAGGGTGGCCGCGATCGGGTTGCCGCCGGTCGCGTAAATTTCTCTTCCGAAACGGGTACTGCTCAGCACGAAGTGCGCGATAATGGCGACGACGATCGTGAGTAGGATTATCACCGGGATTCCGAACAAGCGCGTGGCCTGGATATCATCATAGACGTCTGGGATCGGGGCGATGTTTCGGCCTCCGGAATAGATGAATGCGAGACCGCGTGCGATGCTCATCATCGCCAGTGTCGCGATAAGGGCCGGTATCTTGAGCCTTGTGACGGCCAAGCCATTGATGAGGCCGACGAGGGCTCCCAACCCAATCGCGATCAGCGCCGCCAGCCAGACTGGCAAACCCTGATTGACCGCAAGGCCGACGCACATAACCGACGAGAGCGCCAGGACCGCGCCTACGGAGAGGTCGATGCCGGCCACCATGATGACGAAAGCCTCGCCGATGGAGACGACAGCAATGATCGTGGAGGTAAAGAGCAGGTTTTCTATATTGATCCTGCTAAAAAACACCGGACTCGCCAAACCCAACAAGATACTGCCGATCACGAGGATTACGACAAGCCCGAGGTCTTCAAGGATTTCGACCATGGACTTGTTGCTGGTGCGGACCTTGCCGGGGAGTCCCGGTTGCGGAGCGGATGTCTTCTGCGCGTTGGAATTCATTATGTCTATGTTGTTTAGCCTGTGGTCGCGTATCTCATGATCAATTCTTGGGACAATGAGCCGCGGGAAATCTCGCCTACGATCCGACCCGATCGCATGACAAGGACGCGATCGCTCAGCCCCAGAACCTCGGGCAGCTCGGAGCTGATGAGGAGGATTGCGGTACCCTGCGCAACGAGGCGGACAATGATCTCGCTGATTTCCGCCTTAGCGCCGATATCTACGCCCTTGGTTGGTTCGTCTAGGATGAGGAGGCTTGGTTTGCGGGCAAGCCATCGTGCGAGCACGACCTTCTGCTGATTGCCACCTGACAACGTCGAAATTTTAACGGCGGGTGACGCCATCTTAATTGCAAGTGAGCTTTGCGCTTCTCTAATGATCTTGCTTTCCAGGTCCTTCAAAATCATCCAGCGCGGCGCTATGAGGTCCAGGACGGCGAGAGTCGTGTTTGTACCGACGCTAAGCTGCGCAACAAGCGCCTGACGGCGCCGGTCTTCGGGAAGCAATCCGATCCCGGCCTGGATCGCGGCCGTAGGATCGTTCGGCGCAACCACCTTGCCGTTGAGCCGTACCTCTCCCTCCTCATACAGGTCAATTCCGAAGATGCAATTGGCAACTTCGCTGCGACCGGCGCCGACAAGGCCTGCCAGCGTCACGATCTCGCCCGCGCGAATGTTGAACGAGATATTCTGAAGGACGCCGATGTGGGTGAGATTCTTAACTTCGAGGACCACTTTTCCTGGTTCGCGACCTGAGGTAGTTACCTCCTCCACATCGCGCCCGACCATCATCTGGATCACCTTCGCGTGATCGAGTTCTGCGGCGGGTCTGGTGCCGATGAACTTGCTATCACGCAGCACAGTTATGCGGTCGGCAATCCGGAAAACCTCTTCGAGCCAGTGGGATACGAACACGATGCCAAGGCCTTTGGACTTCAAAGAGTCAACAATTTCGAAGAGCCTGTCGATCTCTCGTGACGAGAGCGAGGTCGTCGGCTCGTCCATGATCAGAACACGGGAGTTCTCTGAGAGGGCGCGTGCGATTTCCACGAGTTGCCCATCGGCTGGCGAAAGTCGGCGCGCCAGCGTCGATGGCGAGAGTTCTGGAGCCACCCGCGCCAGCACCTCTAGCGCGCGTTGTGTCTGCTCTTTCTTGGCGATGACGCCGAATCGCGAGGAAGGCCAATGGCCGAGCATGATGTTCTCTGCCACCGTCATGCTCGGAACCAGGTGAGCTTCCTGATGAATAGTAGCAACGCCGGCTCGGTGGGCAGCGGCAGGATCAGCATCCAGGTGCTTTCCGTTGACGCGAATCTCGCCTCGATCCGGTTTGTAGAATCCCGACATTATCTTGATGAGCGTGGATTTGCCGGCTCCGTTTTCACCGAGCAGGGCATTGACCTCACTAGGCCTTATCTCGAAGTCAACGTTGTCCAGGGCAATGACACCAGGAAAGAACTTGGAAATGCCTTTGGCGATGAGCACGGGCTCGACCGACGCACCGTGGCCTCCGGCGGCGTTCGAGGGCATGTGTGATTCGTCGTTCATAACGTCTGTGCTAAAGTGAAAGCCTCGGTGATGGTGCTCTGGATCAGTCGCGGCGCCACGCAATCGCCGACGCGCTCAATTTTTATGCCTTTGAACTCGGGAGATTCCTTGAGTTCCAGGAAAAGGTCTTCCCTTGAGCGACGCCCGATAATCGGAACAACCCAATCGATACCTTCGATCCACTCCTCGTCGCCCGGCACCAGCATGTACTTGTCCCAACCAGTCGAATTGCGGGCGCTGAAGACCGCTGCGACCTTCACTCGATGATCGCCGACCTCGAGGAGTACGGTGTTCGGACGTAGTCGGATACCTTTGATCGCGGCCCGACGGTAGAAGAGTGTCCTGTTGCCGCTTTCGATGTCTTCACCGATCGACCCATGCGTGGCGATAATCTCGACACGACAGTTGCGGTCGCTAAGATACTCCGCTGTCCCGGCGGCCTCCCAATGGCCATTGTCATCGACCACGAGTACGTTGCCGCTGGGTTCTACATCGCCGGAAAGGACCTGATCGGACGACACGACAAAATCCTTATCGAGACCCGGAATGGCCGGGAGCACCTGCCTACCGAGCTCGCGCGCGTGCTTGGCTCCGTCGCGTTGCAGGTTTGGAAGGTTCGGCTCCGATCCGGTTGCAATGACGATAACGTCCGCTGAGAGCTCTCGAAGCAGTGCCGGTGTCGCTGACACGCCGAGCCGGAGATCAACTCCTCGATCGGCGACGGCCGCCTCGAGATAACGCGTCACCTCACCAATAATTTCGTGCTCGGGCTGCTTCGCCGCGAGGCGGACTTGGCCACCGAGCGCGCCATCGCGCTCCAGCAGCGTGACCTTGTGGCCGCGCTTCGCCGCGATTTCCGCGACCTTCAGGCCGGCCGGCCCGCCGCCCACAACGATAACGCGCCGCGAGGCCTCAGCCTGCGTCACAAGACGCTCGTTCAGCTCGAGTTCTCGACCTGCGCCAGGGTTGTGGATGCAGCGAATAGCCTTCTCCTGACCTACCTGATAGATGCACGCGTCATTGCAGGCGATACAGAGGCGAACGAGATCGGTGCGGCCTGCCTTGAGTTTGTTCGGCGTCTCGGGATCGGTGAGGAGCTGGCGAGCCATGCCGATGAGATCGGCCTCGCCTGCCCGCAGCATGTTCTCGGCGCGCTGCGGCGGGCTTATGCGACCGAACGCGATCACAGGAAGTTGGCTGCCGCGCTTCAGTGCTACATTGAGCTTCTGGAAGTCGGCGGGTGCTACGGCCGCAGGCGGGATCTCCATCCAGTAGCTCGAGAACGAGCCCGCATCAGAATTGAAGTAGTCGACAAGACCGCTGACCTCCAGGCTTTCCGTCATCTTCATCCCGTACTCGAGCCCGTAGCCGAAAGGCGTGAACTCGTGCAGGCAGATGCGAACGCCCACGGGAAATGTGCCTCCGGTTTTCTTCTTGATCGCTTCGAGAACCTCAAGAGACAGTCGCATACGGTTCTCGAATGAGCCGCCATAGCGGTCGACGCGATGATTGAAGAAGGGCGAAGCGAACGCGCGCAGCAGCCCATCGTGTGCGACTTTGATCTCGACCCCGTCGAAGCCGGCATCTGCCGCATTGCGAGCGCTCACCGCGAACCCTTCGATCACTGTGCGGAGATCATCCTCGTCCATTGCCTTCGTGCTGAAATGGCTAGATGGCTCGGGCATCTGGGTCGGCGCCCACATGATATGAGGCGGATGCTCGAGCGAAGTGTGGCCGGAGTGTGTGAGCTGGCTAAAAATCTTTGTGCCGTGGGCGTGGACGGCGTCCGTGATCTTCCGCAGCATCGGAATGACTGCCGGGTCCCAAGCATTGATAAAGCGGCGGGACATCTTGCCGGTATGATGAACAGCCTGGCTTTCGAAGATAATCAAACCGACACCACCGCGCGCGCGCTCCTCGTGATAGGCGACATGGGCATCCGTTGGCACGCCATCCAAAGTGCCGAGGGCGGTGAAGTGAGGTTGGAAGACCAGACGATTGTGAAGTTCAACGTCGCGGATCCGGAACGAGCTGAACAGCATCGAAAACTCCCCGCCTTTGCCCTGCGCAGGTTGCACTTTTTCGCTCATGGTGGTGTTCCCTTCCGGCGCCGTGAAAGGGATTCGAAATCCGCAATTAAGAATTTGAAGAAGGTCATAATTTTAAGGGTTCTGTAATAATCCTCGATTCATCCTTAGTAAGACGGTCGATTTATCATCTGTGTACTGGTTTGTTAATCCTTCATACGTCACGCGCAGGGTCACCATCTTCATTTGCTCACAAGCGGCTTTAAGTATTCGTACGCTTGCCGCGCGACCAGATCCGGCTCGACGTCGCGACGGTTAAACCCAATCTCCATGGTCAGATATCCTTCGTAGCCGATCTCGCGCAAGGCTAACACTATGCCAACAAAATCTCCGCGCCCCGCCCCCGGAGGAAGTCGCCCAAACTCGGAAAGGTGAATGTGGCGCAGGTTTTTGCCCATCCTGTAGACGTAGTCGGTAGGAACCTCGTTGCGATAATATGCATGCTGCGTGTCGAACATCAGCCCAACGTTTTTGGCCCCAACCTGCTCCATCATCTCAATAGCATGGTCGCAACTCTCTACCAGGTTGCTGTCAGTGGGAGTAGGCTCTACAACCACCACCACTCCGAAATCTGTAGCAGCCTTGGCAATTTCGATCAAAGCTTCGCGACTCCAATCCCAAGCCTGGATACGCGGCGTACCGTAAATCTGCCAACCGGCGATGTACATAACTATGGGTCCGCCCAAGTCCGAGCACAATTCGATCACTTGCTTGTATTGATCGACGGCGGCGCTGCGCTCCTCCTCCAGAGGTGAGGCGACGTTAAAGCCAGGTCCTCCGCCGGGCGCAGGTAACATGCTCGATAGTGCCAGACCGTTGTCATCGAGTACCTTCTTTATTGCCTTGCGTCGGTCCTTGTTCAGGTAAGAGGGATAGGCGTGTGGAGCGGCAGCTCCGATCTCGATGCCATCGTAGCCTATGCGAGCGATTCGCTTTATAGTCTCTTCAATCGTATAGGCCGGCACCCACACCGGAAAACTGGAATATGCCCAAGTGTTAAATGAGAGTTTCATACTCACTGTGATCTCTGAATACTTTTTCGATGGTTAATTTGCCCGCCGCCCTAATCCCAAACGAAAATCGCTTTCTCCGTCTTCCGCTCGTCGAACATGCGGAATGCCTCGGCGGCCTGACCTATCGAAAAACGATGAGTTATCATCTTCTCGACTGGCACTCGTCTATCGACGATGAATTGAGATATCTCCTCAAATTCACTCAGTGGGAAATACCACGCGCCGATGACCTGAAGCTGTTTTCTGATCAACTGGTCACTTGGGTTTATCGTCGTGGAAGACGATTCTCCAACGAACGCCACCGAGCCAAATCTGCGCGCTGAGTCAAGGGCAGAGTTCTGTGCCTTGGCATTTCCTGAGCAGTCGATCCCTACATCGACGCCGACGCCGCGGGTGAGTTCGCGGAGCCGTTCTGTGGCATCTTGATTGCCGCTGTTTACCACCTCATCCGCCCCGAGAGCTTTGGCCATGGCCAGGCGATCCTCCAGCACATCAACCGCTATAACGCGAGCTCCGCGCGCTTTCCCTATGAGCACGCCGGCTGCCCCCATCGGACCGATACCAAAGACGGCCAGAGTCGTCGCTCCAGACACCCCTAATCTCTTTTGCGCAGAGTATTGTGTACCGATCATGTCGGTCATGACCGCGCCCGCCTCGAAGGAGAGTTCCTCCGGCAGCTTGAGACAGTTAACCGCGGGCGCTACAAGATAGTCTGCGTCACCGCCGTCTACGTCAAAGCCGAGACATTTAAACTCGGGGCATAACATCCGAAACCCGCTATGGCACCACTGGCAGTGCCCACAGCCGATCGCGAGGTAAACCGCTACCCGGTCGCCCTGTTGCACCCCGGTCGCACCCGAGCCGACCTCAACTATTTCCCCAGCGGGCTCGTGACCAGGGACGATAAGACCGGTCTTCGCAGCATCAGTAGCGAGAACCGGTTTTCCGTAATAGATGCTCATATCGCTGCGACATAACGCCGAAGCCCGCATCTTAACGAGCACCTCGCCAAAGCCAGGTACCGGGTCAGGGCGATCGACCACATCTACATTTTTATTCCCGGGAAATAGAACAGCCTTCATAATTGAGTATTTCTTTCTTCTTTGATGATGTTAGATAGAGCGGCTTTGCCGGTTGGAAGCGTGCGCGGTTGCCCGGCCTGCCGGCGCCTCAATCCAGAGCGAGCTTCATCTTGTCTCAGTTATTTGATTCTATCTTGTATACTGGCGGGCGCAGCGGTATGGTAAATGGTTTTCCATGCATCAAGCAGGTTTTCCATGGTCACCGGAAGCGCAGGCAGAGCAACATAGGCTGGGGCTGGTTTATTAAGAAGTCCGTATCCGGCAAGAAGTGCTTCTATAACGCCTTGGTCATACGGTCGTTGCGCTCCCACGCCCTTAATCGGCCCATTCCGGGCCATGTCGACAGCGACATTCAGGCCGAGGTCGATCGTAGTAATAACTAGATCATCTCTGTGCGCGGCTCGAGCCGCGGATATTACTCCTTCCGCAGGCTCGTCCCACACTGCCCAGATGCCGGTCAAGTTCTGATTGGCCGCCAGCATTACCAAAGCCGCTTTCTCCGCATCACCGAAAAAGTCGGGTTCTCTGATACCTTGTTCGGCGACTATCTCGATTTTAGGATAATCCTCCGTGATCGTCTTTTTGAAAGCTTCGTAGCGCTGCCGGGTCACGAAAAAATCAGCTGCATGGTAGATTAGGCCAATCTTACCCTTTCCTTTCAGAAACTCTGCCATCAGAAGGGCAGACGCAACGCCGTTACCATAGTTGTCTGCTGATACAACACTAACGTAATCTTTTCCCGCCTTGAACCCTATTGGAACGTTGTCCATAAAGACCAGCTTGACTCCTTTTTCGCTGGCCTTCTTATATGCTGCGGCTGTGTAAGCGGCATCAGTCGGGATTGAGACAATTATTTGAGGATTCTTCAGGAGAACTGACTGAATATTGGCGACTTGCCTATCGGGTAAAAAGCCGGCGTCAGTAATCGCGATGACTTCAATGCCCATCTTGTCAAACTGTGATGTGAGACCGGCAACCTGCGCCTGCGACCAATCACTTCGAGTATAGTGCAACACGATCGCTGCTTTCGCTTTGAGTCCTCGGATCTTTTCGATTTCTTCCGCGGTTAAGCTAACAGAGCTCGCGGGCGACGGCTCCTCACCGTTGGGACCTTTGCTCAAGATCTTTTCTTGGAGCGCAGCTAACGCCTTCGTTAGATCGACGGCTTGGCTATTGACGCGTTCTACGATGGCCGTGACCATCACAAGCGCAAAGATTGCCGAAGCTAGACAATTCATCGTTCTCATATATTCAATGCCAAAAAGCGATGCGCTGAGCCCATCTGATATCTTCCTTTCGACTCTATGATTTTCGAAGTTCTATCATCCTAGTCCAAACGCCGCCGGCCTTGGCGCTTTTGACGGCGGTCGCGATGAACGCCATACCGTCAACGCCATCATCAACCGTCGGGAAGTCGCAATCGGGAGGAATAGGCTGGCCGCCTACCTCCGCTTCAACTGCCCGCGCTATTTCGACGTAAACGTTCGCAAAAGCCTCAAGAAAGGCTTCCGGATGACCAGCCGGAAACCGCGTGAAGCGTTTGGTGATTGCACTGAGGTATTCATTGCCGCGCCGGTAGATGCGCCGCGGCGCATCGCAATACTTCACGATGAGTTCGTTGGGATCTTCCTGGTGCCACTCGAGTGAAGCTTTTGCGCCGTACACCCTGATCCTTAAAGTGTTTTCCTCTCCGGCGGAGATTTGCGAGGCGTACAAGACACCTTTCGCTCCGCCCTTGTAGCGAATGAGCAAATTCGCATCGTCTTCCAGCTGGCGTCCTTTCACAAACGACGTGAACTCGGCGCAGAGCTCGTGGATTTCGATACCGGTGATGAAACGGGCCAGATTTTCGGCGTGAGTTCCGATATCGCCGACGCAGCCTGAGGCTCCAGCTTGTTCCGGGTTCGTCCGCCAAGACGCTTGTTTTTGCCCCGCCTCGTCGATTGGTTTGCTGAGCCAGCCTTGCGGGTACTCTACAACGACCTTCAGGATTTCGCCGAGGTCGCCACTATGAACAAGTGCACGCGCTTCCTTGACCATAGGATAGCCGGTGTAGTTATGCGTCAGGGCAAATACCTTGCCTGTCTTTTTAACGACCTCCTGGAGCGCAAGAGCTTCCTCAAGATTGAAGGCGAGCGGCTTATCGCAGACAACGTTGAACCCGGCTTCGAGGAATGTCCTGGACACCGGCACGTGCGCCCGGTTCGGTGTCACCACGGAGACAAAATCAATGCGCTCACCGACGGGCAATTTTGCTTCCTCAGCCGCCATTGTGCGGTAATCCGCATAAACCCGTTTTGGATCCAGAAGCAGATCCTCGCCGGAGAGGCTCGATTTCTGCGGGTCCGAAGAGAACGCGCCCGCGACCAAGTCGATTTTGCCATCCAGTCGCATCGCCATTCGGTGAACTCCACCGATAAACGCGTCGCGGCCTCCCCCAACCATGCCTGCTTTGAGCTTTCGTTTCATGAGCTTGCTCTTGGTCGTTGCTGGCCACGCCTCCCTCGATTTCCTTGGGTCACAAAGCGCTTGGCAAAACCCTCATGCCGGAACAACCGCCTTACCGGCGTGACCTCGCGATCATTAGGCCAAAAAGGATAATGACCCCCCACGCGATTAACTGCTGGCTGAACTCCAGCCCCATCAAGATCAGGCAGATCATCAGGGCTCCCACAATGGGCCCCATGACCCGACCGCAACTTCCCCCAACACGCTGGTGCCGCCCAGCACGGCAGCCGCAATCACAGACAGTTCATCCCCGGTTCGATCAGCAGTTCACCCGGAGGCTACTGAGGCTCAAAGGGGGGAGAAAACGTTCTCACCTAGCTTTTCCGTTACCCAATTTTTACAGCGACGCAAGAAGAAAATTCCATGCACTCGATTTATTTAAAATCCATGCCATTGGTGGAGTCAACGCTTGAGTCCGGTCGAACCTGCGCGCTCGTGCCGTAAGGTGTTATAGTTGTTCTACCGGCGCCTGGGCACACAGCCTCTGGGCGCTAAAATTAGAACGTTTGCTGGATCTGAGTAACTGACCTGTGAAACGCTCGTCTTGGCCGCGCTCAAAGTTTTCGTCGACATGAAACCTTCCAACGTCATGCAGGCTCTCCCTACATTGGAAGATGTAGCCCAGCGGGCCGGCACTTCGGTCGCAACCGCCGGGCGAGCCTTAGGCGGATACGGCAAGGCGGCGGCCGCCACGCGCGAGCGGGTTCGGAGAGCGGCGCGGCAACTGAACTACCGCCCCAACGCCCTAGCTCGCAGCATGAAGCAGCGTTCTAGCCTCACCATCGGGGTGATCGTGGGAAACGTCTGCAATCCCTTCTTTAGCGTCATCCTGCGAGCGATCGAGGCCGCCGTCACCCCGCACGGCTACCGGGTGATCGTGTGCAACACGGATGAAAGCATTGAAAAGGAACTGGCCCATGCCAGGGCGCTTTTGGAGCACCGGGTTGATGGGATCATTATTTCTCCTGCAGCGGGCGAAAAAGGGGAGGCATCCCCGGCGGTCAAGGAAATCTACGCAAGCGGGGTAGCGACCGTGTTTATCGACCGCGCGGTCAAAGGGATGAAGGTGCCGACGGTGGTCAGCGACAACGTTCCCGCCGCCGAGGAAGCCACCACGCACCTGATAGAACAAGGGCATCGGCGAATCGGCGTCGTTGTGGGACGCAGAACCTTGGACACCACGCTGGGGCGGGTGGAAGGCTACCGCCGGGCTTTGTCGAAATATCGAATCAAATTCGATGAATCCCTGGTCGTGGATGGCAAAGACGTCGGGGTCGAAGGAGGTTACGCGGCGACGAGGCATTTGCTTGACCTCAGCGCTCGCCCAACGGCCTTACTCGTCATGAACAACCTTTTGGTTTTAGGGGCGTTAAACGCCATCAAGGAAAAAGGGCTCACGATCCCCGAAGGCGTCGCCCTGATCGGGTGGGATGGTTTTGACGCCGCCCCGCACCTCCAAACGCCGCTAACCATCGTGGATCAACCAGCATACTCAATGGGTTCAATCGCGGCGGAGCAGCTCATGAAAATGCGATCGAACGAACCGACTGATGCTTCTCTTCACGTCGTTCTAAAATCTAAGCTCGTCGTCCGAAAATCATCGGAAAAGAGAATTCTAACCGAGAAGCAGAGCTTGCGTGTTACTCGTGCTAGAAAAATCGTCCGGTAAGCGAATCGGTTCGAGAAAGTCTTCAGGCTATACACGGCATCAAAGTCTGTAACAGTGCACCCTTATTTGGGTTTCCGAGAGTAATGGAGCAGTTATGGAACGCGTTCCATAACGGTTCATCTGCTATCGGAACGCCTTAACGGAGGTTTTCGGTTGGATGCGGTTAGCAGCGTTTTAGTGTGTTGCGAAATCGACAGTTTTCGCAACGAGACAATCAAAGGTTCCCTTACTAAGGAAAAAACGTTGCACAACTTTGTTGCCTTATCCTTTTAAAAGGCAACAGAATATCGCAACAACCTTTTATGCGAGAAAAGGAAGCAACCGACGGTTACGCTTCAAATTCTCCTGAGATGATCCTTTCGACGACCTCTGCATGAAACGCGAGCGCAGATTCCTTCGTTCCGAAGTGCCTAGCTCCATCAGAGACGATTCGGGGACTAAAAAAGCGGACATCCCAAAAGAGCGGTGGACCGTCGAGAGCAGCGCTCCGGCCTTGAAATCTGGTCTCGATTTCCCAGTCATCGATCCGATCATATTTAACCTGGCACCGATCTCCTTCGCGTTTCCACCATTCCTTCCATTCATACCAACTACACAAAACAGGGACTTCGTCCTTATTCAGATAGGCGAAGATCATTTTCTCGTCTGGGTCGATGTGCTTCACGGTGACTTTGATAATGGACTTAATAATGTTATTGGTCCGAGGGAAACCCGGATGTGTCGCCCGATCCAGGCTCGATGGTTCGGCGGCGAGTTCGTCGATCCGGTTAAGCTCAAGGCAATTCCCAGGATTGCCGGAGGAGGACGTATTCGGGCAATGGTAGCTGGATAATGAGCGGATTATTTTGGGCATCCATCCAGTGCAGTAACTGTTCCAAATGAGCTGAGCTCACCGCTGTACATCCGGCTGTACCCCGCAGGACGCTATCCCAAACGTGCAAGAAAATGCAGGAGCCCGATTTGGGTATCGGCCGCCAGTTATGCTCGATCATTATGCCGAATCGGTAAGGCCCGCCAACGCGCAACATCGATTCCGAACTTGACCAATCGGGGCGTGCAATTGCCGCCCGGTCAACAATGCGATTGTAGTACCTGGACTGAGGATCATCGATTGCTTCCGTTGTCGCGGTGATCTGTTGGTAAGGAAACCGGAGGAAGCGAACTTGAGCCGGGTTAGCCAGACCGAAGACAGAGAATAGCCTGAAAACACCGGCTGGAGAGGTTTCATCGCCTTCCATTTTTCTCGGCGCTCCTGCTGCTCCGGTTCCATGCAGGCCAATGCCCCATGCGAATCCACGGCTACCGATAACGCCGGAAAACGGCTTTCCCACTTTTTGCCAGGACGTCTGCTCACCCTGAGTTCGCTCAAAAAGTTGGATCGTTGCGCTTATTGCATTCCAGTCCTCAGTAGTTACGACAATGAGTTGACGGCATTTGCTGATTTCTGGAATTGATGCACGCAGTTGGAGCAGTGGATCAAACCTTGCGCCGGCCGTTTGGCCAGTTTCGTTCGCCGCTAGGACCATCAAGGCCACCAGAGCCACGAATCCGTTTATCGTGTCTCGCATCATGCTGAGTGGTTTCTCACGCACTGTCATTTGAAGAACCTGTCTGAAATTGCGCGATGTTTCACCGGAGCCGATCACCCACGAAATCATCGAGATCGTGCAGCAGTCCCGCACGCCGCATCAACATGTGGATCGTCCGTCTTGTTGGTAGTATTGCAACTTTGGAAATCGAAGGCAGCTGGTTCAGAATAGGGCCGAGAGCACTCCATCAACGAAGGGAATGCAAAAGCGTATTGATTTTGCAAAAATGGTGCTGACATCCCAAGACCAACGATGAGAAAAATCGTTTGTTCGGGTTCAGTGGCACGGTGAATCGTCCTTCAGGGAAACCTCATTGATGATTTGAAATCCGATACTCGGGAACGGCTCTGTAGCTGACAATCGGTTAAATCACTTATCACCATGAAGCTTTACGTCGGAAATCTTTCCTTTGACATAACAGAACGCACACTGAGGGAACTCTTTGAGCCGTTCGGCACTGTTTCTGAAGTCAAACTGATTATGGATCGCGAAACCGGCCAGTCGCGAGGCTTTGGGTTCGTTACGATGGGCAATGTCTCGGAAGGTAACGCGGCAATCAAGGGTCTCCATGGAAAGGATAAGAGCGGCCGCAAACTCACGGTTAATGAGGCTCGCCCAAAAGATGATCGTGGGGGGCACCCTTCTCCTTGATCGCGTCGCTAATTCAATAGCGGACTTAAGACAGCCATTCCGCATTCGATCAGGAGGAATGTCTTAATCCCAAGGTTGACACTGTGGCCGAGAACGCCGACGAGGATGGCAACCGCGACTGGATACCACGAGCAGGCAGACGTAGTTGAGCACTCGGATCAATTTTTGATGGGGCATGTTTAGCGCGACCGCCTTCCTATAGATAGTTAGACCGGTTTTCCAGTCCAAGGTTTGAAAACACCCGACTCGTAGGGTCATGAGTATCGCCGAAGGAGATCAGCTTGCGAATGAACAGCCCCAGGACTATCGGTTGAAATTCGCCGAGGCATTCCCGAAAACCCCTGAAACACGGTTGATTTCGCTTGGCAGCCAAGCCCGGCGCGTTCTAATTGCCCAATGCCGACCCCGAAGAAAGCCGCCGCCCCCAAAAACGCCCTTAGTAAACCCGTGCAACCCGACGCCGCGCTGGCGGCAGTGGTCGGCAAAGACCCACTCCCCCGGACCGAACTGACCAAAAGGCTTTGGGAGTACATCCGCAAACACGAGCTCCAGGATCCCAACGATAACCGCAGCATCCGCGCAGACGAAAAACTACTGGCGGTATTCGACGGCAAGAAGGTCGTCTCGATGTTCGAAATGACTAAGCTAGTAAACGGGCACCTTGTCTGAAGCAGGACGGTTTATGATGTTTTGGATGGCCTATGGGTCTGCCTCCGGGCGGGCTCGTCCGCCAACGGGTCTCGCTGCCTGCGTGGGTTGCAATAAGGCCTCCAACCGAATTTGGCGCCGACAAGGCGGCCCGCTGTTTCTTAATAAACGTTGATCTGCTCGCAGCGCGGGGATCGCCTCGCGTAGCCTTGGAAGACAACCTGCATGTTCGACCTTTTTGTGGTTCCAGGCTTTCTTCAGGGATGTTTCTCGCGTTTCTTTTCGGCGCCATTGGCGCCATCGTCGCTGAGGTTCTTAAGCGCTGGCAACAATGGAACGACATGCCGGAAAAGCGATTCCTTGCGTTGTTGAAGAGCATAGAATTCTGGGCTATCACAGTGTTTCTGATCCTGCTCGGCGGGAGCGTTGGTGTCTTTGAGGGTACAAAAACGCACCCGATCGATTGGTCCCTATGTTTCTTCGTCGGTGTCGGAGCGATCAGCACCGTACGCAATTTTCTCTCCGGGGTGGCGGCGCATGGGGGTCCGCGCGCGAAACGACGACGGCTAAAGAGGCAGCTTAGCCGCAGCCGAGTACCCGACGGTGGTCTGAGTGGAAAAGGTCAATTTGCAAAACTAGAGCAGGAAGGCGACATCCGCTACGTGCATAAGGCGGCGTTGGAAACGTTAGGACGGCTGCAGGAGCCGGTGCTTGAAGAGACCGAACGAGCCTTGCAGAAAGCAATCCGGCTTTACCCGCAAAACGCAGAGGCGCATTATATTTTGGGCGTTTTGCTGAAGGAATGTGGGCGGCTTGAGGAAGCGGGGCGAGCCTTCCAGGAAGCCATCCGGCTTAATCTGCAAAACGCAGAGGCGCACTATAATTTGGGCGTTTCGCTGAAGGAACGGGGCCGGTTTGAGGAAGCGGAGCGAGCCTTCCAGGAAGCCATCCGGCTTAATCCGCAAGACGCATTAGGGTCCAATAGCGTGGCTGGTTTGCTCCAGGAGCCGTGGGGGCTTGAGAAACTGAGCAATTTGAGCGAGAAGGCCGACACAAACCTACGAACACCCATTGGTTGGCGTGACATCTTCAACTGATTGTGGGGTTAGCGACATAGGTACGCTCACGTCAGTTTCCTCAAGCACATCGACCTGTGGAACGCCATAAAGAGAAAAGGCTGTCTGGGGCCGTTTGACGAAACGGAAAGTCTTCCGTTTCCGTTACGTTAACGGAAGACTTTCCGATATTCCGTGTTCTCGGAATATTCCGAGTGTCGGTGGCGAATTGGTCTGTGCTTACGTTTCATTTAGATGTCGTTTTCAATTAATTCGTAGACTGGACGGCGCCTATTCAAACACCCTCTTGAGCCTTGCAGTGGCTCGAGCAAGGAGGCACCTTTTAGCCAATGCCTAAGAGTAAAGCCCGAAAGAAGGTTGATGAGAACTTCAAGGTCGCCGCTGTGCAACGGTTGCAAACCGGCGGCGTATTGGCGAACGACCTCGCCAAGGAACTGGGCGTCAGCATTTGGTCATTGCGCAAGTGGTCGAGACAATATCGTAAGAGAACAGCGGCAGGAGCGGGCGCAGCAGGCGAACCCGCCGTGCCTGCGGCCGCACCTGAAGAGTTGCCGACTAAGCCAAACAGTGAACCACCAGTCGCCGACGGCGGATTAATCGCCGCGATCGCACGGATCGAATTGGAGATATCGTCGTTGGACAAGCAGCGGCAGGCGCTCAAAATGGCGGTCGAGATCTTGAGACAACGTTCGGGCGCCACGTCCGAATAGTTCCTCGGCTTGCCACATCCGGATCTGTGATGTGCTTCGGGTTAGAATCACCGTTCGACAAATCCTTCGCAGGGATCCACCGCAAACTCGACAGGGTGTGTGCCGGCATCTCGACAACACCGCGAATGCTCCCCACATCCATGGCCAGCCCTGAGCATTGATCGCATCGAAATCCTGCTGCTGATTGCCCCAGTCGTGGCGATCATGGTTCGACGGCTGCACCTGTTTTACACCGTGGGCTTGACGCTGGCGGGCGTGGTGCTGGCGTTCGGGCACGCTCCGCTTGCTTTTGCGCTGACCAAGAATTTCATCTTCAAGCGTTCCTGCGTTTTGCCGACTCCGGTCGCACCGAGAAAAAGCATCGAAGCAACTGGCTGCTCAAGGGAAGCGCAGGTTGCAAAAGAAACCACGCAACAAAGAATCGACATCGCTCAACACCTCATCTTGGCCGAGGATATTCGCGTTGAGAACATACCGAGCCGAGCGTCTTGAGCTTCGCGATCAGTTCGGGCGGGATGAATCTGCCCATTGCTCACCGATCCAGTTCCATCCCATTCGTTCTTTGCGACGGCACACCAAATTTAGCCGCCATCAATAAGACGATCATTACCTCGTTCAGGCCGCCCAGTCGGGCACTGTCAATCTGGCAAAAGTCGATAGCTTTTGCTTGCAGCAACTGTTTAAACATCACGCGGTTCTGACAGTGCTCGCCTGTTGCCACGCCGATTGGCGCGACCTGGTTTCGAATAGTGGCGTGTCCCAGAATGTCGTCCGGACTGGTCGGTTCTTCGATCCACCAGGGTTTAAACTCGGCTAGGCGACGCACGTTCTGGATGGATTCCTCGACATCCCATACTTGGTTTGCATCCATCATGAGTTTGCGCTCCCAACCAATCTCCTCTCGCAGAACTCGAGCACGACGAACATCTTCCTCGATATTGCCACCGACCTTTTGCTTGAAGTGGGTCCAACCCGCGGCGACCCCTTCGCGCGCCAAACGGCGCACCTTTTGGTCGGAATATCCGAGCCAACCCACAGAGGTGGTGTAGGCAGGAAAGCCGGACTCGCGCATCTGACGCTCCCGTTCCGCTTTCGTCGGAACGTTGGCTTCCAGGAGCGAAATCGCTTCATCTGGTGTGAGCGCGTCGGTAACATATCTAAAGTCCAGGCAGCGCACCAATTCCTGTGGGCTCATATCGACCAACAGCTTCCAAACCGGTTTACCCTGGAACTTTGCCCACAGATCCCACACGCCATTTACGATCGCGGCAGTGGCAAGATGAATGGCACCTTTTTCTGGGCCGAGCCAGCGTAAGTGGCGGGTGCGAAGCCGAGTTGGTTGAGGGCGGCGATGAACTCGCCGACGTCGACGATGGTGTTGTAATGAGTATAGACCGTGACAGTCTTCTGAGGGCGATCGATGTTAATGGTGTCGAGCCATTTGAAGGTGCTGGCAGCCCCCGGTCGAGTGGCGATCTTCACCCCTTTTTCAATGGCCACTTGGCACAGGTTACAACACAGATGGGTGACATGCGCCTCCAGCCGCATGTGCGGAATACCACTGAACTCGATGCGCGCAGCGACGAAACCGGCGTCGCGCATGGCGCGGTCGAGTGCCATAAAGTCCATCCGCGGGATATCCTTGTCCTTGATCTCAATCCGAACAGAATTAGAGAAGTCGTCGAGCGTTTGTTCGTGTTGATTGCCCGCCCCGAGCGCGCTCTTATCCAACTCTACCTTGTCCGCCCAGGTCAGTGGCTGAAGCGCTGACCGCAGGTCGTCGAGGCAACCGCTGCAGCAGAGGTGATTCACTCTGAGGAGGATGGTGGGTTTCGTAAGCCAGACGGCGTCGCCGAGCCCCTCACGCTTGATCCCGAACAGCAGAGAAAGGGGGCGCGGGTGTTTAAGGTAGTCGACAGCGAAAAGCGCCGTGGCCCACACGAGGGTCATCGCAACAATCTGCCTGGAATTGCTGAGCGTTAATTTCATAGACTCGCCTCACAAACCGGGTCGATCGCTATGGGTAAGCAATTCCAGGATCGGAAAGACGACCAGAATCGCCAACACCACGGGAGGCACGACCATCAGGGCCAGGCGCTTAAGCATGTCGCCCCGGCGGTGCGCCTCCGCCTGTCCCGCCTCAAAGCGTGACAGTTCGTTGGTGAGCTTGTTGGAGAAGATCACGACGAGCAGAGCGCCGATCAGATAGATGTGCGGGATCTCTGCCCAGCCGAAGTCGACGAGCATCAATTTCGTCATCACGAAGAGCATGAGCAGGCTCCAAAGGCGGGCGAATATGCCGATCATTAACAGGAACCCGCTGAGCACCTCCGCCATACCGAACGACACGACCCAACACTCGCGCCGGTACTGCGGGTCAGTGCCGATCGCGAAAAAGTTCACCATCGGGTCATGCATGACCGACGGATAATTGTCAGCAACCCCGGCGATCAGATCGTGGTTCCAGATTTTGAGCCAGCCCAGTGCGAAGAAGGAGAAACCCAGGAGGCAGCGCACCCACTTCATCTGTTGGGCGTTGAGTTGGACGATGGTCAACTTGTAGGACTGCCATGGCGACGAAACATAGATGGCCGCGACGATGAGAAGCGGTAGTGCGTCCATGGCGACATACCAGCCCCAGCGAAAAAGGTAAAGCCAGGTACCGAGCAGGAGCGCGCCTGCCAGCGGTAGCAAAGTCTGAGTGAGAATGAGAATGGCGACTCCGACTTGAGCGAACTTGAAGATAGTCGCTGAGCCGGGATCGAGCGGAAAGCTGGGCATCACCAATGAATCAGTCGTCGCCGAATACATGAGCACCAGGCCTGGACTGCGCAGAAGCATGATGACCGCCCACTCGCCCGAGAGGTGAAATAGCTTGTGGCGCACCGGGCTGTCAGTGAGAAAGCACGCTACGCTGTGGCCTACCCGCTGGGTGGCGCCACCGAACCTGCCAAGGATGCGCTCCTCCGCAAATTCCTGAAGCAGGAAGCGGAACATCCAAATGACCAGAAAGGCTAAGAGGACAAGAGCGACATTGACGCCGATCCGGCTCATGTCCGGGTTTTGCATCAATGAACGCCTAAAGAAATCGTTCTGCAACGGTACCTTGAGGCGGTGTAGAACGAACCGTTCGTGCGCCTGGGCAGCTGGGGAACTAAAACTTACGGTGGCCCAGACCGCTGACAACAAGACTAACCGGAGGCGCCGCGCGATCGTGCGTTTCGAGAAGCGCATTATAAGTCCTCCGCGAACTCCAGCGCCTTGCGGAGCGCGTCGAGATCAGGAATGTGGATGTTGTCACCATCCGTATGGACGAGCCTGCGGTCGGCGAGCATTTGGAGGAAGTTGGGCACGCGATCCGGGCCGGATCCAACCATCGCGGCAAGATCCTGCTTCGAAACGACGATGGTGACACCACCGACACTCGAGGTGCCGTATTCGCTTAGCTTGAGCAGTGTGCGCACGAAACGGTAAGACAGATTGCGGAAAGTAAGATTAAAGTTCTCTTCGTTCACCACGCGGAGGCGCTCGCACATGGCCTCCAACACCTTCCAGAGCACATCCGGCGAACTCCTGGCCAAGCGGCGGAAGTCAAGGTGAGCCATCGAGAGCATCTCTGTGGGCTGAAGCGTGGCGACGCTGGCGGAGCGCGGCTGTCCATCGACAAGAGAAAACTCGCCGAAGAATTCACCCGGGCCGAGCACGCACAGAATCTTTTCGCGGCCATCGTGCGCCCTCTGAAAAATCTTCACCGAGCCACTCACAATCACATACAGGGAATCGGAATGGCTACCCTCGAAAAATACCACGTGGTCGCCGTTGAATTTGTGGTGCTTGGAGATTGCGCCGATTTGGGCGCGCTCGTGCTCGTTTAGCTTCTGGAAAAATGCAACGCGTGCAATAGCTCTCTCTTTTTTACCGCTCCGATCACCCCGCAATAACTATCCCTTGAAAATTTGCATCGACCGGACGCAGTGCGCGGCGAACTATTCTACACACGGTACTAAACGGAATGCGGGCACCAGGTTTCAAACTCTTTTCGTAATTTTTCGGCTAACTCTTTGGTAGGCGAAGCGTCACCGCTTTGCTTCTTCTCCCCGCCCAAAGTTGGGCAAAGCGAGACGCTTTGTCTGCCGAAGAAGCAAAGCAGGGACGCTTCGCCTACTTGGCCCTTTGGGACGGATGGACTCGAAACTGAACGGTGGACGCGCTCGCACCTTAATTACTCTTTCGGGTTATAAAGACCTTTTACCCTAGCAATCTTACATACCAAAGCGTTAAGTGCCTATCAGTAGGGTAAGAAACCACATGCAGCGTGTTTGCAAAGAGGGGAGAGGAACTGATTCTTGAAGAGAGGATCAGTCAAGAGACAGGCAGCGTTAGTCTCTAATCAACTGCATATCACACTATTTAAAATTGGAGTTACAAAAAACATCATGAGTCTAATTACATCACCAGCCACCAGCAATCGAGTGGTGAGGGATTTCGCGTTGCGCACCCAGACCGCCGGGCAAGATGCCTTCACGCCTGCACCCGCGCAGATTGACAATGGAGACGAAGCGCTTTATGCCGATAAGTCCGGGACCTACACGAAAGGTATTTTGCAAACGGATGTCGGTCTCGTGGATCTGGCAGCTTATCAAACTTTCAAAAGGGCGTTGACGAGCGGAAACCCAGCGGAGTTCGAAGCAATCACACTGGGTGGAACGCGCACCTTGAACGGTCCGCAGGGAGGTCTGGCGTTCGATCTGGAATGCCTGGACAGCAGCCAATTTCAAGTGCCGCCGGCGCCGGCCCTGGCCAGCGAAGAATACGCTACGGAACTGGTGGAACTCTATTGGGCGTCGCTGCTGCGGGACATCGCGTTTACTGACTACGTCTCAAGTCCGGTGGCCATCCAAGCGGCCAGTGAACTATCCTCGATGCCCAGTTATCAAGGACCGAGAGATAGTAGCAAGAAGGTTACACCAAACCTGTTGTTCCGCGGCGGCTTCCTTGGTGAGACGGTTGGCCCCTACATTTCACAGTTTATCATCCAGGATACCAGCATGGGTGCTCTGCCGGTTATTCAGAAATACACGACGGCTAAAAAGAGTATCGACTTCATGAAGGACCCGACAACCTTTCTACAGGTGCAGAACGGCATTCCGACCGGATTGCAACTGCAACCGGACCTGCCGGTCTTCCTGCACGACGGACGTGGGCTGGGCGCTTATACCCACGTGGATGTGCTGTACCAAGCCTACTTTACGGCGTACCTGGTCCTGAACACGATCAACGGCAATAACCCTGCCCCTTTAAACCCGGGCAATCCGTACCTCGGATCCAAAACGCAAAATGGGTTCGGGACGATGGGTCAGCCGGACGTCGCAGCGACGCTGACCGCAGTGGCCAGCGAGGCGCTGAAGGCGGTGTGGTACCAGAAGTGGTTTGTCCATCTTCGCCATCGTCCAGAATCGGGCGGCGCGATCGTGGATTTGATCAAAACCGGCAAGGGCAACACGATCCAGGGCCAGGCTAGTCACACGGTGCTGAACTCGCAGGCGGTGCAAAGCAGCTTCGCGACTAACAACAGTTTCTTTCTCTCCCAGGCCTTTCCTGAGGGTTCGCCAACCCACCCGGCCTATCCCACAGGACACGGGACTGTGGCAGGCGCCTGCATCACCATCCTAAAGTTCTTTTTTGATGGTGATTTTGTGATTCCAAACCCCAAGGTGCCCTCGAATAATGGAACGGCGCTACATAATTATACAGGCGGTGATGCCGGGCAGATGACAGTCAATGGCGAACTGCATAAGCTGGCGCACAATATCAGCTTTGGTCACGGCATCCACGCCGGTATACACTGGCGCAGCGATACCGATACATCGATCCAGTTGGGTGAGGCGATCGCATTAAGCATTCTGCAGGATCGTGCGCACACCTACAACGAGAAGTTCACTGTCAAGTTAAAGAAGCTGGACGGCAGCATCACGACCATAACGAACCAGTGAAACCTCAGTAACACCGGTCGCTCCGGCCCTGAGGGGCCGGCAGTCTGGACATTTCCAGAAGGTAATTCCGGGGAAATCAAGGCCCCGGGCTTACCGAGGACGAGCTCGAGTACGAGTACGATTGGAGGATTGGAGGCGAAGAATGAAGGACGGTTCTCCTTCCTCCCAATCGTACTCGAACGTTGGATGAAGGCTTCTGGATCCAGGGGATGAGATTGGATTGGTCTCGGTGAATGCGCTGATGGTAAGCGGCGTTGAGGGCGCACCGGACTGATGTCGAGGCCGCGGGCGGGAAGGAGGCATTCGCTCGGCAAACAACGGTACGGCGAAACCGTTGTTGCACTCTCGGAGCGAAGAGCCTTGTCTCGAATCATGTATTTCGCTGAATTGGCGCAGTCGGCCGACATGCACCCGTCGCCGCACCCATAGACACCAAATAGCGTGGAAAAAAGACGCCAAATAATATGGAATCTCACACCAAAGAAGAATTAGCTCGCCTAACGATTACCCCAATAACCCGCGTTTCGGTTGTTTATTGTCCGGTCACCGACGACAAGTGGAAGAGTGGAGCAGGGAAGGGCTGTCAAACTCGGCCCAAGCTTTACGGGTGAACGGCTCGGGAGATCGTTCCTTGTGAAAAGGCGCTCTATCTTGTTCTGTTTTGGCCAATGTCGGTCACCCCTTGAACCGAGTCCTTTTTACAACGATTTTCGAGCGATTCTCGGCCAAAACGAAGAAATCTTCGGACCGTGGTCTGGCGTACCAATGAGGATCTGGGAATAGTGAACTCTCACAAGCGCTCTCAGAGAAACACCGGGCGGAGCGTTCTCCATGTACGCACACGATGAAACTTGAGATACTGACCTCAGGCCGCCGGAATCCCGCTGTAACGGACAAATGCGCGATGGGTATTATGAGCAAAGCGCCCCGGGCTGGGTTCTCGAAAACCCGCCTTTCTCCGCCGCTGTCACAAGAAGAAGCGGCAAATATCAGCCGTTGCTTTCTAAAGGATACGACCGCGGCGATCGATGCCTTGAGCCACAAGGATCCCTTCGTGGTAGGTATTGCGATTTATACCCCGGTCGGGTCAGAGGCTGATTTTCGCTGAACTGCTACCGCGAAGCTTCAAAATCATCGCTCAGCGTGAAGGCGGTTTTGGCGCCCGGCTATTAGGCGCAACCGAAGATCTATTTTCGATCGGATTTTCCGCTGATCGCACATCGTCGATCTGCTGCGGGCGCGAGGTTGGTCAGTCCGCGTTCTCGACAACCTCGAAGCGCAAACTCACCGGGATGGCAAGCCACCTTGGTTGCAAGCAGCTATCCAGAACGGAGCAGAATTCGTGGAGGGCGACATTCGCAATCGAGAAGTCGTCGAGTCGGCCCTGGATGGAATCGACGTGGTGTTTCATGAAGCAGCTTACGGTGGTTATATGCCCGAAATCTCAAAGTATGTGGCGGTAAATAGTTTCGGAACGGCCCAGCTTCTCGAAATTATTCGGGAGAAAAATCTCGGGATCCGCAAAATCATCGTCGCTTCATCGCAGGTGGTGTATCCGGAAGGGGCTGGAGAATGCCCCCACCATGGCCTGGTCTTTCCTGGGTTGAGACCGGTCCAGCAGCTTCGGCGCGGCGACTTTTCGGTCCGTTGCCCGGCATGTCAGAGTCCGACAAAATCGGTGCCGACACCGGAGTTTGCGCCGCTCGGCGGAGAAACAGTTTACGCAATCACAAAGGTAGATCAGGAAAAACTCGTGCTCACTTGGGGACGGCAGGTCGGCATTCCGACCGTGGCACTACGTTACTCTTGCACGTTCGGTCCCCGGCAATCGATATTTAATCCGTACACTGGCGTCATCGCTATCTTCTGCACGCGATTACTTAACGATCTACCGCCAGTGATTTACGAAGATGGAGAGCAAACTCGTGATTTCAGCTTTGTGGAGGACATCGCTCGGGCCAATTTGCTCGCCGCAACTTCGGACGAGTTAGACGGAAAGCCCGTGAACGTCGGAAGTGGTCGAGCGGTCACGATCAAACGGGTGGCCGAACTGATTTCTGCAGCGTTGCGAATTCCGCTCGCGCCGATCATGAATCGCGAGTTTCGGCCCGGAGAAATGCGGCATCTGATATCCGATACTATCGTGATTCGGAACGCTGGTTATACGCCAGAAATGAGCCTGGAGGAAGGGATCGAACGTTATCTCGAGTGGATTCGTCAACAGGGCAGCATCAAAGATTATTTCGCCGCTGCGGAACTCATTCTCCGGAAAAAGGGCATTCTCCAAAAGGTCGACGCCTGAGCACCCTGCATCAATCATGGTCTGCTTAGTCATTCCCGCGTTGAACGAAGCGGAAGTCATCGCCGAAGTCGTTCGCTCGGTTCCCCGTGAGGTCGTGAACCAGATCATAGTCGTTGACAATGGAAGTATGGATGCGACCGCTCAAGCCGCCAAGAACGCAGGCGCTATCGTTGTGAGCCAGCCGACCCGAGGCTACGGTAGAGCTTGCCGGGCAGGTATGAACGCAGCGGCTAAAGCAGGCGCCGATATCGTCGTGTTCATCGACGGCGACGGGAGCGACTGTCCGGAGTTTATGAACGAATTGGTCAGGCCGATCCAGGAGAATCGCTTTTGACTTTGTGATCGGCTCGCGTACGCGCGGGACACGAGAACTAGGCAGTCTGAATACGCAGCAAATTTTCGCGGCCCGGCTGGCCGGTTGGTTACTGCGCGTGCGTTATGACGTGAATTTCACCGATATGTCTCCTTTCCGCGCGATTCGCTCGGAGCTGCTGCATTCGTTGCCCTTGCGAGAGGAAACTTACGGTTGGAATCTGGAGATGCAGATGTTGGTGGCACAGAAGCGGGCCCGCATCTTGGAAATCCCTGTGAATCATCGCACACGCCGCGGTGGCGTCTCCAAAGTTTCCGGCACTTTCAGAGGAACGATTCTCGCGACATTCCATATCGCAGCGACGTTCTTTCGCGTCGCCTTTAGCAACGATCGGAACCATTCGACCGTCCCGCAGACGAGCTGAATTGCGAGCTCGACGCCGGCGCGGTTTGGAATAGCTCGCCTGCAGGGCAGAGAACGAAAGGGATACGTCCGCGGGAATAACCAAATCGGTAGCCGGATCTTAACTACAATGAGCGACGGTCGAATCCCTTTTTGGAAGGTCGCACTTGGCGGTTTGTGCGCCGGCCTGTCCGGCGGAATCATGATGCTGGTTGTAGCCGGGTTGCTCCGGTTGCTACTTGGGTCGCCGAGCGCGACGGAGCTCATTTTTGACCGCGCTTTTCCGCTGGTTTCAGTCGCTTTCTTTATTGAGCAGATCAATCGATTTGGCGGCTACATTCAACTCAAAGTTGCTGGAGTAATCGCCTCGCTTGTTGGACAGGTCTTGGTTTCCGGATTGGCCGGTCTTATGTATGCCCTGGTGCTCGAATCACTGAGGCGCCGCTATAAAGGCGAATCTCCGCGCCCAATGCCATTGATCGACCCGACAGGGTGGAAACTGATCCTCTTCGGGCTCTTGCTGGTTTGGCTTGGGTTCGAATTATTTTTGGCTCCGACTCTCATCACCCAGTATCGCGGCGTACCGACCGCAATTTCCCCTTATCTCACATCGTTCGGCTTGCTTATTGAGTTTGCCGCGTGTGCATTCGGGATTCTCTTTTTCTACGGACTCCTCACCCATCGCCCCGCCTCGGCGACCCATAATAACTCACTTCTTGCAGGGCATCGGACACGAAGAGCGTTCCTGCAACTCGCGATTACCGCGGCCGGAGCGGGTGCATTCAGCTTCATTTTACGTCGACTGACTCGCAATAGCACCCTGGATTACGACGGAACCACGTACGAAGGGCCGGATGTCCAATTAATTACGCCGAATGATGACTTTTACTGCGTCACTAAGAATTTGATTGATCCCGAAGTGATTCGAGACCTTTGGCGCTTGGAAATAAGCGGGGCGGTGGAGCAACCGCGCACCTATTCTTTTGCGGAGCTCACCGCGCTGCCCGCGGTCGAGCAACTCACAACCCTTTGTTGCATCAGCTATCCGGTCGGAGGAGGCCTTATGAGCAACGCGCTCTGGAAAGGGGTTCCTTTGCCCAAAGTATTGGAGGCGAGCAGAGCGAAATCGAACGTAGCAGCTATCCTATTCCACGCAGCCGACGGATATTACGAAACTTTTCCGTTCAGCAAAGCAACGGAACCGACAACTTTGCTGGCTTATGAAATGAATGGCGAACCGCTGCCACGCATCCACGGCTTTCCGCTGCGCATGATCGTGCCGGGCCTATACGGCGAGAAGAATCCAAAGTGGCTCACGAAGATAGAGCTGCTCCTCGGTGATGATCCGCGGCTGAAGAAGACGCACGGGTGCGGGTTCTACAAGGAGCAAGGTTGGGGGCCGAATTTTGTAGTCCCGACGCACTCGCGCATTGATGCACCTGCAGTTCAGGATGGCAAGTTTGTGCAGGAGCTTCGAACCGGCACATCGGTCGATCTGCGCGGGATTGCATTCGGAGGTGACCGCGGGATTCAAAAGGTGGAATTGAGTTTCGACAAGGAAAAGAGCTGGCAGGAAGCGGCGATCGTGGATCCTGGAACGAAGATTTCATGGAGTCTTTGGAATTACCGTTGGGTGCCACCCGCGCCCGGCCAGTACACGGTCGCAGTGCGTGCAACTGACGGAACCGGTGCGCTGCAGATCTCAGAAGATCGCGGCACAGTTCCGCAAGGCTCCACCGGTCTACACCGGGTTCTGGCAGCTGTCACGTAGCATACCTAAAACTCCATAAAGTCTGCGTTTGGCCTCACGCCAAATGGCGCCCGGCTTCTGGAGCTCGGTTGTGGACCGGGCTACTGGCAGTCAATTACATGGGTTAGCGGAGGTTTTCGGTTGGCTGTGGTTAGCACGCGAATTCGATACGCCAAGGCAGCTCGGCAAACAATAATCGTGCTATGCTCGGCGGAGATTTCGCGCATCGTTTGCAGGACCGTGCTGACCGGCGTAGGCCCTCCTTCTTTTCCTCAACCTTTATATACGCAAAGGCAATCGGATCCCTTCGAAAGTAGTACGGGAAAAAAGGAGAAGGCGGGGCGAGTCTAACTGGCTCATCCACCATTACTCTAAGTAAGACGACCGCTTTAATATAGCACTTAAGAGTCAGCCGGACAGAATAAGGGGTTGCGGCCGAATCTAAAACACCGCCTCGGTTCCCATGGCTTTCGACGTCAGATAGTGTGCAGAACCCTCTGCACACTATCTTTATCGGGAAGTCAGCCAAGCCGGGCAAGGTCGAGCAAAGATAGTCGCGAAATAGGGGATCTTGAGTTGCCAGCAGGTTCCCGGATCGCGAGAGCCTTCTGGCTCGGCCAATGTTGCAGGGCATTTCCTGGTCAAATCTGAGAATTCAACACAAAAGTATGCCATGTGTTGAACATTGGTTTTGTCAGCCTGATCGGGCGATTCCCTCGTATATGAAGGACATGGGCTTTGGACCTAGCATATAGGCGGTCTCCAACCGGTCGAAGCGGAAGCCGGCGTTTTCGATCATCGTCCGGATCGGCCGATTCAAATGACAGCCTCCGCTGATACGCTTAAATGCCGGCGTCAACCAGTCCTGCCATCTCCGCACGCCGTCGTCCGGTGCCAATCCGTGCTCGACGAACAGCAGCCGGCCATTTGGTTTGAGCACGCGGCGCATCTCGCTGAGAGCGCGGTCAGCTTGAGGAATAGTGCACAGCGTCCAGGTCATGACCACGGTGTCGACAGTGTTGCCCTCCAGTGGGATGGCCGCAGCGGATTCCTCCATGAACGTCACCGGCATAGGCATACGTTCCGCGACTTGTTGGGCCATCGCGATGAGCCGCGGCGCCGGCTCCAGGCCCACGATTTCGCGCACGTGGGGCCCGTAGAACGGCAAGTTCAGCTCCGATCCGATACCGATCGGTGAAGTCGCCGGCGGGGTGAAGTGGCGGTGGTCAACGAAGTCGCGTGCCTAGAGCATGTTAGTTAACACCCTTCTTCGACTGACCATGTGCGCGCGCAAGGCTCATGACTTCATTTTCGGTTGATAGAACTTTAAGGCCACGAAATCCTCGTCGTTTCAAGGCATGGATGCTCCCCGGGCCGCGGCAAAAAGAGAGTACCATTCGTCGCGGCTCAGAGAAATGGAAAGCGCCTTGGCACAGGCCCGCAACCGAGCAGGACGCGTAGTTCCCAGCACGGGCTGAATTTTTGCCGGGTGTTTGAGAAGCCAAGCCAGGAGGATGGCCTCAGCGGTAGTTTGGTGGCGCCGGGCATATTCCTGCACCAGAGTGGCCGTCTTTTTGATGTTCTCGGGTTCGCCATCTAGGTTCCCCATCAAGATACCTTGGGCCAAGGGGCTCCAGGCTTGGAGCAGAACAGGCTTGGTCCGGCAATATTCCATAGTTCCCTCCCAGCCATCGGGGTAGCGAGGCGAGTTTTGGTTGAACGAAATGCCGAGCTCGACGAAGCCGTGGTGCAGCAGGCTCATCTCCACCTGGTTCGCCACCAGGGGCTCTGTCAAAAAGGATTGGAGATATTCCATTTGGAACCGGTTCTGGTTGGAAACGCCGAAGTAGCGCACCTTGCCCGAAAGGCGGAGTTTCTGGAAGGCTTCAGCGATTTCCTCCCCTTCCCAAAGGGGGTCCGGACGATGCAGCAAGAGGACCTCCAAGTGGTCAGTACCTAACCGCGCCAGGATCGCATCGACGCTTTCCAGGATATGGTCGCCGCTGAAATCGAAACGTTGTGGTGTTCCGGGCGGATCATCCGCCCAGCGGATCCCGCATTTCGACTGAATCACGATCTTGTCCCTTAGGGACGGTCTTTCCTTGAGCGCCCGGCCGAAAATTTCTTCGGCCCTTCCGCGACCATAGATATTGGCATGATCAAAGAAATTGGCGCCGATCTCCTCGGCCGCATCAAGGAATTCCCGAGCCTGGCGTTCGTGGTCTTTCGTCAATTGGACATCTGCTTCCCAACCACCGCCCAAACCCATACAACCCAAGGCTAGGCGGGATACTTCCAGGTCGGTGTGAGGTATTTTTATCATTTCCATAGTTAGATTTTCCTTAAAATTTTGGGCTACCAGGCGTAAGCCTCGGGCGCTTCACCGCCCGGACCCGGGAAGATCTCATCGAGCCTTTTCAAGGTTTCTTCAGCGAGCGTGATTTCCGTGGCGCGCAAGGCCGATTCCAATTGTTCGATTGTTCGGGGGCCGATGATGGGTGCGGTCACGATGGGGTTGTGCAAAAGCCAGGCCAAGGCCACGGCGGCTGGAGGTTCGCCCAACTCTTTGCACAAGGCCTCGTACTCTTCCAGCTTGGCCCGGTTTTTGTTAATTTCCTCGAGGGTCTCCTCACTCATGCGTCGGCCGCTTTCCAACTTCTCAAGGGCTCCGCCCAGGAGGCCGCCACCCAGGGGGCTCCAAGGGATCAGTCCCAGGCCGTAGTACCTGCAGGCGGGGATTACCTCCAACTCCACTGTGCGGTTGTTGAGATGGTAGATACTTTGTTCGCTGCTTAGCCCCGCCAAACCGCGTTTAAGAGCCTCCTGGCAAGCGGTAGCGATGTCCCATCCCGCGAAGTTGCTAGATCCCACGTAAACCACCTTGCCCTGGTTGCCCAGTTGCTCAAAGGCTTGCCAAGTCTCGTCCCAGGGGCAGTCGCGGTCCACGTGGTGCATCTGGTAAAGATCAATGTGATCGGTCTGCAGCCGTTTCAGGCTTCCCTCGCTGTGCTTACGGATCTTGTAAGCCGAAAGACTGCGGCCGTCAGTGTTGGGTTCTGCGAGGTTGGCTTTGCGTTTGACAGGATTAAAGACCTTCGTGGCCAGGATCACCGCGTCTCGGCGGCCGCCTCCCTGGGCAAACCAGCGGCCCAGTATTTCCTCGGTGTCGCCCTGTTCGCCACCTCGGCCGTACACGTCCGCAGTGTCGAAGAAGTTGATGCCGAGCTCTAGTGCCCGGTCCATGATCTTGAAACTTTCTTCCTGAGCGGTGTGCCAACCGAAGTTCATGGTGCCCAGGCAGATGTTGCTTACAAAGACCCCATGTTTTCCCAAGCGTTTGTGTTCGATTGCCATAATCGATAGTTTTGTTGCTTTCTCCGGCGAATATCCCCGGTGATCTGTTCCTTGCTGAATGGACTTTTCTTCATCTTCTGCTCCTTAGTTCTTGAGCAGAACTCCGATTATCCCCTTCTAGACGAGTGATTCGGCCATCGTGCGCATTTGGATTTCAATGATCCGCGAACCCGGGGATTGTTTGCAGGCCAACAAAACCGCGCCGGCCACGTCTTCGGGCTCCAGCATGTCCGAGTTGCTGACCCCTTCTTGCGTCCGCCCCCGGCCAAGTGCAAATTCGGTCTTCACTCCTCCGGGACAGATAACACCAACCTTGATTCCGTGAACTCGGAGTTCCTTATCCAACGCCTGCGCAAAACCGACTTGCGCGAACTTCGTGGCACAGTAAACCGCTTCGCCCCCAAACCCATAGACGCCCGCCATCGACGAAATCATCAGGATGGCGCCCTGCTTTTGCTGAAGCATGACCGGAACCGTGTGACGGGTGAACAGAAACGTGGAGCGCACGTTGGTGTCCATCATGTCGTCGTACTCCTCAGCGCTTGTGTCCACGAGGTTCTTATAATTGCCCACGCCCGTGTTGTTAATCAGGATGTCGATCTGCCCGAAAGTCTGCATTGCTGCTTCGACCGTCTTTTTCGCCGTGCTTTCCTCTCGGGCATCGCCGAGGACGCTGATGGCCTGCGTGCCCAGCTTTTCTGCTTGTTGCTTGAGCTGGTCGAGCCGCTCCTGGCGCCGCGCCGTGAGCACCAGTCGCGCGCCCTCTTCGGCCAAGGCACGGGCGCAAGCTTGTCCGATGCCGGCGCTTGCGCCGGTGATTAGGGCCACTTTTCCAGTGAGGTTTGTCGTCATAATTTTGTTAATTTCGCGCTTTAAGCCTGGGCCACAAACGACTTCTTCCGATTAAACGGTCGGCTAGTACTACATTGTTTACGACAACCGCGCTCAGGCGCCAATTACTGGAAGCAACTGCCGATTGCTATTCAAAGCAATGGGACCTGAAAGCAGCAGGACGCCGCCGGTCAGGTCTGTTTAATGTTTAACTATTGGCCCATGAACAAAGAACACACCGGATCGCGAATTTTGAAGGCGCAGGACGGTAAATCCTGCCACCTTGGTTCCACTAGGGTCCGATTTATGATTGATGGGAATGACTCGAGCAGCCACTTTTCGCTCATGGAACATCCGATGGAACCGCGGGCGCTCGCGGCGCCTCTGCATCGGCATCGGAACGAAGATGAATACAGTTTTGTAATTGAAGGGCGGATTGGCGCTGATCTGGGTGGAGAGATTGTTTTCGGCGATCGAGGCGACCTGATCTTCAAGCCACGCAATCAGTGGCATACCTTCTGGAATGCGGGCGACGAGCCTGCGCGCATCTTGGAAATCATCTCGCCGGCCGGGTTTGAGCGTTACTTCGTGGAGCTGGCCAGTTGCGAGCCGCCTTTTGATCCAGAAAAGGTTCTTGCCCTCGCAGCGCGGTACGATGTCGAACTCGATTTCGGTAGTATCCCGCACCTGATCAAGGAGCACGGGGTCACGTTTTCCAGGTGCAGATGAAGCGGAAAGTGAACCTCGGCTTAGGGATCACGCGCCCATCCCTGAAACGATGCGAGGTAGTATACGGCGCCGCTCTAAAGGCTAGTTCTTATGCCAAATATCGAGCAAAAGTTGTGCCAAATAATTCCCAAAGTCACATTTCGGGGAATTGGCCTGACCTAACGATTACCCTACATAACCTCCAGTTCGGCCTTGATTACGCCATACTTGCGAGCTGTTTGTGCGGTAGTCTGCAACACTTCAACCAGAGGCAGGAAGCGGTCAATCTGTTGACGTTTCCGCTCCGGATCGGGGGACTTCTCGGCTCCGAAGTAAAGCTCGGCTAGTACGATAATTGGAAGGTAAACCTGCTGTGCCTCGCGCACCCGCGCACCGATGTCCGGCTCCCCCTTAAAAAAGGCGCTGACGATATTGGTCTCGATGGCGAACTTAATCGATTCGCTCACAGGCTTCATCGATTACGCGCTGGAATGCATCCGCTTCTTCCGCACTCATGCTCGCGAAAGTCGCAGCGAATGCTTGACGTTTTTGTTCGTCAACATCTTGGGCGAGTTGGTGGATCAATGCGGCCACCTCTTCGACCTTGGATCCGGGTAAACGCTTTAATTCCTCCACGGCCATTTCGAGCGTGCTCATCTGAGTATAAGTTTAAGTTACCAGAGAGCCGTTTGCTCGGCAAGTTCGGGGCAGTTTAGCCTGGGTGATAGCGATGGTGAGAACTGCGCACTGGGAATGGCACGCCGATCCATGCGAAACCGCCGGAAGAGGACCCATTGCGGGTGATCTGCAAGGAAGCAGGCGAAAGACGGTGCCTTTTTCCTTTGGTGGGCTTAACTTGGCTTGGCTCAGTTTAGACGGGCTACTCCTGTTCCGTGTGACTTCACCCCGATTTTCCATTAAGGCCGTCTCATGGACGTGGACGGCGAGCGTTTTCTCACAATCCTGTAGGTCTCCAATCTTGCAGAGCTTCCACGCACCGTCTTTATTTGGACGCAAATCCACGCAGCGGCGTATCCGGGGACCATAGAACCATAGGTCGGGCGACCAGCGGAGAGACCGCAATGACTCACGAGAGGCGATGAATGACACGAATTCCCACAAAGCTGAAGCCCTGGTTTGAGGCTAGAAGGCGTTTCAAGTTGAGCCACGCACATACGCAGATGGCCCGCGAACTGGGAATGAACCCGCGGAAGCTGGGGTCGCTTGCCGGCGGAGGGCAGGAGCCGTGGAAACTGCCTCTCCCGGAGTTTATCGTCGAATGCTACCGCAAAAGCTTTGGCCGATCAGAGCCAGAGCATGTGCGATCTTTGGAAGAAGTGGTACAGGCTGAAGAGAAGCGGCGCAAAGAGAAGCAAGCACGCAAGGCCGAGAAGATGGTCATTCCGGCAGGGTCCTCCCAATTGGCGGTTCAAGCCGATGGTCTTGCCTCCGCTTCGCAGCGGCAGACCCGTAGCCGGACCTTGGCGTCAGCGCGCGATACGCGAACCATGCGGTTTCACGCGAACCACGTGTCCAGTTCGGTCTCAGGTGACTACTACCAAGCCATGTTCGAGGCCGAGGAGGATACGAACCATCCTGATAGCCCTTATCTTCTGATTCAACGACAATTCGAAACCTCAGATGGTGGTAGGTGCTATATCGAGACGCACGACGAGAAGTATATCGGTCATTTTCTTCTGCGCCGTGTCGAGTTCACGCCGGAGAGGTTATCAATCGAGTTCGACCGGCCGAGCGACAATCTTGTCAGCGTTACCTTTAGCATGGCGGTCTCGGACTTCGAGGAAGCATCACAGGTAATAAAGATCATCAGCGGGGAGGCCGACCCTCAATGATAAGGCACCTCTGTATACAATCTTTTTTTTCGAAGATCGGTGTTCGAGCATCGCTATCGCAAATGCGTCGGAACCCGGCGACGCGTACAAGGCATGGTCCAGAAACGCCTAAATAGAAATCTTAGGTTAAGCGAATTTGGCATTAACGACGTCCTGCTACGCAAGACCTTCTGGGTGGCCAGTTTACGATTTCCCTGCAATCGACAGGGGAGTTCGACTCCTTCACTTCGCCCGCAGCACTGGTTGGCGAGTCTGGGAAGCGCTGACTGAAAAGGAACGCCAGAAACTACGCCTGGCATCCGAATCTGCTATTCTGTTCAAAAGAAAATGATCGAATGGAGATCAGCGCAGTCCGGATACTCGATAGGATTTGTCGGAGATAGAGCCGTCTGTCAGATCCTTCCACAACCGTTCCATGCGCCTGTCATATGGAAGATTTGCGATCCACGGGGAAATCTGATTGGTTCTGCCGCCTCGTTCGTCGACGCTAAGCTGTGGTGCGAAAAACGGTTTGACCACGGAAACTGAGGAAAACTTCGCTAGAGGGCAACGGGAGGGATGCTGCGATAAGAAGCAACAGCACTTACTTCTTCACGCCGAGAATCGCATCCTTTGCTACCTTGGCGACGCGGAATTTCAGCACGGTTTTGGCAGGAATCTTGATCTTCTTTCGTTGAGGGATTCGTCCCGGTGCGGGCTTTCCTCTTCTGTTTTATGAGCTTCCCAAATCCAGGTACGACGAACTCGCCGTCTTTTTTGGCAGTTTTGTAGGCTGTCCCGGTGGCGCTGCGTGCCCAGCCGCGTAACACATTTGCCCCGGGCAACCAAAAGGCAAAATTGTAGCGCGTTGACAGTTCAATAAGATCCGATGCCAAGCGTTCCACTTCCGCAGGAATACGCTCCAAGCTTGCAATACAAGCACCAATGTACAATGTCACCGAGCCCTCGTTTAGCGAGCCCCCACTAGCATTCGAAGATGCTTGAACGGTGATGTATGCTCTAGCCGTGACCACCGGTACCACAGTGACCGGAACAGGAATTTACACGGTCCCGGAAGCGGCCCACTTGGGCAAGGTCACGCCGCGGCGTATCCAATTTCACTCCATCTCCGTCAGAATTACCAATGCGAGCTAGAGCGTGGATAATGTTTTGAATGAAAACTTCTTTGCTTTGATCGAAGCGCGCTTTCCTGGCGATCGGGGTACTCCTTGCCTGGAGACGCCGGGAGGTCTCGCGTACACCTGGGACGATGTCGACCGGGTTACTGGCAGGCATGCGAATCTGCTCCAGACACTCAACTTAGCACCGGCGTCCCGGATTGTTGTTCAGATCGACAAATCGCCGGACGCCTTGTTCTTCTACCTAGCTACACTCCGGGCCGGTCACGTGTTTGTGCCGCTCAACACGGCTTACCGGCCGGTGGAGGTCGACTATTTCCTCGCTAATGCTGAGCCAATGGTCGTGGTTTGCCGTCCCTGCGACTTTCATTGGGTCTCAGCTCTCGGAGAAAGATTCGCTATCGACCACGTTTTGACGCTCGGCCCGGAAGGCGACGGGACCTTATTCGACCGTGCCGCAGGGCAGCCTGAGAGCTTTCCCACGATTCATCGAACCGCCGGCGACCTCGCCGTGATCATTTATACTTCCGGTACCACCGGTCGTAGCAAGGGTGCAATGTTGACGCACGGAAATCTCGGTTCGAGCGCGCTGGCACTCCACGATTTCTGGGGTTTTACCGATAGCGACGTCCTGCTTCACGCACTGCCGATTTTCCATGTGCACGGGCTGTTTATTGCTGCTCATCCGGCGCTGCTCGGGCGCAGCCAAATGATCTGGCTGGAGAGATTTGAAGCGAGGAGTGTTATCCAGGAGTTGCCGCGTGCCACTGTGTTCATGGGTGTTCCGACCTACTATTCCCGGCTGCTCGCAGAGCCTGGGCTGAATCCTGCGATCTGCCAGAACGTGCGGCTATTTACTTCGGGCTCCGCCCCGTTATCGGATGAAACATTTCACCAGTTTCGGACTCGCACCGGGCACACGATTCTGGAGCGGTACGGCATGAGCGAGACGAGCGTCCTGACCTCCAACCCATTCCACCACGACCGCGGCGAGCGCATCGCCGGCACGGTGGGTGTACCGCTTCCCGGTGTTTCGGTGCGGGTGGTGGACGATTTCGGTGCGCCCTGTCCAGCCGATAAGATCGGTCACGTCCAGGTCAAAGGCCCGAATGTATTTCGCGGCTATTGGAGGTTGCCGGAGTTGTCACAATCCGAATTCACGGAGGATGGCTGGTTCAAAACCGGCGACTTAGGCAGATTCGGTGGCAGCTCGGGAGAGAAAGACATACCCGAGGCTTATCTGACCCTTGTCGGGCGCAGCAAGGATCTGATCATCTCCGGCGGCTACAACGTATACCCGAAAGAGGTTGAAGGTTATCTCAACGAAATGCAGGGGGTCATGGAAAGTGCGGTTGTTGGCGTAGCCGACGATGATTTCGGGGAAGCTGTCGTCGCTGCGGTCGTCCCACAGCCGGATGCGCACCTTGACGAAGCAGAGATGATCCGCACCCTGAAAACGCAGATTGCCGGATTCAAAGTTCCGAAACACATTTATTTCGTCAAAGAGCTGCCACGCAACGTTATGGGAAAAGTACAGAAGGACGCGTTGCGGGCGAGATTGCGAGAGCCCCGATAGCCCGCAATCCCCTAGAGATTTGGAAGACGTCCAGGAAGAACGCGGCGACCAAAGGTTATCCTCACGTACCAAGAGGCGCCGGCTAGGTCTAGAACTTCGCGTTGGCCGTCAGTTTTGATGCAGTCGCTCCCAGGCCGTCTCACTTTACCCGTATCAGGAGGTGTCGCACTGCACTTAAATCGTAGACTATCGCCGTTTACTGCACTTAATTCGTAGACTGGAGGCCTCTCCACTGGCTTAAATTCGTGGAAAAACTGTACTTGGTTAAATTCCAACAAAGGTACCAAATGCGACATAGAAAGTCCCGCGACGAGGATGCTCGCTGGGGGTTCAACTCTGCAATCTCCAGTTTCTGAGTGCGCTGGCTACATCCCTCACCGCCTCGTTTGCTCTCCGCCCGGGCGATCGCTCTGAATCATCTTGATGGGTCCGTCCGAAAGAATCTGCCCTGCTGGCAAATCGCATCCGTTCTGGCTCACCCTCGCAGGGCAGAGATCTCACCTCACCGTCCATACGACCTAGGCTACGACTTCAATCCTAAAAGTATCTGGCATGCTGGGGCAGGTCCCTGTAAGATAGGCGGTTTTGAACCCCTACCCAGGAGACCTTTCATGCCCCGGATGAATATCCTCAATACGGTGGAAGTGAGGCTTTCAACTCGCCGTGGGTTAGGGACAGCGGGGCTGACCTCGCGGCTTCTAGCGCCAGAAGTTCGGATCATCGACCCAGTCGTCATCCCTCTCATCGACGTTACTGTCTGCAAAGCTACACAGAAATGTAAGATCAAGATTCGTGATGATGTCCAAGATATTTAAGGCGGCCGGGTGGAGACACCAACAACTGATACAAATCTCCGCTCGGCTCCGGGCATACCTTCAGTCCGGGTGTCAACGTGGAAGAGAACGTCTTCGGTACGGGATTACCCTTGTCCCAGTTGACTATCAACCGCTGCACGAGCCTCCAATATTAACCTTGTATGGGCTCTCGTTCACCACTCTTATGCACGAAGCAAACTAACTGTCACGTTGTACGAAATTAGGAGACTGGCGAGCGTTGCCCTTCGAGGGAGTCTCTTCTTTTAGTACAATTTTTAATTGCACTTAAAGAGGAGATTATTGCGCTTTAATAGGAGACTGCGTGCGTCCGTACGTAGTCTCCCATTTAAATGCAAAAGCGACACAATTGGCAACGGGCGGGGATTTACTTCTTCGGGAGAAATCTCGCAATGTACATAGGATCGCGGGTCTCCTAATTAAGTGCAATTCGTTTGCTGAGTCTCCCAATTTAGTGCAACAAACCGGTCCTTATTCTGCAAGTCTCCTAATTTCGTGCAGCGTGACAATCCACCAGTAGAAAATTTGCAATTGTCACTACCCCACTGTAAAACATAACCTCCTTTATCCTTTATGTATGGAACCGATTCCCAAGGCTGAGTTTTCGATCGTTACCCGCGCTTCTTCTAGCGCGTGGATCCCGGAGCTGATCGCTGCTGCCGGCCCCGAAGTCACCGAAACCTACATTGACTTCTTCACCGCCACGATCCGAAACCGCAACACTCGACAAGCGTATGCCCGCGCGTGCTGGCAGTTTTTTGACTGGTGCGCCGCTCACGGCCTGGGGCTCACGACCGTGCGGCCGTTCCATGTGGCTGCCTGGATTGAGGACTTTCCAGGGTCCAAACCGACCGTGAAGCTAAAGCTCGCTGCTGTGCGGATGTTGTACGATTTTCTGGTCGTTCGCCAAATCGCCCGATCGAATCCCGCACATTCCGTTCGCGGCCCAAAGTATGTAGTCAAAAAAGGCAAAACGCCTGTCTGGAGCCGCGAAGACGCCAAAACGCTACTGGATTCAATTCCCAAGGATTCGGTGTCCGGCTTACGGGACTTGGCGCTCATCGCCGCGATGTTCTACAGCTTTGCCCGGGTGAGCGCGGTACTGAAACTCAAGGTCGATGATTACCATCATAATGGCGCTCGCCGGAGGCTCAGACTCCATGAAAAAGGCGGCAAGGAGCATGAAATGCCAGTGCATCATCTGCTCGAGCAGATCCTGGACGAGTACATTGAGGCCGCAGGCCTGCAGAGCGGACAACCCCTGTTCCAGAGCGTTAATTCAGCTGGAACAGCTGTGACTGGACGAGCTCTTAACCGGTACAACGCCTGGGCTGCGATTCGAAAGCGGGCAAAGACGGCGGGGTTTCTCACCCCCGTCGGATGTCACACCTGGCGGGCCACCGGCATCACGATCTACTTGGAGAACGATGGACGGCTCGAGCACGCCCAGCAGATGGCTGGCCATGAGTCTCCGCGAACGACGAAGCTCTATGATCGGACAAAGGACGAAATTACACTGAGTGAGGTAGAGCGAATCCGGCTGTGACGATTCGATCTTAAGGTGCGTCGCAGTTGCCAATCCCCCACTCTTCCCTCTCCCACCCTGATCACCACCTCATGGGCGGGGTCAGCGTCTCATATCCTCGCTTGATATATCGGTAAACACCGATATATTGAGGGTAATGCGAGACTTTACCTCCCTTGGGCAAGCTATCGTAGATCCGACGCGCGTCCGCATTATTGCCGCTCTACGGCGCGGGGAACTGTGCGTATGTGAGTTGGTAGACGCATTGGAGATCAGCCAATCGACTCTCTCCAGTCATCTTCAAGTCCTTCGGCAGACAGGCCTGGTTATTACCAGGAAGGAAGGCCGCTGGATTTACTATTCACTTACTGATCGGAAAACTGCTCTGATCGAGGCTCTATTCTCCCACATCCAACTGGATAATGATGCAGACCCGCGCCTCCGCCGTGACTCCAGGCGAATTGAGCGCCGTTTGGCTATTCGTGAGAATGGGCGTTGCGTTCTCGGCTTCACGGAGCTGGAAAAACATCAAGCCGTTCTGAAATAACCGATGTCTCAAGCTCCAAACGTTATCGAAAATTTGCCGCCCCGAGCCGCGCCAGCTCTCCATGAGATCGCTCGTGGCATGGAGCTCAAAAAATGTCGCAAGTGTGGCTGCATGAAAGACGCTCTCGATCAGACAGCACGCGCCTTTGAGTCTTCCGAAGAGGCAGAGATCCGCTTTCTTCTGCCTCGCATTTCCGATTATCAGTCGAGGATGGAGCCGCTGGCCTACGACTGTATTGGCTGTAAAAAATGCTGGGGTGCGGACGCTATTATTGAACTCGCTAACCATTTTGAGGAGGTGGAGCTTGATACATGTGGAAGCGGCGATGAACACGCTTTAGGCGGTATAAAATCGGCTGTTGCCTCTTCGAATAGATACGCGCGCTCCTCAGCGATAGCTGGTTGGCCGCCGCAACCAGGTGACTATGTCTTGGGCAAGCCTGAGGGTACCGTGGCCATCTGCGCGCTTTCTAATCGCGATCTGCCTGTCCGTCTTATTGCTGCCGAAGAACCGGCTGTGGCAATTGCGGGTCGCTGTGACACCGAAAATATCGGTGTTGAAAAAGTCGTTCTAAATCTGCTGGCCAATCCACGGATTCGGTGGTTGGTAATCTGCGGCACGGAAGCCAAAGGCCACCGGGCCGGAGACGCTTTTCTCCGACTGAAAGAGCGAGGCGTTAATGCTGATATGCGAGTCTTGGAGTCAGCTTCCTGGCGACCGATTCTTAAAAACTTGACGCTCTTGGACGTGGCGCAGTTTCGCCAGCAAATAGAGGAGATTAACCTCATTGGCGTTACTGATATAGAGGGTATTCTCGCCGCCGTTCGCGACTGTTCTCACAGACCGGTGCAGGCATTTCCTGCTGTTACTGCCGCGGCCGACGGCCGCAAAGACACGCTTGCCGCAATCGAACACATCCCTGCCAAGGCTCCAAAGCAATTAAGACTTGATCGCGCCGGGTTCTTTATTGTTCTGCCACAGCCGCAGAAACGTCTGATTGTCTGTGAACATTACGAGAACAATGGTCGATTGGCTCACGTCATCGAAGGTCGGCAAGCGGCGCTGATCGCTTCTACAGTCGTGGAGCGCGGATTTGTGACACAGCTAGACCACGCCGCCTATCTCGGTCGCGAACTGGCCAAGGCCGAGGCGGCGCTTTCAGATGGCGTCACTTACGAGCAGGATGCCGCCCTCGGCCGGCTCGCAGCGGCGGAGCCGCACAAAACGAGAAAGTCCGACTGCCAATGCAGCTAGATCTGAACTTGCGTCCAGTGATGAAACGCCTTCGGAAACCCAAGCAGGTAAATGAATATAACCACGAAAAACAAATTGTCAGGCGCACTTTTGGCCGTAGCAATCACTCTAAGCGCAGGGGACGTTAGGGCGCAGGATCAGGAGCGGAAACAGCTAACGTCGGAGAGCGCTGTGACCGTTAATGATCTTGCCGGTAAACCCGATGAGCACCTGGGCCAAGTGCAGCTGATTGGTGTTGTGGCCGCTGTCTCGCAAGGACAAGGCTTTGTGCTCGTGGATAAGCGCGAGTATGCCGATTGTGGCCTGACCTGCTTAGCCGAACCAGGTACGAAGAAAATACCGGTACGCTGGAGCGGCGCCGCTCCACAGCTTGAACAAACTGTCCGTGTCGCGGGCATCTTGAACCGGAGCGAGCAGGGCCTAAGTTTTGTTGCACAGCAGATTGGTATCCAGTGATTCTGACGAGGCTAATTCCGGCGGTCGTGTTTGTGGCAATCTTTGTCGCTCACGCTCTTTACGTGGGCGCGTGTGCCGCCTCAGCCCCTTGCGGCTGGACGGACTTCGGCATCAGCGCCCATGTCGTTGGGGCGCTGGGCCTGGGCGCTTACTGGCGCGGGCAGGACTATTTCATCGGTTTTTCCTATGCGTTAGCTGCGGCGTTCGCGACGTGGGCGCTCAGTCGCAGCATACTCTTTCGTCAAGGAAGGACCGTTACGGCGGGAGCCGCCGCGGGCGGGTTGACACTTTTGGGAGCGCTTGTGGTCGGCGGCTGTTTTCTAATCGGCTGTTGCGGTTCACCGATGCTTGCCGTCTACCTGAGCCTGTTCGGCGCCAAAGCCTTGGGCTTAGGCAAACCGTTAATGGCCTTGGTGACTCTGGTCTCCGTCAGCTGTGGTTACTGGGGCCTTTCGCGTCGTCTTGCGCGTGGAAGCACTTGCATGGACGATTGCTGCTCTCGGTCAGACACCTCCAATGGCATCGAGAACATTAACAGATTCAAGGTTAAGATAAGAAGCCGGAAAGAATGATCTCATACGTGGTGGCTATCATTCGCAAGGAACGGTTAGACCTCGCCAAACAGTCACGAATGCGCCATCCAATTCCGCGCTGATGAACCGTATACGGCGCTCCCCAGCTCAGTCTTGGCTAAATCGCACGGTGTTCGGGATCGCGTTGGCGTCGCTTTTCAGTGATTGGAGCCATGAAATTGCCACGGCGGTCTTACCGGCATTCCTGGCATTATGGGGTCCGTTTCGGGCACGGACCCCTACATGGCTGCTTACCCCTGGCGCCGGTTTTTCGGTTGCGCAGCGAGAGCTTCCGATAGCGGAATATTCCGTTTCGTTTGGGCGTTGCCGTGTGTTGCACACCGGTGCAGGCACCCTCTACCTCAACCCAAACTCGTCCAGGATGAAGTTCTTAACCCCTTCAGGTCCGGTGAGATGGAGCCATACGGCCCCGTTCTGCCGGTCCCAACGGACCTCGAACCCGAAGAACGGACAGCACTTCCGTTCCAACTCGACCCATGCGACCAAATGCGAGGTGTCAATTCGTCTGGTGTCAATCTGGAACGCGTAGCCGTCCGGCAGTTCGCGCCTTTCCTCGATCGCGTGGCGGAGAGCCTCGACTAGGCGTCCGTAGCTTTCCCTTTCCTGAGGAGGTATGCCGTTGATGTTGCAGGTAAGTCCGGACGCCGTCGTGGTAGCAGCTTGCAGCGCTGCGGTTTTGTGGTTCATAAGCACCAATCCTGTAATGAGTGTCGTGATTAAAACCCAAGCCCACCGGCGGTTCTTGCTTTCCCGCAAGCCTCGCCCGGACCCGACTGCAGGTGAGTTTGGGGTTTCGTTGATAGGAATCATTGGCATGACGCTCCATGTTGAAGCCAAGTTCAAGTAAAGGAGAAAAATGGCTGAATTGACTATCACAGCGATCGCCCGCCAAGTCGGGGTTCGCCCGTCGACTTTGCGCTATTACGAAAGGATCGGCCTCTTGCGGCCCGTCCGACGAGTTGCCGGTCGCCGGCGCTATGACGTATTCGTGTTGAACCAATTGGAACTCATCGCCTACGCCAAGCAGGCGGGTTTCAGCCTGTCACAGATCCAAGCACTTCAGGAGGGAACATCACGCGGCAAACCACTCGCCCAGCTCTGGAGCGATCTAGTGGCAGGGAAGGCAGCCGAACTGGACCAAGCCATTGTCAGGGCGCAGGAGGCGAAACGTCGGCTTGCTACGCTCTCACGGTGTCGGTGCCGCAACCTTGCTGAATGCAGCGACCTCTTGCGGAACAACGTGGAGAACGTAGAGCCGCCAGTCGATGCACGTGAACACATGCCACCATTCCCCTGAGCGACAGAAAACGAGAGACAACGGCGATGTTTCGATCCCGCGGTGTCAATATCTGGGACCACGAGATGCCAATCCGATTCGGGGGAATCCCACTATGGCATCGCATGACGGTGATCCGCCTTGCGAACGGCGGCCTTGTCGTCCATTCGCCCACGAGATTAGACCTTGCGTCGCAGGAAGAGTTTTCAAAAGCTCGGCCCGATTGTAGCGATTGTAGCGCCGAGTTGGCGGCATGATCTGCATCTGCGAGAGCATCTGAGCGCCTATCCCAACGCGAGGCTCTATGGCGCGCCGACGCTCGTAAGGTGCCTTTCGCAGAAGTTCTCGACGACTCGGCACCTTCACTGTGGACAGAGGAGATCGATCAAGTTCATGTTCAAGGGATCGCTCTCTATCTGGACGAGATCGTATTCTACCATCGGCGTAGCCGATCGCTCATTGTCGCAGACTTATTATTCAATCTGAGCGAGAAGGATGCGTGGATCACTAGAGGCTTCTTGGGCTCGTGCAGAAGTCCGCGTCGCTGATAGTAACGGATCGTCTCGACGTTGACTCCTGCAGCTGCTGCCACCCGACCTATAGTCAATTTCGGCAAATTCAATTTCCTCTTGATTCCGTACCATAGTACGGAGTCCAAGCTCTGTCAGACGGAATGTCTGAACCAAAACAATCTACTCGGTGCGGAAACGGATTCCTGGTTGCCGGAATACTTGCGGCTACTGGAGCCTCAGTTTGCTGCGTGGGGCCGCTTGTGTTGCTTGCTCTGGGCGTAAGCGGAGCTTGGATCAGCTCTCTGACCGCGCTTGAACCTTATCGCCCAATTTTTATCGGATTGACGCTGCTGTTTCTGGCGGGCGCCTTCCATCGCCTCTATCTGGCACGCCGAGTCTGTACGTCTGGATCGGCCTGCGCTGATTCGCGCACGATAAAACGCCAGCGCTTGGCATTTTGGATCGTTACGATCCTGGTGCTTGGCCTGGTCGCTGTCCCGTGGTTTGCACCACTGTTTTATTCACAATGAAATTGCTTATGAACCGTTTTGCCTTAACTAAAATTGTGCATGAGCGAGCTTATTCTGGAATCCGTATTAGTATGCCCGGTTTGCGGCTTCGCCAAGTGCGAAACGATGCCAACTAACGCCTGCCAATTCTTCTACGAATGCACTAGCTGCCAGGAGCTACTGCGTCCCAAGCCAGGCGATTGTTGCGTCTTTTGTTCTTATGGTTCGGTGAAGTGTCCCCCAATGCAGGGCGAGAATTGAACCTGTTGTATAGCTCATTAACTCGAGTTTCTACTCGTAACGGTAAAATCCATGACAGAGTCACATCTAGCTCTAGCCAGCCGTCTGAACGCCTTATTTGCACTTTGGGAAGGACAAGCGCCTGTCGCTATTGTTAAAGACCTTCTTTCATTTTCACCGACCCGGCATGTCATTAATACGACCCGCGGAAGCCGCTTTTTCGCGCGCTGCGCTGTCGACACGCTACTCATCGCTTACTTATTAGATGAGGACGTTGACATTGAGACAACTCCTCCCGGTAGTACCGAGCCTTTGTGCATCAATGTCCATAATAAAGAACTGCGAGTCTCGAGGAGCGCGGTGATCGCCATTCCCATCCGGCACGACGATCACCAGATACGGGAGACCTTTTGTCCCTACGCAAAGGGTTTCCCGAATGAAGACGCATGTCTGCAATGGGCAGCCACAGCACCCGTTGTGACTATCTCAGCTCCAATCGAAGACGCGTTCTGCGTCCACATCGATCGTCAGTGATCGCCTTAAGGATCTTCCAGCCCTACACGGACAGAATTCTGGCGACTGTTGTTCGTAGCGTGATCGGCGGGAGCTCAAGAAGGACGGACTCTGGAAAAATGTGGCCAAAAATTCTGCGACCTAAGGCTGCGCGGGCAGTCTTCTTGATTGGAGAATACCCATATGAATCAAATAGTTCCAGATATCCGGGACCGAGTCGGAGAACCTTGCCCCGCAACGGTCGAAGGCCAGGATTGCTGCAGCGCCAGTAGCACAACCAGCACCCGGGCGTTTTTAGAAATATTGCGCGCCGCCAAACCCGATCAGCAGCTTGTCTTTGAGCTTGATGAAGCACCGCTTGTTGCCGCTGGGTATCATGTTACGGAAGTCAAGGCAGTCGCCTACAACACGATGGACTGCGGTGGAGTCGCCGATAAGTGGAAAGAAACGGTGATCCAACTTTGGAATCCGGGCGACGAGCCAGAGCGGGAGTACATGACAGTCAGGAAGTTTCTGGCGATCTATGATCGGGTAGCCAAGCACATCCCCGTTTCTTATGATGCCGAGCTGCGCTTCGAGTACGGCGACAGGCGCCGGCCGGCCGCCAGCTATCACGTCCAGCGCTTGGAGTCGCGAGGAGCGCTGATCCTCGCTCACCTCCGCGCTCCCGTAGTGACCTGCAAGGCAAGGGATCGCAAAAAGCCCAGGATAGCCGCCGAAACCACCCGCTGCGGCTAAACCAGGTGACCGATGCGATGGATCGAGCGCTCCCGGGCGGAGACGTGCAGCCCAGAGAGCCGTGGCGAAGCGGTGTGGTCACTGCGCTTGGCATCACTCAAATCTTCGCCTGGGGCTGCTCCTATTACGTGCCGGCTGTTCTTGCCAAGCCAATCACCGCCGGAACTGGATGGCAGCTTCCTTGGATGGTGGGAGGAGTCTCGATAGGTCTTTTTGTTGCAGGCCTGGTTTCACCGATAGTCGGTCGCACAATTCAGCAATACGGCGGACGCTCCGTCCTAGCCTCAAGCTCCGTTCTCTTGGCCATCGGGCTCGTCGGGATCGGTCTTGCTCAAAACCTCATCATCTATCTGGCGGCCTGGATCGTTGTTGGGCTTGGTATGGGTGCAGGACTCTACGACGCGGCGTTCGCGACGCTCGGGCGGATCTATCGGGACAAGGCAAGAAGTCCAATCACGACGCTTACACTGTTCGGCGGGTTTTCGAGCACGATCTGCTGGCCGCTCAGCGGTTTGCTTGTTGAATCGGTTGGGTGGCGGTCTGCGTGTTTGAGCATGGCACAGCTGCTGTCCCCTTTCTGTGCACCCGGGAGATCATCTGCGTCGGGCTGAACTATGCCGACCGCTGGCATCTGGAGTTGAGTGACCCCGCGCGAATACGCCCACTATTGTACGGCGCCCAACGCGGACAAAGCTTGAGCGCCACCGCGAACTCGACAGGGTGTGTGCCGGCATCTCGACAACCACCGCGAATGCTCCCCACATCCAGGGCCCTGAGCATTGATCGCATCGAAATCCTGCTGCTGATTGCCCCAGTCGTGGCGATCATGGCGCGACGGCTGCACCTGTTTTACACCGTGGGCTTGACGCTGGCGGGCGTGGCGCTGGCGTTCGGGCACGCTCCGCTTGCTTTTGCGCTGACCAAGAATTTCATCTTCAAAGCGTTCCTGCGTTTTGCCGATTCCGGTCGCACCGAGAAAAAGCATCGAAGCAACTGGCTGCTCAAGGGAAGCGCAGGTTGCAAAAGGAACCACGCAACAAAGACTCGACATCGCTCAACACCTCATCTTGGCCGAGGATATTCGCGTTGAGAACATACCGAGCCGAGCGTCTTGAGCTTCGCGATCAATTCGGGCGGGATGAATCTGCCCATTGCTCACCGATCCAGTTCCATCCCGTTCGTTCTTTGCGACGGCATTCCACGTTCGAGCTCCCCAGTAACATTGATCCTCCCATCACCAGCCTTCCGCAATTGCTCTAGGAGCGCTACGACCTGGGTGTTGGGGAGCAACCGGACGGTTACGCGAACCGCTCGATCTTGAAGGCTTCCTGCTCGTTGCGGCGATTTTTCCAGGCCGGTCCATCGGGAAAATTGAATTGTTCAAGGGTTTCGGGCCGGAGAGCAATGCTATAGCCAGGCTTCTCCGGAGGCATATAACGCCCATTGCGGATCACGACAGGATCGAGAAAATGGTCATGCAAATGATCGACATATTCTAGTACCCGGCCTTCCAGCGAAGCCGAGACGCAAATGTAGTCGAAAAACGAAATGTGCTGGACGTATTCGCACAAACCGACGCCGCCCGCATGCGGACAAACCGGCACACCAAATTTAGCCGCCATCAATAAGACGATCATTACCTCGTTCAGGCCGCCCAGTCGGGCACTGTCAATCTGGCAAAAGTCGATAGCTTTTGCTTGCAGCAACTGTTTAAACATCACCCGGTTCTGACAATGCTCGCCTGTTGCCACGCCGATTGGCGCGACCTGGTTTCGAATAGTGGCGTGTCCCAGAATGTCGTCCGGACTGGTCGGTTCTTCGATCCACCAGGGTTTAAACTCGGCTAGGCGACGCACGTTCTGGATGGATTCCTCGACATCCCATACTTGGTTTGCATCCATCATGAGTTTGCGCTCCCAACCAATCTCCTCTCGCAGAATTCGGGCACGACGAACATCTTCCTCGATATTGCCACCGACCTTTTGCTTGAAGTGGGTCCAACCCGCGGCGACCCCTTCGCGCGCCAAACGGCGCACCTTTTGGTCGGAATATCCGAGCCAACCCGCAGAGGTGGTGTAGGCAGGAAAGCCGGACTCGCGCATCTGACGCTCCCGTTCCGCTTTCGTCGGAACGTTGGCTTCCAGGAGCGAAATCGCTTCATCTGGTGTGAGCGCGTCGGTAACATATCTAAAGTCCAGGCAGCGCACCAATTCCTGTGGGCTCATATCGACCAACAGCTTCCAAACCGGTTTACCCTGGAACTTTGCCCACAGATCCCACACGCCATTTACGATCGCGGCGGTGGCAAGATGAATGGCACCTTTTTCTGGGCCGATCCAGCGTAACTGGCTGTCGCCGGCAGTTACGTACCGCCAGAATCCACCCATGTCAGCGAAGATTTCCTCCAGGGTCGCACCGACCACCAGGGCAGCCAGCGACTTCACTGCGGTCACGCAGATTTCGTTCCCGCGACCGATCGTGAAGGTCAACCCATGGCCTGCAAGTCCTTGCGGCGAATTCGTCTTGAGGACCACGTATGTCGCCGAATAGTCAGGAGCGGGATTCATCGCGTCGGAACCGTCGAGCGCACGCGAGGTTGGAAAACGAATATCGTGAACCGTCAGATCAGTGATTTTAGTTGGCATAGAAGTTCTCAAATGCACCGGGCCCGCGAATGGCTAGCCCGCAAAAATCAGTGTGCCGTGAAAAGCCGCGAATCTCCAGTGGGAGAGAGAATAAACGGGCTGTCGGGAGTAACGGAACAGGAAAGGCAGCTAAGGGTCGCAACCGGGCGGAGTTAACCGGATCTTCTGTCAGGCCCCCACAAAGACCACCACAGAAAATTCGCAAACCCGAATGCCTGTTAACTCGTTTCTCGCACGAGAAATGCGAAACTTTTGAACAAAGAACCCCAAGGGGAGTCAACTAATTCATCATAAGCTTTCCGCCCTGAATGAATCCGATATCAGTGCATCGTGCCGCTTCGTCCATGTAATGAGTAGTTAGTAAAGTCGATCAGCACGGGTCTGAGGGGTGACAAACTCACCTTTACGAGCGTTCTGGTGTCGAAACCAGAACCTGAAGCTCCGTTACGGCACTAAGAAGTTCTTCGAGACTGTCAGCGCTTTTGCTGCTGACAAAGTCCGTTTTCTCAATGAGGTATTCGATCGGCGTTTGATCTTGATCAGCAATTTGCCGTTGGCGCCGATCGATCCGGTCTGCACAAACTTCCACCGCATTTGGTAATCGCTCGGCAAATTCTGAGGTAACCTTCGGCTCCTCGCCCTCGTGTATTGTCTGGCCTGATCTTTGTTCTCTTACCCAGGCGAGGCTACAAACATAAATCTCCTCTGTTGCGGCGATCGCGTCCTCCAGCTTCGGTCCTTCGGTGGCTATCGGTCCGTGAATCAGCTCTTCGAAGGCAGCTTGCTCCTCGTATGAATTGGCCTCAGAAAGACGGGAAGCTATCTCAAGCTCGAGTTGCTCCCGTTGCGAGCTCCGATTCTTAGAACCATTGCTTCCCCACCCGACGCGCAGCAAACGAGCGATCGTTCGGAGACAAGCGGCAAGTCGCTCACGGGCACTTAAGTCGGCGCTCTCCGGCCAGATCAGGGCGAACACGATTGTGGCGATGCAGATACCGATGACAATACCGATAAATCGATCCCGAAGCGGATTAATGTTCTCAGGCGGTCCATATCCTTGAAGGAACCCGAGATCAAAAGCCAGCGCTATCTGAAGACCCACGTATGAGATCCGATCGCTGCCAACAGCGATCCATGCCGCCAGGCCATGCACGCAAAATACGATGAAGAGAAATGTTCCAAGAGTCTCGAATCTCGGGATGACCCAGATGGTGCAGATTAGACCCAAAGCGCCTCCGATAATGCACCCGACGATTCGAAGGAATCCCTTATGAATGGTCGCTCCGGTACTGGCCAGCGCGATGATCAGAGGAGTGTAAAATACCGTGTGAATCCCGTAGTAGTCGCTTGCTGTGTAGAACAAGTAGCCGAGCATTCCCGCCAACGTGACTTTAATAGCGAATTGGACATGCCTCGGATTGCTAAAAGCGTCTGCGACAAAAAGGGAGGGCTTACGCTTGGCTGCCGCTTTCTGAGGCTGGTTCTCAGGCTCCGCATCTGCGCCAGCAAGATCCTGTAACGCGTTTTCGGCTTCCAGGAGTTGCGGCGCGATTTTTTCGGCGGTTTCCATCGCGGGCCGTGTCGCAGTACACGACGGAAGAAAGCCCGCCGCGAATTCCTGC